>CAZGCT010000004.1:0-175978 GCA_964524325.1 uncultured Hyphomicrobiales bacterium
GACATTCATGTCGAGCAAAGCAATGGCATTATTCATCAACAATGTGTTCTTTGCATTTTGGATACCAATGGCGGCAATTGGGTTAGTAGAAACAACACCAGGATTAGGACTAATTACAACGGTATTGTTAGCAATTTTGTCGTTTCTTGAGTAGTAACCAAGTCTTTTTGGAGTTAAGAAGTATGCAATAATATCAGAACTAGGTCTACGAGATGTCAAAAGATGAATACCTGCGCGGTAAGCAGTTCCAGTTCCTACAGTAATACCCCAAACAATGTTGTTTGAAATCTGTACAGACTCAGCAACATCGGGGTAAATTACCTCGCCAAGGTATGGATGTGGAAGAACATTTGCTTCTTGTTCAACCTTTATTCCAACAGCACCGACGTTCGATGAGACACCACTAACTTCATTACCATTAATGGATATTCCAATGTTATGATATCCTTTGTAGGCAGAGGAGCCTTCGCCACCGAGAAGAATACCATAAGCATCAACTGAACCGCCATTTACAGTGAAGATTTTGTTGCCAACGACTTGGGAGTTTTGCTCGTATCCAAGGAAGATACCGGCTCGTTTAATGTTATAAATAGTATTTTTAGCGAAAGTATTGTTATTATTGTAATATTTAATGTAATGAGTTTCTCGCCACAATTGCCCATAACCTAATGAGACAATACCATAGCCAAAGCCGTAAATTTCATTTCCTTCAATTAAATTGCTGTGTGAAGGAATGGTATCCAACCCCATAATTGAAGCCTGCTCTCGTTCTATCTGGTCGTATGGCAAATGCGATCTCAAGACAACACCTGCAGAAAACCCTAAAACTGTAGATCCTTGTAGCAAAGTATCAGGTGTATAGGTGAAGCCATAAACGGGACTATATGCTGTCATTGGTAACCAAGTTTTGTCGGCAAGTGTCGAATTTGCATTTTCGATAATAAGATTCTTGATTTGAATATGATGTGAACCAGGACCCATGTAAATTGCTTGGCCACCACCTCGCGAATAACTTACCAGTCTCAACTTGATTGATTTTTGCTGGCCTCCATCGAAAATAATGTAGCCAGGTGAATTTATATATTTCCTTGAAATGGAGCCCTTAGTTCTATACTCGTAATACACTGAATAAGTATTCGATGGTTTTGTGGTTTGTCCAAATGCAATACCTTTTCCAGTGGGTGCTATGAGCTCGATAGTAATACTTCCTTTAGTTAAAGATCTTTGGGTAGAAGGTTTCCAAGTTACAGTATAAGTTGTATTCAAATCTGCATTATAGCCAAGATTTAAAATCCAAGAGCGAAAATCCCAAGCAGGAGCCATGGGATCAACACTGGTGCGAGCCCTTACCTGATAGTATGAATCGGTAAGCTCGAATACTGTATTTCCACTTAACCCACGTAGGTATAGGGCATTCATTGCTGAATCGATTGTCGGGAAATCTTGGCCAACTCCAACTCGGTATGTTCCAGCAAGTCCGCCAAGCACACTGAAGTAGGACCAGGTTGTATCATCTGAGCGGAGTGGATCTTCTGGGTGAATACAGATTAGTTTAGCCAAGTACTGGCCGGTTTCACGTGGTATGAACACGTCAAAATCAACAGTCTTGGTGTTATATGTGCCGGATTGTATATCTTGTATAGTTATTGTGCTTTGATAAACGGAGTTAAGCGTATCGGGAAGTTTATAAATAATCAATCTGGCTGGAAAGTCGGATGCAACGCTAACTCCTAAGTTTTTAAATTCACCAACAGGAATGTATGGCCGATTTCCAATTATTTGTTCATTCATTGCAGGTTTTACGACTTTGTTAGCTCTGACTTGGAATTCGTAAGCAATTTCGAATGTGTAATTTGCTTCGTCTTGACGGGGGAAATAGTTGTTGTAAGCTTCCTGGTCGACTGCACTTTCCAAGCTACAATTCACATACAATTTGAAAACCCCAATTGTGTTTGTTTGGAAAGTTGGAAACTCCAACTCAATTTTTTGACCTGGTTGCAAAGCTGAATATCGTGGGTCGTTGTTGGAATCAAAGTGCACTGTTCGATTGTAAACTTCGACACCATTTGGGTCTACAATTCGAGCAGTGGAATAAAATTCGGTAATATTATTGAGTCCTGTATTTTGATGAATTACGATTATGCGAATATTCTGTCCACGCAAATACTTCATAAACCTTGGTGGCAAATTAGTTCTTGGCGAAACTACTCCAGATATCGACAAGTCATTATCCCAAGCCACGGTGAAGTTTGGATTTGTTTCTGCAGGAGCGGCTGTCCCACCAACCGTAGCTGTTAATCGATATTCACCACCTCGAGTAGCGCGGAAGCCAGCGTTTGCAGTGGCAAAGGTACCACGTGCTCTTGTAATATCGTATTGACGATAACCACCCATATTAATGTCGATGGAACCGGTAGCTGGGTCAAGCCCTTCGTAAACTACTGTTGTTGCTGGTTTTGGTCCAACAATTCGGTATCTAAGTATTGCACCACTGGGTTGAGTTGAACCCATTCGGAGCATAGGACGCGGGCGGCTGGGACTGCTTCCATCATATGTTTCATTTGCTAGGAGAATGTCACCGTCGGCAGGAAAAGTTGCCTCGATGTCGGGTAGAAATTCAATTACATAATCTTCGGCTTCGCCATAGGCATAGTAGTAAAAATAGTAAGGTGGATAATCCCAAACATAATATAAATAACAACCAGTGCTACCAGTCCCCCCGTTATGTCCCCACATATTATGGGCTACGCGAAGTCGAGTTTTTCCAACTTGTTGTGTATTGGGGACTGTAATCACAAAAGGTCCATAGGTTCCAACGCAAGTACTTGCATTCCAATTTTCAAGTTGAAGAGTTTGAACTCCAATAAATTCATTTGGGTCATTGAACCTTGCATTCATATTCCAATCAAGCCAAGCAAGGCCATAGCAGTAGACATTATAGCCGTATTGAGCGATGTATTGGCAATACCAAGAGTAAGGCATAAAGAATGAGAAGAAAAGATGATAAGTCTTTCCAAGTTTAAGTTTTGCTTCTTGCCCGGTGAAAGTAAAGCAATTATTATCCCCAGTTGTCCAATCGAGTACCCAAGCCCCTGTACTTACATCCCTGATTTTTACGTTAGTAATGTACCCATAATAAAGACCACCGTAACAGTATTGGTAAGTGTAGGAGTATCCCGATGGAATATCTGCAGGATAAACATTACAGTACCCAGCTGGTTGCGACGAAAGACGGGATGGAACGAAAGCAAGGAAGAATGCTAGCAACAAACTTCCAAAAAGCATAGAGATTTTAAAAGAGGGTTTCATTGGAGAACCTCCAAAATTGTGAAACATACTACATATATTTTTTTATTCATTTTTTTCATTCATTAACATGAACTCATTACAAATATAAAGAAGCAAAAAAAAGAAAATTAATTAACAAGTGTAATTTTTTTTTCACTTTGAGAAAAAAAATTAACTTTTTATTATAAAGGTGTGCAAAATTTTACACACTGTCAGAATGATTGACAATCAGAAATCTTCACTAATTTTTTAATTTTGAAAATTATAAGGAAGGTAAACACTTGAAAAATCTTTCTGTAATGAAAATTGGCGGTGCAGTTCTTAATACACCCGAAAATTTTACTTTTTTAGTTAATATCATCAAGAATCACTGTGCTCAACCTACTGTTTTTGTTTTCTCCGCTTTTTCTACCCTTTCAAGGAAATTAAAAGAAATAGGTCTTACTGCTAAAGATAAAGACTTAGAATTTGCTTTGATGAAATTTCAAGAGGTGAGAAAAAGTCTTTCGAACTTGGTGAATTCTTTAATCCATGATGAAAGAATTCTTTGTAATACAAAAGACAAACTCGAGGAACTTTTCGATTCCTTCGAGAAAATTCTTTTTGGAATCTCGGTAACAAAAGAATTGACTTCACGCACTATGGACAAATTGCTTTCTTTTGGTGAGTATTTCTCCTCGTTTATACTTGAAGGATACCTAAAATGTAATAATATTATTGTTGAATTTTTGAATTCTTCTGAACTTATTATCACTGATTCAAACTATGGAAACGCAAAACCAATAGTAGAAAAGACCCATAAAGCTTTGGAAGAAAATCTTCGTCCAGCTTTAGAAAATTCAAATTTGGTTTTTCTTCCCGGATTCGTTGGAACATCGGAAAGTGGCACTACAACGACAATGGGTTTCGAAAGTTCAAATCTATCGGCCTTACTTGTTGCAAGCTTAATGGGTGCAAAGTCTGTGATTTTTTGGACTGATGTTGTTGGTATTCGTTCCTCCGACCCGAAAATTGTTTTGGGCACTTTGCTTATTCCAGAGATTTCTTTCGAAACTGCACGCATTGCCTCGGTAAATGGTTTAAAACTGATTCATCCTTCAATGTATGATTTTTTTGTTCAAAATCCTGAAATTGAGTACTGTTATAAAAGTGCTTTTGAGCCAGATGCCGGAGAAACTAGAGTTTGCAAATCCACAAAAGAACAACCAATGCTTTTGTTAATTTCTGGACCTTATTACTTTACCGAATATTTTTTTATTAAAACTCCGGAGTTTTCTAGCAATGTTAATTTTCTTCAGCAAGCAAGCGACTTTTCTTTTAAATTAAACGTAGAAAACAACGTGCTCAAAGAGGAGGGCAAAAAGGTCTCAGTAGTTACCTTGCTCAACGTTGACTCAAAAATAATGCATTCCGTATTAAGTATCTTAGAGTCAGAATTAATATTTTTTTATTCCTATCCAAAAGGGAACATAAGCAAAATTTTTGTGGAAGATTCGAGAGTTCGGGAAGTAGCAAATTTTTTACACAATTTTTTAATCCTTAGGAATAAATAAACTATACATAAAATCGTTGAAGTAATTTATTTTTTGCAATAAAGTATAGAAAACGATGAGAATAAGTTTTCCAAATGGAGAATTTCGCGAATATCAGAAAGGTATTCAAGCTATAGATATTGCTAGGTCAATTTCAGAAAAATTGGCCAACGATGCTTTGGGAGCTGTCTTCAACGGCGAAAAGATAGATTTAACAAGAAAAATATACGAAGATGGAACTATTCGCTTTGTTACTTTCGATGATGAGGAAGGAAAAGAAATCTACTGGCATTCTTCTGCCCACTTAATGGCAGAGGCAATACAAGAGTTGTATCCAGGGGTTAAGTTTGGCGTCGGTCCAGCAATAGATAATGGTTTTTATTACGATGTTGATCTGCCAAATGGATTAAAGATTTCCAACGAGGACCTGCCAAAGATTGAGCAGAAAATGTTAGAGCTTGCTCAAAGAAATGCTGTGTACGAAAGAATCGAGATTTCTTGGGAGGAAGCTATAGAACATTACAAGAAAGTTGGAGACGAATACAAATTGGAACTTCTTGAAGGATTGAAAGGCGAAAATATCACATTTTACAAGCAAGGTAATTTTGTGGACTTATGTCGGGGAACGCACATTCCCAATACAAGCAAAATAAAGTATGTAAAATTGTTAAATGTTGCTGGGGCTTATTGGCGTGGCGATAGTAGCAGAAATATGATGACTCGTATCTACGGAATTACATTCCCCAAGAAGTCGATGATGGACGAATTTTTGAGGATGCTAGAAGAATCTAAAAAAAGAGATCATCGCAAGTTGGGCCGCGAACTGGAACTTTTTTTGATTACTCCTACTGTTGGTGGTGGCTTGCCGATTTGGCTTCCCAAAGGTACAACTATTCGGCGAATTTTGGAGGACTTTCTTCGCAAAGAGCAAATACGTCGTGGTTATGTAGAAGTTATTACTCCACACATTGGCAACCTTGAGCTTTACAAAACTTCTGGACATTATCCTTATTACAAAGACTCTCAGTACCCACCAATGAAAGTAGAAGACGAAGAATACATACTTAAGCCAATGAATTGTCCTCACCATCATCAAATATACCTAAGCAAACCAAGAAGTTATCGTGATTTGCCTCTTCGTCTCCTCGAATTTGGAACAGTTTATCGCTACGAGCAATCTGGTGAGCTAACTGGGTTGACCAGGGTCCGAGGCTTCACTCAAGATGATGCTCACATTTACTGCACTGTCGAGCAATTGAAAGACGAAATTAAAGGTGTAGTAGATTTAATGCAATTTTTCTTTGGCCTTTTTAAATTGGACTTTTCTACAAGGTTATCATTTCGAGACGACGACACTTCAAAATATGGTGGAGACTTAGAGCTCTGGGATAGAGCCCAGAAGGAAATTAAAGAAGTTGCCGACGAGATCAATCTAAACTATTTCTTAGTTGAAGGAGAGGCTGCATTTTATGGACCCAAAATAGATTTCATAGTAAAAGATGCAATTGGACGAAAATGGCAACTGGGGACTGTGCAAGTAGACTATGTTATGCCAGAGCGTTTCCAATTGGAATATATTGGTTCCGATAATCAGCCACATCGTCCTGTAATAATTCACCGTGCACCTGCTGGCTCCCTCGAAAGATTCCTTTCAATTTTAATCGAGCATTTTGCTGGTAATTTTCCATTTTGGATTTCACCAGTACAAGTTTCTATTTTGCCAATTGGAGAAGAGCAACATTTTTATGCGAATGAAGTTTCGCTAAAACTTAATAATCTTGGGTTTAGAGTTAATTTAGACTTACGCAATGAAAGAATCAACAAAAAGATAGCCGAGAGCGAAACTCAAAAGATACCTTTTGCTTTAATTATTGGAAAAAAGGAAGTAGAAACTAGTACGGTTTCTGTACGAAGACACACCAAAGGAGATTTAGGTGCAAAAACTTTGGATGAAGTGATTTCACTTTTCAACGATTTGAATCGACCAGGTGCAATTGAGTGAGCGAGATGAGGCGGACCATCGTTTTTCTAATTGAGTACGATGGTACTAATTACTCAGGTTGGCAAAGGCAGAAAAATTCTATCTCAATACAAGAAACATTAGAAAGGGCAATTGAAATTGTCTCCCGCAAAAAAGTTTTCGTTATTGGGGCTGGAAGAACAGATGCTGGGGTACATGCTTTAGCACAAGTTGCACATGCAAGAATTGATAATAATTTCCCAATTCCCGAAAAGAAATTAGCATCTGCAATTAATTCAACCCTCCCGCCAGATATTCGTATTTTGGATGCCAAGATCATTGAATCAATGTTCCATGCAACAAAAGATGCAGTTGCGAGAGAATATTTGTATTTAGTTTCGACAACCAATTCTGTTTTTTTCCGCAATTATGCATTGTATTGTCCTTTCGATCTTAATTTGAATTTGCTTAACAAATCTGCAGAAATTTTTATCGGAGAACACGATTTTACCCCTTTTGCAAAAAAAAATCCTTCAACCAAAAGCTACATATGTAGAGTCGAAATAAGCAATTGGAAAAAATTAAGTGATAATTTATTTCTTTATAGTATTAAAGCTAATAGGTTTGTTTATGGACTTGTAAGGAGCTTGGTTGGAATAATGCTTGATGTGGCAAGAGGAAGAAGAAATATAGAAGAAGTTAGTTATGCATTGGAAACAAAAGTCAAAAAGTTTCCAAGCCCTTTAGCAAAAGAAAAGGGCTTGTATTTAGGAAGAGTATACTACCCACCAGGAAAGGAAATTTTCAAAGACCACGAAAAAAATTTTGATTTTAAAAAATTATTGTTAATTTAGTGTGGATTCCTTTTTACAGTGTTTAAAATTTTATACAAATAGAAGGAAAGTATGTTGTCAATAATACCAGGTATAATTGTGGGGATAATATTGGCTCTACCCCCTGGACCTGCGGCATTAACTGCGGTAAAATACGGATTGAGCAATAGCTCCCGACATGGTTTTCTCTCTGGTTTGGGAACTGCTATTATGGATTTTATATATTGCTTGATTGCTATCTTTGCTACATCAGCTATAATCGAATGGGCTAACAAATTTTCTCATCATTATCCTTTTTTGATAACCGCTGTTCAGCTTTTGATTGTATTAATGCTCATTGCTTTGGGGGTTTCCCATTTTAAGTCCTCAAAAAGAATAAACGAAAATGCAAACTCCGCATCCATTCCAATTATCGAACGCATGTCAAGTCGTGGTCCATTTTTTGTAGGTATTGGCATTGCATTGACAAATATTGTTAATCCAACTTTTCTGCCTTCCCTTGGTTATGTTGTATTAAACGTACAACAATTCGGCTTCATTAAACCAGGTTTAATAAGTAATTTTTTCTTTGCACTTGGCTTTGGCTTGGGAAACCTTTTATGGCTTGCTTTCCTTGTTAGGACTTTTGTTTCATTTAAATGTAAAATGTCCGAAGAGTTTCTCGCAAAAATTCATAAATTTACTGGGCTCACCTTAATTGGGTTCGGCACGTTTCTCGGTTACAGGGTGCTTGAAGTTGTTAAATGGTCCGAAGTCTTTCGTTTTGTATTTGCATTTTAATTCCCACCTTTTCACTCGAAAATGTAATATTTCTTAGGAGGCTCTTTTTTATGCAAACAAACATTGATAGTCTACCTTCCCTTGTCTATACTGTTTGTTCTAAATATTTGGAAAGAAGAATTGCTTTCAAGTACAAAGTCAATGGAAGTTACCAAGATCTAAATTATTCTGAATTGTGGTACAAAATTGAGAACTTTGCTCTTGGGTTGCTTAGCTTAGGGTTCAAACCAAACGATAGAATCGCAATTGTATCGGAAAATCGTATTGAATGGTTTATCGTTGATGTTGCCATAGCTTCTATTGGTGCTATAACTGTTCCCATTTTCCCAAGCACCACGCCAAAACAGGAAGAATTTATCCTCAACGATTGTACAGCTACTGGAATTATCGTTTCAAATTTATATCAATTGAATAAAATTAAAGAGGTTCAAAATAACATTCCTTCTATAAGGCATTTGATTATTCTTGATAACATAGACATTTCTCAAGATTCTGACCTATCCTTGAAAACCTTTAATGAAATTCTTGAAATTGGAGAGCATTCTCGCGAGAAACATCATTTAAGTAATATAATTCAAGAAAAAATTTCCAAAATAAAACCCGAGGATATCTTAACCATTATTTATACAAGTGGAACCACCGGAAACCCGAAAGGTGTGGTTTTGACTCATAGCAATATTGTGTCAAACGTGATTTCCTCCGCAAAGTCCATTGAGATAAGCGAGAAAGATATATTTTTGTCCTATTTGCCTTGGTGTCATGCTTATGAACATACTGTGATTTACGCTGCTTTCTTTTGTGGGGCGCTTATTGGAATTGCCGAATCATTGGAAACGATTAGTTTAAATATAAAAGAAATTAAACCAAGTTTGATGACAACGGTTCCCCGTCTGTTGGAAATTATTCGTAAAAAGATTATCTCCCAAATTGCCAAGGAAAGTAGAATCAAAAGAAAAATTTTCGATTGGGCTATTGATATTGGAAAGAAATTTACAATTGAATCCACAATCGGAAAAACTTCGTTCGTGTTGAGGAATCAATACAAACTTGCAAACAATCTTGTTTTTTCGAAAATACGCGAAAAAATTGGTTTAGATAAAATAAGGTTTATCTCTGGAGGTGCCCCACTCAATGTTGATGTTAATATATTTTTTTGGTCAATTGGTTATAAAATTTACGAAGGTTATGGGCTTACAGAGGCATCACCTGTAGTTTCAGTAACTCGCGAAAATGATGTTGAATTTGGAACTGTTGGGAAACCATTAGATGGCGTGGAAGTTAAGATCGCAGAAGACGGAGAAATTCTTGTCCGTGGTCCAAATGTTATGCGTGGTTATTGGAACGACTTAAATGCTACCAAAACCGCAATAGACGAGGATAATTGGCTCTATACTGGCGATGTTGGTTTTATTACCGAGCGCCAAAATCTAAAAATTACAGATAGGAAGAAGTATATTTTTATCAATAGCGGGGGAAAGAATATTGCTCCCCAAATAATTGAAAATATTTTATGCCAAAGTCAATTCGTCGACCAGTGCATAATTATTGGCGACAACAGGGAATATAATACTGCGTTAATACTTCCAAATTTTGATGAATTGAAGAAACTTGCCGAAGTCTTGGAAATCAAGTACAATAATATTTCCGAATTGGTTTCTAATGATAAGGTAATCAAAATTATCAAAAACGACATAGACCGATTGCAGAAAGACTTAACCAAATATGAGCGAGTTAGGAAGTTTGCATTGCTAACAGAATCGTTTTCTGTCGATACTGGTGAATTAAGTCCGAAAATGAGCGTGAAACGACATGTTGTTGAAAGAAAATATTCCGATTTGATAGAACAACTTTATAAATTAGAGGAAATGAATTAAATTTTTCTAATTTTTTTAACGTAACTTTTTGTTTATTAAATTTTTTATTAAATTTGAAAAGTTATTTGAAAATAATATTTGTTAATAAAAAAGGGTGTACAAATGAAGGTAATTTACTCAAAACTTGGCTTAATTATTGCCTTTTTGATATTTAATAGCGTTACTTCATTTGCATTTTATAACGATTATTTTGTGGCAAACAAAGGACAATGGAATGGGGATTTTCGCTACCACGCAAAAGGCAACGGTTATAATCTTTTGGTAACCGATAAAAGCTTGAATTTTGATTATTATGTTTTAGAGCAGCAGAATGAACAGATAATAAAACATGGCCATTTGGTTAAGATTAATCTCAGAAACGCATTTCTAAATTCTTCTATTTTAGAAGAGCCTAGTCCTTGGAAACTTAATTTCTTTTTTGGCAAAAATCCTAACAAGTGGGTAACCGATGTCCAGGGATTTAAAATGATTAGGTTTTTTGATGTTTATCCCAATATCGACTTGGTATTGAAACACGAAGGGGAAAGCCCACGTTATGATTTTGTGATTAAGCCTGGCGGGAATCCCGCCGATATAATTCTTCAATTTAACGGAGTTTATTCAGTTTCTACTGATGGCGAAAACATTAAGTTTTATACTCGATTCGGAGAAGTTGTCAACACAAATCTTTTTGCTTTTCAAAAAGAAAATGAATCTATAACACAAGTTCCTTGTCGATTTATTCAAAAAGGTGATGCTGAGTTCTCTTTTGAGATTGGAGACTACGATAAAAGCAAAGAACTTGTGATCGACCCAATAGTAATGTTGAGTTACTTCGGTGGTTCTAATGAAGATAGGATAGTAACTTTAAAAGAAATTTCAACAGGGATCTTAATTGCTGCCGGCTGGACTAGTTCTAATAATTTCCCTACAACCGAAGGGGCTTACGACAATACATTTAATGATATTAAAGATGCCTTCGTTTGTAAATTTGACCTTAGGGGGGCCAGAAGAAATCTAATATACGGAACATTCTTCGGTGGGGGTGGAAATGATTACATTGCTGGTCTTTCAATCGACGAAGTGGGTAATGTTTATTTAGGTGGAACAACAAATTCCAGTGATTTTCCAGTGGTCAACCCATTTAATAATTCGTTAAATGGTTTATATGATGCATTTATAACCAAATTCAACTCAGATTTAAAGACTATTGTTTATTCTACCTATGCTGGTGGAAACAGAGATGACATTGTCACTTCCGCTCAATTAGGACCTGATAAAGGATTTTATGTTTGCGGTTACACAGAATCAACTAATTTGCCAGCAACTGGTGGGGCAATTCAAACAAAAATAAAAGGAAGAAAAGACTTATTTATTTTCAAACTATCTTCTTCTGGGCAATTGGTAGACTATTGCACTTATATTGGTGGTGGTGACGATGACATTCCTTATTCAATGGCAGTAAGTGAAGCAGGCAATATTTTTATTACTGGGACCACAAAGTCACAAGATTTTCCAATTGCTCCTTATCGCACCCAACAAGTAGGTTGGCAAACAGTTGTCACGGAGGCTCCCTACGATAGAACTTTTAACGGTGGGTGGGATGCTTTCGCTGTCAAATTACTTGGAGATGGAGGAAAACTTGATTTTTCAACATTTTTTGGTGGTACAGCAGATGATATCGGAATTTCTTGTACTTACACATCAGATCAGAAAATTATTTTTACTGGAATAACATATAAAGAAACAACAAACCCAAGCTTTCCAGTATCACAAAATGCCTACCAAAATACTCATAGAGGTGGTGTAGAAATTTTTGTTGCGGGGTTATCCAATATCATTACTTCGCAAGGTGGTTACGGTTTGACTTACAAGCGGCAGGATTTGGATTTTTCTACTTATTTAGGTGGTTCGAGCAACGATTATCCTACTGGAATGCTTTTGCTTGGCAAATTCCTTCATATTTTTGGTTATACGAATTCTACTAACTTTCCAATTGTGAACAATCCTACAGGAAAAAAGATTGGTAGATACGACATATTTTATGCTCAAATGGTTTCCGATGGAAGCGGCATTAATTTTAGTGATATTTATGGAACAGTGGACGACGATTCCTCGTCTGCTTTCTTTTTAACCCCAGTTGGTGATTTTTATCTTGCTGGTTTAACCAATTCAAAGAATTTGACAACTATACATCCTATTTCCGGTACTGGATACCAAGGAACAAATAATATTATTTTATTAAAAAACTCTAATATCGATTTAAGGTTTGAAAACCCAATTGGCAAAGAAAGAATTTGCCCTAATTCAATTCTTAATATAAAATGGAATTCGGAAACTCTTCCAGCAACCGAAACATTCGATATTGACATAAAACTTGGTGCATCTGGCTCTTGGGAACCACTTGCACAAAACATAAAGGGATTAAATTATTCTTGGAATATTCCTCCAACATTCTATGCAGATAGCGTTTGGCTCCGTGTTTCACATCCTCGTGGAATCATTGCAGTACTTGGAAATCCTTTCTTAATTTATGAGCTTCCAACTATGTTGGAAGCAAAAAGTACACCCTCGAATCCAATTGTTTGCGAAGGTGATTCAGTAATACTTTATATGAAGGCACGGGGTTCAGGCATAAGATATCAATGGCTATACAATGGCTCACCAATCAGTGGTGCAACGGATTCAGAGTTAATAGTTAGAAATATTGATGCTTCAAAGAAAGGACAATATAAGGGTATTGCCTCTGGTCCTTGTCCTGCAACTGCTGAAACTCAAGTTTTTAACATAGATTTTATCCCCTCAACCAAAATAATTGCTCAAACTAACGACACAACTGTAAAAAAATTTGGGAGACTTGCTCTTTATGTTTATGCAACTGGCGACAAACTTGGCTACCAATGGTATAAAGACGACGAGAGATTAATTGGTGCAAATCAAAACGTTTTTGAAATACAAAGCGTTTCGAAACCAGACGAAGGTGTTTATAAGTGTAAAGTCACAGGAACCTGTGGCGAGCTTTTCACTCAACCAATTAAAGTCAGTGTAGATACTGTGATAGTCTCTGTGAATAATTTTGATAATTATTCCCCAAAATTTTTCTTTATTGCACCCAATCAAGTTGTATTTGAATTCAACCTGGAAAATGCCCAAATTTCGTCCTTAAATATTTACAATACTTTCGGACAATCTATTATTCATTCTCAATATTCAAGACAAGTCTTTGAAAAAGGAATTTTGGTTGACTTTGAAAGTTTACCTAGTGGAATTTATCTTGTTGAAGTCAAAGAAAACGAAAGAATCTATAGATTTGCAGTTCCTGTAGTTAAGTAATTTAATTTTCACATTATTTTAACTGTTCCTTGTCTTACTTGAGGTAGTCTCAAAGTAAGATAGATGAAGCAGTTTTCTTTATTTTAATAAAAATAACCGATTAATAATGTTTTAGCAAATATAGTTAATCTGTTATTTCTTCAAAGTTGTTCGCTTTGTTAATTATTTGACTATGTCTAATGTAACATCTTGCTCTTTTTTTTATTAATTTGGCAAAGATTTGTTGGAGGTTAAATGAAAAAGGTTCTGCTTTTCTCATTATTGCTATTTTGCTTATCTCCAAAGGCATTTTCAATTGTCAGCATTGTTCCTACGGATTCACTGCAAAAAGACTTCCTAAGAGCTTACAAATTTGCTCTTCAATATTCTTTCGTTGACTTTCGGTTTACTAATTCCACGATGGACAGTATTCTTTTTCCCAAGTTTGGAGAATATTCTATCTATTGGGTTGCCGAAGGTGAAAATGCTGGGTCTTTCATTTATCCCGACATTATACCAAAGGATTTCTCTTCTGTCGCGAAGGTTGAATATCCTCAATATTCAATTAACAATCGACAACATTTCTCATTGCAATTCAAACATAACAATCAAATTGTTTGTCTATTTCAAAGTGAAATACTCCAAAACAATGCTACAATTTCTTGGGCTTCGCTTTACTTTAAAAATCTTTTCGATTTAGTTTTCTACGATAATATGTATTACATTGCCAACGAAAAATCCATCGATTCCAGCGGGATTTCTCCTTCTTCTCGTCTTTTGATAATTCCTCCTTTTCGAAAATACGGAGATGATGATAAATATTTTATCAACAAAATTTTTGCCAAGTATCCCAATATTAAAAAGAAGTTCGACGAATTTCTATCTCGTGGTGGAACTATTTATGCAGAGGGCAATGCAGTTTATTTTCTTGAGAAGCTGGGTTACTTAGAAAATGGTGCGGTCGATTTCAAAAATTCTTATTCTTACACCAACGAGGACAATCTTTTGCCTGTAGAATTCACCAATGTTATGCATCCAATTTCATTTACAAGATTTGCTGTTAGGGATAAATTATATGCTAGTTCTGTTCCTAAGGTTAGTTTGAGTAATGCTGATGTTGTTTCATTTTTACAAGGTACTCAAAATCCCGTTGTATTTGTGCTGTGTGGAAAGAATGCAAATGGTGGTAGGATAATTGTAAATACTGGGTTACCTACCATAGGTGGGATGAATGAACTAAGCAAAGGAAGCCGTCAGTTACAATGGACTATGAATGCTATATTATCAGCATTTTGTTCTACAATTGATGTAACTCGTTCGATTTATAACAATTTGCCATCAGAAATTACTGCAGGAGTAAACGCCATTTCATACGACAGGTTAGACACATTTGAGGTTAGACTAAAAATACGAAATCTTTCAAATATTAGTGTGGGTGAAATTATTATCTACGAAAGGATAAGGAATTATTTCAAGGTCTTGTCGGTAAAAGCAACAAATGTTTCATTCATCATTTCTGGAACTGATATTACATTTAAAGATATTACCCTAAGCCCTTTTGAGGAGAAAGAAATCACCATTTTAGTAACAACTCCCAATCCAGAAGATCCGATACACGGACAAGTTTCAAAATACATTTCTTGGTCGAATTATCTCTATGTTTCTTTATGCGAAGTAATATTTAAAAGCTTAAATGGAATTGAGTACTTTCTTAAATATCGTAACTACGCTGAAATACTATTTTCAGCTCGCTTGATTGCCGATACAGACTTGAATTGGAAGAATATCTTATACCTTGACTTTCAACCTTTTAAGGTATTCACTATCATTGAAAACAAAGAAAGAACACCAGCTGTCGAAACTAAATATGTTCAATATATCCCCAAAGATGTTCCGTTTTATTGGTCAGATAAATCTCTTAATATTCCAATATTGAAAACTCCAGGTGGCAAATATGTTGATATTCTTCGTGGAAGCAACGACAAAAACAATCCCGAGTACGATATGGACAGCGATGGTTATCCTGATGTGTGGCTCGATACATCTTCTATTTACCCAAAGGGCTACAAAATTGAGGAAACCGAAGTTTACTGGTTAAATCCTTGGACTTCTTTGCGAGGCGGGAAGTCTTATTCTTATGAAGATATTGACCACGATGGAAAATGCGCTGTCGACCAAAACGGCGATGGGATTGTTGATATTGAAGAACCAGGGGACAAAATCCGAGTTTGGAAGGTTACATGGGATATTGGTAAAATTGCTGGTTATGAATATTTTGATCCCTATTGTTACTATGAAATCTGGTTGGATCCACCTGATCTTGTCAAACTCTCCGCCGGAGTTGGTAAAGTTTTTGGTAAACTCGATGAAGATATTCCTGGCATGTTTTATCCCTACACGAAAGATATCTCTAAAGCTAACAAAAACGACTCGAGATGGAAATATTGGATGGATACCGGTGCTGATGGGGAGCCTGTTTGGAAACAATTTGTGTTGCAGAAAATAGGTAATTACGAAGGTTTTACTTTTATCGATACACTTAATGAAAAATATGTATTGAAAATCTCGGACCATTGCATTGGAACCGTGCCCCAACCGCATCGTGAGTTCATCGCAGTTCTTTCTCTTGGTGGTAGCGATATTGATATGAATAGTCCAATTCCGCTCTCATCCCAATACTCTAACTTGATTTATAAGACTATATTTAACGAAACTCGCGTAACTCCAATTCGAACAACATATACATACTGGGCACCACTTCCAAATCCATTGCAATTTGAATATTTAACCAACAGCTTCGAAATATTGGACACTACCGGGACTATTAGATTACAGAATTTGCCCGCATCTGGCAAAGCCCTGCTAAAATTTTCTATGGATGCTTCTACAGAATATTCTTATTATTGGATACGAAACGTTGGACACGATGTCCAATATAATGACTTGTCCGAAAAGATAGATGGAGTCGAGAACCTTGGCGATGGAGTTTTTGGTTACTTGATTTACGATATTCCAAAGGGAATTGGTGGCTATTCGATAACACTTCCTAAAAGACCCGATGGTTCTTTTGATGTCGATAAAATTGTTAAAATTGATGGGAAACCTTTCCAAAAATGGTTAGACAATCCAAACACGAAGAGTACTGTAACCATTTACGAAGATGATTTCGTCTATCATATACACATTCCCCAATTACTTATTCCCCCAGCACTTGATGATGACAATAACGATGGAATTGATGATTGGATTGATGACCGAGGCGACAGATTCCAATCTCCTACAGGATTTCTTCACGATGCTTTTATGCTTGGTAATGGTGAAGATTATAATGACTGGCCCATGGAACCATTCCAAGACGATATTTATGGAATTGTTAAGTCCGGTTGGTATCCCGGAAATGATAAAACCTACGGCGATGATAAATTTGAAAAATTAGGTAAAACCAGGATAGAAATCCAAGCAATTTACAACGGGTTGGGTAGAGAAGGTTTAATTGAAATAAGCAAAGGCGGATGGTTGGTTGTCGAAGAGATCTTTGGAGGTTCCCCTTGGGTTATTACTTCTCATACTCTTTCTGGATTTGCTGTAGGCTCAAATCTTAAGCTAACATCGAAAATTCAACCCTCGAGTGTTCGTTATGGTCTCGATACTACTTACATCCTTCATACAATTGAAGATGTGGGTGAGCCACACTTGTTTAACATCAATTTCGATCCATTCCACCTGTCTTATGGATACGGTGATATTACCATTACGACATATTCTGGAGGGCGTGATCCAAGCAACCTTTTATTTCCGAACCCAGTAATGTCCACAATAATTGACCCAAAGATTGACAAGTTTAAACTCACGATTCTTCCAAATGCAAACCCTAATGATATTTCATTGACAGGTTACCCAAAAGAAGTCGAGGGTGCTTTCCTTGAAGTGAGAATTGAAATTAACAATAGCACAGATTACAATATTTGTAATCTACAAATAGAGCCTGTAGTACCATCAAATGTTAAACAAACCAAACCTGTGTTCAGTTATGTGGTATATCCAAGGCCTCTTGTCCCAGCCAAATTTGACCCATCTACTGGTAAAATAATCCAAGGAGGCGATGATTTTGGAACTCTGAGAACAGGGTGGCGATTTAACCAACCAGAAGGTGAAATGCTTGTAACATTGGGCAACACTTTGAATATGCTTCAGTCTTGTCGTCGAGCTTATTTCGTTTTCCTTTTCCAAATAGATACATCTTTACCTCCTTCTGTTTATACCATTAACTTTAAATCTTCTGGTGAAATTCTATCGTATAATAGCCAGAAAAAAGGCCTTTTCAATTACGATGTACCTTTTGTTAATTTTAGTATAACCAAGAAGAAGCCAGACAAAACTATTTTAGAATATCAACCATTTGTCATCGGTCAAGCAGATTTGAAGAGACTTGAGGTTCAAGGAACAAAACCTTACAAGAGTTTGAAACAAGCAAAATGGTCTTACACTCCAATTACTTATCTTAGCTTCGATACTATTAAAAATGATCTCAAAGTTGATTTCGACCAAAATACTCAAATCGAAACTATCGATTTAGGAACCTTCGCCAACTTCCCAACCAAAGATTTTACAAAACTATATGTCTTGGAAAAGGTTGAAGTAAACAGTTCCAACCTTCCCGACAAGTTTGATCTCACCAAAAAGGAAAATCTTATTTACAATGTAAAGCCTTTCGGTGATTTTGTTGTTTCGGATAAAAATCAGGTAATTAGCACCTTGGGGCCTCGAATCTTTCATTTCAAGAGAATATCTGCGCTAGACAATCAAGTGATTCCAGAGAATTCTACTGTCTTGCTCAACTCGGATAAAAACAAAATTGAAGTTTCATTTTATGTAATTAATATTGGGACCGATATTGCCGAAAATGTCGACCTTATCTTCGAGTGCGGTAAATATTTCCTTATTGTTAGCGCATCTCAAATTATTAGCAATGTTTCGGATGGAAAATTTAATATACCTATTGGTTTATTGCTTCCTGGAGAAACAAAAGAAATCAAGCTTCAATTTGCTTTGAGCAACCAAATTTGTATTAATTGGTATAACAATCCGTTAATCGTTGATAATGTCGAACTTAGGTACAATGGTCCAAGAAGTAAATTACAAACCCAAAAGGACTCGTTTATTTATTTGGATGAGGAAGAGCTCAATGCATTATCATATGATGTTTTCGTGAAATACTTCAATTCAAATAAGCGAGAAGTAAAAGCCGGAGAAACAGTTTCTTTATCTTGGGATATTGGTAACGGACTTGTTCCTTTGACCGATAATGTAGATTGCAATGTTTACGCGATTTTGAATTTCACGGATACTTTGCTGATTTACAAAAGTGCATTGCCAAAGCTTAATTTGCTTGGGACATATAAAGATTTTGCCAATTTCACTTTGCCCGACAGCTTGTATTTCCTTGAATTTATGATTTCTGTTGACCCAGAGAGTACTCTTCAAGAAGTTTGCAAAGGGAACAACATTAAAGTCTTCCCAGTTGAAATTTTGGGGCCAGCGTGGATGCACAAAGTTAATGTTCAACCGAATCCATTTGATTTTTATACTACAGTTTCGTACGTTATTTCTCAAGATGTTAGTCAACTTGATGCCTATATTTACGCTATCGATGGAACATTTGTTACAAAAATAGAGAATTGTCCACATCAACTTGGTCATAATGTTTTAAATCTTGAAATACCTGAACTCTCAAAAGGAACATATTTAATTCGTTTCGATGGAATTACCCCCGAAAACTTTAAGATCAGTAATTATGTTAAAATCATTAAAGAAAAATAAGTTTTTGCTTGATGATAAAGCAATTTTTCTTGATGCTTTGGCTATTGGTTTTTGCATATAGTGCTTCCTTTTCCCAAAAGTATGGTTTTTTCAGCGGTGCTGGTTTTGTACGTGGGGAAGGTGACTTCCGCCAGTTTGGAGCTATAAGGGATTCGATTCCTTTAGTTGGCAGCGGAGGTTCCTTTTTTTACAATTTTGGTGCTTTTTTAAACATTCCAATTAATAAAAGCATTGGTACCTCAAGTTCCATCGGCATTCAATTTTTTTCAATTCCATTTTCAACATTTAGGGATATGTCTGCTCGCTTCGATTCGTTTTTGGTTGTTTCGAAGTACATAATGAAAGTAGCATCCGATTTTAGATTTAACTCCTTGAAGTTATTCTATTCCCAGGATTTGAACTTTAGGGTTGTCGATAATTTGAATTTAAAGTCAGGCTTTTCTATTGGTTATGAATTTCAATACCCAAAAACTATTTCATATAGCGAAGATGCCTACATCAAAGGTGTTTCTTTTGTTTACGAGAGTAAGACATATGAAACAGAAGGGAGAAACAATTTCCCAATTTCTGTTACTTTCGATTTTGGTTTGACTTACCTTTTTCCACATAATTTCTTCGGCTTATTTAAAATTGGGCTTTGTCCAATTTTTTCTTTTGGATTTTGCAATATTACCAAGGATTTTACATCAGACATTATTAGTGTTGGTTTAAACCTTAATTTTTATCCCGAAAAAATAACACCAAAAAAGAAGCCTATTGAACCAATAAAGCTTCCGACGATTGATTCATTGCTTCCTAAACCTATCGAACCAATTGTTGCTTTAACAAAAGAGTCCACCAAAAAAGAAGACACTCTGGAAGTTGATTTTGTTGGAATTTTTAGTCAAGGGACACTCCAAAAATACGTTCCTGCAAATGTTTTAGTCTCAAGTGAGATTTACGAGACCAAAGTACCTCTTCTACCTTTCATTTTTTTCGACTATTCTAAATTTGAAATTCCGAAAAGATATTTTAGTTTGAGTAATTTCTATGATTTTGACTATGGTTCTTTAAAAAATAAGTCCATTCTCGAAGTTTATTATAATGTATTAAACATTGTTGGATATAGGCTCCGTAACAATATAGGCTCGTCAATTACAATTGTTGGTTGCAATTCAAATATTGGAGAGGAACAGGAAAATCTTCATCTTTCGCGTCAAAGAGCAAATTCTGTTGCTAGTTACCTTTCCCAAATTTGGGAAATAAATCCCGAAAGAATTAAAATTGAAACAGGGAACTTACCTGCAAGTCCCTCTAATCCAAGAATACCTGAGGGAAACAGCGAAAACCAGCGTGTGGAACTTCGAAGCGAAGAGCCAGACATTCTTGCACCGATTATTCTTTTAGATACTTCATTAACATTTTACCCAAACTCAATAAGAATATTTGCAAAACTCTCACATCGCCCCGATACTTTCCAATGTAAAATAGTGCTTTCAACAAACAAGTTGGATACTTTAAGAAAAACAATTGTCAGCCCCCTCGATTCCTTCGATTTGGATGTTGTTTCTCTGATTAATCTTAGCAATAATTCCATTCCTATAATTGATATTGAGTTAAATTTTGTACAATCAAGTAATCCAAACAAAATTTATAGGAAAATTATCTCACTTCCAATTGTTTATAGTGAAATTAGGGAACTTAATCTGGATAAAGAAAAAATAGTGCTTCCACCTTTCAATTTCAATGCAAGCAAGCTCAATTCTCACCAAATAGAATTTTTAAAAATTTTCAGGGATAAGTTTTACAAAGCAAAAAAAATTACTCTTGTTGGACATACTGATATTATCGGCGATAAGGACTACAATGCGAAGCTTTCCTCAGATAGAGTTAATTCTGTAGCTGAATTTTTGTTGAAAGAATTTTTGTTGGGTGGGAAAGATTTACCAAATGAGAATGCTGCATCAAATTCTATCATTCTGTTTGAAAAAGAGGCTTTGGGCGAAACAAGGACACCTTTTGATAATAAATTTCCAGAGGGTCGATTTTTCTCTCGTACTGTTGAAATTATATTTGAATATTAATTATCACATAATAGTTAAGTTTGTTTTTTTTATAATAACGTTATGACTGACTGTGTAGAAAACCATAGAAGGGAAATAACATCTATTCTAAGTTTCATAGAAAAACCGCTAATTAATTGGTTCGTAGAAAGATTGCCCAAGTTTGTTACTCCAGATTTCCTTACTGTTCTTGGGGTTGTTGGTTCGCTTATAACTGGAGCTGGTTATTCTCTGACTTTTTTCTATAAAGAATGCCTTTGGCTTGCTTCTTTTGGCTTATTTGTAAATTGGTTTGGAGATAGTCTCGATGGTTCGCTTGCCCGTTATAGAAAAATCGAGCGTCCAAGATATGGATTCTTTATCGACCACACACTCGATACAATTAGTATGATTATTGTTGGAGTAGGTGTTGGGCTTTCTCCTTTCGCAAGATTGGATTTCGTGCTTCTTGCTTTAGTGGGTTATTTGCTGATGTCTATTTTCGTTTACATTAAAACTATGATT
Organism: uncultured Hyphomicrobiales bacterium; assembly: GCA_964524325.1. GTDB lineage: Bacteria > Bacteroidota > Ignavibacteria > Kapaibacteriales > UBA2268 > Naka2016. The sequence goes on from CAZGCT010000004.1 coordinate 21,925, forward strand.
ATGGGAGTGTTTAGCATTACTTATTTTGGGTTTGGACCTACTGAAGCAAGGGTTTTTATTGCCATTGGAAACACTTTAGTATTCTTTTTCGGTGCTGGAGAAATTCCGCTTTTTGGTGACAAATACACAATTTTTGATGTTTTTGCTCTTTTCTTTGCTTTTCTTATGCTTATTATATTTGTTTTATCGGTTATTGTCGATGGAAACAAACTGAAAAGCATGGAAGAGAGCAAAAGTAGATAAAAATTGGTTTCAATTTCCACTTTCCAAATCGCTTTAGAAAATATTTCCATTCTAATTTGATTTGTTAAAATTGTCAAAGCATTAGAACATAAAAGAGAAATTTTCAGGGGGCATGAATTTTGATTAGAGTTAACAATTTTGGTTACATAATCCTTTGGGTTCTCTTCCTTTATCTCCTTTTTCTTTTATTTCCACAATTTTTGTTGTCCATTTAAAATTTTTTGCAAAAAAGTTTTCCGATGCATTGGTGAAGGTTCACATTGAAGTATTTTCTCGATATGATGTTTAGTTCCGTATCCTTTATGCTTATCGAAACCATATTGTGGAAACAAAGTGTGTGCGGTGGTTTCCATCCACCTATCTCTTTCGACCTTTGCTAGAATTGAAGCGGAAGCGATTGAGAAAGAAATGGCATCACCATCGATTACCACTTGGTGCTCAAAGTCGCCAACATATTTATTCCCATCAATAAGGACAAATGGCTTAAAATCTCTAAGCTTTTCAAGAGCTTGGTTCATTGCTTTGAAGGTGGCGCTCAAGATATTTGTTTCGTCAATGTATTGAGTGTCCACATTTTCCACAGAAAAAGCCAGACAATTGGAAACAATCAATTCGTAAAGTTTTTCTCTTTTTTTCCTAGAAATGGTTTTGGAATCAAAAACATTGAAACTTGGTTCAAAATTCGTAGGATAAATCACGGCAGAAGCAAAGACTGGACCAGCTAATGCACCGCGGCCAGCTTCGTCGACTCCAGCGACTAGTTTTCCTAAAGACCAATATTTTTTTTCTATAGAAAAGTCTGGTAATTTCAATTTATTTGACGTATCCCATACCAATTAAATTCAGAAACTCATTGCGAAGGTTCAAATCGGCAAGTAAATATCCCCGCATTACAGATGTTATCATCAAGGAATTTTCTTCGTTTCCCTTTACTCCACGTGCAATCATGCAATAATGTCTTGCACGAATAACTACACCTAAAGCCTTTGGTTTAATTAATTCATCAATATAATCAGCAATTTGTTCGCCAAGTTCTTCTTGGATTTGACCACGCCTACAAAACCAATCGACGATGCGGTTTAGTTTACTAACTCCCAAAACATATTTGTTTGGAATGTAGCCAATAGCGCAGTCCCCGGATATAGGTTGCCAATGGTGCGAGCATACACTCATCACAGTTATGCCTTTGCTAATAATTAATTCGTTTATTTTCTTCCTGTTTGGAAATATTGTGCTTTTTGGGGGTTCTTTAAATCGACCAGCGAAAAGTTCTTTCACGAGCATTCTTGCTATTCGCAATGGGGTTTTAGTTGAATTTGGATCGCGTCGTGAAATTCTCAGAATTTCCATAACTTCGATGAATTTCTGCTCAAGTCGTTTTATCATAATCTCCTGTTCCTGCGCCGTAAGGGGAAAATTTCCATTAGCGTCGAATAAAAGTTCATTCCATTGGTTGTGCGTTGGAAATGCCGACAAAACCTCTTCTGGCTCACTTTCAAAATCGTCAATATGGTTGTTATCAAAGATATTTTCGGATTCCATATTATCTATTTACAAATTGAGTGGTTTCACCGAAATATTCAACAACATTTTTTTCAGTTTCGTATAGCTTAATTTTGTACAATTTGCAATGTGTAAACTTATCCTCGAGTTCTTTCCAAAAAGCGACTGCAATGTTTTCCAAAGTTGGAATAATACCTTGAAGGAAGTTTACATCGATGTTTAAATTTTTATGGTCCACTTTGGAGATGATGTGCTCGCGTATAATTTTCTTAAGCACTTTTAAATCGATTAAATAACCAGTTCTTGGGTCTGGATAACCGCAAACAGTTACCTCGAGGACATAATTATGACCGTGCCAATTTGGATTGTTGCAAAGGTCGTAAATTTTTTTGTTCTCTTCCTCGGTAAAAGAAGGATTGTGCAACCTATGAGCAGCCGAAAAAGTTTCCTTCCTTGTAATGTAAATCATACCAAAATTAAGTATTAAATTGCAAATCTAAAATGTAAGTTACGAATAATTTTAGGAAAAATTTGAAACAAATTGGAGAGTAGGTTGTTTGTTCTAATTTCTTTCTTTTTGCTTTTAGCTTTAAATTTCAATGAGCTATATTCCCAAGAGCAGGTCGAAAAGGGCTTTACTGCCAATCAAGTCGCGTCTCTATCACAATTATTCGAAGCAAAAGGCAAAATTAATTTCGCGCTTCCAAATTTGAACTTTACTGCTCAATTCGAGGCAAAAATTGTAGGCGAGGACTCTGCAGTAATTTCAATCTTTGGTCCAATGGGAGTTCTTCTTGCAAAGGGGTTTTCAAACAATGAATACTTTGCTTTCTACGATGTTTTAAACAATTGGGCTGTTGTTGGAGTACCTTCTCGAGAGAAAATTTACCAGGCATCCCGTGTTCCCTTGAGTTTCGTGGATTTTATTCGCCTTTTCAAAGGGCAGTTTCTGTACCCAACGGATTCAATGAAGAATACAAAAATGGATGCAGGAAAAATTCTTTATTCTGTGAAGACAACCGACTTTGTTGATTTCTTTCTTTGCGATGGTAATACCAAAATAATGCAATTTCAAAAGAAAAACACCGAAGACAAAATCATTTTGAATATTCTTTATCCTGAATACTTTTCCAATGATACTCTTTTGTTTCCCAAAAAATACATTTTACAGATTGAAGAACGCAAGGGTACTGTTAGCCTTGAGATCGAGAATTTGAACTTGGATGTGGACCTAACTCGCCCGTTTTCTTTTGCCATACCCAAATCTGTTGAAATTTTCAAGTATGAATGAAACATTTTGACTTTTTTTGCATATTGATTTATTTAATACTGACTTTTAAGATAGATGTATAGCTCGAAGGCAAATTTTTTTGGGATTATCGTTTTTTCGCTTTGGCTTTTATTAAATTTTGATGCACTCTCTTTCGATAATAACCAATCCAAATTTTACTCAGCTTCTTTTCAAAGTCAACCCGAAGCACCAAAAAAGAAAACCAAAAAGTTAATTTCCCCCGAAGATACTTCTTCAATAATTATTCGAGATACAATTCAGCCTTTTCGCCACGAAGAAAAAAAAACAGAAATTGCAGAAACACAAACATCCAACGAAACCGATACAATAATTACAAAAACCACAATTGATGACATCATTAAGTTCAATGCACTTGATTCAATACGTTTTAGCGTAGAATCGAAACACCTTTTTATGCGTGGGAAGGCAAAGGTGGAATACAAGACCCAAAAATTGGAAGCCGAAATGATTGAATTTTTTTTCGACCAATCATTGCTTAAAGCACAAGGAACTAAAAATTCAGAAGGAAAATATTTTGGTTATCCAGCGTTTTTCGATAATCAAGAGTTGTATTATGGCGAGCGAATTGCTTACAATTTCAAGACCAAGCAGGGTACAATTACTCTTGGTGAAACCCAAATTGGGGAGGGTTTGTATTTTGGAGATAAAATAAAGAGAATAAACGATCTTGAATTTTTTGTTCAAAATGGATGTTACACCACATGCAATGCACCCCATCCGCATTATTACTTTGGATCTCCAAAAATGAAAATTGTTGCAGGACAAAGTGTATATCTCGACCCATTAATTTTTTATGTCGAAGATTTGCCGATATTTATCCTTCCCATAGGGCTATATTTTCCAAATCGTAGCGGTAGACAATCTGGTCTAATTGTGCCTTCTTTTTTCTTTTCCAAAATTCGAGGTGTTGCTATTGAAAACATTGGCTTGTATTTAGCTTTGAGTGAATACTACGATACCCGTTTCTCCCTCGATTTTTACTCCAAGGGTGGTTTCTTGGCAAAAAATTACACTCAATGGAAGTTTAGGAACATTCTAAATGGTAGTCTTGATGTTTCTTACGGTCGTGTTCGATTTTCTGTCAACCAACCGTACCAAAAAACTTGGGCTTTTGGTATACAACACAACCATAAAATCAATCCATTTGAAACTTTCACAGCTGATGTTCGCTTCTTTTCACAAGATTACTTTCGCAACACTTCGTTCGATATTTTTACTCGCCAACAGCAGGATTTTACTTCAAATGCATCTTATACAAAATCATTCGAAAATGGTTCTAACCTCTCGCTTGCCTATTCACGTTCGCAAAATATACTGACTACAGCATATACAGAATCTCCTTCGTTTAGCTTCACAATTCCACAAATAAACCCTTTTCGTTCGGTGGCTCCTTCGAACGAATTCCTCAGAAGTATCTCGTTGCAATATTCATTGAGAGCGTTTCACAATAAAAGCAAGCGCGAGAGGGATTCTATTTTTGTATTTGATTATTCTACAAAGATAACTCATTCTCCATCGCTTTCTTTCCAGCTCCCAAAAATATCATATTTCACCCTAACTCCTTTTTTCAACTTTTCGTTTAACAATTATTTTCGAAGAGTTTCGAGATTGTTTAATCCTGTAGATTCCTCTGTTGCAGAAAATATCGAGAATGGACTATTTGTTGAGTACAACTATTCTCTTGGAATTAGTTCTTCGACAAAAATTTATGGAATTGCAAAGCCCAACATACTTGGCGTTAAAGTTATTCGGCATACCGTTTCCCCAAGTATACAATTTTCTTATACTCCCAATCTTTCCGACCCAAAATTCGGGTTTTATGGAAAGTATTACGATTTGAAAGCTAAACGTGATATAGTCTATTCTCGATTTGATAAAGATGGTGGCGGGCTTGCGTCCCGTTCCCTTTATCAACTACTTTCATACAGTATTCAGAACAACATCTCTATGAAATATAACCCTGCCGATACTGGCGAAGATAAAACAATTGATTTATTGAATTTTAATCTCTCGGGTAATTACAATTTTGCTGCCGATTCATTACACCTTTCTGATATTGCTGTTTCGCTCTATGCTACGACAATTCCATCTTTGAATATTAATTCATCACTTGGTTTTACTTTTTATGACCAAGAACCTTTTCTTGATACCGAGGGGAAACCGACAAATATCTATCATAAAGTAAATAGATTCCTTTTAACTTCTGGGAAAGGTTTGCTAAGACTAATTTATTTCGCAATCTCATTAAGTACCAGGGTTAGCGGTGGGCAAATTCCTCTAACTTCCTCATCAAAAGAAATTCCAGCGGATTCTCTTTCGCTTGGCGAAAGATTTTCGCTTCGAAGGAACTTAGAGCAAAGTGAATACGATTTTTGGGGGGAAAATTCCCAAGGATTCCAACCTTTTAATGCATCGTGGTCTTTGTCTTTCGATTTAAATTACAACTATCGTAGAGACATAATTAACCAAAAGTCCCAATCATTGAATCTGAGTATTGATGCTTCCTTAAAGCTAACACCTACCTGGAACATTTTTATATCGACACAATTTGATGCTATTAACCGAGAAATAGTTTCTCCAGTCATCAGAATCAATAAAGACCTGCATTGTTGGGATTTAGCCTTTACTTGGTATCCTTATGGTACATTTACTGGCTTTTACTTTCGATTTGGAATAAAATCTTCAATATTACGCGATTTAAAGCTTGAAAAGCGAAGCTCCCCATTGTATTAATTAAAGACAAATTTTTGACGATGAACTTTTGATAGCAAACAAGAGGTCTGGTATTGTAATTAAATTTATGATTCAAATCAAATTAATAAAAAGCCAAATTCAAAATTTTATAGATCAATTTAGCAGTTGTTAGGTTTGGATAATGCAAATCTTTTATTGGTGCAAGTTCAACAACATCGAAACCGATGATTTTTCTGCCGCTACGAACTACTTCCCGCACTATATTAATTGCTTCGGTAAAGTTGAATCCTTCTGGTTCGGGTGTTCCAGTCGATGGCATTATTGATGGATCGAAAAAATCTAAGTCGAAAGTAATATAAACCTCTTCGGTTAATTTTTCAACTATTTTTTTTACCCAATCCGTCCCGTATTGGTTTTGTTTTATTTTCCATGCATAAAATGTGCTAATGTTTTTTTCCTTTATTAATTGAAATTCTTCAACGGATTGGGCACGAATTCCAACTTGAACAATTTTATCGCTTGGAAGGAATTCAAGGATTCGCGCCATTACACATGCATGAGAATATGGATTATCTTCGTAGCTTAGTCTAAGATCGGAATGTGCGTCAAATTGTAAAATACTAATTTTAGGGTACTTTTCGTAGAAAACTTTTAGTATTGGCAAAGTTATTGTATGCTCCCCACCCAGACAAACAAGAAATTTTCCCTCGTTCAGTACTGTTTCGACTGCAGTTTGTATTTCACAAAAAGCATCTTTTTGTGATAATTTTTTAAATTTAAGTGATTTTAAAGTAGCAATTCCTTTATCGAAGCATAATTCCCTTTCAGTTTCTTCATCAAAAAATTCCACAAATGCACTTGCTCGAATTATTTCTCTTGGTCCTTCGATTGTTCCTTTTCCATAACTAGTTGTTGCTTCGTATGGTAATGGTAGAATTACGATTTGCGAACTTTCGAAGGATGAATACTGAGTGTCGATGGCCAAAAAATTTTTCTTTTTGCCTAAAACTTCCATAAATATAACTTATCAATTAATATTTTTGCAATTTAATTTATTGTTTCGATTTTGGAAAACAAATATTTCAAAGTTTTTTTAATTTTTTTGGCCTCAGTTTCTTTTTTAAGAATTTTACTTCTGAACCTATTTAATCTTGTTCCCCAAGAAGCATACTACTGGCTGTATATTCAGCGACCAGCGTTAAGTTACTTCGACCATCCTCCGTTGTGTAGTTACACTATTGGGGTATTCACCGGCATTTTTGGTAATACCGAATTTGCAATTCGTTTCGGTATGCTTTTGTATTCGATTGGTACAAGCTTTTTTCTATTCTTCTTATCAAAAAAGTTCTTCAATTCAGATAGAAAAGCGTTATTAACAATAGTCTTTTTAAATCTTACAATTTTTTTCAATCTTCATTCAATTGTTGCTACTCCCGATGCCCCATTGCTTTTCTTCTGGTCTGGTGCAATGTACTTTTTCTTCAAAGCTTTATTCGAAGGAGATAAATGGCAGGATTGGCTTTTGGCTGGTTTTTTTGCTGGCTTGGCTTTTTCGAGCAAATATACTGGGGCATTCATTTTTCTCAATTTGTTTCTTTTCTTTGTTTTTACAAAAGATTTAGGAAAATTATTCAACAAGAAATTTCTCAGCTCTTTAATTATTTCCTTAATTGTTTTTTCTCCGGTTATTGTTTGGAACTTACAAAATGGCTTTGCTTCGTTTCTTTTTCAAACATCTGAAAGAGCCAAAGGGATTAAAAGCTTTGGTTTGAATTATTTTTTTCAGCTTATTGCAAGCCAAATCTATGAACTCACCCCTTTGTTTTTTCTTTTACTAATTATATTGTTTTTTAAATACATTAGCAATAATAAATCTTTAGATTCAAAAACAAAATTTATTCTTACATTTTCTTACCCTATGGTGATTTTCTTCTTTCTTGTTAGTTTTACTTCATTAGTCAAAATGAATTGGATTTTGCCTTCTTATCTTGCCTTTACAATACTAGTGGTTGACTTTTTCGAAAAAAGCAAAGAAAGATTTAAAATATATTTAAAATATCTTGGGCTTTCTTTGAGTATCATCTTAATTGTGTTAAATCTTACAATTATTTTATTCCCAATAGTTCCTATAGAGAAAGGCGATAGTTGGACTGGGTGGCCAGAAATTGCCAATAGAATTGTACAATTGAAACAAGCTTTTGATAAAGAAAATAACACATTTATTTTTTCGAATGAGTATAAAATTCCAGCCGAGTTGTCCTTTTATACTCCATTCAAGGATGTAGTGCTTGCTGAAAATGTATATGGGAAACCAGCCCTGCAATTTGATTTTTGGTTTGATGTCGAAAAATTTGCTGGATGGGATGGTATTTTTGTTTATTCAGACTTTAATCCCTCGGTTAATTTGGAAGAAGTAGGGAAATTTTTTCAGAAAATGGAATTTGTTGAAGAGTTCAAAATTGAAAAGAACAAAAAAATATTTAGGAAATTTTACATATATCGTTGCCGTGTTTATACTCCACCCAAAGGATAATTAATTCTTTTTAATTGAATTTTTTAGGAATAAAACTTAAATTAGTTTTTTTAATTAAGAATATGAAAAAGATTTTAGTCTTAGGTGGTTACTCTGGAATTGCCCAAGCTGTGCTTAATATTCTTGTTTCACAAGAAGTTACATTATATCTTGTTGGTCGGGATGAACAAAAATTGCAAATTGTTAAAGACCATTTGAGTGCATATGGCAAGTCGAAAGTAATTTTAGATGTATTTGATTTAAATAATATTCAGCAACACAAAGATTTGCTCGATAGAGCAATTCAACAAATGAATGGTTTGGATATTTTATTTGTTTGTTATGGAATTCTTCCCAACCAACGTAACCTTGAGGAAGAGCCGGAGATGTCGATTAACAATTATATGACTAATGCTATTAGTACTATTAACTTTGTTTCTCTAGCTGCAAACTATTTCGAAGAAAAAAATCAAGGTACAATCGCTGTTGTTACTTCAGTTGCTGGCGACCGCGGAAGAAAAAGTAATTATTTTTATGGTTCTGCAAAAGCTTGTGTCGATACTTTTCTCGAAGGACTACGACATCGCCTCTTTCGAAAAAATGTTCATATTATTACAATTAAACCTGGATTGGTCGACACCCCAATGGTAAAAGATTTAGAAAAGAAAATTCTTGTTGCTCGACCTGAAAGGGTTGCCCGCGATATTGTAAATGCACTGGATGCGAAGAAAAAAATAGTTTACACTCCTAGTTTTTTTCGGTTTATAATGTTAATTGTCAAGTTGTTACCTCGTAGCATTTTTTATAGGTTGAATGTTTAATTTATGTAATTATTTATTAAATTACTGATATTCTTTTGAGGGGGGAAATATGAGAAAATTTGTATGGTTGCTTCTTTTAGTCCTATTTAGTATTTTTTCTTTTGCGCAAACCAAGCAGATTGGAAAGCAAATTAAAATTTTCCCCGATGAATATTCCGAACTAGATGATGTACCAGTAACCAAACAAATAGAAGATCCTTTTATAATGAAAACCCTTGAAAGAGCAAGAATTAAGTATCTTCGTGCTCTGTCTTGTATCGAAAGAAAGGATACAATGCAAGCAGAAGAAAATTTCGAACAAGCAATAGATATTTTAAACTCTATAAGTTATTATCCCAATATTGGAAAATTCCGAGATTATACCGACCTTGTTCAGTCAATTATGGAAGATTACGAAAGGTACATCCGCAATATCGACCATTTGGATGAAAGTTCCTCCCTTTTTCTTTTGCGGGAAACTTTAAACAAAGAACTGGAAAAAACAACTCGTACTAAACCTACCCAGGTTGTGACAATCAAAACTTCTATTAGAGACACAACGAAAATTACTGAAAATAAGCTTGGCTATGCCTTCCAAATACCAATGGATGACAATGACTATGTAAAAAAGAGTATAGAGTTTTTGACACAAAAGCCTATTGGAAGGAAGTTTGTTCGAAATAGCCTTGCACGAAGCACAGTTTGGGGAAGCATTATCAAAACGATAATCCAAGAAGAGGCAATGCCCCAAGAATTATTTTATCTGGCTATGGTGGAAAGTGGATTTAACCCTTTCGCAGTGTCGCGTGCCAAAGCTGTGGGAATCTGGCAATTTATTATGTCCACTGGGCAACTGTATGGGTTGAATGCTGGTAATTCACCATGGATAGACGAACGACGCGACCCAGTGAAATCAACTCGTGCAGCAATGAGGCATCTTCGTGATCTATTTAACGAACTTGGTGATTGGCATTTGGCTATTGCTGCCTACAATTGTGGGATAAATGCTGTAAATCGCGCCATCGCAAAGTTCAACAAACCAGATAGCGTAAATTTTTGGAACATAATGCAATTTCTTCCTCGCGAAACTCGAAACTATGTCCCTTTATTTATTGCAACAGTGAAAGTCGTTACAAATCTCGAGGCTTATGGTTTTAGTAAGTCGGAAATTGAATATTTGCCCGAGATGAAATTTGACAAGTATTCTTTGAAAGAACCTGTTAGTTTGAACGCTCTTGCGAAATGTGCCAATATCTCTGTCGATAAGTTGAAAGAGTTGAATCCTGAGTTGCTTTTTTCGTTCACCCCGCCTGAATTAACTGAATATGAATTTAGAATTCCTTTTGGTTCAAGGCAAACTTTTATCGCAAACTATTTAAATCTGAGTCCCGAAGAAAAGCAACCTTTTTTTATTTATAGAACCGAAAAAAAGGAAACAATCGAAAAAATTGCAATCAAATTCAATGTCGAACCAAAAGAAATTCTTTTGGTAAACAACATTTCTTCCGCCACTAAAACCTTGCCCAAAGGTACAGCGTTGAAAATACCAATTATTCCACCTTCTGAAATATCGAATAGAGAAGAAGAATTCGTTGCATCGCTTCCCTCCAATCCGTACAATGAAAGCAAAAGTTCTGCTTTTGCTGAGGATAAAAAATCTAGCCCTAAGCAAGAAACCCCTCAACAGAGGAATTTCTTCGTTGTGCGATACATTGTTAAGAATACTGATAATCTTTTGTCAATTAGCCAGAAATTCAATACATCAGTTGACAGTATTATTCAATGGAACGATTTGAAGTCTAAAGTTTTAACACCAGGGCAAACCCTTAGAATTTATACAAGTGAAAATCTTTATAACGCACCTTCGTTTGCAAAAAATCCAATACCAGAAAATCTTAGGACCAATGATTTTTCAAATATTCCCAAAACCGAAAATATTGATAATAGTACTCAAAGTTCTAAACAAAAAGTTGAAAAAAGTGTCCCTGTTTCAACAACCAATCATCACACAGTTAGGAAAGGTGAAACACTACAAATTATTGCCGATAAATATGATGTTACTATAAATAATTTACTTGAATGGAATCCCCAGCTGAAAAAGAGAATGAATACTATAGTTGTTGGCGAGAAGCTAAAAATCATAACTTCTAAGTCGATTAGTTCAGAAAAAGGGAATGTTTCAACTAATGTTAAAGCTAAAAAGCAAATTAAATCGAAATATCACACTGTTCAAAAAGGTGAAACATTAACAGAAATTTCCAGAAAATATGGAATTTCGATCGATGAAATTAGGTCAATGAATCCGAAAATTAATCCAAATAAAATAAAGAAAGGCGAAAAGATAAAAATAAATTGACCATCCAATGTCATTTTGTAAAAGTTTTTTTTATAGATACTTTTAAGTTCATATCAATCTAGTTTTCTACTTCTGATTTGGAATTGTTTACTTATCTTTCTCAATTTCATTTAATTTTAGTTTAATTTAATTTTCTTGCGATAGTGATAAAGAAGGTACTTCCATTTTTAATATTGGTCTTGCTTCCGTTGTTTTATTTGGGCAATTTAAATTTATACATTTTTCGGGAGAAAACTTTACCAAGTTGAAATAAGCTTTTATTTTGCTAATGTTACTTTTTAGATATAATTAGGCTGGTAATATTGAAAGCATTTTTGCGTTTGAGTAGAAAGATTGTTTATTGACTTATGTATAATTGTAAAATTAATTTTTTATAATTGTGAATTTGAATGTAAAACGTTTGAAATTTGTGAAGGAATGAATTGTATAAAAGATTTGAAATTCGAAGAAATAGAAAACTTCGTTACAGGGAGCGGTTACGAAAAATTTCGTGCAACACAAATTTGGGAAGCTATTTATTTAAATCGGGTTGATGAATTCGAACAAATTACAACTCTTCCCAAAAAGCTACGATTAGAATTGAATAATCAGTTTTATATAAGTACTATAACGGCTTTTAAATATCAAAAAGCCCAGGATGGCACTTCTAAATTTCTTTTCAAATTTAAGAAAAGTTCATCGGTGGAAAGTGTTTTTATTCCATGGGATAAGGGATTGAAAGAAAGGAAGACACTTTGTGTTTCTTCTCAAGTTGGTTGTGCTTTGGCTTGCAGTTTCTGTGCAACTGGTAAACTTGGTTTGAAAAGAAATTTGACTCCTGGCGAGATTTTGGACCAAATTTTTTGGAGCGAAAAAATACTTGGGACAAGGTTGACAAATGTTGTATTTATGGGCATGGGGGAGCCACTCCATAATTTCAATAGTTTGGTTCATGTCCTTGACGTTCTTACGGATGAGCGTGCAAAACTGTTTAGCAGAAAAAATATAACAGTTTCCACTTCTGGGATTGTGCCCAAAATTTATAGTTTAGCTAAAATTCATAAACCAGTGAAGTTAGCCATTTCGCTTCATTCAACAGATCAAGACTTAAGAAATAAATTAATGCCTGTTGCAAAGAAATGGAGTTTAAAAGAACTTCGGGAAGCTGCTATTTTTTACTTTCGCTTTACCAAAATACCAATTACATATGAGTATATACTCTTCGATGGACTGAATGACAGTCAGAAGGATGCTAAAGCTCTAGCAAAATTTGCACGTGCTGTTCCCTCGAAAGTTAATATTATTCCTTTTCACCAAATTGATTTTGTTCAGTTGAATGAATTTGAAAAACAACTTCGACCCGCAAAACCCGATAAATTACTTGAATTCAAAAACATTTTGAAAGAAGAAGGCGTACGTGCTTTTATTCGCTCTTCCAGTGGATTCGAAATCAACGGAGCTTGTGGTCAGCTTGCTTTTGCAAACTATGAAAAATGGCTTTTAAACTAATGAAATCAATTTATTTATTGTTTCCAGTATTTTATTTTCTTACTTCTATTTCATTTTCGATAAACAAAGAATCTTTGACAATAGGCGAATGTTATGTATTTCGTTTAGCAAATGGAGATGTAATCCAGGGTGAAATCAAATCAATTACAAGGGATGAGGATGGCGAAGTAGTAGTTTTGGAAAGCGATATCGTTTTCGCTGAGTTTAACCTATCTGAAATTGCTGATGCTTGGAAATGTATAAACTTTTATCGAAACGGACATAAATATTTTCTACTTCCTTCTGCAATGGGAATCGGAAAAAACCATTTTGTTGGGGTTTTAGAATTATTTTTTCTTTATGCCGGAATTGGAATCACAGATTACTTTTCCATAATTGGTGGGCGAACGATGCTCCCACTTTCTTACCCAGGTCAGCAAATTTCATTATTGAACATTAAAGGTAGTTTCCCTAAAATTGTTTTCGAAGACATTGTCCGTGAGTTGCACCTTGCATTTGGTGGCAATCTAGGTTTTGCAAATAACAGTAACAGGTTTTTGCATTTCTATGGAGTTGCTACCGCTCTCTTTTACAAGTCAAGCCTTTCTGCTTGCTTGTTCTACAAAATGGGGGCGGAAGATTTTTACTTTGTTCGCTTTGGACCCAACGTCTTAGAAGTAAATTATCCAAATGGTGCTTTCGGTATTTCTCTTGGTTTGGACACTCGTTTGCCAAAATTTAAAGATGTTCACATTATTGGTGAGCTTTGGAATATTGATATAGCACGTCCCACACATTCTGGACTTTTTCTCGGTATCCGTATTGCAAATGCTACTTTTTGTTCGGACTTTGGTCTTTGTTTTTTTTCCCATCCTTACGTTGTTCCATTTGTAAGTTTTGTATGGACACCGTTTTAGAAAAAAATGTGAGAAATTCTGTTGGTATTGTTCCAGCACGCATGGAATCCACTCGATTGCCTAACAAGCTTTTGCTCGATTTAGATGGAAAGCCTGTTTTGCAATGGACCCTCGAAGGTGCTTCAACTTCCAAATTTCTTAGTAGGTTGATTGTAGCTACGGATTCCAATGATATAGCTGAATTCTGTGCTTCTAATGGATTCGACTTCGTGATTACTCCAAAACAATTCTTTTCTGGTACAGAAAGAGTACTTTGGGCTTACAAACATAACTCGGAAGGTTTTGCCTATGTTGTAAATATTCAGGGGGACGAACCATTTATTGATGGAGAAATAATTGATAATCTTCTTTTGCAAACATTTCAAAAAGATGCGAACATTTCGACCATTATTGCACCGATCGATAATCAAGATGAACTTTTTAATCCTTCTACTGTTAAAGTTGTAACAGATTTGGACAGTTTTGCCCTTTATTTTTCAAGAAACGTGATTCCATATATACGTGACAAGAACGAAAGTGATTGGATGCAATTCCACCAGTTTTTCAAGCACATTGGTATTTATTGCTTTACACATAATGCGATAGACAATTTAGCAAAAATGCCCATTGGCAAACTTGAAATTGCTGAAAAGCTTGAACAGCTTCGCTGGTTGGAAAATGGTGAAAAAATTTTGTGCGTTAAAACAAACAAATTTTTGGTTGGGATTGATACAAAGGATGATTTGGAAATTGCAAGGAAACATATTAAAAATTTGCCCTCGAAATCAGGTTCATCAATTCTTTAAAGACGTCTTGGGGAAAAATCAATTCCATATTATCAATGTTTTCAGGTTCTGTAGTTATGGGCGATAGAGTGGATGAAAAAGGTCCTATCGGACCCCAGCGTTTTGCAGAAAGATGCGGTGTATTTGGATAAAGACCAACAGAAGGAATTTCAAGCACAGACGAAATGTGAAGCACCCCAGTAGAATTTGCCACAACTCCTTTCGACATAGAAATAAAACCAATTAATTCATACAAGTTGAACATTCCAGTTAAATCCTTTACTTTAGGCGCATAATCTCGAATGATTTGCTCTAATGGTTTTTCGTTTTCGCTACCTGTAATAGCTACATCAAATCCAGAGCGAATTAGCAAATCTGCAAGCTCTCCGAATCTATATGCAGGCCAAGTAATTGAAGAACCACCACTTCCCGGATGAAGAATAATTAACTTTTCCTTTTTAATATTTAAAGTGTCTATTATGGTATCGATTCGTTCCTTTGTTTCTGGTTTTACCTGGATTTTCACATATTTTAGTTCAAGTTTACTTTGGAAAAAATATTCCACCATCCTAAGGTTATATTTTGCTTCATGAAATTTTGATACCTTCCTATGGTCTTTGATTTTATGAGAAAAAAGAAATGAATACCAACGATATGCAGTACCCACTCTGATTGGTACATTGGTTTTATAAGCATAGTAGACCTCGTTGAATCTTGGTCTTGGGAAAAATGCAACTTGTGGATTAAATTCATTGTAAATTTTTTTGTAGTCTTTTTTATAATCGTCAATAAAAATAATTCTATCCACTACTTTGCAGTTATATAAAACTGGTTCTACATATTTTTTGGCAATTATGGTTAAGTTAGCATTTGGAAGTATCTCTTTTATTCCTTGGCACATTGGAAGGGTTAGGATAATATCTCCAATTCTATCAGTTCGAATTACTGCAATTTCTCTGATATCATTATAAGTAGTTTTGAATTTCATAATTTGCAATTTTCACAACTTGAAAATGCAAATTAAGTGATTAATAAAGGATATAAAAGTTGCAATTACTGGCTTGTGATTCCAATACTTGTGTCAATTTTAATTGCAACAAGAATCTTCCCAAAAGACCAAGCACTTCTAAAAAATCAAAAGCATTTCATTTCAAGCTTCGACAGAAGCAAAGAAATTGATTTTTATTACATTCCAATAAAGGATACTCTTTATTACTTGGGTGATGATTACATTGAAGTTAATTTGGCCTCTCAATTGGCTTTTCTTATCACGAGAGAAGGGAAAACCGACACAGTGAAGATTTCATCTGGAAACAAAAACCTTCCCAAAGGAATAGAAACACCCACTGGGTTGTTTGCAGTTCAAAACAAAGCCCCAATTCAAATTTCACGTCAATTTGAAAATACAGAAATGTTGAATTGGATTGGCATTAATGGAAATATTGGGTTTCATGGTTTAAAACAAATTGGGTATTATCGTAGTTTAGGACGGCGTCCAACCTCACATGGTTGTATACGTATGGCTAATGAAGATGGGATTCGTTGGTACAAAAAAATTAGAATTGGAATTCCTGTACTAGTTTACCATTCAAAGCCTATGAGAGTGATTAAATTTTCAAGCTTTTTGGATTTCGAACCCAACAAGGATTTATTGATCCGAACTGGAAATAAAACACTATATAATTTGCTCAACGAGCGTTTGGATAATATTTTAGAAGGCAAACACTTTCGACAAAATTCTGGGAAAATTTTTTTAGCCGAAAAGGTGCGTTTATTCAATTCTAGTATCGAGGTCGAAAAGAGTAAAGAGATCCCAAACTATCAGCAGTCAAGAATTACAAGAGAACAAATAACCCAAGAGCACTCAATTTCTACCTACGTTTTTAAAGATATCGTAAATTTAAAAGATACTTGCGAAGTTCCTAATTAATATTTTATAAAAGGAATTAATTTACTTGAACCTACAATTCTAAGTAAATAGAAACCATTAGGTAAAGTATTAATTGGAATGGTAACATTTTGCTTGTTGGAATTCAATTCAATTGTTTGGATACATTGCCCAAGAATGTTTAGAATTTCAATATTGTTGACTCTTGAAAATTGATAATAGGGCCTTATGATAATATTTTGATTGTTTTCAAAAACTATTGTAATATTAATTTCATTTTCAAAAATTTCGGTTGTGCTTACAGTGTTTAAGTTTCTCATCACAAGATTAGGGTTCGACACTTGAAAATTTGTATTTGTAGTAACCAGGGAAGTTGTATCGATAGTTGCTGTGGTTTTTACCTCTTGAAGATTGATGTTCATACGTTTCCCAGATAATGAATATTCATTTGGTTTTAACAAACCATCTGGGAGATAGAGCTCGTCATTTGTTCTAATCAAAATTATGTCTGAGTTTCCGTTGCTAAATGAGTAGGAATAACCGCCCGCAACTATCGAACCATCTAAATCAGAAACAGCATAACCAAGCTCGTCCTGCGTGCCTCCAAAAAGCTTGCCGTTTTCAAACTCCCCATCGGTATTGAAGATGGCTAACAATAATTCGTTATTCCAGGGATTTTTTTTGCTTGCACTTCCAACCGCCAAAATTTTGTTTTGTTTAAACTTAGCTGAGTTTGTAATGTATGTTTCGAAAGAATCGGGGTAATTGTATGCCCAAACCAAATCCCCATTTTCGTTCACTGCAAGCATAATGATATCTTTTGTCCCATCACCAAAAGAATCCGATGTACCAACGATTAAATAATTCCCATTGAAGTTATGAATATTTATAGGGCTTTCGTTGCCAATACCAACAAATGACTTTTGCCATATTATTTCTCCGTATTGGTTAATCTTGACTAACCAAATGTCATATTGGGTACTATCTGTAGACGTTAAACCTACAAAAATGGAGTTCCCATCGTCGATTTGGACAATATCGCGGACCCCTTCGTAATTTTCTGTTCCATAATGTCTACTCCATAAAATGTTGCCCTCGCTATCGGTTTTAAAAACAACTGCATCGTGCCTCCTTTCCTTCCCAAGATACGACCAACCACCCACAATGTAACCACCATCTCCTGTTGCTACAATACTTGTAATTGAATTGTCATCGTATGTTCCATAGGCTTTCTGCCAAAGAATTTGTCCCTCATGGCTGACTTTGAGAAGAAGAATTTCGGTACTTCCTACCCCAAAGGAGCGAGTATTTCCTCCAACAACTATTTGGTTGTCGGACGAAAGAGTAAGAATTTGAGCATAATCAAGTTCCGCTTCGCCATAGGAGTATTGCCAGATAATTTCTCCGGCTTCGGATATTCTCATTAATAATAAATTTTCGCCTTTGGAAACTTCCGCATTGGTCCAGCCAGCAATAATGAGATCACCATTGTTTAAAGGCAAAAAATGATGCAGAACATCGCTTTTT
This sequence comes from uncultured Hyphomicrobiales bacterium, assembly GCA_964524325.1. Lineage (GTDB taxonomy): Bacteria > Bacteroidota > Ignavibacteria > Kapaibacteriales > UBA2268 > Naka2016. Next base: position 39,908 of record CAZGCT010000004.1, read on the forward strand.
GGTTCTTCGTACAACTTTGCCCAATGTTTTTTATTCGGTTGGGATTTAGATTGGTCAGTTAATACTGAAAAAAGAAACGAAACAAAGAAAATCCAGACAAAAAACCTTCTTTTCATAATACTTCCTTTAATTTAAGTTATACTCAAAAATATGAAAAAAAACAAAAACTTTGAATTTTGGAAAAATTTTTTTAATTTAGAACTTCAAGTTTATCCGAAAGCGGAAGTGGCGGAATTGGCAGACGCACCATCTTGAGGGGGTGGCGCTCGGTAGAGCGTGCGGGTTCAAGTCCCGCCTTCCGCACTTTTCTGTGGAGGTATATTGTTTTTTTCGCTTCTCTTATCTCGTCTTTTCAAAAAAAAGATTAAAGTATATTAAGTATATATAAATTGTGAGGGTCTAAACCCTCTTTTATGTTCATCAAATGGAGGTTTTTATGGAAGAGCAATTCAAAACTTCTGGCGAAAGCCAACCAGCTTTACTTTCAAACTTCGACCTTAGCGTTGGTTCAATTATTGCAAATGCTTTTTCGTTAGGCTTTAAGTATTTCTTTCAAATTATTATTTCTTTCATTCTCTGGCTTATTACTTTATGGATTCCTTATATCAATGTTGGTACCACTATTGGATTGTATGGGCTTGTGGTTAAAATAGCAAAAGGAGAGAATTTTAGTATTGGAGAAATCTTCCGTAAGGAGTATCGTCAGAAAATGCCAGAATTCTTGTTGCTTACAGCTATTTTTGGAATAACGATTCCCTTTGCTTACATGTTTTTTATTGTGCCCGGTATTATTCTCTCGATTGCTTGGGCTTTTTCTTTTTATTTTTTAATTGATAAAAACCTGAATGCAATCGAAGCTCTAAAAGTATCCAACCAAACTACATTTGGCCACAAGTGGGATATTTTTGGTGGGATGTTTATTCTTTATTTGATCGGGTTAGTACTAACTTTGATTATTTGGTTAATATTTAAAACCCCACCAGAAGATACTGGATTTGAATCTGGATTTCCAGGTTTGGGAATACCAAGTTTTCCAGGAATTCTTATTATAATCATTGTTTGGATAATAATTTCTTGTTTAATTTACGGTGCTGAAGCATATATTTATAAAGAACTTTCTAAGAAAGTCGAAACTATTCATTAAGTCAAATCAAAATTTTAACGCAGAATATTCTATTTGGTGCTAAGTTGCAATAAATAGGGAACGTTATTGGTATCAAATTTGAGGGTTAAATTCACTTTTTTGGAGTAAAAAATGGATAATTTTTATTATGGCGGACTAAATGAAAAACTACCAGAAGAAATTGCGCTTGAAAATGCTGTAAATTCTGCTTTGAACTTTTTCGAGCAAAGAGATTTTCCTAAATCATTGCTTTTTTTATCCGAGGCTATCGAAATTTGCGAAAAGCATGGAGTTGGTATTCCAAACTTGTATTTGATGCGTGCTTATGCTGAGATGGAAACCGGCGAACTTGAAAACGCTTTGATTTCAATTAACTGTGAAATAGATAACTTCCCTCAAAATACGCGTGCCTACGAGCTTAAAAGCCGAATTGAATTCTTGATTGACAAAAAAATCTCTAATCCAAGCTAATCCCTTAAATTTTAAAAGGAAGCATCGAACATAGACAATTAGCTTTCTTCTACAAAATAATATTTTCTTCGAACAAAGATAAAATTGTTTGGAAAGATCAGTAAATAAAAGTTTTGGATAAAAACTTTCTCAGAATTTTATTATATGTTTTAGATATGAAGAAAATGGTGTTGTTACTATAACCTTAGGTGCTTTTCAAGTATAAGAAGAGGGGGGTGATAAATTTTTGCTTGGCGTTTCGAACGATTTCTTTGAATTTGGTGGAGATAGAAAAAATGTAGAGCTCGTTGAAACTGGGTCTTTTGAAGTTGTTGAGTTAAAATTAACCAAGTTTGATGATTTGATTTTATCTTCTTTTATCTAGTCTAGAAAGAAAAAATTTATTACTTTATAGCAACATAATAAAAAGATGTCGAGCGAGGTTCATTCCTTTAAATTAATGTGTAATAAATTTACATATTTGATAATTCGTTTAAACAAAATTTGGAATTGAAAAAATGTTTCGCAAGAGGAAAGAGAAGAAAACTAAATCCGAGATGAGTTTCTTGGAACATTTGGATGAGCTGAGGAAGAGAATAATTTTTGCATTAGTTGGAGTTGTAATTGGTTGCGCAATTGTTGGTTTTAAAATAGATTTTGTTGTTGAAAAGGTACTTTTAGCTCCAGCAACCCAGACAGGTTTGAAGTTGCAAAACTTGCAGCCCTTTGGTCAGCCTTTTCTTTATTTTAAAGTTATTTTGATTGGGGGAATAATTATTTCATTGCCGTTTGTTTTGTATCAATTTTGGAAGTTTGTAGCTCCAGGTTTGTATCCTAACGAAAAAAAATGGGTTAGGTTAGTTACTTTTTTCACTGCCTTGTGCTTTATTGCTGGTGTATTTTTTTCTTATTTTGTTATGATACCTTTCATGCTTAATTTTTCTGCCTATTTTGGCACCCAAATGATAGAAAACAAGTTCGATATAAATTACTATTTTGGTTTTGTTTCGATGACAGCCCTTGCATCTGGATTGGTTTTCGAAATGCCGATGGTAAGTTTTGTGCTTTCTCGCTTTGGCTTACTAACAGCCAAATTCCTACGTAAGTACCGTAGGCATTCAATAGTTGTTATTCTTATACTTTCTGCAGTTTTGACACCAACTCCGGACCCAATAAATCAGTTATTTTTTGCTTTCCCTTTGTTAATTTTATATGAAATTAGCATATGGGTAGTTGCTATCTCGGAGAAAAAGATAAAAGAGCAAAAGTTAAATATGGATGAAATAGATGAAAATACTTTTTCCTAATTTCAAATAAAATAAAGTTTTAAAAAAAAGTTTTGAAATCAAATTATTTTTTATTAATTTATCCTTTTTTTTGATATTAATCTTAAGTTTCATTTGCAAAGAAGGTTTTCAGATATTCTTTGAAAATAAAAGTGTCTAATTTTTCCGACACTGTGTTGTGTTGTAAACAAATTAAAGGACAATTGAATTGATTATTAGCGAAAATTTTAATTTATTTGTAGTTTGTTTTTATCATTTAGGGGCTCAGTTTAGTAATTTAGCAATTGTCGAGTTTAGAATAAGCTCGAAAGGTTTTTAGTTGATTTAAAGGAAACTTTAACCGTGAAAGAGATTGTAGGTATAAAGAAAATTGAAAAAGAAGAATTAAAAGAAAAGAGCAAGTTCCAACAGTTTGTTGAGCAAAATCAAAAATTAATTAATATTGTTGCTCTTAGCGTTATTGGGTTGGTTGCTTTAATTTTTGTAATAAGATACTTTATAATCAAATCAGAAGAAGAAAATGCAAGAAAGGCTTCTGTGGCAATTTCAAGAATTCTCCCATTTATCGAAAGTGCCGATTATGAAAAAGCTTTAAAAGGGGACAAAAATATTAAGGTAAGAGGCGAAGAAGTTATTGGGTTGGTCGATATTGTTAAGAAATACAAGGGAGTTCCGCAGTCTTATGTTGCAGCAGTTTATGCCGGAAATTGTTATTTGCAACTGGATAAACCGCAACAAGCAATTGAATATTTCAAAATTGCACTCGATTCAAAATCAGCAATCGTATTGGAAGGAGCTTCCGCTGGCCTTGGTGTTTGCTATGAATTTATGAACAATTTCTCTGAAGCCGCAAAATATTATGAAATGGCTTCTAATTATGCGCTTCCAATTGCCGTAAAAGATAGGTACATGTATTTTCAAGGTTTATGTTTGGAAAAACTAGGAGATAAGAAAAAAGCTGAAAAGTTGTTCAGAACAATCCTTGGGAACAACCAATCTGAATTTGTCGGAAATGCTAAAGCAGGTTTAATTCGTCTTGGCACAATTATTGAGTAAAATTGTATGGTTTGGAAAATAAAATTTAAAGTGTTGAAATTTTTTAACAGAGAAATAGATAATGTTAAATTAATTAGTAGCAATTATTAGGAGGAGTTATGCAACGATTGCTTCGTCTAAGTCTCTTTTTGGTTTTGTTAGGTATTATTACATTTAATACCTATGCCCAACCGCAAGCATTCGTTTCGGGCCGAGTGGCACCGGGCGATGTTCGCGTATTCGTAAAGGATACGGTTTACATAATTAATCGCGACTACGTTATTGGCGGTACTCTTATTATTGAACCAGGGACAACTATTAGATTCTACCCAAACGGTCGGTTGATTGACTCTGTGGGTGGTAGAATTATAGCCGATGGTTTTGCTTCTGCGTCGTATAATCCAAATCCCGGGGGGTTAAATCCTACTGATATTCCTGGCTCTCAAAGGAATCCACATAGCTGGGATGGATACTCCGATGTTAATTATTTCCTTTATAGTGGAGTTGTTAATGTCGGGACACAGAGAGATTTAACAATTCACCCAAACAAATATAATTATATGTTTGGGGTGGTATTCAACAAAAACCTAAGGGGGTTTTCAAATTGGCCAGAAGTTGCAATACCTTTGAGTGGCAACCAAGTTTTACTTCCCTTTGAATATGCAATAATGTTCTATGCTGCTCGATTGCAAAATGATCCCACAAATGACCATAATCTATGGCTATATCCTTGGAAGCGGTATGGTGGCAGGGATGTTACTATTTCCCCAGCCAAAATTCGATTTATTGGTCAACCAGAAAACAACTTCTCTCGGGAGTGGGGCCACATTGTAATTCTTCCCGGTGCTCGAGCAGCTTTCTTCCGAAACTGTTCTTTTGAAGGGTTCCGAAAAGATATTACAGTTGGAAATAAACCAATTTATGGCACAGATCTCGGTGCTACATGGACAACCTTGAACGAAAACCTTGCAAAGTTAACTAATGGAACAGGTGGTGCTATTACATCTCTTTCGTCACGCTTGTGGCTTTTAAGTTGCGATTTTCGTAATAATATGGCTCGCCACCGAGGTGGTGCATTGGCACTATTGCAAGCCCCAGAAGGTTATCCTTTTGATCCGATTATTAATAGCCTTCCAACTTTCCCACCAGATAAGAACCCCAACTATGTAGAGAAAGATGGTGAAATTTCTAAAATTTTAAAAGATTATCCAATAAAAGCATATGATCTTATTGATGAAGCTGATCCAGAGCCCTTGACTGGATTCCAAAGGCAACCAATTGAAGATGGACGCCTTGCTCTTTTGCTTGGTCGAATACGAAATGTTAAGTTCCAAAATAACTATGTTCAGTTGGCTAACGTAAGAACTAGATTGATTGGAAATCCCCCGATACCAGTTGTTACCGATGCTACAGACGAACCAGCATCATATCCACAGCAATTTGGAAATCTTGCTTATGGTGGGGCAATTTACATCGGAGGCCGAAATGATCAATATGGTCAAGATACTAGGATAGAGGTAGGTCTTGGAATTAATAACTCCGTGAAGACCACGACCCGCGGAACAATCGTGTTCCCCAACGGCGACACATTCGAAGCAACAGGGAATGCAAGTAGCAACTACCAAAACAACGGAAATACAAGCGGTGCCCGAGGAGGTGCTATTTATGTTGGTGCTAATACTTCGTTAATTGTTGCCGGTAGATTTATTTCCAACGAGACCTTTGTTAAATATTTGCAAGATTCAATAACTGGAACAAATAGTGGTTACTTCTCTCGTGGTGGTGCCATATTTGTTGAAAATTCTTTCAGTAGATTGCAGGTTCGCGGAGGTCCTCAAAGAGATGCTCTTGGAAATGAAACCCAATTTGTAAACAACCGTTCTGGCTCTGGTGGCGCAATCTTTGTTGATGGAAACGTATACCAAATGATGTCCCCTGTTATTGGTGGGTCGGATGTTACCCCTATTACAAGGGACTATGGATTTAACATTAAATTTATTGGTAACAGCGCTACTGCTTTTGGTGGAGCAATTTACACAGCTCGTAATATGACCGTTGTTGGTTCTGGCGGTGTCGAAGCTAATTCGGTTATTGGCTACGGAGGTAATTATCCAGTCATATTTGAAAACAATAAAGCTGGCTTCGGTGGCGGTGCTATTGAAATTCACATTCCACAAGGCTCCTTGCTGATTCCTTCTGAACAAAGAGCTGTTGAACTCCGCAGAGTCCAATTTATTAATAATAAAGTGGGCGAAGGGGTTGCTCAAATAAACAAACCTTATATCAGAGGCGGTGGAGCAATGTATACTATTGGTGCTGATCTTAATGTTGTAAAAGGTGTGCAATTTATAGGCAACAAAGTATACAACGGGAATGGTGGCGCTCTTGCTATGGTTAATCCAGAATTCAATACCAAACGATTTTTTGTTTCGGATGTCGACAATGTCACCGTTGACCCGAATTCCTTGTTGGCATTGGATTTCACATCCACCGATGACCTTTTCACTTATAAAACTTTTTCATCAAGATATTATCCTGACACTCGAATGCTTACCCAATTCTTGGACAATGAGATAATCGTTGAGAATGAAATTCTTCAAACACAAAGTGGCAGCGGAACTACTCAAATTGAAGCTGGTACCGAACAAACTGTTGCTGACCTCTTTGATGTTGCATTTTATGAACCTAGCTCTGGGTTTGCTGTTGGGCATTATGGAACAATTATCAAAATAACCCAAGGTGGTGACAGATGGCAATATACAAATTATTCCCAACCCTATCGATTAATGTCGATTACTTTCAAAGGAACCAATGGCTTCATCGCTGGAGATCGCGGGGTTATTCTTAAGACAGATAATAATGGTTCAACCTGGCGAGAAGTGCGTCCAGCTATATATTCGCATGTTTTGAACGACATCTTTTTCCCAACTGCAACAGTTGGATTTGCTGTTGGATCCCATGGGGTAATTTTGAAAACAACTGATGCTGGTGAAACTTGGACTGAAATCGGAAGCGGTGTTACCACAAATACCCTTTGGAGTGTTTATTTCACAAGTTCGTTAAGAGGCTATGCTGTTGGTGAACAAGGAACTGTTCTTGTTACAACTAATGGTGGTGATTCCTGGGATGTTCGATTTGTTAACACTTATGCACCCCTTAAAGATGTTTATTTCACAGATTTGAACAATGGATATGTTGTTGGTTGGTGGGGTACAATACTTAAAACAAATGATGGTGGGAACACATGGGTAAAAATATTTGAAGACCCACAGTATAGCTTCAATAAAGTTTACTTTACCTCCCAAAACACTGGTTACATTTTCGGTGAATACGGATTAGCTTGGAAAACTGTTAATGGTGGCGCAGATTGGACTCCATTGGATATAGGAAGCAATTACAGCGTTTATGGTGCAATATTCCCAACAACACAATGGGGCTTTATTTCTGGTGATTACGGCTTGTTGAAGCGAACATTGGATGCAGGTGCAACTTGGACAGACATCAAACCTGCTGATGCTCGCTACGTTGACGTTGTCCGCAAAAATTGGGATACCGACTTACCAGAAAATGGAGTTGGGCTTGGTGGTGCTATCTACATTCTTGATGTTGTAGATGATAATAGAGTTAATCGCGTTGATACTATTTTCTTCAATAGGGTTAGAATTCAAAATAATAAAGCATATACCGGTGCTGCTGTTTATTCTGATAATTTCAATCTTAGACTTGTCTTCAACCGTTCATTGATTAGCAGTAATGAAGCATACTCGAAGATTGGTTACGACCAGAATGTCATTTCTGGTCCTGTAAAAAGGGACAATAACCGAAACATTACTCACAATGCTGCTTCGAGCGATCTTGCTGGTGCAATACTTTATGGCGAAATTATTGGACCTTTACCCTCCAATATTAGTTCTATAGCTGCTAACTCTATTTATAATAATAAAGCTCGTTTCTTGATTAGATTGCCCGATGCCCCAAATACCAAGGGTGTTCTTGCAGGGCAAAAGGCAGGTTTTGGAGGGACCGATACCCTTAGAGGCAACTATTGGGGAAGAACCGAAGCTAATGTTGTTCTATCAGTAGTTTACCAAAAGAAGATCATTGCAATCAACGGAACAGATACTGTATATGCAGAACCAGCTTTGATGGAAACATTCTTTGTTGATTCTGATTTCAATACCAAGAACGAAACATATATGAAGTTTATGTTCCCAGCAACTGCAGATCCAAGAGAACAAGGTCCGTTTGAGTCAGTACATAAGTTTACTTACCGCCCAATACCATTGGATAATGGTGCAGACGAAAGTACTCCCGGTCAATATAGTATCCCTGAAAAAGTCCTTATGTCTGGCCTTGTTTACGACCTATATGACAAGGGTACCGATATTAAAGTCGCTGACTATTCAGATCGTAGAATGGTTCCGATCGAAGACTTTGCCGTTGGCATTCCCCCAATTCTAAGAACATTCACTGCAAGTGGAAAGCCCTCATTTGGTAAATATGTGAAACGATGGACTCGCGATCCATTTGTTGCCGAAGCACGAGATGAAAATGGTCAGCTAAAATATCCTTTCATTGCTGCCATGCAAGATGAATTCCGACCAGATGAAAATGGGGAATACTATCATCCAATCGGATATCCATTGTTCCTTGAATCTCAAGTTAATTATGATGGTCTGGCTGAAAGGTCCAACCATGATCCAAGGCTCTTGAATGAAACGGTATTCTTTGTTATAAATGAAACAACTGGTGATTATATTAGAGTTGCATTGAAGCAAGTAAGCGAAAATGCGCCATACCGTGAAATATTTAGAGCTAGAGTAGAAATTGTACCAGACTCTACAAATAGGAATCCCAATACTACGGTTCGACGCAGCGAAGAAGGTTTGTACAACCTTGGTACAGGGGCTTATCTGTTACAACAATTGAGATGGAATCCGGAAAAAGAAGATCGTGGTGCTCTACTAGGAAGACGTTACCATGCAACAACCACATCATTTGGGAAGGTTCCAAACTTGTTCTCGAATAGACCATCTATGCCCCCATCGAATCAAGGTAACCAAACATTCTATGCTGGCGAAAGATATCGGGCTTTACCAGTTGATACTGGGGACATTGTTCGAATTGTCTCAAGAACAGTTTTATGGAGAGAAGGTGTTGTCCCGGCATACAACGGAGGCATTAGCTTTAGGATAGTTGGTTCAACTGAACCACCAGTATTTACTGGAAATGTTGTTAAGTTGCAAACTGATACTATTGTCAAAATTGTACCTTCTGAATATCCAAGCCGTGCTGGTAAACAAGACACTTTGAAACTTGTTGAATTCTTACATACAATCTTCTTGACCGAAGATAGGGAATACCCGCAATATCCCGGGACTTACTCTGGTCTAAGACCTGAAGAAGGGCAAGGAAGGGATAGCATTTTGAGTGTTACTGCTATGGATACAAACAAATTCTTTGATCCACGTTCATTCTTGTTCCCCAACGAGCGCAGTAGGTTAACTTATCACTGGCAGGTTGATCCAACATCAGGTTTGTCCAGGTGGTTACTTGTTGATACAATTCCTGCTGGCGATCAAACTGTGATTAATCCCAAGGATAATGCTTTAGGGTACATTGTATTCCGAGGTAAACCAATTAACCCGTACGTAGTTCCAGGAGGAGAATGGGTAACCGTAAGAGCTGAAAATTACCCACCAGCCTTCCGAGTTATAGATTCTTTGAAAGCTGCAGGCGTTTCCCAAGATACTATCGATAAGTTTATTTATACATTTGCTCCTTACTTGAATGCTTACGTTTATGACGTAACTAACGCAAGATTCCTACAACAAGATACTATTCTGAACGGCGGTCAGTACTATACTGAATATGCTTTCAGAATTTTCGTAATTGACAGTACCCCGAGATTCATGGATTGGGTAGAAACCCCCGAAGAGGCAGAAAATCAAGCTGAAATAATTTATAAGAGAATCGACCGCGCTGGTACGAACGTTGTTCCTTATGTAATTTATAAGCCGTCTGTTTATACATGCGGAATGACCGAGGATAATAAATTAAAAGCAAACTTGACAAACAAACTAAGGTTCCAAGTCGACTTCAATACAGACGATGAATTAGAAGACTTAGCTGCCGAAACGCTTGATTCCAGAGGATGGGACTTCCGCTATGGTAAGACAGCTTATGGCTTTATGAATATAGCTGTTAGAAACCGTGACTGGTGGAACAACCCAGGTGATACAGCTGTTATCGATACTACGACCTACGACCAAAACTTCGATGGCCGTAAAAACGAGCAAGTCATTACTCAAACTAGACCAGTTTGGATGGGCAACCAATATTTGATGAAATATGGAACCGAAAATCAAGCCGATCCATTTGGCGTTGACCTGACCACTCGTGGCCAAATAAACATCAGAATAGATTCCAGTGTTGCCTGGGACTTGTTGAAAATTTCGCCTCAAGTACGTTACCATAATGCTTTGAACACAGACACAGCCTTTACAATCGTTGTTAACGACGGGCACGGCGGAATTAACTTTATGACAATGCCTGTGTTTGTTAATGTTGCTCCATTTATTACCACAACAACATTACCACCTGCAAAAGAAGATATTGACTACAATCCTCAGCTAATTGACTCTAGCAAAATGATTAAAGTTTACGATCCAAACTTCGGGCAAACACATGAGTTTGAACTTATCTACGCCGATTATCCATATGACCAAATCCCACGCGATCCGTGTTATCCAGAGGCCGGAGCTTGGGATCTTACCGGGTTGAAAACAACACCACGCTGGTTGAAAATTAATCCAACAAGCGGCTTGTTGTTTGGTAAACCTGGCGTGACTGATGCCCCAAAGACTGAACAAGTTGTGGTAGCTGTATGGGACATTGTTAATGACCAAAGGCAATTGTCTGCAATTAAGGTCCTAACTCTATTTGTAGATTCTACAAATCATAAACCAAGAATTACTAACGCACCAAAGGTTGCTTGCGTAGAAATTGGGAAGCCTTATACAGATACATTGCTCGTTTGGGATTATGATTTGAAGAGAACTCCGGTGCAAGAAGAACTTACACTGAGAGTAATTAGACCCGCTGGCTTTACTGTAGACCCCAGCGTGATTCGTGGCACCCTAACAAATGATACTGTAAAAGTCTTGATCAAATCAAATGCCTTCCCAGATGCACGCGACCCGGATGGTAAAGTTACAATTTTTGTCGAAGTAACTGATGCAAGTGGAGCACGAGACACATTGATTTACCGTGTCGAAGTTTCGAAACCAACCGACTTCACTTGTACACTCAAGATTGAAAATACGTTCCCAGGAAATATTCCTGGCGATGGTAAGAGTGCATGGCAAGACTTGATCTTTGGAACTGCACCCGTAGATGCAACAACAGGTGAAGGGTTGGACGGTGAACCTATTGGCACCCTTGATGCAGTTTACTGTGAATATGAGCTTCCATCTATTCCACCTGTTGACGTATTTGACGCTCGGTGGACTATTTCACTTACAAACGGAACACTAAGGAACATTTTCCCAAGGGGAAAGAATGCACCAGATATTAGAGTATACAAAGGTCGATTCCAAGCTGGTGGTGTTGTAGGAAATACGTCAGTCTTTTATCCAGTGTCAATTAGATGGGCCAAGAATGAAATACCAGCTAAGAATGATGCACAAAGAAATCCAACCGGCGGACAATGGTTCATTCGAGATGACAAATCCAATGGCAACGTATTTAACTACAACATGAGAACTGGAGAAGGCTACCCCCTCGACGGCGATATTAAGATAATCGACGAAGGACAATATTGGCGAATTCAAATTGGACGCGACAATGTTACAGGATTCTTAATTGTCCATGACTGGGTTAGCTCAGTTGAACAACCAGATGCAGCTACATTTGGAATTGCCTCGGTATATCCCAATCCAATTTCAGCTAATGCAAAGGTTGTTTTTGGGTTGTCTGAAGCAGGGAGCGTTCAAATTGAATTGGTGGATGCCCTTGGCAATGTTTTAGCAACCGTTGTCAATGGGTATTATGGCGCCGGACAATACACAGAGAACTGGAATGTAGGAAAGGAAGTTGCTAGTGGCGTTTACTTCTTGAGATTAACAAGTGGCAGCAAGACTTACAATTATCCTGTTAATATTATTAGGTAAAACAAAATGGCTTGTCCCAAGGTAGACTTGGGGCAAGCCTTAGTGATTATGGAAAGCAAGTATTATTTAATAAATAGGAGTAGTAAAATGAAAAAAATCTTCGGACTAACTGTAGGGATAGCAACTGCAATAATCTTAGTGTTGTCCTTGCAGATTTCAGCTAAAGCGCAAGTGTACGGGGATTTTGATACTGTGAGACAAATTCGAAATGTCCCGTACGAGCCACTTGATGATGGTATCGAAATTCCACCCTCTGCATTTGGGTTACCCCCAATGTGGCTGCAAGATCTTGACGATGGGTATTCATTCCTAAGCGGAATTCAAATCGGATTTCCTTTTGAATTTGCGGGTGAAATTTACACAAGACTTTGGGTTTGTATCAATGGGTTTGTTACCTTCACCCCGCCACCTTTGGTACCAGCAAAAGACCCAACAGCTTTATTTTATTCAAACCCCTCTTACCCAAAGAATGTGGTAGCTCCATACTGGGGCGATCATTATTATCGGACTGATGTCGAAAGGTTCAATGGATACAAACCCACGAAAATTTATTACAAATCGGACCCAGACCAAGGAATTTTTATTGTTGAATGGAGATTCCTTAACATTAATGATCCTAATGTTAAGTCGAGTATAGCCACTTTCCAATTGAGGCTGTACAAATCTCAAGATCCTTTTTCTGCTCAGGGTGACATTGAATTTGCCTACGGGCAGGTTGGTGGTAATGAATTTACTAATGACACAAGAGTTATTACCCGTAATGCCTCTGTAGGTATTAAAGGTGAATTTGAACCGGCTGACTTTCTAAACGGGCTTGAATATGGAAAAGCTCCCTCAATTGCAAAAACGAGCATGCGATTGACGAACGAATGGGCACCCTCGGGGGGAACTGATCATCGAATAAGGTTCCGTGCTTTGGCAAGATTCAATATTGAAGAGTTTTGGGGAGACGGAGACGTGGACCTTTCAAAAGGGTACAACCGCAAGCACTATAATATGCCACAAAGTCGATATGTTACTGTGAATGACGCAAGGTTAATTCTTAGGAGCGTTGCAACTGGTATACCCCTAGATAGTGTTCGCAGGCGCGAAGCATATCATGGCGATGTTAACCATAATGGAAGGTACTACTACGATCAATACGGTGTAAGGAAAGAAATACGATGGAGAAACAAATATTACGGCGACAGCCTTCCTGCAGAAATTGGTTCTATTAAACAAATTTTCTTCCAAGCTAACGAATACGATGCTGCATTGATTTTGCACTACATGTCGGCAAGAATTCCCGAATTACCATGGATCTACGACACAATTCCACAATATGGAAAAATTAATGCACGGGAAATTGCTAATAATGTAATTTTTGGCAATTTTGAAATAATTAATGATCAACTTCGAGTTCCAATTTATCTAAACGCTGATTACAACGGACCAATTTCTATTTTCATCGAAATGAATGAGCCATATTCAATTCTAAAAAACAACTCTTCAATTGAAGTTGCTTTTGAAAATGGTAGGGGTGTGATTGCTGGAAGCGGAATTTTTTCTAATGAAATTCCAATTGCTTACCTAACATTCGAAAAGAATATATCTAATATAACCCCAATTAAAATTCGATTTAATGAAATTGAAACATCTCCCATATTCCTGACAAATGCTAAATCTACAAATGATGCAAATTGTATTAACATTTTGGATAACGCATCTCATTCACCAGTAATTAATATGAACATTGTTGTTCCTGGTAATTACAAAGTAGATATTCTTGATGCTTCCGGAATGGTCGTTTATTCTTATACCTTGGATATTAATACTTTCAGCAACTTTAACTTAGACTGGAACCCAGGTGCAACAAATTTAAGCGATGGAATTTATTTTGTTAGGTTAACTGGTAACGGAACAAGCATTGCCGAAAAACTTATCTATATCAAGTAAATTATTGATTCTTGTCTGGCTAGCCCTTTTGGCTAGCCAGATAGGAATTTCTCAAAAAAGAGCAAATTGCGAATTAAGTATTTATGGTTCTTTGAAAATTGATGTGTGCGGGAGCGAAAACCAAAAACAATTTGTTCTCGTAATGGGAGTAGGTAATATTAACCGCGGCGATAGCCTATTCGGTTTTAATTTTCAATTAAGCTATGATTATCGAAAGGTGAAAATTACCGATGCTTTATACTTAAACACATTATCTGAATTTTTCGATACCAAGGCAGTGAAGATTAATTCTATAGAAGGCAAGGTTAATGGCTATGCTATAACAATGGGAATGCAACCAATTTATGGGAATAGACCACTGATTGCCTTTAACGGCTACTGGCTTTCTCAATGTCCAGATACAGCATTGTTCACTATTGATTATATAGAATTTACCGATGAATTTAAAATTTCAATTGATACCTTAAAACCAACATATTTAATAGGGGAAGTTAAAACAGTTAAAGACAGAGTATTCGAATTAAATGTTGATAAAGATACAATTATAAGTTCTGGCGGTAAGGAAGAAATTGATGCTAAAATTAGTATACCTAAAGGTTCAAGAATTAACGATTTTGTCATTCGAGTAAATGCAGATTATGATAAAATTAGTATTGATTCAGTTAAAACATTAGGAAGTGATCTAAAATTTAAAGATTACCTGGTTGATGACACGGGTAAACATATTGTTAAAATTTTATTAAGTAATACTAAAGATAGTGGAAGCGAAAATTATATACGATTTTATGTTTCTTACAAAAGGGTAAATATTTTCACAAGTATCCAGTTAATACCTGAATTTGAAAGTTACTGCAAATGTGTTAACGATGTTAAATCAGATTCACTTATTGCATTTTGTAGGGAGGAGATTAACCAAATTAGTTTTGAAGATAATGAAACTAAAATAGATGGTGATTGCAATATTGTCATTTACGATATCATGGGAAGAATTGTTAAAAGTTACCGGGTTGAAGAACAAATGTGGGACAATGGAAATCAAGTTTTTGATTGTACAAACTTAACAAAAGGAATTTATTATATTTTGTTTTATGATAAGAATTTGAAATTAATCAAAAGAGAAATATATGTCAATTATTAATTGTTCACAAATGGGAGGTTTTATGAATAACCAATCGATTTACAAGGGATTTTCTCGAATTATTTTAGGTCTTTTAGTCGCCCTGGGGCTATTCGCTTTGGTACCAAATGCATTTGCACAAGAAACTTATCCTTTGATTCCAAGACTTTCGTTAACTGGTGCAGACAACGACTGGGATGCAAATTGGTATCCTGATGGTCGCATTTGGATACCCCCATCCATTGACCCAAACAAACCCCGTGAAATTTTGGTTCCTGTTTTCATTGAAAATAAGTGGTACACACGCGAACAAACAAAAGATATTTATGTTGCAGAACCTATCAAGAGTTTTTCCTTTAAAATTCAATACGACTCAACAGCTCTACGAGCTATTGGGGTTCAAACTTTTGGATATCGCGAGTTAAATTATTTCCCTGACGAAAAGTACAAATACCATACTTTAGCAAAAGATTTTCAAATATCTTGGATGGACGATAGAGATATTACTTATTGGACTTTCCTAAATCCTGGTAAACCTTTGCAAGATAGGCAAAAAGGAAGATCTATAAAAATCACTGGAATTTCTACAAATTCTTTGCCTAATTGTGATGGTTTTCAAGTCCTACTTTATGTTCGATTTATGCTCGTACCCAAAGCTGGAACACCTATCGGATTAGCTCAAAACACCCCATTAATCATTGGTGCTGATACTATTGAATATAACGATTTGAATGTCCGAAAGGAAGCACCTTTTAAAAAGTTTAGACCATATTGGAAAGGTAGGTTTGTTGAGCAAGACTATCCAGATCCTGGAATATTTACTGGACTTGCAGGAGTTGATAATAGTGCTTACCCAAACTGGAATACTGAACCATATTATCCGGGAGTTATATATCTAAGGATTAGTGACAATGTTCCACGATTTGGTTTTATTCTTGAAAGAGCCATTGGGCAGATTCCACAAATTGCAATGATTGGTGACGACGGTTCATTATTTGAACTTCGAGACCCAATTACTTTAGACTCTGCAACATTAATTTCCCCTCCTTTCGGCACTCGTGGCTTTAGATTAATTAATGAGGTACCTGCTTCAAGATTATTGGATATCGAGGTGGAATCAAATGAACCATGGCTTAAATTTAGGACTTACGTCCCGCGAGGAGCTAGTGCAAAAAATCCGATTCCAGCTGGGACTAACAAAGGATATATTCCATATATCGACAATGGTATTTTGGGCGATGTTGCTCGTGGCACTCCAATCTGGGGAAGACAAACAGTATTAGATCCAGAAGTTCACATTATGGTGGAATGCCGCCCTGGAGAGTTGTCCAACGCAGGACCCGAGCCAACTGGTATTTACGTTGGATATATTACATTTAAATCCCATTCTGCAGAGATTTCCCCAGTTCGTTTAAAAATTACATTCATCTTTTTCCGTAATCCCATTGAAGGAGGAACTGCTGGGAGACCTTCGGGTATCAACTTGACACTTCAGCCTAAGGAAGGCACCGGTACACCAGTTAAAATGATATTTGGTACCGGACATCGAGCCACAATGGGTGTTGATACTTTATTTGGTGAGCATAAATACGAATTCCCAATGCCGGAGGACAAATTCGATGCTCGATTTTTCCCACCCCCATATGCACCTCAAGATTTGAAAGCCGAAATTCAACATGGCTTTGGCAATTTTAGCCCCGATGACGACGATAACGATTTGACTCCAAAGTACTGCACTTCGCGCGACATACGAGGTAGCGACGACACTTTACAATCATTGGTTTACTTGGTTAGAATTAACGCTAAGGATGACAACTATCCAATCACAATCGTTTGGGATGTTCAAGATTTCCCAGATGGAGCAAATTTGTTCATTCGTGATACTTTGAACGGACAATTATTCCCAGCTGTTAATATGAGAAGGGCAACAAACATTGGTGGTACGCTTTATTCTTATCAAATTACAGACAATCGGGTACGTTCGTTCTTGATCGAATACACACCAGCAAGAATCATTAATTACGTTGATGAATATGGTAAACCTATCATCAAGAAAGGGTGGAACTTCTTGTCGTTGCCAGTCAGACCAGTCAACAATACATGGAATGTTTTTTATCCAAATGCAATTAATAAACCATTCTTCTGGTCGCAAAACCAATATCAATTTGATGAACTGTTACGTGTTGGTGTCGGTTACTTTGTGAAGTATAGCGACCAGGTCGACTCTAAGTTTGCAGGCTCCTTTATCAGCGAAATATCAGTTGTTGGCTCTGGAGATAGCGTAAAAATTTACCCAGGTTGGAATACAATTGGTTGCGTTTCAACACCATTATCAATTCGAGATATAGCCTTCTCCAACTTCGGACTAGAGGCACCTAATCCGACTGAAGTACGGAAGAACGGAATTTGGGGTTACAAGACAAACCGTGGATACGAAGAAGTCTCGGAGCTCCGTCCTGGCCTTGGTTATTGGATAAAATCCGATGCCCACGGCTATTTGCGGTTGATTGCCCGATTTGAAAAATCAATTCAAAACTTCGAGCCTAGCGAAAAAGAAATTGCAGTAGAGCAGAGTGTTAAAATTAATTTTGCAGACAACGCCCAACACGAAAAGACCTTGTACCTTGGTTTGAACAAAGCATTTAATTCAAGCATTTTTGAATTGCCACCAGTTCTATTTGCAGATATGTTCGACATTCGATTTGCTAACAATTCCTTGCTCGAAGTGAAAGACACCCCAGTGCTTAAGTTAAACGGTATCGAATATCCCTTGGCTGTAACAATTGATGATCCAAACAATGAATATACCTTTGTTGATGCAATCACAGGGCAAGTGCTTGGAACAATTTCGCCAAGGAACAAGACTTTTGTCATTAATAATTCGAGCAACACTGTTAAGATACTTATTCAAAGCATTGAAACCGCTGATGCTTTGAGTATTTATCCAAACCCAGTAGCTTCAACTGCCACACTTAGATACAATGTATCAAATGACGCTATTGTTCACATTGGCTTGTTTGATGCTCTTGGAAATGAAGTTAAAACATTTGCAAATGGATTTGTCCAAGCTGGTGAATACAAAGTTACAATAAACTCCAACGAATTTGCCTGTGGTCAGTACCTATGCAAGATGAAAGTTGGCAACGAAACCAAAGTTGTTCTAGTTAATATTGTAAAATAACATTTCAACCTTCAAACAAATGAAATGGGCAACATTAATTGTTGCCCATTTCTATTTATTAAAGAGATGAAGTGATTTTAAACAATGAGGTCAAAATGAAGTTTTTTCTTGTGGGAATATGCTTGTATTTTGTTTCTTTCCAAGCATTACTGACAAACCAGCCACTGCTATTTAGATTAAATCTAATTGGCAACGATACAATCGTTTATAACAAACTTGTTTTTGGATTTCACCCTGATGCTACCAATGGTCTTGATACTGCAATTGGTGAATTAGACTTGCCACCTTTCATACCTCCAAGTGGGTTCAAGTTGTACGGAGTTTTTATTTTTTTCGACTCCACTCAACAAACCAATATTTGGTCTTATTTAGATATAAGACAATTTCCTTCAAAATCAACCGACACAATTAAATTCTTGCTTTTTGCAATAAAAGAATCTGGAATTAAACTTAGAATAAGTTGGCCAAACATTGGAGATGAGATTCGTTACGCATGGCTTGTTGATGAATATCTTGGAACTTTGGTCCAAGTCGACATGAAAAAGAACAGATTTGTTAATATTCAAAATGAGTTTTTAGACAAATTTTACATTAAATTAATTTTAGCTGATTTAAATAGTGTGGATTATGAGGATTCTAGTGATATTATAGTCAAATATGAATGGCCTGAAAATAGTATATTTATTAAAAATAATTCCAAAGAGTTTCTAACCTATAGAATTTATGATATATTTGGAAGAGTTGTGTCTGAATCGATTTTGGAGGAGGAAAAATTAATCGATTCAAGGATGTTATCAAAGGGATTATATTTTGTGGAACTTTATTATTTTTCTGGAAAAAAAGAAGTAAGAAAGGTAATCGTTTATTGATTAGGTAATTTATGAACGAAAAGAAAGACAACAAAGAACAAAATTATACTAAATATAAAGCTTCGCACAAGCTTGCACAAAATCAACCCAAGTCTTCCGGTGAGATTTTGATTAGTGTTGTTGTCCCTCTCTACAACGAAGATGCCTCGATTCTTGAATTAGGGGAAAAATTGGAGAGAGTGTTAAAACCTTTGTCTAAAAACAGATACGAAGTAATATTTGTAGATGACGGTTCAACAGACAATTCACGCAATAAAATAAAGGAATTGCATAATAGAAACCCAAAGTTTCATTGCATAAGCTTTCGTAGAAATTATGGGAAATCTGCTGCCCTCCAAGTTGGATTCAAGGCGGCTCGAGGGAAAATTGTTTTGACAATGGATGCAGACCTCCAAGACGACCCTGAGGAAATACCAAACTTAGTGAAAAAATTAAATGAAGGTTTCGATCTTGTTTCTGGATGGAAAAAGAAAAGATATGATTCATTAATTAAGATTTGGTCCTCTAAATTGTTCAATTTTGTTACATCTTTGGTTAGCGGCATTCGCTTGCACGATTTCAATTGTGGGTTAAAAGCTTATAAAAATATTGTAGTTAAAAGACTTAATGTCTATGGCGAAATGCACAGGTACTTGCCAGTTCTTGCTCACTGGGATGGTTTCCGTGTTACTGAAATACCTATCAAGCACCATCCACGAAAATATGGTAAATCAAAATTTGGTGCTGGTAGATTTGTCAAAGGTTTTCTCGATTTGCTAACTGTTATGATTACAACAAGATATATGCAACGACCATTACATTTTTTTGGTACCATTGGAACTTTGGTAACATTTCTCGGCGTTGTTGTAAATTTGTATTTGCTAATCGAATGGCTGCTGGGCAAAACCTATTTAAGCAATAGACCGTTGTTGCTTTTTGGGATCACATTGATTATTTTTGGAGCACAATTAATTTCAATAGGATTGCTTGGAGAAATGAATATTAAATCTCTTTCCGAAAAAGTGAATTATAATATTAAAGATAAATTTTAGGTGATACATGAATAATTATATAATTTTTGTTGGAGTTTTTCTCTTTTTCATCTTTTCCAATACCTATTCGCAAATAAAAGATTTGGCTCTTGAACTCGGACTTGTCCCAACATCAGTGTTTGGGAACAATAGTGCTTCTGCTGTTTTTGCACCCGGTGCAAAAGAATCAACTATCGGGGGAGGATTCTTTGGTTTTCAAAATGGTATTTTGCTTAAAAGTATCTGGGAAATAAAAGGCACAAATTTATCCATTCCTTTTGGACTTGAATATATTTTTTATCGCGCTTATCATAGAGTTCCCTATGCTCCAAAAGTTACATTTTATTTTAGGCATTTTATAGACGTTCCAACTTTGACGCTTGGGTTAAGATACAATATGTTCAAATTACCGTTTGCTAACGTTAAGGCATATTCAGAAGTTGATGCAAGAGGTAGTTTTGTTGGTAAAAGCAATTACCACCTTCGCATAGATTACGAGTCGTTGGATTCAACTGATCTTAAATCAGTTTCTCACAAAAATTCGGTGTTTCGATTTGGAACAGGAATCAAGTTAGGTTTTTTGGGTGAAATTATTCATCCCTTCTATGCAAATATGTTCGCTGCTGTTAATTATGTGAATTTGTTGGGAAAAAATAATGGGCGTGGAGAGCTTTTAACCCCAGTACCAAAGTACGAAACATCTGAAAATCCAGTTTTCAACTTTCAACTTGCTGTTACATTATTTTATAAATTTTGATGATTCGTAAAAAGTATTTTTACAAGGCCGATTGCAAGTTTTTTCGCGGTGATATACCTTGCTCCCCACACAAAAAATTTGGTGTTACTTGTTCCGATTGTAACTATTACATCCCTCAAGAGAATATTATTTTGATTATTAAACTTGGTGCTATTGGGGATGTTATTAGGACTACACCGTTGTTGTATCGTATTTTTGAAGAACATCCAAAAAGCGCTGTTTGGTGGCTAACACTTACTCCAGAAGTAATTCCTTCTTGCGTCGATAAGGTTTTATCCCTTAGTTTGGAATCCCTAATATTATTACAAAATACAGAGTTTTACAAAGTTATCAATCTTGACAAAGATGATTATGCTTGCGGTCTGACAAAATCATTGAAAGCAAAAGAGAAATACGGCTTTACCCTTGTCAATGGAAAACCAGCTCCGATTGACCAATTAAGCTACCATAAGTTTCTTACTGGAATTTTCGACTCAGTCAACCAAAATAATACTAAATCTTACTTGCAAGAAATTTTTGAAATTGTTGGCTGGGACTACAAAGGAGAAGAATATATTATCGAGGTTGATAACTCTTTACGCTGGAATTTACCGAATGATAATATGCCAGTAATTGGATTAAATACTGGGTGCGGAGGCCGGTGGGTTTCACGAATGTGGCCCGAGCATTCTTGGGTGGAACTAATTAGATTGCTTCAAGAAAATCATTATTTCCCAATGCTACTCGGAGGTGAAGCCGAAGATGAAAAAAATAAAAAAATTTCCGAAGAAACTGGTGCGTATTATCCAGGTTATTTTGACTTGAAAAAATTTATTTCCCTTGTAAACCAATGCGATTTGGTTGTTACTGCAGTTACTATGGCATTGCATATTGCAATTGGTTTGAAAAAGAAAGTAGTCTTATTCAATAATATTTTCAACCCCAACGAGTTTGAGCTTTTCAAAAGGGGGATTATTATTGAACCCGATAAACCCTGCAAATGCTTTTTTAGTCCCCGTTGCATCAATACGGAATATTTTTGTATGAATTACATCTTTCCAACTAAGGTTATTGAGGAGATTAAAAAACTTGTTCCTCCAACACAACTTTATTGAGAAACAACATGGGAAAGAAAGACTCAGAGTTTAATTTAAACCAGCTTGGGTACATTCGTGTCGCAGCTGTAACCCCTGAATTACGAATTGGAAACGTAACATTTAACGTTGAAAAAATTATCGAATCCCTTGAAATTTTATCACGGGAAAATGTTCAAATAGCAGTCTTCCCAGAATTATGTTTAACTGGTTACACTTGTGGGGATTTATTTTATCAAGATCGTTTGTTAAATGATACTTTTAATGGCCTTCTTCGACTAAAAGAGGTATCATCAGGATTCAACATTTTGTTTATAGTTGGTTTACCATTGAGGGTAAATTCGAAGTTGTTCAATTGTGCTGCGGTAATTGGTAATGGTAACATTTATGGCATTGTTCATAAGACTTTTATCCCAAATACCAGAGAGTTTTACGAAAAAAGATGGTTTTCAGGAATTTCTAAAGAATCTACTGTTAACATTTTTGCTGACGAGGTGCCATTTGGAAACGACTTGATTTTTGTTGATATTAAAAATAGGCTATTAGCCTTTGGGGTAGAAATTTGTCAAGATTTGTGGGCAGCAGAACCTATTAGTACTCGATTAGCATTGTCGGGAGCACTGGTGGTGTTCAACTTAAGTGCAAGCGACGAGTGGGTTGGCAAAAGTGCATATCGGCAAAATTTAGTTCTTACTCAATCTGCAAGAATTAATGCTGGTTATGTTTATGCGGGAAGCGGTTCTTGGGAATCGACGACTGATTTGGTTTTTTCTGGTCATTGTATCATTGCCGAAAACGGAAAACTTTTAGCCGAAAGTAGAGGTTTTGCCTTTCAAACTGAATTTATTTTAGCCGATATTGATCTTGAGCTTCTTTTAAAAGAAAGAATTTACAACGATACTCTTGAAGATACAAATTTTGATAGCAGCAGAAAAATTGGAGTAGAAATTCCAGAATTAACGTCGAATAATTTATTTCGAAAGATTGATAGATTTCCCTTCATTCCAGAAGAAATTGGACAAAGGGAACGAGTTTGCCAAGAGGTTTTTAGAATACAATCAACTGGGTTAGCAAGGAGATTGTTGCACACAAGTTCCAAGAACATTGTTCTTGGTTTATCTGGTGGATTGGACTCTACACTTGCATTGCTAGTTTCTGTAGAAGCTTTTAAAAAATTAGGATTTGCTCCAGAAGGAATTCACTCTGTAATTATGCCAGGTTTTGGAACTACTAAAAAGACTTTCGGAAATGCAGTAAAACTTGCCGATTTTCTATGTGTAAGGAAAGAGATTATTGATATCAGAAAATCAGTATCGTTGCATTTGAAGGAAATTAATTTCCTGGCAGAAAGGGACCATCTTGTCTTTGAAAATTCTCAAGCTAGAGAAAGAACGCAAATACTGATGGATTTAGCTAATAAATACAATGGTTTAGTTGTCGGAACAGGAGATTTGTCGGAAATTGCCCTTGGATGGTCAACTTACAACGCAGACCATATGTCAATGTATAATGTAAATGCTGGTGTACCCAAAACACTAATTAGATATATAATAGAATGGGCTGCCGACCATCTTTTCGATACCCCAGTTAGAAAGGTTTTAAAATCTATTTTATCTTTGCCAAGTACTCCCGAATTATTGGAAACTAAAGATGGAAAAATCAACCAAATCACCGAAGAAATAGTGGGCCCATTTGAATTGAATGATTTCTTTTTATATTACTTTACACGATTTGGATTTACTCCTAAAAAGATTTTATTTCTTGCTAAATTGGCATTTAGTGAAAAATACAATGAGATTGAATTAAGAAAGTACCTATTAAACTTTTTCCAAAGGTTTTTCGTTAATCAATTTAAGCGAAGTTGTATGCCCGATGGTCCAAAGGTTGGATTTATAGACCTATCTCCTCGTGGAAGTTGGCGAATGCCCAGTGACGCTGATGTGCAACAGTGGTTAAATGATTTGTAAAAATAAAATATTCAATGTACGATTCTTTTGAAGATTTACTGCCAAATGAAATTAAGGTTGTTGTTGCTGATGACCATGAAATTGTACGTGCTGGTATTAAGCGAATTTTATACAATGAAAAACGGATTAAAATAATTGCCGAAGCAGACGATGGTAAAACAGCTCTTTCGCTAATTAAGGAATACAAGCCAGATGTTGCTCTTTTAGATATTAACATGCCAGAAATTGATGGTGTTGAGCTTGCAAAAATTATTAAAAATTTGCTTCCAAATGTTGTGGTGTTAATCCTTACTGCATACCAGGATTATCAAAATGTCGAACGGGCACTTTCCGCTGGTGCTGATGGTTACCTTTCCAAAGATATTTCACCAAATTTCTTAATCGAAGCTATTTATAAAGCATTTTTGGGTGAAAGAGTTTTTTCTAAATCTATTTTGAAAGTTCTGGAAAAGCCTCTTTCTTTCGGCGAGGATGTAGATAATGATAATGTATCAATTACTCAAAGAGAACAAGAGGTACTAAAATTAATTGCCTTGGGTAAAACAAGTCAAGAAATTGCAGAAATTCTAGGAATTAGTATTAGAACTGTGCAAAACCATCGTTCGAATATTATGCAAAAACTTGGAATAAAAACAGCTGCTGGACTGGTTCGTTTTGCGGTTATATATTCTTCCCAAAGGACATAAAAAATTAAGTAATTATACCTAAAAAATCCTTTCGACTTATTAACCAAATTGCATTTTGTTATTAATTAATCCAAGGATGTAAATGGAAAGGCCGGAGCAATTTACAGTAATTTTAGCCGACGACCACCCTCTGGTTAGGATGGGAATTAAATACTATTTAATGTCTCAACCTGAGTTTAAAGTAGTCGGCGAGGCTTCCAATGGATTGGAGGCATTGGATTTGGTTAATACATTGCAACCTGATATTGTTATTGTTGATATTGTAATGCCTTGTTTGGATGGTATTTCTTTAGTTAGGCACTTACAAAATTTTCAAAGGAAACCTAAAACAATTTTGGTAACAGCAGTGGAAGAATTTATTGATATGAACACCGCTTTTTCCTCTGGTGCAGATGCAATAATATCGAAAAGTATTAACCAAACAAATTTTATTGAAACCCTTTACCAGGTAACAAAAGGAAGAAAAGTGTATTGCAAGTCAATGTTTCGGATGTTACTTAATCACAAAAAATATCAAAGAAAAGATGATGAATTAGTTAATTTTACAAAAGTTCAACAAAAGATAATATCTAGCCGAATTCGTGGCAATCTTTTTACTGAAATAGCACAAGAGTTGAACCTTACAATTTCGCAAATAGCAACTGAGGTTTCTAATATTTTGGAAAAGCTAGATGAGTATGAATTTTTCTTGAATTCAACATCAAATTAATTGGTATAATTTTTGAGATTTTATTTGAGATTTGTATTAAAATATAAATAGATAAAAATGAAAACAAAATTTAAAACCAAGGTCTTTGGATTGACTATTTTAACTTTATTTTTTTGTGTTGAAATTTTTTCCCAAACACAAAACGTTGGGATAGGAACAACTAATCCAGACAATTCAGCGATATTGGAATTATATTCCACAACGCATGGCTTTTTAGTACCGCGGTTAACAAGCGGTCAAAGGAATGCAATAACCAATCCAGCAACTGGCTTGCTGATATACAATTTAGATAATCAAAGGTTCGAGTATTACACTGGAACGCAATGGATTGCAGTAGTTTCGTCGGTATCGACGGTACCATTCAATTTAATTGCAACTGGAACAAATACAACGGCCACAATGACAGTTGGGGCTGGGTCGAGTGTAGTAATAGGAGGTGGAATAATCGAAGCAAATAAGTTCAAGGGGAGTGGGTCGACTACAGATGCAGTTGACTTAAATACCACTGAAGTTGCTGGAGTATTGCCAATTGCAAGTGGAGGTACTGGAAATAGCACAACACCAGGCCAAGGGGAATTGTTAATAGGGAATGGTACTGGATTTTCCTTAAATCAATTAACAGCGGGCAATGGAATTAGTATAACTAATGGAGCTGGAACAATTACAATAACAGATGCAAATGCGGGTAACGAAGTAACTGGTACTGGAGCACTGG
Organism: uncultured Hyphomicrobiales bacterium; assembly: GCA_964524325.1. Taxonomy (GTDB): domain Bacteria; phylum Bacteroidota; class Ignavibacteria; order Kapaibacteriales; family UBA2268; genus Naka2016. The sequence goes on from CAZGCT010000004.1 coordinate 65,992, forward strand.
GACAAATCACATTCTGGGATGGAACAAATAGCATAACTGGGGATAACAATTTGTATTGGGACAACACAAACAAACGACTTGGGATAGGAACAACTAATCCAGACAATTCAGCGATATTGGAATTATATTCCACAACGCATGGCTTTTTAGTACCGCGGTTAACAAGCGGTCAAAGGAATGCAATAACCAATCCAGCAACTGGCTTGCTGATATACAATTTAGATAATCAAAGGTTCGAGTATTACACTGGAACGCAATGGATTGCAGTAGTTTCGTCGGTATCGACGGTACCATTCAATTTAATTGCAACTGGAACAAATACAACGGCCACAATGACAGTTGGGGCTGGGTCGAGTGTAGTAATAGGAGGTGGAATAATCGAAGCAAATAAGTTCAAGGGGAGTGGGTCGACTACAGATGCAGTTGACTTAAATACCACTGAAGTTGCTGGAGTATTGCCAATTGCAAGTGGAGGTACTGGAAATAGCACAACACCAGGCCAAGGGGAATTGTTAATAGGGAATGGTACTGGATTTTCCTTAAATCAATTAACAGCGGGCAATGGAATTAGTATAACTAATGGAGCTGGAACAATTACAATAACAGATGCAAATGCGGGTAACGAAGTAACTGGTACTGGAGCACTGGGACAAATCACATTCTGGGATGGAACAAATAGCATAACTGGGGATAACAATTTGTATTGGGACAACACAAACAAACGACTTGGGATAGGAACAACAAGCCCAAGTGAAAGACTGCATATTGGTGGAAACCTGCAATTTACTGGTGCCCTTATGCCAAATGGTTCTGCGGGTACCACTGGACAAGTTCTTGTTTCGCAAGGTGCTGGAAATGCTCCGCAATGGACTTCTGCCTCTACAATCGAAAGCGATCCAGTTTATACCGATGCAATACCGGATATACTCTTTGATGGTGACGTAGCAAGTGGGGACCTAAGTGGGACTTATCCGGGTCCAACTGTTTCTAAGTTGTTAGGTAGAACTCTTTCTACTTCGCCACCAGCCCAGGGGCAAGTCTATAAATGGAATGGAATTGCAGGTCTGTGGGAGCCATCAGATGTTGGTACGGTGACAAGTGTTGCTTTGCAGATGCCCTCTGATTTTTCTGTCATTGGTTCTCCGATTAATTCTATTGGAACTTTTGTTGTAGACTGGAACCAGCAAGGAGCAAATACTGTTCTTGCTGGACCGTTAGCTGGATCTGGTACTCCATCTTTCCGGACATTGACCGATGCGGACATACCCGATAACATTACTGCTACAAATTACCTCCCTCTTGCCGGCGGAACTATGTTCGGAACAATCAATTTCGCAAATGGGCAGACTTTTCCTGGAACTATCACTGGCAATGGTTCATCACCTTATTTGGCAATATGGAATGGGGGATCTTCGATTACTTATGATACCCGTTTGCAGTGGAGCAATGCTGAAAACGCTTTAGTTATTCAAAATTCTATTGGGTTAGTTTACCCAGGTAACGGTTCAAACTATTTAAGAACCAGTCCAACCCAAAATGTTGCTATTAGTTATTACCTACCTACAAGCCTTCCCATCAATACTGGATTTTTACAATCTGATGCAAGCGGAAATCTTTCATGGCAAACACTTGAAATGTTACCAACTGCTACTATTGGTCAAACATTGCGTTACAACAGTGGTTGGGAAGCAACAAATCTAATCTACCACGATGTTTCAAATAATAGAATTGGGTTAAACATTACATCCCCGTCTGTTCTTCTTCATCAAGATCAGGGTACGGACAATTCAACTTATCACAAATTTACTGCTGGAACAACTACTGGTACAGGCTTAAACGATGGCTTTGATATTGGAATTGATAATATAGGTAATGCTGTTTTAAGGCAACACGAGAACCTTCCTTTGATTTTCCAAACTAATGGGGCCGAAAGGATGAGACTTCTGGCCAATGGAAAGCTTGGAATTGGTACTACTACTATTATAGACGATTCTATTCTTGTTCAGACTAATGGTGATGTTTATATTGATGGAGATTTAGTTGTTACTGGGAACATTGATCCAAAAGTGATTTATTTCCAACCTTTAAACTTTAATCCAACTGTCATTTCAAAAGGAGCAGTGTTTTACGACAATAACAACGACGTTTTGCGAGTTTACAATGGATCTTCTTGGAGTTCCCTTGTTACTCAGAATTCATTAGAGAACGTAATTGGATCCACTGCTTGGAAGACCAATGGAAATACAGGTTTGAATGAATCCACAAACTTCTTAGGAACAACCGATAATGTTGGGTTGAAGATTCGAACTAATAATATAGATAGAATAGCTGTTTCAAGCAGTGGAAATGTTGGTATCGGAACAACAAATCCTAATTCTACTCTCTCAGTAGACGGTTCTATTTCAAACAAAGTTACTATTGTTAATTCGAACCAAACACTTGATGATACATTTCATACTGTTATTGCTAATTCTACTTCTGGAATTACTATTACTCTTCCAAGTCCATCTTCCTCAAACATCGGAAGAAATTACATTATCAAAAATATTAACACCGGTATTGTGACAATTAATGGATCTATTGAAGGTTCAACTTCCATAATGCTTCGGCAACGGGAATCGATAGAATTAATTAGTAACGGCTCTACCTGGGTCGTGACCAATAGTTACCAACCTGTTCCACCAGTGGGTTCAATTATTGCCTGGCATAAGAACTTTTCAAATACACCCTCTCTACCTTTTGGTTGGGTTGAATGCAACGGGCAAACACTAAACGACCCATCAAGCCCCTACCATAACCAAGTTATTCCAAACTTGAACGGGGATCCAAATGGTGCTAACTCCCCTGGATTGAGCGAAAAAATCGGGGTGTTCTTGCGTGGAGGTACTACTTCTGGAGTGGGCCAAAATGATGCATTCCAGGGTCATAAACACAGCGTAGACCCAGACGGTGCTCTGAAGTACCAGTATCAATATCCAGCATACACTATTGAAACTGGTGGAATTTATGGGGCTATTGCGAATATTTCTGTTGGTAATCCAACATCTGATGGTACAAATGGAACACCAAGAACTGCAAACGAAACTCGTCCCAAAAATATGAGTGTTGTTTGGATTATGCGAGTTAAATAAGAAATGAATGTGGAGCTAATACATAAATTTATGGGGATGAATATGAAAGGACTTTGGATTGTGCTTGCTATTCTTGCAATAGGGATAATTCCAGTTCATCCTCAGTTTTATCTTTCTCCAAATTCCAATGTGCATTTAGGCAACAACGTTGTTCTGCAAATTAATACAGATTTAAGTATGTCCAGCGGTAGCACACTTACACAAAGTGGCGTAGGCACAATTTACATCGCTGGGAACTGGACAAACAACGGTGGTACTTTTAATCCAGGTAATGGTTTTGTTATTTTTGTTGGCACTGGAAATTCTACCATTGGTGGTACTTCTTTTACTAACTTCTATAACCTTTTCATTAACAAAACCTCATCGATTCAATATGTTTTGCTGAATAATAGTTTAAATGTTCAGAATGACTTGCATATTCAACAAGGGGTTTTCCGTCTTGGAAACTCTAATTTCGTTAGACTTTTGATTTACGGCGATGCCACTGTTTTTGCAAATGGAACTTTTGATGTAACAGATAATTTACCATCTGCTCAAGATACAGTAAAGTTTGGAGGCGATTTAATTGTAAATGGTACCCTTGATTTTAATTTTACCAATGGAAAAGTTTTTGCATTTTTCTTCAATACTGGTAATGCTGATTTTGATGGAATTGGTTCAGTTGATTTTTATGAAGTTCTTCTTAGAAAGGCAAGCAAGTCGGATACTGTTTTCTTTAAAAAGTCTTTTACTGCCCCAAACGGTTTTCTTACTCTCGACACCGGTTTCTTTAAGATTATTGGAAATTATTCTATTTCCAATACTTTTTTGAAGCCACAGCCAGGCAATGGTAATTGTTTTATTCAGAAAGAAAGTGGTTTCTGGTTAGATAATCCTAACGTTACAGTTCAAGGTCAACCTTCACAAGGTGACTTATTCCTTCGTGGGGATTTGATCATTTCCCAGGGAACATTTAATATTGGTACTACTGGTCAAAGTTCGCTAATATACGACAACACTCCACCCACAAGATCCAAACTGAATGTCCTTGGTGGTCAATTAAATATCTGGACAAGGCTTTCCCCTGCAACTTATTCCACAAATCTTTTGGATTTTGCTTTTTCAGGGGGAGACATAAATCTTGGAGTAGGTTCCAATAGTACTGCAACTTCCGTTGGTTTGTTCGATATTAGTGCCTCTGGTTCTTCGGTTAATTGGTCCAGTGGTACAATAGAATTACGGAGAACTGCAAACAATAATGTAGCCGATTATTTAGTGCTTGCCAACACCTATAATGTAACCGGGGGTTTGCTAAAGATAAATTCCTCGGCAAGCGGGGAGACTTATGATATTAATACTACTGTTCCAATTTACAATTTTGAGGTTACAAGTTCCAATAATCCCATTGCACGTTTAGTGTCGAACAACTTAACTGTGCTAAATAATATAACCTTTGCTGGTTCTGGTACTGGGCGACTTAATTCAAATAATTTGAATATTACTTTGGGTGGGAATTGGACAAACAATTGTACTTCTTCCGATGGGTTTACCGCTGGTACTGGTACCGTAATTTTAAATGGTTCCTACACTCAAACTATTGGCGGAGCTCAAACAACGAAGTTTAATAATCTAAATGTAGATAAATCGGGTGGACTTGTCGAAGTTGATGTACCTCTAAGAGTAGAGGGAAATTTACGTTTATTATCCAATACACTTTTTGATCTAAATAGCAATGATTTAACTATCGGACCAAGTGGGCATATTTACTCCGACAATGGCACAAGCGAGGACGTAGTAACTTTCAACTCCAACAAATATATTGTTAATTCTGGGAGCAATGGAAACCCACTTGGCGGTGCTAAGATAATAAAAGAAATTTCACCAAGCCCGACGCTACCTCTTTACCTTCATTTTCCCATTGGCACTCCAAACTATTATTCGCCTGCAACAATTACTTTCAACCTGGGCGGTGCTACTTTTGGCTCCAATCCCTTTGTTTCTGTCAAACCAGTCCCAATGGAACACCCCGAAGTCGAGATGACAGGAAAATCTTTAACTAAGTATTGGGTTGTGGACAAAAATGATGTTACTATTAATAATGGCGGAGCTTCCGTTCGCTTTTACTACAATGCTGGAGAGGTCCAAGGCAACGAAGGTGTTTACGTAGTTCTTTGGTATTCCCCCTCCTACAACGATCCCTCTGGTTTTTGGCATATTAATCCTGGAGTAAATAATTATGTTGATTTCAACAATAGATTGTTTTATTCTTTGCAAGTTGATGATATTAAAGGTGATTGGGTTGCTGGGGAACGAGACGTTGCAGTTTTGAATTTTTATGCTCGTACAAATGGGAATTTTAATTCTGCTTCTACTTGGTCAAATATCGACTTTGGGGGTCCCCCTTCCACAAAAGTGCCAAGTAAAAAGTCTCATAGAGTTAGGATTCAGGATTATACTGTCACCGTGACTGCAGATGTTCCAGAGTTGAATTTAATTTCAGTTGAAGACGGAACAAATGGACGTCAGCCAGGTCAACTTGCTTTTACTGGCAACTTTATAGTGCAAGGTGATACTTTTAAACTAGAACAAAATACAAAAATTTTCGTAAGTCATTCTGATGGGATATCTTCCTATCCAAGTAGTCTTGGTTCTATTCGTACAACTGTTCGTAATTTATCTAGTTCCGCAGTTTATGTTTACAATGGCACTTCCGCTCAAATAACTGGAAATGGTATTCCTAATTTTGTTAGGGGATTTGTAGTTGACAAACCTGCGTCGCAAGTTCTTACGCTATCTAAGTCAATCCAAATCACAGATTCTTTGGTAATTAACGAAGGTATTCTTGACCTTTCAACATATAGTCTCAATGGTCAAACTTCTGGGCGTACTTTTATAATGCGTGGTGGTGAATTGATAGTTCGCCAGAACTTTCCTTTAAATTATACCCCTCCAACGTTTTCCGCTGGTAGAATAACTTTTGATGGCACTGGTAATATTACGATTCCAAGCTCGGGTTCAAACCCAGGTGTCAATCGTTATTATAATTTGAAAATTGCTGGAAATCCAAGATCTGGTAATGTCATTTTTGCCTCGAGCGGCGAAATTAGAATATACAACGAGCTGGATATTTCTTCTTTGAACTTTACTAACAATACATTTAGATTTTTTACTGATGGCTCAACGGTCCGATTCTGCAAAGTAGGTGGAACACAAAATGTTCCAACAAGACCAGCTTCTCCTTCGGACACAGTTGTTTTCTTGGAGTATTACAATTTAATACTCGACAGCACTGGGACCAAACAATTGTCTGCAACCGGAACACCAACATTTATGGTTTTGAACGATTTGATAATAGACAACGGAGCTACATTTTTAGCCAACAATTTTAATCTTGAAGTTCAAGGCGATTGGCTCAATGCCAATGGGTCCATTTTTCAGCCAGGCACTGGAACTATAATTTTCAGAAATCCAAGTGCACTAACCACCAACACAATTACCTCAAGAAGTACTACAGACAATCCTTTCAACAACGTTATTATTGCTGGGACTGGGATTGTGAAAATATTAGATGATGCTAGAATTCTTGGGAACATCAGGTTTGAATCTGGTTCGACACTCGAGATGTCTAGCCACACTTTGACTTTATTTGGCAATTGGACTAATCTTGGGGGTACATTTACGCACGGTACATCGACTGTAGTCTTTTATGGGACAGCAATTCAAAATATATCTAAATCTAGCGGAAACGAGTCATTTTACAACTTAACAATTAACAATGGGTTTGACGTAAATATTACCGGTGTGGGTGCAAGCGGAAATGGAATAATCGTGAACAATAATCTAAATTTAACTTCCGGTAGCATTCGTGCTCGGAGCGGATCTGCTGTCTGGTTTGTTACCGTTTTAGGTACCTTGTCTCGTCCAGGTGGTGGCTACATTGATGGTGAACTAAGAAAAATTGTACCAGGCGGGACAACTTCAAGTACTTTTGAAGTTGGGTACGGAAGTAGATATCTTCCAGTTACACTTGAATTTTATGGAACTGGTGGGACATCAGGTTTACTCTCAGTTTTATCAGACACAATTACCACAACAACTTCACCTATCAGCTGGAACTCAAATCCACCGACAGATATATTGCCAACCGGTAGCTCTATTAGTGTGGACAAGCATGTTGCTCGCCAATATTCCGTTTCGATTCCAACTGGAAGCACATTCTCCCTTGGTGCCAATCGTAAGTATAATGCCACTTTTACTTTTGTTGGTTCTCCTGCTCCAAACGGTGATTTAAGAAATGGTGCGAACACAAACCTTTTCGAGGTTCGATTACGAAGCGGTTCAATTTGGATTGGCCCTTATTACTTTGGTTCCATACCTCTAATTGGAAGTCGGACAGCGAATACTACTCGTTTTGATAGCCTTGCCAATTTTGGTTCATTTATAGTAGGCGAACCAAGTGTGTTAACATTCTATACAAGGGCTAATGGAAACTGGACTACAGCTTCGAATTGGTCTACTGTTGGATATGGTGGGCCAGCAGCAAATGAATATCCTGGTCAAAACATCAATAATTTCCGAGCATTCATTGGGAATGGAAATACAATTACTTTAAATCAAAACATCACAGTAAATACTATTGGAACCAACACGGGGTGGGTCCAAGTTGATTCGAGTGGGACTTTGAATTTGGGAACTTTTGTACTTAGTGGAACCGGTGAATTTAGGCTTGCCAAAGATGGCAGAGTAGTTACCGAAAACTCAGATGGTTTCCGCGCAACCGGTGCTTTGGGAAGTGTTCAAACAACAATTCGTAACTTTAACTATCTTAATCATAACCGTGGGCATTTCGTTTATAGCGGAAATCTTAACCAAACTCAAGCAAACGAAGCATTGCCTACCACTATTGCTACTTTAACAGTTAACAAAACGGCAAATACTTTGACATTCCAAAGAAGTTTAACTATTACTGATAGCCTTTTCATTCAGAGTGGGACTCTTTCTTTGACTGCTAATTTAACTTTAACAGGTAATTTCCGGCGAAATTCTGGAACGACTTTTAACCCAAACACCACGACAATAACATTTAGTGGGCTTGGAAGTGATACTATTACAAATCTGGATAGCAATCCTTTGACTTTTTATAATTTAGTTCTTGCAAAAGATATTGGAACTGGTGATATTTTTCTTGCAACCAACACAGTCATAAGAATCGATAGCAATCTTAGATTTTCTAATATAGGTTCAAATAAGTCCCTTATTAATGCAAGAAGTTTCGCCGGTGCTTATGTTATCATGGGGACTAATTCCAACGTAATAAATGCAAGTGATGCTCGTGGCTGGGTGAATGGAGAATTAAGAAAAAATATCCCTGCTGGAGACGCGCCTGCAATAACATTTGAAGTTGGCGACAGTCTTCGCTATTCGCCGTTTTATCTTGATTTTGCCTCTGGAACCAATAATGGAACTGCAGGCTATCTTGCTGCTAAAGTAATGCCAGGAACGCACCCTTACATGGATATGGCATACAATCCTCCAGTAGCTCCCAGCCGATTAATCGGACCAAAGTGGTGGCGTTTGACTTTGCCGCAGGGTTCAACTTTCCAGCGTGGCAACAGGAATGTTACAATTCGTGCGTACTATATTGTTCCTGGGGACGATGCTTACGTTGATTACTGGGGTTGCGTAGATTTGACATATTGCCGTCGCTGGACCGACTCCGTTATTTGGCAACCCTTGTACCCGAATTCTACTAATAGTAATGATGGGATAGGTGGATATTGTGGCGATACCCGTCAAACTGGACTGACGCCTAATTTCCCCTATTCTGGTGCACTTTCCTCCGGCCTTGCTTATGTTCAAGTTGCCAACGTCAACACAGCTTTTGGTTGGACTCAATATATAGGAAATGATCTTTTATTAGGAGATTTTGTTGCAGGTAATCAAAGCACAATTGTTCGCTTTTATAATTTCTATAGTGTTCGGGATGGCGATTGGACTAACCCAGCTACTTGGTCTACTGTCTCGCTGGACGATACCTTGAATCCTACTAATTTGGCAGCAAGTGATACCACTGGCGGTCGCAATCGAATCATTTATGGTTTCCCGCGTAGGCAATACGACAACGCAATTATTGGTCGTGGCAGAAAAGTTCGCTTGGATGCTAATATTGGTACCAATACATTGTCTCTTACCCCTGAATTGAATACATTAGCTGGTCCCTCTGTTGTGGTGAGGGATTCTGGGATTTTGGACTTAAATTATCACGTTTTGCGTGGCATGTCGTTCCGTGTTTATAATGGTGGAAAATTAATTATTGGTTCGTCCTCTGGTATCACGAATGGCAACTCCGGAAACATTAATCTTTACCCTGGAACTTTGCCAACATATAGCGATAGTATTTCTGTTGTTTATACAGCAGAAGGACACACCAGCGATGTCACAAGGTATTTTGGAACAATTCCAAACAGGAATGGAACCACTCACTACCTCGAAAGGGTTTCTGTTCGCCGCTCCTCGGACAATCAATTACTAATGGATAATATTACTTTGGATACATTGACTCGTGCGAGTAACTGTATTAACATTTACTTACATAAAAAAGCTGTTCTCGAAGCCGGGCAAAGTTACTACTTGCAAGTTGATCCTTCGAATGTTACTGGTAATAGACGCTATCGTGTTTGGATAGATTATAACAGGAACGGTTCGTACACAGATGCAGGAGAAATGGTTCTCGATTTAACCTCGAATTCTACTACCTTGTTTAGCACTAGTAGCTTTACTGTTCCCACTGGAACTACACCTGGTTCTACCCAAATGAGAGTTGGGATGAGAGAAAATACTTCAACATTTAGCCCAACAGATGTCGGAACCGGAGAGTTCGAGGAATACACAATAGACATTGTTAATCCTAATCCAACAATTACTCAAGTTGGTGGCAATGGCTTGCCGAACGTATTACGATCTTTCGAGGTTCATTCTCCCAGATCTGGAAGCATTATACAACCCGGAAAATCTATAATAGTCCTCGATTCAGTAAAGATTAGAAGCGGTCAGCTCCAAGCACAAGCAAATAATATTACTCTTGGTGGAGATTTTGTTAACGATACCTTAAACGGGTTCGATCCCGGAACTGGTTCGATAATTTTTCAAAATATTGGAAAATCAAGAATTACAGGTACTCAATCAGTAACCTTTAATAATATTTATGCACGTAAACCTTTTATTGATACAATTGAGATATCAACGAATGTTACAATCAATAGTACTTTTAGTTTGGACTCATCAAATATCATTAATTTGAACGATGGAAGACAAATTATTTTTGGTGCTGCTGGTAACTTAACGTTTACCGGGCCTCCATTTTCTAATAAAAAAATGATAAGGATTTCTGGTGGTCCAAGTTCTGGATTTATTACAAAAAATTTTGCTACTGGCACCGCAGTTACAAGGAGTTTTACTTATCCTTACTGCATAGATACTGTTTTCAATCAAGCAAATATTTCGCTTACTGGTAATTTTAGTGGTACACCAAGCTTGGAAGTAAGATTGCGAAATTCAAAGCATCCAAATCGTCTGAATGAATATATTTTGAAAAAGTATTGGACTTTGACTTCCTCTGGGATAACTAATGTTACTTCCTCATCTTATCAATTTGATTTCTATGGGTTAGATACAGTTGGTGACCTTAGTAAGTATATCCCAGGACGCTATAAAGCTGGTACTGGTTGGGAAATTAACCTTGGAACAAACCCAACCATTAGCCCTATTTCCTATGGTTACAGAATTCAAATTACCAACGATACTACTTTCAATGGTACCAAAATAAGTGGGGATTATACTGCTGGTGAGCCTTTGACTTTTTTCAACGGAAGGATCTTTTTTTCGCGCAACAATGGCAAATGGTCCGATAGGCTAAATTGGTCCACCGACCCTGTACTAAGGCACAATGGGCCTGCTTCTTCTTATTATCCTGGACAAATTTATTCTAAAGATACTGTAAATATAGATGGTCATGTTATCTATTTTGATCTTACAAGAATACTTGTGGACTCGCTTAGAATTGGGGGGACTAATCCCAATCCACCACCCGGCGAACTTAGATTTGATAGCTTGGGAAACAATAAGATTTTGCAAACAAGACAATTGTTTCTGGATAACGAAGCAGTAAGGCTTTCAACATCTGGTTATCCGACAACCAGCTTAAGAAAGAAAATAGATACTCTAATTATTACGCAAAATTTGATTAATAATGCTAGCGGTACCTTCGGTATGCATTTATTCCCAGGAAATATGATGGGAACAGACAGTGATTATGTTGTTGTTAAGTTTACATCTACTGGAAATTCTAGAATTTCCGGGGCAGGGCCTTGGGGGAGTATTAGAAGTCTTGTAATTGAAAAAAATGGTGGGTTATCCGACACAGTTTTTGCTGAGTCTTTAGGATTATGTAACGGAACGAATAGCTCTCAAAAACATTTCTTTGAATTCAAAGGAGGTATTTTGGTTCAGAACACAAATTGCGATTTGTTCCTTTCTGGGTTGGATATATTTCCTATAAATGTTGAGCAGAATTCTGGAATTTCGATATTTAATGGTTCAGTTCGCAGTAGATCCGGTGTGACATTCGGTGCAAACACTTTTTTGCATTTACGAAAGGGTGATTTTTATGTCGGATGGCCTCATACACTTAGTACCATATTTGGAAGTTTGATATATATTACAGGTACTACTGTTAAAATCGATACAGGCACACTTTGGATAGCTAGATATTTCACACGTGCTCAAACAAATTCCATTGTCGATTTTTCAATTGGCCCAATGGGTTTGGTTAGGGTAAACACTGTGGGTTTAGGAACTTACCCAACAACTGGTTTTGGTTTCGACATCAGCAATTCTGCATCGACTTTCAATATGAGTGGCGGAAGAATAATCGTATGCAATGCTCTTGGAACTTCACCTTCTGCTTTCGACCTCCGAATTAATGCTCAAAATGGAACAGGAATGACTGGTGGAGAAATCCAATCTGGCGATTCAACTCTTACTCCTACTAATACCACCATTAAAATTGGGGGAACAATGAGCGTCAGGGATGTCCATTTTGCAAATAACCCATTGGCAGTTGTAACTACTCAAATTGTTGAACAGTCATATACCATTACGGGAAATTGGAGAATCGATGCAAACCATACTTTTAATTTGAGTGGAAACACAGTTAAACTTGGGGGTAACTTAACCAATTATGGTACTTTTATTGGTTCTCCAACTGGACCAACTCTCGATCCTTGGCAAATTGAATTAAATGGTTCCGGAAACCAATTGCTTTTATCAAATTCTTCACCATTAACTATTTATAATCTAAGGATTAATAAGACTTCGGGTAATGTTTTACTTTCGCCTATTGGAGCTTCGAATTTAATTATACGAAATACGCTCGAATTTTCTTTAGGAAACAATGCTTTTGTTTCTGCACCAATCCCAAGCGGTCGTTATGTTGAAATAAGTCCTATAACTGGAAGTAATCCTAACATTATTCGGAATGGTAAAGGTCACATTTTCGGTAGGTTATTTAGGTATGTTGGTTCGGGTAATCAAAATGTCTTTTTCCCTGTTGGCTCCGATACCATTGATAGTTATCGGCCTGTTTGGTTTGAAACAATTGGTACAGGTAATACTCCGGGGTTAGTTGGGGTTCTTCCCCGGGAGATCCAACATCCACGCCTTGGAGAAGCTTTGCTGGATACAAGCAAAACCTTGATTCGATTCTGGAAAGTATCAGCTAATGGTTTTGCGCTTGACCCTGGGAATTCATTTAATCTTAAGGTTCAATTTCGAAATCCTCAGGATATTAAGCCAACAAGTAATTTAAATAACTTTGAGATATTCAACTTTAATCCTCCTTGTCCGGATCCTCCTGCTGTTTGCACTGATGCTGGAACTTGGACAAGATTGACAACTACCGAAAAAACAGATACAACCCTAAAGGCAACTAACATAACTCTTTTTGGGGACTTTACTGCTGGTTTACCCGCAGGTATTGTTTTCTGGAGTCGCAACAATGGACTTTGGAATAATCCAAGCACTTGGTCCTGGGCAAGTTATTATTCAGACAGTGTTCCTACAAGGATACCCAATCAAGCTTATGATATTGTTCGAATTGGCAACAACAAAACTGTTACTATTCCCGACGGCTTTGTTCCAAATGTAATGGATATCTATGTTGAAAAGGATAGCATTAATAATTTGCCCGGTACATTGCTAATTAACGGCACTTTGGGTTATTTAAGTGGTCAACGATTTGTTTTGGAAGATAGTTGTACTATTGGAATACAGAACCAATATGGGATTGCCAGAGTAATAGATGGAAATATTGGTGCTATTCAAACTAACATTCGTAATTACGGTGTTTCTAGGTATTATTACAATAGCTCTGTATCTGCTTTAACTACCGGGCTTGGACTTCCCGATTCAATCAAAACTTTGATCATTGAAAATTCGTTCCCTTCGAATAATAACGTATACCTATCCACTTATTCTGGTGCTACAGCTTTAAAAATTGCCGACACATTGCTGGTTAAGCAAGGTACTTTCAATGCTGGGAACAGAAACCTAACACTATATAAAGTTATGATTTTAGATAAGACTACAAATGAAGGAAGATTTGATCCCACAAATGCTGTAGTAACCTTCTCTGGACTCGGGGATAAGTATCTGATTTTAAAAAATCTTTCAGGTGTTACTTTTAATAATTTATCAATTAACCAAGGAAATTTAAACATCACTCGTCCAATTATTAATAATAATTCAACTCAACACGTAACTGTAACTGGCACATTGACTTTTTCGAATCCAAATACGTTTGTAACTCTTTTAGACACTGTTAACCTAAGAATTTCAAACAATTCGATTAATTCGATTATCAACTTTGGTTCCGATCGCTACATTAGAACATCTCTTGCAAGTGGTTTGCTAATTCGAGCTATTACATCCGGTCAAAATTATACTTTCCCCGTAGGTTCTGATGGTTTGTATGCACCAGCTGTTTTCGAGGCTAATGCATCTGGTTCTGCGGGTATTATTGGTGTTCGAACTTCTTATGGTCAAAGTACTTATCAACCTAATGGACATGTTGGATTTTCTCCTAGCACTGCAGCTTCCTATCTTAAAAGGTATTGGACTTTAGACAGTGTGACTTCAACAATTAATGGTAAATGGACCTTTCACTACAACGATGCTGATGTAACTGGCAATGAAGCAGAGTTAACTAAGATTGGTCGTTGGCGACCAACGTTTGAAAAATTGACTGGCTCTTGGTCTCATCCCTTTAATCCTTCGACTATTAATACCACAAATAATACTTTCGAGACTACTTCTAATTATAATTATTTGGAATTTTACGGGGATTGGACAATTGGCAACGAAGCAGCGTTCCGTCGAATTTTCTTCTCTCGCCAATCTGGACTTTGGTCTAGTGATAATTCTTGGACATGGTCACCTACTCATAGCGGTCCCATAGCTGGCATTGGTCTTTTCCCAAATTCAGAAAAGGATTCAGTTGTGATTGGTGGTGGCAACAATGGTTCTGGGAATCATGAAATTATCCTTGATATATCGAATCCATTTAGTAATCCACTTGATGTTGGTATTTCTGTGGGAACTGGGGCTGCGAATACTGGAACTTTAAATCTTGGAACAAACATTCTTAATGGGCAATATTTTACACTTGGCGACTTTTCAACTTTGAAAATTGGTTCACCTTCTGGAATTGCCTCCCTGGGTAACAATGTTGGTAATATTCAAACAACGTCTTCGCGAAACTTCAATTCCAATGGAATCTATGTTTATAATGGTTCTGGAAACCAAGTAACTGGCAATGGTTTACCGTCTACTGTCTTCTCATTCATCGTTAATAATACTGGAATTTACCCGAATAATAAAGTAACTATCGACAAAAGTATTACTGTCCAAAATGACTTAAGAGTTTTGAATGGCACTCTTGATTTGCAAACTTTTGCTATGAATGCCCAAATTGGCAGTCTTGGTACATTCGAGCTTGCACCAAATACAAGATTACTTGTTGGCGGAAACAATAACCTTGCGACCACCATAAACAACTATTCAAATTACATTATTAATACAAATAGTATTATTGATTTTAATGGTTTAAATCAAATATTTACATCGTTGCCCACCAATCTTACACAGAACTTTATTACCAATAATGGTGGGCTTGGTACAGTTTGGCTTTCGAATACTGGCACAAAATTTGCAAATTCCCCTTTACTGATTCGAGGTGATTTAGTTATTAATGTTGGAGTTATGTTACAAAACAGTCTTGGGGTTGACGCCCTATCTGTACGCGGAAACGTTATCAATAATGCTTCAATCTATAACGAAGGAGTTATCGAAATTGGAAATGAACCGTAACTTTAGGTATTTATACTTATTGAGCATATACATTTATTAAAATAATTTAGTATTACATATAGGAGTAAACAATGAAAGAAAAAAATGAGTTATGTCGAACAAAAAGGGAGGTAGAAATGCCTCGGAAACCCAACAAAATCAGCTACTTAGTAGCAATCGTGCTTCTTTTTGCTCTTGCATATTCCGAAGTCTTTTCCCAAGATTTTACAAATAACACCGGTGGTACCTACCAGGTTGGTACTGGCGGAGGTACTATCCGTATGCGCTCAAGTGGTGGTAGATTTAACGGGACTGCAGCTTATGGAACGCTAACCAATCCTATTCCAGGTACCGTGGTTTGGTATTGCAACACTAATATGAATATTGGCGGTTTGCATGATGGTACTAATTATTTACCTACTTACTACACAAACCTCGGAACAAATGGAACAGGCGTGAAAACCTATCTCGAAGATATTTTCATTTCCGGTACTTATCAACCTCTAGGAGGTAATCGTGACTACACTACGAACGGTGTTATTGTTACCTATAATCAAACATCTGGAAATCAAACAATTGCTGGGGAATACTCAGGCAATGGTACCGGTTACTATTCTCTTGTCCTCACTGGTGGTTCCACAAAGGAAATTTCCGCTGGGGCAACTGCTAGCGTTGCAAATACCTTTACCCTTTCCAATACAAGCGGTGCTTTGACTAATAATGGTACAATGAACTTGAATAATACTCAAGCAAGCACTGCTGATGCAAACATAACCAACAACGGAACCTGGAATTTTTCTGGAAGTGGGACATTTACAAGTACAACACTCTTTTCTAATAATTCTGGTGGGGCTGGTGGTGGAGTTTATGTTAATAGTGGGACTGGAAATCTTAACTTCAATGATTTCTCTAATCAAAGTGGAACCTTCCAACTTGCCTCTAATACAACAGTTTATATGAATGGAAGTTTTACTCAATCTGGTGGTACTATTTCATTTGATTGTGCTTCAAACTTCCATTATTCTGGAGGAGCCCAAACTATTTTAGGTAATGGGGCTAATTTTGCCTCCTATGGTAACTTGTTCCTCGTTGGAACTGGTTCCAAAACTGCTGGGGGAAATGTAAGCATTTGCAATAATTTAACTGTTTCTCAAGAAGTTGATATGGCTCCCGGTGCAAACGATTATATTCTCACTATGTTAAATACAAATGGAACCGGAGTAGCCACTTACACAGGTAACGAAGAAGTTAGAGGTAAATTCCGTTGGCAGAATTTGAACACAACGACTACCTACACCTTCAACAATGCTAATACTCAAGTACAATTTTCCTCGGTTCCAACTTGGTTCCAACTCGATATTCGTCAACAAACCGTCCCAACGAACTTAAACAATTTCAGCAATTCAACTGATATTCGCCGTTCGGTTACTGCAAACTTCTCGGGTACTGGAACAATCAGTTCACTTAGGATTTACTACGAGGATTCAGACAAAGATGGTAGTTTCAATCCATCGGCTGAGAATTTGCTTCGTTTTGCCGAAGGCTTTAGTTCTGGGTCACCTCATCAAAAGTTAATCCGAGTTGGCAACATCTATACACGTAATATTACTTCTGCCCCCAAAAACATACTTTATGCTGGCGGTACCGGTAGCGGTATAAATCTTATTAGTGCTGGTGGTGGTGGTACAGTATATGAATTATCCGATGGTTCAAACATTGTATTAACAGGAACACCACTCACAATCGTCTCTGTCACCAATGGTAGATGGACAAATCCCGGAACATGGGATGTTGGGTATGTTCCAAGTGCGGTTGATGAAGTCGAAATTCGGCACATCGTTTGGACTGGTATCGATCAAGCCGTGTTTGGTGGTACTGCTTATGCTGATGACGAAGTTGATGGTAGTGCTTCCGGCGATGCTGGGGCTGCTGCAAATAGCATTACTATAGCAAATGTGTCTGGTGCTGCTTTAGTTATTGGTAACCAAGATCCAACTATGGGTTCTGGTGGTGCAGAAAGGATGTTCAGAACTCGATTGACCGATGTGGCTGGATTCCAACCGGCAGGAATTTTCAACTTGAATACGAATGCTAATACTGGGGATGGCGATGGGAATAGTGCAACTGGATTGCAAGGTCTTTGGATCCGACCTTACACTACTCAATTTACGCCAGTCCTTGGTGCTCTACGACTCACAAACAATGGTTCTATTATGAACAAGAGTATCCTCGAAATTGGTATTTGTCCATAATAGACTTAATCCCCGGGGGATTTACCCCCGGGAGATTTTTTAAACAAATTGGTAGGTTAGCAAATATGAATAAAAGAGCGGAGAAAAGAATAGTAAAGAAAATTGCAATCAATATGATTGTGTTTTTCCTTACTATTTATTTTCTCCAAGCTCAAGGCGTTTCTATCGATAACACTGGGGGGAAAATTAATAATCTTGGCACAATCCGAGTTCGCGCAGGCCAAGTAAAAAATTTGAATGATACAATCGATGGTAGATTCGAATATACCTCGAATTGTCCTGCGTTTACCCAAGAAGTACCCAATATTGTTTACAATCAACTTGTAATTAGTGGTATAGGATTGAAAATTATCGATACTGTAAAAAAGGTTGGGAATCAACCTGTACCTTTAATCACCCGAGATAGTTTACTATTAATAGATTCAGCAAGAATAAATCTTTTCCGAGGTGACATTTGGGCGTTAGGTCCAGTTGCCAATACAAGTACCATTTTTGGGAGCAGAGAAGTCCGACTTGCCGGTAACAATTGGCAGGATATTATGGGAAGTGGAAATTTTCCATCTCTCCATTTGGATAATCCTTTTGGTGCTGTAGTTGTGCGTGGGGGAGGTTTTAAAGTTGATTATCAATTAATTCTCTCGCGCGGTGAATTTCGAAATTCTGTTTCGAGCAACTTCTCTTTGGGCGATTCTGCCAAAATCGTTCGTTACTTTGGATCTTCGCTTTCGGAAGCTCCATTATTCGGAAAAAGAGTAGATTTAGAATATCGTGGGAATGGAAGAATACTTAGTGGACCAGAGATACCTAAAGATTCGAAAACTTTAGGAAATTTGGAAGTAAATAATACAGACGGTGTTGTATTGTCCGGGGATGTCACTGTAAACGATACTTTGCGTTTATCTTCAAACATTTTTACCGAACCCAATGACACAACAAAATTTACTCTTACTCTGACTTCAGGAAATAACCCGGAATTTATTAATCCCCAAGCCGAAATAGATGGAAGTTTTAGAAGAACAACTTTGAAAGCAGATTCGAGTAAGATTCTCTTTAATAACGCATATACATACCTTATTTTTCCCCACGAAAATGCAAAAAATGGAGCAGCAGATGTAACTTTCCGTGTAAAACCTAAAAGATTTCCACCATACTTCCTTGGAAACACTAAAGTTAAAAGGCAAATTTCTATTTTTGCGCGTAATTCAATTGGAAATACTTTACCAGAATTTTACCCCATTGTTGGTTATGGCTGGCGGCATTCCACAGATACTTCAATTGATGAAACCAATGGCTTAGATGTTTATTCTCTTAGGCTTCAATGGTGGAATGGCTCTGATTGGGTTAATGTTGGCGAAGAGGATGTAGTTCAATTTGATTCCGTTAATGGTTGGGCATATAACATTATGAGGGATCCTTATGTGGTTAGCTCCGGGGAATTTGCTATAGGGCAGTCTTATTTGCAACCACTTGCATTCAAAGGGAAGGCTGTTCTCGAGGGAGCTTGGCGAGGGCTATCAATGGCTAATGATTTACAAAAGCGAAATCTTATACCCAAAACTCCACCTAACGTTTTTCCGTATAATCGCGACCCACAGCGGGATAAAATTTATGTAGATGTTATACCAGATTCTGTCGTCGACTGGGTAGTTATCGAGTTTCGAAGAACTTTAACTGATCCTAAACCTATAGTTTATACTTGTTTTATTACAACTGATGGCAATATTATTGGTCGAAACGGAGAATTTCCTTTAACCGACAGATTGATTAAATTTGACTCAACTCAAACATCTTACTATATTGCAATTCTCCATCGCAATCACTTAGCAGTTGTTACCGAAGAAAAAATTGATCTAACTCGAAAACAAATTATTGCAACAATTGATTTTACTAAACCCGAACTTGTTATGGGTAGGGAAAATTCCTTGAGACCACTGGCAAAGACATTGGATGGTTTGGTTTTTGGGCTACCAACTGGTGATGTAAATGCTGATGGTGTTGTCGATATTTTTGACCAGATTAAAATTTGGACTGAAAGAGATTTCGAAGGTTACCATGTTTGGGATACAAACCTTGATGGGATAATTACTACGCGTGATCTTAATTATTCAATTAACAACAAAGGTAGGAAATCATTCTTGCCATGAGATTAGGAAATATTCCAATTTTCACAACTCTTTTCTTACTTTTAACTTTTGAATTATTTGCTCAAAGGGTTTACTATGCTAATGTTACTTTAGATAGTATAACATTAGTAAAGAACGATGAGCTTGAATTTGTACTTCGTTTAGAGCGAGTTAGCAACGAATGGTCCTATTTCGGAAATGGGACATTTCAATTTGTTTTCGATAGTGCAGGATATAATGTTTCGCCAGTAAGGCATACCATTGAAATGGTACCCAATTCGAGCGATTTACCAATTATTGCAATTCCGGGCATCCTTCCTACTACAAGTTATATTGTAACCCCAAACGTACTTCCTGGCCGCTTTAGCATTACTGTAGCTGGCCCAAGTGACTTTCAGAACTGCGTTTCTCCTTTGCTTGGGACCGAAGGCCTCAGAATTGGCAAATTCGTTGTTAGAACAAAAGATGGGACTATGCCACCCCAGAAACTTCGTTGGCTTGAACCGTACGTTTATTATCAAGCTTTGGCTTACAAACTTGACAGGGATAGTCTTTTTCTCCCTAATTTATTTTATGCACAGGTGAATGACAATATTGAGATGGACGATGGAGTTCGTTCCTTTGTCAATTATGCAACATCAGACCGTCCCAAGCCTCAGACAATATTAAAATTTTTCGATGCCGATTATGTTGGTTTGAAGAAAGTTCGTATTACTTGGGAAACTGTTTCCGAAGCTTATGTCGAAGGTTTTATTATTGTTCGTGGGGTTCGTACTCCCGAAAAACCTAATCCTACCGATGTTTACTATTCGGACACTATTGCAGATTTCCGTCGTGCAGACCCGATGAACCTCCCTTTGATTGGTTTGGGGACATCTTCTACAGGTAAATTGTATTCTTTTGAATTCGACTCAGTTGCATATCGCGGTTTCGACTATTGCTATAAATTATTGTATAAAGATTTCTTCGGTAATATCTTTACTCTTGCCTATGATTGTGAAAGAATTCCAAACTCAATTATTACAAAAGCCACCCCTTCCCCCAATCCCTTTAGTGTTTCTACTCGTATTGACTACATTGTCGAAGATGACGTTATCGTTGATGCTTATGTAAATGATTTAAAGGGTAAAATTGTCACTCGTTTGCTCGACAATGTTTACACTTCAAAAGGGGCCCATAGTTTGGACTTCTTTGCTTCCTATTTAGTACAGGAAGGCTTTTACAATGTTATTTTCATTGCTTATCCAATTGACGACCCTACTGTTGAAATATCGCGTGCAATTGTTAAGTTGCAACTAATAAAGTAGGGACCTTGATGTGGCAAAAAATTCTTTTCTTTTCATCATTTTTTTGTTAGTAAACACATTTAGTTTATATTCCCAGATTTCTTCGCCTTCTTCAAACGATTCAGTAATAGCAGGGAATGACTTAATATTTAAGTTTAAAACAAAAGATAATTCTCTACAATATCTTGAATTTTCATTTGATAAGCAAAATTGGGTAGAAATTGGAAAATTTTCTAACCGAAATGAATTTATTTGGTTACCTCCTTTTGTTGATATCGATACAATTTATTTTCGATACGAGTCGCACGATTTTTCATTACCAGAAAAGATTCAGTCTATTGTCAATGGGCATTCCTCCGAAATTACCTCTATTGATTATAACCCGGAAGATTCAGTTTTTCTTTCATCTTCCTTTGATGGACAACTTTTGACTTGGAGTCTAAATTCTTTCAATAAATTAGATTCGTTTACCCATACAAACAGAATTCTTTCAGCAAGGTTTTTTTTTACCAGTCGAAAAGTTATCTTCTCGAGTGATACTTCAGTTTATTTCCTGGATTTTTCTAAACCTTTCTTATCTTTCAGGTTTGGCAGCAGTTCTGGTTTAATTAGAGCAATTGCAATTAGTTACAAAAAGCGCAATTGTGCTTTTGGTTCTTATTCTGGGGATTTAGTGATTTTCGACTCTAGCTTAAATGAGCTTTTACGAATCCAAACTGGGAGGCAGATTTACTCCATCGCCTTTTCTAATTCTGGCGATTTACTGGCAGTTGGTGATTACGAAGGTTTTGTATCAATATTTGATGTTTCTAAAGGGCAGCTGCTTTATGAATTTTCCACAAATAAAGATAGCTCTTTTAAAAATGTTGTTTGGTCGATCTCTTTTAGTCAAAACGATAGTTTGGTTATTGCCGGTGGAATAGATGGTAAAACAAGAATTTTTGACATTTTCAAAATGCAATTACTATCTTCCTTCGCATCCCATTCTTTTCATATCCGAGGAACTGCTTTCTGCGAATTTGCACCGGTAATCACTTCTGTTTCGCTCGATAGCACAGTGTATCAAATTCTTTATCCACTGAATTTCCCCATACATTTTCCCATAAAAGAAGAGTCGGCGATTACGAGTTTAAAAATCATAAATGGTGGGAGATTCTTTTTAGTTGGAATGCGGAATGGTTCGATTTCATTCTATAAAAATTTTGAATACGAACACCTAATCGAAAATTTGAATCTTCCTTATTTTGTGCCTGTTATTGCAAAATGTCAATCATTTCAATCAAATGCCGGACGGTTGGTTAGTTTTTCTATTATCTTGAAAAATGTTCACGAAATACCATTAATAAGATTCAATTCAAATAATTCTTTTGCAATAATAAATTTACCAATTGAGCATTTTGGTATTTTCCATCCAGAAACGGGCAACATTAATTTTGGGCCAAACGATACAATTTGGTCCAACTTACGCACAATTGGTATTAAAGATACTTTTGCAGTAGTTCAAGCTTACACCTTGCATCCTTGGGGAGATAGGAAAGGAGTCTTCAGCATTCAAAAAATAAAATTTCGAGATAAAAAGAATATTTATTGGATAATGGATACTTCAAGCGTTGAAATTGTTGAAAATTGCAAACCAATCGAAGATTTGGTAAAATTCGAGTTGCTACCTAATATTAATTTTGATGTAGTGCAAAATCCCTATTCCAAAGAACTTAAACTTAGAATATTTAGTGATAATGCTATTTTTTGTAAATTTGCACTGATTAATTCAATTAATGGCATGTATCATGATCTTTTCGAAGGCGAGGTTCAAAAAGGGGAAACAGAACTTAGCTTTAATACCAGCAGCATTTACTCTGGTGCTTATTTTTTGACATTCGATCTGAATTTTATGCGTTTGGCAAAAAAATTGATTATCTTGAAGTGATTTATACTTGAAGGATGAATATTAGGTTTTTATTTTTATTTGTTATCTTTTTTATTTTTGCTCAAAAATCAAGCGGGCAAGCACCGTTTGGTTCCTTTATAGATTATAAAGTTCAACCAAACCTCGATACACTCGTTTTATATAGAAGTTATGGGGACTGGTGGTTCGGAGCTTTTGGAAATTTGGCATACAATCTTAATTTTGGCAAATTACTTATTCCTGAACGTCCTTATTTGCCTCTGAGTGATACGTTAAACAGGTTGCTTACTCATGAAAGCAAAAATAGTTTTAATATTCTTCTTGGCTTGACAGCTGAATATGTCCCGAAGGGTTCACATTGGGGGGGGAGTATTAAATTTGCTTTTTTAGAAAAACGATATATAGAATCGGAAGCAGTTTTATCAAAGGATCATAGCTACTCTTTGAATCTTGATTTTCGAACTTTGGTTATTTCTCCCTCTGTCCGATACAATTTTCCTATCGAAGGTCTGCATGTTTTTACAGGGTTCGATTTTGAATATTTCTTTGGTGATAAATCTCTTTTAAGAGAAACCGAAATAAAAGATGGTGCGCGAATTGTTACCGATTGGGTTCTTCGCGCAAGCCCCAAGCAATTTCGATTGAATATTCACGCTGGGGTTGGCTGGGATTTGCTTTTTCTGGGTATATCTAAAGTAGTGCGTGTACGAGCAAAACCATTCTTGAGCTTGCAATATGGTACGGGCGTTTTTAGCGGATACTCTTCCTCTTTGAACACATTTCATATTAGGGGAGGATTTGCTCTTTTGTTTGGTCCAGACGATGTAGAAGTTGAATATCGAAAATTTGATTCTACCTATGTCAAACCACCAGAAGCAGTTGCTCAAATCTCACCAACTTTTCAACGTGGGGTATTTTTTGCAGGTTTCCAGCGGGAAAGTCCATTTGGTTCGATTGAGTTAAGTATGGTTCCCACCCCACAAATTCAAGCCGAGGCAGGTTTAGGTGAAGGTGAAGAATTTGCTTTAGAGGTTAATGTTTCAGAAACACCTACAAAAGTTTCTATTAATCCTAACCGAAGAATGGTACTTCATGGCTATAATCGTTCAGATTTAGTTTCTCTTTCCCCAGGGATGAGGAAAACTCTTGATGCGCTTGCCGAATTTCTCTTAGCTAATCCAGATTACATTGTTGTGATAGAAGGACATTCCGATAACCAAGGAACACTGGAACAAAACACGCAACGAGGCCAAATGAGAGCCCAAGTTGCTGCCAACTATTTGATTTCTCGAAAAGTGAACCCAGCTAGAATTAGAACAGCTTCACGTTCTTCCTTTTATCCCATTGCTGAGAATACCACGGAAGAAGGTCGACGTAAAAATCGCCGGGTTGAAATAGTGCTTGTTAAATAAATTTATGTAATTTATTTTTTTTGTCATATGGAAACTTCAAAAGGTGTTGTTTGTATTATCGAAGATAACAAATCTATTTCGAAACTCTTTGCCACTATTTTGCAAAAAAATGGTTACGAAACTGTTGAATTCTTAGATGCAACAAGTGCTTTGAGCTGGTTGAAGGCAAATTTACCAATTTGCATTTTGACTGATGTGCTACTTCCCGACATGAATGGTACAGATTTGTTGGAAAAAATTCGCACGATTGATTCAATCAAAAATCTTCCAGTTATTGCAATTACTGGGCTTGCACAACCTGGTGATGAAAAAAAATTACTTGAATCTGGTTTCGATGGTTATATGTCTAAACCAATTAACATTGCTACATTTGTTTTAGACATTGAAAAGGTAATACAAAATAAATTAGTAAATAGGTAAAATGGCTAAAAAAGAAGAAGAAATTCTTTCGTACGAGACAATATTGAAAGAAATTTCGAAAAAGAAAAAAGGTATTTTTTCCTTTTCCCGATCTTACGCAGCATATTTGATACTTGTTTTTATGCTTGCTTTAAGCTTCTTTATTTATTACAACTTTAAGCAAAAAGTTAAATCGGATAACATTGCTGCTTTTGATAAGGCTGTATCTTCTGTGCTAACTCGTTTTCAAATTGGATATAATGTGCATCTACAAATTGCAAATTCAATTCGAGGCCTATACGACAATCTCGTTCAAGTAGTTCGCGATTATCTTCTTCTTTATGCTTCGGTACCTACCAATACTTATAAATCTATTCTTGGGGTTATGTCTGTACAAAAAGTTCCACGTGCAAGAGTTACTGAGTATATATATTACGTTCAAGGACAAGGTTATTTCGATTATAAAATTAGGCCTTTTGTTGACAAAAGTGTTTATTACCCGATTGAGTTTATAGTCCCCGAAGAACAGAATAAACATTTTCGCGGTTTGGACATCAGTTCTATTGAGCGGTTAAATAACTGGTTTCAGTATGCAATTGATAAAGGTGAACCCACTGCAACAATTGTTTTTCCTTTTCGTGGCCCCGACACTTTGAGCATGTTTTTGATTTTTCCAGTCTACGACAGGAGTTTTCCAATTGAAAATAAAAAGCAAAATCGCGAAGCTTTTAAATCTGCTGTTTTAATGGAAATAGACATTGCTAAATTTTTTAAACAATCTTTAGGCGCAGGTGTTCCAAGCGATACAACAATTGTTTTCTATTGCTATCAGAAAGAGAACGATTTGATGGATAAGCTTTTATTCACTTCTTCAAATTATGAATTGTTAAAATCTGGATACAAACCATTATTGTCCCAAACTTCTGAATTTAATATACTTGACAAAAAGATCCATATATATTTTGCAACTATTCCAGATTTTGGGGGTTCTTTTCAAAAGATTCTTCCTTTAATTGCCCTCGGTGTTTCAATTCTTCTTTCGTTCATTTTCTTCGGATTGATTATTTCGATTACAACCAGCAGAGCACGAGCAATTGACCTTGCCGAGAAAATGACTCGTTCTCAAAGGAGAATTCTCGAATCCACAAAAGATATAATTGCTGTACTAAGTTTTGACGGTGTTTGGCGAACAATGAATCCAGCCTCTCTGCAAGTATTTAACTATGAACCAACAGATTTGATTGGAAAAAAAATCGACATTCTCTTTTCGAACACCAAAGATATAAGCGATTTTTACTCTTTGATTAATGGGAAGACCAACGAAATTACAAAAAAGGTCGACTATTTGATGAAAAAGAAAAATGGTGAGGAGGTTTGGATTAACTGGTCTTTTACTATTTCCCCTCAAGAAACTTTGGTCTATGCGATTGGCCGCGATATCACCTTGGAAAAACGGGCTGAAATTGAGGAACGCATAAAAACCAAACAAATAATGCTTGCCGAACAAATTTCCCGCGAAGCAAGCGAGTTCAAATCATACTTTATGACAAAATTTAGCCATCGTCTTCGAAATGCTTTGACCACTATCGAAGGTTACCACCAAATTCTTCTCGAAAAGAAATTCGAAAGCGAAGCAGAGTTGGAAACTTTTCTCACTTTAGCAATAAACGAGACTCAGGAGCTTTTGAGCACTTCGACTGATTTATTTGATGTTGCAGAATTCGGGCAGGAAGGTTCTAAATTCCTTAGCACACTTAATGTTTACAATGTTTTGAATGAAGCCAGTGTGAATTTCAACAATAAATTTAAGCCCAAAAGTACTTTGTTAATATTTGAAGAAGGTAGCCAAAACGCCACTGTAACAAGTGACCGTGATGATTTGCGACGTGCTTTCGAAACACTTTACTTAGCTCTTATAAATGATTTACCGACAATCGAAATGTATGTTCAAATTATTGAAAGCCGTTCCGAAGGAGTTGTCGAAATACAAATTCTTGCATCACCCAATGAAATTGTTTCGAAAATGATTTCCATATACAATGAAACTCTTTCTAATTTAATAGAAGCGCTTCGATACGATGTTGACAATGTTCTTCTTAATCTCTCGATATTTGCATCTATGATTAGAACTCTTAACGGCCAAGCAAAGTTCGAAACACTTGGTGCCGAAGGGAATGTCGTTACAATTGTTCTCCCTAAAACTCAATAATTTGTAACTTTTTGTTAATAAATTCGTTATCGTTTTATTTCGGAGGGAAAATGAAAAGGGTTTATTTTTTGCTATTCTCTCTGTTTCTTATATTGTCATGTGCGCAAAATACCGTTCATGTTGAAAATCCAATTCGTCCTTTGGATGAAGCGGAAAAACATGTAGTCTCTGGTATTAACGATTTTGCTTTTTTGCTTTTCAAAAAAGTTAATGTGGAAAAGCAAGAAAAAAATGTATTCATTTCTCCAATGAGTGTTTCCGTTGCCTTGGCAATGACGATGAACGGTGCAAGGGGCAAGACTTTCGAAGCAATGCAAAATACACTTTCCTTCCAGAATCTTTCAATACTGGAAATAAATAATTCGCTTAGGGAAATAATCCCTATGCTATTAAATGCTGACAAAAATGTAAAATTTGAAGTTGGAAATTCTGTTTGGGCAAGGCAGGGTGTTGAATTCGTGGATGATTTCCTAAATGTTTTAAAAATCTATTATAATGCCAAATACGATGTTTTGGATTTCAACAATCCAGAGTCAAAAAATATCATCAACAAGTGGGTTGAAGAGCAAACCAAAGGAAAAATTAAAGAAATTATTCGCCATATTCCAGATTATGCTGTTATGTATATTCTAAATGCACTTTACTTTAAAGGAAATTGGAAGTACACATTCGACAAAAACAAAACTCGTGATGGTGATTTTGCTATAACCAATACTAATTTAGTTAAAGCAAAGTTTATGATGCAGACTCGCGATTTTCATTGCTTCTTCAATGATGAATATTCTGCCCTTCGTTTGCCTTATGGCAAAGGCAACTTTTCGATGTTAATTATCTTACCAAATATTGAAACAAACATCAATAATTTCATTTCTAAATTTGATCGAGCTAAATGGGAGAATTGTTTGAAAAATTTGAAAGAAGTAAAAAATGTGCTGGTTTATATGCCTAAGTTCAAGGATGAATTCGAAATGGATTTGAAAGATATTCTTGCTGCTTTGGGTATGGAAATTGCCTTTACAGATTTTGCTGATTTTTCGGGATTGTGTAAAACTTTACGTTGCATGATAACTGATGTAAAACACAAAACCTTTGTTCAAGTGGACGAGGAAGGTACTGAAGCTGCTGCTGTAACTTCAGTTGAAATTGGTTATACAAGTCTCAAACCTGAATTTTATTTAACTCGGCCATTTGTTTATGTGATTTATGAACAAAACACCGGGGCAATTTTGTTCATGGGTAAGTTGTACAATCCTACTTCGAACTAATTTTTTATTTGAAAATTTTTAAAAAAGCAAGAGAAATTATTTTTTCTCCTTTTTTGTGTTTTTTAACAATATCCTCTTCAGACATAGAAAAACTTTAAGTTTCAAATTAGAATTTTGTTATTTTTATTATTTTTAAATGTCGTGCTAGAATGAAACCTTTACGAATTTGTTTCCTTTGGCATCAGCATCAACCTTACTACCGAAAGGAAGATAAGTTCATTTTACCGTGGGTTCGTTTCCACGCAATAAAAGATTATCTGGATTTGCCTTCGATTTTATTTGAATTTCCCGAAATTAAACAAACATTCAACATCGTTCCTTCTTTACTACTACAAATCTTTGAGTATACTAAATCTGGAGTTATAGACCGAGTCCAAGAACTTTCACTGAGACAGCCTTCTGACCTAAATGACGAAGAAAAAAATGAGATTGAAAAACAATTTTTTGTGTGCAATTTCCAAAATTTAATTGCACCTTATCCACGCTATCTTGAACTTTACAATAAAGTTAGCTTCGGAAATAAACTAAACGAACAAGAATTAATTGATTTACAAGTTTGGTATAATCTTGCCTGGACAGGACAAATAACCCGCAAGCGACCTCAATTTAAAAGATATTTTTCAAAAGGGAAGGGTTTTACACAAAAGGAAAAAGAACTTTTGCTCGAAAGCCAACTTAATGTATTAACAGAAATAGTACCAACTATGAAGCAGTTGTATGAACTGGACCAGGTAGAACTTAGCGTTTCTCCTTTCTTTCATCCGATCTTGCCTTTACTTTGTGATGCTACAATTGCTAAGATTGGCTTGCCAAATTTAGAATTGAACGAACCAATTTTTAAATTTCCCGAAGATGCAGTTGCCCAGGTAGTTAATGGAAAAAAGTTTTTTCAAGATGTTTTTGGTTTTGAACCGAAGGGCGTTTGGCCTTCAGAAGGCTCTCTTTCTTCGAAAGTTCTTGATATTTTTGCAGATGAAAAATTTGAATGGACTGCAACCGATTCAAAACTGCTCTACCAGACTTTAAATAGCTCCAATTCTGGGCTTCAATATTTCCCATACATTTACCAAAATGGGGATCGTCGCATAGTCGTATTCTTTCGAGATAGCTTTCTTTCCGATGCGATTGGTTTTAATTATCAAAATTGGAAAACTGAAGATGCAGTCTTTGACTTTGTCAACAGATTAAAAATGATTCGAACAAGTATTATTGGTAATTTTGGTGAGGATGCTCTTGATTTTGCTTGTGTTCCAATAATTTTGGATGGTGAAAATTGCTGGGAATACTACAAGGATAACGGCTTGCCATTTCTTCTGATGTTGTATAAAACTATATCAAGTGAAACATGTTTGCGAACATTTACTTTTTCCGAAATTGTTAATTCCTTGCCCAGAGATTATACCTATGTAATTCAGGAAATTTTCCCGGGTTCTTGGATTAATGCAAATTTTTACACTTGGATTGGACAACCTCAAAAGCAAATAGCTTGGAACCAGCTTGCCAAAGCAAGGTATTTAATCGAGCAGCACAAAGAAAACAATGAATTATATGCCAAAGCTATGGATTACGCATTCGTTGCAGAAGGTTCTGATTGGTTTTGGTGGTATGGCGACGACAACATAGCCCCAAATAAAACTGATTTCGATAAACTTTTCCGGTGGTATTTAACTAAAATTTATCAATTGCTTGGGGTCGATGTACCTTTCGAGTTGCAAGAACCCTTGGGAGAGACTAACCATTTGTATTTATTGACTTTTCCTACGAAAACAATAACCGAAAGCAATATTAGGACACTTTCAACAGAAATTGGCTGGGGATTGTATTATGCAAAGTCTGCAATTGGTACTATGCATTCGAATAAAGCATTTATTTCGGAAATATATTTTGGTAACACAAAAAAAATGTTTTTGATTGGATTGAAAATTTTAAGAGAAATACAAGAAACCGACAAGGTATTTGTTTATTTGACACAACCCAAGGAACTTAAATTGCAACTGACTTCAAATGAGTTTGCTTTCTTTTCCCCAACACCTATAGATTTAAGAAATTTTTACTTTGCCTTTGGAGAATACTTTGTTCTTGGGATTGATTTTTCCTCCATTTTTTCAATAAAGGATAACTATTCTGGCTCAATTCTTGAGTTCTTTGTTAAGACGGAAAATGAACTTGGTGAAATGATTTACCCGATGGAAGGGACTTTTACTTACATAGTGGTTTGATTAAAACAGCTTGTTTCCTATTGAAAAGTAGAAATGAAGAGGACCCCAGACAGTTGCATTTGGGTTCTTGATAAAATAGAAACCATTACCTGCCGAAAACCGAACTGGCCCAATTGGGGTATCCAAACCAAGTGTAATTCCAAAACCATGTTTCAATTCGCTTATCCTAATTGCCTCAAATTGTGACCAGACTGAACCAGTATTGTATGTCAGTATAAGGTAGGTATCGAAATAAACTTTGAAAGGAAGATTGTATTGAAGAGTTAAAGAACCATTGAAGATTTGGCGACCAAGAAATTCATTTTGACGGTAGCCAATAAAATTCCCATCTCCCCCTAATGAGAAAAAATCTGGAAATGGTAAATTATTATCGGCAAAACCAAACAGCAAAGAAGGTCGAACGACAAAGGGTTCAATCGAATAGTTCATAGTATGGACAAACATAGCCCTGGTGAATGCTGTACTATTAGTAGCTTTAAACAAAGGTGATTCGAAATAAAGATTTAAATAGCGACCGGATGTAGCAAATTCAACCTTGTCTCTTGTGTCGTACACAAATCCTATGAAAAAATTACTAATATAATAGAACTTTGGCTTTTGAGGTTCGTTTTGTTCATAAAATCTTTGTTTTTCGAATTTTATGCTAAAAACCAAATTACCCAAACGCTCGATTTGTTTTCCGGCTGTAATGTTGAAATTTAGTCGTTCTGTTATTATTTCTTTTTCAACATAATTCTCAAATTTGTTAATAGGCAGAGGATGTTTTTTTACAAAAATAGGGATGATTTGGTAAAAGTAATATGATTCTAAAGAAAAAGTGTAATTTGTTTTCCAAATTCTTGGTTGCGAAAGATTAATCTTTGCAAGTAAGTCTGTTCTGCATCCAGTCAATGAAAGTAAAAGTCTTGTACCACTGTTTAAAAGGTTCTCGTGTATTAAATCGGTTCCCCCTTGTAAGTTGTTTTCGTTGTCGATGCGCAACAAAATGTTTAACACTTGAGTTCCACGCTCTTTGGCTGAAACAAATATATTGCATGTTGCGTAATTTGTGTCAATTTGAAAATCAATGAAGACTTCATTAAAAAGGTCTGTATTTACGAGATTATTCCACGATTGAACTAGCTTTTCGGCATTTGTATAATCGCCCTCTTCCAAAGGTATTTCCCGTCGTACAATGTAATCACTAGTTTTAATGTTTTTATCCAAAATTATTTTACCAATTATGTTTGGCTTTATTTTTATTGTTAATCGCTCCGAAAATGAATCGGGATAAACACTAACTTTTGTAAAAGAATAACCATTGCGAGCAAATGCTTTTTTTAACTTTTCTATTAGAAGTTGTCTGACCGATGGGTTATCATATATTTTTATAAATTGGGTTGAAAGGCTATCTGCAATTCTTTTTAGATTTGGCAATTCGGTTTCTATTATGATTTCCTTTATTAAGGGATATTTCTCAACCTCGAGAATTATTTCTTTTTCTGCCTCGAAAAATTTCAAGTTACCAACGGTTTGATTGTCCAAATGCAAAAGAAAATCTTCGAGCGTGGAGTCTGTGGGATTGTTTGTCAAGTTGTAATATTCTTTGGTTATTGAAGACTTTTCCAAACTCGTTTTCTTCAAAAAAATCTTTTCACCATGAAAATCAAACTCTTTCTTAACATTTATTACTTTTGCTTTTACAATTGAGTCTTTGATTTGCTCAATTTTTTTTCTCACATATCTTCTTAAGATATTCTGTGCGGACTCCTCCCCTTTTCTAATCAATGAATCGAGACCTTCGAAGTTATCATTCGGATGGTTTCCAATTTCTGGAGTTATAATAAAATCTGCTTTTTCTAAAGACTCTGCAACATATTTATTCATATATATTGTAATAATCTGAGAGGCAAGAGTCCAAGGTTTTAATAATTCTTCTCTTTTTGGTAATGGGGAAGTAGTATTTACAGCAATTACAATATGGGGTTTAAAATCTGCAACCTCCTCAACAGGAATGTTTGCAAATAGACCACCGTCGACCAAAAGCATTGTGTCCAAATTCACGGGTGTGTTCAAGAGCGGTATCGCAGAACTGGCTTTCATAGCTCGTATTAGGTTGCCTTCTTTGAGAATTATTTTTCGTCCATCGATTATGTTCGTAGCAACTGCTCGAAAAGGTATTTTTAGGTTGTCAAAATTGTCTGAGTAATATGCACCATTCCATAACAATTTTTGAATAAACGAATTGAACTTCCACCCCAATGAAAGTGCTTGTGGATATACAAATTTGAAATTTTGAAACCTAAGCGTTGCAAGTGTTCTATCTTGTATTAATTTTTGGTCTAAGAACAATTCGACTCTTTCCTGCTCTTTTAAGACTGATAAAACATTTTCCCAATCAGTTGTCATAACGATTTCTTCCAATTCATCTGGGGTGTATCCAACTGCATATAGTCCTCCAACGAAAGCACCGATACTTGTTCCAGAAATAAAATGAAAAGGCAAACCTTCTTTTTCGAAGGCTCTTAACACCCCAATTTGAGCAATACCACGCGAACCACCACCACTTAAGGCAAGCCCTATTTTGACTTCTAAATCTTTGGAATTAATTACCAATTCTTTTGCAATGAGACTCGCTAAATTTACAAGTATTCCAATGAATAATACAAGCAAGAGAATAAAAACTTTCATTTAAATTATTAAAATTTAGCTGATTTCAAATCTTGTAAATTGGTTTTTGGGCTCTGAATATTCAACTTCAACTTTTTGGACATATGCATGTGTTGGACCAATTTTTAGTAGATTGTGAAGCTCGTTGAGTTTTTCTTCTTCGCCCTCGGCTACTACCAGCACAGAGCCATCGTAAAGGTTTTTAGTAAAACCTTTAAGGTTTAGCAAAGATGCTTTTCTATAAACGAAATATCTAAAACCAACACCCTGAACTATCCCGTAAATTCTAAATTCTGCCCTTTTCATTTTTTATTTATCTTATATAAACAATATCTCGAGCTATCTTGTCGGAAAGCTCTTTGCTTGCAAGCAATTGAATTATTTTAAGTGCAAGTGGAATCGAAGTGCCGGCTCCGCGACTTGTGATTATTTTTTCAAAGATAACAACTTCTTCGTCTCTGTAATTGTATTTATTGAATTTATCTTTGATTGAGGGATGACTAGTGATTTTTGCATTTGGTGGAATAATTTCGAATTTATCTAAAAGAAGTGGGGCAGCACAAATTGCAGATATCCAACCATCTTTCGATTTTTGTCTTTCAAGTAGTTCCTTCAATTTTTCATTTTGCAATAAATTTTCTACTCCTTTTGCGCCTCCTGGGATAAATATTAGGTCGTAATTTGATTCGTTAGGTATTTTGTCGAAAAGTATATCTGGTATAACTTTCATACCTCGAGCAAAAGTAACAATCTCTTTTTCCCCTGCGACAACTACTTCAAAGTTGGCTCTTCGAAACAAGTCGATTGGAACAGTTGCTTCGATATCTTCGGTGCCATTGGTAACAATAACTAAGACCTTTGTTTTTTTTTCCATATTAGTTATTTGCTTTTTTCAAAAAATTAATAAATTCGTCGACATCTCTTGTAAAAGCGCTGGTAGCTATAACTTTTTCATCAGGAGTTTGGATAACATACAATGGTAATTCTATGGAATTGAACCGACGCATTTGCATTTCTTTGTTTGAAATGTAAGGCTCTTGTTTTCGGTCGGTAAAAAGTCTAACTTTCACCATGTTAGAAAGTAGTTTCTTTACTTCTGATTTATTAAACATATTAATCTCCATCCACCTACAATTTGTACAAGTAAATCCGCTAAAATCTAAAAACATATGTTTCCCAGTTTGTTTCGCAAGTTGTAAGCCGGATTGATAATCGTGCAACCAATCTTCGTTTTCGTTTGAGTTTTGGATTTGGTTATTTTCATAGAAGTTCCCAGTTGTGTTTGCTTGAGAAGAAATTATTTGCTCGTAGTCAGGTGGAGGAAGAAAAGCGTCCAACTCTCCAAGTTTTTTGCCAAATAGTCCACTCATAAGGTAAAAGCTGATTGATATGAAGAAAGTAGCAAAAAGGACGCGCATAGTTCCAACATTTTCAACTGGAGAGTCATGGGGCAACCGAAAAACACCAAGTATGTAGAGAGTAATTAGTATACCGATCCCAATCCAAATACCGAGGAAAAGTTCCCTCGGCATAATTCCCAGAGCCCAAACAAGGTCCGCATTGCTTAGGAATTTTATTGCAGCAGCAATTTCGAGAAATCCCATTACAACTTTAATGTTATTCATCCAAGCACCGCTTCGGGGCACCTTTGAAATTGCCGATGGAAATAGTGCCAGAAAAATAAACGGAAGTGCAAAGATGAATGAAAATCCAAGCATTCCAATTATTGGGTAAAACCATTCTCCACTTGCTGCTGAAACGAGTGCAACGCCTACAAAAGGTACTGTGCAGGTGAATGATGTCAGGGAAAATGTCAATCCCATTAATAGCACACTTAAAATTCCACCGCCTTGGCTTTTTACATTTAAAGCGTTCAACCAAGAGGTTGGTAATTGAAACTCGAAGGCTCCAAATAAATTTAAAGAAAAAATAATAAAAAGTACAGCAATTGCTAAATTTAGCCATGGGTTTGTTGCAAAATTTTGTATACCAGAAGCCCCAAAAAATAAAGCAAGAAGGAAACCCAGAGCAGTAAATGTTAGGATTATACCTAACCCATAGATGATGGAATCTCTTAACCCTTTACCGGGATTTTTTTCTGCTCGTTTTGTAAAGAAAGAAACTGTTATTGGTACCATAGGAAATACACAAGGGGTAAGTAAAGCAAGAGCCCCCGCACCCATTGCGAAAAAAAGGTACGCTAAAATACCTTGCTTTTTGGCAGTTTCTATTTCTTTGCTTGTGTCAGTTTTAAGATTTTCTTCGTTTTTTGTCTGGAGTTCAGTCTTAATATAAGAGTCTGAAGTCGCAATATTTGAGTTTTGAGCAAATTGATTTGAGTTGCTTGAAGTATCTACTTGGGCAGCCTGCACAATGCCTTCTGATGTGATTATTTTACGAAAGTCCATTCCTGGCAAACAAAGATTGTCTTTGCATTGTTGAACATAGATTTCAGCAAATATTTTATCTTTCGAGAAATCTATGTCTTTTAATGCAACAACGGGGATTTCGAAAGAAAATTTCCCACTAAATGTTCTTATGTCTATGTAAAAAGCGCTATCGTACTTAACTTTTGGTTTGGGAGTTTTAATTTTGCCAGATATTTTTAAATATTCTTTAGGAATAAGTGTGATTTCTGTTTTTTGGGGTCCTAAACCTTCGGGACCGATTTGTTCTATGAGATCGTAAATATACCAACCTTTATCCATTTCAAAATCGAGATGAATTACAAACTTATCACCTGCTTTTGCTTTTAGGATATTTGCGCTTGCTTTCCAATCAAAATGTTGGTTTTTTTCGCGAGCAAAAATTCCAATTGAATTAATTATTGCTAAGAAAAAAATAAAAAAAGTTTTCATCTTTGCACAGTAATCCATAAAAATACAAATGTTTAAAACGAAAGGTTGATTTAAAAATTTTTGTTTAACAACATTCGATTTGATACCGTCATTGTTTCTTTGGTTAATCGTTGGAAAGTTAATAATTTGCTAGTTATTTTTCTTTAATTTGGAAAAAATATGGCATACGTTTCTAACACTGAAGAACAATTTGAAGAAATGTTGCGAGAGATAGGGGTTAGTAAATTCGAGGACTTAATAACCTCTATACCAGAAAGTGTCAGAATAATGGATAGGTTCAATCTTTTCCCAGCACTTTCTGAAGCGGAAGTCGTTAATTTATTATCTGAATATTCAAAAAAGAATTTTAACTCTAATGAATTTGCCACATTTATGGGACTTGGTGCTTACGACCATTACGTTCCAGCTTTGGTTAACTTTATAATAGACCGACCTGAGTTCAAAACTGCCTACACACCGTACCAAGCCGAAGTCTCGCAAGGTACCTTGCAAGCGATGTACGAGTTTCAATCGATGATTTGCGATCTCTTTGGAATGGATGTTGCTAATGCATCTATGCTCGATGCTGGTTCTGCTCTTGCAGAGTCCTTGCTTATGTCCAATGCGCATAATAGAAAAACTAATTTTGTTTTTGCTGGTACTATTAACCCAAATTACTTTGAAGTTTGCAAAACCATTACTTATGGAAAGAACTTTACTTTCGAGTTTGCTATTGCACCCGATGGGACTTGCGACTTGGAGAAGTTGGCAGCTTTAGTTGATGCAAAAGTTTCTGCAGTTGTTGTTCAACAACCTAATGCTTACGGAAACCTCGAAGAGATTGAAGAAATTGAAAAGATTGTCCATTCAAAAGGTGCACTTCTTATTTCTGTTGTCGATCCAATATCCCTTGGAATTATTAAATCCCCTGGTGAATATAATGCAGATATTGTTGTTGGAGAAGGTCAATCACTTGGAATACCATTAAGCTTCGGCGGACCATATCTTGGCTTGTTCGCAACTAAGCAAGAATTTATTCGCAAAATTCCCGGTAGACTTTCAGGAATGACTCTTGATGCTGATGGAAAAAGAGCCTTTGTTCTTACATTGCAAACACGCGAACAACAAATTAAGCGAGAGCGGGCAACTTCTAATATTTGTACTAATCAAGGATTGATGATGCTTGCCGCAACAGTATTTCTTTCAATTATGGGAAAGGAAGGAATAAAAGAGCTTGCCGAGCAATGTTTCCAAAAAGCACACTTTCTTGCCGACCAAATTCAAAAGATACCCGGGTTTAAATTGTTCAACGACAAGCCATTCTTCCGTGAATTTTTAGTTATTCCACCTGTTCCAACACATAAAATTATTGAGCAAGGAAAGTCTATGAAGTTGCTTGCTGGTATAGATACCGGTAAATATTCCAATCTACAACCAGGTTTGCTAGTTTCTTTAACCGAAAAACGAACTAAAGATGAAATGAACAGACTTTTGGAACTTTTGAAATCTTTTTGTGCTTGATGCAAAACATTGAAATAAAAAGGAAATTCTTCCGTTTCGTTTTTGTGTTTGTACTATTAGCTTGGGTTGGTTATATATTGTTTTTTTCTAATTATGGTTTTGTTAGGAAATGGCAACTTGAAAAAGAGCGTAAGGAATTGTTAAATCAAATACGGGAAGAAATTCGCCGTCGAGATTCACTTGAACAGAGAATTAAATTGCTTGAAACCGATACGCTTGAAATAGAACGTATAGCAAGAGAAATTTATGGTTTAGTTAAGGAAGGCGAGGAAATTTATGCCATCACCAAGAAAAAAGCAAACTGAAAGACAAGTCGATATTTTCACAGAAGACCTTTATTTAGGAGTGGACATCGGCGCTTCGAACCTTAAGTATGGGGTATTGGATGCCAAAGGAAATATAATTTACCAAAAGTCCCAATCCACCAATGCCAATAAAGGTCTCGATTATATGCTGGTTTCTTTGAAGCGATTAATTTTGAACCTCCAAGAAATGTATCCCAAAATAAAAGCTATTGGTGTTGGTGTTCCGGGAATCGTTCTTTCCGACGGCACGGTTAAAATTTCTCCAAACATGCCAGAATGGATCGATGTACCTCTTGGTAAGTTTTTGACTAATGTTTTTGCATTACCAGTTATTGTTGAAAATGATGCTAATTGTGCTGCTTACGCAGAACTGGTTATGGGTTCTGGAACTAATTTTAATAGTTTCATTTATGTTACTCTTGGTACTGGTGTCGGTGGTGCGATTGTTTATAATCGACAAATTTTCAGAGGTGAACACAATGCTGCTGGCGAGTTTGGCCACATAATTTACAATCCATTCGAAGCACTTAACACTAAAATGTCCTTTCGTACCGGCGTGATTGAAGAATACATTGGTAAAAATCAAATTACTAGCTTTGCAAAAAAATATATCAAGGACAAGCCCCATTCTGTCTTGCATCATTACGAAAAAACCGATCCATATTTTATTTCCGAAGCTGTTGAGAAAGGCGATGAAGCCGCTATAGAAATTCTAAATTTCGTAGGGCATATTCTTGGAATTGGCTTGTCCACTGTAATGAATTTACTTGATATCAGTGTTGCTATTATTGGTGGTGGTGTTTCCCTTGCACCCGACCATTATTTAATATCTGCAATTGAAACAATCAAGAAGCGTTCGTTGCCGCATATTGCTGAAAATGTTCAAGTACTACGCGCCCATTTTACTAAGGATTCAGGATTTATTGGTTCTGCGCTTTTAGCACGAGATAATTTTCAAACATAAAAGGGTGTTTTATGAAACAATTAATAGAAACTGAAAATGCTCCCAAACCAATTGGACCTTATTCCCAAGGTGTAATTGCCAAAGGAAATTTCATTTTTGTTTCAGGACAAATTCCTCTTAGAATTGATGGATCAATTGTTGAAAATGATATTAAATCCCAAACAAGACAAGTTATTTTAAACATAAAGACAATTCTGGAAAGCGTCGGAGCCTCTCTTGATAATGTTGTAAAAACAACTGTTTTCCTTAGCGATATGAATAACTTTTCGGCTATGAATGAAGTCTACAATGAGTTTTTTAAAGATAGCAAACCTGCACGCGCAGCCTTTCAAGTCGCTCGCTTGCCGAAAGATGTTCTTGTTGAAATCGAAGCTATTGCTGTGATTGAATGAAGTTATTTATTGTTCAACTTTTTTGCCTGTTTTTATTCTTTAATTCGACTTGTGCTGCCTCGCAGGATAATAACAAGGATACTTTAAACAAACTGGAAGAAACTCAGTTTTCAGATACTTCCAAGTTATCTATAAAACAGAAGTCCCCATTAAATGCTATTCTGTATTCTTTGCTTGTTCCTGGTTTAGGGCAAGTTTATGTCCAACAATATTGGAAAGCACCGCTTTTCTTTGCTGGAGCTATTGTTATGTATTATTATTCTATAAAGCACCACAAAGATTTTCTTGATTATTCTAAACAATATGATGAAATTTCGAAAATCAATCCACAAGACCCTAATTTATTTTTCCTAAAGGTGCGACGTGAAAATTCACGTGATAATCGCGACATTAGTATTTTTTTTCTTGTAGGTGTCTATGGTTTATCAATGCTTGATGCTTATGTGGGAGCTCATTTATTTAGCTTTGATGTGAGCGAAAAAGTTTCGCTAGCATTTCACCCAAATCCATGTGGATTTAGATTTTCTATTTCTATTTTTCGATAGCAAATATTAATTTGCCTTTTTTTGAGTTGCATTATGAAAGACATTGTTAAAACGGTCGAAAGCATAGCTAAAACATTATCATCGTATTACGAGATAGTTGAATTCCGTGGTCAATTTACCTTAGTCGTACCACCTGAAAGGCTTGTAGATCTAATGATTGAGTTACGTGACAATCCTGAAACGAATTTCGATATGTTGATAGATATTACCGCAATAGATTGGCTTGGGAAAAAGAAGACTCGCTTTGAGGTTGTTTACTTCCTTTATTCAAACAAACACAAAGCTAGGTTGCGTGTTAAAGTCCCATTGCTAAACAACGAGAACCCCACTTGCCCGACCATGGTTGATGTTTGGCAAAGTGCAAACTGGTACGAAAGGGAAACATATGATATGTATGGGATTAAATTCGAAGGACATCCAGATTTGCGTCGTTTTTATATGCCCGAGGATTTCTTGGATCCAGACACCGGTGAGCCACTATATCCTTTGCGTAAAGATTTCCCCCTTATGGGTATTCCAGGTGCCTTGCCTCTACCTCCTTATCCAGAACGAGATGGAGAGGTCAAATAACTAAATTGCGCCAATTGCTTCATCTACAGTATTGTAAAAATTAAAAACTCTATCCAATTTAAGAATTTCAAAAAGCTTTTTTATGCTCTCCTGGACTCCAACGATCATAGTTGGAATCCCATATTCCCGCAATTGCCGATCTGCAAGCAAAAAAGCACCAAAGCCAGAACTATCAATGGCTTCAACTTTGCTTATGTCTATTATGAGGGCGCGTAAATTTGGTTGAGCTTCGATAAGTAATTTGGCTTTCAGGTTTGGACTATTTTCCGATGTAATTTTACTTTCGTTGATTCTTAAAATTGTAACTTCGTCGTTGTGCTCGATTGTTAAATTCATTTTAGTCGATTTAATTTTTAAAATACTAAATTAGTGATTTTATTTTTATGTTTGAAATGCAATGAAGATTTTAATTGTTCGGTTGTCCTCCCTCGGCGATGTTATTCTTTCAACTTTTGTAGTTCGCTTGCTCAGAAATGCTTTTCCAAAAGCACAAATAGATTTCTTGGTTGCAAAAGAC
Organism: uncultured Hyphomicrobiales bacterium; assembly: GCA_964524325.1. GTDB lineage: Bacteria > Bacteroidota > Ignavibacteria > Kapaibacteriales > UBA2268 > Naka2016. Next base: position 106,875 of record CAZGCT010000004.1, read on the forward strand.
TTTTCTATCGTTTATAAATTTAACCCAAGGGTAAACCGAATCATTGAATACGACAAATCTAAACCTATCTTTTTACATTTCATCGATACACTTTCGATTAATAATCCATGGCACTATGATGCAATCATCGATTTACAAAACAACTTTAGAAGTTGGATTTCCACCTGGGGCAAAACTTCTTCTTTTTTTCGTTTCGATAAGCGACGTTTCTACAAGTTCAAGCTTGTTTATTTAAAAAAACGAAAAAAAGAATTTTTTCCAATTCCAATTCTTTACGCTAAAACTTTTCCAAATCTCTTGAATTATGATGATGGTTTTGGTTTGGAACTTTGGACTTCAAAAGATGTAAGTACATACATTCCGTTCACCAAAGAAATCTCAAGTATTAAATTGAACAAGGTAGCAATTGCCCCCGGAGCGAAACATTTTACTAAACGCTTACCCACGGATAAATTTGTTGAACTAATTAATTTGCTTCAGTCTAAATACGGTTCAGAAATTCTCTTGATTGGAGATACCGGAGACTTGGAAATTTGCAATAGTATTTTTGAACAGACAAAATCTGTTGTCAACCTAGCTGGTAAAACAGATGTTATTCAAACTGCTGAAATCTTGGACGAGTGCGACCTTGTTATTTCAAACGATAGCGCAGTTGTTCATATTGCATCTGCTCGAAAAGTTCCAGTAATACAAATCTTTGGTTCTACCGTTCCAGAGTTTGGCTTTGTGCCATTTCTTACACCTAATAAGATTGTAGAAAATAACAACTTAGCTTGTCGGCCATGCACACATTTTGGCAAACCAAGGTGCCCGCTTAAACATTTTCGTTGTATGAAAGAACTTGAAGTAAGCGACATTATCAAGGAAATTAATGAATTGTTAACTAATTTTAAATTCAGAAATTGAAGATTTTATTTTTTAACCAAAGCCACTAATTTATTTTTTGAAGAGAATATAATTCCATTTCTGAAGAACTTTCTGAAGAAAATAATTTGGGAAAATATATTTTTCTTGCAAATCGCATTTTCATGCACCCACAATTTTTGTACTCGTTTATTCTTAATTTTGTAAAATTTTTTTTGAAAAAAGAGGAAATGATGTTTGAGCACGAAAAGATTATTGGCGAAGCTTTAACTTTTGATGATGTGTTGATAGTACCAAGATACTCCGAAGTCCTTCCACGCGAAACAGATTTGAGAACGCGCTTGACCAAACAAATTTGGCTTAATATTCCGATTATAAGCGCTGCGATGGATACGGTTACCGAGGCCCCTATGGCTATTGCCATTGCACGCGAGGGTGGACTTGGTGTGATACACAAGAATATGTCTATAGGCGAGCAAGTTGACCAAGTTGACCGTGTTAAACGTTCCGAAAGTGGTATGATCATGAATCCAATTACTTTGGGACCGCAAAATACAATTCGTGACGCTTTGGAGCTTATGGCAAAGTTTCACATCTCTGGTATTCCAATTGTTGATGAGCATAAAAAATTAATTGGTATTGTTACAAACCGAGATTTACGATTCAATCCAGCTTTGGACTCCCTTGTCGAGGAGGTAATGACAAAGAATAATTTGATAACAGTTCCCGAAGGTACAACACTTGAGCAAGCCGAAAAGATTTTACAAGAAAACCGAATTGAGAAATTACCTGTAGTCGATAAAAATTTTATTCTAAAAGGCTTAATAACTGTCAAAGATATACAAAAGAAAAAGATGCACCCGAATGCCTGCAAAGACGAACTTGGTAGGCTACGTGTGGGTGCTGCCGTTGGCGTGGCATCCGATACCCTGGAAAGGGTAGAAGAACTTAAAAAAGTAGGCGTCGATGCTGTTTTTATAGACACCGCCCATGCTCATTCTCGTGGGGTTATTGATATGATAAAAAAAATTAAATCAAAATTTCCGGAAATTCAATTAATTGCTGGGAATATTGCAACAAGCGAGGCTGCCGAAGATCTTGTTCGCACTGAAGTGGATGGTATTAAGGTTGGAATTGGGCCAGGATCGATTTGCACTACTCGTGTAATTGCTGGTATTGGAATACCACAACTAACAGCAATATTCAATGTGTCGAAAATCACCAAAAAGGTTGATATTCCTGTAATTGCTGATGGTGGAATTAAGCAAACTGGGGATATAGCTAAGGCAATTGCTGCAGGGGCCGATTCGGTTATGATTGGAAATTTGCTTGCTGGTCACGAAGAAAGCCCTGGGGATAAAATTCTCTACGAAGGTCGTGCATACAAAATTTACAGGGGTATGGGTTCTTTGGAGGCTATGAAGAAAGGTTCTGCAGATAGGTATTTCCAAGATGTTGAAGATGAGATCACTAAGCTTGTGCCAGAAGGCATAGAAGGAAGAGTTCCATACAAAGGAAATGTGGCAGATACTATTTTTCAGCTGATTGGTGGGCTTAGGTCTGCCCTCGGTTATACTGGATGCCAAAATTTAGAAGAGCTGAAAAAGTATGCTAAGTTTGTGAAAATTACGGATGCAGGTTTGCGTGAATCCCATCCACACGATGTTAGTATTACTAAGGAATCTCCTAATTATTTTGTTAAATAATAGCTTGGTTCATGTATGGGTAAAAAAACTACCGCAATTGTTGATACACAAAAGAAATATTCAGACAAAATAGACCAGCGTTTACAGCAAATCCGATTTAGAATTGAGGAAGAAAAAGCAGAGGGGCTGTTTGTTGATTATCTTCCTAATATTCGTTACCTAACAAATTTTTCTGGATCAAGTGCATCCTTAATGATTTTGAAAGATGAAATTTGGTTCTTTACGGATGACAGGTACGAAGAGCAAATTCGCACCGAATTGTATGCATTACCAAATTTAATAACTTTTATTACTCGCGATGTTTGGGATTATTGTGTAAAGAAGAAACTTCTCAAGGATATTAATGCTTTGGTTTTTGAATCAGAACGTCTTAGTTATCAGGATGTTATTAATATTCGAAATATTATCCGACCGGTTAAATTCAAACCTGCTAATGCGATTGTTGAACCTTTCACCATGCCTAAATCAAACGAAGAGCTTGAGTGCATTCGTAAAGCTTGCGAAATGAGCGAAAAAGTATTCGACCAAGCTCTTAAAAACTTTAAAATTGGAATGACAGAAAAGGAATTAGCGGCAGAGTTGGTTTACATTGCGCGAAGATTAGGGTCAGAAGGTGAACCATTCCCGACTATAGTTGTTAGTGGCAAAAGGAGTTCTCTTGTCCATGGCAATCCATCCGATAAACCCATCAAATCTGGCGAGATTGTAACTGTTGACTTTGGTTGCATTGTAAAAGGTTTTTGTAGCGATATTACGAGAGTTTTTGCTGTTGGAAAATATACAAAAGAACAAAAAGCAATTTATGAATTACTATTGAAAGCCAAGGACGCTGCGATTGAACGAATAAGGCCATTTGTTAACGGAAAACTCGTAGACAATGCTGCAAGATCATTAATTGCAAAAGCTGGTTACGGTGATTACTTTCAACATTCTTTAGGTCATGGAATTGGAATTGTTACCCACGAGCAACCCTTGATTACTTTTAGAAAAGACGACCAAATTATTCCCGAAGGTTGTGTTCTAGCTATTGAACCGGGGGTTTATATTCCAGATAAATATGGTCTACGCATAGAAGATAATGTTTATGTTAACCGAGATGGTGCTAAATATTTAACAAAAGCACCAACTGAGTTAATTCTAGTTTAATATTCACATCAATTAGAATTGCAAATTATGGACAACCGTAATGTTCTAATAATTTCCTTTTATTTTCCCCCCATGGGGCTTAGTGGTGTTCAAAGAACGCTAAAATTTGTAAAATATCTTCCCGAATTTGGTTGGAATCCATTGGTTCTTACAACTTCTCCCAAATCATATTATGCTTTCGACGAAGAACTTCAACAAGAAATAGACGAAAGCTCAGTAAAAATTTTTAGAACTGGAACTCAAAGTAAAAGAAAGCTTAGAGGTTTTCCTTCTAATTATATTTTACAGAACGCTGGAAGATACATAGCAAGCTTCTTCTTACAACCAGATACCAAAATCAAATGGAAGAAAAAAGCAATTGAACTGGGAAAAAAAATATTGTCTCAAAATAATGTGGATGTTATTTTTGCAACCGCACCACCTTTTACAAGTTTTTTGGTTGCAAAAGAACTTTCGGATGAGTTTGGCATTCCATTTGTCGTAGACTATAGGGACGTTTGGGCCGATAATCCTTTTCATTTCTATCCAACTTTGTTTCATAAAATGTATGTCCGAAGGTTGGAAGAAAGCATTTTGAAGCAAGCAAGTAGAATTATTGTAACTTTTAGAGGTACCAAAGATGTTCTTCTAACAAAGTATCCATTTCTAAAGAGCGAAGAAGTTGTAATTATTCCTCATGGCTTCGACGAAAAAGATTTCAATTTGACTGAGAATATTAGACCAGATCCCAAAAAATTTGTTGTAACTCACTCTGGACTTTTCCAAGACAACAGAAGTCCAAAATATTTTCTGAAAGCTTTTTCGAAATTCCTCGAAGCAAGAAATGATGGGTTTTCCAAAGAAGCCTGGTTTGTTGGGATTATGAGGAAATCACACATTCGCTTGATAAAAAGATTTCGCTTGGAAAGTAATGTTAAACTTTTTGGATATCAACCACATTCGCAAGTTGTTCGCTTGTTAAAAATGTCCAACCTTCTTTGGTTGATGTTCGAGGATAATGTGCGTTCCCCAGGGAAATTGTATGAATATTTTGGTGCGAGAAAGCCAGTTCTTGCTTGCGCCCCCGATGGGTATATGAAAAGCTTAGCATTAGAATCGGAAGCAGCTATCTGTGTTGGACCAAGAGATGTCGAGGGCATATATCGAGCTTTGAATACTTTTTACGACTTTTGGCTTAGTGATTCATTACCAGAGCCTTCTAGTTCGTTTTTGTTAAAGTTCGATAGACGAATATTGACGGAGACTTTAGGATACCAACTTGCACTGGCTTGCAAAATCTAAAATAAAATAGTATATTTGACGTTTAAAAAATTTGTTCCATAAAAAGGATATACCAATGAAAATTAAGCCTTTTCTCTCGATTCAAGCTTTTCTTTTAGTTTTCTTTCTACTTGTTTCGTGCGATGAGACAACTAATACAACCGAACCAAATCCCGCTGTTGTTGGCCCCGACAGCATGAAAGCTACCTCTATGAATGAAACTACGGTTAGATTGCGTTGGAAGCTTTCCGCCGACGAAAGTAAAACCTACTTCAAAGACTATGTACTTTACATTTCCCCCGGTGCTTTTGCACCGCGTATCATTCCCAAAGGAACTAATACTATTGATATTTCTGGTTTGAGCGATGGAACCATATACACTTTTGAGTTACGTGCTCGTAATATTGACGACAAGGAAAGTGTTAAAAGTGCTAAAATTCAGTGGTCCCCAGCTTTTCGCTTTACAAAAAATATTAACGACGAAGCTATTCGAATTTACGAAACTGCATCTCAATTTGGTAGTGGTTTGCAACTTTTCGACCCAAATAGTGGGAAACCACGCACTCTAAAAGTCGCAAGTGGTGAATTTTGGAATCTTGGACTTTACACAAAATCTGGTGAACTAAGTTTTTACACAGCGAATTATATTTCTGATAATAATCTTTATAATTTCCCTACAAAACCAAGTTATACAACCGAAATTAGCGAAGATATTTTCCTTACCAATACACTCGACAATGTTTTCGATAGTCAAGCTCTTAATGCTCGTAATTTTTCTAAAAATTACTACATCGACCTCGCCGACCAAGATTACAAAAATGGTGTTGTAATTATTGTAAGAACAAAAGCACCCGGACAAACTGATTGGAATTATGCGAAAGTTTTGATTAAGCCAGGACCAACCGGGCTATTGCAGGGAACTCCCGATAATCGTTATATCGAATGTGAAATTTCTTACCAAAAGAAAGTAGGTGTACCATATGCCAAACCCATTAATTAAGGAGGAAACAATGAAGAGATTCTTGATTGCAATTATTGTTTTATTTATTGTATCTGGGCTTTCGAATCTTTATTCTCAAGAGGAAGCTGGCAAGAAGAAAATTGCCCCAAAAGAGCGAGAGACCAAAATCGAACAGAAAGTAACTACTGGTGATGTAAAACAAGCAACTCAAACAAAGCCAAAATCTGGTAAGCCATTGAAAGGTAAAGTTGTTAGTCTTGCTAAATTTGTCATCGATGGGAAAGGCGAAGTAAATAGAGAACAGGCTACAAAAGAAGCCGACGAAGGGAAACCAATAGTATTTCTAGTTGGGGAAGGTAAAAAAGCAAAAATTTATTTTGTTTTTAACGAGGATGGGTCCTTTGCTAGCAAGAAACTTGCAAAGTTTGCGGACAATAAATTTGTTGGAATTGTTGGTAAAACCAAAGTTGTTAACGGGATTAATATCATTATTGCTGAAATGATAGAATCCCTAGATTGATATTGGTCCTTTTGCTTTGGATTTAAAATTTTAATAACAAGGGGTTTTGGCCCCTTGTTCAATCATTTTTGAGAATATTAATGGGAGACCAAATTAATCCACAGGAGATAACAAATTTCTTGGAAGTTAGTCCGGAGCAGACGTATAATTGCTGGACTTGGAAACTTTACGACCAAGCAACTGGTAATTTTCTATTCCTTTCCCTTTATCTTGATATTTCTTTTAGCGACGCCAAATACAGATTGGTATCGATTCAAACAAATTTTGGTTACTTCGAACTTCACAACTTTAATTCCATTATTTTTATTGACCCAAACGAAATTGCTTTTGTTCAATTTGATAGCAAAAAAATAAATTGCTTAATAATTGGAAAGAATTGTACATGTTCCTTATACTCAAATATTGACCGACAACTTGTTAAATCTAATATGGCTGAACTTGATCCCGCATTTCTTCTTTCGGCACTCCAGCTTGCACTTCTCGAAGAATCATTTTTTTGATTTTGGTATAATCTTTGTTAATAAGTTATTTCATTAATTTTGCTTGGTCATGAGAAATTCGATCAGAATTTTCAATGATACTAATCGAAAGCGTATTCCAAAAAAGAAACTAACCGACACCATTGCAAATGTATTGAATTATTTTAATAAAACTATTGATATTTCAATAATTTTGGTCGATGAACAAACAATATTTGAATTAAACAAAAATTTTTTAAAGCACAATTTTGTAACAGATGTTATAAGTTTTGACTTAAGTGACGATATTACTTATATGGGAGAAATATATATTTGTTTAAATCAAGCAGAAAAGCAGGCAAAAGAGTTTAAAGTTAGTTTACAAAACGAAATTTTGCGTCTGGCAATTCACGGAGTTTTGCATATTTTGGGTTTTGATGATAAAACTCCCCAAAAAAAGAAAGAAATGCATAAGTTAGAAAATTTTTTTTTGACTTACTAACATTAGTTATGGAAAGGTTAATCGACATTCTTGTTTATTTTGCTACTGAACTTACCAAAAAGAAGCAAATTGATGAATTGGATGTAAAATACCTTTTAAATAAGGGTTATAGCAGATCGGAAATTTCTTTAGCTTTGAGTTGGATCTTCGAACGACTTGAAGATGGAAAATCTACACTTTTTCAGAATTTGCAATCCGCTGGTAAATCTTTTCGTTACCTTCACGAAGCTGAGCGGGACTTGTTCACGCCAGACGGATGGCAGGAATTGTCGCAGTTGTACATTTTGGGCTTGATCCCTTTAGATTTATTTGAGTTATTTATCGATAGAGCTATGATGATTGGATTGCGTAATATAAATGGCGAGCAAGTTAAAAGGTTTGTTGGAAGCTTACTATTCGACCCAAGTGGCGGGGATGGCTTCTTAGGATTGACTCGAGACGAATTAATAAATTGATTCGTCTCATTAATCAAAAATTAAGCTATTTTGGTAGTCCATCATTAAGTTGAAAATAATTACTATTTAAGTTTTTTTTTGTAAATTGTTTCTTTATTAAACCATTACCGACTATGATTAGATTGGTTTTCTTTTTCTTTTGTTCCTTCCCCCTTTTTGGATATTCAGATACAGTTAAAATTGTTGGTAAAATTTTCGATAAGGAAACTAAAAAACCAATTCCTGGTGCCCGTGTTCAAATTTTAAACTCAAACAAAGGCACTTACTCGAGTTCTTCGGGACTTTTTAAATTATCCAATGTCCAAGTAGGTAGCCGAATTTTGGTCCAATCTATAGGTTACGAAAATGCGAGCAAAGAAGCTTCTTTCGGTTTGGATACTATGTTTATTTACTTGTTACCTTCACCAGTAAAGTTAAAAGAGGTGGAAAAGGTAGGTGAAATCGAAGCAGATGAAATTATTCGCCGTGCAATAAAAAGAAAACGGGATAATTTAGATAACCTTAAGACATTACAAGCGCAAGTTTATAGCAAGCTCTTTCTTGAACTTGGGGGTGTTGCTTTCGAATCATTTGTAGACTCCACCTTCGAAGGCAGAATGCTAAAAGCTCGTGCAAAACTTAACAAAAATGAAGATAGCCTTGGATTTGAATACGCTCGTAATTTCATTCTCGAAACCTTTTCAAATACTTACATAGACTATGCAAATAATGTTAAGTTTTCCGAGATAACTCAAAGAAGACAAACAGCAAACATACCCAATGAATTAAATCAAATTGTCTTTTCGGATTTTTTAAGTTTTTACGACGAAACAGTCAAAATTGTTTCGACTGAATTCGTTACTCCCCTCTCTGATGATGCTTTTAAATATTATAGTTACGAGTTAATTAACAAAGAAAGTTACGGCAATCTTTATGTTTACAATTTGAAGGTGGTACCAAAAACTAAGTTGTATCCGACATTTACTGGGACAATGAAAATACTTGAGAAAAATTATAATCTTTTAGAAATTGACTTGGTTCCAAGCGAAAATTCAACTATTGATTTTTTTAAAGGAATTCGATATTTGCAAAAATTTACTAACTTGAGTGAAAATATTTGGCAACCTACTTTTCTCGAAGTTTCTGGAGTGGTTAATGTTATTATTATCAAGGGCTTTCTTGATTTTGATATTAAGTTTAGGGTGGTTAGCATACTTTCCGATGCTTTGATTAACCAACCTTTGCCCGACACAATTTTGGATAAAGCAAGGGTAAAAGATGTTGTAATAAATCAATATGCGGACTCTACTTCATTGGAATTTTGGGAAAACAATTCTCTTGTTGAAACAACAGAGGAAGAAAGGAAAATTTATCAGAAGGTTGATACTATTTCCAAAAAAGTTAAACTAAATTCCTCCGATGTTTTCCAGACTTCGCAAAAAGGGTTAAAATTTGGAATAGATTTTTCCAAAGAATCTGGTTACAACAGAGTAAATGGTTATACCATTGGTATTTTACCTTACATTGAATATCACAGATTAAAACTAGGAATTGAGCCAATGTATTCTTTTGCTCAAAAAAAATTTTTCTACGAGGCAAGTTTTGATTACTTTCTCTCTAAAACTCTTTCAACAAAAAGATCACAATTAACTTTTTCTGTTTTTTCCAAACCCACACAAATATCGTTAGATAGGAATATGCTATTAGAAATGAATAGTATCTTTGCCTACTTTTTTCATTGGGATTATTACGATTATTTCAAAAAGGAAGGTTTTAAGATAGAATATAAATTCGAAAACCAGGAAGTTCGACCTTATTTAAAAATGTCCCTTGGCTATGAAAATTCCCATCATTCAAGCTTAGAAAAAAAAACTGATTGGAGTTTATTCTCGAAATCGATTTGGCGAGAAAATCCTTCTATTTTCCCTAACAAATTCGATCTATTTCAGCTTTCTTTTAGCGTAAGCACGAATCCTGAACTATTTGGCTTTGTTATTGGGGAAGAAAAATTTGCTTATAAGCTTGCTTTCGACTTACTTGTAGGCAAAATGGCAAACCATATTTCCTTTGGTGCAATCTCCCCAAAATTGTTTTTTCAATTTCCAACCTTCTACACTGGATACAATCCAATGCTTATGAAAATTCTATTTGAAATTGGCATTGCAACAGACTATACCCCACCCCAATTTGAGTTTAAGATGCCCAATGCCTGGGGTTTTGGAAATTTTCTTACTGCACCAACATGCAAATATGGTGGAAAGAGGTTTATTGCTATTCATCTTAAGCATAATTTTTCAGATTTCCTTTGGCGGGTAATTGGCCTACCCACAATAGGGGGTCGAGGATTTGAACTTTCTGCTGACATTTCGATGGGGTTGTACTCTAATTATGGAAATTACCAATTGTATGATGCAACAGAGGAGCTTTTTTTTGAATTTGGTTTTGGTCTTTCCCGATTACCAGTTTTTGTTACTAATTTGGTTTTTTGGAGTGTTGACGTTAAGTACAATCCTAAGAAAGAGATCTCGAAAGGATTTGGATTCTCTTTAAATTTGGCTTTGCCATTTTAAAAAATTTGATTTTACAGGTCACTTTCTTGTTTCCAGAGGAGGAAAGCCTTGACAAATTCATCAATTTCACCATCCATTACTGCTTGGATATCTCCTTTTTTAGTTTCAGTGCGATGGTCATTGACAAGGGTGTAGGGTTGGAAAATATAAGAACGAATTTGGCTTCCCCATTCGATTTTCTTTTTTTTGCTCTCAATTTCTTGGCGTGCTTTTTCTTCTTCTTCCAATTTCAACTGATAGAGTCTTGCCTTTAGCATCTTCATTGCACGTTCTCGATTTTGAAATTGTGAACGCTCCTGCTGACAAGATACAACAATCCCAGTAGGTTTATGTCTTAATCTTACTGCTGTTTCAACTTTGTTTACATTTTGGCCGCCTTTTCCACCAGAGCGAAAAGTCTCCATTTCGATTTCTTCTGGATTTATTTCTATGGGAACATCTTCGTCAACGACTGGATAAACAAACACAGAAGCAAAAGAAGTGTGTCTTCGCGCATTGGCGTCGAAAGGGGAAATTCGAACAAGGCGGTGGACTCCATTTTCTGATTTTAGATAGCCGTATGCATATTTCCCTTTGATTTCAATCGTAGCTGATTTTATCCCCGCGCCATCTCCTTCTAATCTGTCTACAAGTGTAACATCATAGTTATGTCGTTCTGCCCAACGCACGTACATTCGTAATAGCATTTCTGCCCAATCTTGTGCTTCGGTTCCACCAGCCCCAGGGTGGATTGTTAAAAGAGCGTCTCTGTAATCGTCTTTACCAGATAGTAATTTCTGTAATTCAAGTTCAGCCACTTTCCTATCCAGTTTCTCTAATTCTTCGATTATTTCATTCAATAGAGCCTCGTCATCACTTTCGGCCACCAAGTTTAATAATTCCTCGGTGCTTGTAATTTCAGCGTTAAGATCTTGCCATTCCTTAACTATGTATTTCAATTGGGAGACATTTTGCATAACTTTTTGGGCTTCAATTGGGTTTTCCCAAAAGTTTTCGGAAGTAGTTTTCTTTTCGAGTTCTGCTATTTGCTGTTCTTTGGCTGGAATGTCAAAGATACCTCCGAAGTTCTTCGGAGCGTTTTACTAACTCTTCGATTTTGTTTTTATATGGTTCGGTAATCATTTCAGATTTTTATTTTCCTATAATTGAAAATTGTGCTTTTGCCTCTGCTATTTGCTGATTAATTTCAAATTTTCCTTTTTCGGTCCTTGCTTCTTTGAGCTTATTTTTTAATTCGGAAAGTTTTAGTTCTAAATCTTCGGGGTTAATTTCTTCTTTGCTAAATGCTTTTTCCACGAAAATAGAAACTTTGTTATCTTGCACAGTAATAAAACCTTTGCCTATTGCAAATATTTGTTCATCGTCTTTAAAGCGAATTTTAACAACTCCAGGTTCCAGAGTAGATACTATTGGAGCATGCCCGTAAAGAATTTCGAAAGGGGATAAGCCACCTGGAACACTTACAGAATTAGCGTTGCCTTTGAACACAGGCTTTTGTGGTGTTACTATTTCTAAATTTAATAATTTATCCATACTATACTCAAACAACTGCTAAATCACACCTTGCTTCTTTGCTCTATCGAAAACTTCGTCTATTGGTCCAGCATAAGCAAACAAAGGTTCTGGTATATGGTCGCATTCGCCGCCAAGAATTGCTTTAAATCCAGCAATAGTGTCATTAATTGAAACATATCTTCCTTCGTATCCTGTAAATTGTTCGGCAACAAAAAATGGTTGAGAAAGGAATTTTTGTATTTTTCGTGCCCGGTAAACGGTCAATTTATCTTCTTCGCTTAACTCGTCCATTCCTAAAATATTAATAATATCTTGTAAATCTTTGTAAGTTTGCAACACTCTTCGAACTTCCATAGCTACTTGATAGTGTTCTTCGCCGATGATTAATGGGTCCATAATTCTTGATGTGGAATCAAGGGGATCTACAGCTGGATACAAGCCCAACTCAGCAATTTGACGTGAAAGAACAGTTTTGGCGTCGAGGTGTGTGAATGTATTAGCGGGGGCTGGGTCTGTTAGGTCGTCTGCTGGTACATAAACAGCCTGAACCGACGTAATTGATCCTTTATCGGTGGATGCTATTCGTTCTTCAAGAATTCCAAGTTCTGTGGCTAAGGTGGGTTGATACCCTACGGCCGAAGGCATTCTACCAAGAAGCGCGGAGACTTCCGAGCCGGCTTGAATAAATCGGAAAATGTTGTCAATAAATAATAGTACATCTCTTCCTTCATAGTCACGGAAGTATTCAGCCATTGTTAAAGCACTTAAGCCTACTCTTGAACGGGCTCCGGGTGGCTCGTTCATTTGTCCAAAAACGAGTACTGCTTTATTTATCACACCCGAGCTAATCATTTCTAGATATAAATCGTTTCCCTCTCGGGTTCTTTCCCCAACACCGGCAAACACTGAAAAACCTCCGTGGTGAACTGCAATGTTATGAATTAATTCTTGAATAATTACAGTCTTTCCAACTCCGGCACCTCCAAAAAGTCCTGTTTTGCCTCCTTTTGTGAAAGGCTCTATCAAATCAATTACTTTAATTCCGGTTTCGAACATTTCTTTCTTAGTTGAGAGAGAAGAAAATTCTGGTGCAGGTCTATGTATTTGTAACCTTAATTTTGTCTCTACCGGTGGTTTTCCATCGATTGGTCTTCCAAGAAGATTAAACATTCTTCCAAGTGTTTCGGGTCCTACTGGAACAGAGATAGGTGCACCGGTATCGTAGACTTGCATACCACGGACAAGGCCGTCGGTTGTATCCAAAGCTACTGAGCGGACTCGATTTTCTCCTAAATCCTGCTGTACTTCGCATACTAGTACATCGTCTTCCCCAGTTTCGGGATGTTTACGCGGAATTTCAAGTGCATTTAATACCGATGGGATATGCCCATCATAAAATTCAACATCGACAACAGGTCCAATTACTTGAATAATCTTACCTTCTTTCATATTAAGTCTCCGTTAGAGAAAAAATCATTTTGGGAAAAAGCATAAACTCGAAATTAGTTAAAAAAAAGGAAATTAATATATTACACTCACCTTTTTCAGTTATTTTACCTTGTGTTTAATTTTTTTATAAATTAGTTTTTTAAAACTATTACTATTCATATTATGAAAAAATTTTTTGTTACTTTTTTTGTTTTGCAAAATTTCTTTTTCTTTCAAATATATTGCCAGGAAATACTCTGGTGGTTCGACCTAAACGATTCTGCTTTTGGACAATCATGTGCAGGCGACATAAACAACGACAATTATCTTGATGTTGTTTTTGGCTGTTACCGAAATGATAGTTGTGTCTATGCATTAAGTGGAAAGGATGGTTCATTAATTTGGAAATACAACACATCGACTGGTAAAGCAGAAGGATGCAATGACGTTGCACCACTTATTTTCGATGTTGATGGGGATGGTAAGCTGGATGTGATAGTACCAAGTTCTTGTAATAACAAAACTTTTTGTTTCAATGGGGAAGATGGTTCTATTAAATGGGTTTCACAATCTCGTGGTAGCGATTCCCCGCCTACACTTGGGGATATTGATGGGGATGGTCAACTTGAAATACTTCATGGCGAATTCCTTGGGTATGTTATTTGTTTTGATGCTAAAACTGGAAAAAGAAAGTGGGAAATCCTTGTCCAACCAAATACATGGATCCAAACCGCACCGACCCTTATAGATTTAGATGGAGACGGACTCCTCGACTTTGTTGTTTCTACTTGGTGCTTGTCCAAATCGGATACAAATAGGATTTATGCTTTTCGTGGATACGACCAGAGGTTAATTTGGAAAAAAGACTTATTGGGTACTGTTTACCATGGTACTTCTCTTGTCGATATTAATAGCGATGGGAAACCAGAATTGGTATTTGGAGACTATAGTGGTAAGCTTTATGTATTGAACTCAGAAGATGGGAGCGAAATTTGGTCATACACAGATGAATTTTTATATTATATCGGCTCACCATCCTCAATTGGCGATCTCGATGGGGATGGAATGTGTGAAATTGTTTTCACTTCTGCCTTTGATGTTCTTGCTTTAAAAATTGATGGTTCTATCTTTTGGAAATATCGTTTTCTTAACGACACTCCTTCTTTTCGTGGAGTTGCTCTTTCTGATGTTGATAACGACAACCTTTTAGATGTGGTTTTAGGTACTACCCAAGGGAAGGTTGTTGTTTTGAAAGGTAAAAATGGAAATCCAATTTCAATAATTAATTTGCAGCAGCACCTTGGTAAATCATACAGCATTGACCATTGTCCTTTAGTTGCGGATTTCAACCGCGACGGTAATTTGGATATTTTTGTTGTTGGAGGTAAAACTGACTATCCAGATTTTTCTAAAAATTATGGTAGGGCATATCTTATTTCTTTCAATAAAGGAAACGGACCAGAGTGGTTGATGTTTCAGAACAATATACATCGAACGGGTAGTGTCTGCGGGTTTATTGAAAATATTGTTGAGCATAAATCTAGTGGGAATTGTATTGATCTTTATTATAATAATTTACAACACAACTTGGCTATTAATATTAAGTGCAACTTTGCAAATGATTACAAAATATATATATATAATATTTTGGGTTGTAGGGTTTATGAATATAATGAGGAAAAAAATATAGGCAATCATACGATTAATATTGACCTTAACAGATTTAATGTTGGCATTTATTTCATTAAGCTCTCTGCTAAAAACGAATCAGAAACCAGTTTTTTTTATTTTATTAAGTAGTGATTAAACCATCCCTGATGGTATGATGCGAGATTACTATACCTTGTTTCATTTAAGTCTTGAACTTCAAAACCTAAAAGATGCTATTGTGGTTGAGTGTTTTACCCAAGAAGAAAACTGTCTTTTTCTTCAGTTTTATGACGGTGAAAATCTTTCAACTTTACAATTTTCTGCAAAACCTAATCTCGAAGCATTGTTTCTTCGAACTGCTTTTTCTAAGGCAACATCAAATTACAAAGATCTGTTCCCAGAATTGATTGGCGAAAAATGTGAGAATATTTCTTTAGTCGAAGGTGACAGAGTTCTCACCTTGAAATTTTCGAAGTTCGATCTTTGGTTCGTTTTGTTTGGGGGCTCCAAAACGAACTCTTTTCTAATCGACGATAAAAAAAATATTATAAACAGCTTTTTAAAACCTAAGGTCTTCAAAGGAAAAATGCTTGATGAGGTCTTGAAGAATCGAATTAAGAAAAAAATTATTACTGTAAGTGACTATATTGTTTACGAAAATTATTTTAGCAAGGAAATGTCTCGATTTTATCTCAAAAGATACTTAATCAATAGTGACGAAATTTTGGATAATCTGGGTGAATCAGGTAAGAAAAGACTTCAGGTTCAACTTCAAGAATTTATCGAGACAATTAAAAATTCTAAGCAGTTTTTTGTTTATTTCGAAAACCATAAATATTTTGTATCGCCAATAGAAATCAACGGCTTGTTAGAAATAGGCAGATTCAGTTCTCCCTCCCATGCAATATTCTCTGCTTATGTAAAAACCATAAAATATCTAAAAGCCAAAGAAAAGTATTTAAAGAGTTTTAGAAAATTAGAAAAAGAATTAAATTTATTAAAAAAGAAAATAGATGAATTAAACCGAAGAGAATCGACAGAGGTTAAAATTGGACAATATCAAAAGTATGCTGAATTAATTTTCTCTCAACCAAATCTTAGCATCAATGGCTTGGATTTTATAGAAGTTAGGGATTTCGAGGGGAATTTGGTTGAGATTCCTTTAAAGAAGGAGCTTAGTTTAAAGCAAAATGCTGAAAGGTATTACCAAAAGATAAAGAAGTTAAAAGAAATTATACCCGAAACTTTAGAATCTGGAGAAAAGACTTTTTTGCAATACGAAAAGGTAAAGGAAGCCTATGAAAAATTAAAGAAGATGAATAATTTTTTAGAGATTGATAAATTCGAGAAAGAATACCCAGATTTGGTAGAAGAGCCATGCAAAATGTCCAAGGAGCCAAAAAATATTCCAAATTTTTTGCAGTTCGAAGTGGGAGATGGGGCAGTTTTATTTGTGGGTCGAAATGCAAATAATAATGAAGAATTAACTTTCAAATTTGCACGACCAAATGATTACTGGTTTCATGCTCGTTCCGTTGGTGGTAGCCATTGCGTGTTGAAATACTCCAAAGGCAAAATACCACCTAAAGAAGTAATTCAAAAATGTGCGGAAATTGCTGCATATTTTTCTAAGGCAAGGAACTCCAATTACGTACCAGTTTCGTTGACACAAAGAAAATATATTAAAAAATTTAAAAAAAATATTATTGGAGCAGTTGTGTTAATGAAGGAAGAAGTTATTTTTGTGGAACCAAAAAAACCTAATAAGATTTCAATGAGTATTTGAGTTTGTTAAAAATTTTACGTCATGTTCATTTACGAAATCTTTTTCAAGTTTCAATATGTAAAGACGAGTTTTCTTATAACGGATTAAACCAAAGAAAAAGGTGAAGATGGAAATTGGAATAAAGGACCACCCAATTAATTGAAACCAAAAAGATGGGAAGAATTGTAAAATTGTAATCCCAGCAACGAATGTTGTTAATGCAGTTCTTTGATAAGCCAAAAGAGTTCTTTCGCTGGCAAGTATTGAACGAATAGCTGCAAGTTGGTCGGTTAAATTTAATTTTTTTTCAACAAATTTTTTGAATAAATCGTCAGTTAAAATTGACAATCGAAGATATCTTAGCATTGTATTGTTTTTTATTTTTGTTTTTTAAGAGAACATAACGAATCCTAATACTAATTATTTTTGAGTTTATGGAGAAAAAGTCTTCAATTATTCAAAGGACTGCTGAAGAATGGCTGGAATTCGGGGACGAAGCATTCAACAAAGGAGACTATGAAACTGCTTTCCATTATTATAAGAATGCAATCTCTCAAAATTCTGGTTCTCCTTTTGCATATTTCAAAGCTGGCAACAGTCTGTCTATGTTAAAAAAGTGGGAAGAGGCGATTAAGTATTACGTTGGAACTATAACACTCGACCCTACTTTTTCCTTTGCATACTACAAAAAAGGGATTTGTCATCTTGAACTAATGCAAATAAATGATGCTATTAAGGAATTTTCAATTGCTGTTCAAATAAATCCAAATTTTGCTCTTGCTTATTTTCGCCGCGGATATTGCCTTTATTTGGTAAAAAAATTTGAAGAGGCTATCGACGATTTAACAAGGGCTATCGAGTTAAATCCTAACCATGCTGATTCCTTTGTTTATCGTGGCAATAGTTATTTCCATTTAAACAAAAAAGAAGAAGCTTTGAAGGATTATGATAGGTCCATTGAACTTTCCCCAGACAACCCAAAAGTCTTCATTTCCCGTGGTGTTGTTAATATGAAATTAGGTAATTTAAAGGAAGCAATAGGTGATTTTACTTTGGCAATTGCACTTGATGACCAAAATTATCTTGCACACAACTATAGAGGTTATTGTCTAAATCAAATGAAGCAATTTGATTTAGCAATAGAGGATTTTCATAAGGTGGTTGAATTAAAAAAGGATTTCGTTGATGGTTATAATAATTTGGGAATTGCATATGTAGGTTTAAAAAAATTTGATAAGGCAATTGAAAACTTCGACAAAGCTATCTCATTAAATCCTAAATCAGCATCAGTTTATTTTAATCGTGGGAACGCAAATTTGCACCTAAGCAATTTTGTCGAGGCTATTATTGACTTTGATAAAGCTCTGGTTATTGATCCAAATTATGCATATGCTTACTATGGTCGAGGAAATGCGAATTATGCTCTTGAACAATGGCGAGAAGCCTTGCGTGACTATTCTAAAGCTATTGCAATTAACCCAGAATTTGTGAATGCCTATGTTGCAAGAGGGAATGTATATCTGAAAATGAAACATTTAAAAAAGGCTCTGGAAGATTTTACTTTTGCCATTCAATTAGCTCCAGAAAATCCAATTCCTTATTTGAATAGAGCTATAGCTTACAGATCTGATAATATATTTTCCTATGCGGTCGCCGACTTCAACGAATTCCTTCGTTTATATGCCAAAGAAGACCGTTTGACCGAGAAGGTTCGTACCTGGATTCGAAACATGGGATATACACCTGAATTTTAGAATTCTTCAAAACTTTTGTTATCATATTTTGTATTAAGCATAGATTGAGCCATTTGATAATTTTCTTCCTATGATTAAGATTTTAGAGAATGTTTCTTTAAAGGATAAAAATACTTTTGCTGTTAATTCATTGGCGAAATATTATGTAGAGATTGAAAACCAATCCCAAGTTCTATCACTTTTGGAATCTAGTCCGTTTCAGCAATCCAAATTTTTTATTCTTGGCGGTGGCTCGAATACGTTATTTGTTGATGACTACTATGGGATTGTCGTTCATCTTGTTAACAAAGAAATTAGAATCCTCGAAAGCTCCGGTGACTTCGCTTTGCTTGAAGCTGATTCTGGTGTCGTTTGGCATGATTTTGTCCAAATTTTGTTGGCAAACAATTATTTTGGCTTGGAAAATCTCGCATTGATTCCTGGGACAATTGGTGGTGCAGTAACTCAAAACGTTGGCGCTTATGGTGTAGAACTCAAAGATTTTATTCAGGAAGTGTGTGGGTTCAACATTCAAACTGGTCATTTTGTACGTTTTTCCAATTCAGACTGCAGATTCGATTACAGGAGCTCAATTTTTAAAAATGAGTTGAAAGGAAAATTCATCATTACTTCTGCCAAATTCAAACTTTCCAAGAAGCCCAACATCAACATTTCCTACCCAGAGTTGAGAAATGTTGTCCAAAAAATACCTAATATTAAACCAAATCCTAAAAATGTCTTTGAGCAAGTTATTTCGCTTAGGAAAGCAAAATTGCCAGACCCAAAGGAATTCCCAAATGCTGGCTCTTTTTTCAAAAATCCTATTGTTGATTTGGTGACTTTAGATAATATTAAAACTAAGTACAATAATGTTCCATACTTTGATATGGGTCCAAACAAATATAAAATCCCCGCAGGTTGGTTAATTGACATTGCTGGTTGGAAAGGGAAGCGAATTGGAAACGTGGGAACTTACGAAAAACACGCATTGGTAATTATTAACTTCGGTGTAAAAAAAGGAAGCGAAATTCTTGAATTTTCGAAATTAATCCAAAAAGATGTTTTTGAGAAATTTAATGTTTGGCTCGAAAACGAAGTTGAATTGGTTCAATAACCTCCCTTTTGACAATATTTTTTGTTTTATTTTGTTAATAGTAAGAGGGTTAAAAAGAGTTGAAATTGAATTACCTTAAGAAAATATTAAGTAAGTTTATTAACAACCAAAGCGAAGAGAAAGAAACTCTTTCCAATTACTTAACTAATCTTTTGGCCGTATCGGTCCCAATGTATTTAATCAACAAAGAATTCGAAATATTATGGAAAAATAACGAATTTCACAAAATTGCTCTTGATAACCATGGTCGCAAATGTTATGAAATTTTATTTAATTCAAATACTATTTGTTCTAATTGTCCTGCTATTAAGTCAATCGAACAACAACGAATAAATGAAAATTTTGTTAAATTGAGTAAAAAGCACAGCGAACCAAAAGCTGTTAAAATTCTGTCGCTACCAATAATTTTAAATGGGATGATGGGTTCATTAAATGCTGTGGATTTCTTGCAATTCGTACTTGAAAAAGAAGAACCAAAAATAATAACAAAAGAAAGTGTTTTAGAACCCTTTGAAAACATCGAAAATTTTTCTAATCAAATTCAAATCCCAATATTGTTTTTCAACAAAGATTTTAGAGTAATTTTCACCAACAATTACGCAAAAGAAAGATACCAAATCGATCTTAGCAAAGAAAATAAAACAAGGTTGCTTGATTTGCTAATATTCGAAAAGGATGACGATTACGAAAAACTAATTCTTAATGTTTTGAATTACGGTAGCTATTCATTCACTGCCAAGGTAAATGATCAAATTGGTAAAACCGAAACTCCACTGGCTTGCAAGATTTTCAAGTTGTCCAAGGATGAAGATTTTTATATTCTTACGTGTAAGGAATTATCTAACAATAAGAACGAAAACTTGGGAAGTTTTGAAAGATACAATGTTTTTGAAGCGATTTTCGACAATTTATCCATAGGTTTACAAATTCAAGATGGCTGGAATAATATTCTTTTTCAAAATAAGGTTGCCCAAAGTATTTTTGATTTAAATAATGAATTGAAAAATCAGATTGTAAAACAGAAGATTTCTGGTAACCCATCAGAAGGAATAATATTTATTTATGAGGCTCAAACAAACCCAAACCAATCTTTTAATGTTACCGTAAAAGAATATTTTTCTCAAATAACTAATGAAAATTTGGAGTTCATTGAATTGATTGACGTAACAGAACTTGAAAATTTGAAGAGAACCTTAGAAATATACAAAATCCAACTTGAACAAATTACCAAAAATATTCGTTACGTATTTTTCAAACTTGGATACGATTATTTGATAAATGCTTATTTTGGTAGCCTTCAAGGTGTCGAAGTTTTTGAAAAGCCTCTTGTAGAAAATCAAAAAATCAATTTTATCGATATAATTCACAATGATGATAGATCGAAAGTCCAGGATGTATTATCTGAATTGTTTCACTTTCCTAATATTTCAAAATCAATTGATTTTAGACTAAATAAATGCGAAGATGAATTCCAATGGGTAAAAGGAATTTTCGAAAATGTACCTGACGAAAGAGGAAAAATTGTGTTCGTTAATGTTTTTTTGCTTGATATCAACGAGCAAAAGAGAGTCGAAGAGCAATTGAAATCATCGCAAGAGGAAATGAGAAGACTTGCTCTTTATTTCGAGTCGTTAAGAGAAGATGAGAAAAAAAAGTTGGCCTTTGAAATTCACGACGAACTTGGGCATCTTTTAACAGCAATGAAACTAGAAATGTCCTGGATACTAAAAAAGAAATTTTTGAGGGAAGATGTACTCGAAGAAAAGTTAATAAAGCTGATCGAAATGGTCGAAATGACAATTAGAAAGGTTCGTTCAATATCTTCCCAACTTCGCCCCAGTATATTAGACCATTTTGGAATTGTAGCGGCAATTGAATGGCAAGCCAAGGAGTTCCAAAAACAAACTGCGATTCGTTCTCGGATTAATCTTCCCAAGCAAGAAATACAAATTGACGAGGCGAAATCTATTGTTGTTTTCCGAGTATTTCAGGAAATACTTACAAATATTGCTCGGCATGCTAATGCTACTCGAGTAGATATTAATTTGGAAATTGACCAAAATAATCTTATTTTGACGGTTTCTGATAATGGTAGAGGAATAAAACCAGAGAATATTTCGTCTAAAAGTTCTTTGGGTATTACTGGAATGAAAGAAAGGGCAAGTTCTGTTAATGGGAAATTGAGTATCCACGGAGTTTCAAATATCGGAACAACTGTAGCATTAACAATCCCAATAAATTAATTATGATAAAAATTATAATTGCAGATGACCACGCTGTTGTAAGAACTGGATTGAAACAAATAATTGAATCCGATCCACATTTAAAAGTTACTGGTGAGGCAAGTTCTGGTTTTGAATTAATTGAAAAAGTTCAGGAGGGCAACTACAACGTAGTTTTACTTGATATTTCGATGCCTGGGAAGGATGGGTTAGAAACTTTGAAGGAAATTAAAAGAATTAAACCAAAGCTTCCTATTTTGATCTTTACCGTTTACCCCGAAGACCAATATGCGGTTCGTTTGCTTAAAGCTGGTGCATCTGGTTATCTGAACAAGGAATGTGAACCCGAAGAATTAATTGAAGCAATTCATAGGGTTGCTACTGGAAGAAAGTATGTCTCGGAAAATCTTGCTGAACTACTCGCCCAAAAGTTAGAAGAAACAAGTGCTGTTCCATTGCACGAACTTCTTTCCGACCGTGAATTTCAAGTATTGTGTTTGATTGCTTCAGGTAAAACGATCAAAGAGATTGCTGAAGAATTGCAGTTGAGTTCCAACACTGTTAGTACTTACCGAATTCGTATCCTTGAAAAAATGCACATGAAAAACAATGCAGAACTCACTCACTATGCTATTAAAAATGGTCTAGTTTAATTTTATTTGCACTCAAATTTTTAACATATAAATGAGTTTCTCATTCCAATTTAATTTTTTGTAATTTTTGTAATAATTTATACTACAAAAAATCTCTTTTATTTCTTACAAAACCTCCTTAAACATATCTACATAATTTTCAACAATAGACTTACATAAAAAAACTATTTCAATTTTTATTTTAGAATTGAAAATTGTAGGAAACTTATGTTAAAAAAATCAAAAAATATTTCGGATGTAACATTTGTTGTCATGAGATTGTTTTTGTTTATTATGTTTAATAAAAAGTCAATGAACATATGAAAAGCATGATGATAATTTTACTTCTTTTGGTTTACTGGGTAAGTTCTTTAGCTCAAAATTTAAATTTCATTTATCCAATTCCAAATTCTGGTTTGCACTCAATCAGAACCCCAATAATATTAAAATTTGATGTTCCAGTTGATAATTCTTTTGTTATTTCGAATGTTTTGATTAAAGGCGAAAAAAGTGGCTTGCACGATTATAAATTTAGTTTGTCTTCGAACCAAAAAACTGTTTCTATTGAAACTTTGCGTCCTTTTTCAACCAACGAGAATGTAACAATAACCGTAAAAGAAAAAGAATATAGTTTTACAACTACAACTATTACACCCGAGGTGCAGAAAGTTTATTTCAATACATACTTTCAAAATATCATTCCCGAGATTTCAAACAGAGTTATGTTTGAAAAAAAGAAAAACAGCGAAGATGGTGTACTTGGAGACACTGTTCCACCAGACTTCCCCACCGTAATAATTAATTCTGTCCGCAATCCAGCTCCTGGCTACATATATATAGCCAATTTTGGAATGGGGGTGGAGCGAAGTTATTTAATGATACTTGACAACGATGGAAAACCTGTTAAATACAAGAAGGTCCCTTTGCCTGGTTTCGACTTCAAAATGCAACCTAATGGATTAATAACAAATGCACGCATAATTACCTCCTATATTCCTCAGGGCTGGGGCTGGGCTGAAGCTTACATGGAAGTTATGGACGAAAATCTCAATGTCATCGATACTGTACAATGCAAAGGTGGTTATATCGCAGATTTTCACGACTTTAAAATTCTTCCCAATGGCCACTATTTGCTTATTTCATACGATCCACAACCAATCGACATGAGCCAAGTGGTTCCAGGTGGGAACCCCAATGCAATAGTTCTTGGCAGTATTATACAAGAGTTGGATGCCAATAAAAATGTTGTTTTTCAATGGAGAAGTTGGGACCACATTCCAATGACCGACTCCTACTCTCCTTTAACTGGTATTGCAATTGATCCTGTTCATATTAATGCTGTTGAGTTGGATTATGATGGTAATTTAATGATTTCCTCTCGTCACATTTCTGAAATCACGAAAATTAGCCGAGAGACTGGGGAGATCATTTGGAGATTAGGTGGTAAAAAGAATATGTTTAAATTTATTAATGAACATGAAGAAAATGCACCAACATACTTTTCTTATCAGCACGATATTCGTCGCCTACCCAATGGAAATGTAACTTTGTATGATAATGGCAACCAGCATCCAACACCTTACTCGAGAGCCGTAGAGTACAAATTAGACGAGATCAATTTTACTGCTGAACTTGTTTGGGAATACAGAAACTCCCCAGATATTTATGGGCCAACTATGGGCTCGACCCAACGGCTAACAAACGGTAACACAGTAATTGGCTGGGGTGGAGTTACAGAAGGTCACATTCGAATAGTCACCGAAGTAAACCCTCAGGCAGAAATTGAATTTGAACTTTCATTCCCAAGGGGTGTTACCTTCCAAACCACGTCTTATCGTGCATACCGGTATCCATATCCTCCAGGTTTGCCAGATTTTGTGGTTACAAAGCAAGAAATTTCCTCAATCGTTAGCCCCGGGCACCCACCGTACGATACATTACATTTTGCTGAAGTTGGAAAAGAAACTGGGGTATCCATAATTTTTAACCAGCTAAGTGATGAAAGTCCTTCAAAAATAACAGTAGAAAAATATTCCTTTGCCCCAAAGTATCCTAAATTCCTTGACGAAACACCGCTTGTAAATTCTTACAAAATTTTAATTAAAACAGAAAATATTTATCAATTTAATGGAAAGATACTTTTGGATTTATCTAAATTCCCTTTAATGATTCATAAAAGCAATCTTGCAATATGGGGAAGGACCACGGATAATGATCCTTTTATCCAATTGCCCTCAACATATGATGAGCAAAATGGTTTTCTTATTTGCCAAGTTAATAATTTGGTCGGGGAGTACATTATTGCAACAAATGACTTTCGAAATCCACCCGAACCACCTATATTAACATCACCACTTAACAATTCCGTTTTGAATTCAAAGCAACAGATTAAATTTCAATGGAATCCCAAAAATTTAAACTCTTCTTCTGAGCTTCTTATTGCAAAAGATGAGAATTTTGTTAACATTGTGTTCAATACAAATGGTTTAAAAAACAATATTTATACTCATTCACCTCTTAATTCTGGTAAATACTTTTGGAAGGTTCGTTGTTCTAACCCTTATGGACAAAGCAATTGGTCTGAAACATTTTCTTTCGAGGTTAAGGATCCGTTTCTGAGAGTTAAATCTCCTACAACTGGGGATATTTTGACAAAAGAACAGCCATATTTGATTGAATGGGAGCACAATTTGTTTCCCGACTTTATGATTACACTTTTTAAGGGTAATACACTTGTTTTGAATATTACTGATTCAATTTATAGTGCTTTTGGAAAATATGAGTGGACAGTTTCAAATGTTCTAGAAGCCGGAAATAATTATAAAATCAGAATAACATCTTTGAAGGACTTACAAACTTTTGCTGAGAGTGGTATATTTTCAATTCAAGAAACAAATTCAGTGGAGGAATCAGAAAGCCAAGTTTTAATTTATCCCAATCCAACCCAAGGTAAAATTGCGATTTCTAGTAACGAAGAACAGATTTTATCTGTTTCTGTTTTTGATTTTCTTGGAAATAAATTAATTGAAAACAATTTTGGCAACATTGGAACGGGATTTGTCTTTTTGCATCTTGAAAATTTACCAAATGGTTTTTACTCACTAATTGTACGAACGAGCTTGCATCACTTTGTTAGAAAAATAATAATAATTAATCATTGAGGTTAATATGAAAATTTGGACGAAATTAGTGGTTATATTAATATTATTTATATTCCAAAAAGTATTAACTTTTGACAGTTCATTAGTGGAAAGAACAGTATGGAACAACCCATCTCCTGGTTATCTTTTCCTTGCTCCCATGGATGGCAATGATTTATCAGTTTATGACAATTCTGGTTACAAAGTATTTTCAAAAAGCTTTGGGTTACTTTCCCAGGGGTTTGTAGATTTTAAAATGCATCCCAACGGTAAACTTTCTGCTTTCCATTTCTCTATCGGTAAATTTATCGTCCTTGATTCAAATTTTAATATCATCGACACCGTAGGTGCAGTGGGCTATCGTACTGATTCTCATGAATTCTTAATTTTACCCAATGGAAATTATGTACTTATTGCCGAAGCAGATACGATCATTGACATGAGCAGAATTGTCCCGAATGGTCACCCTTATTGTACAGTCAATAATTTCATTATTCAGGAGATCCACAGTAGGTCGAAACAAGTGGTTTGGTCTTGGAGTGCTCTTGACCATTATTCTATAACAGATGCAACAGAAGATATTGCTCTCGATGGTAGTTATATACGACCGTTTCATATTAACTCTATTGAGCTTTTGAGTGATGGAAATTTGCTTATTTCTTGTCGTCACCTTGATGAACTTACAAAAATAAATCGGCAAACAGGTGCAATTTTGTGGCGCTTGGGTGGGCGAAAGTGTCGTAATAATCAATTCACTTTTCTCAACGATACTATAGATAATTTCTATGGGTTTTCTCATCAGCATACTCCAAAAGAACTTTCGAATGGAAATATTTTACTTTTTGACAATGGGAATCTTAGGTCTAACCGTTTCTCTCGTGTTGTTGAATATGAAATCGATGTAGCTAACAGAACTGCTAGAAAAGTTTGGGAATATCGAGCCCCAAATAATGTTGTTTCTCAAGCTATGGGAAGTTGCCAGCGTTTACCTAACGGGAATACCTTGATTACTTGGGGTGGTACTACTTCCGAAGGAGGGCACAATTATCTTCTTAGTGAGGTTACACCAAATGGAACTTTGGCACTTGAATTCACAGCAAACTGTGGAACATATAGAGGTTTTCGCTACTTGTTCAAATCTGATGCTGTTACAAATTCAATTTCGTCTACAGGTGTAATTAATTTCAGAAATTCCCAATATAACACTAATTTGAGCTTTGTTGTTAGTAATTTGAATGGTACAGCCAAATATACAGTAGAAAAGCATCGATATCCCCCACATAAATTGAATAGAGGAGGTCCTTGCTCAGTTATTCCTTATCGGTGGGTTATCACTAAAGAAACAACAAATTCCATTGCAGGTTATTTATATTTTGATTTAAATGGTTTGACTGGGTTTTCAGACCCAAGCGACTTAAAAGTTTACTATCGACCCGAAGAAGGTTTCGAAATATTTACCCAATTAAGCACGACTTATAATTCTCAATACAATAGATTAGAAACTACTTTTTCTGGTGTAGGGGAATATTGTATTGGTACTGGTATGATTCGTGTACCAAAGCCACTTTATCCGGATAAAAATGCTATTAACATACCAATTTCTCCTCGTTTGATTTGGAATAAATTTATCTCCGGTGAAAAATATCGTCTTCAAGTTGCGTTCAATTCCAATTTTCAAAATATTCTTTATGAATTTGAAAACATTTCGGATACTTCATATACCTTGAATAACTTACTTCCCGGAAAACAATATTACTGGCGAGTTCGAGCTGAAAGGGATAACTGCATTAGTGATTGGACCGAGCCAATGGGTTTCACAACAATTTATGAGAAAATAACTGTGTTTTCACCATCTGATAGCTCCGTGGATATGCCATTGAAAGTGCAATTCACCTGGGCTCCTAATTCTAATGCTTGGTCTTATCAGCTTCAAATTGCTACCGATAAGAATTTCGAAAGAATAGTTAAAGACACAGTTATTAATAACTCTATAGTTGAAATAGCAGGTTTAGATTATTATACTGAATATTTTTGGCGGGTTCGTTTACTTCGTGGAGAACAGTTTGGAATGTGGTCAGATTTTAGAAAGTTTACTACAAAGCTTGCATCTCCAAAATTACTTTCCCCAGACAACAATGCTAAAAGCATTCCATTTGATGGAGAAATGAAATGGTCCTCTGTCCCAGGTGCAATTCATTACCATCTTGTAGTTTCTAAATCCAATCAATTCACTAAGAATTTAATTGATATCGTTGACTTAAAAGAAGCAAGATATGTTTTCTCCAATCTGGAACCATCCACGAAATATTACTGGCGTGTCCGCGCCAATGGTGAAACTGGTAAAAGTGAGTGGTCCGAAACATATTCTTTTATTACGCAACTTCCAAAACCTGAACTACTAAGACCACCTTTTGCTGATACAATTGCACCAATAACTGGTATTTTAAGATGGAAAGAAGTTGTCCATGCCAATAGGTATGAAGTACAGATTTGTGAGACTGAGCAATTTGATATCGGGGTGATAACTTATAATGTTGTAGGTCAAACATTTGTTCAATATTCCAATCTTGCCTATTCGACAAAGTATTATTGGCGGGTTAGTGCTTTAAATACAGAAACAGAAAGTCCATGGTCTAATGTTTTTTGGTTTAAAACTATTCCGGATAATTATCTACCACCACCGATTCTTATTTACCCCGATGACCAAAAAATCAATGTCACGCAAAAGGATAACCTTAAGTGGAATTCCATTGAAAATGCACAAGGATACCAAATACAAATTTCTATTGATAGATATTTTAGTAATGTTGTAGTTGATAGAAATTTAACTGATACATCTTTTTCAGTAGCTGGATTGGCTTACGGAACTCGGTATTACTGGAGAGTCCGTGCTATCAATAACAACTTTAATAGTTTCTGGTCGGAGATTTTATCTTTTACCACTGGTCTTCGCGAACCAACTCTTTATTCTCCCGTTAGCAATACCTATTTCGATGCTTTACCTATTGAGTTTGAATGGGAAAAAACTACTGCCAAAGCATTCTATGAATTGCAGATTGCTTACGATGCTAATTTTGAATTTATTCTAACTAAACAAATCTTGTATGAACAAAGTAATTACACTCTTACTTCTGCTCCATTTGAAACCTGGTTTTATTGGCGTGTACGAACTTTTTCTGGAGTCTTGGAAAGCGAATGGTCACAAGTGCGACAATTTCGTATCAAGAACATAAATTTTGTTCCGGAGGATAATTCAATTATCAATTTCACTGAAATACAGCCTAATTTTTTCCTTTTGCAATTCAATGAACAAGTTGAAGCGGTTTCTGTTTTCAATCTCATAGGAGTTGGTGTATATCAATCTACGATCAGCCAATCCCATTTTTTAATTGATCTTTCCAATTACCCCAATGGAATATATTTTATCAAATTTCAATCGAAAGACAAAAGTTATTTATTTAAATTCATAAACTTTCGTTAGTGCAACCCCCACAACGAAAAACCCTGAACATTGGTTGTAAAAACATCAATGTTCAGGGTTTCTTTTTACCAAAATTTTATCTTAACAAAATTAGGGCTTGAATTAGTTTTTCCACATCGTTTAGATTATTTTAGAGTAATTTTGTGTTTTTTTATCTTTCAAATGTGTAAAATTGAAATTGTTGTTTATCAGGAAAAATTTAGAACACTTTGGGACGATTTTGTAGAAAATTCCAATAATGGAACTCTTTTCCATTTGCAATCATTTCTTGAATACCATCCAAAAGGCAAGTTCAATTTTCATCATTTGATGTTTTTCCAGAATGGCAAATTAATTGCAGTTCTTCCCGGCGGAATTGTGGAGAGAAACATTTTTTGGTCTCCAGTCGGGGCAAGTTATGGTTCTCTTGTTACCGAAGACTTACCTTTCGAGAAGGCATTGCAACTGGTTGATGCAATGTTGGAATATTTCGACAAAAACGGGTTTAGGGAAATTTTTCTCATTCCGCCACCGATAATTTATAATAAAACAATTACCCAACATCTTGAATATGCAATGCTTTACCGCCGATTCGATTTTGAGTTACATTATATTAGCCATGCCATTCATCTTCGGTTTGATGACAACTTCCTCTCTACGTTCGATAAAACTGCAAGAAAGTCCATTCGAAAAATTCTCAGAGAAAATAAGATTAATATTAAAGAAAGCAACGACTATATTTCCTTCAACGAGATTCTTGTAAAAAACAAAGCTAAGCATAATGCTAAACCAACCCATTCTATAGATGATATGCTACGCCTTTCTAAACTTGTTCCCGAAAAGCTTCGTTTGAATTTGGTTTATTTTGAAGATAAACCTATAGCTGGTTCGTGGTTATTTATTTGTAACCCAAAAGTTGTTCTTTGCTTTTATAATATGCTTCTTTATGAATATGAACATTTAAAACCTGTTTATTTGATTATGTTCGAAACAGTTCGCTGGGCTGTGGAAAATGGCTTTGAGTGGGTTGATATTGGGGTTTCGCAAGATACAAAATCTCCAGACCCGATGACTCCTGCTTTGAGTTTAATTAATTTTAAAGAAAGATTCAACTCACGGGGTATTCTTCGTAGTACTTTCCATTACAAGTTTCGAGATTAGGAATGAGTAAATTATTTGTGGATGTTCTAATTATTGCATTAAATAAAATTGAGTTCGATGCACGTTTATCGAATTTTATTTATACTTTTCAAAACGAAGGGTTAAAAGTTGGAACAATTACTCTTGACTGCAAAGAGTTCTTTCTAACGAATGTGAGTTCTTTTTTTATTCCGTTTATTGAAAATAAAAGAACACATCTGAAAACTTTTCTTTTTACTTTAAAAGGTTTAAAATTTGTTGATACAATTTTTGCAAAAAACATAATTTGTTCGGACGTTTACTCTCTCCCATTAGGTATTAAATTCAAAAAAAAGTGCAATGCAAATTTGATTTACGATTCAAGGGAAATATATTCCGCTCTTTCTTCATTAAGTTCCAAGCCATTTAAGCAGGAGATTTTAAGTTTCATTGAGAGACATTATGTCCATTTAGTTGATAGTATTGTTGTAACCGGTGATTTAGATAAGGATTATCTGTCTAAAGTTTTCCCAACAAAGCCTTTTCAAGTAATTTACAATTATCCTAGAAAAATCGAAAAAACCGACATAGTGGATGTTAGAAAACAGCTTTGCTTGGGTAAAAAATCAGTTTTGGCAATTTATCAAGGTATGTTGCTGGATGGAAGGGGTATAGAGATTGTATTGAACTCGTTGCGTTTTGACGAAAGTTTACATTTTATCATTGCTGGGAGTGGAGCAATGGAAAACAAATTTAAAAGTATTGCTAAATCGTTAAAAGTAGAAAATCGGTCTCATTTCGTTGGGAAACTTCCTTATAATAAATTATTTAATTTAACTATGGGTTGCGATGTTGGCATTTGCCTTATTGAACCTCTTTCATTATCTTACGAACTTGCTTTGCCCAATAAATTATTCGAGTATATTCAATCTGGAATTCCCACTATAGCAACAAGATTGCCTGCAATTGAGAAAATTTTTGCTGAAAATAAAATCGGAGAACTAGTTTATTCAAAAATTTACCCAGATGAACTTTCTCAAATGATACTATCTGTTGCAAAAAACAAAGAACAATACTTGCCCGATATTAAGAAATGCTCAGATATCTTTATTTGGGAGAATCAAAAGAAATCAATATTAAAACTTCTACGATGATATATTTAATGCTAATTTTCCAACAATTCATTGCTTCTACCACTCATATTTTTGCAAAGAACTTAACATTTGATTTGCCTCCGACTTTGATTCTTTTTTTCAGAAGTTTTTTTGCTGCGTTTTTTTTTCTAGCATTGCTCCTCGCAAAAAAACAAAGCCTATTCTCTATGGAAAAAACAGACATTATTAGATTTATTGTCCTTGGTATTTTGAATATTCCCTTGAATCAGTTTTTGTTTTTTGTTAGCATTAAACTAACAACAGCGCCAAATGTTGCTTTGGCATATGCTTTATCCCCAATTTTTATTTTAATTATTGCGAAATTTTTTTTGAGAGAAAAGATAACTTTATTGAAGGCTGTAGGAATTGTAGTTGCTTTTTTAGGAATCGGATTAATTCTTTTCGAAAGAGGCATTTCGATAAATGCAGATTATTTCTTGGGTAACCTTCTTGCTTTGGTTGCAAGCATAAGTTGGGCACTTTATTCTACGTATGGTAAAGCATTGATTATTAAATATGGAAGCATTTACACAACAGCATTAGCAATGTGGCTCGGATTTCTTTTCTACCTTCCTATGTCTATTGTATTTGCAGATTATCGTTACTTGGGTTTGATGGAAATTTCACATTTTGTACAGATAGTTTATCTTGCTGTGATGACTTCTGGGCTTGCTTATTTGCTTTGGTATTACGCTTTGAAAAGACTTCCAGCAAGTAATGTTGGTGTTTTCAACAATTTACAACCGGTTTTTACAACAATTCTTGCCGTAATTTTTTTTGGGCAAGTTCTTACAAAGGAATATCTAATTGGAGGAATGTTGGTTATTCTTGGGGTAACTTTGACCCAGTTGAATCGCGCTGGCGACGAATTTCGAATAAAATAACCCCTGCCGAAACAGAAGCATTCAATGATTCTGCCTTTCCATAAAGTGGAATTTGCACCAGTGTGTCACAAGCTTTAAGAAGAACTGGGCTAACTCCTTTTCCTTCATTTCCGATAATAATTACGACTGGAAAGTCGTAGTTCTTTGACCAGTAAATTTCTTTTGCATTTGGGGAAGTTCCAACAACCCAAAAGCCATTGTTTTTTAAATAATCTATAGTTTTGCTAGTTGAAAGAACTTTTGCCACAGGTATGTTCATTATTGCTCCTGCACTTGCTTTAATAACAGTTGAATTTATTGGCGCTGCATCCTTGGTCGTAACAATAATACCCTGAGCTCTTACGCATTCAGCTGTTCTGGCAATTGCTCCAAGGTTTTGGGGATCTTGAATTTTATCCAGAAAAACCAGAATAGGGTGCTTTTCCACTTTGTATGCATATTCGATTAGTTCGTCGAGCTCGTAATATTTTATGAGCGTCAAAAAAGCAACTACTCCTTGAGTTTGATCGTTACTTATTTCCCTTTCTAATTTTTTAAACTTTTCTTTATCCAAGATCGAAATTGGTACGCCATGCTTTCTGGAGATTTTTTGAATATCATCTATGGGATTGCCCTGAACCCCATACCGAATGTATATTTTTTCGATGTTATGTGGACTTGTCTTTAGTATACTTAATACTGGATTTCTACCAATAATAATTTTTTCTGTTTTCATAGGTTTATTTTTTGACAAGGATAAAAGAAGCTTCTGTGGCAAAGATTTCTTTGATAATTCTAAAATTTCGAAGTTTGGGCAAGCGTAGGGGTTTTAATCCAAATTTGTATTTATAAACTGGGCGAATAATAAAAAATTCAGATTCTTGAACTTTTAGACCAACTTGGGTTACCAACTTGAGGAATTTATCTATTGTCAATTTTATTTCTTTTAGACGAAGTACTTCTTCAACATCTGCTGGACGTCCTTTTTTAAGGAATAATTTAAATATTGGTTTCGGTAACCAATGTAGATAAGGACATTTTCTGAATACGTTTTGAATTTGATGCTGGTGTCCCCCAAATGGAGAATAATAAGGGGGAAAAGTAATGTAAGCAATTCCACCAACTTTAAGCATTTCTTTTATTTTTCTTAAGGCTGTTTTGGTGTCTTCAAGGTGCTCTATTACATCGCGAAGAATAATAATATCAAATGCTTCTTTCCAATTATTGGGGATTTCTCCTTTAATTATATTGTGATATTCGAAATTAATTGATATATTGAATTCTTTTGCAATTTTTTCCCCTGCTTCGAGTCTACTTTGCGCTATGTCTGTTGCTACACAAAGTTTTGCTCCCTCCACAGCAAAAGCAAAAAGTACTCCTCCTTCAGCACTTCCAATTTCGCAGATGGTTTTTCCTTTGGGGTCGAAACCATTAAACTTTAGATATGGAATTATATATTCCTTGCTTAATTTATATTGGTACTTCCAAAAATAAGTATTATACCAACTTAATCCCAATAGGTCTATTTTGTTGTCTATAATATTTGGTTCCATTCTAAATTTTAAAAAAAATTTATAACTTAAACGTCTAAATAAATGAATAATTTTTTTTTATTTATGAAAATTGCATATCTTTCTACTTTCTATCCTTTACGAGGTGGTATTGCTCAATTCAATGCTCGGCTGCTGAAAGCTCTTTCAAAATCTGGGGAAGTTCGTGCTTTTACTTTTAAAAGGCAGTATCCAAACCTATTATTTCCCGGTAAGTCTCAATATGTTCAACCAGAAGATAAAGCTGAATTTGTGAATTCTATACCCATTTTAGACACAATTAATCCTTTATCTTTTTATATAACTGCAAAAAAAATTAAGGAATTTCAACCAAATATTGTAATTACTAAGTACTGGATGCCTTTCTTTGCACCTTCTCTTGGGTCTGTTTTAAAACTGCTTAAGCCATTTGCTTTCAACATTGCTATCCTGGACAATATCGCGCCCCACGAGAAATTCCCATTTTCTAAACCATTAAACAAGTTCTTTTTAAATCAAAACCACTCATTTGTGGTAATGAGTAATAATGTACTCCACGATTTAGTCCACCTAGTTCCAGATGCAGACTTTATTCAAGTTTCACATCCACTTTACGACAACTTTGGCGAGAAAATTGAAAAACACAAAGCTTTGGAAATTTTGGGTTTGCCTTTCGATAAGAAAATTCTTCTTTTTTTTGGTTTTATTCGTGAATATAAAGGCTTGGATATACTTTTAGAATCTATTTCATTGTTGCCTGATGATTATTTTCTTGTTGTTGCTGGAGAATCTTACATCTCCTTCGACAAATACTATGACTTGATTGATAAACTTAAAATTAAAGATAAAGTAAAGTTGTTCGTTCGATATATTTCCGATACCGAAGTTCCCTTATTTTTTTCTGCTTCCGATGTCTGTGTTTTGCCATACAAATCTGCAACACAAAGTGGAATTGTTGGAATTGCTTACCACTTCGATACTCCTGTTATTGCAACTCGTGTAGGTGGTTTGCCCGAGATGATTGAAAATTATGGCTCTGGAATAATTGTTGAAAAGGGGGATGCAAAATCATTGGCAGAAGGTATTACGACTTTCTTCCACCAGAACTCTGAACAATTTGTTAATGGGATTAAAAGATATAAATCCATTGCAAGCTGGGACTATCTTGCATCGAGAATTATTAAGAGTTATAGTTATTTCTTAGCAAAAAAGTAAATGTAGTCTATACTTTAATTTTATAATAAATTCAGTTATTAATATCTAACGAAGTTTCTCTTTACTTACTTATATAAATAAGTTTTAAAGTGTACTTCTAACAATATCGTGAAGACGAATTACCCCTATGCAGTTGTTGAAATCATCTACAACTGGGAGAACATTTATTTGGCTTTCCCTATTTTCCATCAAAGAAATTGCCTCGCCAAGCAAAGAAGAATAATGCACTTTTATTGGGTTTTTTGTCATAACATTTTCAACTTTTAAACTATCGATATTATCATATTTTTGCAAGGAACGCCTCACATCACCGTCGGTGATTATCCCTAGAAGTTTTTTAGTGTGGTCGACCACGCAAACACAACCTAATTTTTTGTTTGTAATTTCTATTACAGCTTCGCGAAATGAGTTCTGGGGCAAAATCAAAGGTAAGTTTTCGCCTTTGTGCATAACATCTTCAACTCGAAGTATTAAGTTTCTGCCTAATTGACCAAGTGGGTGCTGGCGGGCAAAGTCTTCTATGGTTAGATTTTTGGCTTTCATTATGCAAGCAGCAAGTGCATCACCAATTGCAAGGGAAACCATAGCACTTGCCGTTGGGACTATGTTCAGTGGGCAAGCCTCTCGCTCAACTTTTGCAATTATTGCTACATCAGAATTCCTTGCTAAAAAGGAATTTTCGTTTCCAACAATTGAAATAATTTTAGCACCACGATTCTTTAAAAATGGTACGAGTTGAATAATTTCCTCAGTAGTACCACTTTTAGAAAGCAAAATTGCAAGATCCCCTTCAGAAACAATTCCAATATCCCCATGTAATGCATCAACCGAATTCATAAAAACGCAAGGAAGACCAAGACTTAGGAATGTTCCAGATATTTTGCGTCCAATTATTCCACTTTTCCCAATGCCAGAGACAATAATTTTTTTCGCAGCAAGAATTAATTTAATAGCTTCTACAAAGCTTTGGTCCAGCGCTTCTTTAAGCTGCCGGAGAGAATCTATTTCTATCTGCAGAGTTTCTCTAGCAAGATTAAGTATAGCCTCTTTGTCCATTATCCCTCGGTATTTGATATCAACCTGGTGGCCAAGTGAATTTTCTTCCCCCAAGAAGATGTAAATGAAGATGATACACAGCTTGTCCAGCGTCTTTGTTGCAATTAATTACTAAACGATATCCAGAATTTGCTACTTTGAATTCATTTGCAAGTTGTTTCGCAACAAGGAACATTTTTCCAATTAATTCAGCATCCTCGGATTGAATTTCATTAGCAGTAGGTATTTCTTTTTTGGGTATTATTAGGATATGAATTGGTGCTTGTGGCGCTATATCCTTGAAAGCAATAATTTCGTCGTCCTCATATACAATATCAGCTGGAATTTCTTTTCGAATGATTTTCCCGAAGATTGTGTCTCCCATGTTTTACCTTAAAATAAAATGCAATTTATGAAATTGAGGAAATTTAATAAGCAAGGGAAAAATCATACTATCTTTGTAGCTCTTTCGGCAAGATATTTTTCTTGCTCGGACAAAGGGAGCGAGGAAAGCAATTTGGAACGAACTACCGAAGGTATTTCCCCCACTTGTATTGAAAGTGTTCCGTCTAAAATCATTTGCATTAGATCAACTTCTTCGAGATGCAGTACTCGAAGTTTGTCTCCAACTGGTAACCAAAGTAAATTAGCGAGAATAATCCCCCACATTGTAGCAATAAAAGCTGTTGAGATATGCCGTATTAACACAATAGGGTCGGAACCAGCAGCAGCAAGAGTTGCAATCAAACCCATAACAGTTCCTATAATCCCCATTGTAGGAGAGTAACCACCAAGTTTTTGGAATAACGTAATATTGATGTTATGTCGCTCTGCCATAAAATTAACTTCGGTTTCTGCCATTTTTTGTAGGGTTTGTGGGTCGGTACCATCTATCATAAGAACAAAAAGGCGTCGCATAAATGGATGCTTTATTTCATCTATTCTTCTTTCAAGTGCAAGTATTCCTTCTTTTCTTGAAAATATTGAAAATTCAACAAATTGGTCTATTATTTCTAATTTATCGTAGCGTTTTGGATAAAGTGCAATCCAGATAAGTTTTGGCATACGAGCCATTACCTCGAGAGAAGTTCCAGCAAGTCCGGCAGCAAGTGTTCCTCCAACCACTATTAATAAAGCTGGTCCTAAGAAAATTGATTCAAGGGTGCCGCTTTCCCATAAAAATGCACCAAAAATTGCGATAAAACCGAATATTATGGCAATCCCGCTCGAAAATCTCATTTTTAGTAGCTACCTCAGAAAATCGAAAAGCGAAACTTGGGACATTCTTGCAGCAACTTGCAAAGTGAATTGCAAAGCTGTTTGGTCCTTGCTCAATTGAATCGTGGCAGAGGCAAAATCTGTATCAGATATTTTAGACTTGTAACTTTCTAATGCTGTCAAAAGCGATATACTTTGGTCTTTGATTGCCTCGAACCGATTGAGTAATGCACCATTTTTTGAATTTACAGCATTAACATTGTCGTACATTTTCCCAATTTCTTTTTGGTACTCATTCAATTTAATTAAATCATCGGGATTAAACAAATCATTATGACCTCGCAGGTTCCCATCCTTATTGTAGGTTAATAAGTTGTATAAGTCTATGATTTTGTTTAGCGAAGATAGAGTTGCATCGCCAAACAATTCATCTGCTGTGCTATTAATAACTTCCGAAGATATTTTGCTAGTATTAATTACGATTTTTTTTGTATTTCCCTTGAAGATTATTTTTAATCCAGAGGGATTTTCTGGTGTGGGTGTTTCTTGTATTATTTCGTAAGGAAGCTTGTTTGAAGAACCTATTGGTTGAGGAATGGATTCAGAGTTTAATAAATTGCCAGCAAAAACAAATTGTCCGTCGAAATCAGAATTAAGGTCTTTAATTATGTCATCTAAAAGCCCCCGGACTTGCTTGCCAAGAGTAGCCACATCTTGTGCAACTCCAATTTGTGTTGAGGAAATTGCAATTTCTTTTATTTTTTGCAAATTGTTTGATATTGTATCAATAGTCTCGGTCGTATGCTGTAAAAAATTAATTGAATACTCGATATTCTTTTTATATTGTTGTTGTAAAGCTATTTGGTTTTCAAATCTTTTCTTTTGAACAAGCGAGCTCGGAGAATCTGTAATATCGACGACTTGCTTTCCGGTTGCTAGCCGAAGTTCATTTAAATATTTACGGCTCTGAATTTCTTGAATAGATGATTGAATTGGAATGTATTTGGAAAACTGAGTTACTCTCATAAAGTTACCTTCCCAAATTCACCAAAGTTCCAAGTATGTCGTTAGTAGTGGCAATAACTCGACTTGCAGCTTCGAATGCCTTCTGGAATTTCATTAGATTGATCGCTTCCTCATCCAAATTAACACCGATTAGCATTTCCCTTTGGTTCAAAAGTTGATCATTTGTTGCCTTGGATATTGTAAACAAAGAGCCTATTTGTTCACCAATATTTCCAATCTGTCCGATTAGGTTAGTCAAATAATCATCTGGCTTTTGCCCGTCGAGAAACGAGGTGTCATTTGCAATTTCGGCGATTTGCCTACTAACGTTGGAATTTCCGTTTTCCCCAGCAATGGAAGATAAAGGTAGTTTTCTTGGGTCTACCACAACTTCATTATTGACGTTTACACTTGAAATAGACAATGGACCAATATATGTAAATAATCTTCTTCCCGGAGGTAGAGGTCCTGTATCGTCTAAACCATATCCTATTTCTGTTAAAGAATTCACACTGTTAACCAGTGTGCCAAAAAAGTTTTCCAAAGTAGTTGCGACAGAAAACTTTCCAGAACTATCTTTGTCGTCGAGTGTAGTGTTGTAATGTTCAATTAAACTAAAAAGCTTACCACTTTGGATATTTATAGTTGCAAGTTCTCTTCCAGAGGGATCAGTTTTAAGCAGTGATAATGTTCTTTCTTGGGATAGGGTATCGATTGTTTCTTTTAATTTTAATTGATTATAGTTGGCGGCAGTAACAAGATTAATTCCATTAGCAAAGACATTTACCGTACCGAAATCTCCCTGGGTTATGTTAATTTGTAGAAACTTGCTTAGTTCTTCAATCTTTGTCTCTCGTTGGTCAATCAGTGTTTGGTTATCTCCTTCGAATTTGGATTTGGAGGAAGCAATTTTATAATTTAATTCTGCAATTTCTTTAATTAGCTTATTTGCTTGTAATACTCCATCATTTGTATCTTTAAGTACTTGCTGTCGGGTTTCTTGCAGTTGTCCGGAAATTTCTTTGAAACGTAAGACCATAGTTTGAGCCAGGTTGATAGTTCGCTGTCGCAAAGAAACATCGGTTGGCTTGTAAGATAGATCTTGGAATGAGTTAAAGAATTCAGTAACAATTGAATTGAGGGTGTTTTCTCCAGGTTCTCCAAAGATAACAGAAAGTCTTTGGATTATTGTATCGTCTGTTTCGAGTGTATTCAAATGGGACAGACTTCGTCTAATTTGTCGGTCGAAGAAATCCTCGCGAAAGGTTCTCAATTTACCAATTAAAACCCCGTTTCCTACAAATCCGTTTTTATATGGGAAAGGTTCTCCTTCGATTAAAGTAGGTACACGTCTCGAGTATCCCGGAGTATTTACATTAGCAATGTTTGCACTTGTTGCATCTAACCCGAGACGCTGAGCAATCAAAGCTCGTTTCGCTATTTCCAAAGAAGGCGAAATTCCCATCTTTATTCTTTGTTTTTAATTTGGTTCTCTATTAGTTTATTAATTTCTTCAATCTGATTAATTAAATCTTGAGTCGAAACTACTTTCATGCTTTTCAACATTTCAAGGTATGTTTTGCATTGTTCAAGCGATTCGCGTGCAATTGCGAAGTTTTTTATTTTAGAAAGATAACGTGTGGAATTCATCCCAGCTTCGAGAAAATCTGGTATGTCTTGTACGTATTGGTTTAATATTTTTGGAATATTGTAAATATCTGCATTAAGTTCTTTTGATATTTTATTTACGTTTAAAACAAAAGAATTTACTTTATCTTTCAAACTAAAGGTGTTTTGTTTATTTAAATTGATTTTCATTTTTACCACCTTATATTCTAACATTGCACACAGAATTATTTGAATTGGACAAACTGGATAAAATTTCATTTAAACTGCTCAATGCACGGTTCGATAATAATCTGTTCATCGAATTAATACTTGCTAATTCTTCAATAATTTGTCTCATTTCATCTTTTTTCTGTAGAGTAATTTCTGGAAAATTCACTATTTCAATAATTTCACTTAATTTAATCGAGTAGGCTTGCTTTCTGCTTAATTTAATTTCGTTGACCAAGAAATTAATTCTCTCATTTTCTAAAGTATTTAGCTCTTTTGATATTTCTAACAATTTTGAAGAGGTTTTTTCAACTAGTTTAACATCATACTTGACTAACGCATTTTTCTGTTCCTCTGCAATTTCGAGCATTTCTCGTAAAAGTTGGTATTCTCTTTCGATTATTTCAGGAAGACTTTTCATATTGCACCACTGTTGTTGTTGAATAAAAACAAGTAGCGTTTAACTTTTGCAATATAATTTTTTGTTTCCCGGAAAGGAGGAATTCCGTTATACTTTATCACGTTTCCAGGTCCGGCATTGTAAGCGGCAAGTGCAAGTTCAAGATTACCATCGAATCTATCTAGCATTTCCCTCAAATACTTTGCTCCTCCCTCAATATTTTCGACCGGGTCGAATACATTGCAAACACCTACGTAATTTGCTGTAGAATCAATCAGTTGCATTAATCCTTTAGCACCAGCAGATGAAACAGCCCTATGGTTTCCTCCAGATTCAACGGCAATAACCGATTTAATAAGCTGGGGGGATAGATTGTACCTTTTTGCTGTATCTTGAATAATATTTTCATATTTCGATATTCTATCTAACATAGAAGAATTCTTTGGGTTTACCACTTGCTCAGAGTTAACTTTTTGTGTATCTTGTTTAGGATTACCTTTTTCCTTTGCATCAATTTTTTCCGGGGCTAATATTTTTTCTAAGTTCAATATTTTTTCACCAGTTAACTCTTCATAAATTTTATTAGCAATTCCTATTCCAAAACCATTTTTCGCTATTTGGTTAGTTACTTCCAAAAGGGTAATATCATTTAATATATCGTCGCCAAATTTTGTAGATTCTCCATTTTCAGAAAATTCTTCGAGCATAGCCTTTCGCATTCCTTTGAAAATTAAGTAAACAAACATTGCTTCGAAATCCCGTGCTGTCTTTTCAATTTGTTTTTTCTCCTCCTTTGTCCAATTCTGTTTCTTTTTCAAATTGGTAAGATTAGAAATTTTTGAATATTCGTAAT
Organism: uncultured Hyphomicrobiales bacterium; assembly: GCA_964524325.1. GTDB lineage: Bacteria > Bacteroidota > Ignavibacteria > Kapaibacteriales > UBA2268 > Naka2016. Next base: position 148,182 of record CAZGCT010000004.1, read on the forward strand.
TCCTTATTTTTGACTCAATGTCGATTTTGTTTAATGCGTCCATCTTAAGTTATACTTTTACTGAATAATTAGTTCTGCAGAAAGCGCTCCGCTTTCTTTTAATGCCTGGAAGATAGAAATCAAATCTCTTGGCGTAACATTCAATAAATTCAAGGCATTAGCGATATCCTGCACTGTTGGAGTCCTTAAATCAATTGCAACTGCAGGGTTCATTTGCTCCTGTACAATTATTTTCATTATCGAATCGAGTGTGTAACCACGATTTAAATACAAACCAATCATAGGCTGTGGTGGAAATATAATCTCTTTTTGTATTGCAATCTCAAGACCTGCATGGGCAATTACAACTGGATTAATTTGAACATTACCCCCTACGACAATGGTTCCTGTTCTTTCATTTATTACAACTCTAGCTGGAACATCTTTTTGGACATCAGCAAGCTCTATCTGCGAGATAAAGCTCATCACTTCTGTTTGACTTATTCCAGAAGGTAGTGTGACTTCTATTGTTCCTGCGTCGAGAGGCACTGCTGAATTACCAAGTCGTGGAAGTCTATTGATTGTTTCTGCTACACGGACCGAGGTTGTAAAATCAGGCTCCAAAAGCGAAATCCTTATTTGCTGACTTTCGTAAAACTTTCCTGGTATGTCTTGGTCGAGTACCAAACCACTTGGCACTCGTCCGCTAGTAACAAAGTTCTTTGCTACGGTCGAACCAAGTGCAGTAAACTGGTAACCACCAATCGTTAGCGGGCCTTGGGCAAACCCTACAATCGTCCCATCAGAAAGCGAAAGTGGGGTCATTAATAAGACACCACCTTGAAGCGAGGTAGCGTCTCCAATCGAGGAAACAGTTACATCAATTTTGCTTCCTTTCTTGCTAAACGTCGGAATAGTCGCAGTTACCATAACCGCAGCGACATTCCTAATCCGGGGGTTTGTTTGTGGGACGGTCAATCCAAACCTTTTAAGCATGTTGATGACAGATTGAACAGTGTGAGAGGCGAGTTGGTTATCGCCAGTGTTGTTCAAACCCGAGACAAGTCCGTAGCCAATAACTTGCACAACAGTTTGTCCCTCGATTTTGGCAATGTCTTTGATTCTTGCCGATGTTAAGAGCAAGCAAAATGCTATTATTCCTGTAAGTTTAAAAAGTCGTTTCATTGCTAAAACAATATTCTTAAAAATTTTGTAATTAATCCTGGTTCTTGAATTTTGCTTACTGAACCATCGCCATCAATTGTTAATGTCAAATCCAATATGTTGTATGAATAAACGCTGTTGTTTGGTAGAATATCGACAGGTCTTACAGTTCCACTAATTTGAATTGTTTGAGTTTCACCGTTAACTTTTGTGGTTCTTTTGCCTTCGATAAACAAATTTCCCACCTCGTCAATTTTTGTTACCCTGGCACTAATCCGCGAGCGAATGTTTTCACGTCGTGTTGTTTGACCGCTTCCAGAAAATCTATTCGATGTAGATAAATCGGCTCCGGCTTTAAACTGGTCATTATTTAAATTTGCACCAACTTCTCCCCCAACTGAACTAGACCGAGAATCTTTTGTAACGGCTGTATTATCTGCTTGGGTTTCTTCCATAATTAATATTGTTATTGCATCCCCAACTTTATAAGCTTTTACATCCGAGAAGAGTGAACGGGAGGTATTCTGATTGAACTGACTATAGCAAATATATGTAATCGTTATTTGTGTAATTAATAAAGCTAATATTTTTTTCATTTATTATCTCCTTTATTTAGACATTACGACACAACCATCTCTTGATGCAAGACCGATAAGGATGTTTCCAGACCCTTCTCGTCGAACTCGGACTTGTTCACCGGTATTAGCATCGTTTAGGGCGATACCGTATGTACTAATTTGCACTTTTCCACTTAGGACTACGACCTTAACCTTGTCTCCGCGTCGTATTGCAAAAGGCTCTTGCACCAGTTCCTCTGTCAGTATAGTTCCGCGTACAATATTGTATTTCGCAGTCTTACCGAAAATAATATCGAACGAAATTTTATCTGGTTCTAAGTTCGAGGGCAATTCTCTCCTTTCAACATTCACATTTTCTGAGCTGATTACCTCCCCACGATTAATTGCTCTTTTTGCAACAAGAACATCTTTGACTAACTTGATGCGTACTGGAATTTCCACCCTTCGCAATTTGTTTTCATTGTGCCAAAATTCTATAGCTACGAAAATATTTCCCGAAAGCAATTGGTTGCCAAAGTCAAAAATAATTGAGACATTTTTCTGTGGAAAGGAAAAGTCCGAGATTACCTTTGGTAAAATAATTTCTGCATCCTTCCCCACTTTGTTTTGGATTAGCAGAAACAACTTGTCTTTAATTTCGTTCCCGAAAAAAACACTTTGTGAGTACAGTTTCGGAACTGCTATTGTTATCATAATTAGGATTATAAGTTTGGTAAATTTAATCATCTTATCGCTTTAGATTTACTGCAGAACCAAGAATATTATCGGCAGTTTGAACAGTCTTTGTATTGAGCTCATAAGCGCGCTGGGCTAATATCATATTTACCATTTCTTCGACTATGTCAACATTAGAAGCTTCTAAATGTCTTTGTATTATCTCCCCTGTGTTGTTGAAACCAGGTTGCTCCAACATCATTGGACCAGAGGCAGGTGTTTCGACAAAGGTGTTTTCCCCAATTGAACGAAGGCCCGAAGGATTAATGAAGCGAGCGAGGAGTATTTGCCCAAGAATTTGTTCTTCTCCATTTTGGTAAATTGCCTTAAAGAAACCATCACGAGTGATTTCTACATTAATAGCATCAGATGGTATTACTATGGTTGGTTCCAATTTGTAACCTTGTGATGTTACTACTTGTCCATTGCGGTCGATATGAAACGAGCCATCTCGTGTAAATGCATATGTATTATCTGGTCTAATAACTACAAAAAAACCATCTCCATTAATTGCCATATCGAGTGGATTATTAGTTTCAACAACATCTCCTTGCGTGTAGATTTTGGTGGTTGCTACAAGTTCGGTTCCTGACCCAATTTGAACTTCATTTGGTGGTTCAGTTCCACTTCGTTGGACATTGCCCATAGGTTTTAAAGTTTCGTAAAGTAAATCTTGAAACTCCGGTCTTACTTTTTTAAATGCATATGTATTAACGTTGGCTATATTGTTGGCTATGATTTCAACATATCTTTGCTGTGCAGAAAGCCCAGTTGCTGCAGTTCTTAAAGTTTTGTCCATTTATACCTCCACTAATTTTTGCAATTAAACGAATCTACCAATTCGAATGCTTTGGTCTATTGTTTGATCGTTCGTTTGTATTACCTTTGTTCCAAGGTCGAACAATCTTTGCAATTCAATAAGGTTGACCATCTCTTCAATTGGATTAACGTTTGAAGTTTCGACCCAGCCTTGTCTTATAGTCGTATTTTCAAAATCCAAATATCTTAGTCTTGTTGTTTCGGACGGTTTAAAATAAATGCCGGAAACCTTTTCCAAGGATTCTGGATTTTCCACTTCTATAAGTTGAATTCTACCAATTAAGGCTTGGTTTAGGTATACTTCCCCTCGCTCAGTTACTCGAATATTTGCGGCAACTGTATTTTCAATTGATGATGAATTAATTATGAGTTCCCGCAAAATATTAAGTTGACCCGTATCGGCAACTAAAAACTTGCCATCCTTGGCTACAATGGAACCATCCTTGTTCAATGTAAAGTTTCCGGCCCTTGTTAAATATTTTGTACCGTTTTCATCTTCTACCTCGAAGAAAGCATTTGGATTTTCTATGGCTAAATCCAAAGGGTTGTCGGTCTTTTCAAAATCACCCATTTTGAAGTCCGTATACGAGGAGTGGGGCAAATCTTTTGCTTCTGCAGTACCAAAATTGTTCAGAACATTAAGTCTTGCTTCTATCACTGCTCGTTCGAATAATTTTTCTTTTTTATACCCAACAGTGTTGGCATTTGAAAGATTATTTGAACTAATCTCCAATTTCATTTGTTGTGGTATCATACCCAAAGCAGCAGTATATAGTTCTTTAATCATTCTCCCTCCATGGAGATTTTTAAATCCTTTTGCTTACTAAAAAGGGTTTTATTATTTTCTTTTTGTAAAAATTTTTGATATCCTTCGTAAATTGGTCTTCTTAGTTCAATTAAATTTTTTAATGCTTTTACCAATACCGTTTTTTCTTCCTCTTTCAAAATATTTTCTTTTTCCATAAAACAATTTCTATATCAGAAAGATGTTTTACAAGATATATGCCAAAGAGTTAAATTAAACCCTCTTCCACAATCTTATTATATTCCAAAGGCTTAACATCTCAACTAATACCAGCAAATTTTCATAATTCCTTTTTTTTGATAATTTTGGTGATTAATAGTAAACAATGGTTAGAATTAAGCAGAATTTTTATGAAAAACAATATTTTTCCCAATCCAGATGATTGGTTTACTGTTTCTCGTTACGTAATTGGAATAATGACGGGAACATCTGTAGATAAGGTTGATATCATTCTTGCTAAGTTTTTAGGGTCCAAGTCTAAAAATTTTTTATTCTCGATAGTCTCCTTCGGTTCTTTTCAATTTCCAGATAGTCTAAGAGAGCAGATTGAGCTTGCAATTTCCAACCAAGCTCGAACCCGAGATATTGCACAACTAAATTTTGAACTTGCCTTCTTTTTTGCAAAAAAGATAAACGAATTTTTGATTAAAAATGAATTTCCAAAAGAAAAACTTGATGCTATTGGAGTTCATGGTCAGACTGTGTGGCACGAACCAAAGTCTTCCGATGGTTCCAAACGTGGATTTACATTACAGTTAATTTCGCTTAGTGCTATGGCTCAATTGCTTCAAGTACCAATTGTTGGGGATTTTCGTGCGAAGGATGTTGCTGCCGGGGGGGAAGGTGCGCCACTTGTTCCTATTTTTGATTATGAATTTCTTGCAACCGAGGATGAAGATGTTATAGCGGTAAATATTGGTGGAATTGCCAACATTACTTTCCTCCCAAAAAATGTAAAGCTGGATAAAGTTGTTGCCTTTGATACTGGACCTGGCAATGTATGGATTGATGGTGCCATGAAAATTTTGTTTGGCAAAGATTACGATAATGATGGGAACATTGCTCGTAAGGGTAATTTAAACAACCTCCTGTTCAAGAAACTTAAATCAATTTCTTTTGTCCGAAGAAAGCCACCAAAGTCCACTGGGCGCGAGTTTTTCAACATTTCTCGACTGGAAGAACTCATTGATTTTGCTAAAACAAAGAAAATTCCAAATGAAGATATAATAACAACCTTAACTCATTACACAGCTTGGTCCATAGCTGAAAATATCAAATTATTTGCTAACCCAGTTGCAAGAATCATTGTTTCTGGGGGTGGTGCAAAAAATTCTTTCATTCTTGAGCTTCTTTGCCAATATTTACCACAATCAGGAATGCTTACAAGCAATGTTGTTGGTATTCCTGTCGAAGCCAAAGAATCCCTAGCTTTTGCATTTCTTGCCTATTTAAGGATCGGTGGTTTGCCTTCGAATATACCTAATGTAACGGGTGCAAGAGAAAAAATATCGTTAGGTATTATTGCGCTATAAATCAAAAAAAGTTGTGTGAAAAGAGTTTGTGGGTTAATAAAAATTCAAATATTTTAAAATTTAAAATTTAATTTTTGACCTTTTGCTTAACAAAATAGAATATGTCTTGGACACTACTGAATAAATCTTTGAATCTAAACTGGTAGTCCTTTTGCATTTTGAAAAAAAGTAAAAGTCCTAAGAAAATGTAATATGAAGTTAAACCAAGAGGTGCAAGCGTAATGTCTTTGGTCATACCAATAAGAATAAATGTTAGGACAGAAAATAAGGAGGAGACAAAAATATAAAATGCAACTTTGCTAACTTTATTTTCGGCAATCATTACCGATGCCCCAAGTTGCAGTGGCATAAAAATAGTGGCAAACAGCATTAAATTTAAAAACGAAATAGAAAGTAAATATCTTTCTGGTAGAATTAAACGAATAAAAAATTCTGTTCCACCAAGTTCAAGAATAATAAATGTTAAGAAAAGAGCAAGAAATGTGAAAGAAACAGATTTTACAACTAAGCTCCTTAGCTCCTCCCTTCGATTTCTTGCAATCAATCTTACCGCTGTTGGATAAACCAAGCCGTTACCTGCGTTTACTCCCTCTTCGAAAAGCCTAAACAATGTTTTCGCAGAATAATAAATTCCTACGACTTTGCTTTGGAAAAAAAATTGAAGGAATAAAACATCGAGTTGTCTTGGAATGCTTTGGAACAGGGATAGACTAAACATAGGTAACCCAAAAGAAAAGAATTCTCTTACTTTCAAGGTTCCATTGAACCCAAATCTAATGTATCCTTTCAATAGAATTATTGCAGTTAAAGAACTTATAGCAGTACCTGAGAGATAAATTTTTATTAATGTAAAGAAAGTAAAAGTGGGATACGTAAAGTAAAGGTAGACCGTTGTTATCGACATTGGAAGGAAGAAAGAAGCATTAATAAGAAAAACTTTAAACATACTTGAATGCTTGAAAGCAAATTTTATGCAAAAAACCCTTGGAATCGACAAAATGGAAAGCCAAGGGAGAAATGATGTTACTTTTGTCAATCCAGGTTCATTGAAAAAAATAACCCAAAAATCACTCGAAAATGAAAAAGAAAATGTAAATCCAGCTATAAATAAAAAAGTAAAGGCAAGAGCAAACATATTTGCTCTTGTTTCTGTTTCTTTTTTAAAACCAAATTGTATAATGGAATGAAGAAATAGGGAATCCGCTAAAATAAAAATCCAAGTGTGGATCCCTATTAAAATACCAAATAGCCCAAGTTCCGAAGGCTCAATCCTTCGAAATTGTAAAAGAGTTGTAAAACCGTATAGAATATAAAGTCCCTTGTCGAGAACGCTCCATGCGACTTTGTCGATATTTTCGCTTAATTTCAATTATACTTCTTTAAAAAAGCAAAATTAAAAAAGAGAGGTCAATTGACTGGAAGATAAATTATGAACTTTGTTCCTTTGCCCTCTTCACTTTCTACCTGAATATTTCCGTCGTGTAGCAAGATGATATGCTTGACAATTGCAAGGCCCAGCCCAGTCCCCCCATATCGACGGGAATGGGATTTATCCACAGTGTAAAATCTCTCGAATATTCTTTCCTGATGTTCTTTGGGAATTCCTATGCCTTCGTCACTAACTACAATTTTTACGGATTCCTCATCATTTCTCATCATTTCAATTCTTATTGTTCCTTTTTCAGAATATTTTATTGCGTTGTCGATAAGGTTGATGAAAACTTGCTCCAACCTAAAAGAGTCAGCGTTAATTTTGGGAAGGTCTGCTTCAGATATTAGTTCCAGGTTGAGATTTTTTTCTTCCAGTTTGAGTTTAAACGTAGGTACAATTTGTTCGACCAATTCTTTTAAATCAACTTCGGTAACAAATAATTTAGAGGAAGCGTCCTCCAAAGAAACAAGCGTCAGTAGGTCATCAACTATAAAGATAATTCGTTCTGTATGCCTTTTAATTGTGTCTAAGTATTTGTATTGCTCGCTGGGTATTTCTTCTTCAAGAGTCTCCAAGTAGCCTTTTATTGCAGTAAGTGGGGTACGAAGTTCGTGCGAGACGTTAGAAACCAAGTCCTTTTTGATATTTTCAACTTTTTTGATAGGAGAGATATCGTAAAGAAAGTTAATTATTTGCTCCTCATCAGGTAATTGCTTTATAGAAGAGATGTAGACCTTTCCATTTATTTCCAATTCCAAAGAAGAAACTTTCCCTTTTGCGATTGCTTCTTGAATTTGGCTGGAAAGTTGTTCCACTTTTAATATCTTCAATAAATTTTGTTCTTTGTCTATACCCAAAAGTAGGTTTTTGTAATTTTTATTAGCAAACACAATATTGAAATTGTAATCAATTATTGCTATAGCTTGGTCCAAGGAATTAATCAGATTGTAAATAAAATTTCTTTGTTGCACAAGCTGCTGAAGACTTTTTTGCATTTCCATTACCATTTCATTAAAATTTCTTTTAAGCAGGGAGATTTCAGATTCACCATTTTCTTCTAAATGAATGTTAAAATTGCCTTCGGCTACTTTCCTCGATGCATCGATTACTTCCATAATTGGCTTTGTAAGTCTTTTGGAAAGCAAATAAGAAAGAATAATAATAGAAATGAAAAGACCAAGAAAAACAAGGAGAATTCTTTCCTGAACTTGCAAAAAGAAAGAACTTAAATTTTCTTTTGGGATGCTAGTTCTTAAAAACAAATATTTTCTGTCGGGCAAAAATATCCTTTTTGCATAATATATATATTCAGTTTGAAAAGTTTTGCTAATTCGCAGAGAAAATCCAGTATCTTGCTTCAAAGCCATTTGAATTTCTGGGCGCTGTAAGTGGTTTTCTAATTTATCCTCGTGCTCGCGGGAATCAGCAAGCACAACACCAGCAGAGTCTATAATAGTAATCCTTAAATTCAGCAAAGAGTCGGTATAAAAGGCGAAGTCTTTTAATTTACTTTTACTTACACTATCCGGAGGAGCAAAAAACTTCAGCTCGTTTTCCAAAATTCTAGTAAAACGGGATAGTTCCTTTATTTGAAAATTAAGAAAGTGATCTTTAAAAGTTTTGAGTGTTTGATATACGAATACAAGAGAAAAAATCAAAACTATAGCTATTATCGAAGCAAAAACAACTGAGGAGTATCGTTTCATCCATTTTCAGAGATTTTATATCCTACTCCACGTACATTCTTAATAAAAGCACCTGCTGGACCGAGTTTTTCACGCAAGTTTTTAATGTGGACATCCACAGTTCTGTCGAGTACTCCTTTTTCGCTCGAGCCAAGCTCATCGAGGATATTATCGCGGGAAAAGACCCATCCTTTTCTTTTTAATAGTAAGGCAAGTATTTTAAATTCACTTGGTGTTAAATCAACTCTCACATCGTTCACATATACTTCGAATTTCCGGAAATCAATTTTTAGGATATTCCCAAAAATGATTATCCCCGTTTGTTCTTCTTTTTTGTCGCGTCGGAGTACTGCTTTCACCCGTGCAACAAGTTCTCTTGGAGAAAAAGGTTTGGTTACGTAATCATCTGCACCAAGTTCCAATCCTAAAACTTTTTCGGATTCTTCACTTCTTGCTGTGAGGATAATTATTGGAATGTTTCTAAAATTGTCATTATTTTTTAAGTACTTACATACTTCCATTCCATCGGCGTCGGGGAGCATTAAATCCAAAATAATTAGGTCTGGAAGCTCGGTGTTTAAGTATCGGTAAAATGTAGAAATATCGCCAAATTCACGAACTTTAAAATTGTGTTTCTTCAAATGGAGTGAAACAAGGTCCAGTATATCGGTTTCATCCTCAATTACTGCGACAACTTGTTCATTAGTTGCTGGGGTTTGACTTTTATTATCCATAATTTCGAAAAAAAAGCAAACTTAGATATTATTTGTTAAGAATTCATAAAGAATAAAAGACTTGAAATTAATAAAATTAGTTTATTTTAATCGAAAAAAGCTATTGGGGGTTAATGTTTGCAAACTCTTTGGAAAGTCTACCGTCTGGCAAAACCATTGGATAATCGGGAGTAATTAAACCCTTTTTAATTTTCTTTAATTTGTTTTGAATCAATGCTTTTCGAAATGGTGAAATTCTTTCGAAGAAAAGAATACCATTTAGATGATCGATCTCGTGCTGCAATACTCTTGCTAAAAGGTCTTTGGCAAAAATTGTAGTTTCTGTTCCATCGATGTTAATAAAACGAACTTGAATTTCGCTAGGCCGCACAACGTCTTCTCGTAGCTCTGGAACTGAAAGGCATCCTTCGTTGAATTCTTCTACTTCCTCGCTGAAAGCTAGTATTTCTGGATTTATATATGCATTCCTTGGATGTACTAATTGTTTGTTTTCGTCGTAAATGTCACCCACAATAAGTAAAGACAAAGGCTTGCCCACTTGGTTTGCTGCTAAGCCGATACCTTCGGCAAATTCCATTGTTTCAAACATATTGTTAATTAGTTGAATAATGTTTTCATCAATTATTTCTACATCTTGCGTTTTTGTTTTCAAGATTGGATGAAAAGCATTATAAATTGGTAAAATCATTTTCTCACTTAAAAAAAATATTAACGAAACTTAAAAATTAATATTTCAATATTCTTCTTTTTCTAAAGATTTTGGTTCCCAATCTACACCACCACATGGGATATAGTCCTCGGAGATATGTTCATCGTAAAGCTTGCATAATTGGCTTGTTTCGTCGAAATGAATACATTTTCCACAAAGAGTGGATTCAGAAACCTCTTGCATACGCTCTTTGTAAAATTGAAATTGCTTCCAACCGGGATATGCTGCAAAAAGCCATAAAAGCAAAAGCATTACCCACCAGTACTTACGATTTTCTATGATACCCAAAAAAGCGAAACTCAATAAAATTATTATCGCACTTCGAAGAAGCACTCCCCAAACAATTGAACCTGTTGTTATTATCGGCACTAATTTCCCGTCTTCTTCCTTTTCAACTCCAACACGAAAGAGTAGCAAATCCAGTATCTTATTTAATATTTCCATTGCTAATTGATTATACAAATACAAATCTACAATAAGTTTACTGAAAATTTTATAATTTCGTTTTTTTTTGTTGAGGCAAAATTTATGAAATCTGTTCGTTTCTTCAACATGTTGTTACTTTTTTTTATTTTTGCTTCTAATATTTATTCTTACGGTCAGTCAAAAGGAAAATCACCTAAGGGAGTTGTTGCAAAACAAAATGTGAGGGAGACTATTGTTGCAACTGTTGGCAACGAAAAAATTTCATACTCGGAAATCGAGAAGGCCTATTCCAAGAATCTTGCTAAAAAGAGTTCTCCTCTGCATTTACTCCCCAAAGATAGTTTAATGGATTTTATTAACCTTTATATTCGCTATAGATTAAAAGTTAACGATGCTCTTTCCCGGGGGTTAGATAAAGATTCAGCGATATTGGAGGAGATCAAAAACAATAGAAGGTTGCTTGCCGAAACTTATTTCTTTGAAAATTCTCTTGTTACTCCAAATGTGGAGAAAATGCTCAAATATAGGGAATGGGAGGCCCAAATTTCTTACATTTTCCTTCAATTTCCTGAAAATTCAATAGATACGTTAGCGACATACAAGCGCTCAATTAATTTAATTGAAATGCTAAAGAATGGAGCCGATTTTGCCAAACTTGCTAAAGACTCCTCTCAAGACCGAGAGTCTGCCGAGCGTGGTGGCTTGGTTTTGAACTATCTTACTGGTGGTAAAGTACAACGACAGATAGAAGATGCGGTGTTTGCTTTGAAATCTGGCCAAATTTGTCCATTTCCAATTAAAACTAGATTTGGCTACTTCATTATTAAACTAAACAAATTGCAACCCAGAATAAAAGTTAAAGGAAGGCACATTCTTGTTGCTATTACACCCGATCGAGATTCTATCTCTGCGCAAAGAAAAGCAGATAGTCTTTACAAAATTCTTAAAAATGGTGGGAAATTTGAAATTTTAGTAGAAGAAAATTCAGATGATCCGTCATCTTCGATGCGTGGCGGGGACTTAGGTGGTTGGTATTCTCGTTCAGGCGGACTTGAACCATCGGGTAGATTTTTTACAAATTCTTTTGAAGAGGCTCTTTTCTCACTCAAAGATGGGGAACTCTCGCCTCCAATTCGTACTGAATATGGTTATCATATTATCCGCAGGGACTCCACTGGTTACTTCACAAAAGAAGATGATAAAGAAGACTTGAAACGAACATATAAAAGGCTGTATTTCGAAGTAGATAAAAAGGAATTAATTGATAATCTTCAAAAACAGTATGGTTTCTTTGTAAACGATGGTACTTTCGAGAAGTTTGTATCATACTTGGATACTACCAAGACAGTTCTCGATACCGCTTGGTTTCAAAAAATTCCAACCGACATTCAAAACGAAGTTTTGTTTGGTATCTTGAATAAACTTTATACAATTGGAGATTTTGTTAAGACCTTGCGTACGAAAGTTGAATTTAAAACAACTTCCCTTAATCGTACTGGGTTACGAAATGCGATGAACAAAATTGTTTATCCTTTAATCTTGGATAAAGCTACTGCCAATCTTGAAAAAGAAATACCAGAATTCGAAGCTATGGTGAAAGAATTCCGCGACGGAATATTGTTGTTCAAAGTCGAAGCCCAAGAAGTTTGGGATAAACTTAAATTCGATACCACTCTTGCCCGACAACATTGGGAAAAAAATAAATCGAAATACAAGACATATCCAACATTTGATGTCAATGAAATTTTTGTGATGAGCGATTCGCTTGCTAATCAAATTTACCTGAAAATTACAAAAGAAGGTGCAGACTTCGAAGAAATGGCTTCTCAATTTACTCAGAGGTCCAACTTCCGCGAAAAAAAGGGTTACTGGGGCAAAATTTCTACGAAAGATAACACGCTTGCTAGAAAACTCCTTGAATTAAATGCAACGGTTGGCAAGATTATTGGTCCAATTCAATTTGACGATGGATATTCAATTGTTCGAATTAATTCTTTTGAACCAGAAAGAGAAAAGACGTTCGAAGAAGCTATTCCAGACTTTGCCACAGAAGTTCAAGAAATATTACAAAAACGACTCCTCGAAAGTTGGCTTTCGCAAGTCCAAAAGCGAATACCAGTTAAAATCTACGAGCAAAAACTTACTTCTGTCGTTAATACTTTAAAAAATCAGAAATGAAAACTAAATGAAATCATTTATTTATGCTTTAGTTTTCTATTTTTTTGCTTTCAATATTGCTTTTTCACAGCGAGAGGGTAGTCCAATAGAGCGAATTCTCGCTATTGTTGGCGACGAAACAATTTTGCTTTCGGATGTTCAGGCACAAGCTCAATTCTTTGCCCAGCAGGACCCAAAACTTGATCCAAACGATCCTATTTTGCAACAAAAAATACTTGAGCAATTAATCAATGAAAAATTGGTATTAATAAAAGCAAAAGAGGATTCTATTGTTGTAACTGAGGAAGAAATTGACCAACAATGGGAATTTAGGTTAAATGCACTGGTCAAACATTACGGCTCTGAAAAAAGAATTGAAGATGTTTACGGTATGTCCATTCCCAAAATTAAAGCTGAGTTCCGGGATGAAATCCGAAAGTTTCTACTTGTAGAAAAAATGAAAGAAAAAAAGTTCGGTGCTATTAAAGTTAGTGAAAGAGAGGTTAAGGAATTTTACGAACAGTTCAAAGATTCGCTACCAATAATACCAGAGCAAGTTGAAATATACCACATCGTTAAAAGTTTTGAACCTGCCGATGAAGTTCGGCGACACAAATTTGAACTGGCAAGAAAAGTTCGCGATTCGATTATAAAGACCGGGGACTTCGTAAGATATGTAAAAGCATACACTGATGACTATTCTACAGTTAAATCGGGAGGGGAGATTGGTTGGATTTCGCGAGGAGAATTCTTTCAGGAATTTGAACAAGTTGCTTTTAATCTGCAAAAACGCGAAATTTCACCCCCAATTGAAACACCACTTGGTTTTCATATAATCCAACTACTCGAGAAAACACGAGACTCAATTCTTGTTCGGCATATTTTATTTAAAATTACCCCAACTGAAATCGAAATTCAAAATACAAAACGTTTCCTCGACTCGATTCGAACTTTGTTCTACAATGGCACACCATTCGAGGAGCTTGCCAATAAATTTTCCGACGAAATGGAAACTCGTGGAGCAGGTGGCTTTTTGGGTCGCTTTCCGATCGAAGATCTTCCGGAGAACTTTCGAAGCATTATTGATACATTAGAGGTTGGACAAGTATCGGGCCCCGTTCTTTACAAAGTGCATCCAGTTGAGTCTTATCATATAATTTATAAGAAAAAGGTAATACCACCTCATAGACCCAACCCTCAGACCGATTATAAGGAATTGGAGCAAATTTGCAGTACCTACAAACAAAATAGATTGTACATAGAATGGATAAATGAACTTAGGCGAACCATTTACTGGGAAGTTAAGCAGTAGGATTTCTTTTGAAATTGGTTTATATGAGTGAGTTGGGAAAAAGAGTTTTTGTTGCTTTAATAGGAATTCCTTTAGCCGTTGGAATTATTTTTCTTGGTGGGTTTGTTTTTTTCTTCGCTTTACTTTTTCTTGCAAATTTCTCCTTGTGGGAACTTTTTCAACTCGCTGAGAAAAAAAATATCAAACCAATGACCTATTTTGGTTTGTTCATTTCTTCTTTAATACAAACACTTTATTTCTTAATCTTGCAAAATTTTCTTAGTATTAACAAATTTGTTGTCCTAATCTTATTATTGCTTTTAGTTGGGTCTTTACCCTCAATCTTGATTTTGGCTCAAGTTTGGAACCGCCAGACAGGTTCCATTTCGAATGTTGCAGTTTCAATTCTAGGTTTATTTTGGATATCATTTGTTTTTTCCTCAATATTATCGATTCGCTTTTTGTCCGACTACCTTTTTCTTCTTTCTTCCTTCGGGGAAATTAAGTCTTTGCATCGATTACTATCTTTTCAATATCCTTTAGACTCCTATTGGTCTTCAAAATTCTTTCTTGCTATACTTGGAACCATATGGTTATGCGATACTTTTGCATATTTTTTTGGCACAGCTTATGGAAAGCATAAGCTTGCACCGACAATTAGTCCTAAGAAAACTTGGGAAGGGGGAATTGCAGGAGTCGTGGGTTCCTTTGTTGTTTTTTTTGTTCTGAACTTTGTCTTCAATTTAAATCTACCAATTGGGTTTCAATTACTCTTTGGAGCAGTGGTTGGTGTGATTGGCCAAATCGGTGATCTTGCTGAATCAAAGATTAAGCGTGAATTTAATGTTAAAGACAGTTCAAATTTACTCCCCGGTCACGGAGGCATTTTAGATAGATTAGACAGCATAATGTTTGTCTTCCCAACTTTGCTTATAATTTTTACACTTCTAGCTGTCTTATAATTTGTTTTTAAGGGCACAAGAATCAAAAAAAATTTGGAATCAGTAACTCTCGCCCTTTTGGGATAACTCAATTCTTTTATTTTCAATTTCGTGTAATTTTAGATATAATGCTTCGGAAAGGTTGATTTTTCTTGCATTGACGTAGTTTAGAAGAGCAATAAAAACGTCGGCAGATTCCTCTTTAAGTTTTTCATTGGGAATTTCTTTGCCTTTCCATAATTTTTTTTCAGCGTTTGCCAACTCGCCTGCCTCGCCATTGAGTTCTAAACAAAAAAATTCAGGAGGTCGCTTGGGGAAAAAGTTTGATTGATATTCATAGAAAAATTTTTGGATTTCAGGCAATCCATTTTCTATTGCTTCAAGTAAATTTTCAAATATTGGATTTTTATCCATTGGTAGAAGCATTTTCTTCAACTTCTCGTATCCGATAACCAACTCCTCTTATGCTTTGAATTAATTGGGGAGAATTTGGGTCGATTTCTATTTTTTCTCTTAACCTTTTAATATAAACATCGATTATGTTTGATTCTGGGTCGAAAGAATGTTTCCAAACGTGTTGCAAGATGTTACTTCGGCTAACTATTCTGTTTTTGTTCCGCATTAGGTACTCCAATAGCGCAAATTCCTTTGTAGTTAGTTCGATTTCTTTGCCACTTCGGTAAGCAAAGTGAGTCACTGTGTCAAGGATAAGGTCACCGCATTGCAACTTTGTAGATTTTTCAGGGCTTGAACGCCGTAAAATAGAGCGAAGCCGTGCTGCAAGCTCTTCGAAGCTGAATGGTTTCGGTAAATAATCATCTGCTCCTAAGTCCAAGCCCAATACTCGATCTTCAGTAGCACCCCGGGCAGTTAACATCATAATTGGAATGGAAATACCTGCATTTCGTAATTCTCTAAGTATTGTAAAACCGTCTTTTCCAGGCAGCATAACATCCAAAAGTATAGCATCGTAATGATTATTCATTGCCAGTTCCAGACCTTTGTTCCCGTCGTTTGCAACTTCTACTATGTATTTTTCCTCTTCTAAACCGTGTTTAATAAAATTAGCAAGCTTCCTCTCGTCTTCGACAACAAGAATACGCATAATTACCTATAATTTTGTTATATTTACTTTACGAATATAGGAAAAATTTCTTGAATTCCGTCTGAAGTCTCTAATAAGATATAGTAAAGCCCTGGGTCGGCAATTCTGTTATTCTCAGTTTTTCCATCCCAATAAATACAATAGTAAGTGTCCTTCGTCCTAAAAACTGATTCGATTAACTTCTTAACAATTCTATTTGCTTGGTCAATTATTTTAATGCTTAAATCTGTGTCTTTTTGTAAAATAAAACTGATTTCTAATTGTTCAACAAATGGATTAAAGGGATTTGGAGCTACACTATTGATAATTCTTGGTTGGGAAATGTATAAAGTAGTATCGCAAACCAAGCATTCATCAGCACATATAAAGCGGAAATTAATTAATTCTGGGAACCCCCTTTGTTGTTCAAAAGTGTAATTTAATTTACTTGCAGGTACGTCGGCAACTTTTCTAAATGTAGTGCCACCGTCGAGCGAAAAAAGAATCGAGACTGTGTCGCAACTGTTTATATTCCAACTAAAATATTTTGTGCAGCACAGTGTTGAGGTTGTATCATAAGAAATTGCAAATGTTTCAGGTTTAACTTTTTTGTAAAAAATTTGGGAAGTATCTTTTTTGTCGAATCTTGAGAATATTGCTTTTAGAGGAAAGTCAAATGTAGCAGTTGGTGCAAAATAATCAAATGCCCTTGGACATGGAAATGATAAATTTTTTGTTTCGTTACTTTGCGGATTTATTATTTGCAAGATTTGGAACCATTGGTTTTTGTCCAACGAATATTGAAAGGTTAAAGTATCGATACAAACCGACGTAAAACTAATCGTTGCATTTCGATAAACATCAGTTTGCTTAAATATTAAAGTATCGAAAATTATGGTTGGTGAATTAAACTGGAAGATTCCTGTCGAATCAAATATTTGTGTAGGATCTTGTGCATTTTCAATGTATATTATACCATTTTTACCCAGAAGTTGAAAGCTAACGGGAATTAGGACAAGTGTTGTTTCTTTATCGATTCTAACATTTTGCGAAATTATAAGTGAACTTTTGAAATCATAAAGATTGTTTATCTTGGGGATAAATCTAATGTTTATTGTAATTTCACTTTTAGACTTTGATTTCAAAGTAATAGCTAAAGTATCCGCATAGCAATACTCCTTAATTGTGCTTTCATCGAAAATAGGGTTCTGGACCTCGATCAATTTAGGAAGTGGACTGCCCAACAAGTATATTGAATTATTAGTTTGAACTAAAATATCATTTTTCCCATCTCCTTCTATGTCGACAATAAATGCGTCCATTATGGTTTCGTTAAAAAATTCTTTAATTAAAAGTGTATCGAGAGGTTTTCCCATTTTGAAATCAAAAGAGTTGTAATCACGCATTTGTAGAACAAGAAGCCGAGAAGCATCAATTAAAAGGATTTCGTCTTTTCCATCTGGTGCAGCATCTAAGTCATTTACCGCTGCAATCCAGCCACTTATGTTGGCAGTGCAAATTGTATCGAAGGGATAAAGAAAACTATTTGGTGGGTTCGGCTTTGGGATTGGATTTCCAGTATTGTATCTCAGAACTAACAACTTGTTGTTTGGTACACTACTAAATTTGGAACTATAGGTAACTACAATTTCATTTCCAGGATTATTTGGGTAATTTGGAATAAAAGCATTTGTTGAGATTCCATCCAAATTGCCAACAGCAATAGCCCAAAGATGATTGTTTCTCCCCAGAAAGGAAGGAGAAAATATGTCGTTTGGAAGCGTCAGCGCATTCCCATTTGGAAGAAAAAGATGTAATCGGGATTGACCTAATGAAGAGTCCATTCCAGAATATTCTTCTGCAACCAAGATATAAAGTGAATCAGCTGTTGAAGAGTTATTTAAAGTTACAAACAATGGTCGAATCCTGGGTTTTATTCCGTTCCTATCTAGTATAGAATTTAATTCTAAAGGCGGGAACTTCTGGCGGATTTGATTATTTAAGAGAGTATAGCAAAGAAGGTACGACTTTGTTGGGTTTGTTTTATCCAAAGAAATTACACAGGGGATATTTACATTAGGCGAAATTGATGAAGAATTTGGAATTGCTACATGAAAATTTCCACCCTCTAGAAATATTGAAGGTGGGCTAAAGGAAATTTCTGGGCCCAATGTTACGCGGAAAAGTGAATTGTCTGTGATATCTGGCATCGGAAAGGTATAAAGAACATTATTAGATGGGAAGACAGAAAATCCACGAAAAAAAGGAGGTTTAGTAGGATTTGTGTCGTTTGCTTGAACTTTAAAGGTATTGGTTGTTCCATAAACAAGGAAGTCATTGCCTAAACGCCGACCAAAAAAAGGTTTCATTGAACCAAAGATATTTGGTTTGTACTCTCTCATATCAAGCACAAGTCTTTTTAGAAGTGCGATTGTATCTGCTTTTGAATCATAACCAGCTAAATAGGTGAACAATAGAGTATCTTTTTGATTTTCAAATTCTATTGTTTCTAATCCTATGACCAAATTTGAGGTTGGATTTGGATAGTATGTTGTTGAAAGAGTATCGAACAAAACTGAAACATTTTTTACATATTGGAATCCAAAGCTATTTGTTTTATGTGTAAAACCTTTGCCATCAATTAAAATAATTTTCCCACCAACTGCAGCGACAATTTCATTCGGGGAATAGGGAAAGTCATCATCAATTTTAGCACTATCTTTTATGATATTTCCTACAAGCACCTGCACGTCCCCAGCAATAGACCGATTTTTCCATTTAATGACAAATTTCTCGATTTCTTGTGGTGAAGAACGAATTGGTTGGTATCTTGTTCCTTGTGGATTTCCATTTGGATACATCCAAACCGATGGACTGGATGCAAATTGCTGAGAAAAAGAATTGACAATCGAGACGGTTAATATTAGCCAAATCAACAAAAATTCCGCAGTAGTTACTTTCATTTTTCAATTTTTAGTAAAATATTCTACAATTAGTAAATGCAAAATAAGAAAAAAAGATATATACATAATTTATACCAAATATACCAAAGGAAAAGGGAAAATTGAAATTTGTTATCTGTTTTTATAAGATTTTTTAGTTGTTTCTTGCCTTCGATTTCCTTTAATATTCTTGCTGTAGTTTCTCTTGCTGCCAAATTTTCCCTTTTCTTTCTTGTAGGTTTTTGTCTTTTGAGGCTGTAGAGGTGGGATTCGTTCTTTTTCAAATTCATGGATTGGAGCACCATCGAAGCATACAACGAATTCTCCCTTGAATTTTGTGTTTTTGAAAGTATTATAAAGTTCCTTGAATGTTCCATAATGATGGGTTTCAAATGGCATTGTGAGATTGCACCCAATATAGGCACGACGGGCGGGCATAATTTGTGCTGCTGCTTCCAGAAATGGAACTAATCTATAAGGTGTTTCCAAAATAACTACGGTTCTTTTTTCCTCGCTTAGTCTTCGAAGTTGAAGAATTCTTTCTTCTTTTTTTCTACTCAAAAAACCAGCATAAAGAAATTGGTCGATTGGAAAACCGCTACGAACAATTGCGGTCATAAGACTTGAAACACCTGGGATTACTTTTATTGTGATCTCTTTTTTTAAGCATGTTTGTACAAGTATCAAACCTGGGTCTGCAAATACCGGGGTACCCCCATCGCAGATTAAAGCAAGATTTCTTCCCTTTTCGAGCAGTTCCACAAGTTGAGGGGTTCTTATCAATTCATTTTGCTCGTTTAGAAGTTCCATTTTTTGTGATAAATTATATTTATGGAGTATCCTTGCCCCGATTTTAGGTTCTTCGCATATTACGATGTCAACAGATTTAAGTACTTTTAATGCTCTAATTGTAATATCGTCGTCGTTTCCAATTGGTGTCGAAACTATGAACAATGTTCCAAGCTTTTTCTCTTTTTTTTCTTTTGAATTTTCTGGGTTAGGTTCCATTTTTTACATATATTTTTGGTACTCTTTGTGAAATAGAGGTAATTACTTCGTATACAATTGTTTGTGAGCAGGTTGCGAGCTCTTTTCCAGTTATTTTTTCCTTTCCTTGAGTTCCAAGGATAACAACTTCTTCATTTATTTTGACTGAATCGTCTCCGACGTCAACCATAATTTCATCCATACAAACTCCACCAACTACCTTGCGTCGTTTCCCACCAATTAAACAATACAGAGTGTCACCAGCAATTCTTGGCAATCCGTCACCGTAGCCAAAAGGGACAGTTGCAATTGTTGTATCTTCTTGTGCAATAAACTTTCTTCCATATCCTGAGCTTTCGCCTCTTTTCAATCTCCTAAGTGAAATAACTTTAGAATAAATTTCCATAACTGGTTTAAATTCAGCGTACATTGGGTAATCCAAAGGAATGTATCCATACAAAGCAAGCCCGGGTCGGACAGCATCTAAAAATGATTCTGGTGCAGTAAATAACGCCCCAGTGTTTGCAATATGTCGAAGTTCAACGTGATATCCATTTGCTTCCAATTCATTCAACACATTTTGAAATTTCAAAAACTGTTTGTGTGTATATTCTCTGTCTCTGTCCGAGGATGCAAAATGCGACATTATCCCAACTATTTTAATTTTCGAAAGATTGTAGCATTGGCGCACAAGTTCTAAGGTCTTTTCTGGAGGAAGACCGTCGCGACCCATTCCTGTATCAACGTATATATGTATTTGGGCTTGCCTTCCGATTTTTTTTGCATAAGTTGATATTTTTTTTGCAACATCAAAACTTTCTATGGCATAGTCTAATCCATAATCTACAGAGGCTTCGATTGAAGCATCATTTTCTGGGACAAGCACAAGTATCGGGGTCGAAATTCCCGCTCTTCTCAATTCAACACCTTCGGAAACAAAAGCAACTGCTAAGTAATCAATTCCAAATTCTTGTAGGTACCGTGAAATTTCTATTAAGCCATGGCCGTAAGCGTTGGCTTTAACAACTCCGATGATTTTTTTGTTGCCAATAATTTCCTTTATTTTCTGATAATTGTTGTAAAGATAATCGATATTTATTTTTGCAAAAGTTGTTCTCATGTTAATTTTCAGCTTCAATTAAATTATCGATTTGATTAATTAACGCGGTAATTTGCTCTATCAAAATTCCTTTTGTTTTTTCTTTTTCTTTCATCGCAAGTTGGAGTTTTGTCAGTTCTTCATTTACATTTCTAAATTCCATTATTTTTTCGTTGTATAAAATTTCAATCTTTTCTTTCTCTCGAAGTGCTTTAAGATAGTTATCTTGTAGTTCATTTCGTTCTTTGTTCAACGAAAAGATTTTCTTTTGCAGTTCAATTTTTTCGTCACTTATTAGCTTATTTAGTTCCTTCATCTCTTTATTTATTTGTTTAAGAGTATTTGATTCTCCGTGAAGCCTGTAAAATTCATTTTTAAATTGGGTTAACTCACGGATCTGTTCTTCTTTGACGTTAATTTCGGTTTGCATACGTTTAAGTTCCAGCTCGATTTCTAGTTTCTTACTTTTAAGATCGAGTAAATCTGAATTTAAGTTTTCTATTTGGGTTGTTAAATCTTCAATTGTGGTACGATTTATTTCAATTTGTTCGAATAGTTCATCGAATTTCTTTTGTTTAATATTAATTTCCTCTTTTAGTTTCAAAATTTCGACTTTAAGCTCTTCGTTTTCCTCTTCGAGCAAACTTACTTGAGCAGATTTCCCCTCTTCTTGTATTTTTAGTTCATTAAATAACAAATCTAGGTTATATCTTTCTTTTTCTTTTGCTGTCAATTCATTTTCTAAACCAGCAATACGGCTTTTGTGAATGGCAATTTCTTCCTCCAGTTCTTTGATTTTTTTTGCACTTTCACTTTTAATATCATTGATGATATTTTTTAACTGTTCGTTTTCATCCCTCAGTGAGTTTGCTTCGTTCAATAATTCATTAAGTTTCATTGCTATTTGTTTAATCGGAGCAATGCTCCCTGAAAAAGTCTTGTCTGTAAGCGTTATCTTAAAAGATGAAAAAGGTTGGTCAGCAAGGATTTGTTCAATCGATCCTAGGAAATCTAATTCTTTTTGTTTTAACTCATCAAATTTTGTTTTTATCTGTAAAATTTCATTTGTTAATTTTTCGACTTCCCTTTCTTTTTCAATTTTTTGCATTACAGTTTTCTCGAGGTTCTTTTCGAGTTCCGACTGCTCTTTTTGTAATTTTTCAAGTTGGTCTTTTAATAGTGTAAGTTCTTTGCTTTGATTACGAAGGTTAATTAGTTCATTTTTATATTGTTTTGTTTGTTCTTGCAGCTCGTGATTATATTTCTGAAGCTCAATAACTTTACTTTCCAAAATAAGAAGCTTCTTCTCTTTTTCTTGCATCTGGAATAACTTATTTTCGAGTTCTGCTATTGTTTCCTTATGATTTAGTATTTCCTCGTTCAGTTGATTAATAAGTATGTTCTTTTGTACTATATCTTCCTTGGCAAGTTTGTAGCTCCCCTCCAATTCTCGATATTTATCTTCGAAGTCTGAATAGCCAAAAAGGCTACCTTCGAGAAATTTTTTCTGCTTTTGATATTCTTCGTAATACAATTGCAAAGAATTGTTCTCCTCTTCTAATTGTGCAATAATATTCTCGTATCTTTGGATTTCTTCTGGAGAACACTTTGCTTCGATGGTTTTGATGTCCAATTCTAATTTTTCTACCTTTTCGTTCAGCTCCGAAACAAGGGTATTCAATTTGGTATTTTCTTGTTTTAGTAAATTATTCTGATCTACTTGTTTTTTGTACTTTTCGACAAACCCACGAATTGCTGTCCATAGGTTTTCTATAACAATCTGGACACTTTCACTGGGCTTGAACTTTGATTCTTCAAATTCAATTTGGTCCATATATAAAATATACTTTTTTAAAAGTCAAATTTAGAAAACTCTCAAAACCCCACCAGTCTCGATTTTCACTCTTTCAACGATTTGATTAATCCATTCTTGGACTTCTTCATCTGTCAATGTCCTTTCGTTTGAACTAAAAAATAGGGCAAAAGCTAAGTTTTTCTTTCCCTCTCCTATATTTTTCCCTTTGAAAACATCGAAAAGAATGGTTTCGCGTAAATACTCTCCCCCTGATTGTTTAATAGCTTGGAATACATTTTCTGCTTGAATACTTTCATCAAATATAAATGCAAGGTCGCGCCGGACTACGGGGAAGGGAGATATCTTTTCGTATTTTCCTATCTTTAGTTCTTTATGTAAAATCGTTTCAAGTTTTAAATAGATAAGGTAAACTTCTTCTTCGATGTCAAATAATTTTCTTACTTTATCAGAAATTAAACCAAATTCACCTATGATATTTCCCAAAATCTTGATATTTCCATGCTCATTGCTAAAAATCTCGTTTCCGTTTGATTCACATTTTATCTCATAGTCTATAATTTTGAAAGATTGCAAAAAGTGCTCTACAATACCTTTGACATCATAAAAATCAACCTTTCTGTTTGTGAATCCCCATTGCAACGGAAAACAAAGGCCAGACATTGCAATTGCAAGTACTTCTTGTTCTTCAATTCCTTCGATGAACCTTCGAGAATCCTCGTTTTTTCTAAATTCTTTTCCTACTTCGAATAATTTGAAATCCTTTTTGCCAATATTTATGTTGTATTTTACTATTTCTAATATTGAAGGAATGATGCTGGGACGAACTATTGAGTATTCTTCGCCAAGCGGATTTGCGATTTCAATTTGTTCACCATTGTAGAACACCGAAGTTTTTCTGGGACTGTATAGATTTTGAGTGAGTATTTCAGTAAAACCTCGGCTCAAGAAATAGCTTTTTATCTTTTCTCTTAATGGTGGTATATCCAATGGTATTTTACTCAAATCGCCACTATATGTAACGGAAAAACTTCTATCTTCGGGGATGTTGTCGAAGCCATAAAATCTTGCGATCTCCTCTATTAAGTCGATTTCTTGCTCGACATCAAAACGATAGGAAGGGACCTCAAAAATCAATTTGTTATCGGACTCTTCAAATACTTTGAATCCCAAGTTGTTTAGTATTTTTTTTATTTTTTCATTGGAAATTTCTTCTCCGATTACTGCACGAGCTCGATCGAAGCGGAACGAAACAAATTTTTTCGGGAGTTTCTTGGGATAAATGTCTATGTATCCAGTAACTAGCTTGCCTTTGGAAAGTAACGAGATTAAGTTTGCTGCTCTGTTCAATGCGAAGACAATGTTATTGTAATCAACACCCCGTTCAAATCTATACGAAGATTCGCTAGACAAGCCAAGTTTTTTCGATGTCTTCCTAATTGATGTTGGTTCAAAATATGCGGATTCCAAGAGCACGTTTTTAGTTTCCTTTGAAATCTCACTATTTTGGCCACCCATAACTCCACCGATCGCCACTGGCTTCTCTCCGTCGCAAATCATCAACATTGTATTGTCTAATTCTCTTTCTTTTCCATCAAGTGTAATAAACTTTTCACCTTCCTTCGCACTTCTAACGATTATTTTGTTTTTGGTTAATTTGTCGTAATCGAACGCATGCAAAGGTTGTCCAAGTTCCATCATCACATAATTTGTGACATCAACAATTGAATTAATTGGGCGTAGCCCAAGCAATATCAGTTTTGATTTCAACCAAATTGGTGATTCAGTGACTTCAACATTCCTAATTAACCTTGCTGAATATCTCGGGCATTTATCCGAATCGAGAATTTCGATATTAATATAACTTTCGATATTTGCAGACTCTAATTCCTCCGCTTTATCAAAAGGAATTTTCAGTGGCAAATCTAAATAGGCAGAAAGTTCTCTTGCAATTCCTAAGTGACTAAGGCAATCTCCTCGGTTTGGGGTTATGCCCACTTCATATATAAAATCATTCAAGCCAAAATATTCGCTAAATAGTTTTCCCAATGGAGCGTTGTTTTCTAAAACAAAAATCTCGGTACTACAATCCCCAATTTCGAGTTCCTCCTCGCTACAAATCATACCATTGGAAAGGTAACCACGAATGGTCGTTGGTTTAATTTCTAACTTGTCTTTTGGTAGTACTGCACCGGGTAATGCAAGAACAACTTTTTGGCCAGATGAGACATTTGGTGCACCACAGACAACATTGTGGACCAATTTTCCATCGGAAACCGTGCAAAATGAAAGTTTTTCTGAAATTTTTTCGCACGTTTTTACCTCCCCAACGACAATATTTTTGTATTTCTCGTTGAAATCAATATATTCTTCTACTTCAAAGCCAATGGAGGTAAGTAAACTTGCAATTTCTTTAGGGCTTCTTGTAAGTTCAACAAATTCCTTAAGCAAGTTGTAAGAAATTCTCATATCTAGGGAAATAATTTAAAAATATGCAAATTAAGCAAAATTTACTTGTAATTTATTGAGATAATTTTTATCAGGTTTTTTTAGTTAGAGGCAACAACAGTCGAGCTCGAATGATAACAATGATAATTAAGATATTAGCAAATATTAATTTTTATTTTTGGTTATTTATAATAAAATATTAATTTAACTTTGTTAAGTAATGTTTTAATCTACTTGCCCAAAGTAACAAGAAGTCATTCGAATTAAAAATGTTTCAATAATTATTAAAATATGGTAGATTTTTATTACTTTGTGTTTTTTAAAAAAAGAATTTATCTTTGAGGACAATGAATAAAAGGATCTACAATTTATTTTTCTCATTAATCTTTTTATTTACCGCCCAAAGTTATGCATTAAGCCAATGTGGATGTAGTGCGAGTCAGCAGTTTCTTCCACCCTTGCATTGGATTGGTTCGAGCGAGCTTACTCATACTGCAAAAAAGCGTTTAAATATTGATGCAATGTACAAACATGGTTTTAGTGATAGCAGATTTCAAGGATCGAAATCGATTTCTGGATCTTTGGACTACTCCTACCATTCCTTCGACTTTTTTTTTAGTTACGGAATTACACATTACACTTCAATTGATGTTGCCTTTAATTACAATATTAAACTATTAGACAATTATGGTTTCAAAACGAAGGGTTATGGGTTTTCCAACCTTTCCGCCGGTATTCGCCATGTCCTGTACGAGTCAGAAACCTCAGACTTTATAGTTAATGCAGGTAGTGGCTTGCGTATTCCGTTGATGAAATTTCAGGACATTGAGAAATATCCTATTGCAACCCAACCGTCGAATGGCGCTTTTGGATTTTATTGCTTCGGATTAGTTCAAAAATCTTTACCTCGGTATGCTTTAAATTTTCTATTATTTGTTCGTGGCGACTTTAGTTTTAAAAATTCTATAGACTTTCATTTTGGTCCTTCATTCACCTCTTCGATTTTTGTTTCTCGAAGGTTTATTGGAAACTTTATTACAGTTGGGGAGTTAAGATATTCCCACTTGTTTCAAGATAAGTACCAAGACACCATTTATCCAAATTCCGGTGCCAATTTGTTTATGTTTGTACCAAGAATTACCTATATTTTTAGTAACATAAGTATTTCGCCTTTTGTTGAAATTCCAATCTATCAGTATTTCAAAGGTGAACAAATTGCCTCTAATTTCTCCTTTGGCATAAATTTTAATTATGTTTTAAATTTATCAAGCAGAAAACTTTAAGAAGAATTGTTGTAGCTATTTTGTAGGATAAATTTTTTTAGAAAATGAATAGGTATTTTGCAATTTTGGTTTTTGCTTTTTCCTTTTTCCTTACTTTAGAAAATCATTTTGCCCAAGAAAATGAGGCAAAAACTAATACTTTAAGGACAAAGGAACGAAAAGCGGTCGACACTTCTTCTACCAGCTTCGAATTAAAGAAACTTAAAGCAGAAGCAAAACAAAAAGTAAAAGAAGCAAAAAAGATAGCAGATGAAAAAATTGCGAAAGCAAAAGTTGATATGAAGCAAAATATTTCACTTGCAAAAGAAAAAGCAAAGCTTGAGCTCGAAAAATTTAAGCTAAAACTCGACGAAGAACTTCAGCGTACAATTCAGAAAGAGCAAAAAGCATTTGAAAAAATTAAAAAAGAAGCTTACGCCGAGCTGGAAAAGGTGCGAAAAGAAGTCTTGAATGAGCTCGATAAGAAAATACAAAGTATCCAATCAAAAAGTCCAACCAAAAGGAAAAGAAAGTAGTTTGAAACGAAATCTATGGCAAATTTATTCGAGAAAGTCTTGGTATTTTTTAAGAACAACTTAAATTTTACTAAGCAAGAAGTATTATTTGCCTCTTTGCTTTTTGTTGGTCTTTTAATAGGTTCTTTTAATAGATTATTCGAGTTTAACAAAAAGGAAGCAGAAATTGCCAAATATATTGCCCACCTTGTTGATAGTCTTGCAGAAGCTGAAAGAAAAAGCTTTGTCGGAACTGATATTTACGGGAATCCAGTAGATACTGGAAGTGCAAATCAATTCAATGCGCAAAGTCGAAGTTTTAAATTGAAAGAAACAGATACTCTTGTAAAAATCAACCTCAACACAGCATCGCGGGTGGAATTGATGAGGCTTCCAGGTATTGGCGAAAAAACTGCTCAAAGTATAATTGATTTTCGTAAAACCAAAAAAATCAAGAGGAAAGAAGACATACTCCAAATAAAAGGCATTGGAAAAAAGAAATTGCAAAAAATAGAGAAATTTATTACTTTTTGATAAATTACTTTTTTATTCTTTCAAAATTTCAAAATAGCCGCAAGTTGGGCTTCTTTGGCTTTGCATTTTAGTAGTTTTTTTCATTAATCAGCATTTAATAAATCCAATTTAGAAAGCTACATCTTTATTGGTGAATAAAATTCTTCC
>CAZGCT010000005.1:0-47705 GCA_964524325.1 uncultured Hyphomicrobiales bacterium
CTGGCGGGTGATCCGCCAGCGGTTTTTTGTTTTTGAAAATTATTATTAAAAAAAATCGTTTTAAGTTAGTCACAAGGCAAATTGAATATGAAGCTTTTAATTTTGGTAAATGGAAATGCAAGGAAAATACTTTCGACCAATAACCTCCCCCAAAATGATTTTGAAGTTGCCAAAATTGATGAAAAAGATCTTAGCTCCCCTCGAAGAATTTTTAACATCATTGGCAAAAAATATGATGAAATTTACTACGGTTGCATTTCTATTGATTACCAAAGATTTATTCCATTTATGTTAATTTACCTTTTGTTTTCTAAATCGAAGAAAGGTGGAATCCTGGACGAAGACGGCAAAATCTTAAGATTTTCTCCACTAAAGATTTTTTTCCTTACAATTCCAGGATTATTCTTGGAGTTGATTTTTAGCTTCTTTATTGTTATATTCACATATATTTATTATTTCATATGGCGGAAATTCAAGACAAGCAATTAAAAGTTGTATTCTGGCGCATCGATTATACTGGTGCTTTAGTTGACGCAGGTATTAGCAGTACAATTAGAGGGTTAATTACTGAATTCCTAAAAAAAGGTAGCAAAGTATACCATATTTCCGGTAGCAAAACCAAGCTACCCAAAGAGGTAGAACTTATTAGTATTCCGTTTAGCAAGTTTCTTAGAAATTTCCCAGAAATTTTCTCTTTTCACTATCAATACAAATCAACCAAATATGGAAAAAAAATTATCGAAATGCTTCTTCCCGTCGACTTCATTTACCAAGTAATCCATGATTTTAATTTTTCTGGTGCAGTTATAAAGAAGGAATTTGGTATTCCCCTATTTTTGCAGGCAGACGGAGTTCAATTTTGGATTAAACAAAATTGGGGTAAGCTTTACTTTAAAAGCTTGCTAAAATGGGCCGAAGAAATTCAATGGTCCTTTGCTGATGTTATTTTTACATTTTCCACACAGTTAAAAAATCATTTAATTTCATTTGGGGCTTCTGAAAACAAAATTATTGTTAATCCTTGCGGGTTTAATCCTGAAATTTTCCATCCAAATATTGATTGTTCTGATATCAAAAAGGATTTGGGCTTGAAAAATAAATTCGTGGTCGGATTTTCGGGAACTTTCGGCTTTTATCATGGAATTTCGTTTCTAGCTAAATCAATAAAATATGTCAGGAAAAGTATTCCAAATGTGGTTTTTCTTTTCGTTGGCGATGGTTCTTTTCGTGCTCAATTAGATGAGATTATTAAGGAAGATAATGTTGAAAAAAATACAATAATTACTGGTTTTATTCCCTTCGAAGATGTCCCCAAATTTCTATCCTGCTGCGATGTTCTTGTGTCCCCATGTGTCAACAACGACGATGGCACGGAGTTCTTCAATAGTCCTTTGAAAAACTTTGAGTATATGGGTTTAAGAAAACCAATAATAGCCACATTAGTTGGGCAACAAAAGGAAATTTTTCAGGACAGATACAACGCTTTGCTTGTAGAAGAAAAAAATCCAGAAGCAATCGCAGAAGCAATTATTGAGCTATTCAAAAACCCCGACCTTGCAGAAAAAATCTCGAATAACGCTTACATCGAAGCTATTACTAATCATACATGGAACCATAGAGCAGAAAAAATATTAAATACTTATTTAGAATTAACTAGAAACAAAAAATAGCTCAATAATTTGTTTGTTTCATAAATTTGAGGGGAAAATGGAATTAGATTTTACACCTCAAACCCTTTACCGCCTCCCATGGAATCTTGCGGACAATGCAATCTCTTGGTTAGAACCTACTTATGCTTGCAATTTATATTGCGATGGTTGCTATCGCGAAAACCGTAAAGCTTCTCACAAAACATTAGCCGAAATTGAAAAAGAACTTGATACTTTTTCACGCTTGCGAAAAACTGATAGCATTTCTATTGCTGGGGGTGAACCCCTGGTCCACCCTCAAATAGTTGAAATTGTAAAAATGATAAGAAAGAGAGGTTGGAAACCGGTCATCAATACAAATGGTCAAGGTTTAGATAGAGAACTTCTACTAAAACTTAAAGAAGCTGGAATTTGGGGGTTCACCTTTCATATAGATAGTTATCAAAATCGCCCCCAATGGAAAGGCAAAAACGAGATCGAATTGAATGAACTACGGCTTCATTATGCCAAAATGCTTGCAGAAGTAGGCGGAATTACTTGTTCATTTAATGCAACAGTGTATCCGGAAACAATTCAATTTGTTCCAGATTTAGTTAGGTGGGCACAAGAACACATTGATATTGTTCACATTATGGTTTTTATAATCTATCGCATTGCCACTCTTGATGGTCATTACGACTATTATATTGGCAACCAAAAAGTTAATTTTGATAATATTACATATGCAAGAGAAATCGAAGTCCGACGAACCGACGTAAGGTCCGAAGAAATTGTTAGCGAAATCAGAAAAGCATATCCAGATTTTATGCCTTCTGCATTTTTAAATGGTACTCATTTGCCCGATTCTTTTAAATGGTTGCTAACTGGCAGGTTGGGAAATAAACATCAAATTTTTGGTTATACCGGTCCCAAGTTCATGGAGCTTGTTCAAATACTAAAACATTTTTTTACAGGAACTTACCTTGCATATTCAAATCCAAAGTCTCAACGTTTGGGAAGACTTTATTTTCTTCTTGCTCCTTTTGACAATGGAATTAGGAACGTTGCAATTAATTATTTCAAATCTTTCTTCTCAAATCCCAAAGCTTTTTTCAACCGTGTTTACTACCAATCTATTTTGATTATTCAACCTATAGACATTCTTCCCGACGGAGAGACAAATATGTGTGACGGGTGCCCAGATATTACAATTTGGAAAGATCGCTTGGTTTGGTCTTGCCGTATGGAAGAGCAATTAAAATGGGGGCAACAGGCAAGGGTCGTACCTAAAAAAATCTTGCATTTAGAGTCTCAAATTCCTTCTGAAAAGAGAGAACAAAAATCAGAACCTATAACGCCATAAGTAACTAATATTCGCAAGAAAATATAGCAAAGCCTTTTTAAAATGAGTGGTTCTAGTTATCTTTTTAAAGAGGTTATGGTCTTAATCGCTTTCTAAGTTAACCAACCCTTTAAATGTTTGCTCTCAATACTCTAATATGAACACCAATCTGAGAAAAAAAGATGGTCTATTCTTTTGGTTGAAATTCCATGACTGCTTGGTAAACTGCATCTACTATCTCTTCTTCTTTAACCTTGCGAACTATTTCTCCATTGATAAACAATAACCCACCACCCTTGCCAGCAGCAATACCAATATCTGATTCTTTTGCTTCGCCAGGACCATTTACAGAACAGCCAAGAACCGATACTTTTACAGGTTTTTTTATGTTTTTCAACCTTTTTTCTAACTCTTCTGTGATTTTGAACAAATCTACATCCAAACGCCCACAAGTAGGGCAAGATATTAATTCAACAGTCCTTTGAGCAAGCCCAAGCGAACGAAGTATTTCTTTACCAACTTCAACTTCTTTCTCCGGTGGTGCAGTTAAAGATACCCGAATTGTGTCGCCAATGCCTTCGGCAAGCAAAGTTCCTATTCCAACGGCAGACTTAATTGTACCAACACTTTCTCTCCCAGCCTCGGTTACACCTAGGTGCAAAGGAAAATCTGTTTCTTGTGCTATCAATCTATAAGCTTCTATCATAAGTGCGACATTCGTGCTTTTAACTGAAATCACAATATCCTCGAACCCAAATTCGGTGCAATATTGTACGTGTCGAATAGCACTTTCGAACAGAGCTTCAGCCGTTGGGTAACCATGCTTTTCAAGAATATCCTTTTCGAGAGAACCGCTATTTACGCCAATTCGTATTGGAATTCTTCGCTTCTTAGCAGCATCAATTACTTCCTTTATACGGTCTTTCGATCCTATGTTGCCTGGGTTTATCCTAACTTTTGCTACTCCAGCTTCGATTGATGCTAAAGCAAATATGTGGTTAAAATGAATATCTGCAACAATTGGTATTTCCACTCTACGCACTATTTCCTTAATTGCTTCGGCTGCTTGTTTATCATTAACAGTAACACGGACAATGTCTGCACCAGCTTCTTGGCAACTTTTTATTTGCTCAACTGTTGCATCTATATCTGCTGTTTTTGTTTTTGTCATTGTTTGTACAGCAATTGGAGCTCCTCCACCAACTGGTATACCGCCAACATTAACTTGTCGCGATATTCTTCTTTTATACCTTATCATTTTCCGAAAAATTTGTTAAACAAATTACAATCTTTTGCTTAATTCGAGTAATATTCGCTTTTCTTTTTCTGTTAAGCTTTGATATCCGCGTTGAGCTATTTTGTCCAAAATTATATCTACAATTTCTTGGGTTATTTCTTCTCCATCGTAAGTAAAGTAACTCTTTTTCTTTTCCTTTTTGGGTGTATCATAAATTTCATAATAAACTGGTTCTTCTTCTTCATCGTACCATTTAGAAGCTTTTTTCCTTTTATGTATTACTGAATCGTGTGTCCCATACAAATCGTAAGATGAGCCACCGGTTAACCTATTAACTATATTGTACAACCCGATTCTGTCCCCAAATTTCAAAAGAAAGAATCCTGTTATAGCCCCGCCAAGGTGAGCAACATGTGCAACATTACCAGCAGAACCAGTTATTCCAAGCAAAAGTGCAAGCCCCGCATATAATATCACAAAGAATTTTGCGGGTATTGGAATAAAAATTGGGAACATAAAAACAGGACGATTCGGGAAAGTAAAGCCAAAAGCTGTAAGAACACCAAAAACCGCCCCAGACGCTCCAATTGTAGGCAATGGATCGGAAAAAATTGGTGCAACGAAAAGCTGGAACAATCCTGCACCAATACCAGAAATAAGATAGAAACTTAGGAACTTACGGCTTCCCCAAATAGATTCAAGCTCTACTCCGAACATCCATAGGGCAAAAAGATTGAAAAATAAATGCCAAATTCCACCATGTATAAATTGGTAAGTAATTAATTGCCAGATAAAAAAGTTACCACTTTCTATCGGTTGAAGATAGAAATACTTTCCAAAAAAGAACGATAGGGGAACATTTTCAATATGATATATGCCTAAGAAAAATGCATCAAAAAGAAAAACAATAACATTAATAACTAATAATGCTTTTATTATTGGCGGGAAAATAGAAAAACCGCCAAATCCATTACGAAAAAATTGATTACCCATGTATCACCAAAATAATAATTTAAGACGATAGTAAATACTTTAAATTTGACTTAGTTTAAATGGATTTTTTGAAAATCAAAAAGACCAAGACTGATTTTTATGTGACTATAGATTTTTTCCCAGATAATCAAAAATTTTTGCCAATATTGCTTAAATTCTTCCCTATTTGTATCAAAATTCTTCCACGACTCTATTAATTTGGTTAGTGTTTCCTCGAAATCAATAAGCAAGTCGAACTCAAAGGTTGAATTATTCCTTATTTTGAAGAAAATTGGTAGGTACCCCGAAACTTGATGCAAAAACATCAATACCAATGTTACGCTAATAAATATACTTGAATTTTTTTCATCATCCTTGTACAATCTATGTATTATTATATCGGAGCGTTGTATAATATTGTTTATCAACTCGAATTGTTTTTTGTCGTCTATTAAATTCTTCATTTTTGATTTACCATTAAAATAAATAAGAATAAATTGTTTAAAAATTATTTTAACTTAATCCATGTCTGTTCAAAACATTTGTAAGCCTTAAATCTAAATTCGCCTTATTTTTCGTTGAGTATTTTCCCTTTTGCATTCTTTTATTAATTTAGTCATTTTACATACTTGTAAATCTTATGATTGACATTGCAAATTATGTTGAAAATAACCGCCAAGAATTCCTTAGTCATTTATTTCAATTCTTGAAATTTCCAAGCGTTAGCAGCAAAAGTGAACATTCAAAAGATGTGCGTAACTGTGCCATCTGGCTTCTGGAACACTTGAAAGACATCGGTGCAGAAAATGCACACCTATTCGAAACCGAAGGTCACCCGATTGTTTACGCCGATTTTATCCACTCTCCAAATGCTCCAACGGCTTTAGTTTATGGCCATTACGACGTTCAACCAGTCGAACCCCTCGAACTCTGGAACAGCAATCCTTTTGAACCTGTTGTCGAAAACCACAAGATTTATGCGCGGGGAGCTTCAGACGACAAAGCCCAACTTTTCATCCATCTTAAAGCATTCGAAAGTATTTTTAAAACATACAATTCGTTTCCTATTAACATCAAATTCCTTTTCGAAGGCGAGGAAGAAGCTGGAAGCAGTCATCTCGACCAATTTGTTGAAAACTATTCTGAACTTTTAAAATGCGATACTGTTATAATTTCCGACACTGAATGGTTCGACTTTGGTCTTCCTTCCATTTGCTACTCTTTGAGGGGTATCTCCTTCGTTGAAATAAAAGTAAAAGGACCCGGTCGCGACTTGCATTCTGGATCCTACGGAGGAGCTGTTGATAATCCTGCCGAAGTTCTTGCTAATCTTATCGCTCGCTTAAAAGACAAATATGGGAGAATTTCTATTCCCGGTTTCTACGACAAAGTATTAGATTTAACTCAAGAAGAACGTGATGAATTTGCCAAACTACCATTTAATGAAAATTCTTATTGCAAGGCTCTTGGAATTAAACAAACTTACGGAGAATTAGGATTTAGCATCTTAGAACGTACTTGGGCTCGCCCTACTTTGGAAATCAATGGAATGTTTAGCGGCTATACCGGGGAAGGTGCAAAGACGATTATTCCTTCCGAGGCAACAGCTAAAATATCTATGCGACTTGTCCCCAATCAAAACCCCAAAGAAATCATCAATTTGTTCGAGGAATATATCCGAAATATTAGCCCACCAACAGTTGAAATCGAAGTTAAAGCCCTCCACGGCGGCAATCCGGTTATTACTCCTATCGACACGATCTGGATGCGTAAAGCAAAGGAAGCTTTACGAAATGCATTTGGCACCGAGCCTTGTTTTATTCGGGAAGGAGGTTCCATACCAATTTGCGATACCTTTCAACGAGTGCTCAAAGCATCTCCTGTTTTAATCGGTTTTGGCCTTCCTACCGACAACGTTCATTCCCCAAACGAAAATTTCTCGCTCGAAAACTTTTTTGGGGGAATTAAAGCAATTGCATATTATTATATGCTTTTAAACGAAAATTGGTTAAATAAAAACAAAGGAGCTTTATGAACGAAAACAAACCTTTTGTTCCTTTCGTCCCAGCAAACATGACAATGAGCGAGTTCACACTCCGTGCTTTTGTTTTAGGTTTGATTATGGCAGTGGTGCTTGGTGCAGCAAACGCATACCTTGGCTTGAAAGCCGGAATGACAATTGCTGCAACATATCCCGCAGCGGTTATTGGAATGGCATTCCTACGACTTTTCAAAAACGGAACCATTCTCGAAGAGAACTTCGCTCGAACCGTTGGCTCCATAGGAGAAAGCGTGGCAGCTGGAGCGATTTTTACTATACCCGCTTTCTTAATTGCCGGGATATGGACCGACTTCGCTTCGGTGCAACACTATCTCGAAGCCAGCTTCATCATGCTTATTGGTGGAATTATTGGAATACTTTTCGTTGCAATTTTACGAAGAGTCATGGTCGAGGACCGCGAACTACCATTCCCTGAATCGGTCGCCGCTGGTGAAATCCACAAAGCAGGACAACGAGGTGGTAGCGGGGCTAAATTTCTTTTCTGGGCAATGGGGATTGGTGGCTTAATTCAACTCTTGAAACAAGTTCAAATTTTTGCTTCATCTTGGGAAAAATTTATTCATTTTTCAACACAAAAATTAGCTTTCTGGAAAACCAGCGGTGTCGAGGCTGGGGGTGGCGCCCTTTTGACAACTCCGGGTGTTAGCCCAGCTTACATGGGAGTTGGTTTTATTATTGGTCCAAGTCTTGCCGCTTTGAACTTTACTGGTGGTTTGCTGGCTTGGGGTTTATTTGTTCCTCTGTTGCTTTATTTCTTAGGGCCCGAAATAATCAAATCGATGGAGGCTATGGGAACACCCATTACTAGCGATGACCAGTGGATTTCTATTGCATTCGAAGTTTGGCGGAAGTTTGTTCGTCCTGTTGCTATTGGCGGGATGTTGATGAGTGCCGGCTATACTCTCTACAGAATGAGAAAAAACCTAATTGCTGGCCTGGGAAGAGCAATCAGCGACGTCCGGAAAGCTGCTGGTGGCGCTTCGGCTACCGAGGATAGAACTGAAAAAGACTTGCCTTTTAAGTGGGTTTTCGTAGGTGTCTTTTTATCTTCAATTGCTACTTTTATCATTTATTATTACTTCTCGAATGATATAGCTGCCGCACTTGTTGCCACAATCGTAATGATTGTTGCTGGCTTCTTCTTCGCTGCCGTTTCTGGTTATCTCGTTGGTCTTATTGGTTCCAGCAACAATCCAATTAGCGGATTAACAATCTCCACATTAATTATTGCAGCTCTGCTTATGGTTATTTTAGGAGTCAAAGGAGAACCTGGTGTTGCTGCTGTCTTGGGTGTGGCAGCAGTTATTTGCGTCGCTGCAGCCGTGGCAGGAGAAATGCTTCAAGACTTGAAAGTTGGTCATATTCTTGGTGGTACTCCTTGGAAAATGCAATTAGGTGATATTTTTGGTGTCCTACTTTCGGCATTTGTTATGTTCCTTCCTCTATATTATTTGCATCAAAGCGATATAATTTCTGGTGGAACCGGACTCGGTGGGAAGGCATATCCAGCTCCTCAAGCCTCGCTTATGGCAATTCTTGCCAAAGGAATTGTTGGCGGCGATATGGCTTGGCCTCTTATAATAGTTGGTATGTTAATGGCTTTTGGATTTATCTTGTTAAAGGTACGCTCCCCGATGCTTGTCTGCGTTGGTATGTACCTTCCGTTGGAAACCTCATTTGCAATATTTATCGGTGGATTAATTCGTGGAATTCTCGACAAAGTCGCCGGAAGAAGGAACTTCAACGATGCCCAGAAATCTCGAGTCGAGAATACTGGTGTGTTGCTTGCTTCTGGTCTGATCGCTGGCGAGGCTTTAACTGGTTTGCTTTTCGCGTTTATTGCTGTAATCAATTATGAATTTCTAAAATCTTTAATAGTATTCCAACACCCAACTTTCTTGCTTAGCCTTTTGGTTTTTGTTGTTATTGCTATCGTCTTGGTATTAATCCCTGTTCGAAATGCTGGTTCCCCCGATGAACCTGCGCCACCCTCGGCAATTATGTAATGTATACAGGGGCGTTACCTTACGCCCCTTTTTTTGGCCTTGTTCAATATTTTGATTCTCCAAAAGTAACGAATTTCTAAACTTATAATAAAAATAAATTGCTCAAAATCTAAAGGGAGGGTTAAATGAAAATTTTAAAAATTAATTTAATAATATTTGCTTTTTTAAGTTCCATTTCGTTTTCTCTCCTTGCGCAACCACCTTTGATTGTCAATCTAGCAGATGCAAAAAAAGCTGTTCGCGAGTACTACTTATCGTATAAATTCCAAGATGAACTAGATTCGATCATTGCAGATGCTATTCGCCATGTAAGACATCTTGGAGCAGCAAAAAACTCTGCTTTTGTCTTTGACGTCGACGAAACAGCTTTGTCCAATTTTGAATACGAGATTAAGTACGACTTTGCCTATTTAAAAGATGAGTGGAATCAATGGGTTCTTTCCGAAAAGGCTCCAGCAATTAGGCAAGTAAAAAACTTCTACGATACTTTGCTTACAATGGGAATAAAAATTATTTTCTTAACCGGTCGATCAGAAAATCAATATCAAGCTACTTACAATAATCTTAAAAAAGTAGGTTATACCATATTCGATACCCTGATTTGCAGAAGCAGTGCCGAAGCCCATCTCTCGGCTAAAGAATTCAAGTCGACCAAAAGGAAGCAGCTTGCTGAGATTAATAAATACCGAATAATTGGCACAATCGGGGACCAATGGAGCGACCACGAGGGAGGCTATACAATTATTAAAGTGAAACTTCCAAACTACATGTATAAGGTTGAATAACATGACTTTATGCGAATTCATTTCCAAAGTAGATAAGAAACTGCGAAAGCCTTTTGTTCATAACTTTCCTTCCTTTTCTTGTTTTGCTTATTCTTATTTCCGAAAACCTTTTATCCATCGCTTAATAATGGAAAAACCATCCCAAATTCATTTACCAGAGAATCTAAGAGTAAAATTATGGGGAATTGATTTCCGATCCCCGCTTTTTAACGCTGCTGGTATGTTTAAAGATGGGAAGGGCTATCATCTTGCCTGCTTGCAATCTGCAGGGGCTTTTCTTGCCGGAACAGTAACTCCTAAACCAAGATTCGGCAACTTTCGGCATGGAATACTTCACCCGTTTTTACCTTACCCTTTATCCTTTTCAAGTTCAAATTGGATGGGATTACCCAACCCTGGCTACAAAAAAGTAATAGATTTGTTGAATAAAATTCAAAAGAGAAAAGACATTCCGCTGGGCCTTAGTCTTGCCGCCGATGGCCAATCTTTCCAAGATTTACAGCTACTTTGCGAAGTTCTTTTAAATCTCCAAAATTCTAATGTCGACTTTATCGAGTTAAATGAAAGTTGTCCTAATTTAAAGCACAACGATTCTTCTCTTTCAAAATTGGATGATAATTTTCTGAAAAGGTTAGAATTTATTTCAGAAAATTTTTTGAAAAAAAGAAACAGAAAACTCCCAGTCATATTGAAACTTTCCAACGATTTCCAATCTGATTTAGTTCCAGCTTTGCTCGATACAATCTTGGATATGCAATTCGACAGCGTTAATTTTGGAAATACTTCAACAAACTATGACAATTTAAGGAACCAAATAAATGAATTTGAACTTAAATCATTCGATTACTTTATTTCAAATTTTAACGGGGGTGTAAGTGGTCTTCCGCTAAAAGAATCTTCTTTTTCTTTGACCAAAATAGCTTCGGAATACCTTTCCAAGAAAAATATACCCAGAGAATTTCATATCATCAGAACTGGAGGAATTTTTGAATACTCAGAGCTTTATTCGTCTGCAAAAATTGGTGTCTCTCTTTTCCAATGGTTTACTGGATACTTTGAAAACTTTGCTACATTTGGCCACGAACTTTACCTTAAGTTTTTTACTAGTATAAAATTGCGAGAGTGAGTAACAAAACCTTTTTCAAAACTACCTAAACATTTCCCACCTAATGAACAATTCTGAAAAAATCCCAACCCCAATTTCTAAAAATATTAAATCACATAGTCAATTTCTTTCGAAATCAAGTTATTGTTTATCCTTCTTTTTTTCTTAATTTTGTAACTCATTTTATTTCAAAAAGCCAAAAGGTTGGAAATGAAACGGACGTATCAACCAAGTCGAAGACATAGACTAAATACACACGGTTTTCGGGCTCGAATGGCAACGAAAAACGGGCGAAAAGTCCTTTCGAGCCGTCGTCGAAAAGGTCGTCACAAATTGACTGTTTCCGACGAGAAGAAAAAATATTAATTTTTAATTGTGAAATACAAGCTTGAAAGCATTAAACGAAAAAAGGAATTTGAGTTTTTGTTTCAATTTGGTAAACGTATTTCAGATGGCAGTCTTCGCATTGTTATTGTACCCAAAAATGAATATGAACTTCAAACCCAACCCGAAAAGGTTTTCTACGCTGTTTTTGTCTCAAAAAGAACTTCAAAAAAAGCTGTCGTACGGAATAAAATTAAAAGACTGCTTAGGGAAAGTCTAAGATTTTTAGCTAAACAGGATATGAACGACAAACTTAAATTTTTTAAATACATTCTCTTGAATTGGCTATCTGCTCCACAAAGACCGTGCGAAATTCATCTTAAAGATGTTATCCCTTCCGTTCAAAATGCCTTGTCGAAAGCTTACTTTTTCTTTGTTTCAAAAGAAGAAAGGGAAGGTTAGAGTTGAGAAACGTTTTGATTTTCTTTG
Organism: uncultured Hyphomicrobiales bacterium; assembly: GCA_964524325.1. Classification (GTDB taxonomy): domain Bacteria; phylum Bacteroidota; class Ignavibacteria; order Kapaibacteriales; family UBA2268; genus Naka2016. The sequence continues at coordinate 11,951 of CAZGCT010000005.1, forward strand.
TAAAATTATATCAATACCTGATCTCCCCAATTCTACCGCCAAGCTGTCGATTCTACCCAACTTGCTCAAATTATTCAATAGAAGCATTAAAAAAATACGGAGTTATAAAGGGTGTTTGGCTTTCCCTGCGTAGAATTACTCGGTGCAATCCTTTGCATCCTGGCGGTTACGACCCTGTGCCGTAAATAATAATAGGTGAATAATTATGGATAAAAGGTCTATTGTTGCTATTTTGTTAATAATGATTATCCTTACAATCTGGACGTTTTATATTTCAATAAAAGAAGTACCCCCACCCAAACAAGAAACCAGCATCGATACTACCGAAAAAATAATTGAGCAAAAGCCATCGAAAGATACTTCCTTCCAAGATTTACCAGACTCAATAAAAATTATCAATCAATTTGGAAAAAGTTTTTCACAATTTGTGGGTGGACAAGAAAAAATCATTGTGGTCGAAAACGAGCTCTTAAAAGCTTACATTTCCTCCAAAGGTGCTACAATTTTGAAATGGTACTTAAAAAAGTTCAAAACCTGGGATGGATTTCAAACACAACTATTGTGGGCAAAAGGTGGCACACCTTATCTTTTAATAAATACACGCGACAATGTTCAAATCGACGACAGAAATCTTAATTATGATTTCAATATCGAAACCAATGAAATTTTTTTGAAAGGTTCTGATTCAATTGAAATAAATGCATCGTTGGACTTTGGCAATGGTAAACAACTAATTAAAAGATTTGTATTTTATGGTAATAAGTATCATTTCCATAGCGAAATTGTTTTCTATAACCTCGATGAATACATTACTCCACGCGGGTTCAACCTTCAATGGCAAAATGGATTAAGATACCAAGAATACAACTCAATCGACGAGTCTACCGAAGCACAAACCATCATCTCTTTCAATGGAGAAATCGAAGAAATCGACGCTTCGAGTGACGAACCTATACAAATGGCCCCAGCTGGCAAATTGGATTTTGTTGCCTGTAAAATTAAATATTTTACTTGTGCAGTAATTCCTACGCCCAAGGGTTCTTTAGATGCTACTGTTTACGTAAATGGTTACCGCCAACACGTTAAAGACGAAGGTATTATAGAAAAATATAACTTTGCAATTAATTTACCCTATCGTGGTGGAGTTCAAAAAAGGGCATTCGATATTTATATTGGTCCAATCGACTATTCAATTGTAAATCAGTATGGAATTTCGGCTGTGGTTAACTTCGGTTGGCGTTTCCTTGTACGTCCCATCGGTGAATTCTTTATGTTGCCCATTTTTAAATTTATTTATAGCATCATTGGAAATTATGGTATAAGCATAATCATTTTTGCCCTGCTGATGAAAATACTTCTCCATCCACTTTCAATTTCCCAAATGCGTTCAGCTCAAAGAATGCAATTACTTGCACCCGAAATGCAAAAAATACGTGAAAAATACAAAGACGACATGCAAAAGCAACAGCAAGAAATCATGAAGCTTTATTCCGAATATGGGATTAATCCTATGGGCGGTTGCATTCCTTTGCTGTTGCAATTACCTATTCTTTACGCCTTGTGGTCTGTTTTGCGTACTGCAATTGATTTGCGACAAGCATCCTTTGTGCTTTGGATTACCGACCTTTCGCTTCCCGATTACATTGTAAATTTCCCATTCTCTATTCTTGGAATAAAGCATATTTCTGGATTGGCAATTTTAATGGGAATCACCCTGTTTCTGCAGCAAAAAATGACAATCACCGACCCAAGACAGAAAGCGATGATCTATATTTTTCCAATTCTTTTCGTTTTCTTATTCTCCAACTTCCCCTCTGGTTTAAATCTTTACTACTTTATGTTCAACCTATTTAGTATTACTCATCAAATATACTTGAATAAATATTCAAAGAAAAAGCTCACTTTGCAAGATTTAAAGAAAGCCCCCAAAAAAGAAGGTTGGTTCCAACGCAAATTGCGCGAAGCACAAGAAATTGCAGAATCGCGTGGAAAAAGAATCCCCGGATCCTCGATGCAACAAAGACCGGTCCGACAAAGAAGAAAGAAAAAATAATTTCAGGTTTTTAAGCCCTCAAAAAAAAGCCGGTTCAAAACGTGACATCCTTAAATTCATCTAAAAGTTCCAACTGACGCCGCGCTTTTCGGTCGAGTGGGTCGATTTCTAAAGCTTTTCGGTAAGACATTTTTGCTTCGTATTTTTTCCCAAGATAAAGGTAGGCATCCCCAAGCAAGGCATAAGCAGCTGCCGATTCAGGGCATTTTTCTATTATTTTCAAGAAGTTTTCTGCTGCTTCTTCGAAATTTCCAAGACGTAAGTTCGTAACTCCCAAATGATGATAAGCAATGTTGAAATTGGGATTCTTCTCGATAACCATTTTGTAGTGATCGCGTGCTTCGCGAAGATGCCCGTAATGGTAATTCAAGATTCCAAGCCAGTAACGAGCCATTAGAAAATTTGGGTCCAGATCCAAGACTGTATGTAATAAGTCGATAGCTTTGCGGATATTGACTTGTCGGTAGTAAGCAAGAGCCAGTTCATAACGAGCGGTAGGAAAGCCTGGCAAAAGTTCAACGGCTTTTTCAAGATACTTTACAGCGTTGTCGAGGTCGCCAATTCGATAAAAAACATTCCCACAATGCTTATAAACAATACCTCTTTTTGGATCCCTTTCAATTACTTTTTTGTAATATTCAACTGCCTTTAGATACTTCCCCTCGGTTTCGGCTTGATAAGCTGCAAGAATATCCGGATCGTCAGAGTCTAGTCTTTGGAATTCATTCATATACCACCTTTAAAATGTTATTGGAATAGGTTTTTCTTTAGAGTAATCATAAAACCCCCGGCCAGTTTTCCGTCCAAGATGCCCTGCAGAAACAAGCTTTTTTAACAAAGGCGCTGGGCGAAATCGAGGATCTCCAAGATCTTGGTGCAATACATTCATTATTGCTAGAGTTGTGTCTAATCCAATTAAGTCGGCGAGTGCCAAAGGTCCCATTGGATGCGAAAATCCTAATTTAGCTACTTCATCAATTGCGTCGACAGTGCCAACGTGCTCCATTACTGCCCATATTGCTTCATTAATAAATGGCATAAGAATTCGGTTGGCAATAAACCCAGGGTAATCGTTTGCAAGGATTGGCACCTTTCCCAACTTTTCTGCAAGGGCCCGAACCTCTTCGTAAGTTTCATCGCTTGTAGAAAGTCCCCGAATAAGCTCGACAAGTCGCATCATTGGAACAGGGTTCATAAAATGCATTCCTATGACCTTTTCGGGACGTTTCGTTTTCGAAGCAATTTCCGTTATTGAAATAGTAGAAGTATTTGTAGCAAGAATAACTTCCGGGCGAACCAGACTATCAAGCTCACAAAAAATATTAAATTTTAGTTCTTTGTTTTCGTTTACAGCTTCGACTACAAAATCGGCAGTTTCACCATCGCTGAAATTTAACGTAGGGGTAACCAGGGAAAGGGTTACCTTCATTTGGTCTTCGGTAATCGTACCTTTTTTAACTTGGCGAGCAAGGTTCTTTTCGATTGTCGAAATACCATTCTTTAATGCACTCTCATATGCATCATATAGTATTACATCGAATCCGAATTGAGCAAACGTATGGGCAATCCCATTGCCCATTGTTCCAGCCCCTAAGACAAAGACTTTCTTAATTTCCATTCTTAAACTCTTTTTATGTAACAAATGAAATAAAACTCAATGTAATAAAAATTTTTGAAAAAAATTAAAACAATTGTAACACAAAATTAGCTTCGGATTCATTAATTCCTTTAAAAGATATAAATTTAAACAAAAAAAGTTCAAAAGGGAAAAATTTCAAAAGATACAAACATACCAAATATAAAATTATTCAAGAAGTACTAAACCGCGGACTAATCTTTTGTTTAACTTTAATATAGCAGCTCCAGTAATTTTAGCCTAATTTTCAAATTCTTTATTCCATGGTTGTTTAATTTGTTGACATACTAAAACCTTTTTCTGATGAAAATCCTCCAAAGAAATAAATCCTCTAAAAAATTAACTAATTTTCTAAATTGCAAAATTTTTTTTAATTTTGTAATCCCTAGGTGCCATGGCCGAGTGGTTAGGCTGAGGTCTGCAAAACCTCCTACGTCGGTTCGAATCCGGCTGGCACCTCATTATTTTGTCTTTGCTATGAATTTCTTAAAAAAGGAAGGGAAGGGCTATGCCTTTAGGAACAACATCTGATTTAAGACCTGGTGCGGTTATCGTCTTTAACGGAGAACTTAATATTGTCCTTGAATCGGAACATAGAACACCGGGCAATTTGCGTGCTTTTTACCAAGTTAAAATGCGCAATATGAAGACCGGCAGATTAAGTGAATATCGTTTCCGTTCTGGCGAATCCATTGAATTTGTTTACGTAGAAAGAAGAGATTTCCAGTATCTTTACAACGATGGTCACAATTACTTTTTTATGGATACCGGTACCTACGAGCAAATACCTCTCGACTCCGAACTTGTCGGCAATGCAGTAAACTATTTAACTGAAAACATGGAAGTCCAAATCTCATTTGTCGATGGACAACCAATTGGTGTCGAACTCCCCACACATGTTAACCTTCGCGTCGTTCAAACAGAACCTGGGATTCGCGGCGATACCGCAACGAATGTTTTAAAACCTGCTGTGCTGGAAAGCGGGGTTACTATTCAAGTCCCTATTTTTGTAAACGAGGGGGATTTGATTCGTGTGGATACTCGAACTAATGAGTATGTCGAAAGAGTTAAAGAACCATAATTAATTAGAATAAATATGGATTTGAATTATTTGAAAAAAATACTTAAAATATTCGACCAAAGTTCCTTGTCCGATTTGACAATTGAAGAAGATGGCATAAAAATTTCGCTTTCAAGAAAATTAAGTTCTCCAGTCGAGCATGTACCAAGTATTACAGACTTTCAAGATTTACTGAGTAAAGGAAACAAAACAACCGATACAATCTCGCTGGAAACAAGTAAAATAGAAGATAAAGTAGAAGTTCCAAAAGAAACACCTTCTGTTTCGTATTACAAGTTGAATTCTCCTATGGTTGGAACCTTCTTTAGATCACCTTCGCCAGAAGCAGAACCTTTCGTCGAAGTTGGCTCCCACGTTGTTCCCGGTCAAACCTTATGCATAATCGAAGCAATGAAGGTGATGAATGAAATTCAAAGCGATGTTGCAGGTACTGTTGTAGAAATTGTTGTTGAAAATGGCAAGCCTGTTGAATATAACCAAACTTTAATGTTAATCAAACCCGACTAAGAATAATTTTATGTTTAAGAAAATCCTTATTGCTAACCGTGGCGAAATTGCTCTCAGAGTAATTCGCGCTTGCAAGGAATTAGGAATTAAGACAGTAGTTGTTTACTCCGAAGCAGATAGATTTTCCCTTCCCGTTAAATTTGCCGACGAAGCTGTTTGCATTGGTCCTCCACCGCCTTCAAAAAGTTACTTATATATACCAGCCATAATTTCTGCTGCACAAGTTACCAACGTCGATGCTATACACCCTGGGTATGGTTTTCTTTCTGAAAATGCTACTTTCTCCGAAATATGCGAAGCTTCTGGTTTCGTTTTTATTGGTCCCAAACCGGATTCTATTTCTCGAATGGGAAACAAATCCGTCGCAAAAGATACTATGCGAAAAGCTGGCGTACCCGTTATTCCCGGTAGTGATGGTATTGTACATTCTCTCGAAGAAGCTTTAGCAATTGCCGACAAAGTCTCCTATCCTTTAATTTTAAAATCTGCAGCTGGTGGTGGTGGCCGAGGTATGCGCGTTGTTCGAGACAGGGATGAACTGATTAAGTCCTTCGGTATTGCAAAGGCCGAGGCTGGTAGTTTCTTTGGAAGTCCCGATATTTACATCGAAAAACTTCTTGGCAAATCTCGGCATATCGAATTTCAAGTTTTAGGAGACAAATACGGTAATGTCATTCATCTTAACGAGCGAGAATGTTCTTTGCAGAGACGCCATCAAAAATTAATCGAAGAGGCTCCTTCACCAATCGTTACAGCTGAGTTAAGACAAAAAATGGGAGAGGCTGCAATTAAAGGGGCCAAAGCTGTCGATTACCTTGGGCCGGGAACTATCGAATTCCTTGTCGACGAAAATCTTAATTTCTATTTCATGGAAATGAATACTCGTATCCAAGTTGAACATCCCGTTACCGAAGAATCCTTATCCATTGACTTAATAAAAGAACAAATTCGTATAGCCTACGGCGAAAAGCTAAGTTTAACAATACAAGATCCCAAATTCCATGCGATTGAATGCCGCATTATTGCAGAAGATCCATTTCACGATTTTCGCCCTTCCCCCGGCAAAATCACAAGCCTGCACTTCCCCGGTGGTCACGGCGTTCGTGTAGACTCACATATTTACCAAGAATATTCTATTCCTCCTTTTTACGACTCTTTGCTTGCTAAATTAATAACCTGGGGCACATCCCGAACCGAAGCTTTAGCAAAAATGAAAAGGGCACTTGAAGAATTTGTTATAGAAGGTATTCCTTCCACTATTCCTTTCCATTTGAAAATGATGGAAAACCCAGACTTTATTGCTGGAAACATCGACACAAAATATCTCGAGCGCAATAATTGGCTTGAATTGTAACCTTGCTATTTTTTTCTCTTCTTAAACATAGGATAACAGTAAATAATAATTATTTTATTCAGGCCTTCTCTTGAGCTCATTTTTAATTTATCTATTTAATTTACTCTTACTAATTTTTGTCAAAGTTGTATACTTTGATTTAATTATTATTAATTTTGTTTATGATGAATATACTCGAAGCATACAACAAATTTGATTTCTTCGTTGTAGCCCACCGGGGAGCTAGCGGAGTTGCCCCGGAAAATACCCTTGCTTCGTTTCAAATTGCAATTCAATCGGGAGCTCATTTCATAGAAACGGATATCCAAGTCACCTCCGATGGTGTTCCAATTGTATTTCACGACAAGGGCCTAAGCCGAACTACAAACGGCTCTGGTTTTGCCAATAGATTGACTTACAATGAATTGAAAAAATTCGACAGTGGTTTCTGGTTCGGCAAAGAATACGAAGGCGAACGCATTCCTTCGCTCGAGGAACTTCTTCAATTTGTTGATGGAAAAATTCTTCTTAATATCGAATTAAAAAATCTTGGAACTGACTCAGAACATTCAATCAAAAGTATTTTCAATTTAGTTCAAAAGTATGATTTCGTAGACAAAGTTGTATTTTCATCATTTTACTACAATCAATTGAAAATTTCTAAAGAACTCTTCCCGAATATCCCAATAGCTCCAATAAAAATACCCAAGGATAACAAAAAACCATCAGAGTTAAAAAAAATATTAAATTGCGAGGGCTATGTTTGCGGAATTGACGAAATTTCGGAGGAAATCGTCCAGAATGCTCACGAAAGTGGTTTGTTCGTTGGGGTTTATTCCATAGATACTGAAGATCATCTTCAGCAAGTGATCAATCTCGGCGTCAAAGCAATCGTTACTAATTTCCCAAGGGAGATAGTTGACTTGTTGAGAAATAAATATAATGCAAAAGTGTAATCCTATTTTCGCAACTCTATAGTCGAAAATAGTTGGACTTTTATTATCACTGTTCCTTGTCATTCTTCTTATGTTTTTTGTTTTTCTGCTACTCGAGCACTTGGCTTTAACGCAAATCCATAAAGTCCAGCGATTTTGACTTCGTTGCCAAAGGTCTTATAATTATCCAAGACTTCAAAGTAAATAAAATTAATCATCCCCTTAGGACAATCAGAAGTGCTACCCTAGAAATTGCATTGCAAATCTTTTATTGTTTTATTACTCTCCTTGGTTAATTTCTCTGTAACAACCATCTAATTTGTGAAAATCTCTCTACCCCTAGTTGTTACAGTTTCAGCTTTTTTTATCTTAAACTTTAGTATTCATGGAGATTTCGTTTCCGAATAGTTTCGTTTTGGTAATGAATATTTATAATTCCGCTTCAACAGATTACAACCAAAGGTAATTGCTATTCGCAAAGAAAAGCATCGTATGTTCTTATAGCTAAGAGCATTGGTTCAACATCTGATCTTCAGAATCCTATTGAAGTGTGTAACGTAATTGTGAGAAAAATTTATGTTAGTATTTAATTTGAAACAAAAGAATATATTTTGCTGGAACATAAAATCCAACAAACTCTTCGTCTCGCAAGGTAACAATAAAAATTAAAAATAAGCAAGAATTTTTTGGGTTGTTGTAACTAAAGCAAAGCCAAAAGATAAATTCAAGAGACTTCCCAGATGCATTTCTTCGTTGATACTACCAGTAGCATCTGCAAGGAAAAACACCCGGTAGTCCCGATAATATGCATCACGTGCCGTCGACTCGCAACACATATTTGTCATTATCCCAGTAATTACTAGATCTTCAACACGTAATCCACGTAAATACACTTCCAAATCTGTATTGTAAAATGCAGAATATCGATGTTTGTTGATTATTCTTTCCTTTTCCAGCGGCTTCAAATCATCGATAATGTGACTTTCTGGCGTACCTTCCACACACATTCCTTCCCACCACCATTTCATAATTCCAGCGTCTATACCTTCTGGATCGTGCACGTGGCGAGTGTATACAACTGGTCGTCCATTTTTCCGAAAATGTTCAATAAGGATCTTTATGTTGTCGATTATGGCTAATCCTCCGCAAGTGAAAGTTGGCGAATTGGAATCTAAGAAGAACTTTTGCATATCTATCACTAAAAGAGCTGACTTGGCTACGTTTAACTCCATTTTTTGCACATTAAATGGAGAAATTTTTTGAAGCCATTTCGCAGTCTTTTCGTTTATGTTATCTTTTGTTACATAGCAATTCATAAATACTCCTTAAAAAAAAACCTAAATTTACTAATTAAAAAGTAATTTATTTCAATTTTGTTAACTATAAGTCGTCAATCTTTCTTTAAAATTTGTTGCTTATGGAAAACAAGGATAAAGATCTAGAAATTCTCGAGTTTTTTGCAGATGCTATTGGAAAGATCAATTCTGAAATTTCTAAAGTTATCATTGGCCAAAAGGATATAATCCATCAACTTCTTATTGCCTTGTTCTCGCGAGGCAATTGTCTTTTAATTGGCGTACCTGGCTTAGCCAAGACACTCATGATACGAACACTCGCATCTGCTCTCGATCTTAAATTTAGTCGAATTCAATTTACCCCAGATTTGATGCCATCAGATATCACTGGAACAGAAATAATCGAAGAAAACATTACAACTGGAACCAAAAGTTTCAAATTTGTAAAAGGACCGATTTTTGCTAATATTGTCCTCGCCGACGAAATTAATAGAACTCCTCCTAAAACACAATCCGCCTTGCTCGAAGCTATGCAAGAACACGAAGTAACCGCAGCTGGTGTGACATACAAACTTTCCGAACCATTTTTTGTCCTTGCTACTCAAAATCCTATTGAACAAGAAGGAACCTATCCTTTGCCAGAAGCTCAATTAGATAGATTTATGTTCAACCTTTGGTTGGATTATCCTAATTTCGAAGAGGAAGTGAAAATTGTTAACTCTACCACAACACTCCATACTCCCGTTGTGGAAAAAGTTATATCATCAAAAGAAATTATTGATTTTCAAGACTTGGTGAGAAAAATCCCAGTTGCTCCGAATGTTGTAAACTATGCAGTAAAATTGGTTCGTGCAACAAGGCCTAATGGCGAAGCCCCAAAAGTCATCAATGAATACATCCGTTATGGCTCTGGTCCAAGAGCTTCGCAATACCTTATCCTTGGAGCTAAAGCACGTGCTGCGATGCAGGGTCGAACCACGCCCGATATCGACGATATTCGAGCTGTTGCGCTTCCAGTTTTGCGGCATCGTCTCGTAACCAACTTCAATGCCGAGGCCGAAGGTGTTTCCACTGCGGAAATTGTACAAAAATTAGTCGAAGAAATTAAACTCTGATTTAATTTTATGAAACTAATATTTTCAAATGCTACTTTTTTAAGGGTTCATTCAATTGTTTTTTTAGTTAATTCTAACTATAAGTTAAAATATTTTGAAAAATGGAGACAAAGGAGTCAGTTTGTTTGAAATATTCAGTTAAAACTCGTGTACGCTATGCTGATGTTGACAAAATGGGTATTGTTTACAATGGCAATTACTTGCGATTGTTTGAAATTGGACGCACAGAGTTGATGCGACACTATGGAATTCCATACTCCGAGATTGAATTAAAAGGCTACATACTTCCCTTAGTTGAAGCAAAAATACAATGGAAAGGTTCAGCCAAATACGATGATGTCCTCGAAATCCAAACTATTTTCGATCCCCAAAATGTTAACTCGACAATTAAATTTGACTACACAATTAAAGTCGAGAACAAAACAATTGCGGTTGGTTATACAATCCACTCTTTCGTTCGAGCAGATAGCTTTAGAGCAGTTAAACCTCCAAAGTTCTTTTTGGAAACAATCCAAGAAATTACAAAGGCAAATAATATATGAAAAAATTCTTTTTGTTGGCGTTTGCTTTAATTTCGGTTCCCATTTTTGCAAAAGAAACCCCTTTCAACTTCCTTCGCAACATTGGCAGCGCTCGCTCATCTGCTCTTGCTGGCGCTTTCGTATCGGTCCCCGACGACCCAAGCGCCCTGTTTTTCAACCCAGCTAGTATCTCTACAACTAAATCCAGAAATCTTGCTTTTACCTTTTTCAAGCATGTTTTGGATATTAACTCCGGCTCTGTTTCTTTCTATAAAAATTTCGATAAAATTGGTCATTTTGCGGCATCAGCAGCATATACAAACTATGGCTCCTTTGAGCGTACAAACAAAGAAGGTCAAACGATAGGCACATTTAGTGCCAATGACTTTGCTATTGGTATTTCCTATTCAAATATTCTCGATACAAACCTTTTTTACGGAGCAACTGCAAAACTAATCTCTTCAAATATCGACAAATATAGCTCTATTGCCTTTGCCTTGGATTTCGGCTTGCTTTATCTCATTCCAGAAAAGAATACAAGCATCGGCTTCTCAATTTTGCACACAGGTACACAACTAAAAACCTTTGATGGCACACGAGAAAGTCTTCCTTTGGACATCCGTATCGGATTTTCTCATAGACTCCGCGGATTACCTTTGCTTCTAAATTTCAATTTCTACAATCTTGGCGATGCAACTAACAAATTCTTCGATAGATTTTTGAAGTTCTCTATTGGTGGTGAATTTTTCTTTGGGGAAAGCTTGAATCTAAGATTTGGCTACGACAACAACATCAGAAAATATTCAGGGACTTCCAAAGATAAGGAGTTTATTGGTTTTTCCGCTGGGATTGGATTTAAATTCAACGAATTCAACCTCGATTATGGCGTGTCGCAAGTCGGTGCTTCTGCAATTTTTCATAAGTTCTCTTTTTATCTCGATATTTAATTTGATTTCTTTACTTCGTAAGTTCTTTTCCCATTATTATTCTTCCCATTAATTGTTCTTTTTTTAGATCATTTACATTACTAGTACTGAATTAACTAAAATTCTATTTTCTTATCTGAAACAAAATCAATAATTGCCACAAATCCGTTATTCCACATCCTTTTTCTTTATTTACTAAATTTCTATCTGTTTCGTTTTATTTGTTTTTAATTGAATTTAAATGGAGAAATTCTCGCTTTCATTTGGGGTCTCTTTTTGGTTGCTAATTGTTCTTGTTTTCGTAAGCCTATTGATTACATATCTTTATTATAGGAGAACCAATCCCGAATTGGATTTGCGAAACAAAATCCTACTCGCCGCACTTCGGTTCTTTGCTCTTTTATTTTTATTCTTCTTCTTCGCCGAACCAATTGGAAATTTTATTTCAAATATAATCCAAAAACCAAAGATATTTGTACTTATTGATAATTCCGCTTCAATGAGATTGAAATGGTCTAACGTTGATAAACTTAATCAAACTCTAAGCTCTATTGATGGCTCGGGTTTGCTCACCTATGATAAATATCCCGTTGAGTTCGTAAAATTCGACAGAACTTCTACTCTGGTAAATAATTTCTTTCTCGATTCCCTTAAATTTGATGGAGAAGAAACTAATCTATTTTCTCCACTTAAAAAAGTTTTCGAGTTGAAGCCAACCGAAAATATTCAATGTATTGTTTTTGTAACCGATGGCATTTTTAATTCTGGGGAAAACCCTCTTTACCTTGCCGAAAGAATTGGAATTCCCATTTATACCATTGGTGTGGGCGATTCAATTCCCCCGAAGGATATTATTGTCTATTCTATGACCACAAATGAAATTGGATTCGTAGACAAACCCCTCCCCATTAAAGTTAATATCAAATCTTTTGGATACAACAACCAACAGATTACTGTACAACTGTTCGAAGGGCAAAATTTATTAGGCGAGCAAAAAGTAGATTTGAAAAAAGATGTCGAAGATTACAGCGTTGTCTTTGAATATGCTCCCAAAACTGAAGGCTTTGCAAAATTGGTCGCTCGAGTTCCACCAATTTCAGAGGAATTTTCCCAAGAAAACAACTCTCAAAGTAGAGTGGTTAAGATAATAAAAAGCAAAAAGAAATACATTATACTCTCTGGCTACCCCAATCCCGATATCCCGTATTTCAAATCGTTAATCAACCAAGAGCTTGGCTCGGAAATTCTTACTTTTATCCAAAAATTCGGTGGAGAATTTTACGACCCCAAACCCACGCGCAAAGACTTCGAAGATGCACAAATTTTTATCTTACTCGGCTACCCTATCACCACCAGCAACATCCAAATTCTCGATTGGATCAAAGAAGAATGGGAAAAGGGTAAGTCTGTGCTTTTTGTAGCTCAACTGGAAACTGATTATAAAAAATTGAAACCATACGAAGATATGCTACCATTCAACTTTGCCGCTAATTCTTTCCGAGAATATACATTTGTTGCGAATTTCCTTCAAACCCAAATTGGAAATCCTTTGTTAAACATTATTCCCGGCGAGGATAATCTGAAACTTCTAAACCAACTCCCCCCAATTTTTAGGACCGAACTTTTCGTCCGTCCCAAACCAGAAAGCGAAGTCCTTGCAACAATAAAAGTAAACAATGTCGAAATGAAAGAACCCTTCATTTTGTTAAACAATTTTCAAAACAAAAAGTCTGCGTCGATTCTTGGCTATGGACTATTTCGCTGGCGTTTGCTGGGAAATTCTTTGCGGGAATTAATTGGTGGAACTACAACTAACGTCGACATTGGTTCAGAATTCTTGTCCAAAATATTACAATGGCTTACCGTTACAGACGAACCCTCTAAAATTAGCATCAAGCCTTCCAAGTCAAAATTTTTCCAAAACGAAAAAGTCTTTTTTAACGCTCAAATTTACGATGAATCCACTAATCCAGTTGACAATGCAAAAGTTATTATCAAAATATACAAAGGTAACCAATCCTTCGAACGACAGCTTCCACAAATTTCAAGCGGGCTGTATTCTGGGGAAGTTGGCTACTTTGCAGAAGGCGACTACTTCTACACTGGAGAAGCTTACAATGGCAATCGACTTCTTGGCAAAGTCAACGGGAATTTCATCGTCGAGCGCAGCAACCTTGAACTTGTTGACTTTCGGTCTCGGTTCGACTTCTTGCGATATATTTCCAAAGTCTCGGGTGGAAAGTTTTATTTTTGGAACGAATACAGCAAGCTAAAAGATGAGCTTTATAATTTAATTTTGGACGAAAGAATAATAACTCAAAAAAGAGAAACAAATCTTTGGAACTCTTTGCCGTTACTTTTGATATCCATTTTGCTTTTTGGTTTGGAATGGTTTTTCCGCCGAACGAAAGGATTACTCTAATTGCTTCCGATTTTTCTTCAAAATCTTCAAAAAGCAGTAGATTATTAAAGTAATTATCACTGTATAGGCCAAAACTAAAAAAATAATCCCCTCGGTACATATTCCCTGCATCATTCATACCTTGGTTTGTTTAACTTCCAGGCCTTATGTACTAGTACGCAAAGTAGTGCAAATATTGTTATCATAAACAATCTTGCTCCCCAACGAAATGGGATTTGTTCATCGGGTATATTTGTCATCAACAATGTAGAAATTGCATCGGTGAAAATCCAATAAACAAGAATAGTTAAAATATATAATGGGGTAACATACTTAATCACAAAGTAAAAAAACTTTGGAATTTTAATATCGGCTCCTTGATTTATCTCTTGCCACCCTTTGTCCATTCCCCAAATCCACGCGAATATGACAACTTCTAAGAAGCCAATTAATACAAGGAAAAATGTACCTGCCCAGTAATCAAGTTCATCAAGGAAGCCATATTCCAAGAAGAAAACCACGAAATGCGCCGAAATGACTGTACCAATAAAAACATACAAGGTTGCTTTGTTGTGCGAAATTTTGAATTGTTCTTTCAAAAAGGCGATCAAAGGCTGCACCATTGCAACCGAGGATGTAATCCCAGCAATAAACAACAATAAAAACCAAATGAAACCAAAGAAGTCTCCAAAAGGTAACTTCTGGAAAATCAATGGCATCGAAACAAAACCAAGATTAAACGCTCCCCCTTTTGCTATCTCTTGGGTTGCGGGAATTCCAAAAAACGCAATTGCGACTGGAATTGCAATTGAGCCTCCAAGCACAACTTCAACAAACTCGTTTGTAGAGGCAGTTGATAAGCCGTTCAACGCTATATCGTCTTTTTCTCGAAGATAACTAGCATAAGCTTGGAGTGTCCCCATTCCAAGACTAAGTGTGAAAAAAATCTGCCCAGCAGCTGAAAGCCAGATTTTTGCGTCCGTTAGCATCGAAAAGTTTGGATTCCATATGAATGCAAAGCCATTTTCTACACTTCTTTCTGGATAGTTTACTGGGTCGGGTGTCCCAAGCAAAATAACTCGAATTGCAAGAATGATTGCCAAAAAAATTAGTAATGGCATTCCAATTTTTGCCAAAACCTCTATTCCCTTCGAAATACCTCTTTTTAACACATAAAAATTTATTCCAAGTGTAACCAATAGAAAAAAATACGCCGGCAAAATCGACCCAAAATATCCCTCTTGAATACCTTGATAACTCTTTAAAAAGCCAGTCATTGATGAAAAGTCGGTAAGCCCAAAATATGTTTTCGTGATTGAAAAAAAGCTGAAAGCAAGAGTCCACGATTCAATGTAACAGTAATAAATCATAATTATCGATGAAACGAAAATACCAAGAACTCCAACGTATTTCGCTAATGGATTACGCCACAATACATCGAACATCCCTGGTAAGTGCCCATGTCCATATTTCCCGCCATGACGCCCCATTGCCCACTCTACCCACATTAGTGGTATTCCTAGCAAAAGAAATGCAATGAAATATGGTATCATAAAAGCACCGCCTCCGTTTTGAGCAGCTTGCACTGGAAAGCGTAGAAAATTTCCAAGCCCAACTGCATTTCCAGCGGCCGCAAGTATTATCCCAATCCTTGTTGCCCACCTTTCTCGGTTGCTCATAAAACCTTTTCTTTATTGAACATTTCTAAATCAACCTCTTTTGGTAAAGCCTATAAGTTTTGTATACCTTGGCTTGCATTGTCGATGTTAAGCCTTTGTTCATCATTTCGTTGTCTTCGAGCACCCAAGATGCTTCGCCATATTGATACCCGCGTTGTATACCTCTTATTCCTAGCTCGTAATATAGAACAGAATCGATCCCAGTTCTTTGAAACTCTGGTTTAACTCCCAAAGCAATTATTCGTATAAACTTGATCTTTTTCTTTTTCGTAAGAATTTGATACAAAGCGCCAAGAGTTGAGCCATTTTTGTTGTAAATTAAGCACTCATTAATATTTGGTAACGCAAGACCAAAACCCGCTACTTTGCCTTTCGATTCTGCTATCAAAGCTAATTGGGAATCGGCTACCATCTTCAAATCTTTTGCTATGTAATTAAATTCCTCGTCTGTCCATCGGACAAAGCCCCAATTTGGTACCCAAGCGGAATTATAAATATCTTTCAAAATCTCAACGTCACGCCAAAAATTCTTTTTGCTACTAAAGTCTACACACCTAATGTTAACTTCATATCTGCGGCGAATTAATTCCTGCAAACGCAACATCTTTTCTGAAGTAAATGTGTTTGGCTCAAGCAGATATGCATACAAATCTTTGGCTTTAGTGTACCCGCAGCTTTCAATCAAATCTATGTAATACCTAGGATTGTAAGTCATCATAATAACCGGGGATGAATCAAATCCATCGATAAGCAAGCCTACTTCATCGTTCATCGAGGGATTCTCTGGGCCTATTATCGAATCGAGCCCTTTTTTGGATAACCAGGTTTCTACGGATTCAAAGAGTTTTTTCGCTACATCTGAATTATTAATGCATTCAAAAAAACCAAAAAAACCTGTTTTGTCATTGTGTGTTTCGTTGTGGTTATAATTTATTATTCCAGCAATTCTGCCTAGCACTTCCCCAGAACGATCGAAAGCCATAAAAAGTTTTAACTCGGAATGCTTATAAAAAGGATTTTTCTCTGTGTCGATTAGCTTATATCTATCGCTAATTATTGGTGGGACAAAATATGGGTCGTTTCTGTAAAACTTCCATTGTGATTTGATAAAGCGAATTTTGTCACTCTTACTTATTATTTCTTTGATTTCAATTTCCATTCAAAAACCTTTATTCCTTAATAATTATGCTTTCACCTTTTTCTATCCACTCTGGTGGGGCTTTTTTCTTCAAATAAGTATCAAAAAACTCCTTGATTTTAATTGCATAATCTAGCTTGTTTGGGAATTTTTCGGGCCAATGCCTCTCTTTATGGTATTGCAAGAAAAATGCAGTCTTATTCAACCTTCGCAGTGCAAGGTAGAGCTCTATGCCTTGTTGCCATGGTACTGCTTGGTCTTCGTCTCCAAACATTAATAAAAGTGGTGTAACCATGGTTTGGGCTTTAAAAATTGGAGAATTGTTAATGTAGTTCGCAAGTGAATCCCAAAGATGCCCCCCAATTCGACTTTGATACCTTTCATACTGAAATTGGCGAGCAAGTCCAGACTCAAGTCGAATACCACTATATGCACTAATCATATTGCCAACTGCTGCACCAGCAACTGCGGCAGAAAACATCTTGGTTTGCGTGATTATGTACGCTGCTTGATATCCACTCCAAGAATGCCCCATTATTCCGATTGCATTTGTATCGATGAACCCTTTGGCTATAAGGTTTTTTACACCACTGACTATGCAATCCAAGGCTGAATTCCCAGGGCTTCCTATTTGATATTTTATGTCGGGCAAAAAGTAAATGTAATCATCGGAAGTGTAAATCTGGAAGCAGGGCCTGTGCCCAATATAGGGAAATTGAAAATTATACATAAGATGCGAAAATCTTTCGTAAAAATACACTATAAGAGGGTACTTTTTCTTTGAATCGAAATTTGCTGGTTTTATTATAAACCCATCCAAAGTATCTCCACGCGAATTTGTCCACCGTACCAATTCGGTTGTTCCCCATTTATATTTCGAAAGGTACTCTTCGGTATGATTAGTTAACCTTTTTATGTTTGTAAGGGCAAAATTGCCTACCCACAAGTCTGGGAACTCGTCGTAACTCTCTCGCGAAAATAAGACTTTGTCTGCATTTTTAGCCTTAGATATTAATTTGAAATTCTTTGCTTCTTCCAGAAGGGAAAGAGGGCCAAGGATCTTGAATTCAAGCAAATAAATTGCTGTGTGTTTTTTGGTGTGATTAAACGCAGACATCAAAACACTGTCGGAATTTTTATAAAACTTCTTGTTTTTGTCAAGCTTAATGATTCTGTAAGACTGATTTAAGTCTCGCCCAAAAACCACCGTTTGGCAAACATAACCATAATTTTCGGAGAAGAATTTCCATACATCATATTTATCATACAACAGAAAAGCATTATCATTTTCGAACCAACCGCCGAAACCGTAACTCGGTGGTGGAGAAGGCATATCATAATCCTCGTCGTAAAATGCATATTTCATTTTGCCAGTCAAGTTGACAAGAGTGTCTATTTGGGTATCATACAAATGCCAATTTTTATCTTTGTAAAAAACTAAATACTTGCCTTGAGGGGAAAGTTCAGCCACATCGTTTACCCTCTTGGCAACCAACTTTCGCTGTCCAGTATTAATGTTAACTATGTACAAGTCCCTATACTCTCCTTCCCAAGTTGCCTCCTTAGCATACGGTCTATTATCGAATCCAATAGTGTAATTTGGATTATCCACAAAATCAACCGTAGACAAGTTAAAATCTGCAAGTTGAATGTATTTCTTGGTGCTTAAATGATAAACACAACGAAAAGTTCTGTTTTTGTTTTTTTCCCACCAAGTCCTTTCATTCGATTTGACTTGAGGATCATTCCAGTGCCACAAAGTATATTCTGATTTTTTCAAAATCTTGCTTATATCGAAAAAGTTGGTGTCATTGAATTTAATTTTCTCAGCTGTAACACTTGTATCCATCTTCGGTTTTATACCAAAGAAGAGTCTTTCCCCGTCCTCACTCCATTTCAATTCATTTTTCCTTGGAAGATACCATTCCGTGGGCAATTGGGAGGATTCCATTAAAATTTGGGGGACAAAAACCGGAACTGGCAAATAACATAAAACAGCAGAATCAATTTTGGTTTCCGCTCTTTCGTATGATTTTATGTAACTCAACCCTTGGCGAGCCTTGTTCCACGCCAGAGAAGAAATATAAACACCAGAATCTACATCCGCTTTTATAGGTAAATTAAATTCTCCCCTTAAACTCAAAATGTAAAGGCCATTCTTTTTACCCACAGGTTCGGAAACTACAAAAGCAAAGTAATTGGTGAGTGTATCGAAAGAAAATTCCGTTACATATTGTAAATCCAATTGATTTTGGGAAGCAAGATCAAATAATGTTAGTAGAGAACCAATTTCTTTTGTGCTCGTGTCTTTCCCTTTGCTTTCTCCCTCCTTGAAATGAATTGCTAACCACCTTGAATCTTCAGAAAAGACAAAATTTTTTGTCTTTTCAAAAAAATATTTTGCGTGAGAAACAAGATTGAAAAGGAGATAACCATCGCTCGGCTTTTCCTTTTCTGCGTTCTCTACATCAACCGCTTTTGGAAGGTGTCTGAATATTACCCATTTTGAATTGGGAGAAAACACTGGTCTCTGTGTCCTTTCAAATTTATACTTTGTAGTGTCTTCTGTCGATATCACAAAAGAAACTGGATCGCCTCGTTCAGGAACAAGAGAATAGCCAACCCACCGACCATCATCGGATATAATCTGATGTTGTATCCTTGGAAATTTCATCGCATCAAGAAATTTAAACTCCTGCTTTTCCACTCCTTGAGCTTGAATGGAAAATATGCAGAGCAAGAAATTTACGTATAAAAAAATTCTCCCTTTCATTTTCTCATTCTTTTAATTTAGAATAATGTTCAGAGAGCCACCGTTCTGCATCAATAGCAGCTATGCAACCACTACCAGCAGCTGTAACAGCTTGCCGATAGGTTGGGTCTTGGCAATCGCCGCAAGCAAATACACCAGAGATGTTCGTATATGCACTTTTGCCTTTTGTGATTATGTATCCGCTGGAATCCGTTTCAACAAAAGGTTTAAAAATCTCTGTGTTTGGTGTATGTCCTATAGCAT
The DNA here is from genome assembly GCA_964524325.1 of uncultured Hyphomicrobiales bacterium. Classification (GTDB taxonomy): domain Bacteria; phylum Bacteroidota; class Ignavibacteria; order Kapaibacteriales; family UBA2268; genus Naka2016. Next base: position 31,587 of record CAZGCT010000005.1, read on the forward strand.
AAAACACACCGTCCGCAGGAAGTGTTTTCTCTTCTCCTGTAATTACATTCTTAACACGAATACTGGTTAATTTTTTTATACCCATCTTTTCTTCCCCAAGAAACTCCTCGACCACTGTGTCCAGCAAAAAGTCAATCTTCGGATTGGATTTTGCTCTTTGTATCATAATCTTCGATGCTCGGAACTCTTGTCTGCGATGAATAATTGTTACACTCGAAGCAAAATGGGTTAGATACATTGCCTCTTCCATCGCAGAATCCCCACCTCCAATAACATAAACTTTTTGGTTTTTGTAGAAAAACCCATCACAAGTGGCACAAGCAGAAATCCCAAAACCCCAAAACTTTTCTTCGCCTTTTGCATTCAATCGCTTTGCCGATGCCCCGGTTGCAATTATCACAGCATCCGCCTCATATTCTTTATCTCCATCAGCAAACAAAAGAAATGGGTGCCGGCTGAAATCTACTTTTTTAATACTCTCGAATCGTGTTATTGTTCCAAACCTTTGGGCTTGTTTGCGAAAATGTTCCATCATTTCTGGTCCCTGAATTCCATCAGGATAGCCCGGGTAATTCTCAACCTCGGTTGTAATGGTCAATTGCCCCCCGGGTTGCATGCCCTCAAATAAAATTGTTGACAAAAGAGCTCGACTCGAATAGATGGCTGCGGTAAAACCTGCTGGGCCAGAACCAATTATTGCTACTTGATACTTTTCCATATCCTTTTTTATTTTCTGAAAAATGCAAAAACATAATATTACCAAAATTGTATGAAAAATAAAAACCTGAAGTTTTTCGACAGTTTGAAATATAAGTTAAAGCATTACTAAGGGCAAGGATCACACTTCTAACAAAAATTATTAACAAGAACCCTTCTTTTTGAATTAATCCTTAAATAGAAAAATAATAGGATTAATGTAAAGTCTGATTTTCCCAGAATCTTTCTAATTCCTTCAAAACGTACTTAAAATCATCCGGAAAATCTGCTTCAAAATTCATTTGCTTTTTAAAAATTGGATGATAAAATCCAAGTGTTTTTGCGTGGAGCATCTGTCTTGGCGTTTCTTTCAAAAGGCCAATAATAAACTTCCTGAAGCATGCATTGTGCCCGCCGTAAACAACGGTATCTCCTCCGTAAGATTGGTCCCCAAAAACTGGATGTTTGAAATGTGAAAAATGGACTCTTATTTGGTGGGTCCGCCCAGTCCTTAATTTGATTTTTACAAGCGTAAGATATCCGTATCTTTCAACAGCCCAATAGTCGGTTATCGCAGCTTTGCCTTCTCGCTTTACCACTGCAAAAAGTTTCCTATCCCGAGGGGACCTGCCTAGATTCCCCTCGTAAGTGCCATATTCTTCTTCCAGTTTCCCCCACACAAGTGCGTAATAATACCTTTCTACAGTTCGATTTGAAAACTGCTCTGCAAGTTTCTGATGTATACTTGGGTCTTTAGAAATCAAAAGTAATCCGGTTGTGTTTTTATCCAATCGATGAACTATCCCCGGACGTATTTGACTACTTGCAAAAATTCTTCCTTCGTCTTGCTCTTCTTCAAGTTCATCGAGTTCCTCCCCAAGTATCTCTATTTCTTCTCGGTAACCAAGATGATAAAGCACTGCATTTACCAATGTACTACTGCGATTCCCATAACCCGGATGTGTTACCATGCCTGCAGGTTTGTTTACAACCATAAGATATTCATCTTCGTAAACAATATTAAGTGGAATTTTCTCTGGAATAAGTTTTAACGGAGGCAACCGTCTTAATCGACATATAATTATATCATTAGGTTTTATCTTATGATTCGATTTGACAACCTTGTTGTTTACAAGGACATCTTGATTTTCTATTGCTTTTTGGACCTTTGTTCGAGAAACATTTCGAAGATGTCGTGTTAGAAATGTATCTATCCTTTCAAGTTCCTTTCCAGCGGGCACAAAAATCTTGTGTTCGACAATTAAAAAATCTCCATCAGTTTTTACAACTTCTTCATTTTGTTCCATTCATAATTTCAGTTTGGGTTTTTCTAAACAAAATGGAAAAATTGGGGATATGCTTGCTGAAAATGATAAGCAAAACCACACCAATGCTTACGCAAGAATCAGCCACATTGAATACGGGCCAGTGAGTGTAGTTCAAAATATCTCCTATACGGATATCAGGTATATCAACTTGAATAAAATCGATAACCCTGCCATAGAAAAGCGGGGCATATCCAAAAATTAAACCATAGAAAACCCTATCAATTAAATTTCCTATTGCACCAGATAAAATCAAACCGAATGATAACTGAATTGTAAATGGGGCACTCGCCATTCTATAAATAATTAATCCCAGGGCGATACTTGCAAAAACAGAAAACAAACTTAAAATAATTTTAAGCTCCCCAAATTGAATTCCAAAAGCCATTCCGGCATTTTCAACGTAAACGAATTTTACAAAATCACCAAATACTCTTATTTCGCTTCTCTCTGGAGATGCGTAATAATATTCGCTGCCAAGATGCCTTACTTGAAAATAGTCGTAAATAAGAAATTTTGTAACTTGATCTAATATTACTAACAGTATTACTATTGCAAAAACAATTTTTGTAGACTTTGCCATATTTTTACTCGTGAAATTAAATTTTGGAGATGCTACCAAACTGAAACTCAAAAAAGGGGATTTTACACTTCCTTTCGGCTCTCAAATTATTTCCAAAATTGATTTTACACTGGAGACAATGACGCATCTTCTTTATTTTTATTTTCCAACTGGTTCAATTCTATCTACTCCATCTTCGGGGCATTTCTTATGAATTTTATAAGAGGCCGATAATGTTGTGATTGGGACAGCAAGCAGTCGTTCCTTTGCGATCAAAATACCACAGACTCGACATATACCGTAAGTTTTGTCTTCAATTCTTTTCAATGCTTCGTCCAACTTCTTAATATACTCATTTATCCGTTGAATTTGTGCATATACTTTTTCTTTCTCGAAGATTTCGGACCCTTGTTCTGCCATATGCATCGAATAAATCGAACCTTCCTCTGCTAAGTCGTATGCATTTAAGTCCTCGAGTCGTTCACGAAGCATGTTCAGTTCTTCGAGCGCTTCCGTTTTTACTTCCAAAATTCTTTTACGAAAAATCTCTAGGTCTTCGTCTGAATATCGAACCTGTGATTTTGAAGTTAAGGTCTTTTTGGCTTGCTCGGCTGCTTTCTCTTCTTCTAATTGCTGCTCATATTCCTTTCGTTCTTTTTCGGAAAGCTTCTTACCAGTCCTTGGCTTCGAAACTTTTACAACAGGTTCTTCAGCTTTATTAATCTGGTTTTTTAGAGCAACTTCCTCTATTTTATTATCTTGGTTATCTTTTGGTTTATCAACTTTTCCCTCTGGCTTTTTCTCTGCTTTTACTTTATTTTTGGGGGTAGTAATCTCATTATCTTTTTCATTTTTTTTCTTTTTTGTGCTTTCCCTTTTTGAACCAGGAAATTTGGAGGCTTTATCTTTTGTCACTTCTGTTTCATCAATTTTAGCTTTTTTCTTTTGTTCGATTTCTATTGTTTCCTTAATCTTGGTACTTGCGCCAACTCTTTTTTTTTCCTTTGCTTGATTTTGCGATTCAACGATTGGTTCCTCGGATTTCTTACGAGGTTTACAAACCCTTTTAGGTTTGTCTTCGACTTTTGCTTCCTTTACTGTTTTTGCCGAAAGGTTAGATGTCGTTTCTATTTTTTTTTCTGGTTCAGGTTCTTCTCTCTTTTTTCTTGGTTTACATGCTCTCCTTGGCTTGGTCTCTAGATTAGAATTAACATTTTTGTTTTTTTCTTCCTTTTTTTCTTTTTTTGCTGGCATATGCTACCCCGTAAAAATGCAATAATAAGAAAATCTAATTGTTTTTCATCTATTTGATTTTTTTACAAATACATTAATTGGTTTTCCATCAATATCAAATTGAATAGGGGATTCCAAATTTAATAAAAATTCGAGTTTTTCTGCAAGTGTCTCGGCGCAAATATGGTCTTTCATAGCAATCAATGGCTGAATAAATTCTTCTGGTGCTACAACATATATTTCAATTCTGTCTGTCACATCAAAACCAGAATCCTTTCGTATCTTTTGAATCCTGTTGACAAACTCGCGTGCAATACCTTCGTTCCTTAACTCTTCTGTAATGTGTGTATCCAGTGCCACAGTGATATTATCTTCGGTCCCAACTAGCCAACCTTCAAGCGTATCGCTATAAATTTCAATATCTTCTAATTGAAGGGTTAGGTCAACCCCCTGCACCAATATATCCAGAGTTCCTTTATTCTCGAGTTTTACAATCTCTTGGTGCGATAAATTTTTGATTGCTTCGGCAACTTGTTGGGTCATTTTTCCAAACTTTTTCCCAATTATTTTAAAATTTGGTTTCGATTTCTTTTTAACAATTTCGGTATCGGCAGAAACATAATCAATTTGCTTAACATTAATTTCTTCCAATATTATATCCTCGAAATACTGTATATTTCGTCTTTGCCTTGGGTTCAAAACTGGAATTAAAATTTTTTGCAAAGCCTGTCGAGTTCTAATCTTGGCTTTCTCTCTCAATGAGCGAACAATTTTTACAATCTTCTGTGCTAAATCCATTCGTTCTTCAAGTTCTGAGTCGATAACAGTTTCATTCGCAAATGGCAAATCTAGCAGGTGTACAGATTCGGGTTGATTTGTTCGACGCAGCTTCCGGTAAAGCACTTCCGAAAGGAATGGGGCTGCAGGTGCCATTAAAGTAACTACGTTTAGCAAAACATAATGCAATGTTTGATATGCAGATAGCTTCTCTTCGTCGTTTTCCCCTTTCCAAAACCTTCTTCTGTTTCGGCGAATATACCAATTTGAAAGTTCATCGATAACAAAAGTTTGTATTGCTCTGAATGCCTTGGTTAACTCAAATTCCTCCATAAATTTTCGATAATCACGTATCAGTGTGTTTAAACGTGAAATAATCCAACGGTCGATTTCCAATCGCTTTTCTAAAGGTATCTCTGGCTCCTCGCCATTGTACTTATCAATGTTGGCATACAAAGCAAAAAACGAGTATGAATTAACCAAGGAGCGGAAAAAATCAGAAATAATACTTTTTTCAATATCATCTTCGTTGAAAAGCGTTGCCTTCCAAGGTGGATTATTTACAAGAAGGTACCAACGAACTGCATCGGCGCTATATGTTTCCATTACTTCGAAGGGATCTATTACGTTTCCCTTCGACTTGGACATTTTCTCGCCTTTCTTATCTAAAATTAACTCGTTGACAACAATGTTTTTGAATGCCGGTTTACCAAAAATTGCCGTGGCTATGTTGTGCAATGTATAAAACCAACCTCGAGTTTGGTCTACTCCTTCGGCTATAAAATCTGCGGGAAAACTTTTTTCGAACAGATCTTGATTTTCAAATGGGTAATGAAATTGCGCGAAGGGCATTGCTCCAGAATCGAACCAAACGTCAATTACTTCGGAAACTCGTTTGAATATCTTTCCGTTCCGTTCGAAAAATACCTTGTCCACAAATGGCCTGTGTAAATCTATTTCTAAATTGGCTTCTTTCAATGTGATCTTGTTTCCATTTTCATCAAAAACAAATCCTTCTTTGAGCTCTTCTATCGAACCAATTGCAATGCTTTCCTCTCCATCCTCGGATACCCAAATTGGCAAAGGAGTGCCCCAGTATCTATCGCGTGATAAAGACCAATCCTTTGTTTCGGAAAGCCAATTCCCAAAGCGACCACTTCCAATTTCGGGTGGCTGCCAATTAATTTGTTTGTTCAACTCAATCATTAATTCACGGTATGCAGTCGATTTAATAAACCATGACTCCCGTGCGTAATACATTATGGGATTGCCGGTGCGCCAACAATGAGGATAACTGTGGACATAATCAAAAGAGGCTTTGTATACCTTTCCAGCTTGCTTCAACGCTCTTATAATATCTTTGTCAGCTCCTTCTTCCTTATGGTCTGGATAAACAAAATCTTTAATTGCTCGCCCAGCAAATTCCCCCATGTCTTCGGTGAAATGTCCATTTGGTGTTACAGGTTGTAAAAAAGGTATTTTATATTTTTTGTACATTTCGTAATCGTCTTCGCCAAATGCTGGTGCTATGTGGACAATTCCACTACCTTCTTCAGTCGACACAAAATCCCCAGGTAATATACTTAATCCCTGTGGATATTTTTCTTTATTGATTTTTGCATATGGAATTATTTGTTCGTACTCTGTACCTATCAGCTGCCTACCTTTGAACTTCATTAGGATTGTGGTTTCGCCATCAAGTACAGAAAGCCTTGATTCTGCAAGTACAAGGCGAAGCAATTGTTCCTCGCCCTTTATTTTGCGTTTATTTTCAACAAAAACATAATCGATGTCTTCGCCTACAGCCATTGCTACGTTCGCAAGCAATGTCCACGGTGTTGTTGTCCAAACAAGCAGATGTGCCCCTATTATTTCTTTGATAGGGGAATTGAGAATTTTTGGAATTATGAACAGATTGGGATCGCGTACTTCTTTGTAGCCAAGAGAAAGTTCATGACTACTTAGCGGTGTTTCAATTGTCGGGGATTGAGGAACAACCTTGAAGCCTTTGTAGATAAGTCCATTATCGAAAAATTTTTTTAATGCCCACCACAAAGATTCAATGTATTCATTAGTGCAAGTTATATACGCTCTATCCAAGTCGAGCCAATATCCCATCCTTCTGGTAAGGTCCCGCCAGCCTTGATTCATTTCGATATTGTAATAAACAAATTCCTTGCACTTTTGGTTAAATGTATCTATCCCAAAATTTTCAATATCCGATTTTACCCGGAAACCCAGCAATTGTTCCACTGCAAGTTCTACTGGTAGCCCATGAGTATCCCATCCAGCCTGCCTTCGTACAAAAAATCCGCACATTGCTTTGTATCGACAAACTGTATCTTTAATAGTTCTAGCCATTAAATGATGAAGCCCAGGTTTCCCATTAACCGTTGGAGGTCCTTCGTAAAAACTAAAAAAAGGAGCATTTTTTCGTAACTCAAGGCTTTTTTCGAAAATCTTGTTTTTCTCCCAAAACTCTAATATCTGATGCTCAAGTTCTGAAAAATTATACTTCTCCGGAAGCGGTTCAAACATAGCAAAACCAAAAATACATAGACATCAAAATTAAGAATTTTTAAATATTTAACAAAACGTTAAAGGCAAAAGATTTTCAAATGTACATTTTTAAAAACAATCGGTCAAACCTTGCTCTTACTTATTTACAAGATTAAATTAGCTACTATTCTAAATTACAATATTACAATTTTGTTTTAACAATTGAATAAATTTTCCTTTTTTTTATTCTGGGTATTTTCTTTCTAATTAGTTACTTAACAAAAAGTTATTAATATAAGTTTATTTTTTTATCTTGCAATTTTTAAAGCACATTAGCAGTAAGGTTTATTGTAATTTTACAAAGTTAGGACTAAAATAATTTGTTCAACATTCGGCAAGAAAAATGTTTAGTCAGAAAAAAGTCAAAGAAATAATGGTTCCAATCGAAATGTATCCCACAATTAAAAAAGGCTCCACTATCCTAGATTCTATTATCCGTCTGCACGAGTCTGTAAAAAACGCACCCCCAAACATACCTTTATTCCAGGCAGTTTTAGTTGTCGATGATGACAATAAAGTAATTGGTAAAATTGGCCACTTTTCTATTCTAAAAGGCTTAGAACCAAAATACAAGGACTTGTTTGAATTAGACAAACTCTCTCGTTTAAATTTGAGTTTAAGTTTCATTGAATCTTTTTTCGAAAAATTCTCTCTTTGGGCCGATTTGCATATCGATTTATATTCTATTGCTTCAAAAACAAAAGTCGAGGATATTATGCAACCAATAGAAGAGTGCGTTAACGAAGACGACTCTCTGCCAATGGCTATTCATAAGATACTTATGCTGCAATGCTATACGGTACTGGTAAAAAGAGATAAAGAAATTGTCGGAATTCTTAGAACTGCCGATTTGATAAATGAAATTGAAAACAGTATTCTGAATGAATGTAAGAATTTATCCAACAAAGCGGAAGATCAATGAAAAGGCTGCTTATTCTTAGCGATGAAGTTTTGCCCACCCATTCATCAATAAAGCAATTGAAATTAGAAGGTTATGAAACTATTTTTAAAACGATAAATAAAGATGTCGAAAAATATTTGAGCAAAAACAAAGATATCGATGTAATAGTGTTCGACTTAAAGAATCTAAACAAAGATGTAGAATATTTCCTCAGAAATACCAAAGTAATAAGACCAGAAATTCAAATTGTTATTTTATCAGAAAATTGCGACCAGGAAAAATTATCTCTTTTGGATGCTTTTATTTGCTTGCAAAAGCCAATCGAAACCCGTAGACTAATCGAAGAGTTAGAAAAAGCCGGAAGCAAGGCAAAATTTTATATCTCGGAAAAATCTAAAAAAACAGAAAAGCCTTTGAAAACCAAAATATTGCAATTATCTTTGGCTTTGGCTTTTGGTATTTTTATTTATTCGTTACCCACCCCTGAAGGACTATCCCAAGAAGGACATCGTTTTCTTGCTTTTCTCGTTTTTATTATTATTCTTTGGATTACTGAAGCAATTCCAATTGGAGTTACAGCTCTACTTGTTGGTAGTGGATCACTTTTTTTCCAAATTCAAAAACCAGAATCTGCTTGGATGCCCTATGCCAGCCCTGCAGTTATGTTCGTAATGATGATAACTATGTTCGGAGTAATTATTAATGAAGTAGGCCTTACAAATCGAATTCTTTTCGGTGTATTAAAATTAGTGGGAAGAAAGTTGATTCCCTTTTCCCTTTTTCTTTGCATTGTATCATCAATGTTATCTTCAATTTTTCATGATGCTACGATAACAATTATTTTCTTGTTCTCTATGATTCCAGTTTTCACTAAACTTAACATAAGCCCTCATAATAGCAACAATTTTTCCAAATTTTTTACAATACTAATCCCACTAAGCGCCAGTGCTGGTGGATACGGTACAATTCTTGGTGGTGGAAGAAACGCAATTGCCGTCGATTTCATAGAAAAACACTATGGAATACAAATTAGCTTTTTTGAATACTTAACTTGCCAACTTCCAATTGTAATTTTTATATCGCTCGCTACCTGGTCGATTTGCTACTTAATTTTCCGACCCAAATTAAAAGAGTTGCCCGATGATTTCCATTCCACCAAACTACCACCAATTAGCAGAGAAGAAAAAGGAGTTGCGATTATTTTTGCTATTGCTTTTATTTTTTGGTCCATTGGCGACTTAACTAAGCTCCACGTTAGCGTTGTTGCTGCTTTAGCAATTATTGTAATTTGCGGATTTGGCTTTGTTAATTTCAAAAAAATAATTGAAAAGTTTGCATGGGATGTTTGGTTCGTTTTTGGTGCAGGTGTCGTTCTTGGCACCGCAATGCTGGATACTGGAGCTGGAAAATGGCTAGCTGAACAATTCTCCCCTTATTTGTTTGGCCAAGCCAAAATTGTTCAATTATTCGGTATATCAATTTTTGCCTCTTTTATTTCAAGTTTTATGTCAGATTCCGCTGCTACAGCTTTATGTTTACCAATTATGCTTCCTCTTGCCGAATCTCTTGGTTTAAGTGTTAAGCATGTAACTTTGCTTTTGCCTGCTGCTACTTCTTTTGTTTGGTTTGTTATCGGTTGTCCGCCTACTATTATTGCCTATAGCACTGGTTATTTCTCTCAAATTGATTTTGTAAAAGTTTCTGTGACATGGGCTTTTGTTAGCGTTTTAATTTACGTTTTAATTATCAATTTCTACTGGCCTTTTATTGGCTTTTAGGATTACCCTTTTTGCCCTCCATCTGTCGCCAATTATGATACTTTATAACTTTTATATGTTATTCTTAATTACAATTTTCTTCGAACTCACCTAATGGAATTTATGTTAAAAGTTTGTTAATTAGTCGATGGATTATTTGTGGATTTTTTCTGAATTAGTGTTTAAAAATTGTGAAAAAGTAGGTTGATATTTTTATTTCCAGAAAAATTTCACTTTTTCTTAACAAAATATTACTTAACAGTTACGTTGGAAATATTAAATAAATAAAAGAACTTAGTTCAATTGAAATACAAGTTTTCCACTTTTCCACAACCCTTATATGATTATAATATTTTATTTTAAAATTTCAACAATATTATTAATATTGTTTAGTATGTTCTTGTATTCGGGGTTAAGTTTGGTTCCTGCAGTAGCAAGATGTGGTTTCCCTCCGCCTTTACCTCCAAGCTTTTGTGCAATAATATTAACTAATTTTCCCGCTGGATATTTCCCCAAAAGGTCATCTGTAACTGAGCAGGCTATATAGAGCTTGTCTTCAAATGGCGAGAAAATGAAAGATATAGCAGATTTACCAAATACATTACGAACTACTTCAGCAACATCTCTTAATTCATCAATAGAATTAACAGAAATTTCTTTTGCGATTATACGAATTGAATCATAAGTCGTTGCAGAACTTACCCATTCACCAGCCAATATTCTTATTCTATCCTTTTCGTATTTCTGAAGTTCCTTTTTTAATGACTTTAAGGATACTTCCAAACTTTCGGCTTCTTGGTAAAGTTTATGAATTTCAGCTTTTAAATCACCAATAAAACGATAAACGCCCCGACCAGTAACTGCCTCGATTCTTCGAATACCAGCGGCAATTGATTGCTCCGAGACAATTTTAAATATACCAATTTCATTTGTGTTGCGAACGTGGGTACCACCGCACAACTCAGCGCAAAAGTCTTCTACTGAAACAACCCGTACAAGTTCTCCATATTTTTCCCCGAAGAACATTTTTGCTTTGGTTTCCGTTCTGGCTTTTTCAATGGACATTATCTGAGTAGAAACATTAAGAGCGCCAAAAATTTTTTCGTTTACCAAAGACTCTATTTCTTGAATTTGTTCTTCTTTGAGCTTTTCAAAATGATTAAAGTCGAAACGAAGATAATCGGGCGCAACTAAAGAACCCGATTGTCTGACATGTTGACCAAGAATCTGAAATAAGGCTTCGTGGAGTAAATGCGTAGCAGTGTGATTACGCATAATATCACGACGGCGGGATACGTCAACACGAAGGTGAATTTTATCTCCAACTTTTGCCTTCACTGGTTTGTTACATACATGAATTATTGCATCACCGATTTTTGCCAGATCATCAACTGAATAGAGGTTCTCCCCGATTGAAATAACACCTGTGTCGGAAACTTGACCACCGCTTTCAACGTAGAATGGGGAATGTGATGGAATAATTTTATTTTCTTCTATGTAAAGGATTTTAGCTTCGCTCTCAAATTCATCGTATCCAGTGAAAATTGTATTCCAATTGTTTTGGCTAGAAATAATTTCAATGTTTTTAAATTTCGCACTTTGTCGGCTTAGTTCTCTACGCTCTTCCATTTTTTTGTTGAAAACATCAATATCGACAGAGAAATTAATTTCTCGTGCCATCAATTGTGTCAAGTCGATAGGAAAGCCAAAGGAATCGTAAAGAAGAAAAGCTAACTCCCCAGGTATAATGTTGGAATTGTTTTGTCTTTGTTTTTCTACTATTTCTTCGAACTTTTCTATGCCTCTGTCGAGAGTATGTATAAAATTTTCTTCTTCCGATTTGATGACTTTTTCTATTGTTTGTTGATGAACTTTCAACTCTACAAAGAAGTCGCCCATAATATCTACGAGAGTTGGAACTATTTTAAAAAGGACAGGATCGCGAAAACCAAGATTGCGAGCGAATCTAGATGCGCGTCGCAGAATCCTACGAAGGACATAGCCCCGGCCTTCGTTGCTGGGAAAAACGCCATCGGCAATAGCAAAAGAAAGAGTACGAATATGATCCGAGATTACCCGCATAGAGATACCAACTTGGTGTTTTACATCTTGCGGATACTTCCTACCCGATAAATATTCGAGTTTAGTAATAATTGGAGTGAATAAATCAGTGTCATAGTTTGATGTTTTGCCTTGCATTATAGCAGTAACTCTTTCCAATCCCATTCCGGTGTCTACGTGTTTGGATGGGAGTTCTTCGAGAGAACCATCTTCTTTTCGATTATACTGTATAAAAACCAAGTTCCAAACTTCAATTACATCGGGATTGCCTTTGTTTACAAGCATAGCCCCAGATTTGTCTGGAGTTCTATCGAAATGAATTTCGCTACAAGGGCCGCAAGGACCTACCTCACCCATTTCCCAAAAGTTATCTTTTTCGTCGAAGCGGAAAATTCGATTTTCGGGGAGGAATTTTTTCCATATTTCAAAAGCTTCGTCGTCTGTTCTAAAAACAGTTGCAAATAATCTATCTTTGGGCAAACCCCAAATCTGGGTCAACAGCTCAAAAGCCCATTCTATAGCTTCTTGTTTGTAGTAGTCTCCAAAACTCCAATTGCCTAACATTTCGAAAAAGGAATGATGGTAAGTATCGACTCCAACTTCTTCTAAATCATTGTGTTTGCCACTAACACGAATACATTTTTGGGTATTTGCACAACGGGTATATTCCCTTTTTCCGATTCCAAGAAAAACATCTTTGAATTGATTCATTCCGGCGTTTGTGAAAAGGAGAGTTGGGTCGCCTTGGGGAACTACGGAACTACTTTGAACAATCCGATGACCCTTTGATTCAAAAAAATCCAAGAATGACTGTCGTACTTCGTGTGCTTTCATCTTTATGCTCTAATTAATAGTAAGTTATTTAGAAACGAATGGAATAAATAAATCTTTTAAAGGCATTGTAATCTTCTTTGGCATAAAGATGGTAACCAGACGTGGAAAATAAATTGGAAACATATTCGGCTTGGTTCCATCCGACTTCTAGGAAAAACGAACCACACTCGTTGAGTAAATTTTGAAATATTTGTGCAAATCTTCTGTAGAAAGTAAAACCATCAGAATAATCTGTTAATGCAGCCTTTGGTTCCTTTTTGACTTGTGGGGAAAGCTCCTCGTATTCATCTTTAGAAATATAAGGTGGGTTGCTTACTATTATATCGAATTTATCCTTTGGAAATTGGTCTAGTATGTTCATTTTAAATGCGATAACATTTGTTACTTTATTCAAACAAGCATTTTCTTTTGTCTGTTCAATTGCATTCAAATCCGAGTCAATTGCCAAAACTTGTGCATTTCTAAAAAAGTCTGCCAAGGCAATAGAGATTGCCCCGCTGCCACACCCGATGTCCAATATTTTCCTTACACTTTCCCTCCTAGCTTTTAGTGTAGATAGAATAAGATTAGTTAATTGCTCTGTTTCAGGCCTTGGAATAAAAACTTTTTTGTTTAAAAGGATTTTGTAATTAAGAAATTGTGCCCAGCCAAGAATGTATTGAATTGGTTCCCCAGATAATAATCTTTTGATATGAGCTTTTAGGGTTCTCAATTCCAATGGTTTAAGAGGAGCATCGTAGTTAAGGTACAAATCTAGACGTGAAAGATTTAGAATATCACACAGAAGAAGTTCGATAGTAAGTCGAGGAGATTCAATTTTTTTTTCAGAAAAGTACCCCGTTGCCCAATTAATGATATCCGAAACTGTCCAAATCTTTTTATCTTCGTCGCGATTCATAAGTTTTTGCAAGTAGGGAAAGAAGAGCCATTCGGACAAAAACGCCGTGAGATACTTGGGTTTGAATCAGAACGTTAGGATAGGCTGGAACTTCGTAGTCTAATTCAATACCATAATTTACCGGACCGGGATGAAGAACGACAAGTTCTGGTTTGCGGCTAATTCTTTCAAAGGTTAAACCATATAAATTAGAGAATTCAGCCAAAGATGGGACAAGGCCGGAATCCATTCGTTCGTTTTGCAGTCGTAGGAGCATAATAACATCCGACCACTCAATGGCTTCGTCTATATTTTTAAGTGTTGTAAGATTCCAATGTGAATAATGTCGAGGGATAAGTGTTCCTGGACCACAAAATGCAACTTTTGCACCAAATTTTTTTAAGAGGATTATGTTCGAGCGTGCTACACGGCTGTGCAGAATATCGCCGACAATACAAATTTTTAAATCTTTAATGTAGCCAAAATGTTTTTGAATTGTGTATGCATCAAGTAGTGCTTGTGTTGGATGCTCGTGTTTTCCGTCCCCAGCATTGATTACCATTTTACTAGTATTTCTTTGTAATAGGACTGGGACCCCGCTTGCAGAATGCCGAACAACAAAGATTTGAACATCCATTGCCTCGATAGTGTGTAGAGTATCAATAAGAGATTCCCCCTTTGTTAAACTACTTGTTGCTGTGGAAAAGAGAATAGGCTTGCCACCAAGTCTTTGAACGGCAATTTCAAAGGAAATTCTAGTGCGAGTCGATGGCTCGAAGAATGCCAGGGCAACTGTATAACCAATAAGATCAGTAAAATTTGCACCCAAAGAATAATGATATTCAAAATATCTTGCTTGGTCGAAAATTAGGTTAACATCTTCTACCGATAAATCTTCGGCAGACAATAAATATGGTTTAGAAAGCAATTCTTTTTGCATAAAATTCAATGTAAATTCTTGCAAAAATAATAAAACTTTAGGAAAGGAACTGAGGTTTGTTTTGGGATAGAAGAAAATAACAAATTATTTCATTCTGTCTATCCAAACATTTTTGAAACCCAAGGAACGAGCGGCTTTCTTAGCTTCGTCAATAGTTTTGTATGAGCCTATGCGAATTTTGTAGTAAGGGATATTCCGGACCTGGTGCGTTTTTTGAAAAGCATTGATTCCACGCTGTTGAAGTTGATTTAACCAATATCTTGCCTCATCGGGGTCGGGGGTCGAGAAAATTTCAATAGAATATTCTTCTTGGTATGTTTCGATTATTTTTACTTCTTGTGGGAGTTTTGTTTGTTTTGGATATGTTGTTGGTGCTTTGGGTGCAACGGCAATCTTTTCTTTTGTTTGGGGTACTGGTTTAGGCAAGGTTTTTGTGTTTTCTTTTACTTCTGTGATTTTTGGCGGATTTTGCATTAATGGTTTTTCAACTTTGACAACTTCTTTTGGAGCAATATTTTCTGATTTCTCTTCCTTGTCTAAGGGTATGGGAGATTTGGAATCTTTAGGTTCTTGTTGCATTGGTATTTGCGGTTCTTCTTGCTTTGGGGTTTGTTCCTTCTTTTGGGTAATTGGTTTTTGGGGGGTTGCATTCGGCTTTTCTTTTGTAACAAAGAGATTATCGTAAATAAAATAGCCTCCAATTATTAGAGCTAACAATAGCAAGCTGCCACCTAAAGCAAACCAAAAGACAGGAATTTTCCGTTTCTTCCTTTCTTCTTCAGATTTCTCTTCATCTAGAGTGGTTTGTTCAAATTCTACGATAGAGGGTTCAGGTTCAGGTTTTAATTCTTCTTTTTTAAGGTCTGGTTGGTCTTTGGGTAATTGAGGTTTCTTTTCCTTTTTTACTTTTTTTAGTTTCTTTTTTTTCTTGGTGGTCAATTCGCCAGACTCAATCAAATCTTTTGCGATTATATGAGAAGGCTTTTCAACATCTAGGGCACTTATGTCAATCTCTACAGTTTCTTGCGGAGTCGGTGCTGCTTTTTCAATTTGATTTAATTCTTTTTGGAGAATCTCTTTCTCGACTGTAGTAATGATAGGTTCTGGTTCTTTTTTCTTTCTTTTTTTGCTTTTTTCTAAATCTTTGATAATAGTATCTCGGAAATCATCATCAAAAATTTTGGAAAGTTCCTCGGAGCTAATGTCTTCGATTTTAATCTCCATCGGAATGTCGACGATGCTGTCGGTACCTATGAGGATTGTTTGAGTTTTTTCTTCAGGGTGTAAAGCTTCTTTTGGTGTTTCTAGTGCAACATCATCGATTTGAGGGGGTTCTGCAAGGATCTCCTTGGACAAAGCTTCAAGGTTGTCTGTTGCGACTTCTTCGGCTTGTGGTTCAGAGGGTTTTTCGTCGAAAATATCCCAGATGGACTTTGCAACCTGTTCCTGCTGTAAAACTGGAGAAAGTGGTGCTTTCTTTTGGCTACTTGGTTCAAAATTTTCAGTTAATCTTTCAGTTTCCAATCCAGATTTTTTAAAGGGGATTGGTTCACGAACTTCTTTTTCAATACCAGATTTTTCGTAGGGGCGTACTTCT
>CAZGCT010000005.1:47805-128349 GCA_964524325.1 uncultured Hyphomicrobiales bacterium
TTTGAGGTTAGTTGTTTCATCTTTTGGTTCAATGTCTGATTGGAAATCCGAAAGAGCAGTATCTTCGGTTGAGTTATCATGTAATTGATTCAACTCTGCTTCGGATTTGTTGATTTGCTCCAGGGTATCTTCGGTAATTTGGTCGGGAAAAATTTTGTCGAACTCTGATGAATCAAATTGGAAAGGAATTTCACCAGGATATTTACCAAGTTTGTTAGCTAAAAAAGATTCGTCGTCTGCATCCGTAGGTTCGAACCCACCGTAAGCTTTTTCGTCAAACAAAATTTTGTCTATTTTTAAGTCCATTAAAATTTATAGGTTAAACCTACCTTAAAATTGAAGCCCCAGTCTTTATAACCATACCAATTAACTATATTCGAATTTAATAAATTTTCAACATTTATTTTAAAAATAATATTTTTATTGAGCAAATAGTCCAAACTTAAGCCAAGATTATTATAGTTGGAGAGGGATATCTTGTTGTCGATATCTGCGAAGCGTTTTCCAACGTATTCGAAGAAAGCTCCAAAATAGAGCTTATCGAAAAAGTTTCTGCTGTAATCTGTTCTAATTTTAATTGTTGGTGTGTTTGGAACTTCGTTTTTGTTTAGGTTTTGGGAAGAGACTGTAATATTCAACATTGATGAGAAAGTGCCTACAATGGAATTTGTCCAGAAACCTTCAAAATCTATGGAGAACAAAGTTGCGTCGATATATTGGATATCAAAGAAGCCAAACTTAGCTACGTTAAACACTGGCAAACGTTTATTAAGGGCAAGGTTTGTTCCAATGACAAAGGTTAAATCTTTGTTGGGTTGGTATTTTAGTTTTCCGTGAATTTCAGAAGAATTAGAGTAGTCGACTATCAAAGAATCGCTTAAGTATGGATTTAGCTTGAGGAAATCGCAGAAGGAGATGTTTTTCAAGCGATTTGAAATTTTTCCCTCGAGAATAAAATCGGGATGAAGTTGGCTTTGCAATGTAGCAGAAACAATAACCATTGGCCTACTTTTTCCTGAGCTTGACTTTGCAATTTGGACACCCAAAACAGGGGCAATTTTGATGTTATCTAAATCGAATTTGGAAAAGCCCAAAGCTTCGAAAAAGTGGGCAGAGGAGTTGTCGAAAGAGCGTATATCAAGGGAAATTTTACCACCAAAATAGTTGTTGATTTTTGCTTCTTTTATTTCGAGGAATCCGCCTAAAGTGGATTCCCCGATATCTTTTCCATTTCCAGTTTGATTGGACGAATTAATAGAAGCTCCTACCACAAAGTCGTAGCCTTCGAAAAATCCAAATGATTTAATCTTACCATCGAATATTAATTGGTTTCTTTGTGGTGGATTGCTCAAAGCATAAAGTTTGTAGTTCTTGAAATCAAATCCAATGGAGGTTGTCGTTTTGCTTCCACCAAATATATAGAATTTATCTGGAGCAAGATAATCTGTTTGAACACCAAGGGAAAGTTTTGTGTAATTTGAATTTTCAACATGACCTTTGCTTAAGCCAAAATTTGCAAAGGGGGAAATTTCATAGCCTTGATAGGAGGTTTTATATCCAGCGGAAATGTTAGCAGTTAAGTAGCTACCGAAAGAACCAATAACATAACCGTCGGGGAACTTTTTCGATATTATTGTGTTTGGGAATGAAATTGGAAATATCACATAATTCCTTGGTTTGCCAACAATTATCAATGAATCGATGGTCTTTCTATCTAAATAAGTTGAAAAGGAGGGAATTTGTTTTGTTCCTACTTGAATATCAATTTGTTCTTTGCCTTCGATAATAAAGTTAGGAAGTTCTAATGGTTGAGATGCAGTTTGAGGGAAAACTTTGAGAGAAAAAAAGAAAAATAAGCAAAAGACAAGGAATTTATTCATAACCCACCGTTATTTATTCATTTTCATTCTTTGTTCCAGGGATTGAAGCCTTCTTTTTGCTGTTTTGGAGTAATCGTCAACGTCGCGGACCGCGATAATTGCGCGATAACAATTGATGGCTTCTTCGAGGTTTCCAATTTGTTCATAGGAGTCGCCAAGGTTTAAAAGGGCAAGGGAGTACCAGTCTTCGATGTTAGGGAAATTATCGTGTACTTTGTTGAATTCTTCAATTGCTTTGTTTAAATCGCCACGACGATAGTAAATTTCTCCGATACGGTATTGAGCTTCGGCGGCAAGACTTTGATCCACAGAAGAGTTGGCAATTTTGTTGAATTCGCGAATCGCATCGTCGAATTTAGCTGAAATTCTATAATACATAGCAATTTTGTATAAACTTTGGTCGCCGAATTCAGTTCCTTCAAAGTTGCTTGCAATTTTTTGCCAAATTTTTATGGCATTAGCAGTATCTCCAAGAGTAAACTTTATCGTTGCTTGTTCGAAACCAGCTTGAGCAGCGGCTGGATCGTCTTGGTAAGTTTCTTGCAATAGGGTAAATATTGAATCGGAAGCTTGAATATTTGCTTGCGATTTGAAAATCAAACCCAATTCCAAAAGAGATTCAGGAGCGTAGTCGCTTTCTGGATATTTTTGGGATATTTCTTTAAATATGGAAATTGCGTTTTCGTTGTCCCCAAGATTTTGGTAGCTTTTAGCCATCCAATAAAGAGCTTCTGGTTTTCTCTCGTTATCGGGAAATTTTTGAATAAAGTTTTGATACTCTGATATAGCGTTTTTGAAATTTTTCCCAGTGTAGAACATTTCGCCTTTTTTAAAAGAAAAATCTGCAGCAAATGGAGATTCTGGATTTCTTTGGACATAATCTTCTGCAATTTGAAAAGCTTCTTGGTCCCGGCCCATAGCAATATAACAATACTGAAGACTGCGGAGGGCATCGGCAACCAACGGGCTGGTTGGGTAATCATCGATAATTTCTTTATATTTTTGTGCTGATTCTTCAAATCTATTCATATTATAAAGTGCATCAGCTATTGCATATTTTGCTCTTGGAATCAGAAGGCTGTTGGGGTAAGCATCAATTAAAAAGTTAAAACTGTTAATTGCTTCTTGATAATTCTTTTGTTGGAACCTAATCCAACCATTTAAGTATAAAGCATTTGGGGCATATTGCGAATTTGGGTAACGCTTAATGAACTCCAAGACTTCGTTGTAAGCTTGGTTTAGATTACCAAGTTTGTATAAAGAATGGCAAATCTGGTAATTTGCGTATTGGGCTTCGTCGGAGCGTGGTTTGAGTTCCATGACTTTTCTGTAACTGGAAGCTGCTTTTTGGAAATCCTTCAAAACGAAGTAGCCATCTGCTTGTCGTAACCATACCTCGGCACTGTATTTAGAATTAGGGAAATCATTGACAAGCTGAGCAAAAACTTCGCTTGATTTGCGGAAATTCTTCAAACGGAAATATGACCAACCTAAGCCATAAAGAGCATCTTCGCGATAAGGCGAATTTGGGTATTTTGCCAAAAGCGATTCGTATTTGTCGATGGCATTGCGAAGCATATCGGATCGATAATAAGCTTCGGCGAGCCAGAACAAAGCGTCGACTGTTCTTATGTCGTTTGGGAAGTTTCCAATAACGAAAAGTAGATTTTGAATTGCTTCGCCAAGTTTGTGGGATTGAATTTGTGCTATTGCTTGTTTGAGTCGGATTTCGGCAAGCATAAGGTTTTTGTTTGGAAGTTGGACAAGTGGAGCTCTTTTTACAAAATCTTCGGAATTTTTGTACGCTTGGATAGCTTTATCCCATTGTTTTAGCTCGAGATAGGAAGACCCAAGCATTAAATTTATTTTAGCAGAGATAAGATTTTCGGTTGATTCTCGCAGCCCTCTTTCTAAGGTTTTAGAGGCCTTTTGGTATTCTTTCTTTTCGTAATAAATCATACCAAGTTCGAGCAAAACAATAGATTGGTAGGGGTAGTTGCTTTTTGCTTGAAGTTCAGAAAATAGATTTTGAGACTCTGACAAGCGCCCGAGTTTCCGATATGCAATTGCTCGATACAATAGTGCAAGTTGTTTTTGTTTGTTATCGTCTGATGGTATTTCGATGATTAAATCCTCTAAATATTCTTGGCTTTTCAAAAAATCCCCTTTTTCCATTAAAGCCAATCCAATTCCAAGTCGTGCATCGTAGCTATAGTTTGAATTTGGATAGTTACTTAGGAATTTGTTGTAGGTGCTAATGGCATCGTCGTATCTACCAGAAATGCTCAATGCTTCTGCTCTTAGGAAAAAAATTCTTTCTTCAATGTCTTCGAAGTTAGTTTGAGGTTCGTAAAGCAATCCCAACGAATCACGCAACTTTATTCTAATAATTGTATTTTCGGCAAAGTCGAGAGCCATTAACGCTTGTGCATCTTGTTTCAATGATATATAATTGCTTGCTTCGTGGACTTTAGATGCAAGAATTAGGTTCGAACGGGGATAGTTCCTATGCAAAGTTTTGTAGTAAGTAATGGCATTAATTTCTTCGCCTTTCATTTCGGAAATTAGGCCAAGATAAAACAAAGCATCGTCTGCCGATTTAGAATCGGGGTAAAGGCGGAAGCATTCCTCCAGAGGTTCGCGAGCAAGGTCGACTTTGCCAGAAAGCAATAATGAAATTCCATTCCAAAAGGATGCACGTGCTAAAACTTCTTTATATTCCTTATCGCCTCTTAATCGAAACTCTTTTTCCCCGCAACCACTAACCAAATTAAAATACTTGCTTGCTTGGGTGTAATTTTTTGATTCAAAATAGAATTGTGCAATCTTTTCATAAAAGAAAGGAAGGTATAAAGAGTTCGGGTTTTCGAAAGCATAGTTTTGAAGAAGTTTAAGAGCGAAATCTACTCGGCCACTATAAAATTCAATTTCAGCCTCTAGAATAATGTTTTTCTCATCTGTTGGTAAAAAAGGGAATTGACTAAATGAGCTGAGATTTTGTTCAGAAAGTTTCAAAAGTTCTTTTTCGAAAAATTCCCTGCTTTGAAAATACCGATTGGTGGGATAATCAATTTGGTAATTGTTTAGTTGACCAATTACATAACTTGTGGTACAAAGGCATAAGACAAAGCAAATTAATAAACTTGATTTTTTCACAACCACACACATTTTATTTAAACTCATAATTGCAAAATTAAGAAGAAAATGCAGTTGCAAAGTCCTCAGGTTTTGCTTTCTGGAGTCCAACGATTAAGGAATTGCTTAATTAATTAAATTTAACCTTAGGTATAGACTAATCCGATAAGTTCTGAAGAAAGGCAACTAGTAATATATTGTCTTAAATCAAATTCCAACTTTGCAAATAATGGTCGAAAAGTTCTTTCCATTTGATATTTGGGGAAATCGAATCCTTTTCGAGGTGTGTAGCAAGCGAAGGGAATGGGGCAAATAGCGAGTATTTCTTGCCGAAGATTAAATGTTGCCAGTTGTGAAGCCACATTTTTGTTATCATTTTAAGAAAGAAGAGTTTTCTGCTGGAAGCAAAAGGAAGTAAATATAATTTGGGGTGGAAAATCCCCAATTTAGTTAAAGAAAGCCAGATAGAAGCGTCGTAGTTTCCTTGGCCGAAAGTCAGAAAGATATTTTTAGTTTTTTCCAGGGTATTTTTGGTTGTTAAGAAAGTTAAAGTGGTTGAGCAGACCCTTTGCCAAGAAAGGGATTTGAAATCAATTTTTTCTGTTTTCAAGATTTTGTGCAGTTCCAAGTTAGAGTAATCGGGATGGTAGTAAAGGGTTAGAAAGTCGGGATTATGATTAGAAAAAAAGTCCAGTGCGGTTTCAAGAGAATTTGGTAGATAAAAATAGTCATCCTCTGCAAAATAAACCAAATTAGTCTCGTTTTGGCTAAGAAGGAGTTCAAGTTGCATTTCGAATGTTTTCGAATTCCCAGCCTTTGATGTTTCGATAAGAATTGCATTCGGGAACTTAGATAAAATTAGCATTTTGTATTCCTTCGGGCAAGAATCTAGAATTACAAACAGTTTGATTTTTAAGTTGCCAAGGGAATGGAGAAAGGAGTTAAAAGCGAATTCCACGAGTTTAAGCTTATTGGAGTTGAATAATGCAACTGGTTTACCAATTCCTGGGTAAATTCGATATGCAACTGTAAGGTTAAATTTATTCATATCACATCACTTAGAAGATTGTTCCACGTGGAACATTTGCTATTTTCCAATACAGAATCTTGAAAAAATGTTATTAAGAACATCTTGACTGAATGTATCGCCAACGAGCTTGCCAAGTGTTTTAACAGCTTCTCTTAAATCTGCGGATACGAGTTCGTTGCCTAAATTGTTCAAGAGACTTTCCTTAGCTTTTTTTAATTGTTCACCAGAAAGTTTGAGAAGCAAGTAGTGCCTTTGGTTCAAAAGAATATCCTTTACGTGTTGGGTTCCTTTGTAGATTTCGTCGCGTATAATTTCGTATATTTTCTCGACACCTTGATTGTATTTAGCCGAAATGTAAATTTCAAAGTTTCTAGGCTGTTGGGGAGAGTCGACAAGGTCTTTTTTGTTCTGCACCAAAAGAATTTTCGATTCTGGGTAGCGTTCAACGAGTTCATTGAAAAGCGAATCTGAATGGCTTTGTCCACAAGTCAAGTCGTTGATTACAAGAACCAAATTTGATTGTGCAAGCAAGGAATCTACCATTTTAATCCCTTCGATTTCAATAAAGTCTTCAGTCTCTCGAAGGCCGGCTGTGTCGATTAAACGAACTGGTACACCACTAATAAAGATGGATTCTTCGATATAGTCGCGGGTAGTACCAGGAATGTCGCTTACGATTGCTCTTTTCCTTTTTAACAATGAATTAAATAAAGTGGATTTCCCTGAGTTTGGAAAGCCTGCAATCCCAACAAAGAAACCAGATCGAAGGATTTCAGAGGAATGATATGAAGCAGCTAAGTCTTCGCAAAAGGCAATAGTTTCGTCAATAGAATTTAAAATAATCGAACGGTCGATAAACTCGAAGCCATCGTCAGCAAAATCCAATTCAAGTTCGAGCAACCCAACAGAGTCAAGAAGTTTTTTTTTGAAGTCAGCAATTTTTCTGCTAAACTCGCCTGCAAGTTGACGAACGGCGGTTTGGTATCCTTGGACAGAGGATGAATGGATGATGTCGGCAACAGCTTCTACTTGAGTTAAATCTAATTTTCCGTTCAAAAATGCTCGTTTAGTAAATTCTCCTGGTTCAGCAAGTCGGCATCCACATTGGATAAGAGCATCAATGATTGCTTCGGCGACGAAGAATCCTCCATGGCACGAGATTTCGGCAACATTTTCTCCGGTGTAAGAATTGGGAGCGCGAAAAACAGAAACTGTAACATAGTCTAAGAGCTTAGCACCGTTGTAAAATTCTCCATAGTGTATGGTGTGTGTTTTTGTTTGGGAAATTTTAACCTTACCACGGAAGCATTTATCTACAATTTCAAAAACCTTATCGCCCGAAGTTCGAACAACAGCCAACCCAGAAATACCAGGTGGTGTAGACAAAGCAACTATTGGTTCTGCCATTGCTATAACTTTTTATGGGAACCGTCGCAAAATGGTGGATTAGAACTTCGCTTGCATGCGCAAAGCCAAACTTCTTTGTTTACAGGAAGTTCAAATGCAAGTGGTTTAAAAAGCCGTTTCGCTTTGTGAGTTCCATCGCAGAAAGGCTGGGCTTTAGATTCTCCGCAAGCGCACCAAAAATATTTCCCTTGGTTCAACTTGATTTGGTAAGGTGATTTTTGTGAGCAAAGTGGTTCAGACATATTTTCTCCTCATTATTTTTTGCAATAATTTTCACCGAAAAAGGAACAAATTGTGAGTCAGAAGAAAATTGTAATATTATTGGTCTCCGGAGCATTTGAGTTGTTCGTAATATTCATTTGCAATCTTGTTTTTGGGATTGATTTGCAGAAGCTTCTTCCAAGATTTGCATGCGTTAGGGACGTCCTTTTGCAGCTGATACGAAATAGCGATGTAAAGCCAAGCATTTTCGGAATTTGGTTCGACCTCGGACCATTTTTTTGAAATTTTCAGGAGTTCCTTAGCATCGCGGGCTTCGAACAAAAGACTACACAATTTGCCAAATGCAAATGAAATAAACTTTTTCTCGGATTCTTTTGTTGATGTAGATACGATGTTTACAGCTTGTTGGAAATCAGTGCGAGCCAGGTCTTTCTTGTTTAAATTGGCGTAAGCGTCTCCCCGATAAATGTAAACTAGCGGATTTACAGAGTCCACAAGAATTGCTTCTGATAAAACCAATATTGCAGAATCGGGTTGGTTGTTGTTTAAATAAGAATTTCCAAGGTAAAAGAGAACTTTTGGTTTAAGAGTATCGTTGCATTTGTTTAAATATCTTTGGAAAAATTTGGTAGCCTCCGTATATCTTTTCGAAACAAAAGAAATCATGCCTACTTGGTAAGAAAGTAAGCAAAGATTGGGATTTTTGGAGAGTAATTCATCGTAAACGGAAATAGCTTTTGATGTATCACCAATTCGCAAATAAGAACTTGCGAATCTTTCGTAATCTATGTTATCTAAATTGTTAAATTCAGACTTTACCATTTGGTAGGTCTCGACGGATTTAGTAAAGTTTTGGTTGTCGAAGAAGCAACGAGCAAGTTTCAATTGAGCAATGGGGCGAACAGAGTCAATTTCTTGGGCGACAATTTGTAGATGCGATAGTGCGGAATCACATTTGCCAATTTCAACTAAGGATTGGGCAAGGAACCAACGACCGAGCGAACCGTAAGGGCGAAGTTGAACATATTGGTAAAGCGCGCGGGCAGCATCATCGAATCGGCGGGCAAGGAACAAAATCTTGCCCTGCTCAAACCAAGCCCGAGCATTTTTGGGGTCTCTTTGAGAAACGATTTGCCATTCTTTTAGAGAGCGCGTAAAAAGTTCGCTCGAAAGATTTTCATCAGCTTCGCGATTTGCAAGCCAATAATATGCTGTTGCAAGTTTTACTCGAGCATCGGTCAAGTCTGGGTTAATAGAAAGAGCCTCTTCGTAGTTCATTCTTGCGAGTTCGTATACTTTTTGTGCGAAATATAAATCACCTAGGGCTACGAGTGGTTCGGGACTTTTTTTGTTCAGGTCTCTTGCTCTTGCAATATAATATTCGGCTTGTTTGATTGAGTCGGCTCGGAGATATGTGTAGCCAAGTTCAAGGCTTGTGCTCCAGGAATCATTGTTTTTCTTTAAGTAATCTTTTAGTAGTTTAATTGCTTTATCGGTTTCTCGAACTAATGAGTTTGCCCTTGCCAATTTAATGATAATCTCTTCGCGGTCGTTGCGTAAATCGTAAGCGAATTGGTACATTATCTTTGCGGAGTCGTATTTTTCGAACTCAAGATAAATGTCGCCAAAAGCAACATAAATAGACTCGTCCTTGTATTTTTGGTTAACTAAAGAAGGTAAAAGTTCGTAAGCTTCTTGATAAGCTTTGTTGCGATAAAATTGCCTAAAAGTGCCAAGGTTGTCTTGTGCATAGGTTGAAAAACAAAGGAAAAGCATCGATAAAATTAATGCAACTTTTTTCATATCATTCATCCTCTATTAATCTAAATTCTGCATTTGATGGAACAATACCATGTTCGAAAAAGTATTTCTGGGCAAAGCCAGGATTGAATAAATAGCGTGCGAAGGTCATAGAATTGTCGTTAAATTTATCTAAGACGTATATGTAATGTTTCACAACATACGGGTAAAGCATGCGCAAAATATTAGGTTGATTTACATTATGTGGAAATATATATTTGCCAGTAGAATCGTAAAAACTTACCGGCAAAGGTCGCAAATCGGGTTCTGCAAAAAGGTGGGAGAGATAGCCAACACCAATTGAATTTGGGTTTATTTTAACATAGCTTTTAACGCTATCGTAAGATTGAAATATCTTCACAGGACGTGAAATGCTTTTGCCTTTCAGCACCAGTTGGTTTAAATTAACCAATTCAGAAGACATAGGGCTATTGACAACAATAATAGGCTCTGATGTCAATGCTTTATATACTTTTTTCAAGGAAAAATTTTTGTCAGTCAAATATTTTTGAACTTGCTCATTTGTAATTGTATCGAGAGGAGAATCTTTGCTAACGTAAAAAACAAGTGCATCGTAAGCAAGAACAAGACGAGTGTGGGGATAAACGCCGAATGCTTTCATAAGGGAATCTTCGTAGCGAGTATAATCACGGGAAATAATAATGGCATCGGTTTCTTTTGCAAGTAATTTTGCCATAGCGTCCCAAGCGGTGGTCTTACGAAACGTAACTTTAACAAGGCTACCCGTGGTGTCGTAATGCTTGACACATGGTAGAATCAAATTGTAGATAGACTCGTCGCAGTAAACAAGAATATTCCTTTGTTCAGTTTTGTTTTCTTTAGTTTCGCACGAAAGAAAAAAGGAAAACAAAAGCAAAAGAATAAGTTTAGTCGTTATTGCTTTCATCGTTTTTCATCTCCTTCAAAGCCTTTCTATAAGAAAAGATTCTATAAATGCCCCAAGCTACAAGCAATCCACCGATAAATTGCAGCTCGGTTTTGTAGGGGTGGTCGTAAAAAAGTTTCCCAGTAAGGAAGAAAATACCTACGAGTATCGTAATAATTCTAACTGCGTAATTAAGGAAAATCACAAAATTTTACAAAAAACGAACAAGTTCAAAAATAAAAAACGAAAGCGAAGAACCAAAATTTTTATAATTTTAATTCTTCGCTTTCGAGCAAACATTAAAGAAAATAACTCATCTTAATTTAAATCGAATCGGAATACTCACCCAGCAAATAATTGGTTGTCCATTTTGAATTGCAGGAGTAAAGGTAGATTTCATCACAGCGTCTATAGCAGCTTGGTTTAGCATTTGAGAATCAGAAGATTGAACAACGACTTTCTTGGGTTTACCATTTTTATCGACTAAAACGCGGACGACGACTTGCCCTTCGATACCGGCCTTGCGTGCCATTTCTGGATAGACAATTTTGCGTTGCAAGTCAGCCAAATCGATGTAAGGTTCCTTTTCAACGGGAATGAATTCGTCGATATCGGGTTCCTCTTCTTTTTGTTTGATTTCTACTTTTTGGTCTAGGCTAAAATCTTGGGGCAATTGGCTGATGTCTATTTCTTGGCCCTTTTCTCGTGCAAGAGATTCACTTAATTTTTCAAAAGTAGCAAATTCCTTTAAATCTTCTTTTATTTCGGCATCTGGAATTGGAACTGGTGTTCCAGCCTTAGCAGCAGTAGCAATTTCAATCATTTGTTGTGAAGGTGGGGGAGGCGGAGCGTCTTCTTTTTGTTCTTCGAGCTCTTGAATGGGACCGCCAAGTGTAATTTTGCTTATAGGTGCACGCGGCATTGCTATAGCAATTCTTTCCGACGCCTTAGCATATATAAAATAAGCAAGTAGCAATAAAAGGAAAATAGAAACTGTAATTATGAACCCGCGAAGAGTGTTTCGTGGAATTACTATTTTTAATTCAGCAAACCCGTAAGTAGGTGGAGAGGGTATTTCAATTACCTTGTTGTCCATTTGACCTCCCTTCAATTAATTTCAAATCATCTTCCGTAAAAGGAGCAATAGTGAATTTTCTCTGACGTTTTACCGGTTCTCCTTTTTCGTCGACTTCTTTTGTAACAGCTTCGGTTATGGGAATTTCGGCTTGATTTAATTCATCTAAAATTTCGACTACTCGGGAGTAATTAGCCTCGGGCGAAATTTTTAATACAGTAATTAGCCGATTTTTCACCATAGGCTCAAGATTCTTTTCGATAGCAAGGGCTCTCAACTTCGAAAACGGAATTTCTTGGGGGGCATTGTTCTGGTCGGCAATACCTTTGTACCAATATAACTTATTGTCTGGAGTAAGTAATAAGGTCAACAGTTCAGAAGCTCGGACTTCCACCTTTGCATACATTTCTGGTGGAATTCTCATTTCCATAATTTGGGGTTTCAACATAGTAGTAGTAAACATAAAGAAAGTCAAAAGCAAGAAAGTAATGTCAACCAAGGGGGTAAGGTCTATTCTAAATCCAATTCTTTTCTTTTTCTTGCGCCGAACAATTTTGCCTCGCTTTTGCCTTTCTGGTATTTCCATTGCACCGCCACCACCAGCCATATTCTCTCCTTTCTAATTATTTTCTTACATTTAGACACATTTGTTTTCAAAAAGTTACACGAAAAAAATGGAATGTTGTTCTACTTTTATTTGATTTTTTCTTGTTCTTCGGGACTTCTTTTATCTGTTACAAAATTAAAAATAAAGGCGCGGTTGCGTCTCATAATGTTCATTGCATCTTCGACCCATTTAAATCTGACGCGTTTGTCGGCATCTATAGCAAAACGAGTAGAGCTCCGCACCGAAAGAGTTGCCCTAATTAACTTACCTAAAGTAGTCGTATCAACTTTAATTAAGGCTTTGTTGTAGAACTCAGCTGGAATTTCAGGAACAAGTTGGTAAACTTGTTGCAAGTCTTTAATATTTGTTAAGCCATAATAATAGGAAGTATCCAGGGGATTTTTGTCGTCTATAGCAATGTTGATAATTGCTAAATCGCGCTCGGGAAGTTTAGTTGTATCGGGCGAAACTCTGGGTCTAGTTATTGTAAATTGCTTTTCGGCTTCTGCCTCGGATTTAAACTTGGCAGTAAACATCAAAAAAGTTAACAGCAAGAAGGTTATATCGACCAAAGGTGTAAGGTCGATTACAAACCCCATTCTTTTCTTTTTTATTTTTGGCACGACTGCCTCCTATTAACTATTTTTTAAGTCTTAATGTAAATATTTGTGTAACATTAAGAATAGCTTCGTCAATCATGTATAAGTAATTATCGACTTTTGTAGTAAAATAGTTGAAGAATATAATTGCAATGATTGCTGCAGCAAGACCTCCGGCGGTGTTATATAATGCCTCGGAAATACCAATTGCCAATTGGGTAGCGTCGACTGTTCCAGTTTCGCCAAAAGCGGCAAAAGCACGAATCATACCAATAGTTGTACCCAAAAGACCAAAAAGAACTGAAACAGAAGCAATTGTTGAAAGAATTACAAGGTTTTTCTCCAGCAGAGGGGTTTCGAGGTTGGTTGCTTCGTCGATTGATTTTTGAACCTCAGTTAATTTCTTTTCAATGGCGAAGTTCGGGTCGTTTTCAACTTGGACGAACCGTTCTATCCCCGCCCGAAGGATGTTGGCAAGGCTACCTCTTTGTTTATCACACTCTTTCAAAGCATCATCCATCTCGCCTTTTGCCAATTTGTCTAAAACAGCTTTAACGAAAATCGAGGGTTCCCCACGCCCTTTAGCTTTGTTTATTGAAAAAGATCTTTCAAAAACAAATGTAACTGATATAATAATTAGAGCCATAAGGATGCCAACAATGGGCCCACCGGTATAGATTGCTCCGACAACACTACCTTTCTTTGGTTTTTTCTTGGTTGCAGGATCTTCGAAGTTGTTTGGATTACCAAAATAGAAGAAATACACAGAGAAAGCGATGATCAAAGACAAAGTGATTACAATTACATTAAATGCTCTTTTCATAAAAGTCCTATAATTGTTATTAATAATGTGTAAAACATAAGCTATAAATTTTTAATTGCTTCTTCCAATGTTGCGTAAATTGGGAAGACCATTGTCAATTTTGTTATAACAAATAAATTTTCAATTGATTTGTCCAAATTGCATAAGACAATTATGCCACCCTTTTTGGTTACAGTCGCGTGGGCAGATATTAAAACACCGAGAGCAGTAGAATTTAAATAAGTAACTCGCCCCATGTCCACAATGATTTTGTTTTTAGTTCCCTCGGAGAGTTTTTTCAAGGTGTCGCGTAGCTCATCGGTTTCTTCGCCACCAATAAACTCACCTTTTAGGTGTACAATAAAACCACCTATTTGCTCATCAATCTTTATTTTTGACATAGAAATACAAAAATTAAAAACTCAAAACTAAATAAAAATTTTTACATAAATGTTAAGCATTATTTGATTTATTTAGCAAAAGCTTAATTTTTGCTTGTTCCCCCACCCCCAATTAAAAGCCTTAAATAAACACCATTAACTCCCGTTTCTGGACCACCCGAAACTTTGTTTTCGTCCATAGTCCAATTGCCAGCAAATGGGGTATAAATTATTCCAGCACGAATTCCAACCAGAACACCACCGCGAGTGCTTTCGTTTTTGTCGAAAGAGATTAAGTAATCGGCACCTATGGCAAAATTTAGGACAAAAGATCCAATAGACAGCTCAACATGCCCCTTTAAGCTATCGATAACTTGATCGAAGGTTGGAATAGTTCTTTCAGTTATGCTAAGACTTAAGCCCCCGCCACCAAATCCTAAGATAGGGTAAACCATAAGCCCATGTTTTTCGTAGAAAATATAGCCTAAGTTAGCGATACCATAACCACTGCTAAGATTAAGCATCCTTTTGTCGGTAGTAATTTCCTTTCCAACTAAACCATGACCTTCGCCACCGATGATAAAATTAGAAATGATAGCGTGCCCTCCACCACCAAACGAAGTAAAAGAATTGCTAAATTTTGGGTAATTTTTGTTTTCGAGGGAAGAATTAATCTTGCTAATTGATAAGATAGAAACACCGGGCATAAAAAAGCCAACACCCCCAGAAATTTTAGTAACCTTTTGCGAAAAAATCGGGGTAGCAAATAAGCAAAAAACAAAAAACGCAAAAGAAAAAGTTTTCTTGTGAATAAAAATCATAAATCACCTATTTAAGTAAATAAAACATAGAATAGATAGATATCAACCCCTTTTTTTGCAAAGAAATACGAAATATAGTCCAACCAAAATAAAGGGAATGCTCAAAATTTGTCCCATACTTAAAGGCAAGAATTGTTCAAAGTCGGCCTGTGGTGCTTTTGTGAATTCAATAAAGAAGCGAGCAATAAAAATCAATAAGAAGAGTAACCCAAAAGGTTTGCTTTGTGCTTGGAAAATATTTTTTTTGTAAAAAATCAAAAGTAAAGCAAAGATGAAAAGATATGCAATTGCTTCGTAAAGCTGTGATGGATGAACAGGTGGAGTAATCCCCACGACTTGTCTACCTTGGTAGACATTAAAGATAACTGCCCAAGGTACATCCGTTGGTTTACCAATAATTTCGTGATTGAAAAAATTACCAATGCGAATAAAGGAAGCAACAAGAGGGGTTGGGATAGCAAGTCTATTAAAAAGCCACATAAGATTGACATTCTTATGTTTTCGGGAGAATATCCAAATAGCAAGGAGTACCCCAATTGCTCCACCATGGCTTGCAAGCCCACCGTGCCAGACCATTAAAATTTCTATAGGGTTACGGAGATAATAATCTGGCTCGTAAAAGAAACAATGGCCAAGCCGAGCACCGATTATTGTCCCAAGAATAATGTAAAAGATAAGGCTATCGAGCTCCTTCAATGGTTTGTTTTCCTTTTTGAAGATATAAACCATTATCTGATAGCCGACAATAAAACCTAAAGCAAAAAGGACTCCGTACCAGCGAATAGCAAAGTCTCCGATTTTAAGAATTTCGGGGCTACCAGTCCAATGGAAAAATGAATTTGGGTCCATAGAAGTTGATCAGTTATTGTTACATTTTGGAGTCTCGTCTATGACGTTTGCAGCCCAAAGAAGTTTTTTCCTAAGAAGGTCGTAGTAAGTGCTATTGTTAGGTTTAATTAATTTGACAACGTGTTCAGATTTTCTAATTTTGATAGAATCATAATTTTTAATTAACACAGTGGTTCGACCGTCGGCGACGAAATTAGCTTCGCCGGTTGGCGAATAAGACTTTAGTTCTATTTCGTTTGTATCGGGGAGAACAAGCGGCCTGTAAGTTAGGGAATGTGGAGCAATCGGTGTTAGACAAATTACTTTGGTAGAGGGAGAAAGTATTGGTCCACCACAAGAGAGGGAATAAGCAGTGGACCCAGTAGGTGTGGTGACAATTAGGCCATCGCCACGATAGTCTCCAATGTAGTGGTCGTTGGTGTATGCCATAACAGTAATCATTCGGGACGAACCACGTTTTTCAACGACAAAATCGTTTAGTGCGAAATATTTATTTTGGGTTACCTCACCTTCGAGGACGCTTCTGTCAACTATGCGGAAGTTGCCTTCCACCAAGTCGATTAATGCTTTATCGAGGTCTTGGATTGAATATTCTGCAAGGAAGCCGAGTTTGCCGACATTAACTCCCATAATAGGTATATTAGATTTAAGCAAGAGGTTGGCAGCGGAAAGCATTGTTCCATCGCCGCCAAACGAGATCAATACATCTATAAATCTTTCGAATTCATTTTCTTCGATTACATTGAATTTTACAGCAAGTTTGGGGTCTATTTTTTCAAGGAATTCTTTCTTTGCAAAACATTGAACATCCATCTTGATAAGTTTTTTGGCAGTATACTCTGCACAACTAATGGCTTCTGGCTTAGAGTAATTTTCGTAAATACCAATTTTTCTCATAAAATCCTCAAAATAGAAGTCAAAAATAAAGAAAAAAAACAAAAAAAAAGCCTTGCCATCGGGGGGGTGATAGCAAGGCATGCAGCATAACGAGGAAGTAGCGGCTGGGGAATCCGCCGAGCGGGAAACGGGGCTCGAACCCGCGACCCCAACCTTGGCAAGGTTGTGCTCTACCAACTGAGCTATTCCCGCTTTTCAAATAACTTTTTTCGGGGATACAAAATTAAAAAAAAATTTTATAAAAACCAAATTTTCCCCAAATATCAAAACTTTTTTTCAAATAACTCAATACATTTATTCTTCACTAAATCAAAGGCAATTTCTATGCCAATTTCTTTAGTAATCGAGGTAACGCCTTTGTTTTGAATTCCGCAAGGCACAATGTAATTAAACTCCGTTAAATCGTTGCAAACATTAAGTGCAAAACCGTGTGAGGTTACCCACCGCGAGCAGTGCAAACCAATTGCGCAAATTTTACGTTTTTGTTCGATCCAAACACCAGTTAGACCATCGATACGCTCACCCCTTAAATTGTAAAAAGCAAGAAGGTCTATTATTGTTTGTTCTATTTCGCGCAGAAACCAGTGCAAATCAGTTTTGTAGTCGTATAAGTTGAAAATTGGGTAGCCAACCAATTGTCCAGGATTGTGCAATGTAGCATCGCCGCCCCGGTCGTTGTAAATAACTTTTATTCCTTTCGATTCTAGGAATTCAACCGGGAGTAAAATGTTTTTGTCTGTTCCAGCTCTGCCAATTGTAATGACAGTCGGATGCTGGCAGACGACAAATACATTTTTGTTCCTTTTTTCAGAGATTTCGATTACCAATTGTTTTTGGCGCTCCCAAGCTTCTATGTAGTCAATTAATCCCCAATCTTGAACTTCTATCATAAGTTAAAAATATTTAAAGTGCCAAATTAGAGACGACGATCTACCTGGTTTCATTTGCAAAAATGTTTAGGCTATATGCATAATTTAGGAAAGGAAGTATTTGGTGTTTTCGAATGCAATAAATAAAGAAATTTTTTGAAGAAAAATTGGATTCTGTTAACAAATAGGTTAATAGATAAGTTAATGAAAAGTGTGCAACAGTTTAAATTTTGAATTCCTTTCTTAACCTTGCAATAGGAATTTTCATTTGCTCGCGATATTTAGCTACAGTCCGGCGAGCAACGTTGTAGCCACGCTTTTTAAGTTCCTCGACAATTTTTTCATCGCTGAAAGGATTGTCTTTTGGTTCGCTATCAATTATTTCCTTAATAATTTGTTTGATTACTTTTGTAGAAACTTCTTCACCATTGTCAGTAGGCAAGGATTCGCTAAAGAAATATTTCAATTCAAAAGTACCATATTCAGTTTGGACGAACTTATTGTTTACAATTCTGCAGACTGTGGCAACGTCGAGTCCGGTATCTTCTGCAATATCTTTATAAATCAAGGGTTTCAAGGCAGAATGTCCGTATTTGAAGAATTCTTTTTGTCTTGCAGCGATGGCCGTCATAACTTTGAGCATTGTGGTCCTTCGTTGGGCAAGAGCTTGCAGAAGGAATTTTGCGTCGTCGTATTTGGCTTTCAACCATTCGCGAGCTTCTTTGTCCTTTTTGTTCAAAGCAACGTCTTTACGCATTTGTTCGTAGACTTTATTGATTCGCAAAGCTGGAATTGTGCTTTCGTTCAAAGAGACCATTAGTTCGCCAGTGTCTGAATCTTTTTCAATAATAAAGTCCGGAATAACTGTATTCATTTCTGGTTGATAGTCATCAAGCCCTGGCTTTGGATTAAGCTTCTTAATAAAGTCAAAAGCAAGTTTAATGTCCTCGCTTTCCCACCCGAACTTTTTTTGAATACTTTGGAAGTGCTTTTTAGAAAATTCATCGTAGGCTTCAGTTAGAATTTTTAAAGCCTGCAATTTACCTGGAGTTTCATCCTGAAAAGCTCTTGTTTGAGCAATAAGGCATTCTTGCAAAGAGCGAGAAGCAACACCAGGTGGGTCGAGGCTTTGAATGATTTTCAGCACACGCTCAGCTATTTCGAGTGTTATAGGTGATAGATAAAAGTTTTGGTTTTCCGTTTCCTTTTGATTCAACACAATTTCCACTAATGCTTTTGCCTCGGGATCTATAGCAAATTGTGCAGCAGGGTTATTGTTGTTGTAAGCACTAGAGACTATTTTGCTTTTTTGTGAATTAAGTTCCCAAATGAGTTGGTTTGTATCTTCGACAATTTCTTCCAAAGGTGTTCGCAGATAACCATCTGGGTCAACATTGCCTAGAATTTGTTCGCCAAGGAGTAGCTCTTCTTCTTTGAGAGGAAGCATGCGAAACTGCTGAATCATTTCTTGAACAAATGAAACGGGCTGTTTAATTGGGTAAGGTTCAAAATCTTCGTCTTCGTAGCCATCGAAGGAGGTTTTTTTTGTTAATACCTCGTCGTCTTGCCACATTTTTTTAAACAAATCGAATGGGTCGCGTACCTCGTCGATAACTGGTTCTGCAGGTTGGTATTCAATAAGATCTGTAGAGGTAGAATGGGTATCGGTAGTTGGGGTATCTAAATCATTGCTAATATCAATTGTTTCGTATTCAATTGGTTCATTGGAATCTATGGCTTCGAGCAGCGGATTTTCTTGGAGTTCCTCTTCGATTTTGTGCTCTAATTGCTGCAAGGGCATTTGCAAAAGTTTAAGATATTGAATTTGCTGAGGTGTTAATGTTTGGGTTACAGATAAAGTTGTTGTTAATGATGGCTTCATTTTCTTACCCCCGAATTTGGGTCAAATTCAATGGTGGCATTGATTTCGTTTTCTAGCAAATTTTCGTACCACTTTTGACCAAATCTTCTAATCAATGCATCCTTCAAAGACACAAATAACGGAACATTTTCTTGGATACCTTTTTCGATAGCTTGTTCGCATTCTGGAATTTTTATATAAACAAGCTCAGAAAAGAAGAAAGAACGTTCGCGAAACGGGAATAGATGGCAAGAAATCGGCTTTCTAAAGGAAATTTTTCCTTCGTGATAAAGTTTTTCTATAGAACAACGAGCAATTCCGTTTTCAAAAAAGGCAAAAACGCATTCTCGTTTGTTAACAACATTTGTATAGTACTGACCATTCTTTTTAATCCACCAACCACTTTGGTTAATAACTTCCTTTGACTTTTGGGGAAGAAAGCCCCAAATGAACTTTAGCAAGGAGTTGATTTGCGAAATTTCGGTATGTTTCAACGGAGCGCCAAGTTCGCCTTCGATAAAGCAACAAGCACCTTTGCATCTTTCCAAATCACATTGAAAAGGTGAAAGCATGTCTTTTTTACTAAACAAAACTCCGTCAACTATTGGCATCTTTCATATGTATGTATCAACATACAAATTTAAATAAAAAGAGTTTAATTTGGTATAGTATTTGATGAAGGAAAGAAATTAGTATAAAGCAAAATGAAATAAAAAAACACAACCAAGTTAAAGCAAAAGAAAGTCTGAAAAGTAGAATGGTTAAACTAAGGCGAACTTCAAATTGAAATATATACAATCATCCAACTTGCAAGAGCGATTTCGCAAAGAAAAAATACACTTTGCTTCGGAAATTGGTAGGTTAATGTTGTAATTCGCTTTCAAAAATTCTACAGTTTCTTCTATAGAGATGTAAGAATCGCGTTTACAGCATCGAGGTGTACCATGCTGAGAAATTCTTTTCAAGCTATTTGCAACGACGGTGTTGTATTCGTCCCAAGATGATGGGTTCATAGGGTCGAGATTTTTCCAAATTATGAAAAATATAGAAATTCCAAGGGCAGCACCACAAGTTCCTAAATGCCAAGAACAGGCAGGGAAAGCGTTTTGTGCAATTGATTCGGCAAGTTCAATTTTCTCTAAAAGACCTTCTTTGTTGCCCGTTAAATTTGCCATTGCAGTTAGCAAAACTGCTGGCGTAATAAAGTGGTGCTCTGGACCATGCATTTTAATAGCTGGAGATGACATTATTTCTTTTGCCAAGTCGATTGGGTCGATTTTATTCGATTTTAAGCAGATTGTTTTTACAATTTGCTTGGAGTCGAGGTGGGAACATTCCTCGCAAACAAAGTGGTTTTCTATACAAACTTCAATGGCTGGAGAGGATTTTCCGCAAAAGGAGCATTGCATATCAACTTGTTTGGTTATGGGAAGAACATCGTTGCCACAAACTAAGCAAACATTTTCTTTTTCTATGTTCTGATTTTTATTTTCCATTTTTACAAAATAAGGTATTTTACAAAACGCATTTTACAAAAAAAGATTATAATATCCAACTAATGTGTCCACCCTTGTAATTAAGGAGATGATTTCTGATGCTTTGAAAGTAAATTTAATTTAAAATACCACATGAAAGCTGAATGTTATTTTGTTTAAATGGGTTGATTTTGCAAAGTTTTTTACTTCAGATTTTGGTTATCAAAATGCAAATTAAACTTAATATGCTAAATTACATTAAAGGAATGGTCAACTTCAAAATATTTCTTACAATTATTCGCTATCTTTTTTGTCTTAATCAAAGATAAATTGAAATAAAAGTGGAAATTAACTGGGAAAAGTATAGAAATTTAAAAGCAATTAATATTCCTTCGGACTTGAGGAAACTCAAACCAGAGATTTTGGAATATGTTTGCAACGAACTTCGGGATTACATAATTGAAGTAGTTACAAACGTGGGGGGGCATTTTGGTGCCAATCTTGGAGTGGTTGAACTTGCGGTTGCACTTCACTATGTTTTCGAAACGCCAAAAGACAAGATTGTTTGGGATACTGGACACCAAGGTTATCCACACAAAGTATTGACTGGGAGGAGAGATTTGCTTCCCACGATCCGCCACTTTGGTGGACTAAGTGGTTTTCTGAAAAGGACAGAAAGCGAATACGATGTATTTGGTGCTGGGCATGCCAGCACAAGTATTTCAGCTGCTTTGGGGATTGCAACTGCTCGGGACTTGCTTGGAGAGAATTACAAAGTTATTGCAGTAATTGGAGATGGTGCATTAACCGGCGGGCTTGCTTTCGAAGCAATGAACAATTGCGGGTATCAAAAGCGAGACATTATAGTAATTTTTAATGATAATGGTATTTCAATAGACCCAAATGTTTCTGCAATATCATCGTATTTCAACGAATTGTTTTCGACAAGGACTGTAAGTAGATTGAGGGATAAGATTTGGGATGCAACAAATATTATTCCGAGTATAGGAGATCGATTGAAAGAGTTTTTAAGTCGTTTAGAAGGTGGAATTAAATCTATTGTAACACCGGGAATGCTTTTCGAGGCTTTAGGGTTTAACTATTTCGGACCAATAAACGGCCACAACATTTACAAGTTAATTAAGATACTGAGGCAAATAAAGGAACTGAAAGGTCCCATATTGTTGCATGTTATGACTGAAAAGGGGAAAGGCTATCCACCTGCGGAGAAAGATTCAACAAAGCTTCATGCAATATCGCGGAAGGAGAAAAAACAACATGAGGCAATTGAGAAAATCGACCTCAAGCCGCAAGTTCCATCCTATTCGGATGTATTTGGTAATGCAGTTGCCGAGTTAATGGAGAAAGACAAAAGAATTGTCACAATTACTGCTGCAATGCTTAGTGGAACCGGTTTGTTACCAGTTTCGAAACGATTCCCGGAACGAGTCTTCGACGTGGGAATAGCCGAAGGGCATGCCGTAACGTATGCCTCGGGAATGGCAACCGAAGGCTTGTTGCCAATATGTGCAATATATTCTACTTTTTTACAAAGAGCGTTCGACCAAATTATTCATGATTGTGCTCTGCAAAAATTGCACGTAGTGTTTGCTCTCGATCGGGCTGGGCTTGTTGGCGAAGATGGCCCCACTCACCATGGTACTTTAGACATAGCTTATTTACGGCTTGTACCTAATATGATAGTGACAGCACCCAAGAATGAGCAAGAATTGCGTAATCTTTTGTATTCTGCTTTATATAAATATCCTGGTCCAGTGTCGATACGATATCCGAGAGGCAAATCTTTGGGTGTTTCATGCTCTGGCTTTGAGGAAATTCCTTTGGGGAAATGGGAAGTTCTGTTCAATGGTAGGGAGGTAGCGATTCTTGCTGTAGGAAAGATGGTTGCCAATTCGATTTTAGCTCGAGAATTGTTGACCACCAAAGGTTTAAATCCTACAATAGTAAACGCAAGGTTTATTAAGCCTATCGATTCAGACTTGCTTCACGAAATCTTATCAACTCACGAATATATAATAACAATAGAGGAAGGGACTATTGTGGGTGGTTTTGGCTCTGCGGTTCAAGAGTTCATTTCTGCAAACGCATACAATAACCGTTTGCTTAATCTTGGTATTCCCGATAAATTTATTGAACATGGAACTCAAGATGAATTGCTTTCAATACTTAGTTTAGACCCAAGCGGAATTGCTCACAGTATTGGTAACTTTGTTGGAATAAAGACTGCGCATATTATAGTCTAATCCAATCTTTTATAATTTTCTTTTTCGAAACATAACTTTAAGTTGTGATTCTATTGGTTTTTGGTTGTGAAACAATATTCAATAAATTATTACTCATATATGTGATTTTTATTTAATTAACAATAAATTCACTTCAAAGCAAAAAGTAAAACCGCGGAGAATTGCGTTTTGCATAACTACCGAATTAGAAACAAACAAAATTTAGAAATAAGTTGAATAACTTTGTGTATAGGATAGAAATTCAATGGTTTGTCCTGGCAAAATGTTTGAAAAAGACAAAATAGAAACACATCGTTGTGTATTTTGTTAAAGCTCAATTTAAATTCAAGTAACAAACTAAGAATAGAAAAGAGAGTTTGGGTAACCTATTGAGGTAAATTGTTCTAATATTTTTTGATGCATCACACTTCAAAAGATCTTGGAAACCATTCAGGCTTAAAATAAATCTACACATTAATGTTGCATAGTGTTTTTGAAATATAATTTGTATGGAAAAATTTCTTTTTTAGCATTTAATCTATTTCGTTTTATAAAAGCAATCTTGCAATAATGCTAGAACCAACCTAGTCAAGTATATGATTTTCGTAATAAATACGTATTATTTGTGATCGAAAGTATGAATAATAAGTTATTGAAGCTTCTGATTTAAATTATTCTGAATCAGCGGAAGTTTGAAAGTTTTCGTCAAGGTAATCTAGAAAAGCGAATTAATTTGCTTGTTAATTGAAATTGAGGTAAAGATATTAGGGGAAAATAGTAAAAGGAGTTTTGTAGTTAATGCTTAATATTTGGTCGCAAGAGACAATTGGAAATATAAGAATAGTAGAAAGCGATGCCATTTTTGTTTTTGCAGTGACTTTGAATACAGTTGCAACATTGTTGTTGGTAAGATAAATTAAGTTGGGGAATATCGTGATACTTACTTAATGGAATTTTAATTAATAAAATATACAGATAAGGTCGTCAATCAGTTGTTTTAGAGGCTTTGAAAAAGTAAGAGGCGAGGAAGTTATTCCCTCTCTTCTTTACGAAATCAGGACATTTTCAAAAAGTGTTATGAATTCAATTCTTAGAAGACCTGATTGTTAAAAAAACAAACAAAAACCTATACAAACCTGACAGAAGAGTTAGAAAACATAAGCCCCAAATGAATTATAAGTCAATAACTTCGAAGAGTTCTACTTCGAAAATAAGTACAGAATTTGGAGGAATTCTTCCAACAAGTCGGTCGCCGTAACCAAGCTGGGGAGGTACAAAGAAAACAAATTTGCTACCTTCGGGCATTAAAAGCAAACCTTCTTGAAAACCGCGGATAACTTTATCCAATTCGAATTCAACAGGATTACCGCGAGAATAAGAATCGTCGAAAACAGTGCCGTCAATTAATGTTCCTTTATAGTGAATTTTGACTTTGCTAGTAGCAACGGGTTTTTTTCCAGCCCCAAGTTTCAACACTTTGAATTGTAATCCCGAGGTTGTTTCGTTTACCCCTTCTCTTTTTTTATTTTCCTGTAAAAATGTTTGTGCTTTTTTCGAGTTTTCTTCTGCTTGTTGTTTTAATTCTTTTTCTTGTTTCTCGGCTTGTTCTTTACGTCGTTTTTCGATAATTGATTGAAGTTCAGCAATATAGTTCTGAATTTCAGATTCAGGGATTTGCGGTTGCTTTTGAAAAATTCCGTCGGTGATTCCATCCAATACAATGTTGAAATCAAGGTCGAGAGAGTCGAATCGGGCTTGGTTTGCAACGCTTCTTCCAATGTTAAAGCCAATAGAGTAAGAAGAAGAGTCTTTGTGTGTTTTAAATTTTGTTTTAGAAGCGATTAAGGAATTTGATGTAAACAAAATAGCAAATAGAATAGCAAAAAGCCGAATATACATAGAACCTCCTATTTATTCATCAATATTGTCTAATAGATGACCAAGTTTATGCTTTTTTGTATGAAGATATTTATAGTTAATATCATTTGGGGAGATTTGCAACGGAACAAGCTCAACAACTTCAAGGCCGTAGCTTGCGATACCAACACGTTTTTTGGGATTATTGGTCAAAAGTTTCATTTTGCGGACCCCTAAATCAGCAAGAATTTGAGCACCAATTCCATAATCACGTGGGTCGGGTTTAAAGCCAAGTAGAAGATTTGCCTCGACTGTGTCGTAACCTTGTTCTTGCAAAGCATAAGCTTTAATTTTGTTAATTAGACCAATGTCTCTGCCCTCTTGACGCATGTAAAGAAGCACTCCTTTTCCATCTGCGGAAATTTGGGTGAGTGCGGCGCGAAGTTGTTCGCCACAATCGCAACGCAAGGAGTTAAATACATCACCAGTCAAACATTCGGAATGGACACGAACTAGGACTGGTTCTTCGGGTTGCCAGCTACCTTTGATTAGGGCGACGTGCTCTTTGTTGTCCACAAGATTTTTATAAACTTTAACAGCAAAATCCCCAAATTTAGTGGGCAAGTTGGCAGAGGCTACAGCTTTAACTAATTTATCCCGCTTAAATCTAAAAGCGATAAGGTCTTTAACGGTAATTATTTTTAAAGAAAATTGCTCAGCAAATTTTTCCAAATCTGGGCGACGAGCCATAGAGCCATCATCGTTTATAATCTCGCAGAGTACACCAGAGGGAAACAATCCAGCAAGCCGCATTAAATCGACTGCAGCTTCTGTGTGCCCAGCGCGGCGAAGTACGCCTTCTTTTACGGCGATGAGGGGGAAAATGTGCCCTGGTCGGGCTAAATCCGAAGGCTTTGTTGTTGGATTAACAAGGGCTCGTACGGTTTTTGCCCTGTCGAAGGCGGAAATACCAGAAGTTGTGCCATGGATATAATCAACAGAAACAGTGAATCTTGTTCCATGCAACCCAGTTCCTTCTCTTACCATAACATCAAGTTCGAGTTCGCGTGCACGGTCTTCGGTAATTGCAACACAAATTAGCCCGCGAGCGTGGGTTGCCATAAAGTTGATAGTATCTGGGGTACAAAGTTCGGAGGCTGCGATTAGGTCTCCTTCGTTCTCTCTGTCTTCATCGTCGACAACAATCACCATTTTGCCAGATGCTAAATCGTTCAGAGCTTCTTCAATTGTGTCCATAGGAAATCGAATTATTGCTTTTTACCAGCTATAGCATTTTTTTCAAATTGAATTTTGCAATTGTCAGATACTTGCAAAGTAATAGTGGAGCCATCCATATCGACAATAGTGCCGTGAATACCAGAAGAAGTAATTACGCGGTCGCCTTTTTTCAAATTTTCGAGCATCTTTTGGTGTTCTTTTTGTCTTTTTTGCGCTGGGCGTATCATCAGTAGGTACATTATTAGAAAAATCGAGGCAAACATAATGAGGGTTACGAGCATTCCACTACCACTTCCTTGGGAGCCACCACCTTGGGGTGGAACAAAAGCAAAAAAATTGGCTAAAGATAAAAACATAATTTTCTCCTTTTTTAAATTAATCCTCTGAAAATTTCAAAATTAAGTCATTTTTCCATAAACGGAATAAATCGGAAAGTATTTTTTCTCTTGCTGTCGAAACAATCCATTGATAAAAGGCAAGGTTTTGATAGGTGGCAAGTGTTAGACCAAGAATTTCGTCGGTCATAAACAAATGACGAAGATAACCAAGAGTAAAATTTTGAGAGATTTGGTTGTTTAAATTTGGGTCGATTGGTTCTTTCGAAAATTTGTATTTGGCATTTCTGAGATTAATTTTGCCTCTTGTAGTAAAAATTTGACCATTCCTGCCATTTCGAGTTGGTAAAACACAATCGAACATATCGATACCAAGTTCAATACATTCTAATAGGTTTCGTGGTGTGCCCACGCCCATTAAATAACGAGGTTTCTCAAAAGGAAGAAAATCGGTGCAAAGATTTGTGATGTCATACATTGCTTCTTCAGGTTCTCCAACGGATAGTCCGCCAATTGCATAGCCATGGAAATCTAATTTTAACAAGTCATCTATTGCACGTCGACGCAAGTCAGGAAATGTTCCACCTTGGACAATACCAAAAAGGTATTGGTTTCGGCTCCAAAGTGCATCGGTTTTATTGAATTCCAGAATACTTCTTTTTGCCCAATTATAAGTCCTTTCGATTGAGTTCAATACTCTCTCATAATCTGCAGGATATTCTACACAATCGTCAAGAACCATCATTATATCGGAGCCAAGGATTCTTTGGTGCTGTATTACAGATTCCGGGGAGAAAAAATGCTTAGAACCATCGATGTGCGAGCGAAATTCAACACCAAGGTCTGATAATTTCCTAAAATTTTGTAGAGAAAAAACTTGGTACCCACCGCTATCAGTTAAAATACACTTGTTCCAGTTCATAAAATTGTGCAAGCCTTTGAAATCTTGGATTACATCCAATCCTGGCCGTAAGTATAAATGGTAAGTATTTCCTAAAATCAATTTAAATCCAAGATCAGTTAAAGAGTTATGCATAATTGCTTTGACAGTTCCGTAAGTACCAACTGGCATAAAAACAGGAGTTTGAATTTCGACTCCGTTTAATAAAAAAGTTCCCGCTCTTGCTTTACAGTCACTTGCAGCTTTTTCTATTTTGAAGAAAGAACTCATTATGTCCAATCCAATTTTTTGCTCAACCATTTGCGTAGCATTTTTAAAAACAAAAGGGAAAAGACAATACCAAGAGAATCTGCAAGCCAGTCGGAAAAATCACATACCCTACCTGGTACAAAAAGTTGGTGAATTTCATCCAAAAAGGCATAGAAAATACCAATTACCAGCACAAGAAAAGATATTCGTAGGTTGCTTTCAATGGTAATCGTAGCAATTATTAACGAAATACCGAAAAGAAAATATAAAATAAAATGCAAGACTTTGTCTTGCCAATCGAAAACATTTTGTGGGATCATTTCATTGGGTATTTGAGAAAGGAAAAATATGCCTATACCAAAAATAATAGCTGGCAACTTTAAGTAAAATTTCTTTTTCAACTTCAATTACAAGACCTCCGGCAGAAAATTGATAATAGACGAAGCAGTCAATGTTTCCATGCCAAATTTATCTGCGTACAAGTCGCCAGCCAGAGCATGAACAAAAGCTGCAAGGGAAGTTGCAGAAAGGGTATCTAAGCCACGTGCAATAAATGAAGCAATAATCCCAGTAAGAACAT
This sequence comes from uncultured Hyphomicrobiales bacterium, assembly GCA_964524325.1. GTDB lineage: Bacteria > Bacteroidota > Ignavibacteria > Kapaibacteriales > UBA2268 > Naka2016. The sequence goes on from CAZGCT010000005.1 coordinate 75,805, forward strand.
CACCGCTTCCACCGGAGGCAATACCAGGATTGCCAGCCAAGCAAAGATATGCAATTTCTCCGTCTGTTGTAACTGGGGGTACAGTTTTTAGATGCATTATACAATTAAGATTCGATGCCCATTCTTTTGCAAGGGAAAAAGATGAATTATCAATACTATTTCTAGGGACATTGATTATTCTAGATAGTTCACCGCTGTGTGGGGTTACAACAATGTTTTTATTGAGAGACGTACTTAGATCGATTGCTTTCAAAGCATCTGCATCGACGACTATTTTTTTGTTATCCTTGTAAGCGGAAAGAACTTTTTGGACAAAATCCAATGTTTCGGGATTGTCTGTAAGTCCGGGACCAATAGCAATAGAATCTGCTTTTTCAAGGTCTTCCTTTAATAAATCTAATGCTTTAACTGAAATCGAACCGGAATTTGTGGCGGGTAGTGGGAATCTAATTACTTCAGGCAAAAGTGCAGAGTGGAAAGAAGTGCTTGCAAGAATAGTGAGCCCAGCCCCAGACTTAATTGAAGCATTAGCAGCAAGGCAAGCAGCACCGGGGTAGTGTTCCGAGCCAGCAATTATCAACACTCTACCATAATCAAATTTAGAGCTAATTCTTTTCCTCGGGGGAATCAAGGTAGTTAAATCAGAATATTCGAAGGCAAAAGTGCGAGCAATGTTTTCAACAATAAAATTTGGAACACCTAAGTTAGCTATTAAAACTTCGCCTGTGAAATCCGGACCTTGGTTAATAAAAAGACCAAGTTTGGGAGAGAACATAGTAATTGTGTAATCTGCATTAAAGCAGAACTCATTAGCAAAGCCAGTTAAAGAATTCAAACCGGTCGGGCAGTCGATAGCAATTTTCAACGAAACGGAATCCTTAATCTTTTTTAATATGTCTAATGCAAGTCCGTGGATATTTTCGCTACCACCAACACCAATCAAAGCATCGACAATAATTTCAGCATCTAATGAAAGCCCTTCAATATCATTTGTGTTTTCCAATTTTTTAGTAGGAATGCCTAAGTTTTTTGCAATTAAGAAGTTGGTATGAGTTTCTGGGCTCATTTTAGATTCTTCCCCAATCCAATAGATTTTAACTTCGAACTTGTCGCAAAGATGGCGAGCAAGGGCAAAACCGTCCCCACCGTTGTTCCCGCTTCCACAGAAGAAGACAAACTCTGGTTCAACAAGTTCTTCGACCTCTATTATTTGTTGAATAAATGTTGCGGAGGAACGAGCCGCATTTTCCATTAAAACCAAGGATGGTACTCCGAAATGTTCAATTGCTGTTGAATCTGCTCTCCGCATTTCATCTGGTGTTAGGATGAATTTCATTTTGCTTCTCCTTTAAAAAACAACTCTCATGATTCATAAGGGTTTTAAACGCACTTTCACCTGAAGCGAGATAATTAGAAAGAATGGAAGCCTTCTTCTTGCAAATTTTATCAATTGGAGATTGAAAAATTAATTTATTTGCAACATTTGAAAGCTTGTAAAGTTTTCTTTTATCCAATTTTAATTCTCTAGTAGTTGATTTTTCACTTTCTACAAAGGGGATATGTGGAGCAATGCAATTTTCGAGAATTTTTCCGAAAGAATAGCCTTTGTTGATATTAATTAATTTTAAAATAATGTTTATATAATCAAAATTAGAACATTTATTTACTTCCAAGAATAAATAATATTTGCGGACACTTCCCAAAAGGAAAAGGTTTCTGCACATAAATTGAACATCAAAGCTGCACCCGTTGGAAAATTTTAAGATTATTCTATTTGCTTTTTTGAAAGAATACTTTTTGTTCCCGATAGCGAAGTATATTCTTTCAACCCAATTATTTACAATATCCAAGGAAGCTGGATAAAGATAGACAGGGCAAATGACCACGTCTACGGCATCCATTACACTTTTTTCTTTGGAAGTATTGGGTTTTGGATTGACTGGACATAATGGAATTAAAACCAAAGTACCTTTAATATGGATATTAAACATAATATTCAATCAAATGATTGACTAACAGTTTGGCATATTCGACTCCGTCGTCTTCGATAATATCCAACCACTTAACTGCAGGGAATTCGTCTATCATTTTATCTTGGAGTTTTCCGGTTATTCCTTTTTCTATTAACTTGGCAAAGAAGTAATCAGCGATTTTTACAAAATCTTCCATTTTGTTTGATAGTCTTTTGTCGAGCAAGTCACGAAAGTAACGGGACAAAAAAGGAGCTTTTCTTTGAGTTGAAATAGAAATCACAAGGTCGCCACGTTTTACGTATGAGGGCACGAAAAAAGTTGAGTCGTCTTGCTTGCCAAAGAAGTTTATTAAAGTTCGAGTCATTTTTGCATCGTTTTTCACCTTAAGTTCAATTTCTTTATCCTCTGTTTCGACGAAAACTAAATCGAAATTGGCTAGTTCTCCTTCTTGGTATTTTCGGGACTCGTATTCCAGACTGTTGGCGTCGATTATATTTTTAAGTTCTGGAGATATTTCGGGAGCAATTATTTTGGGGGAAGCATTGAATAGAAGCAAACTCTTAACTGTGTTGGTAGAGTTTTGCCCGCCACCAACAACAAGAATATTAACATTTTCTAAGTTAATAAATATTGGAAAATAGCCCATAAAAAAAATCAAAAATAATAAATAGAATTATTTAAATTAGTTAAAGAGTTAACTTTAATCTTATCTCTTCGATGTTTTCAACAAAGAAGAAGTTGTTAATTTCAGATTTTTTAAAACCTTTTATGTTTCTATAGAGAAATCTATTGAGTTTTTTCCATTGTTTTCCAATGCAAAAAACATTTTTTTGGGAAAGTCTGCGTTTGCTCAAGGCAAGAAGTGCTGCAAATTCAAGCAAAGTCCCGGTTTCACCTTCGAAAATAAAGAATAAATCGCCAATTTCTATGAGTTTATTTAGTCTATCGATATAGGAACTAGTCTCGATTATTTTTGTTATGTATTTGTTTACGTTTTGATTGTAATTTTTAAAAACAACGCCTATTCTTTGAACACCAGAATAGGAAGCACCTTTTGCGGATGCTTCCATAACACCAAAATAGCCGCCATTTGCAATATTATACCCTTTCTCAGCAAGAAATTTACCGAGATCGAATGCAGATTTATAAAGCTTAGTTTTTGGGGAGCAAGTCCCACTTCCGAAAATCACAGCCATTTGCATACCATTTTACCTGCTGATTAAAAAATTCGTAATATTGTAATTTATTAAAAATTTTCAATGAAAATTTCAGTTGTAATTCCAACCCGTAACCGAAAAGATATTTTAATCGAGACATTAAAAGCATATCAAAGGCAAACATACGCAAACAAAGAAATAGTGGTAATCGATAACTGTTCCACTGACGGCACAAAAGAAAGCATACCAATTCTTTTCCCAGAAATAAAATATTTCTGGTTGCCAGAGAATTTTGATATACGCTCAATAATACTTGGAGTGTTTTGGTCGACTGGGGATATTATCTGGCGATGCGATAGCGATTCGTATCCTGAAAGCGACGACGCATTTGAAAAAGTTGTTGAAATATTTGATAAATATCCTGAGATAGACATAATTGGAACAGAAGATGTTGAAGTCCGCCGTGGTTATCAAGTTTGGAATTGGTATCCCTTGAAAATAGACCGGAAGAAAATTCCCCCAGAAGGTTTTGTTTCAAACGGATTTTGTGGGACTGGAGCTGCAATTCGGAGAAAAGTATTCGATGCAATTGGGGGATTCAATGGTTTTGGTTACGAAGAATACGATTTTTCGGCACGGGCTATTATTGCTGGTTTCAATATTCGGTTTTTTCCAAATATTAGAACCTTACATTTTGCCTCGATTAAAGAAAGGGATATTCCATTTCGTTGGCTTTGTTCGAGCGAACAATTCGTAAGGTTTAACTGGAAGTTTTTTCCCTTTTTCCGTGCGTTAGGAAGGACTGTGGTAACATTTGTGTTTCAAATCTTGGAAGGAATAGTCCGCCGAATTTCTCCAATTGTGTTGCTCGAAGGCATACTTTTGATGGCGATAACAATACTCCGAACAATACGAACCGAGAGAATGGTTGCTTCTTCGGATAAGTTGAAGATTATTACATTGGGGAAAAGTCTTTTTTCAATGCAGTCAAAATACTTTTGCGAGATGCTTCAGGTTAAACTTAAAAAGCTTTTAAAGCGATGAAAATACTTCAAATTTCCCCTCAATTTCCTTATCCGCTGGACAGTGGTGGTAAAATTGGAATTTATAATATTATAAAGCAATTAAGTGAATTCGGTGCGGAAATCTATTTGGCTGCATACTCGAAGGATTTTGTGCCTGAGGAATTTATAAAGCATTTTGCTTCTTTTTGTCATCCGTATGTTATTTACGAAAACACAGCTAATACGTTGCCCAGGGTTGCATATTACTTTTATAAAAACAAACCAATTTATACAGAAAAATATTTTACCAAAAAGAGTCAAGATTTTTTCTGCAAATTGTTGCAAGAAATTACCTTTGATATTATTCATCTGGACCACACTGCTATGTATTCCATTGGGAAATGGATAAGCGAAAAATCTAAAGTTCCTTTTGGTTTGCGACTACACAATATTGAATGGCTTATTTGGCAGCGATACCTTGATGAGCAACCAAACCTTTCTTTCAAAAGAATTTTTTTTAAACAACAAACCAATTTGCTTCGAGGCAAAGAAAAAGAAGCAATAAATAATGCGATTGTATCATTTGTTTGTACTGAAGAGGATAGAGCAAGGGCTTTGGAACTTGTGCCTGATGCTAACGTTTTGGTTGCCTCACCTGGAGTGGATTTAAACTTTTGGGTAATTGACAACAAAATCGAAAGGAATCGATACGAAATAGTCTTGGCAACAACTTACGATTGGAAGCCTAATGTCGATGGTTTGAAATGGTATTTAAACAATGTGCATCCATTAATCCTTGAAAAAGAACCAAAAGCTTTCCTTACAATTTTGGGAAAGAACCCTCCTAAATTTTGCCGAAATTATCCTAATGTGAAAGTGGTTGGGTACGTAGATAAAGTGCAACCATATTACAACAGGAGCAACTTGTTTATTGTTCCACTTTTTGTAGCTAGTGGAGTGAGAATGCGAATATACGAGGCAATGTCGATGGGCTTACCAGTAGTGTCGACCAGTATTGGTGCAGAAGGAATTGATGCAGAGGAGGAAAATGGTTTATTTATTGCAAATTCACCAAGAGAATTTGCAGAAAAGGTCTTGTTTTTAATAGAAAATCCGGATGTTTCTAAAATGCTTGGTGGTAAAACCCGAAAATATATCGAAACAAATTACTCCGTAAAGAAAACTATTAGGATAATTTACGACACCTACAGTAAAATTTTGTCGGAAGCATAACCAAAGAATTTTTGGATTTAGGAAGAGAAACATAAGATTTATTTATTTGCGTTACCTGCTTCGAATAATATTCGAAGCGAGTCTGAAATCGAAAAGTTTTACAAACAGGTTGTTATCTATTTTCACCAAAACAAGAAAAAAATAAAAATGGAATGATTCCGTTTTTTTTGGTAAGCCATTTAAAATGGCGACTTTTTTTATTATTAAAAATCAAAAGTGGAACGCTATGAGCGATGTGGTTTATTTAACCGAAGAGCGTTTTTTAGAATTACAAAAAGAATTAATTGAATTAAAGACTAAGGGACGCAAAGAAGTAGCTCAAAAGATAGCCGAGGCAAGGTCGCACGGCGATTTGTCGGAAAATGCGGAATATGATTCTGCAAAACATCAACAAGAACTCCTTGAGATGCGAATTTCGAAACTGGAGGATACCTTGAGCAAAGCACAAGTAATTCGTCCCGAAGAACTTCCCAACGATAAAATTTATATTTTGTCGAAGGTGAAAGTCAAAAATTTGAAAACCAATAAGATTTTGGAATACATTTTAGTTAGCCCAGAAGAAGCGGATTTCGAACGAGGAAAGCTTTCTGTAACCTCCCCAATTGGCAAAGCATTGCTCGGGAAAAAACCTGGAGATGTTGTCGAAGTAAACATTCCTGCTGGGAAAATTCAATTCGAAATACTCGATATAAAAAGATAAATTTGGATGAAGAAGGAAAAGGATGGAGACTTAACCACCGATCAGGAATTTGCATTAATACAAGAAATTCTTGGTGGGAATATTAATCTTTTTGAAAAGCTCCAAAAAAAGTACCAAAAGCCTTTAACCCTTCTTGTAAGTCGAATGGTACAAGATAGCGAGGACGTACGCGATATCGTTCAAGAGACCTTCATTCGTGCATACAATAATTTACCTTTTTTTAAAAAGGAATATTCCTTTCGTTCCTGGTTATTCAAAATTGCTTCGAATTTGTGTATAGATTTTTTTCGCAAACGGAGAACTCAGACCATATCAATTGAGCAATCCTATTCGATTAATGAAGATGGTCCGCATTTGGATTTTCCAGACAAAGAATCTGATCCTTACCAAAAAATAATTGCTGATGAACGGAAAAAGACTTTGCATCAAGCAATACAAATGCTACCAGAGCATTACCGCCAAATTATTATACTAAGACATTTTGAAGATCTCGACTATCAAGAAATAGCAAACAAACTTTCACTTCCTCTTGGTACAGTAAAGGTACATCTTTTTCGAGCCCGAAAAGCTTTATTAGAAATTTTGAAGTTGAAACGTTTTGAATATGGGGTTTAAATGATGAATTCAAAACTAATGTTTCCTTTCACAGCTTAATTCTAAATATTAAAAATAAAATATCGTTTATAGACATTACAAATTTGGTAACGGCTATGGTTGATATTCGTGAGTTGAATGAAAGAATTCAAAAGGAGAGCACTTTTGTGGATATTTTGCTTATGGAAATAAGCAAGGTAATTGTTGGGCAGAAAAATATGGTCGAGCGGCTTTTGATAGGACTTCTTTGTAATGGGCATATTCTTTTGGAAGGAGTACCGGGGTTGGCCAAGACATTGGCGATTAAAACACTTGCTTCGACTATCAATGCCTCGTTCAGTAGGATTCAATTTACTCCAGATTTGCTTCCTGCGGATTTGATTGGGACCATGATTTATAGCCAGAAGAACGAAACTTTTACGGTTCGAAAGGGACCAATTTTTGCCAACTTTGTGCTTGCTGATGAAATTAACCGTGCACCTGCAAAAGTGCAAAGTGCGCTTTTGGAAGCAATGCAAGAGCGTCAAGTAACCATAGGCGACAATAGCTTCGTTTTGCCGGACCCATTCTTGGTTATGGCTACCCAAAATCCGATTGAGCAGGAAGGAACATATCCATTGCCCGAAGCCCAAGTGGATAGATTTATGCTAAAAGTGGTCATAACCTATCCTACAAGGGAAGAGGAATTGGCTATTGTGCGGGAAAATCTTGCACAAGAATTTCCAAGGCCTAATCCAGTAGTAACTCCTGAGGAGATCATTCGTGCTCGTTCCCTTGTCAAAGAAGTATATATGGACGAGAAAATAGAACAATACATTCTCGATATCGTATTTGCAACAAGGTATCCTGAAAAGTTCGGTCTAGAAAAAATCAAGCCCTGGATAACATATCCAGCTTCGCCACGGGCTTCAATTTATCTTTCACATTCGGCTAAAGCCTATGCATTTGTTAAGCGGCGTGGTTATGTTGTTCCCGAAGATGTTCGGGCCTTGTGTTTGGATGTGCTTCGACATAGGATTGGATTATCATACGAAGCAGAAGCCGAGAATGTAACTACCGAGGACATTGTAAATGAAATTTTGAACAAAGTTGAAGTTCCATAACAGAAGCAAATGGAAACAAGCGAACTTTTTAAAAAAGTAAGAAAAATTGAAATCAAAACGAAAAGATTGTCGCAGAATATTTTTTCTGGACAATACCATAGTGTGTTCAAGGGGCAAGGGATAGCCTTTAGTGAAGTTCGTGAATACCAAATTGGGGACGATGTACGCTTAATAGATTGGAATGTTACTGCTCGATTTAACCATCCTTTCGTAAAAGTTTTCGAGGAAGAGCGAGAATTAACGTTAATATTATTGATTGATGTAAGTGGTTCGCAATCATTTGGAACAAACAAGCAATTTAAAAGGGATATAGTTGCAGAAGTATCAGCAGTTCTATCTTTTTCTGCTTTACAGAATAACGACAAAATTGGTGCAATACTTTTTTCCAGTGATATTGAGCGGTTTATTCCGCCGAAAAAAGGCAGAACCCATGTACTTCATATCGTAAGGGAGTTGATTAATTATGAATCTAAAGATAAAAAGACTAATTTAGCCAAGGCATTGAAATTCGTTTTCAATACAATCAAGAAGAAAGCAATTGTTTTTATCATCTCTGACTTTGTTGATTCAAATTTCGATGATGCATTGAAGATTGTTTCTCGAAAGCATGATACCATTGCCATACAAGTTGTAGATAGAAGAGAAAGTGAGATTCCAAATGTTGGGTTGATTTATCTGCAAGATGCAGAGACAGGCGAAACTTTTTGGTTCGATACCAGCGAAATCCAAGCTTCGAAAAATTATCAAATATGGTGGCACTCCACCCAGGTGCAAATTAAAGATATATTCCAAAGGTGTAAAGTTGACCATATTCAAATTAAGACTGGAGAATCTTATATTGAGCCAATAATTGAATTTTTCCGTAAGAGGGGCAAGAGGTTGTAGAGATGAAATTTAATAAAAAGCTAGTTGTTATCATATTGTTTCTCGTACTCAAACCTCTATTTGCGCAGGAAGTTTCACTTCAAGTTAAAGTAGACACGAGCAAAATTTTAATAGGGGACCACGTCGGTTTTGAACTCATGGTAAAATCCAGACCTCCGACGGAAATAATTTTGCCCGAAATTAAAGACTCACTTGGGAAGTTTGAAATTATCCAAGTCGGTAAAATTGATACACAAAGAACAAGCAGTGATTTAGTTTTGAAAAGGAAATTTAGGTTAACTATTTTCGATAGTGGGTACTACTTTGTTCCCTCGTTGACAATTTTGTACCTTAGGAGTGGAGTTAACCAATATGCAAGCATTCAAAGTGATTCAATCCCAATATATGTGAAGGGAATTGAAATCGATACAACTAAAGACATCAAAGATATTAAAGGAATAATAGAAGTTCCCTACACTTTCTGGGACTACTTACCTTACCTAATAATTGTAATTGGAATAATTTTTTTTGGATATTTAGTATTCTTTATTATTAAAAGAAGAAAGAAAAAAGGGGAAGTTTCTGAAGAATTAAAAGTACCACCGCACGAACTTGCTCTAAAAGAATTAAAGAAATTGGATGCCGAAAAACTTTGGCAAAAAGGGGAAGTCAAATTATTTCATATAAGATTGACTGAAATTATTCGCAAATATATTGAGAGGAGATTTGCAATTAATGCTCTTGAAATGATAAGTTCAGAAATTATAGATAGCTTAGGTAAAATTGGTGAAATAGAAATTGGTCTTCTTCAAAAATTACAACGATCTTTTCAGATATCCGACTTGGTGAAATTTGCAAAATATCTTCCTTTGCCGGACGAAAATGCATACTGCATGAAAGTGGGTTTTGAATTTGTTGAAATCACCACACCAAAAGAAGCTGTTCAACCAAAGGAAGAAGCAAAATGAGTATTGGTGGATTTCACTTTGCCAATCCAAACTTTTTTTGGTTGTTAATTATATTGCTTTTGCTTGTAGTCTGGTATATTTTTTTCCACAAAAAAACGATTGTTCCAATTAAGTTTTCGACTATAGAAGGGTTCAAAAGGACTAAATCGAACTTAAAAGTGAAGTTGCGACATTTGCCCTTTGTCTTACGAATCCTTGCTTTAACATTATTTATCATAGCGCTGTCGCGACCACAAACAACGAGCAGCGAAAAAGAAATCGAGACTGAAGGTATAGATATAGTTATCACTTTAGACATTTCGGGCTCGATGCTTGCAGAGGATTTTAGACCAAATAGGCTGGAAGCAGCAAAAAGAATTACCGAAAAATTCATAGACGGCCGGCCCAATGATAGAATTGGTTTAGTTATATTTAGCGCCAAAAGTTTTACCCAATGCCCGATTACAGTTGACCATGCTGTTTTGAAGAATTTATTAAGGCAAATTAAGTCTGGACTTATCGAAGATGGTACAGCAATAGGTATGGGGATAGCTACCGCCGTGGATAGGCTCAAAGATAGCAAGGCAAAAAGTAGGGTAATTGTACTTTTGACTGATGGAGTAAACAATACTGGGATTATTTCTCCGCTTACTGCTGCCGAGCTTGCAAAAAATTTTGGGATTAGAGTCTACACCATTGGAGTAGGAACAATTGGCAAAGCACCCTACCCTTTTCAAACTCCATACGGAATTCAATATATGAATGTTGATGTTGAAATCGACGAACCGCTTTTGAAAACAATTGCGCAGAGTACTGGCGGAAAATATTTTAGAGCTACAAACAATAAGGCTCTGGAGTTGATTTACAATGAAATTGATTCTATGGAAAGAACCAAAATTAAACAGATAGTATTTACGACATTCACAGATAAGTATTTCCCTTTTATTGTTGCTGGTAGCATCTTGATCTTCATCGAGGTACTTCTACGATTGTTAATTTTTCGAAAATTCCCCTAAAAATAATGCTGAAAAACATAGACTTACTTCTTGTTGGGCTTGGGAATCACGAGAACATATATCTTGAGACAAGACATAATATCGGTTGGATGGTTGTGAGTGCATTCGTTCAAAAGCACAAAGGGAATTTCATTCCATATTCGCCAAAATATTATCTTGCTAATATTAGATTTGTCGGGAAAAACATACTTGCTCTTTTGCCAAGAACATATATGAACAATACTGGAGTTGCAGTAAAATCCGCTGCAACGAAATTCAATGTGCCCATAGAAAAGATATTAATTGTATGCGACGAGTACAATTTTCCACTTGGGAAGATACACTTGAAAGACAGAGGTGGGGACGGAGGGCACAATGGAGTTGCATCTGTTATTGAAAATCTTAACTCAAACAATTTTATGCGCTTGAGGTGTGGTATTGGGCGAAACTTTGGCCAAAATGAACTAGTCGATTATGTTCTTTCGACGTTCGACCCAGAGGAAATACCTTTGCGAGATTTAATGATAACCCGCGCAGTCGAAGCGATTGAATATTTGCTTTTGAAAGGAATAAGCAGGGCAATGAGCGATATCAACTCTGAAAAACTATGGAAAATCGAACCTAATTAGAATGCTTCGAACGATCTTTATATAGAATAGTTCGCGAAAAGAATAAAAGTTTAATTCTATAATAAAATCGGGTTGGGTAAAAGCCAACCCAAATAAAATTATTGAGGATAGTGCTAATTGAATTGCAATAACTAATCTTCCATCAATTTTTTAGCTTTAACGAAGTCCCCACGGCTAATAGCCTCTGCCAGCTGAGCAGTACGGGTGATAGGTTGGGATATTCTTCGCGAAATTTGCAATGAGAGAAAAATACCCACCACAATGAGGATAATATTAATTACTAACATATAGTATATTAGAGAATAAAGTTCATCGGATATTTTATCTCTTACAATGTAAATTTCATCCTCGTAGCTTCCAGCACCGATAACCCAGTCCCATTCTTTATAGTAAATGGCAGCAACGATTTTAGTCCGCGGTGCGGGGTCTTCCGGATTTTTCCAATCGTATCGAAAATATAAAATTTCGCCAGGTTTTTCAGTTGTTCCATTTACTATTTCTTGGATAAAAAATTTTCCATTTGCATCTTTCGATTCCCAAATGTTTTCTCCGTCTCTTTTTCCATCTTTGGAAATAAGATAATGCCCTTTTTCCTTGCCGCTACCACCTAAAACATAAACGTAACCAGTTTCACCAATCTTAATAGAATATATAGCTTTACGCAAGCCCTCTTCGATAACTTTTTGAGGGATACCGACATAAACCATACCAACGATTTGCCCATTAGCAAGTTTCAATGGCGAGTATACGGTAATGTACCACTGGTCTACAACAAAAGCACGACCAAAATACTCTTTCCCTTGAAGAATTGTAGATACGACTGGGTTGTCTGTACCGTCTGGATTTTTTGCCGGAATGTATGTTCCGATAGCTCTTTCTCCGTTTTTCTTTTTTACTGTTGTAGCTATTCGCAACATATCGCCAGCTTGATTCATTTTGACAAATATAGTCGAAGTTGCAGCAGTTAATTTTGAAATTTCATCAACAATAGGTAGTTTGACATCGAAACTACTAACTTTTGGAATTGTAGTTCCTCCAAAACTTAAGTTAGGTACGTCCACCTCAATAGCCTCGTTAGTATATTGATTAATTGCAGTCCAACGCTGCGTACCCTGAATGGAGATGGCCCCAAATCGTTGTATAATTTCTTTGGCGGAATTAATCGATACTGTTAGCATTTTTTTTGCAAGGTCGTTAGCGGTTTCTGCAAGATAAACAACATTTCGGGAAATTTCAGAAATTTGCTGTCTAGCAGATTTTTCCAGTTCTTCGCTAGAAAATTTTTCTATATTGTTAACTTGAAAAGTAAGAAAAATTAAAAATATAACAATAATAGTAGTAACTACTGATAAAACCAAAGCATTAATCCTAAAACCAATACTTTTTGCCATTTTCAACCTACATAAAATTAAAATTTCAAAAATAAGAAATGGGAGTTTAAAAAAAAAGAATATTAAGCATATATTCGATTACAATTAATTTACTTACTACCAAAGTTATTATTTTTGTTTTTTTATGGGAGTTGCTATGGAATTTTCAACAGTGATATTCGAGAAGCGAGACAATTTTGTTGTTTTAACATTGAATCGACCTGATAAGCTAAATGCATTAAATTTTCAACTATTTACTGAATTAAACGAAGCAATTAAGCAAATTGAACTGGACAGGGAGATTAGGGCTGTTATTCTGACCGGTGCTGGAGAAAAAGCTTTTGCCGCTGGTGCTGACATCAAAGAATTAAACGAATCCGATGAAATCACTGGTATCCACTTTTCGCAGTATGGATCGAGAGTTATGCTTCGGTTGGAAAGTTTAAGAAAGCCTGTCGTTGCAGCAGTAAATGGATTTGCGCTTGGGGGTGGGTGCGAATTGGCATTATCATGTCATATTCTTTTTGCATCAGAAAAGGCAAAATTTGGTCAACCAGAAGTAAGTTTGGGGATAATCCCAGGCTATGGTGCAACCCAAAAATTGCCACGATTGATTGGACGTGCCAAAGCATTGGAGCTTATTCTGAGTGGGAATTTGATTGATGCTTACGAGGCGGAGAGAATTGGCCTTGTTAACAAAGTTTTCCCACCTGATGAATTAATGCCCAAAACAATAGAGTATGTACAAAATTTGTTGTCTAAAGGAAGTCTCGCAGTGTCTGCTGCTCTGGATTGCGTTCTTTCTTCGGATTTTATGCCATTGGTTGAAGGATTGGAATACGAAAGTAGGATTTTTGGGCGATTGTGCGGCACCTACGATTTTAAGGAGGGAACAAAAGCATTTTTAGAAAAGAGAAATCCAAATTTCAAGGGTATATAAAAGGTTTAACGGTATTTGAAATAAATTCAACCATTTCTCCAAAATCCGCGGTCGAGGCTACGATATTGTATGGCTTCGCTGACGTGGTGTGGTTTAATGGTCTCTGAGTTGTCCAAATCTGCAATAGTTCTGCTAACCTTAAGAATTTTGTCGTAAGCGCGGGCCGAAAGCCCAAGCTTGTTCATAGCTATTTTAAGAATTTCATGGGACTTGTCTTCGAGGATGCAATATTTTCGAATTTCTTTCGAACCCATATCGGCGTTTTTGTAGATGTTCTTTCGTTCTTTGAACCTTTCTGCTTGAATTTGGCGAGCTCGAATAACTCTTTGGCGGATAACCTCCGAGCGTTCTCCAGTTGATTTATCAGCAAGCTCCTGGAATTTGACAGCAGGAACTTCTATATGGATATCAATTCTGTCTAAAAGTGGACCAGAAATTTTTGATTGATATTTTTGAATTAGCCCAGGTGTGCAAGTGCATTCTTGATTAGGATTTCCATAATTACCACAAGGGCAGGGATTCATAGAACAGACAAGCATAAAGTTCGCCGGGTATTCAATGGTTAACTTTGTTCTGGAGATACAAATTTTCTTATCTTCTAAAGGTTGGCGTAGGACTTCGAGCACATTTCTGGCAAACTCGGGTAATTCGTCGAGGAAAAGAACCCCGTGATGAGCAAGTGATATTTCCCCAGGTTTTATTTTGTTTATTCCACCACCAACGAGAGCAGCGTCGCTTATTGTATGGTGAGGCGAGCGAAAAGGGCGAACCGTGACAAGTGATTCATTATTTTGGAGCATACCAGCGACAGAATGAATTTTTGTGGTTTCCAAGGCTTCGTCGAGCGTTAGTGGAGGAAGTATCGAAGGTATTCTTTTTGCGAGCATAGTTTTGCCAGAACCCGGAGGACCAATCATAAGTATATTATGCCCGCCGGCAGCAGCAACCTCAATAGAACGCTTAACGTTTTGCTGACCTTTAACATCAGCAAAATCCAGATTGTAATTGTATTGATTTTCTTCGAAGATTTTAAATTTGTCGACTATTCTGGGACTAATGAATTCATTGTTGTTAAGAAAATTAACAGCTTGTAGCAAAGAATTTAGCGGGATAACACTGATGCCATCGACAAGAGCGGCTTCGTTGGCATTGCTTTCGGGCAGAGCAATAGAATGGAAACCAAGGTTTTTTGCTTCGTAAGCGATTGGTAAGGCACCGTGAATTGGGCGGAGACTGCCTTCGAGAGAAAGTTCACCAAGGAACAAAATTCCTTCTGTTGCTTCTTGTGGGAAAATGCCCATGGACGAAAGAATGCCCAAAGCAATTGGCAAATCGAAAGCACTTCCTTCCTTTCTCACATCAGCGGGAGCAAGATTTATAGTAATCTTTTTTGTTGGAAATGGGGTACCGCTGTTTTTAATAGCAGCGGTGACTCTTTCTTTAGATTCTTTTACAGCGGAATCGGGCAATCCTACGATGATGAAGTTTGGGAGGGCGTTGTCGAGATGAGTTTCTATTTCAATTATGAAAGCGTTGATACCAACAACACTTGCGGACAAAATTTTTGAATACATTATTTTTTTTGCTTATCCGACAAATCTTTGTATAAAAACAGTAATAAATCAATATAGGATACTACTCCGATAAGATTTTGATCGGTATCGACAACTGGAAAACATTCGCCCTTTTTCTTAATGAAAAGTTCTAAAGCTTTGAGAATGCTATCTTCGGGAAATAAAGCTGGAATATGACGATTAACCAAGTAATCAAAATCTGAAATTGTAGAGAATTCAGCAGCTTCTATTTCTTCCTCAGGATCGAAGATTTTTTTTCGAACATATTCATTTAATCTTTTTTCTTCAATCATTCCGATATACTTGGTGTTTTCTACGACTGGAACATGTCGGATTTTTTCATTTTTTATAAGGTCAAAAACTTTCTGCAATGTGTCGTTCCAAGAAACCAGAAAAAGATCTTTCGACATAATTTCTTCGACTTTTGGTAATTTTTTCATAGCAACCCCAAGTTTGTGTAATGGCAAAATAGAAAAAAAGACCTAAAAGACAAAAGGTTTTTTGTTTGGGTTAATAAAAATTGGCAAAAACAAGCAATGGAATTTTTTTGTAAATTTGTAATTTAAAAAAAATTATTATTTTAGAAAATGGGAAAATCTATAACTGTTCTTTTTGCTTCGAGTGAAATTTTTCCTTATATTAAGTTTGGCGGTGTTGCAGACTTCTCCTATTCCTTCTCCCTTGCATTAAGAGCTCTTGGTCACGACGTTCGAGTTACGATGCCTCGGTATGGAAACATTTCCGAGCGAAAGTATCAAATCCACTTTATTAAAAGATTACAAGATATTCCTATTAAAATTGCAGGAAAGGAAGAGTTAATAACTGTAAAATCTTCTTCTATATGTAACCAAAGGTATAAAGTCCAATCCTATATCACTACAAATTCATTTTATTTTGATCAAAGGAAAGCCATCTACAATGACCCAGCAACTGGTAAACCCTATCCCGACAACGACGAGCGTTTCATTCTTTTCTCTCAGTCAGTTATTACTACTTGCCTACTTCTTAATTGGTTCCCAGAAATTATGCACTGTAACGATTGGCATACAGCTTTGATACCTGTTTTGGCAAAAACATTATACCCAAACAAGTTTAAGAAGACCAAATTTGTACTAACGGTTCATAATTTCTCCAACCAAGGTGAGTTTCCCCCTTCTACCTTCGATAAAATAGGATTGCCAGAAGAAGTAAGAGAAAAACTTATTCACAATGGGATGTTTAACTTCTTAAAGGGGGGAATATTATTCTCTGATTATATTACGACAGTTTCCCCAACTTATGCACAAGAAGTTCTCCAAGATGAAAATCACACAAAAGGTTTGAATAAAATTTTGTTAGACAGAAACAATAGTTTTGTTGGAATACTTAGTGGGATAGATACGTCGCAGTGGAATCCAAAAATTGACAATGATATTGCTTGCAAATTACAAAATAGCAATTTCGAGGAATATAAAAAATGCAACAAAGAAGATTTACTTAAAAGAGTATGCTTGGAGCCTAAACTTGATGTTCCTTTGATAGGGATGATTTCTCACATCGAAGAGAACAAGGGAATCAAATTGTTAATTGAATCATTCGACAAGATTATTAAAGAAGAAGTTTTCTTAGTACTGCTTGGAACTGGCGACTTAAATCTAAGCAAGAAGTTGCAGAAATTGATGGAGAAATACCCACAGAAGTTTGTTTTCAGAAATGTTTACGACGAACAGCTCGCTCATAAAATTGAAGCTGGGGCGGATATTTTCCTAATGCCATCGATTTACGAGCCATGCGGATTCAACGCAATGTATTCGATTATTTATGGTACAGTACCTGTCGTGCGTGCAACTGGAGGTTTGATTAATTCTGTTGAGCCATTCGACCCTAAAACTGAAAAAGGTGTAGGTTTTGTGTTCGACGAACCGACACCAAATTCCCTAGTCAAAAAAATTAAGGAAGCAATTGATGCGTATAAAAACAAAGAGTTATGGAAAAAGATAACACAGAATTGCTTGGAAATGCAATTTAATTGGAAAGACTCCGCAGAACAATATGTAGAAATTTATCGAAATTTGATTAGGTAGCCATTTAGGTTATGATATTTGGATTTTAATCATAAATTCTCACTATTTACGTTTTTCCTCTTTATTTTTAGTGGCAAATGGGCTTTGTGAAAAATTTTTTGCTTGGTTTTGTTGCTTTGCTAACTGTTGGAAATTTTTTATCCTCTTGCAACGAACTTCCATCGGAAATTACTTATTCTTTGCTTTACGATACAACATCTGTATTGCCGGTTACTTCGGACAGTGTTGATTTTTTTGCTGGCCTGCAAACAAAATATGTACCTGCAAGAATATTCAACACAGGTTCAATTTTTGTTGGCGGATGGAATGGATATCGTTCGGCATCTTTGCTCCGTTTCAAGGAAACGAATTTGCCAGATACTTTGCTTTGGCTTACCGAGGACCGAATCGATAAAGTTGAATTAGTACTTCCTTTCCAAAACTATCTTCTTGGTGATAGTCTCAATTCTAATTTTTCATTTAAAGTATTTTTAATCAATCAATATTGGACAAACAAAATAACATGGGACTCGATATTTAATGATTGGACACCAAAACCACTAGTTGAACAAATGCCAATAGGCTCTTTCTCGGGGAAAATAGAATTGAAGGACACAATTAATGAACTTTCAATTCAATTGCAAAAAAACTTTGTACTGGATTGGCTTAGGAAGAATAAAGATTCTATACCCATTTGGGGATTGCTTATTGCTCCCGACCCAAGTTGCAACATTGTCCATCAAATTGGTGCTCAATATATTACCGAGAGCAAAGTTAGCCATCCAAAGCTTGTCGTGTATTACAAAAATCAGGCAGATGAGAACAGAATTTGGTATATAAATTCCGCCATTGATGCATCGGTAGTAGATGTACCCAAAGTTGACACTTTAAATTCTTTTGTTATTCAAAGTGGTTTTTCGTATAGGTTCTCAGTTGAATTTGATTTGTCGAAATTGCCTAAATTTTCGGCCATACATTTTGCACAACTCGAATTAACGATAGACGCAAACAATACATTTTTTGGCAATACTGGGTTGGATTCTGTGTTTTCCGGCGGGTACTTTGGCAATAATCCGCTTGATAGTGTTCCCTTAGTATCATTTCTTGGTTCTCGGCAAGGCGAAAAGGTGATTTTTCACAAAGTATCGACTCCAATTGAACTTTGGCTTAAAGAAACTGGCAAAGGTGAATTGATTTTTTATTCTTACTATTGGAACGAAGTTCGAACTTTGAATCGAATATCATTTTATGGACTTAATGCTCCCGATCCCAGAAAGCGACCCAAATTAAAACTAATCTATTCAAAACGGTTGTTGAAATGAAAAATCTACTTTTGTTTTTTTTGAGTTTTTTATTATTCTTTATTTCGTTGGAGGCTTTTGCTCAAGGCGGATCAAATTTTTCCATCTATGGTATTGGAGACATAATGCATAATAGCAGTGGCGTCTACGACGGATTGGGCTCTTGTGCTATTGCTGTACCTAAGGAAAATTCTATTAACTTGGTTAACCCCGCTCTTTGGGGATTTCTTTCCCAAACAAGGATTCGAGCTGGATATCGGTTTAATCAAAATTTAGTTAAGACTGAAAATTCCAGATTACTGCAAAACAATGGCAAAGTTGATGGCATCATTTATGGTCTTGCTGTCGACACTGGACGGGGCTTTAGTATTGTTTTTGGTTTTAATGCTTATAGTACAGTGAATTATTACATTTCAAAAAAAGTTCAGGTAGTGATAGATGACTACGTATTACACGGAAACAATTATTATCAAGGTAGTGGAGGAATAACCCAAGGATTTCTGGGGTTATCTTTCAGACCTTTTGATTTTCTCTACTTCGGTGGGATGCTTTTAGCAAATTTTGGAACAATAAATACTTACAATAGAACTCTAGTTTGGGGTAATTATGCTTCCTCGGCAATAACCGAAAAAAATGATTATTTTGTTGGAATGGGTTACCGCTTTGGATTACTTGTAGAGCCTTTGAATAATGCTTTTGTTGGCCTATTTTACGAAAACAATAACAAGGCAAAAATAAAAAGTTATTCTCAGCATATTTATGAACTTTCTCTAGATACTACATTCGAAAGCGAATCAAAAGTCGATATGCCCTCCTCTTTCGGACTTGGTCTTTCGTATCGCATTGGCAGAACATTGCTCGCTTCTGAGCTGAGTTATAGTGATTTTAGCAAGATGAAATATAATCTTGGACCAAGAACTAATTTAGGTAAAGAGAACAAGTTTGCTTTTGGAATTTCTTATTTGGGTAGCAAGTCTGTTTTTACTTCCTTTTCAAATAGAGTTACGTACAATGTAGGCGGTTACTTCAAGCAATTGTATCCCAAATTGGATGGTGGTAATATTAATGAATATGCATTTACGTTTGGTTTTGAGTTCCCCATTGTAGGCTCAGGCACAATGCTTAATTCTGGTTTTGTTTTTGGAGCAAGAATCCCGCAGGTTGTAGGACTACCAAGTGAGTATTTTGGGCGTATGATATTAGAAATAACCCTTGGTGAAACATGGTTTGTTCCCTTCCGTAGGGAATAATTTTATTTTTGGTTTGGCGTATATGTTTATTATAAAATTAAGCAAGGGGCTCAAGCAAGCCCCTTGTTTTTATTGCGAAAATTGAAGATTAATTTATTATTTCTTATTAATGATCTTTTCGCTTACGGATTTGCCTTGCAAGAAGAGCAGCAAGTAGTCTCTCCCGCCAGCTTTAGAGTCTGTCCCACTCATATTGAATCCACCAAATGGATGGACATCGACCATTGCACCAGTACATTTTCGGTTGAAGTATAAATTGCCTACGTGGAATTCGTTCCTTGCTCTCTGAAGTTTTTCTCTGTTCAATGAATACACGGAGCCAGTAAGACCATAAATTGTATTGTTTGCAATTCTAAGAGCATCGTCGTAATCTTCTGCTTTGATAACCGCAAGCACTGGGCCGAAAATTTCCTCTTGAGAAATACGAGCGTTTGGGTCGACATCTATAAATACAGTTGGTTCAATGAAAAAGCCATCCAAACCGGCGACTTTGTTACCACCACAAAGAAGTTTGCCTTCCTTCTTTCCGATTTCAATATAAGAAAGAATGCTTTGTTCAGCCGAAGAGCTAATAACTGGACCCATTTGAAAATTGTCTTTGGGGTCGCCAATTTTGATTTTTTCTACTTCTTCTTTTAACTTTTTGACAAAAACATCATAGACTTTTTTGTCGACAATGGCTCTGGAGCAAGCGGAGCATTTTTGCCCTTGGAAGCCAAAAGCTGAAACGACAACGCCTTTGACAGCTTCGTCAAGATCTGCTTCAGAATCGACAATAATTGAATCTTTCCCACCCATTTCAGCAACAACTCTTTTAATCCAAATTTGACCGGGTGAGGTTTTTGCAGCGAGTTCGTTGATTCTCAAACCAACTTCCATCGAACCAGTGAACGAGATGAATCTTGTTTTGGGATGGGTTACCAAATAATCACCTGCTTCGGCACCACTTGCAACCAAGAAATTCAAAACTCCATCGGGCAAGCCAACTTTCTTGAATGTTTCGTAAAGAATCCAACCCATCATTGGGGATTCGGAAGATGGCTTCAAAACGACAGTGTTGCCAGTTACAATGGCTGCAGAAGTCATACCAGTCAATATAGCTAAGGGGAAATTCCAAGGAGGTATTACTAAGCCAACCCCTAGTGGAATATAGAAATATTCGTTTTTTTCGCCTTTAATTTTTGTTAACGGTTGTTTTTGTGCATATCGGATAGCTTCGCGACCGTAGAATTCGAGGAAGTCGATAGCTTCGCATGTGTCTGCATCGGCTTCGAGGTAATTTTTGCCAACTTCTGAAATCATCCATGCATTAATTTCGTAACGACGCCGGCGAAATTCTGCAGCAGCCTTGAAAAGATAATTTGCTCGTTCGCGTGCTGGAACATTTTTCCAAAAATTAAAAGCATTAAATGCGGCTTGAATTGCTTTTTCGGCATCGTCTTTGCCAGATTTTTGGAAAATACCGATAACTTCATTTTGGTGGGCTGGGTTAATCGATTTTGTCTTTTTTTCCGAAAAAACGCTTTTACCATCAATAATGTTTGGATACTCTTTGCCAAACTGGGAGCGTACCTTTTCGATTGCTTGTTTTTGCCTTCGCAAAACTTTGGGGTCGGAAAAATCCAAGTAGGTCTGATTTGCAAAAGGTTTCATTTTTGCCTCGTTTAAGTTTAACAAAAATGCTAATTTAAGCAAAATAAAAATACTTGATTGCAATGCTTAATTCCGATTTATTCTAATAGTATTAAAATGTTGCTTGTTCTGTGGTTAACAGATTAAAGAAAAAAGATAATCCACTTTTAGGTAATTTTGTATTTTTTTACTTTTGGTGGTTCATATGTTGGACTTAAAATTTATTCGTGAAAATCCCGATTTGGTTTTTAAAAACATTGAGTTGAAAGGGGAAAGTGCAAAATTAGATGTACTTTTAGAACTCGATGAGCGACGACGTTTGATTATCGTAGAAGTTGAACAATTGAAACATAAGCGTAATGTTGTTTCCAACGAGATTGCAAGGTTAAAAAAAGAAAAGCAGGATGCAAATGAAAGAATAGAAGAGATGCGTGTTGTTGCAGAGAAAATTAGGCAAATGGATGACGAATTGCGAGAAGTCGAAGAAGAAATACGTAAAGAGTTACTATGCATACCAAATATGCTTCACGAAAGTGTGCCCCATGGCAAAGACTCCAGCGATAATCTTGTTGTTCGCTCTTGGGGAGAACCACTTCAAAAGGAAATTCCAAATCATGTAGAAATATCCAAGAATCTCAATATCTTAGATTTCGAACGAGGGGCAAAAGTTTCAGGTTCGGGCTTTGCTTACTATGTTGGGAAGGGAGCAGCTTTAGAAAGAGCTTTGATAACTTTTATGCTCGAAAAACACATCAATGAGCATAAATACTTGGAATTAATTCCCCCTCTTGTTGTAAATGAATACTCAATGGTAGGAACTGGTCAAATTCCTAAACTTGCCGAAGACATGTATTACATAGAAAAGGATGAGCTTTATCTTATTCCAACTGCGGAAGTTCCAGTTACAAATTATTACTCCAATGAAGTATTGAGTATTGAAGAATTGCCAAAGAAATTTGTTGCATTTACACCTTGTTTTCGACGAGAGGCTGGTAGCTATGGCAAAGAAACGCGTGGGTTCCTGCGAGTTCATCAATTTAATAAAGTAGAATTGGTTAAGTTTACAATCCCTGAAAATTCTTATGATGAATTAGAATCTTTGACAAAAGATGCGGAAGCCATTTTGCAAGCGTTGAAAATTCCGTATCGAGTTGTTTTGCTTTGTAGTGGCGACACAAGCTTCTCGAGTGCAAAAACTTACGATTTGGAGGTATGGTCCCCGGCGGAAAAGAAATGGCTCGAAGTTTCGAGTTGCAGTAATTTCGCTGATTTTCAAGCAAGGCGAGCCAACATTAGGTTCAAACGGACTCCCAATGATAGACCAGAGTTTGTACATACATTGAATGGAAGCGGGCTTGCAACTTCTCGGCTAATTGTAGCACTTTTGGAGAATTATTATGATCCAAGGGATGGAAGTGTAACAATCCCCGAAGTGCTTCGTCAATATACAAAGTTTGAAAGAATAGCAAAGTAATGGATGATTATCGTAGGTTTCTGCAACCAAGCGTTGTTGCACAATTAAAGAACATCGAACTCAAAGCGCGATTAGTTGTCGAAGGCTTTATAACTGGGTTGCATCGTTCGCCATACCATGGTTTTAGTGTAGAATTTGCAGAGCATAGGCAATACAATCCCGGTGATGAAATAAAACATATCGACTGGAAAGTATATGGCCGAACGGATAAGTATTTTGTAAAGCAATTCGAAGAAGAGACAAATCTACGTTGCGTAATTGCAATTGACAAAAGTGGTTCGATGCGTTACGCTTCCAAAAATAATATAAGCAAGTTTGAATATTCCGCTTATCTGGCTGCTTCGCTTGCATATCTTCTGATGAAACAAAGAGATGCTGTTGGCTTAGCTTTGTATGATGAAATCCTTCACACTTATTTGCCTCCTCGGTCGAAAACTTCGTATATATCCGAATTACTAAAAGTAATAGACCAAACGGTTCCATCGGAACGGACTGGAACATCAAAGGCATTGAACAAACTTGCGGAAAAAATTAATCGCCGTGGACTGGTAATTGTTTTTAGCGACTTCTTCGACGAACCTGAGTCGGTTTTGAATGCGTTTAAACATTTTAGACATAAGAAGCACGAGGTTATTGCTTTTCAAATATTAGACCCCCAAGAAATAGACTTTAAATTTTCTGGTTCTGTTTTGTTCAAAGATATTGAAACATCAGAAACATTGCAAACACAACCAATGCAACTGCGAAAGTTTTATAGTGAAAAGGTCCTGGAATTTGTAAATTATATAAAAAAAGAATGTTTCGAGCTAAATATTGATTACAACATTGTTCGTACTGATGAACCTTTCGATAAGGCACTTAGGCAATATCTTACAAAAAGAGCCAAGATGTAACTTGAGTATGAAGAATTCTATTGAAATAAAAAAAGCATCTACGCACAATTTAAAGGGAATTGATTTACAAATACCACACAAGAAGTTAGTAGTAATTACTGGTGTGAGCGGTTCTGGGAAATCATCTCTTGCTTTCGACACAATTTATGCTGAAGGACAAAGGAGATTTGTAGAGTCGATGTCTGCATATACACGGCAATTTTTAGAACGAATGCCACGCCCAGATGTGGAAAGTATTTCTGGAATACCTCCAGCAATTGCTATTCAACAAAGAACCCAAGCAAAAAATCCTCGATCTACAGTTGGAACATTAACCGAGATTTACGATTATCTTAGACTTGTTTTTGGTAGAATAGGCAAAACACTTTGCAAAAAATGCAGAAAGGAAGTTCGACGCGATAATCCCCAAAGTGTTTACGAACATTTACTTAACACAATTAAGGAAGGAACGAAATTTTTAATAACCTTCCCTCCGAGTGAAAATTATAAGAAAATAAATGAATTCAAAGAAAGGATACTCGAGCAAGGATTTACCAGAATTTACAACCTTAACGAAAAAGAGGTCCTTTCGCTCGATGAGATTAACTTTTCTGATGTTTTGAGTTTTAAAAATAATGCAGTTGTTGCCGATAGAATAATTTTTAAATCAGACGAAGAAACTAAGTCGCGAATAATAGACTCGCTTGAAATTGCTTTCAATTTTGGCGACGGTAGGATTTGGTTAGTATTCCAAGATGAAGAAAGAATAAGCAAGTTCAGCAGCAATTACGAATGTGCAGATTGTGATATTATATACAAGGAACCCGAGCCAAGATTGTTCTCTTTCAATAATCCCTATGGGGCATGCCCTGTATGCCAGGGGTTTGGTCGGACAATGGATATCGACGCGGATTTAGTAATCCCAGACAAATCCAAAAGTTTAAGGCAAGGGGCATTACATCCATTTCGTACGAATTCATTCACCAATATTATGAATGAAATTCTGGAGGCAGCAGTTAAAAGTGGAATACCAATTGACAAGCCAATTAAAGATTTCACCTCAGAGGAGATAGATTTTTTATGGAACGGGAACGAACATTTCTGGGGTTTGAACGAGTATTTCCGATACCTTCAGGAGAAAAATTATAAAGTACAAAATCGAATAATGCTTGCTCGTTATCGTGGTTTTACTACTTGCCGTGCTTGTGGTGGTTCAAGAATACGAACGTCGGCAAGACAAGTTTTTGTTGGTAAGAAAAATATACCAGAACTTGTTAAATATCCCCTTGATAAACTTCTTGAGTTTTTCGAAAATATTGAATTAACTGAATATGAAAAAAAAGTAGTCGGGCAAGTTATCGAGCATGTAAAGTGGCGATTGAAACTTCTAATAGATATTGGTTTGCACTATTTAACACTCGAAAGGCTTGCACATACTCTCTCTGGTGGCGAAATGCAAAGGATTTCGCTTGCAAATGCTTTAGGTTCGTCACTTGTGGAAACACTTTTTGTACTCGATGAACCAAGTATAGGTTTGCATCCTAGAGATACCGACCGCCTGCTCAAGGTGCTTTTTAAGTTGCGCGATGCTGGGAATACAGTAATCATAGTGGAGCACGACCCAGATATAATTCGTCAAGCCGATATGATAATTGACCTTGGTCCAGGAGCTGGGGATAAAGGTGGGCACGTTGTTTTTCAAGGGAATTACCACGAATTGCTTCAATCAACAGAGTCCGTAACAGGTTTATATCTTTCAGGACTTAAGAAAGTAAATATTAACAAACGAGTACGAGACGAAGGGCTTGGAATAATTAAAGTTTACAAAGCACGGCAAAACAATCTGAAAATTGATTATTTGGAAGTACCATTGGGACTGATGACAGTAATTAGTGGGGTTTCGGGCTCGGGGAAAAGTACCTTGCTATATGATGTGATCTATAAAGGATTATATAACATCATGATAAAAAACGAGGCATCGAGTTCTGCTTTCGAAAAAGTAGTAGTCGATGGATACTTTAGTCGTGTTGAACTTGTCGACCAAAATCCAATAGGAAAATCCAGTCGTTCCACTCTTGCAACTTTTTCCAAGGTCTTCGATTTGATAAGGGAATTGTATTCCGAGACCCCTTTGGCAAAGCAACTTGGGCTTAAACCAGGGTATTTTTCTTTCAATGTTCCTGGTGGGCGTTGTGAAGTATGCCAAGGAGAAGGATACGTTACTATCGACATGCAATTTCTGCCTGATGTTCAGCTTGTTTGCGAAGCATGTAAAGGAACTCGATACAAAAAAGAGGTCAGAAACCTACTTTATAAGGGGAAATCAATTATTAACATTCTTGAAATGACAGTCGACGAAGCTATAGAATTTTTCTACGAAGAACCTAAAATCGTCAAGAAATTGCAAATTTATCAAGATATCGGATTAGGTTATATCAAATTAGGGCAACCATCGACAACTCTTTCTGGAGGTGAATCTCAAAGGATTAAGTTGGCTTCGTATCTTGACCAGCCGGATACGGAAAATGTTGTGTTACTCTTCGACGAACCAACCACTGGATTGCATCTTGATGATATCTCGAAATTGCTTGTGTGCTTCGACAAACTGGTGGACTCGGGTAATACTGTTATTGTTATTGAACACAATCTTTATGTAATATCTTCAGCGGACTACGTTATCGACCTTGGACCCGAAGGTGGGGAAAATGGTGGGCGACTTGTATGTTGTGGGACTCCAAGCAAGGTTGCAAAAACAAAGGAGTCCTATACTGGCAAAGCTTTGAAAGAATTTTATAAAATAAATAAGACCCAGAAAGTAAAATTAAAAGTTTAGAACTTAATTACCTTTTTTATTGCTTCTATTATGTCATTTGAGTTTGGCAGAATAGCATTTTCATAATTTTTGGCAAATCCCACTGGGCAATCTTTGGAGCCAACGCGAAGAATAGGAGCATCCAAATAGTTGAAAACATTTTCCGAAATTTTAGCAGCAATTTCACCGCCAAAACCACCTGTAATTTTGTCTTCGTGAGCGATAACCACTCTGTTTGTCTTTTTTACAGAGTTGTAAACTAAATCCTCGTCCCAAGGTATCAAAGACCGAAGGTCAATTACTTCTACAGAAATACCTTCGTGTTCCAAATCTTTTGCAGCAATTAATGAAAGATGTACCGCAGTCCCATAAGAAACTACAGTAACGTCTTTACCTTCTCGTCGAATTTTTGCTTTACCAAAAGGAACGACAAAATCGGGATGAGGCTTAAGGGAATAGGCATTTTTGAAATTGTATAAAAATTTTGGTTCTAAATACATAGTTACCCCTCGGGAGCGAATTGCATTTCGCATTAACCCAACTGCATCGTCGGCGAATGCTGGTGTTACAATTCTAATTCCGGGCAAGGTAACAAGAGAACCTTCAATATTTTGCGAATGGTACAAACCACCTTGAATATACCCACCACTGGCAAGCCGAATCACTATATTTGGGGTGAATTGTCCTTTGGAACGCCAGTAGTCGTGAGAACATTCTACAAGTTGCTCCATTGCTGGCCAAAAGTAGTCGGCAAATTCTGCTCCTTCAATTACAACACGAATGTCGTCGTTGTAACGACAGAAACCATTTGCAGTACCGACAATATTGTCTTCGGCAATGGGAGCGTTGAAGACACGTTCTTTGCCAAACATTTGTGGCATGCCTTTGACCACATTGAATACACCGCCTTTGCCAATATCTTGACCCCAAAGGAAAGTATTTGGATTTTTTTGAAATTCTTCTATTAAAGTTTGATTAATTGCTTCCCGTAGGGAAATTAATGGTGCATCGGGGTCGGGTTTGTAATCTTCTGTATTTGAATTTTTGGGAATATATGGTTCTGGAATGATAAATTTATTCCATTGAGAACCGTCGGCGTCTGGTGTTTGTTCAGCTTTGTCGGCAGCCTCGAAAATAATTTTTTGATTTTCCTCCTCTATGGCTTGTAATTCTTCCTCTGTTGCTAAACCTTTATCTAACAAATGGTAGCGAAATTGTAACAATGGATCGCGTTGGGCTACTATTGCCAATTCTTCTATTGTTCGATAAAGTTCGTGATTATCGGAATTGGAGTGAGAACCAATTCTGTCGCATTCTGCATGTACAATAGCCGGGCCCTGGCCGCTTTGAACCCAACTAATTGCATTCTGTAAAGCAAGATAGGAATCGAACGGGTCGCGACCGTCGCAGTTAATAATTTTCAAATTTTTTAGCCCAGAGAAGTTTTCGGCTACGTTAAGATTAGCCATAACTTCGTGAAGAGGAACCGATATTCCGTATTTATTATTTTGTATAACAAAGATCACTGGAAGTTTTTCGGTAGATGCACTGCATAAGGCTTCGAAATAGTAGCCTTCGGCAGTTGCAGATTCACCAGTAGAACAGAATACAATTTCATCTCCGGAATACTTTTTGATGGCTCGACCTAACCCAGAGGCATGTTGAGCGTGATTGCCAGTGCAAGAGGAAACATTTTGAATTCTTATGGACGGCTTTGCAAAATGGTTGCTCATATGGCGACCACCCCCGGCAACATCAAATTCCTTGCTTAACCCATTCAGGATAATTTCGTAAGGACTAATTCCAGCAGAAAGACATGTTAGCATGTCGCGGTAGTAAGGGAACAAAAAGTCCTTTCCAGCCCGGAAGACTTGTCCGAGTGCGAGCTGAATGCCATCGTGGCCACCAAAGGGAGCATGATAGGACCAACCTTTTGCCATTTTAAGATAAAGAGCGGCCTTTTCGTCCAATCGGCGACCAAGTTGGTTTAATTTATACCATTTTAGTATTGTTTCTTTTTCAAAACCAGAAAAGTCGAATTTACTGTAAAGTTCAACTTGGCGTTCTTTGCCCAAGTAAACAATTTTGGTGATTTTCCCTTGGCCGTTTTTTTCGGCTCTTTTTGTTTTATTGCTTTGCTTGGTTGAATTTTTCATGTATATAAAATAATTTGTTAAACTAAAAAAAATAGATTGACGAAAAAAACTTAATTTGTTTTTTTTATTACAAAGTTTGCAATATAAACAAATTCCTTTATGAAGCAAAGAAAAATTGTTGTGGGTGACGTACATGGGTGCTTTCTTACTTTGAAGAATTTATTATTCGATGTTGTTAAGATTGGTTCGGATGATATGATTTATTTTTTAGGAGACTTGATTGATAGAGGCCCAAGAGTAAAACAGACCGTGGACTTTGTCATGGATTTGTGGAAGAAAAAAAGAGCGATTTCTATTCGCGGCAACCACGAGGAAATGCTTTTGAATTCACTCAAGGATTCTATGGCTTTGAAGAACTGGGAATACAATGGATGCTCTACTACTCTTTCTGGATTCAATGTAAATCACCCAAAAGACATACCAGTAACCTACCTGCATTTTTTCGAGACAATGCCTTTATACGTTGAACTTGAAAACTATGTTCTTGTTCACGGGGATTTGGATTTCGATGCAGATGATCCTTTCAAAAACCCATATTACATGGTCTGGGGTAGAAGCACTAAAGCCGTGCCTGAAAAGATTGGTATGAGAAAAGTTGTAGTTGGACACACACCTAGGACATTAGATGTGATTATTAATTCTCTTAGCCAGTGGAAAATTTTTCTTGACGGAGGTTGTGTTTATGCGAATAGTCCATTCCGGCAGAATTTAGGCTATCTTTGTGCTTTGGATCTTAGTGATGAAAAGTTGTATTATATATACAATTTAGACTTTTAGCGCTAAATGGATTTTGATTTTAAAAGTAACGTAGCCCCAATTTCTATTTTATTAGTTGCATTGGATTAACCAAGTTTCACTATTTTGTGATCAATTTCGACTGTATGTATTTAAATTATACAATTTATGAGAAGAGTAGTTTTGGCTTTTTTTCTGATCCTGTTTTCTTTATATGCTGTTTATAGCAGCGATACACTTTTCGCAAAGTACAAAATATTTATTGCGAAACCTATGGCTATCGAAAATTTAAGGACATTGCAAATTGTTGGTGTAATAGTCGACGATAAAAATGATTCTTTAGAGTTTGTTTTACATAGAATTTTACCCGATACGCTTCGGTTGCAAGTACGATTTGGGCAAACTTATGCGATAACAGTTATTTGCGGACAAACTGGCTGGATTGTCGACCCAATGCGTAATATAATCGATCCCAAGGAATTGCACCCGGACGAGGCTTGGAGAATCCGCTCCAACGTATTAAACCTTTTTTCTTTTATTGATCAAAATATAATAGAACAGGTCAAATCTTGGGATAATGTTAGTCCCGACACAAATTACATCTCCTTTGCAGTAGAAAATTCTACCAAGGATACAATTTATTATTATTTCAATAAATATAATTATTCAGATAATTACAGAGTAGTTAATTTTTTTCATTTCCCCTATACTTTCAAAATTATTCCCAAAAGCTTTTTTGCATATAAGGGCTGGTCGATTCCCCGCCAAATTGAAGTATTTGCAAATGAAATCAAAAAAACAATCTTGATCTTAGTAAATATTAATATCAACGGTGATATAGACAGAAACCTTTTTTTGTTAAAAAAATGAATTGTTTATCTTTGTAATTTTCAATTTTTGAAAATATTTTAGGTGTGATATGAAAGTCGACGTAGTAATGCCCAAGATGGGCGAATCATTGCAGGAAGGGACGATTTTACGCTGGCTAAAGAAAGTTGGCGATCGTGTTGAGCGAGATGAAATGATTTTAGAAATTTCCACTGATAAGGTCGATACCGAAGTACCTTCGCCGGTCTCCGGTGTAATTGTGGAAATATTATCGAAAGAAAATGAGACAGTTCCAGTAGGTGCTACTATAGCACGAATTGAAACAGAAGCAACTGAGGCTGTTAACTTTGAAGAAACTAAACCAAAGCAAACTGAAATAGCGGAGGTAGTAGAAGAAAACGCAAAACAAGAGTTTATCCCACCCCACAAAATAGATGCTTCCGTTGGTAATTTGGTCGACGTAGTAATGCCCAAGATGGGTGAATCATTGCAAGAAGGGACGATTTTACGCTGGCTAAAGAAAGTTGGCGATCGTGTTGAGCGGGACGAAATGATTTTAGAAATTTCTACAGATAAAGTCGATACCGAGGTACCTTCGCCAGTCTCCGGTTTAATTGTGGAGATACTATCGAAAGAGAATGAAACAGTTCCGGTGGGTGCCGTTATAGCTCGAATTGCAACCGGGGAGGTTGCAGCTGTTCCTACAAAGCCAGAACTATCTACACAAGATGTTACGGAGAAAGTTGCAAAAGTAGATGAAAAAATAGAGATTAAGGAAGAAAGTGAAGAAGAAAAACCCAAAGTCCGCGAAGGGAAGTATTTTTTGTCGCCAGTAGTAAGAGAAATTGCTAAGCAGGAAGGAATTTCTGAAGAAGAGTTGATGACAATCAAAGGTACAGGAATTGGCGAAAGGGTGACCAAAAATGATTTGTTGAAGTATATCGAAGAGAAGAAGGCAAGAAAAGTCGAAAAACCAATTGCCACAAAAGTAGAAGAGAAAAGAGAAGTTGTTGTTGAACCAGCTATTCCAAAGCCGAGCGTCGCAGAACCAACGGTTGTTACATCTATTGGTCCAGATATTGAAATAATTCCCATGGACAGAGTTCGCCAATTGATAGCACAGCATATGGTTTATTCGAAACAAACATCAGCGCATGTCACTAGTGTTCACGAAGCAGATGTTACTGGTATTGTGAAATTCCGAGAAAAGCAAAAAGATGAATTTGAGCGGCGGGAAGGTTTCAAACTTACATATACGCCTTTTTTTGCTAAGGCAGCAGTAGAAGCAATTCGAACTTATCCGCGGGTTAACGTGAGTGTTGATGGAACCAATATCATTCAACACAAGCGAATTCATCTGGGGATAGCAACTGCCCTTGAAGATGGTAATTTAATTGTACCAGTAATCAAAAATGCTGATGCTTTAAGTCTTTCGGGTCTTGCAAGGGGAATTTATGATTTATCAACAAGGGCAAGGACTAAAAAGTTGAACCCCGATGATATACAGGGAGGTACCTTTACTTTGACTAATGTTGGGACTTTTGGAACCTTGTTTGGAACACCAGTAATAAATCAACCACAGACTGCAATTCTTGGTGTCGGGGCAATTCAGAAGCGACCAGTAGTTCGATCTGTGGAGGGCGAGGATGTAATAGTGGTGCGATACATGGTTTTCGTCTCGCTTACATTTGACCATAGAGTAATTGACGGAATGCTTGCTGGGTTGTATCTCACCGAATTGGTCCGATTACTTGAAATGCAAAACGAAAAGACATTAACCATTTAAAAATTTCAATTATTTGTTATTAAAAAAGAAGGGGGAATTTCCCCCTTGTTTTTTTCTTGTTACTTGTTTTGTATAATGTGATTTGGGAAATTTGCTAGCGCTTTATTGGGTAAGGTGGAACTTTTGGAACCTGAGGCTTTTTGTTAGTCTTAAGTTCTTCGAGAACAATTTCGATTGCCTTGTCCAGTTGTTGGTCGATACCTTGATTTTCGAGAGCTGGGTCGTTGTCGACTTCAATATCGGGAGTTAATCCTTCCCCTTCGAGAATCCACCGGCCATCGGCACTAAAATTAGCAAATTCTGGGCGCATCAAATAACCACCATCGAGGAAAGGCAACGAGCCACGAATGCCAATCACTCCGCCCCAAGTTCGTTTACCAATAACTTTCCCAATTCCAAGCGTTTTGAATTGATAGGGAAACAAGTCCCCGTCGGATGCAGAAAGCTCATTAACAAGACAGACCATCGGGCCAGTCATAACCGCATCGGGATTTGTAAAAACGACTTCTTGATTTCGGGCATTTTTGGCAACAACAAGGATTCGACGCAATCTTTCTATTATCATAGGTGAAACATTGCCACCACCATTGTAACGGTCGTCGATTATTAATCCCTCTTTACGAACTTGTGGGTAGAAATATTTCACGAACTCATTCAAGCCATTGTCCACTCCCATATCGGGTATGTGAATGTAACCAATCCTTCCGTTTGTTTTTCTTTCGACATAATTTCGATTGTATTCGACCCAATCGAGGTAACGCAAACCAGCCTCGCTGGACAAAGTTTTAACGGTGTATTCTCGTGCTCCTTCTTTTGTTGGTTTAGAATTCACCTTAACTTTTACATATTTATTTGCTTTGTTAAGGAGTGCTTTGTATGGTGTGTATTCAAAATTTAATGTTATACCATCAATTTCTATTAAATAGTCGCCTTCTTTTACGTCTACACCTGGTTCGGTGAAAGGAGAACGTGTCTTTTCTTCCCAGTTTCTTCCTTTGAAGATCTTTTTGATTTTGTAAAATCCGGACTGTGGGTCGAATTGAAACTCTGCCCCAAGCAATCCAACTGGTGTTGGTTCAACTTTTGGCATATCACCGCCACCGACGTAAGCATGACCTGCATTTAGTTCCCCAATCATTTCGCCAATTATGTAAGTCAAATCGAAACGATGCCGGCAGTAGGGAAGCAGTTCTTCATATCTTTGCTTCATTGCTTTCCAATCGACACCGTGCATATTTGGATCGTAGAAGAAGTCTCGCATCTGGCGCCAACTTTCGTCAAATATTTGTTTCCATTCTGCCCTTAGGTCGACGTAAACGGTCATATCGGTTAAATCGAGTTTCCCTTTCTCTGTGGTGACCTTATCTGTCAAGTCTGTGATGTAGTAGGATTTATCTTTTTTGAAGATGATCTTTTTGCCGTCGAAAGAAATTTCATACTGATGGAAATCTCCAACTTCACTTTCTTTTTTCTTTTCTAAATCGAATACATAAAATTTTGGAGATTGGCTTGATGTTGAGCGGACGAAGTAAAGTTTTTTTCCAATAGAACGAAGGTTGCTGTAATTTCCATTTGTTACAGGGAATTCGAAAATTCGATCAATTATCCCATCGAATTCAATGTCCACTCGAACAGACTTGTCTTGGCTAACTTTTTCGGTCTTTTCACCCTTTTTATTTTTAGTTTTTGGTTCTTGTTCTTGCTTAGTTGCTTCATCCTTTTTTTGGAGGATTTCATCGTCTAATGCAAAAGGCGACGGTGTGTCTTTTTTTAGAGTAATACCGTAGATTTTGCTCATTTCTCGATATTGGAAATTCCATTCAAATGCACCGATAGTTGCTTTGAAGGTTCTATCTGAAACAAAGAATAGATATTTTCCGTCGGAAGAGAACTCTGGAGAATAACTCCCAAAGAATTCACTTGTAACTTGCTTTATTTCCCCTGTTTCAAGGGAGTAAATGTAAATTACATTAAACTCTGTTTCAAGGTAATCTACAAATGCTACCCACCGACTATCTGGGGACCATACGAAATCGGTAATTTCCCATGCTTTAGACTTAAATATGGAAGTGATTTTTTTCGATTCAATATCTATTAAGTATAATTCCATTGTTTTGTCGGTGCAGAGCAACTTTTTGCTATCTGGTGACCATTTTAAGAAGTAGCGATAGGATTTTGCGTTGTTGGTTAATTGGATTTCGCCAGTACCGTCGGGTTTGGAGATATATACTTCTGTTTCGCCACTTTTATCGCTAATGTAGGCGATCCATTTTCCGTCCGGGCTCCATACTGGGTTACGGTCGTGGATGTTTGGTGTGTTTGTAATATTTTTAATCAAACCTTTTTCTGCAGGAAGGGTAAAAATTTCTCCACGAGCCGAGAACAATCCCCTACTTCCATCGGGCGAAATGTCGAAAGAAATAATTTGGTCTTGAACATTTTTGAATTTTGGGCGGATTTCGGGGAAATCCTCATTGATCTCTATTGTTATTTTTTCAAATTTATCAGTTTTAGGGTCGAGTAAGTAAATGTAACCACCGTTCTCAAATGCAATGAAATCTGCCGTAGCCGAAGGAAATTTGACATCGTACTTGTCGAAATTTGTTATTTTTTTCGTTTGCTTGGTTTCCAAGTCGTAGGAGAAAATGTTCATCGTATGGTCGCGGTCGGAAAGGTAATAGATTTTGTTTCCTACCCACATAGGAATAATATCCTGAGCTGGATTGTTCGTTATATTTTCCAATTTTTTCGAAGCAAAATCATAAATCCAAATATCGTCTGCTTGGCCACCACGATAGCGTTTCCAAGTTCTAAATTCTCGGAAAACGCGGTTATAGGCAAGCTTCTTTCCGTCTGGTGAAAGAGATGCAAAACCTGCTCGAGGGAGTGGAAGTTCTTCGGGCAAACCCCCGTCTACGGAGACAAAGAATAGTTTACCGCTCCAAGAATGCCACCAATTGGAACGTGAACGGTAGAGGATTTTCTTTCCATCGGGTGACCATCCCATAATTATTTTGTCAGGTCCCATTCTTTCTGGAACATTAGGCAAATCCATAGAATAAGTCAATCTTTTAGGTTCACCTCCTTCGATAGGAATAATATAAACATCGCGATTTCCATCGTATTCACCAGAAAATGCGATTAATTTACCATCGGGGGAAATCCTGGGAAAAAGTTCGAGACCATCTGAAGAGGTTATTCTTCGAGCAACGCCACCAATTTTGTCGGCAACATAGATATCTCCAGCATAGACGAAGGTTATTTTGTTTTTGGTTGCATTTGGAAAACGAAGCAAGCGGGCTTCTTCGCTTTTAACAAAATGGAAAGAAAAAAGGATAAGAAAAGCGATAAATGTGAATTGTTTGAACATATTGTTTCCTTATATTTACAACATGACAGCAACATTTGGTAAAAGTTTTTTAATTCTATCGAGTTCATCATCCGAAAATTTGTTTTTTCGGAGCTGGAGTTGCCTTAAATTCACCAACTTTGTAATGTCATCTGGGATTGATGTTAATAAATTATTGTTGGCTGCAAGATAAGTAAGATTACCGAGGTTAAATATTTCCAAGGGTAGCTGTTCCAGTTGGTTATTATTTAGGTTAAGGAAATTCAGGTTCTTCAAATTGCTGATTTCTTTCGGGATAGTTTTTAGTTGATTGTTTGATAAATCGAGTTGCCTAAGATTGGATAGATTGCAAACCTCGAGTGGTAACTCCTTCAAATCGCAAGAAGAAAGCTTTAGATTTTCTAAATTAACCAAACTATTTATTCCTTTCAAATTTAGGTTTTTGGTGTTGCTCAAGTTTAATATTTTTAAAGTTTCGATAGTGAAAATTTCAATTGGGAATTTATCAGCCTGGTTACCGATAAAAGTTAAGTTTGCAAGTACTCTAAAACCACCTTGAACTGTTGGAAAAGAAGAGATGAAATTGTTGCTTAGGTCCAAAGTTACAAGAGCTTTCAAATTAGCCAGTTGAGGGTGAATGTAGGAGATCCTATTGTTGTTTGCTTTTAAAAAGTTTAAAAGTTCGAGCGAAGCAATTTCCTTTCCGATAGAATCTATCAAATTGTTAGATATCATAAGCCGACGAAGTGAAGATAAGTTGGACAAGTTGGCACCAAGTTTCGAAATACGGTTGTTCGATAAGTTTAATGTATGCAACTTAGTTGAGTTTTTAAGTTCGGGCATTTGCTCTAACAAGTTGGAACTAAGGTCGAGATTTTCAATTTCTGGCATAATGATATTTCGAAACCGTGAAAGTTTATTGGATGAAATATCGAGGTTCTTTAGATTCGGTAAGGTTATTATGTTGTCTGGTGGGGAAGAAATATTATTTTCCTTCAGATCCAAGTTTTCGAGATTCGGTAAATCTTTCAAAATTTCTGGAAATTTTTCGAAGTTGTTTTTTGAAAGTTTAAGCACCTTTAAATTTTGCAGCATTGAAATTTCTTTTGGTAGCGAAGAAATTTGATTTCTGGATAAATCTAAAATTTCAAGGTTTTGAAACTTTGCAATTTCTGGTGGTATTTCCTTGATTTCTTTTCCAGCAAGCACTAAATTCTTAAGTTCTTTTGCTTCTGCTAAAGCAGATTCGAAAGAATTAAATGTTTTTTGCTGTAGTGGAGGTAGGTGCCTTCTTTTGGCGGTATCATTTTTCTCTGTGTTTACTACTTGAGCAAAAATTGGGTTGTAAATGAAGGTAATTCCGAAAAGTAAAACCAGAAAGCTTACTTTCATAATACAAAAAATTACTTTAAAAAAATAGTTAAACGAATTTCATTTAATGATATTATTGTTTTTGAATTGAATTAACAAAGAAATGAAGTTTTATATGAGGTTTTCTGATTAAACAACTCTCCCTTCCATTTTAATATTTTGCAAATCCTTTCTTTCGACGGCAAGTCGGCGCTCGAAATATCTTGCAATACGTATGAATGGAAGCCCAAGAAGGAGATAAAGAATTGCCGTTATAATACCAGTTCCAAGGTAGTCGTAGTAGGTAGATGCAATTTGATTGTAAACTTTTGTCAACTCAATCATAGTAATTACAGAAACCAACGAAGAGTCTTTAAGCAAGGAAATAAAGTCGTTCGTAACTGGAGGAATTACAATTCGAATAGCTTGAGGTAAAATAATATGCCATATTGCATGAAATTTAGACATTCCAAGGGAAATTGCAGCCTCCATCTGACCACGTGGTATAGCAAAAAGACCTGCACGATATACTTCTGCTTCGTACGCAGCGTAATTCAGACCAAGACCTACGATTGCAGCAAGGAAGGGGGATAGTTTGAGTCCAATTGATGGGAGTGCGTAGAAAATAATATAAAGTTGGATTAGAAGTGGAGTTCCACGAATGATTTCTATATAAGCGACGGCAAGAGAAGAAAGAATTTTACCACCATAAATACGAGCCAAAGCAATGATTAACCCTGCGAAAATAGCTAACATCATTGCTAAAAAGGACAAGCCAAGAGTTATTAGTGCAGCTTTAAGGAAAACAGGAAGGAACTTGATATATAATTGAATTCTTTCCGATAATTCACTCTTTTTTCTTACTGATTCTACAAAATATTGGTATTTTTTTGGCGGGACATTACTAGGGCTAAAGTCGTCCAAGTAGGTTGCCATCATAAAGTTCCATAGATTCCAATTCTCTAAAATTTCACGCAATTTTCCACTTTTTTGTAAATAATCTAGGGCAGTATTAATCTGATTGAGAAGCAAGGTATCTTCCTTTCTAATTGCAATACCGTATGATATTTCTCCTATTGGTTGACCAACAGTGATGAATTCAGGATTAACCGAAGTGTAATAAATCGCAATAGGAGCGTCGACGAGAGCAGCTTCTATTCTTCCATTTTTCATATCAATGAAAGCATTGGCTTCGCCTTCGTATGTTAAAACGTGTATCCCACCTTTTGCCCGAAGGATTCTTTCGGCAAGCGAATTTTTTAACGCTCCAACTTTTCTTCCAACTAAGTCGGAGAGGCTATTTATGTAATTAACACCTCTTAATACTACCAATTGTTCATGTGTGATGTAATATGGTTGGGAGAAATTAACTTCCTTCTGCCTATCTTCAGTAATTTCTAAGCCGTTAATAGCAATATGATAATCACCACGGTAAAGACCGGGGATTAGTCCATCCCATTGATTTTGCACGAAATGGGCTTCAATGCCAAGTTTCTCTGAAATTGCGTTGACGATGTCAACTTCGAAACCGATGATATTGGTTGGGATTTTTGGGTCTTGAAAGATGTATGGGGCATTACTTTCTGCGTCTGCAGCCCAGCGCAAGACTTTTATTTCTTTAGAGGATAAATTATTTGAACAAACCAAAAATAGTGCAACCCAAATTAGATTAATGGTTTTCATTTTTACTCCTTGAAGAGGCGAACGTAAGCTTCGGTTCTGGGATCGTTAGGATTTCCAAAAATTTTATCCGGTTTTCCAATTTCGATTATTTCACCATTTTCCATAAAAATAACATAATCGGAGGCAGACTTTGCAAAGTTCATAGCATGGGTAACTACTACTTGTGTCATTCCTTCGTGGTGTAGATCTATCATAACGTTAAGAACCTCGCCAACCAATTCTGGGTCGAGTGCCGAAGTTGGTTCGTCATACAACATAACTTGGGGATTGAGTGCTAATGAGCGTGCAATAGCAACCCTTTGGGATTGACCTCCGGAGAGTTGGTATGGGTAACGATTTTCGTAACCTTTCAAGCCAACTTTTTCCAAAAGACTCATTGCATTTTCGATTGCCTTTTCTTTTGGTTCCTTTTTAACAACTATCGGTGCAAGTATAATGTTTTCAAGAACTGTTAAATGGGGAAATAGGTTTAATGTTTGGAATAGCATTCCAACTTTTTGCCTAATCTTTTGTGCTTTTGCTTCGAAAGTTTCCTGCTTCTTGTTTTGCCTATGGTTGTTGTTGCAATTGTATTTTTCAATTTCTATGTCGCAAACTCTTAAATAGCCTTTTTGAAAAATTTCCAAGCAGTTGATGCAACGAAGAAGGGTGGTTTTGCCACACCCCGAGCGTCCAATAATGGAGATTAGCTCACCTCTTTTAATTGAAAAGGAAATGTTTTTCAGTATTTCCAGATCTCCGTAATTTTTGCAAATTCCTTTTGCTTCTAAAATTAATTGATCCAATTTTAAATTTTTTGCAAAATCAAAACATTAAATTTAACTTTTTTAATTTGTTTTGCAAAATGCCATTTTAAAAGTGTTTTTTTTAGCATTTCAGCTATTGAATTGCAATTTTTTCTGATATTGAAAAAATTCTTCTTCAGAAAATACATTTTTCTTTATTTTTCTAGGGGAGTGTTAATATGAAATTTCAGAGCTGTTGCGAGTTCAGTTTGTCTAGAATTTTTTTCAAAGTAGTGCTGGTAGATTTTCCTTCGATATATGGTATAACAACAACTTTGCCGCCGTTGTTTGCAACATAATCGGCACCGACAATAGTTTCGGGTTTGTAATCTCCACCTTTCACAAGAATGTCAGGTTTTACGGACATAATTAAGTTCAAAGGAGTATCATCTTCGAAAATAACAACAAAGTCCACAGGTTTAAGTGAATCTAGAATTACTGCCCTTTCATTTTGAGGGTAAATAGGTCTGGTTTCTCCTTTGAGTCTTTGAACAGATTCGTCGCTATTAAGCCCAACGACTAAAATATCCCCAAGATTTTTTGCTTGAATAAGGTAGTTGATATGCCCAATGTGTAAAATGTCGAAACAACCATTAGTAAAAACTATTTTTTTGCCCGCATTTCGAAGGTTTAGGCAAATGGTTTTTATTTCATCCATTGTAACTATCATAGGTCTTTGATTGTGGTATTGTTTTTCCGAATAGTTTCGAGCAATTTTTCGATTGTAATAGGAACCACACCGGGGTATTCGCAAACGGTTCCAGCTGCATAATTAGCAAGGGTTGCAGCCTCTTTCATAGTTGCACCAGTGGAGTAAACGGCTGCAAAAGTGGCAATTGTGGTGTCCCCTGCACCCGATACATCGGCAACTTTGCGAGCTCGTGTTGGCACAAAAGATACTTCGCTTTCGGATTCGAAAAGTGCCATACCATCGGCCCCAAGAGTAATAAGAACTGCTTTGGTATTCAACCTTTGCAAAAGCATAATACCAGATTGGATAATCTGGTCCTTTGTTTTGATATTAAAATTTAAGGCTTGCTGTGCTTCTTTACGGTTTGGCTTGAAAACAGTTGTGTTCTGATATTCGAAAAAGTTTTCAAATTTTGGGTCGACAAATGTAGGAATATCTTTTTCGTTTGCAAGTGAAACAAGCCTGTGAATCAATTTGCCGGTGATTGTACCCTTATTGTAATCTTGGAAAATAATACCATCTAAGTCTTTTTCGTTGGCTATCTGCTGAATGATGAATTTAGTAGCTTCTTCGGAAATTGGTTCCCGAACTTCTCGGTCGACACGGACAACGTGTTGGTTGTTTGCAATAATTCTTGTTTTAACGGTGGTTGGTCGGAGTGGGTCGGTGAAGACTCCAGAAATGTCGATGCCACTATTTTTAGCAATGTTAATGAACAAATTTCCGCTGTTATCTTTTCCAATTACACCGCAGAGTATGGGAGTAACCCCAAGATTAAGCAAATTGTTTGCAACATTTGAAGCGCCACCAAGATGAGCGGTTTCTTCTTCAAGTTCTACAACTGGTACAGGAGCCTCGGGAGAAATTCTATTGACAGAACCCCAGAAAAAACGGTCGATCATGATATCGCCCACTACTGCTACCTTTTTCCCTTTGCATTTGGAAAGTAAATACTTTGCTCTTTCAAGATCAACTTCTAGCATAATTAATTTTGATTGTAAAAAAAATAAAAGACGAAGATATTTTAATGTTGTTATTATCATTTGATTTTATTTTCGAGCAAAAGTTGGCAGAATTGTTGCTTGGTTATGAATTTAAAATATTACAAGTATTCTAATTTATTAGTCATTGTAAAGAAAAATTAAATTACAAATGAACTAACTAGCTGGGGGAAAACCACAAAAATTTAGTATTTAATTTAAAGTGAAGTGTATCTATTTTTGCGTCGTTGTCAAAGGTTATTTACAAGTTGAAATTTTTATAACTCAAACATGTCAAGCAATTTCAATCTTTGTTGATCCTTTTTTCCCTAAACAATTTCTTAATAAATTGTTCAGTGACACCAAGTTCACTCGCGATTAGTTTGAATGGCTTATTGGAATTTTCTTTAATGTAACGTAGAATAAATTTTTCCAACCTAGCTATTTTAGGAACGTAGATAGACATACCTGCACAGGAGCGCAACAAAAGCCTAACTGTTTCGACGCCGCAAGCATGTGCAATTAATTTCAAATCGTCAGTTAGGTCTTCCAATTGAACTTTTGCGAAGATGTCGTTTTGTTTTTCCATTTTAATTTACTTTTTCAACAAAAATTTCTTATTTTTGTTTTTGTAAGAAATACATAAATTTTATGTATTTCTTACTACAAAAATAAGTAGATTTTGCATAATAAAAAAATGAAAAATTTAAATAAGGAAATTGGTGAAAGAATTCGTTTTGTAAGGTCGATTTTCAACGAGGGGGCAAAACTTTCCGCTTCTCAATTTGCTCATCTTTTAGGCGAAACTATGCACAAAATTTTGAATTATGAGTTGGGAAGGGCTCAAGTTCCACCATCGTTTTTAGTGGCATTATACCGCAAGGGAATTAATCCAATTTTCATACTTACGGGCGAAGGAGATTTATTTGCTCCTAACAAGTATGGATTTGAATTGAAACAAAAGCTAGGAGAACATTTAAAGAAAGAAGGAAAAGAAAAATTTAATATTGATTCCGATGTAGAAAGTCATTTTAAAAATTCAAATGATTTTAGCCAGATAGAAAATTTTTCGGAAAAAAATATTAAGGAGCTGATTGAACTTGCTCGGCAGTACACAGCTGTTGCCGGTGATATTATGGAAATAATAAAAAGTCGGGGTCAACATGAATGAAGATGAAAGGAAAAAATTAATTAAGCAGGTAGAAAGAGAAATTCTTTTTGCTCATTTGCATGGGAAGCTTCCGCCTAATTTTGATAAGACCTTAGCTATTTTGAAAAGTATGAATATTGATCCAGACGAGTTGCTCGATAATGCTTTCTACAAGTTCGATCTGCTTTCTACATTATGCAAAGGTGGGGATGTAGAGCCCCTGCTGCAAAGAGACTTTGATTTTACTAAATTTAACATATTCGATATTGCTACTCAAAATAAATCTAACAATATTCAAACAAATCACTTAATTTCTTTTACAGTAAACGGGGATTCGATGGTCGGTTTAGGCATAAAAGATGGTGATGTTGTGATTGCTGAAGAAGATGATTTTGAGTCTGGTTCGATTTATGTTGTCAGGTTCGACGACACTTATTTCATAAAACAAGTTAAGAAATCTGAAAATGGGTACCTACTTATTTCTGCAAATCCGAAGTACGAAAGTGTTGAAATAAGAGAAAACCTGGGCTTGGAAATAATTGGAAAAGTGAAGTATATTGTGAAAAAAATTTAAGATATAGATTACTGAGCATGGAATTAGATCCAAATGAATATTTGCTTTTAATGAGGCTAATTTTGAGGATATTTTTAAAAATTAAGAGCAAATCAGGTAAATAATTCTTAGCTTTGAAAATTAGTTACAAAATTTATTGGATAAAAAGTTACTTCGTAAGCTTTTTTATAATATTTTGAACAATTGGATCTAAAACCAGCGAAGCTGAAACTTCGGCTTTTAAGTCGAGTAGGTCATCCCAATTTTCTGTTCCTTCCCAAAAAAGTTTTTTAAGCTCGGTCTGCGATTTGGCACTTCGCTCAATTAATACTTGCAGGAAGTTGTCCAAAAAGTTATCTAATTCTTCGGTGGATCTGAAAACTTTGTTGTAAAGTCCTTTTTCCAAGCACCAGTTAGCATCGTACCAATCCGTGTCGATTGTCATTTGCACAAAGGCGCTTTTGCCAATT
The DNA here is from genome assembly GCA_964524325.1 of uncultured Hyphomicrobiales bacterium. GTDB lineage: Bacteria > Bacteroidota > Ignavibacteria > Kapaibacteriales > UBA2268 > Naka2016. Next base: position 118,787 of record CAZGCT010000005.1, read on the forward strand.
TTTCGTTCTACAGCTTTACTAATAACGAAAGGACCAATACCAATTGAAAACTCACTTAACCGAACAGATGCAGATTGAAGAGCAACAACATAATCGCATGCAGAAACTAAACCAAGCCCCCCACCAACCACCTTGCCATGCACACGGCACACGACAAATTTAGAAGCTTTGCGGATTGCATTGATTACTTTTCCGAAACTTGAGAAAAAGTTTTTAGCGGTGTCAAAGTCTTTTATTGCAATTAATTCGTCGAAGGATGCACCGGCACAGAATGCCCGATCTCCGTCGCTTTTCAATAAAATTACTTTAACTTCTGGTTTTTCAGAAAATTCATTTATTGCATGCTCCATCGAAGAAAGTAAGTATCCGGGCAAAGAATTTCCTTTTGGATGGAAGAAGGTAATTAGACCAACTGAATTTAATATTTCTTTTTGAACATAACCTTCCATCTGTTACCTCTTTTGAATTTCGATAATTATGTGGTTAGGTTTGTAAAATAAGTTTAGAAATGCATCTAGGATTTTCCAAAGTCTAAATGGGAGAAATCTAAGTACTTTATATAATCGTAGGTAACGTACAAAAGAATTGCCAAATTTTCCAAATTTCCATTGAAATCCAAGCCCAATTGTTTGCAAAATGGAATTCAGCTTGTTTTCGTCAAAAGAATGAAGATGCGCATTTAAAGGAGTTGGCTTATTGCAGTGGATGCACAAAGTTTTTCTGATTTTTTCCTTGTATGGAGTGGTAAGAATTATGCTACCGTTTTGTTTGGTAACTCTTATTAATTCTGAAATGAATTTGTCAGGTTGTTCAAGATGTTCAATTACTTCCGATGCCACAGTGCAATCGAAACTTTCATTTTTGAATGGAAGGTGATAGCCATCGGCAACAATACCAAAGTGTTTTTCGTCGGGATAAAGTTTCAGAACTTTAGAAACATTTTCAAAAGAGACATCGATGGAGACAACAATACGATCGAGAAATAATAGTTTCTTGGCAAGCCAACCTTTGCCACAACCTACGTCGGCAATTATTTTTGCTTTTTGGGGAATTTTAGAAAGGATATATTGATAAATCCTTTGTTCTTCGCATTCTGTTTCGAAAAAAAGTTCCTCGAAATAATCAAAGCACTCGGAATCTTTTTTATAATGCTCAATATAATTCAAGCTTTTTTTTGGTAGTAATATAGGAATACTTTCGCAAATAGAAAATTCACCTTCGTTGGAAACAAGCGTTTGATTTTGCTTGTTAAAATATAGGGGCAATTTTTTTTCTGGGGAAACAATAAGCTGAAAAATGTTACGCATTTAACGTATTCCACGTAAAATTGATATTCCTATTTGGAAAGAAAGTAGCTTCAGATTTTCCTGTTTAGTTAAATTGAATAGCGGAAGTTGAATTGAAATACTCGGACTTGCATATATTCCAGGAAAAACTGTGGCATCGTATCCAAAGGTGGCTTTGGGTATAAAGAATAATAATGATAAGTCCGTTAGCCTACCTTCCACAATCTTTCTTCTTTGCGAATTATCAATGAAATGATATTCGGGAGGAGATTTTACTAGTTCGTAAAGTTCGTATTTTGTCGAAAGTTTTATACCAATCTCCAGATTGAATCCAAGATAGAAATTTGTTGAAGCAATTTTGTGTTTAGCTCCAAAATCAATTGCAATGAAGCTGTAATCCATAATTAGTTCGTTTTCCACTTTAACAATTTTGGGGATATTTTTGATTTGAACTGGAAAAGAATCACCCTCAGTAATAAAGTTGGCTTTGGAGTTTTGGAAGATGAAAGCTGCGCTTAGGGCGATATTAGGTTTGTACCAGTGCTCTCCTTTGAAACCGAAAGAATTAGAATAGCCAGAGCCTTGGGAGAATTTTCCGCAGTTATAAAAATTTTCGAATAATGTAATAGAACCACTGTAATTGTTTTTTGAAGCGCTTCCAGCAACACCAATGTATGTTGTAGGAATAGAGAAGGGAAGTCTTGGGGACAATTCCCAGTCGAAACCTTGGGAGTAGCCAAGAAAATGAGAAAATAGAAACAGTACAACAACAAAAGAAAATTTTTTCATTCGGTTCTAACAAAATGTTTGACTTCCCGAAAAATCCCAGAACTCATCTGAATGAAGTATACCCCAGTTGGTAAATGTGAAGTGTTGAAACGAACGTAATATTCCCCTGGTTTTAGCACATTGTCGTGGAAGTTAACAATTAAATCACCATAAGAATTGAAGATAGCAACTTTGGTATGAGTTTCGAAAGCGACGGTAAATTTAAACATTAATTCATTATCTGTGGGATTTGGAGTTGGTTCACCAAGGCTAAAGAAACCACGATTACCATCAAAAAGTTTAAAATTAAGACCGCAAAGTGAGTCCAATCGCACAAAGCTGGACTTAGTTACCGGCGTCAAAGCACGCGAGCAAATTCCATCGCCAAAACGAGGTGAAAGGAATTCTATAGGGGTTTCAACTTCGTTTCCAAGATAGGTATTGAAGTTCAGAACAATTAAAGAGTCTGAAGGTTGGAAGAATTCGTTCCATTTTGTCGATATGTTAATAGAAAGTAAACCTTGGGAAATTTCCTTTATATTGATTTCATTTGCTTTGATAGATGCAGTTCCAAGATTTGAACTACTAGTGAATTCTAATATTTGAGGATTATATTGCAAAGTATCCTGATATTCTTTAACACGGGGTATTCTTTCTTTTTGAACAAGTATGGGGATTGAGATTGGTGAACCCGGTTTAAATCGAATTTCTTCGGGGAAAGCAACATTTATTGGGTCTGGCAAAACGCCGTTGGCTTTTAATTTTATGCGTAAAGTGTCGCGAATTTTTGAGAAACTTGAAGTTAAAACAACATGGGCTTCGTAGGATCCAGTAGTACGTGCAGTAGAGTCAAAGACAATTCTCAAATTTTTGTTAGAAAAAGGAGGAATTTCAAAATTTTCCTCAAAAATCTTAAAAGGAGTTTGTGGATATTCTGGCTCGATACGAACATTTCTTACTTGGAGTACGTAATTTCCAGAATTGGTTAAACGAATTGATGTATCCCTAATAGATGGGCAACCTTCTGCATTGTTTACTATAATGTTCCCAAAGTCAATGGAATCGACTTCTGCAGACAGTTTTGGAGCTAACCCAACACCACGTATGAAAAAAATAATTTCTTTTGCATTATCGGGATAGCCAAATATTCGTCTGTTTGAAATGTCGCTTGTTAATTTTATTCTGGCAAGAAAAGTGTCTCTTTGTGTTGGTGTAAAAACAACAGTAAAAGAATCGATTTGAGTAGGAAGTATTTGCTTACCAGCACCCAAAGAATCAAGGAAACGAAAGCCGCTCGAAGGGGTATTAGTGAAGAAGTTGAGTATTTCTTGTTTAGTAGCTCTAAAAGCCAAGTTGCCATTATTTTGCAAGTATATTTTAATTACTTTTGATGTGTCGATGGGGACAGAACCCAGGTCGATGAAGTTACCAATTATTTCAGCATTTTCAACTTTTTGTATTTCAATCTTTTGCGTTACACCAACGCCGCGAATTATTGTTTGGACAGTTAGCGTAGTGTCGGGATTGCTAGGGGGACGATATAAAAAACGAACCAGGGCTGTATCGCGGCCAAGATTTATGGGATAATAGGAAATTTTCCATCTTTGTCGTTCATCGCCAGAACGATACTCTGCGAATGTTAAAGGTAATTGCTTACGTTCCAAACGAATTTCAGCATTCAAAGAACGAAAAAAGATTATGCTATCAAGGGAAAGTTCATTGCGAGAGTTATTTTGTACGGTAAGAACTTTGTAAAGTGTATCTGTAGGAGGAACCCAGACCGAGTCGAAGTCTATTAAATTTTCATAAACGTCAAGTTCGTTAACACTTTTTCTTGCTACTAGAACGAATTCGCGACCCTTAAGGATTTGGGATAGTGAAGTGGGAGGATCGCTGATTCTAGGGTCGAACAAACCAACCCAAAGTTTAACGATTTTTTTCCCAGGTGGAAACAACGGAGATGGTGCAAAAGGAATGTATTTAACTGGAAACAAATAATTTTCATTTGTATCGATTAAACGAGGGAGGTCCCTTGGTCCAAAAAATTCAAAGAAATCCAAATTGTTTGGGTCATCCACCCCACGCCCGATTAGGAACGTGTAGTCGTTTCCACCGATCTTTAGGATTTGTCCACTGAAATTAATTAGATTGAAAAGAGTTTCTAGAGAATCCCCAACAACACACATTCCCATATCAACTGTATCCGATGAAGTAAATTCATTAAAAATTAATATGGGACCTTGAGAGCGTAATGTGTAGTGCCCACACAATATGCTCAAAACCAAAAACCAGATAATGAAAATCCTTTTCAAAATCATCAATTTCTTGTTCTTTTAGATATACAAATTAATAAATTCAAATGTGTTAAAAAAAACTGACAATTTCAAATAGAAATTAGAAGACTTTTCTGATATTTTGGAATTTTATTTTTTATTGACAGAAATATTATTTATTTATTTATTTCAAATTTTATTTTATCCATTCAAAAAATTTAGAGAGTGGCTTAGGGGTAAATCTAAAATTTTGGAATTATTGAAGTAATTCTATACAGTAAACAAAAGTATTGTTAACAATTTTATTTTTAGATATTCTTAATTTTGTTTTTTTGTTTTAAAAGTTTATTATGCAAGGAACACCTAAATCACTTAGAATACATATTGCTCTTGTGGGCAGAACTAATGTTGGAAAGTCCAGCTTTCTCAACTTTATCACCAACCAAGATGTGTCGATTGTTTCGCCAGTTCCGGGTACAACGACAGATATTGTAGAAAAGCCAATCGAATTACTCCCCGTCGGCCCAGTTAACATCTTGGATACTGGGGGCTTAGACGATACTTCTATTCTTTCCGAAGAGCGTATCAAGCGAACTCAAAAGATTTTCGACCGCGCCGATGTTGTTGTTTTGATAACCGAGCCGAACATTTGGACAGATTTTGAAACCAACGTTGTCGAAACAACAAAGAAGCGCAGCCTTCCTTTGATTGTTGTTGTTAATAAAATTGATTTAGCAACTCCCAAAGTGGACTTTCTTACTACAATAAACAAGTTTTCCGATGCAATTCTGTATATTTCGAGTTTGGACAAATCAAGTTATAATAAAAAGTTAGATGAATTTAAAGGATTATTATTAAAAATTACCAAAGACATACAAGGCTCCGAACCTATACTTCTTGGCGATTTACTTCCAAAGGATGGCTTTGCGATTTTTATTGTACCTATCGATAGCCAAGCTCCGAAAGGAAGGATAATACTTCCCCAAGTGCAAGCAATTCGCGATGTTCTAGATAGCAATTGTGCTGTTTTGGTTGTGAAAGAAACAGAATACAAGAAATATTTAGACTCCTTGGGGAGAAGACCAGACCTTGTTGTCTGCGATTCTCAAGTAGTTGATAAAATGATTGCTGAAACACCAGAAGATGTGAAATGCACAACTTTTTCCATCCTATTTTGTAGATTCAAGGGTGATTTGATGACAGAAGTAATTGGAGCAGCACATTCCGAAAAGCTGGAAGATGGTGACAACATATTGATTGCAGAAGCCTGCAGTCATCACCCAATGGAGGATGATATTGGTCGAATTAAAATTCCTCGATGGTTGCAACATTATCTAGGTAAAAGATTCAATTTCGATTTGGCTGTTGGACGCGACTTTCCCGAAGATTTGACCAAATATAAATTAATAATCCATTGTGGTTCTTGTATGCTTACCCGTCGAGAAAAACTTGTAAGAATCCATAAAGCCTTGGACACTGGTGTACCCATAACAAATTATGGGTTAATTATTGCCAAAAGCAAAGGAGTTTTGGAACGAGTGCTTTCTCCATTTCCAGACATATTAAAGTCTTACAGAAATGTTTTATGTTCTAGCAAAAAGGTTTTAACTTTGTAACTTATGAAATTATTCAAGAAAAATAAAAAAAATTTTAACTATTTGGAAATGCATCCGTATCGAAGCTATCAATATGAAATCCGAAGCGATGGCTTAGTGGATGTACTTGTTCCAAAATTCACAAGTAGGTTTGCAAGGAAGTACATTCTGCCAAGAATGAAAAATCCTTACTTTCGAGCAAATATGGATGCATTGGGAAGTTATCTCTGGCTCAATATTGACGGAAAGACAAAAGTATCAACTCTTATCGATAAAATGGTTGAAAGGTTCGGCGACCAAATTCAACCAGCAACTGAAAGAGTACTATTATTTTTAACGCAACTTTACAACGCTGGTTTTATCAGTTTTTTTGAATTAAAAAAGGAGTAAACATGGGAAATATTCTTGGGAATCTGGAACCCAAAGTAGTTTGGGAAATTTTTGAGGAAATTACTCAGGTGCCTCGACCATCCAAGCGAGAGGAGAAAATTATTGCTTGGGCGATTGATTTTGCGACCAAGCATGGTTTGGAGTATAAGCAAGATAAGCTTGGAAATTTAGTTATTCGAAAGCCTGCTACTTCGGGTATGGAAAACCGCCAAGGAGTTGTTATTCAAGGACACTTGGATATGGTTTGCGAAAAAAATGCAGATGTTGTGCATGATTTTTTGAACGACCCAATTAAGCCATATATCGATGGCGATTGGGTAAAAGCTCAGGGGACCACACTTGGTGCTGATAATGGTATAGGTGTTGCCATGGGGCTAGCTGTATTAGCTACCCCAGACGTTGCACATCCAGATATCGAAGTCTTGCTCACTTTGGACGAGGAAACTGGACTTACTGGTGCACAACAACTTGGAACCGACCTGGTAGAAAATAGAATTTTGATTAATCTCGATTCCGAGGAAGAAGGAACATTCATTATTGGATGTGCTGGGGGGTTGAATACATTGGGATCGTTTTATTATGAAAAAGAGCCGGTGAGTTTCGATGCGGTGGCTTACAAACTTTCTCTTAAAGGATTAAAAGGTGGGCATTCCGGCTTGGAAATAAATGATGGACGTGGTAATGCAATTAAATTACTTAATCGTTTCCTTTGGAATTTGTCTCAAAATATTGAATTTAATTTAGCTAATTTCGATGGCGGCAATGCTCACAATGCTATTCCACGAGAAGCCTTTGCAACTATTACTTTCGACCCAAAGAACGAAATCAAATTCCATTCATTAACCGATAAGTTCCGACAGATTTTGTCTAACGAATGGAAAAGTAAAGAACCAAACATCGAACTTCTTTTCGAAAAAGTAGAACTGCCCGATTACGTTTTAACAAACGAAACCAAAAAGAAATTGATGAAACTTCTTTATATAATGCCACACGGAGTAATACGATTCAGTCCGGATGTAAAAGGTTTAGTACAAACTTCGACTAACCTCGCAGTAATAAAAACAAGTCCAGACGAAATTTTTGTGCAAACAAGTCAAAGAAGTTCCCTCGAATCCGAAAAATACGACATTGCCAATCAAGTGAAAATAGCTTTTGAACTTGCGGGGGCCTTCCCCAAGTTCAGTGGAGGCTATCCTAGTTGGCAACCTAATATAAATTCTCCAATTTTAGAAGTGGCAAAGAATACCTATAAAAACATGTTTGGGAAAGAACCCAAAATTGAAATAATCCATGCTGGATTGGAATGTGGGCTTATTGGCGAAAAGTATCCTGGGATGGATATGATTTCCTTTGGTCCTAATTTAAAAGATGTCCATTCCCCTACTGAGCGTTTAGAAATACCTTCGGTGAACAATATTTGGAAATTCTTGCTTGAAGTTTTGAAAAATATTCCCGAAAAACGTTAAAATTATTGCTTGTGCCGAATTTGCAGACAGGGTCGATTAAATCGACCCTGTTTTGTTTTTCCAGCAGGGGTTAAAGAAACTCATTTTTTGCAATGATGGATTATATCGGTTGAATACTATATTTCTCCAATCTATATATATTTATTTTAAGTATTTGCAAAGAATAATTAAACAAATAGTTATCTCTTTAATAAAAGATTAACATGCACCAACAAACAATCTTTATTTGTTCCTTTCAATTTTGCAATTACTATGTTCCACATTTTTAGTTTTTTATGATTAACAAATTCTTTCAACCTGTAAAACTACTTTTTCTATTTCTCATTGTACTTCTTATAGCGTGCGAGGAAGAAAAATCTGTCGACAACTCAAAGGATGCATCACTGATTTCCATTTCAATCTTCACAGATCCGCATCTTTACGATACGACATTGGGGACTAGGGGGGAGGCTTTTATGCAGTATCTTGCAACCGACCGCAAGATGTTAGTAGAAAGTGAAGCAATCTTGAAATCAGTAATAGAAATGATTTCGGCCGACAACTCTAAAGTTGTCTTAATTTCTGGTGATCTGACAAAAGATGGGGAGCTGAAGAATCATCAGTTACTTGCAAATTATCTTCGTCAGCTAAAAGCTAATGGCAAAAAGGTGTATGTGGTCCCCGGCAATCACGATGTTGAAAGTCCAGAAGCATATTCATACACAGGTGCAACACCTGTAAAAATTCCGACTGTTTCTGCAAACGAATTCAAAAATATTTACGCTGATTTTGGATACAAAGAAGCGATTGCAACTGACCCTGATGGCTCTTTGAGTTATATAGTTGAGCCAGTCCCAGGAGTTTGGATTTTCTGCCTTGATGCGTGCCGTTGGAAAGAAAATGCTAGCAAGGGGCACTCTGTAACTGGAGGTGCGTTCACGGATGCCACGTTCAGCTGGATAAGAGATAAATTAAGGGAGGGAAAGCAAAAAAATAAGCTTATGCTTGGCATGATGCATCATAATCTTCTTGAGCATTTCGAAGGACAAAAATTGATGTTTAAAGATTATGTTGTTGATAACTGGGAAGAAGTTAGCAGGGTGTTTGCAGAGAATGGACTAAAGGTAGTTTTCACTGGTCATCACCATGCACATGATGCAAGGATTTACACTCACGGTAGCAATTTTATTATCGACATACAAACGAGTTCGACGGTGACTTGGCCTTGTGCAATTAGAAGAGTTAAAATCGACAAAAATTTTATAATGGAAGTAAAGTCAGAGAAGATAAGCAAAGTTAATTTCAATACTGGTGGTCTGTCTTTTCAAGACTATGCAAAAAATAAACTAACCGAGGGTTTACCAAATATTGTTAAATATTATTTGAAACAAATTGGCTTGCCAGATGCCCTTGTTGAGAATCTGGCTCCGGTGGTTCTCGATATCTATTTAGCATACACTCACGGTAACGAAGACCAATTCCTTACTCCAGAAAAACAAAGCGAAATTCAAAAATTAAAGTCTATGCTTGCCAACTATCCTCAAGTTGCTCCTTTAATCGCAATACTTGAAGGAATGATGAAAGATCTACCACCAAATGATTATGGGTTCTCTGTCAATCTGAAAACAGGTTCATTTGGTGAGATAGCAAATCTTAAGAAATAAGTTGATTTATAACTGGTTAGATAAAAAAACAAGGCAACAAGGGGGCGGAAGCCCCCTTGATCTTTATAGTTAAAAGTCTAATCAATCGATTTATTCTCTTACTTCATTAGGAGAAATTCGCGTTTTTGGCGGAAGTGTTCGC
>CAZGCT010000006.1:0-126119 GCA_964524325.1 uncultured Hyphomicrobiales bacterium
CAAGAGAAATCGCAGAGAATCTTGAATCGGCATTAGAGCAATTCAATAGTATTAAGGAGGATTTTGAAAAAAATCTGTGAAGAGTAGTTCCAACTTTATTGAAATAAAATAAGGGGAAACGGCAATATTTTAAGGCCGTTTTCCAACTCCGGTGAAGATTTTACGGAAACTAAAGAACTTAAACTCGTAGTGTTGGACCAATGATACAAGACAAAAGACTTTCTTGAAAATTACGGCAACTCATTAAGGGTTCATCGTAATACCGTTATATTTTTGTGTCCCTTAGAATCGGAAAGACAAAGAGTCTAAGAGGCCTTGAAAAAGAAGCTGGAATGGGAGCTTATAGATAATGACAAAACTCTCTCACTCAAAGAAAGCCAGAAAAAAGAAGTTATGGAAAAATTAAATAAGCAGAGTCCGACATTAAATGTGGTATTAGAGATCTTTATCGGTTGATCCTTCTTCCCGGAAAAGATTGTATTAAGGAAAATGATTTAAGTCTTCCACTTTTGTCGGAGGATTAGACTTAGATAAAGAAGTCTATCATTGGATCAAAAGCAAAAGCGAGCTTCTTGAAAAATTAAGTCCTTTAATACTCAAAGATAAATACCTTGTCGATAAGGATTATGTGGAGACAAAAAATGCATATGAATCTTTCTACAAAATTCCGGGTGAGTTAAGGATGTAAAAAGATGATGTTTTAAAATGCTCTATGCAAGATGGTTTTAAATTGTGGGTTTATTTGGGCATGGAATTTTTGAGAATGGAAAGCCAATTTTAAGATATTTCAAGCAGGAAATAACTCCGGATATTGTAGAAGGTGAGATTATAATCAAAACCGAGTTGTGTGAAACTAAATCTACTGAAGTAAAAGAAATTACAACAGAATATGAGCCATCTAAAACTCCTACAGACCCAGATAAAGTAAAAGAGGATTATGATGAGCAAAAGAATATATATCATGGGATTAATTTAAGGTTAGATATCCCGGAAGGTAAATTCGCTGATGTTGCTAAGTTAGTTAACTATGTTAAAAGTAAATTTAATCAAGTTCAAGTTGAAGTTAGTATATTTTCAAAACATGGAGAAATAACAACTTCAGATTACGAGGATAAAATTACAGTTGCAATAAAACAAGCTGGAATTAAAATTATAGTTGAGAAGGTAGAATAGAAAATAACTACATAGGGACAATTTTTGTGAAAGAGAATAAAGTAAATTATGATTTGCTTAAAACATTTTATGGTAATCTGGGTTAATGTTTTATGAAAAAAATGTTCATAAATTTGCAAATGAGGCTTGTGATAGAATCAATAGTGCAACGATAACTTGAATTAATATTAAAAAATCTCGGGAATGCATGATAAATTAGTCGAACAGAACAAGGAAGCAAACACTGCTAAGACAATAAAATTTTTGTGTCATAAATTCATAGGTGAGGAAAATGAAAACTTTTGCAACAGCAATTAACTGTATGGATGGGCGAGTTCAAATACCCGTAATTGATTATATCAAAAATAACTTTGGTGTGAACTTTGTAGATATGATTACAGGCCCGGGTATTAATTACCTTTTAGCGGTAGGCGAACAAGCTACAATGGAGTCTGTCAAGAAGTGCATAGAAATTTCAGTTAATTACCACAATTCAAAACTTATTGCAATAATCGGACACCACGATTGTGCTGGGAATCCCACAAATAAAGATAATCAAATTAATCATATTCGAACTGCTATTGATAAAGTTAGTTCTTGGGGTTTCGATGCAAAAATCATAGGATTGTGGGTTGATGAGAACTGGGAAGTTTGCGAAGTAGCATAGAAAAAAGAGAATAATTTAATAGATTTGCTTCGGTCGACTTATTTTCATTATACTTCCAGTTGGAATTTGCAAGACATTTTAAAAGTAAATTATCCTGTTTTAAGTTTGCATTTATCAGACAACTGGAAAACCAACCCATTTTCTTTTCAATAGATTAGAAATTGGATTTAACAAATTCTATTTGGATATCTCTAATATTTATCTTTTAATTTTGAAAGTTACTCTTTGGCAAGGGTTGAGAATCGAGCAAACCTGTTTCGAAAAAATAAGTCTTTTGAGAAAACGATGAATCGCAACGATTTGGTATAAATTTAAATTAGAAAAAATTGATAACTCTACAACGTTTGAAAAATGCAATACTATTTATTAAATGCGTCTTATAATTTTAATATCTCATGGATATATAATTAAGATGATGTTTTAAGAAATGTATAAAATCTTAATAAATACTGCATTTTTATTGTTTTCCTTTTACAATCTACTTAGCCAAACACCAAAGGAAGAATTGACAAGACTAGTCGATTCTTATAAAATTCCTTTCGATTACCAATGGTATCAACCCGAAAAAAAATATGTAAAAATATCCACCAACCAAGATAAAATTTACTACATCCTATCTGATAGCATATTTACCTACGAACCATCATTTGTAAATAAACAACATAAATTTTTCCATCTTCTTCACAAAGGTAAAGAAATTCCTATCTACATAATTTCAAGAAACGAGTTTTTCGACAGTGGTGATACTTTGTTTTTCATCGGTAGCCGACCAGTTGGGGATACCACTTGGTTAGATCCCTTTTCTAAATTTGAGGTTTTCTATTTAACATATGATGAGAGCCACGAAGGTTTGAGATTCACGAATTTTGTTAAGCCTTCAAATGCTAATTTATCGATTCAATACATAAATGTTACATATCATTTCGAAGAACATCATCAATACTCAATTGGTCAACCGGAACATTCCTCCCAAACAGTGAATGGAGAAGGTTGGGTTTGGGAGCTTCTTTCACCAAGCGATGATTGGATAAAACAAGATAAATTTTCTTTTACTCGAAGTCTTTATCCTTGGCAATTTGCTGATTCCGTTACTTTTCGTTTTTTTGCATTTAGTTCAAAATTTGATTCGATATATACAAACCACAATATCATAGTTTTTATCAATGGAGATACTGCATACCAAAACATATTCCCTGGGGGTAAAAATCTTGACTTTTCATTTAAATTTCCGACTAGCAAGATTTTATTAGGTGAAAACAGTTTTGAAATAGTAAGTAAAGGCACAATAAAAACCGATGGTAAATTGGCTCTTCCGGACGTTATTGGTTTTCAATTTCTTGAATATTCAGCTAAAGAAATTCCTTTTGCTAACAATGGGTTTGTATCGTTTAATTTAAATTCTGATTTTGCTAATAAGTCTATTGAAATCAACAACTTTAGAACACCCACGGTTTGTTTAGTTGATACTACAAATAAACAAATCGGGTTTCTTTCTGCTGTTCCTTCTGTTTCATTCTGGGTAAATTCGTACAACAGAAACCTTCGAATTAATTTTAACGATACTTTGTTTTCCAGTTCTCAAAAAGGTTTGCATCTTGTCACATTTGATAGCATCTCCAATGGAATAAAATATTGGTTTTACCCGGACGAAAACTCGAAAGTGGTAACCGATATTAGGAACCTTCCCAATAATTCTGTTTATTTAGTTGCTTTCAATGGAAACAAGATAAACAATGAAATATTAAACTTTTTTCTTACAGAAGGAAGCAATACAGCAAGTCGGGTTAAAGATGGGAATGTTTGGATTTTTGCTAAAAAAATTGGTACAAAAGATCAATTTGAAACTGCTGGAAACTCGAATAATATTGCTCTTGTTGGCAAATTTGGGGCAAGTTTCTCCAACAAGTTCTCAACTTTAATTAACTTTCCTGAAAATTTTAAGGAAGCTAATTTTTTTGTTTCCGATGGCTTTGCTCTTGAAACACCAAGACTTGGAAGTGTCGAAAGAACTGACCTTTACGAAACTAATCGCCAAGCCGATGTTATAGTCGTTGCCCCGAAGATTTTCAAGGATGTAGCCGATAAATATATCGAATACAGAAAAACAACTGAATCAGATAAGAAGTTCTTCCTTGCCTTTGTAGAAGATGTATACAAAGAGTTCAATTTTGGTAAAAAGTCCCCAGAAGCTGTAAAAAGGTTTCTTGTTTGGGCATTTTATCAATGGAAAAATCCACGTCCAAAATACCTTGTGATTATAGGCGATGCAAATAGGGATCCCAGAAATGTGCTCACGGGAAGCATATACAAAGATCATGTCCCAACATTTGGTTACCCAGCAACTGATGTTTGGTACTCTTTTCTTGCTGGTAATGATTTTAATCCTGATATTCACGTAGGTAGAATTCCAATTACAAATATTCAAGAAGGATATGCTTATTTGGAGAAAATAAAGGAATACGACCGAGCACTTACAGCCCCATGGATGAAAAAGTTTCTTTTCTTAAGTGGTGGTATAAATGAACTCGAAAGGGAATATTTTTTTGAAAGATTAAATGGGGATTTTGCCGAGTATATTCTAAGAATAAGCCCAATTTGTGTTAGAACTCAAGTAATTCGTAAGAGCGACGCCGTAGTTGGAAGTGAGGCTGATGCTAGTTTTATACGTTCAGCGATTAACGATGGTGTCCAATTTATGGTGTTTGCTGGTCATGGCTCTGCAAAAGTCTTCGATACCGATGGATGGAAAGTTCAAACCCTTAATAACAAGGGTAAATATGGGTTCTTTGCATCTTTTTCTTGCAATACTGCTAATTTTGCTGAACCAACCTTAGTTTCCCGCAACGAAGAATATGTTATTTATCCCGAAAAAGGGTTTGTGGGTACTTTGGGTTCTGGTGGTGTAGGGCTTCGGCTTCATTCCCTCCTTCTTGCCACATACCTTTTCGAAATCATTGCCGATAGCACAATAAAAACCGATTACTTTGTCGATTTGGTAGACATTGCAAAGGAAAGAATGATTCGTGGTTATGTCGATTTCGAGAATATCCTTACAATCTATCACTATGTTTTTCTTGGAGACCCCCTTTTGCGATTAAGAATTCGGCGATATCCTGATTTATATTTCATCGATAATAAGGTCGATATAAGCAATGAGTTTGGAAAATCGAATTTTACTCAATCCGATTCGTTGTTCATCATAAGGGGATTGGTTGGTAATATCGGTTTTTCCAAAAAAGGCGAATATAGCGTGTGGCTAATTCACCAATACAATGAAAGGGCCGACACCTTGAAAAAGTTGTTTAAAGATCTTTGTTCAGTTAATGAATTTCAATTTCAAATTCCAATTTCAAAAGAAGCCGGTTTGCACAGTTTTAAAATTATTATAAATCCAGAGCAAAAGCTTTTTGAGTATGATTATTCGAATAATTCTCTTAGTTATAATATCGAAGTTTATGTAAGTTCACTTTTTCCAATCGATCCTTTAAGTAATTGGAACATCCAAAAGATAAATCCAATTTTTAGATTTGTCGACCCAAATTACGAACAGGAGAGGGATTCTTATAGGTTTTCGATTTTCAGCGAAAAAAGATATTTCGGAAATTTGTTGTACGTATCACAAAGTCAGGATATAGAGGTAACCAATGTTCGTATCGATTGGAAACCAAAAATTGTTTTACCCGAAGGACATTTTTGGTTATTTGCTGAAAAATTTTCGAAAGATACTGCAATACCAAACCAAAGCCAATGGATTCCATTTCACACACAAGAAAGTAGCTCCGATTCAATAGTGATTCTCTCATTTTCATCCAAAGAAGAATTTGATTATTCAACCTTCACTTTCACAAATATGTCTTTTGACTCCTCCGCCAATTCGATGAAAATTGAACCTTTAAGAATTCCTTATAAAATCTTATCCTGCAGTGGCAACAATCGCTCAGAAAAAGGTAAAGAGATTACAGTAAACAATAAGGTTTACGTTACAATGGCACCCGACCTTGATATTGTAGGCTTTCATATTGTTTTAATTTCTCATAAAGATTTCTCAATCGAAAGATATGTGATTTTTGAAACCTGGGGAACTGAACCACCTGAAAAAGATTCGAGTAGCATTCACTTAATCAGATTCCTTAGGGATTCTGTTCCCGACAATGATTATATATTTCTTGTAGTACATAACTCAGCTTTACGTGTACCTATATCACACCAAATTTCAAATCCGACCAGCCCCGGATCTCTTGATTCTCTTCGCCAAGTTTTTCGCGAATGGGGCTGCAATTACGCAGATTCAATTGGATCCGACTTAAGATATTATGGTAATTCGTTCTTTATGGTTGGTAGAAAATTTCAAGGCAAAAAAATTTTACTAGACGAAGGTTTCGATCTCGATGGGGACAGCGTGGAATCAGAAGGTTTTATTTATCAAATTCCTAATAAAGCATTGGTTAAGTCTCCGATTTTTGGCCCTGCAAAGCTTTGGAAATTTTTAAATTTAGACATTTCTTTTATAGATACCACAATTGGGTTCAAAACAAAGCTTTTTGGGTATTCTGTTCCTCAGCCTTACAAAAAGGATTTTATCCTTGAGGTTGATGATTTGAACTCATTTGATTTATCAAAACTTGACGCACAAAAGTATCCATACATTCAATTCGAAACAACAATTTCAAATCCTTCGGAAGCTAAGGACATTAGCTTTCGAAGATTTAATCTGGAATTTATTCCAACTCCAGAAATTGCTATTGAAATAGAAAAACCATTGCAAAAATTTATTGATACTCTTCGTGGCGAAGAAGTTACTTATTCAGTAGCTGTACACAATCTATCTCCAAGGACTTCAACCGATTCGCTGTTAATTTTTCTAAAGCAAAAATCAATATCACAAGAACTTGATTATAGCATTTTTAGCTTAAAATCCTTGGATAAAAATCAGATATATTTTCTCAATGGAACTTTAGTGACCGACAAATTTGATAATTCGACAAATATAGTATTTGATGTTCAACAAAGTTACCACGAGTTGTATAAATTTAACAACTCTGAATCCTTGTTCTTTAATATTAAAGAAGATACTAACAAACCATCAATTCTGTTGTACCTTGATGGAGTGAAAATCCAAGGGGGTGAATATGTATCAAAGATCCCTTCTGTTTATATTGAAATTTACGACAATGGCCGTTTACCATTCGATACAAACTCTACAACTTTATTGATTAATATTAAGAAAATTTCCAAGATTTTTCAGTTCATTAGCTACGGTAAAGATGTACCTTTAAAATGTACTTATTCCTTTACTTCAGATGAGCTTGAATATGGGCTGAACCATTTTACCATTTATACCACTGATCCATCTGGAAATCGTGACACACTCGACGTTCCAGTTTATGTCGCCAGGAAAGCAAAAATAGTGAGTTATTCAGTTGGACCAAATCCAACAAAAGAGGGTGCAACTTTTTATGTTAACTATGTTTCTCCTAAAGTTGGAGCTACTGCTATAATTGATATTTATGATTATATGGGTAACGTAATTCGGTCCATTTCTAAACCGATTAATTTAAACGAGGATTACATCTTTTGGGATGGCTTAGATTCCGAAGGTCGTTACACTTCGCAAGGTATTTACTTCTTCAAGATAAGTATAGTCGGGGAAATATACTCCGACCCAGTTTTTGGTAAGTTTATTAAGATCAAATAAATTCTTGTAATGTCTAAATTCTAATTTGTATTTGATTGCACTTAAATTAAAATCCAAAATTATTATATTTTTACTTAGAGATATAAAAATATGTTTATTACGGAAAAGCCCCAAAAGGTTTTGCAATTCTTTCGGGGCTTTAATCAAAAATAATTTGAGTAATGATTATTTTAAAGTAATACATTAATCTATTAGTTTTGCTTTGTACCCGTAATTGATTATTCCGCTGGCACCTTCTTCCATTATCTTCCGAAAAACAAATTCTACACGAGCACCAATTTTGATGTCTTCCAACTTCGAATCTGCTATCATAGCTGTAACTCTTGCGCCCTCATCAGTTTCAATTATAGCAACAGCATAAGGGGTTTGATATTTGAACTGATCGCTTGCAATATGAATAACAGTATAGGAAAGTATTGTTCCAAATCCACTAAGTTTAATATTTTCAAATTCTTTTTTACCAGTAATTGGGTCGACGTAGCGACGAGGTAGCGAAACGAACCCACTTGGAAACTTTTGTGCTTCCAATCTATATCTATGGGGTATTTCCCTTGTATATCTTTGACTGTTTGCCATATTACATTCCCTCCAAAATATGTACAACTGAACTTCCACCCGAGCCACCCATATTTTGGGTAATGCCGAGTTTGGCATTTGCAACTTGTCGTTTGCCGGCTTGATTTGTCAACTGATAATATGCTTCAACTATTTGTGCAACACCTGTAGCGCCAACAGGATGACCTTTTGCTTTTAGCCCACCACTTGGGTTAATAACAACTTTTCCGCCATAAGTTGCTTGACCTTCCGCAATAGATTTACCTCCCTTACCATATTCAAAGAAGCCAAGTTCTTCTGCAACAACAATTTCTGCTATGGAAAAGCAATCGTGAACCTCAGCGAAGTCAATATCATTTGGGCCTACTCCAGCCATCTGATACGCTCTTTGAGCTGCTATTTGAACTGCTTCCAGTTTAGTGATGTCTTTATGGTCGTGTAAAGCAATAGGACCCGATGCCGCACCAACACCCCGAATTTTTACAAATTTATCGGTGAACTCTTTTGCTCTGTCAAGTGGGCAAAGGATTATACAAGCAGCACCGTCAGTAATTGGGGAACAGTCCATAAGTCGAAGTGGTTCTGCTACAACGGAAGAATTTAAGATAGTCTTTAAATCAATTTCAAATGGAAATTGTGCATTTGGATTGTTTGCTCCATGTTTGTGATTTTTAATTGGAACTTGAGCAAGTTCTTCACGGGTTAGCCCATATCTTTCCATATATGCCCTTGCTATCATTGCATAAAGTCCAGGAAATGTAACCCCGTTATATGCCTCATATTCCTGGTCGGATGCAGTAGCAAGAACAAAAGTGCCATCTTCAACGTCCCACATTTTTTCGATCCCTCCAACAAGTACAATATCATGCATTCCAGAGGCGACATCTAAAAAGCCCATTCGTACTGCATGTCCACCAGACGAGCAAGCAGATTCGATGCGTACTGCTGGTATACCAATCTGCCCGATGTAATCAGACATCAATGATCCTAGATGTTCCTGATATGCATAGAGACCGCTAGACATAGAACCCACGTACAATGCTTCGATTTTCTCTACATTTGCATTTTCCATTGCTTTCAAAGCGGCTTCGGCGAATATATCTCGAATACTTTGGTCCCATAGTTCGCCGAATTTTGTCATTCCAACTCCTATAATTGCAACTTCTCGCATCTATCACCTCATTATTTATTAATATTCGTTAAAATGAATTTTCTTTCTAAAGGCAACATATTTACCATAATCGAGATAAACTTTGTGAGGAGTATCCAGCATTTCGCGTGTCTTGGGTGCAAGGTCTTGCACTTCGACAATTTTGTCTTGGACTTGGAAGATAAAACCATCGCTACCAGCACCGGAACCAAAGGAAACCAAAAATATTTTATCATCAGGTTTTGCAACATCGAGGATTGCAGTCAATCCAGTAATTGAAGAGCCAGAGTACGTGTTTCCCATTGTATTTACAATCCAACCTTCGTTGATTTGTTCTTGCTTGAAACCAAGTTCTTTTCCCACTTTCAAAGGGAAGCGGCCGTTTGGCATATGAAAAACTGCGTATTGAAACTCTTCTGGTCTTAGTCCAGATTTTTCGAGCAAAGCTCTACCACACCCGAGGATATGTTTAAAATATGCTGGTTCCCCCGTGAAACGACCACCATGCCGAGGAAATATTTGGTGTTCTCTTCGCCAAAAATCTGCTGTATCCGAAGTGTAAGAGTGAGTGTAAAGTACTTCAGCAACGACATTTTCTTTGCCGAAAATAAAAGCAGCTCCTCCAGCTGATGCACTATATTCAAGAGCATCATTGGGTGCCCCTTGCGATGTGTCTGCCCCTATTCCCATAGCATATTCCATTTCACCACTTTTTACGTGACTGTATGCAACATACATAGCTTCAGTTCCCGCTTTGCATGCAAACTCAAAGTCTGCAACGTGAACGTTTGGACCAATTCCAATTGCATCGATAAGTACTGTACCAGAAGGTTTTACAGCATAAGGATGGGATTCGGATCCAATATAAACAGCACCTATCTTTTGTGGATCAATACGTGCTCTCTTAAGCGCATTTTTTGCTGCGGCCACAGAGATAGTAATTGTGTCTTCGTCCATTCCCGGAACAGTCTTTTCGATTAGCATTAATCCTTTTTCAATTGATGCCGGATCGCTCCCCCATTGATTAGCTATAGTAGCGCTTTTGATTTTGTAAATAGGAACATATGCTCCATATCCCACAATTCCAATCATATATGAACCCCGTTTGTTAATAAAATTATTTAACCTGTATTTCTTTAAAAATTATAGTTATCACTGGGTTAGTCGAAGGTAAACCTTCGGTTTTTGCTTGAATTTTCCAGATATAATTCAAAACATCCTTTATTTTATCTAATAGTTTCATTACTTTGTCTTCGTACAAGCCATAAAGGATACCTGTATATCCAACTAATGCCCAAAATTTATCCAAGCTATTCATTGTTGGTTTTAATTCTTTTTTTAATGTTCCAAGCAGGTTAATCAATCTTGATTTCAGATTACGCTTTATGTCAAAATTTTCATTTACTGCGTCTATTATAATATCCAATTTGTGATAAAGTGTGTTCAAATCTTTGTCTGTTAGATTATATGCTATATCCTGGCTTAAGATGGATTCGAATGTTGTTTTTTTTGCTTCTAAGGTTTTCATAGACAAAAAATCCTCAAGTTGCTCGTTAATTTCTTTATGTCTTGTTTCGAAAAAATTCTTTATAATTCCGGTATTGATTTTTTTATCATTAGTCAACGGGGGAAATAAAATGTCGAGCGAGTGCTTAGCTGCATAAACTTGATAAAGACTAAACAAATCCAGTAAGTCTTCGTAAAACATCTCTCTACTTGTATTTTTACTGGCTTCCTCCATTATTTTACGGAATTCTTCGATGATTTTAGTTTCTCCGATTAATGGGTTTGTGGGTAAATTTTGAATGAAATGTTTATCTATAGCCATAAAAACCTCTATTCCTTGAAGCAACCTATTGAACGAGCAATGACCAACCGTTGAATTTCGCTTGTGCCTTCTCCAATTTCAAGTATTTTTTGGTCGCGATAAAACCTTTCTGCATCGTATTCCTTCATTAAGCCATAACCGCCGAGAATTTGCACACAGTGATTTGCACATAGGTGAGCAACTTCGGAACAATATAACTTTGCAATAGCTGACTCCATAGTTATTGTTTGATGATTATCCAGCATTCTGCAAGTGTTATAAAGATAAGTTCGCGCAAGGTCGATATGCATTTGCATATCTGCAAGTTTAAATGCAATTGCTTGGTGCATCGAAATAGGTTGCCCAAAAGTTTTTCGAGTTTTTGCATAATTAAGAGCATATTCAAATGCACCTTGAGCAAGTCCCAAACCCATAGCAGCTATTGAAAGACGTCCGTTGTCAAGTGTTTTTAGCATTTGTTTATATCCGTCCCCTCGATTACCTAAAATATTATCTTCGGAGACTACCACATCTTCAAGAATAAGTTCACTGGTGTTCGAGGCGCGCCACATCATTTTGTGTTTCATAGGTCGGGCTGTGTATCCACGTGTGCCATTTTCTACTAAAAAGCAAGTGTATTCCTTTTTTCCGTTAGGCAATATTCCTGTAACTGCGAGAATTGTTGAACCAAGAGTAATTTCTGTTGAGGCGTTTGTAATAAAAATTTTTGTTCCGTTAATTATCCAATTATTACCAGATTTTACAGCAGAGGTTTTGGTATTGCCTGCGTCGCTTCCGGCTTCTGGTTCAGTTAATCCGAAGCCCCAAAGGTAGCCAGTTGCCAGTTTAGGAAGGTATTTACTTTTTTGCGAATCATTTCCAAAGTAATAAATTGGGCCAACTCCAAGCGAGTTGTGGGCAGCAATGGTAACAGCCTGCGAACTATCAACTCGAGCAAGTTCTTCCACAATAATTATATAAGAAAGATAATCGAGATTCGAACCATGATATATTTCGGGAAGGAAGCAACCGAAAAATCCCATATCAGCCATTTTTTTTGAAAGTTCGTAGGAGAAGTCCTCTTTCTCGTCCAGCTCGCGTGCAATTGGTTTAATTTCCTCCTCGGCAAAACGTCTTACAGTTTCCCGAAGCAATATTTGCTCTTCTGAAAGATTAAATTTATTTCCCATTATCTATCGGTATGTTTCTACATATAATTTAAAAAGAATTTTTTTATTCAAGCAAAAATTTTATATATTATGAAATATAATATTAACAAATTTTTTTTACTTATTCAAATTAATTTTGTGTTTATGTTAAAGGAGAAATTATGGACTATTTGCTTACAGAAGAACAGATAATGCTTCGAGATTTGGTCTCGAAGTTTGCCAAAGAAAGGGTTGCACCCACTGCAGCTGAAAATGAGCGAAACCACAGATTTCCGTGGGACATAATCCATGAAGCTGCTGAACTTGGTTTGATGGGTATAGCATATCCCCAAGAATACGGTGGTGCTGGTATGGATTTTGTATCTTATTTTCTTGCCATCGAAGAAATTTCGCGATGGTGTGCTTCAACTGGGGTAATAATCTCTGCGCATTCCTCACTGGTATGCGACCCTATTTACAGGTTTGGAACTGAGGAACAAAAGAGAAAATATTTGCCCGATTTGTTATCTGGTAAAAAGATCGGAAGTTTTTCCTTAACAGAAGCTCAAGCTGGCTCCGATGCTGGAAATACAAGAACTACAGCTACAAAAAATGGTAATAAGTGGATTTTAAATGGTTCAAAATTGTTTGCTACTAACGGAGCCGAGGCAGACATATTTGTTCTTATAGCTTCTACCGACCCTGGTAAAAAAACTAAAGGTGTTAGTGCATTTGTTGTTGAAAAGGACATGCCGGGTTATCGTATTGGCAAAATTGAAAGAAAACTTGGTATTAGAGCATCGTCTACAGCAGAAATTATTTTGGAAAATGTTGAAGTACCAGAGGAAAATCTTCTTGGCGAATTGAATCAAGGTTTCAAGGTTGCCATGGTAACCCTTGATGGCGGTAGGCTTGGAATTGCTGCCCAGGCGCTTGGTATTGCTCGAGCTTGTATCGAGGATTCTATTAAGTATGCGAAAGAACGAGTTCAATTCGACCAACCAATTGCTAATTTCCAAGCTATACAATGGATGCTTGCAGATATGTGGATGGAATACAACGCCGCTTGGTTACTTACTTGGCGTGCTTCTTATTTGAAAGACAAAGGTTTACCATATTCAGCTGAAGCTTCTATGGCGAAGCTTAAAGCTTCCGAAGTTGCCATGGATGCTGCTCGTAAAGCAATCCAAATTCATGGTGGATATGGTTATACTGAGGATTTCAATGTTGAACGATATTACCGCGATGCAAAAATTACTGAAATTTATGAAGGTACAAGTGAAGTACAAAGGTTAGTTATTGCAAGACATATTTTGAAATGATTTGTTGAACAAAAACGAAAGCAAAATGAATATAAAAGTATTAACTGCAACTGCATTGTTCGATGGACACGATGTCTCGGTTAACCTTTTTCGACGCCTTCTTCAACGACGTGGAGCAGAAGTTATACATCTTGGTCATAATCGTTCTGTTCGAGAAGTTGTTACTGTTGCAATTCAAGAAGATGTTGACGCTTTGTTAATAAGTTCTTATCAAGGTGGCCACAACGAATATTTTCGTTTTCTTGTTGATCAGCTTCGTGCCCTTGGTGCAGAGGAAAAGCAAATTTTTGCTGGCGGTGGTGGAGTTATTCTTCCTTCTGAAATTAAAGCATTAGAAGAATATGGTGTAACAAAACTTTATCATGCCGTAGATGGGCAAAAGATTGGTATCAATGGTATAGCAGATGACATAATTAGGAGAATCAAAGAGAACAAACCAAGAATTCAATCGAAATGGTTAAACGATTTGACAGATGAAATTCTTAAATCAAATAATGTGAGTGATCACTTTTCGATTTCCAAACAAATTACTTTTATTGAAGAAAAACTGCCGGAAAAAAGTGATGCCGATGAAATTAGAAAAAGATTCGATAAATTCGACAAGGGCAGGTCGCTCGTCATTGGATTTACTGGTCCCGGGGGTAGCGGAAAAAGTTCTTTGATTGACGAAGTCATTGGCCGTTTTCTTGCCTATGTTCCTAAGGTCAATATTGCTGTGCTCGCTAGTGATCCGACGAAAAGTACCACCGGTGGAGCTTTGCTCGGAGATAGAATAAGATATAATCACATCTACGATAGTCGCGTATTTTTCAGAAGTTTTGCTACTAGGAATAGTGGGAGCGATGTTGGGCAATTTGTTCTTGATTCGATTAAAGTGCTAAAGACTTGTGGTTTCGACTTAATTTTTGTCGAAACACCGGGTATTGGACAAGGAGATAGTCAAATTAAGGGTTTGACAGATTATTCCGTTTATGTGATGACTGCTGAGTTTGGCGCACCTTCTCAGCTGGAAAAAATCGATATGCTCGACGTTGCTAATTTTATTGTAATTAACAAATTTGAGAAAATTGGTTCGGAAGATGCTTTAAGAGAAGTTATTTTACACTATATTCGAACACATCAACTAAAAGTACCGCGTGGTGTAGCTTTAGATCAGTTAGATTTGCCAATTTTTGCTTGTAGAAGCAATCAATTTAACAATCCTGGTGTAAATAAGTTTTTCCAAGCTTTGCTAAAAGTTTTAAGAGAGACTAAAGATGGAAGTGTAGAAGCAAAAGATGAGGTAATTGAATTACTACCAACCGAATTGGAACGTGATTCCGGAATAATTAGTAATAAAAGAATAAACTATCTTGCAGAAATTGCAGAGACAGTTAGAAAATACAAAAGTATGGTTAAAGAGCAGTGCAAAATTGCCGAAGAGGCTTATTCTTTTAAAAAATGTATTGAAACCTTGGAAAAAGAAAACCAAAATGGCGAAATTCAAAAGAAATTAAATGAGCTTTTCCAAAAAAAATGGGCCAATCTTTCTCCGGATTCCAAAGAATTACTCTTAACTTGGGAGGATCGAAGACGTCTTTACAGTCAAGAATCGATGAGATACAAAATACAAGATCAAGAAATTGAAATTATCCTATTTGAAAAGTCGATTTGTGGTACTTTTATTCCCAAGATAGCCTTGCCAAAATTCGAAAATTGGGCTGATCTCTTAAACTTCTTGTATATGGAAAATATACCCGGTTATTTTCCTTACACCGCTGGGGTATTTCCTTTTAAAAGAACAACAGAGGACCCCAAAAGGCAATTCGCTGGAGAAGGTGGACCGGCAAGGACAAACAAGAGATTTCATTATTTAACTAAAAATGACTTGGCAAAACGATTGTCTGTTGCCTTCGATGGAGTAACTCTTTACGGGGAAGATCCTGCGCGCGACCCCGACATTTATGGAAAAATCGGTGAGAGCGGTGTTTCAGTTTGTACAATTGACGACATGGATATTCTTTTGAAAGGTTTCGACCAAACAGACCCACTAACTTCTGTTTCGATGACCATTAACGCCCCAGCACCTATAATGGTTGCGTTTTACTTTATGGTTGCTTACAAGCGTGAGCTCGAAAAACTCAAGTCTCAGGGAATTGAACTTACTAAGGAGGAAAAAGAAACGTTGAAGATTAATACTTTCCGCAAATTGCGAGGCACTGTCCAAGCTGATATGCTAAAAGAAGATCAAGGTCAAAATACTTGTATTTTCTCAATAGATTTCGCAATGCGCCTTATTGGTGATGTTCAGGAATTCCTATCGAAAAACAAAATAAGAAATTATTATTCATTAAGTATAAGCGGATACCATATTGCCGAAGCGGGTGCGAATCCAATAACTCAACTTGCTTTTACACTTGCAAATGGGTTTACTTATGTTGAGTATTTTCTAAATCGAGGGATTCCCATCGATGAATTTGCACCTAATCTCTCCTTTTTCTTTTCAAATGGGATGGACCCAGAGTATTCTGTGATTGGCCGTGTAGCCCGTCGGATTTGGGCTATTGCTATGAAATATGTTTATGGAGCTAATGAACGAAGTCAAAAATTAAAGTATCACATACAAACATCAGGTCGAAGTCTTCACGCACAAGAAATAGAGTATAATGATATCAGAACCACTCTTCAAGGACTTCTTGCGATGTACGATAATTGTAATTCATTACATACAAATTCCTATGATGAAGCTATAACCACACCTACCGAGGAATCGGTTCGTCGAGCGATGGCTATTCAAATGATACTATCCAAGGAATATGGCATATTGAAAAACGAAAATCCTAATCAGGGTTCGTTTATCATAGAAGAACTTACCGACCTTGTCGAAGAGGCGGTTTTAGATGAATTTCTTGCTCTTTCGCGAAGGGGGGGGGTTCTTGGCGCCATGGAAACACAATATCAACGTTCAAAAATACAAGAACAGTCTTTATATTATGAATCATTGAAAGAAAGTGGTGATTATCCAATTATTGGTGTTAACACATTTATCAACGAAAACCCCGTTAATTATTACGACAATATGAAAGTAACCCGTGCCTCGATTGAAGAAAAAGAGGAACGCTTGCAGCAAGTCAACCATTTTAAAGAAATGCACAAAGACAAAAAGCAAGAAGCTCTAGACAGGGTGAGAAATGTTGCAATTTCTCAAGGAAACATTTTCGAAGAGTTGCTAAATGCTGTAGAATTCTGTACAATGGGAGAAATTACACATTTGCTTTACGAAATTGGTGGAAAATATCGCCGAGGTATGTAATGACCGAATTCAGTATTGAATCTTTAGATAAAGAAAAACTTCTAGAGTTGTTAAAGATTTATGCTAAAAATTGGTTGGCACACGACGGATGTTGGTTCCTTGCCATTGAAGAAAAATTAGGGATTGACAAAGCTATTGAATTTGATAGGGATGCTTGGGAACAATTCACACAGATCGAAGCTCGAAGAATCAAGGAATTTTTGAAATTAGGAGAAGATCCTGGTTTGGATGGGTTAAGAAAGGCTCTTTCCTTTCGTTTATATGCATTATTAAACGAACAATTTAGTCAACAAGAAAGTTTAAATGTTTTAATACATTATGTTAAAACTTGTCGAGTTCAAGAAGCTAGGCGAAGAAAAGGATTGCCCGATTTTCCTTGCAAATCGGTTGGTTTCGTTGAATATTCTTTATTTGCTAAAACAATTGACAAAAGAATAGAAACTTATACAATTTCTTGTCCTCCCGATATTACCAATCCTGACTATTATTGTGCTTGGAAATTTTTCATAAATGAATAGATAATATGGAAAGATTTAAAAGCAAGTTGAATACTAAATCTCCGGATTATAAGGAGAATTTCGAAAACTCTGTTAGACTTGTAAATGAACTAAAAGAAAGACTGGAAAAAGTAAAAAAAGGGGGGCCAGAAAAAGCTCGCGAGAAACATATAAGTCGTGGCAAGCTCCTTCCAAGGGACCGTATTAAAAAATTATGCGACCCAAATACCCCCTTTCTTGAATTATCTCCACTTGCAGCATGGGATATGTACGACAACGAAGCCCCCTGTGCTGGAATGATTACCGGAATTGGCGTTGTCCATGGCAGGGAATGTATGATTGTAGCAAACGATGCTACCGTAAAAGGGGGTACGTATTTTCCTATGACAATTAAAAAGCATGTTCGTGCACAAGAAATAGCAATGCAAAATCGGTTACCATGCATTTATCTTGTAGACTCTGGTGGCATTTTTCTACCATATCAATCCGAGACTTTTCCTGATAAAGAACACTTTGGAAGAATTTTTTACAACCAAGCTCGAATGTCGGCAATGAATATCCCGCAGATTTCTGTAGTAATGGGTTCCTGTACAGCTGGAGGAGCTTATGTACCTGCTATGAGCGACGAAACGATTATGGTGCGGAACCAAGCAACTATTTTTATTGGCGGTCCACCATTGGTAAAAGCTGCTACCGGAGAGATTGTTACAGACGAGGAACTTGGTGGTGCTGATGTTCATTGCAAAATTTCTGGTGTTTCCGATCATTACGCATTGAATGATGAACATGCATTACAAATAGCACGCAACATTGTCGAAAACCTTGGCAAATCGAATAAATTTGACGTTGGTCGCGAAGAACCTGAGGAACCGTATCACGATCCTCAAGAAATTTATGGAATTATTCCTAAGAATATTCGTATGCCTTTTGATATTCGTGAAATAATTGCTCGAATTGTTGATGGTAGTCGTTTTCAAGAGTTTAAAGAATTGTATGGAACAACACTCGTTACTTGTTTTGCCAAAATAATGGGTTATCCCGTTGGAATACTTGCAAACAACGGGGTTTTGTTTTCGGAATCAAGTTCAAAAGGAGCTCATTTTATTGAACTTTGCACAATTAGAAAGATACCTTTAGTTTTTTTGCAAAATATTACCGGCTTTATTGTTGGTAAGAAATATGAGCATGGCGGTATTGCAAAAGACGGAGCTAAATTGGTTCATGCCGTTGCAAATGCTGAAGTGCCCAAATTTACAATCATTGTTGGTGGTTCTTACGGTGCTGGGAATTATGCAATGTGTGGTCGTGGGTACAATCCACGTATTCTATGGATGTGGCCCCACGGAAGGATTTCTGTAATGGGTGGGGAACAAGCCGCTGATGTTTTAGCCACAGTAAAAATAAAGCAATTAGAAGCAAGTGGCAAAACATTGAGCGAAGAAGAAATTAAAGCAATAAGAGACCCAATAATAAAAAAATACGAAGATGAAGCAAGTCCATATTACAGCACCGCAAGATTGTGGGACGATGGAATTATCGACCCTTTGGATACTCGAACTGCACTTGCTTTGGGAATTTCAATGGCATTAAATGCTCCTATTCCCGACCAAAAATACGGTGTATTTAGAATGTAATTATGGGTATAACCTTTGCTTTTTCCAGGTTCCGTTGCATTGCAAGTAATAGGCAATTCGGTCGTGAAGTCTGCTTGGGCGTCCTTGCCAAAATTCGAAATAATTTGCTACTACTCTGAACCCACCCCAAAAAGGTGGTAATGGTACTTCAAAAGGAAATTTTAATGTAAGATTTGCAACTTCCCGCATTAATGTGAATCGGGATTTTAGAGGAGAACTTTGACGTGATGCCCAAGCACCAATTTTGGAAAGATAAGGCCGAGTTGCAAAATATTCATCCGATTCATCTTTGGAAATTTTATGTGCTTTTCCAGTTATTCTTACCTGTCTTTCAAGTTTATCCCAATAAAAGAGCAAGGAAACATTTGGATTCACTTCAATTTCTATCCCCTTTTGGCTTTCATAGTTTGTGTAAAATACGAATCCACTTTTGTCGAATTTTTTTAAAAGCACAATACGAGAAGATGGGATATTATCCTTCCCTACAGTAGAAACAACCATCGCATTTGGTTCTAAAAAGTTTGAATGAAGGGCTTCGTTGAACCATTCAGCAAATTGCTCATGAGGATCATCCTTTGCGGTTGATTCATTAAATTTGCCTTGGGTATAGTCTCTTCTTAAAGATTGCAAAACTTTGAGTAATGTATCTTTTTCCTCTTTCAAATGTCTTCCTACTTTATGACCAACAATAGGATGGTGTATTTATTTTGGTGGTCGACAATTTCGAGTATCCAAAAACCAGAAGATATTTCATTGTATGGAATATCAATTAATTGATTGGAGATATTATCTGATTTTAGGTTAAATTTTTCTCCAAAAGCATTGTATAAGCTAAAGGAACTAATATTACCGAAATCCTTGAGGTCGATTTTCGCTTTGCTGAAATCATCAATAACTAAACAGAGAGGGGAATTTTCTTTATCTTCGGTGACAAGGCTGGGGTTGAGTGTCCAAAAAGTCCTAGTAGGTGACCATGGACTATAGCTGGAACTCTTGATTGAACGGATTCGCAAGTAATAAATAGTGTTTGGGAAAAATTTTGTGGTAGAAGTATAAATTGTGTCTGTAATATCATCTTTGTTGATGAGGAGCGAAAAGTCGTCGTAACTATCATCTAAACTTACTTGTAAGTGGTATTTTTCTGCACCGAGGATTTTGCTCCAGATAAAAGTTGGCTTCAAGTCAACGTTAGTTTCGGCTTCAAATGGCTTAATAATTCTTGGAGCTGAAAGTTGGGTTGCTTTTGTGGTAAAAGAAAATATTGTGGACCAGTTGCTTGATTGTACATCCTTGAAAGCAGCAACTCTCCAAAAATACTTTGTGTTATCATTTAAAGTGGTTATTGTGTAATTATTTGTGCTGATATTTTTTAGGTCCAAAATCAAATTGTCAAAATTCGAGGTTGTGGATAACTGCAAGGAGTAAGACTGAGCTCCTGAAACATTAGACCACGATAATGTAACGGGAGGTTCCACATCCGTGGCATTATCGGGAGGAGATTGAAGAATTGGTGGTTGAACTCCAGTTGTGGGTGGGTTGTCTGTAATTCTGAACCAATAAGTATATGTGTTCGGTTTTCCATTAACTAATACATTGGAAATGGTAACAGTATATTTAACATCTTTCTGGATTCCTGTGGTTTTCCAATAAATACAATTGGGAACACCATATCCGATATAGTCGTATTTCAAATTTGATATAGCAAGTTGGTTGTTATTTGGATCGGTAACTTTTACATTTGCTTGGGAATAATCAATTCTCTTTTGGTCGTTATTCCAAATATTTCCTTTATCTACTACAAGCGTAAATGAAAGGTACCAGGAGCTATTAAAGTATGAGCTTGGGTAGTCATTGAATGGGTAAGCAATGAATTCAGAAGTCCAGTCGGATAGGCTGTGGTAGTCTGGGAATTGATGAACTTTAATGGACATACCAGTTAGATAATAATTTGAATTTACTTTAGAATAACCATCTACGCGACCAAAAGAAGTATATTTTAAAAAAGGATTAAGCATATTCCTTCGATGCCCTAAATCTTCAACATTCAAGTCGATTATCCAGCTTTGAATCCCTTTTTCAGTAGGAATAACCGAGTTAGGACCAAAATTAGAACCAAGGTATAAGTTGGAAGTTTGGCAACCGGTATTTCCCTCTGGGGTATAGCAATGATATGATGTCTTCGGGAAATGGTCAAGCAATGCATTTGCAACCGATATCAAAGCGCTCTTTGCTGTTTCATTGTCGTATTGGGATGCATATTGGACGGGCTTTAAATTATGGAAAGACCGAATATAGTTCAAATACTGCATTGCTTTTTGTTTTTCGGAATTTTTTAATTTACCTTCGTTGCAGTTACTCACATCTGGCAACTGATCGTAAAGCTCACTTGCAGATACAAGGGGTAAGTCTTGAGATTTTATATTGAAGCTTAGTAAAAGAAAACCTAAAAACAAAACCAATCTTTTCATAGCAAATAAATTTTATTTATGAAAATACAAATTTAGATAATAAATGAAAATAATAAACTTCGTTACATTTCTCTGTAGGTTTCTTCAAAATGTAGTACCATTTATGTTTAATTTTGTATTGCTAAAATAGTTTTGTATGAGGAAAGTCGAAACAAAATTAGACGGGGTTTTAATTATTGAATCGGAAATATTCAACGATTCCCGTGGTTTCTTTACAGAACTTTATAATTTTGCGAACCTTAGGAAAATTGGGATTGATTTTCCTATACTGCAAGTAAATCATTCTTTTAACATTGAGTCTGGGACGCTACGGGGGCTTCATTTTCAACTAAACCCCTTTAGTCAAAGTAAAATCGTAACATGCCCCAAAGGAGCAATTTTTGATGTTGCTGTGGATATGCGACCCACTAGCAAAAATTTTTTAAAGTACATCATTTTTCTTGTGATGGATTCCACCTTAACCAAAGTTAATTTCTCCGAGGATATATTATCGAATTGTGACTATGTCATTAAGTATCCCAATAAAATTCTCATTCCTAAATGTTTTGCACATGGCTATCTTACACTTTTCCCCTCGACAGAAGTTCTTTACTTTACAGATAATATTTATTCCAAAGAGCATGATTTCGTTGTTAGGTACAACGACCCAAAAATTTCTATTCCTTGGCCCAAACTCAAAAATGATTTCATTATCTCAGAAAAAGATGCAAATGCACCATTTATTGATAATTTCGATTTTTCACTTTTGTAATAGATGGTTAACTCTATTCTTGTTACAGGCGGTTGTGGTTTTATAGGAACAAACTTTATTAGATTTCTTTTTGAACTGGAAAAAGAAAATTTTGTTGTCATTAATGTCGATAAACTAACATATGCTGCAAACCCAGAAAATCTTTTGGATATTCAACAAAGGTTTCCAAAGCGGTATTTTTTTCATAAAGTAGATATTTGCGATTTCAAAGAAATAACCAAAATTTTAGATAAGTACGAAGTTGATACAATTGTGCATTTTGCCGCCGAATCCCATGTCGACCGTTCAATTATTGGACCTAGTGATTTTGTCCAAACAAATGTGTTTGGTACTTTTTCGCTCCTTGAAGCAGTTCGCGAAAAATTTGAAAAGGGTAAACAAATTAGATTTCATCATATTAGCACCGACGAAGTTTACGGCTCTTTAGGTTCTAGAGGTTATTTTTACGAAACATCTCCTTACAAGCCTCGAAGCCCTTACTCTGCAACTAAAGCTGCTTCAGACCATCTAGTTCGTTCTTATTTTTCTACTTACGGATTTCCCGTAACAATTTCTATTTGCTCAAACAATTATGGTCCATATCAATTTCCCGAAAAGTTAATCCCATTGATGATTATTAATATGTTAGAAGGTAAAGAATTGCCAATCTATGGGGATGGTAAAAATATTCGCGATTGGTTGTATGTTTACGACCATTGTACTGCTATTTGGAAAGTCTTAAATAAAGGAAGGATTGGCGAAACTTACAATGTAGGTGGGGAAAATGAGTGGGAAAATATTAAACTGGTCGAACTCCTCTGTGAAATAATTGCAAAAAAAACAGGGAAGAGTGTTGAAAGTTACAAGGACTTAATTAAATTTGTAAAAGATAGGCCGGGTCATGACAGAAGATATGCAATTAATTGTGACAAAATAAAACGAGATCTTTTATGGAAACAATCTGTGGATTTTGCTGTTGGGCTCGAGCTTACAGTTGATTGGTATTTAAAAAACACCGATTGGCTTAACAGGGTGCGTAGTGGGGAGTATTTAAAATGGTTAAAAATAAATTACCAAAGTAGAAAATGAAGTATTTATTAATTGGAAGCTTAGGTCAACTTGGAACAGAATTCAAAAAATTTTTTCAAAAAAAACAGATTTCTTTTTACGAAACTGATTTGCCAAGTCTTGATGTCGGGAATTTAGATGATGTGAATAAAATTATTAATACTATCAAACCCGAATTTGTCATTAATTGTTCTGCCTATAATTATGTTGATAGGGCTGAAGTCGATCGTTGGGCAGCGCTTAAAGTTAATACTATTGGAGCAAGAAATTTAGCATACGTTTGTAATAAATACAATGCTCTTTTGGTTCATTTTAGTTCGGATTATGTTTTCGATGGAGAAAAGCCAACTTTATACGTAGAAGAGGACAAAACAAATCCAATTAACTTTTACGGTTTAACCAAATACTTTGGTGAGCAAGCAATTGCAGAAGAATTAGATCAATATCTTATACTTCGTACTAGTTGGGTGTACGGTTTTGGTACCCAGAATTTTATTGTGAAGTTTCTTAATTGGAGCGAAGAAACTGATACTGTGAGAGTTTCGATAGACGAAGTTTCTATTCCAACCTCAACCCGTAAT
Source organism: uncultured Hyphomicrobiales bacterium (assembly GCA_964524325.1). Taxonomy (GTDB): domain Bacteria; phylum Bacteroidota; class Ignavibacteria; order Kapaibacteriales; family UBA2268; genus Naka2016. Next base: position 23,767 of record CAZGCT010000006.1, read on the forward strand.
GTCGTTGATATTACAATGAAAGCAATCGAAGAAGGACTTGTTGGACTATTTCATGTTACCAATTCAGGTTTTGCTTCCCGATACGAATGGGCTTTAGAATTAAAGAAGCAGCTTGGCTTACGGGTAAATGTAGTTCCTGCTAAAGTCGATGAATTCCAGCTTCCAGCACGTCGACCCAAATTTTCGGCTATGAGCAATCAAAAAATTTCTGATTTTCTTGGAATTGCAATTCCTTCTTGGCGAGAGGAATTAACAAATTTTTTGAATATTTTCTCTTCGAAAAATTAGCTTCTTTTTAAAAAATTAACCTTTCAATCCAATGAAGCAAGCCATTCTTCCCGATTTTTCCTGGTCTCGTCTGTAAGAGTGTAGGTTTGTATTCGAAATTGTACACTGGTTAGATACTTCAATATTTATCGAGGGAATACCGATTTCTCTTAATTGAAAAAGGATTTCTTTTCTATTGTCGAAGAAAAATTTCCCTTCGTTACTTTTTATGATTGAGTTTTCGAAAAGTTCTGCCACTTCTGCGCCAACCTCGTATTTCTCTGCAAAAGGTAAAGGTGAGACAAATACAAGCAAATCTTCAGGTTTACTATTAAATGTTTCACGCATTTTTGAAACAGTTTTTCTTACGATTCTTTTATAGCTTCCCCGCCATCCCGAGTGAATTGCTGCAACAACTTCTTTTTTTTTGTCGTAAATTAAAACACCCCCGCAGTCAGCAATTTTAACTACCAAAACTTTACCTCTAACATTAGTTATCAAAGCATCTCCGATAAGAGTTTCAAATTTATCCACGAAGACGATAACTGTATCGCTATGCTTTTGATTGAGGTAGACAAAATCTGAAATGTCTATGCCCAGTTGATTTGCAAGAATTCTTCGGTGCTCTTTTACTGTTGTTTTGTCGAATAAATTTGTTTCACCAAATGAAAATCCGAGTGGGTGAATTTGTAAATTTCGCTCGGTTACTCCGGCAATAATTTCGTTTTTTGGGAAAATACTAGGAACGATAATCCTCAAAGCCATATTAACCTAAAGTTTAAAAAGTCTTAAATCTCCATAGATTGCATAGGATATTTTCCTTTGTAATTCGCTGGGTATTTCGAGTATAGTTACATCCCTTTGCTTTTTAATATTATCCGAAACAGCAATACCGGCGTTTCCCGAGACACCAATTACTAGTTTTCCAGAGAGACTTGTAATATACTTTTCCATTGCTTTATCTCCGGAAGGAAATTGCCGTGGTTTTCTGTCTAAAAGTAGGCAAATACTTTTTTCTTTACTTGGAATAACAATAGCAACGTACTTCATCCTTGGAAATATTTGCAAGGTATCAACATGTTTATAATTTCCCAAGTTAGTTAAAAGGAGAATTAGAATTACAACTGAAAATGCTGTCTTAAATAAAAGTTGTTTGAAATGTAATGTTGCAGAAAGCCAAATAAATATTATTGAGATAATTATACTTAATAAAACTACACCATTTTCATTAACTATAAAATTTTCGAAACTTTTGGCAAGCCAATCATTTATTTGAGTTGCTATAAAAATAAAAAAATCTGCAGATAACCCGAATATTTTTCCAAATGATGTTGAAATTAACGAAATAAGTAAAGAAGCAAAGCCAAATGTTATTGCCATCGAGAACAAAGGAAGAAGAATTAAATTTGAAAAAAAAGAAACAAAGGTATAGTAACCAAAATAAATAGCGACTAGGGGTGCAGTGAAAATTTGTGCCGAAATAGTTACAGAAAGAATTGAGAGAAAAAAGAATAAAACTTTGTTTTTAGTTTTGACCATATTGGTGAAAAAGAAATAAAATCTTTGGTAAAAAAGTACGATTCCTAAAACTGCAAAGAAAGATAATTGAAACCCAACGTTAAAAAGAGATTTAGGTGAAAAAATTAAAATAATCAATAAGATTAAAGACAAAACATTGAATACGGAAGGTTTTCTTTCAAGCGTGTAAGAATAAAGAAACGACAAAATCATTATTGTCGCACGAATTCCTGATGGTGGAAAATCGACAATGGCAAGATATCCCAGTAGAGAAATTGCTACCAAAGTAAATCTAAACCACTTGCTTTTTAAAAAAGAAAATAAGAAGAAAACAATAGCCGACAGTATGCCAAAATGAAACCCACTCAAGGCTAATATGTGGGACATTCCTGTTATTGCAAACTTTTGCTTTTGCTCCTCCTCCAATAGCGTTCTATTACCAAGTAGAAGAGCAGAAAATATTGTGTAATTTTCACTATTGAAAATGTTCTTAAGATTTTCTTGCAGGGATTTCCTAGTTTCCATAAGAAATTTTTTGTATGCTTTAGGATTTTCCCAAACCTTTATGATGTCTTGAGGATAAATTAATCCTCGAAATTCAACATCATAAGCCAAGGCAGAATGAAATTCCGCGGGGTCGGTCGGTAAATTTGATTTCCTTGGGTACCAAATAATTGCATGGCAAAAAATTTGGTTTCCAACATCTAATTTGTAAGAAATTTGGTCAAAATTCCAAACATCCAACAAAATTGTGGTATGATAACCTTTGATATGTTCACTTTGTATTTCACCTACCAATCGGATTCTCAAAGCATTTTCGTCAGTAGGAAAAAGGTCTGTTATTCTTCCAAAAATCTTTGCAATTGTTATACTGAATTTATTTGTTTTTTTAGTTTGATAAAACTGACGGAAATTAAAAGAAATCACTAGTCCTAAAGCAAGAGCAATTAAAACAAAAGAAATTCGAAGCTTTCCAAAAGCAAATAGTAGAATACCAAAAAATCCTAATGTTAACAAAAGAATAGTTTTTAAATAATTAGGAAGGAAAATACCAAGTAGTAATGAAGGGAAAAGAAAAACCAACAACTTAAAGATTGGAAGTGAATTTATGTTAATTTTTTCCATTAATTTGTAACTTTAGAAAAAATAATTTACAAATTTCACTTTTTTGATGCAATATGTGTGGAATTGTTGGTTACATTGGGAAAAGAAACTCTGTAAAAGTTCTTGTTAATGGATTACAAAGATTGGAATATCGAGGGTATGATTCTGCTGGTTTATCAATTATTGAAAACGAAAGACTTTTAACTTTCAAGAAAAAAGGAAAGGTCTCTGAATTGGTTCACCTTCTTGAAAAGAAGGAATTCAACTCTACTATAGGTATTGCTCATACTCGATGGGCAACTCACGGAGAACCAAACGACATAAACGCTCATCCACATACTGACAATTCAAATTTTATTTCTATTGTTCACAACGGTATTATAGAAAACTACCATTCTTTGAAGCAAATGTTGCTTTCAAAAGGTTTCTACTTTGTGTCCGAAACAGATACCGAAGTTTTAGCTGTATTAATTGGATATTTCTACGATAAAACTCAAGACCTTGAAGAAGCAGTTCGAACGGCTCTTTCAGAGGTCCAAGGTACCTTTGGTATTGCAGTGCTTTCGGCTTATGAACCAGACAAAATAATTGCAGCACGCCGTGGTAGTCCTATGATTGTTGGGATTGGTGAAGATGAATATATCGTTTCTTCCGATGCAGCTGCTATTATTCAATATACAAGACAGGTTATTTATCTTAATGATAATGAAATGGTCACCCTTAACCGGGAAAGCTACAGCACTAAAACAATTGACAATGTCTTAACTAATAACATTATTCATTTGGTAGATTTCGATTTAAGTAAGATAGAAAAGGGCGGCTTTGAACATTTTATGCTCAAAGAAATATTCGAGCAACCACAAACTATTAGAGATGCTTTTCGGGGTCGTTTGCTTATAGAAGAAGGCAATGCAAGGCTTGGTGGGTTACTTCCAGTTATCGATAAATTACGAGAAGTTGATAGAGTGGTTATCACTGGCTGTGGAACTTCTTGGCATGCAGGTTTGGTTGGAGAATATCTAATTGAAAACCTATGTGGTATTCCAGTCGAGGTTGAATATGCTTCGGAATTTAGGTATAGAAATCCAATTATTCGCAAAAATGATATTGTGATTGCTATTTCTCAAAGTGGTGAGACAGCCGATACTTTAGCTGCAGTCCAAGAAGCTAAACAAAAAAATGCCACAGTCCTTGGAATTGTTAATGTTGTGGGTAGCTCTATTGCTCGGGAGACAAATGCTGGTGTCTATATTCACGCAGGACCAGAAATTGGAGTTGCCTCGACAAAAGCTTTTACTTCCCAATTGGTTGTGCTTTCCTTGTTTGCTTTACTTTTGGGAAGAATGCGGAATTTATCCCAAATTGATGGAATACAAATTGCTCGTGGAATTGCCGAACTTCCATCGAAAGTAGAAAAGATTCTTGAAAATAGTGAAATAATAAAAGAAATTGCAAAAGAATATTCCTATTCCAGAAATTTTTTGTATCTGGGGAGGGGCTACAACTTTCCAGTTGCTTTGGAGGGGGCCTTAAAATTGAAAGAAATCTCATATATACACGCAGAGGGCTATCCTTCAGCCGAGATGAAACATGGACCTATTGCATTAATCGATGAAAATATGCCAGTAGTTTTTATTGCCCCAAAGGATGAAATTTACGATAAAGTGATTTCAAATATTGAAGAGGTTCGTTCTCGCAAGGGTAGAGTAATTGCAATAGCTACTGAGAATGATGAAAAGATCCAAAAATATGCAGAAAAAGTGATATTTGTTCCCGAGTCATTACCAATGCTTACCCCAATTCTTACTGTTATTCCTTTGCAACTTCTTGCATATTATATGGCGGTTGAATTGGGTTGCAACGTCGACCAGCCAAGAAACTTAGCGAAAAGCGTGACTGTCGAATAAGCTTATTGAGAAATGATAATCGAAATAAAAGAGCTTATCTTTAGGAAAAGAAAAGGGTTTTGTTTACGAATTGACCAGAATGGAGATTTAATTGTAATCGCACCATATTTTGCAACAGAATCCGAAATTAAAAGGGTTGTTCAAAAAAAACTAAATTGGATTGTCAAGACACGCCAGGTTGTAATTCAAAACAACCAAAAAACTAAACCCTTGGTTTTCGAAAAAGGGGAAACCCTTCTTTTTCTTGGGGATTGGCTTCTGATTGATTTTCACGACAAAAGTGATATTTTTATTGATTTTGTTAGTAAAGTTATTTTTTTACCTAAAGGAGACAAGTCCACTTTGAAAAGAAAGCTCTTGCAATTTTTTCTTAACAAAGCCTATGAAGTATTGAAGGAAGAACTTGATCGCTGGGCAGATGTTATGGGCTTGCAATATAAAACCTTACGCCTCAAGAATGCAAAGAAACTTTGGGGCTCTTGTGGGAAAAATGGAACTATTAATTTGAACTGGAGATTGATACTATTGCCTAAAGAATTAATTGATCATATTATAATTCACGAACTTGCACACCTAGTACACAAGAATCATTCAAAGCAATTTAAATTTTTTGTTTCCCAATTTTCAAAAAATTATTCAGAAAAAGAAAAGTGGCTTCGCGAAAATTCATTTATTTTACAAATGTATAGAGAATAATTAAAATTTTTTCTGATAGATATGGCAGTATGGTAATTTGCCAGTTTTATCGTAATAATCTTGGTGATAATCTTCTGCAGGCCAAAATCTCTTGAAAGGTACAACTTCGGTTTTAACATCATAGCCTTTAGATTTTAAAATAGCTATCAGTTCCTCTGCAATTACTTTTTGATTGTTGTTAACATAAAAAATTGCTGAACGATATTGGGTACCAATATCTGGTCCCTGCTTATTCAATTGAGTCGGGTCGTGTATTTCGAAAAAATGCTTTGCAAGTTCGCGAAAGGTGAGTTTATCTGGATCGAATAGGATTTCCACAGTTTCTGCATGCCCAGTTTGGTCGGAGCATACTTCTTCGTAAGTTGGATTATCTTTAATTCCACCACAATAACCAACACTCGTCTCAACCACTCCACGCAATTTTTTGAAGAGATGCTCAACTCCCCAAAAGCAACCACCTGCAAAATAAGCTCTTTCCATTTGGCACCAATTTTTTGTTACTTATAACAAAACCAAACGAAAAAGATTAGCTTTTTGTGTAATCAATAAGGTTTACAAGAGAATTTAGGCAAATACAAAATGAAGTAATTTCAATTTTAAAAAAATTATTGATACTTCAAAGAAATCCCTTTTGAATTGTAAAAATTTCGTAAAAACTTTTTTGCTTGCTATATAATTTCTAATTTTGTGGTTTATAGAAAGTAATTATATGAAAGTTGCAGTTTTAGGTTTAGGTTATGTAGGTTTACCTCTTGCTTTGGCAATTCGAAAGAAAACAGACCACGAAGTTGTTGGTTTCGACCCCAAAACTAAAAAAGTTGAAAAAATACTTAACGGAATTTGTCCTATTGAGGATAAGCAAGCAGAAATTGATTTGAAAAATTATTCAATCAAAGCGTCCGCTTCCGAAGAAATCATCGATGGCTCAGATATTTATTTTGTGTGCGTTCCAACACCGGTACTAGATGATTACACTCCCGATTTAAAACCTTTAACTATGGCAATAGAAACGATTGCAAAGTTTCTACGCAGAGGTCAATACGTTGTTATCGAATCTACTGTTAACCCCGGTGTCTGCGATGAACTGGTTATTCCTATGCTAGAAAATTTAACTGGTTTGAAAGTTGTCCGTGATTTCAATGTTGCTCATTGTCCAGAAAGAATTAATCCCGGTGACCCACTTTGGAATGTTTACAATATTCCAAGAAATATTGGTGCATCCAGCAAAGAAGCTGCAAAGCTCATAGCAGAGTTTTATCGCCAAGTTTTGGATGCCGAAATCTATGAAATGCCTAATTTGAAAACTGCTGAAGCCACTAAAATCATAGAAAACACTTTCCGAGATATTAACATCGCTTTTGTTAATGAATTAGCAAAAAGCTTTGAAGTTCTTGGAATTGATATAGTTGAGGTCATAAAAGGAGCATCGAATAAACCATTTGCATTTTTACCCCACTACCCGGGTTGTGGTGTTGGTGGTCATTGTATTCCGGTTGATCCATACTACTTAATCGACCGTGCCTCTAAAAGTGGATTCGATCATAAGTTTTTGAAACTTGCTCGGGAGATCAACAATTCTATGCCCCTTCATACAGTTAATCACCTTGTCGATGCCTTGAATAAGTTTGGTAAACCTATTAAAGGAACACAAATAGCTTTACTTGGTCTTTCTTATAAAGCAAATTTGGGTGATTTACGTGAAAGTCCAAGCTTGAAAATAAAAAGTATATTGGAAGAAAAGGAAGCAAAACTGATTTGTTTCGACCCATTTGTAAAAAATTTATCCTCAGTCGAAAGTTTAGAAAAAGCTCTTGATGGAACATTTGCCATTCTTCTTGCAACTGCCCACGATCAATTTCGTGTGCTAACTGGGGAATTTCTTTTGCAATTTGGTGTAAAGGTTGTTATAGATGGTAGAAATTTTCTTGACAAGAGCGACATTTTAAATCATGGAATTTATTATAAAGGTATTGGGAGATAAAAGTGCAATTTATTAACTTGCAAAGGCAATATGAGAGAATAAAAGATTCTCTGAATGTAAAACTTCAAAGTGTTCTTTCAAATTGCAAGTTTATCCTTGGTCCAGAAGTCGAAGAATTAGAAAATGAACTTGCCAATTTTGTTGGAAGAAAATTTTGTGTTTCATGTTCCTCTGGCACGGATGCTTTGATAATGCCTTTAATGGCTTATGGGGTTGGAATTGGGGATGCCATTTTTACTACCCCTTTTTCATTTATTGCCACATCCGAGGTCATTCGGATCGTTGGGGCAACTCCGGTTTTTGTAGATATTGATCCTCGAACTTTTAATATTGATCCATCTAAACTTGAGGAAAAGATAAAGGAAGTTCTGAATCTTGGCAAACTTAAACCCAAGGGTATTATTCCCGTAGATCTATTTGGGTTGCCTGCTGATTACATACGTTTATTGCCAATTGCTTCAAAATATGGGCTTTTTGTACTTGAAGACGCTGCCCAAGGTTTTGGTGGCCAATTGAATGGTAGAAGAGCTTGTTCTTTTGGTGAAGTGTCTGCAACTTCTTTCTTCCCCGCAAAACCTCTCGGTTGTTATGGCGATGGTGGAGCAATTTTTACCGATGATGAGGAAATGTATAACTTGCTTGTTTCCATCAGAGTTCATGGCCAAGGAACAGATAGATACGAAAATGTTAGATTAGGTATAAATGGAAGATTAGATACAATTCAAGCTGTAGTCTTGCTTTCCAAACTTCAGATTTTCGAGGAAGAACTTCAGCTTCGCAATCAGATAGCAAAGAAATATTCGGATAAGCTTTCCGAAAAGTTGGAAACCCCTTTTGTACCAGATGGATATCAATCATGTTGGGCACAGTATTCGGTCCTTGCAAAAAACGAATTACAAAGGAATCTAATATTAAACAAACTTAAAGAGAAAGGTATTCCTACTGCAATTTATTATCCAATACCACTTCATTTACAAAAGGTCAATTTAGATTTGGGATATAAAATAGGCGATTTCCCCGTCGCAGAAGATATATCAAAAAGAATTTTTTCTTTGCCAATGCATCCTTATTTGACAAATGAAGAAATCGAAACAATTACCAATGCAATATCACTGTAAAATTGAGTGTGAAAAACGAATCCAATATTAAGAATTCCGAGTTAATTCGAGGTCTTGGTTTAACTACAACTGTGGCAGTGGTTGTGGGAGCGGTCATAGGCTCTGGTATTTTTAAAAAACCCACCGTAATGGCACTGCATCTTGGTTCCCCTGAATTAATGGTAGGTATTTGGGTCGTTGCTGGAATAATTACTCTTTTTGGTGCATTGACAAATGCAGAAATTGCCAGCTTTATTTCCGAAACGGGTGGACAATACAAATTTTTCGAGGCAATGTACGGTAGATTTTTTGCTTGGCTCTATGGTTGGGCAATGTTTATTGTTGTGCAGACTGGTTCTATTGCTTCCATTTCTTACATTTTTTCCGATTATGCCCAATTCTTCGTAAAGTTACCCAGATTCGAGGCCCATCTTGAAGAATCTTTTCGAATTTATTTACCTTTTATCGGGTACATTTACCCTTTGGCAAACTTCGGGGTTAAAACTTTGACAATTGGGTTAATTTTTTTTCTAACTTTCATTAACATTCGTGGTGTTGTTCTTGGAGGAAGCGTTTCTGCAATTTTTTCTTTTATGAAAGTCGCTGCAATTTTGTTTTTGGTAGTTTTTGCTTTTGGTTTAGGCACTGGTAATGTTGAAAATTTTCACAGAGATTCCAATAGTTTTTTGAGTGGGGAAATCAATCTTTTTAATGGAATTTTGGTTTCACTTTCTGCTGCTTTTTGGGCTTTCGATGGATGGAATAATATTACTTATGTTGCAGGGGAAGTAAAAAATCCAAGAAAAAATATACCATTGTCATTAGCGTTAGGCACTTTAATTGTTATTACTGTCTATCTCGCTATTAATTTGGCTTACCTTTATGTTTTACCAATTGAAAAGATTGCAAATTCCACTCTTGTTGCTGCCGATACCGCTATTAGTGTTTTGGGTGTTTTTGGTGGGACATTTGTATCATTTGCAGTTTTGGTTTCTACCTTCGGAACATCAAACGGAACAATTATGGTAAGTGCAAGATTATATTATTCGATGGCAAAAGAAGGATTATTTTTCAAACCAATTTCCTACGTACATCCTGTTTTCCGTACTCCTTCAAAGTCTTTACTTATTCAAGCCTTTTGGACAAGCATTTTGGTGATTTCTGGAACTTTTGATATACTTACTGATATGCTAATTTTTGTTAGTTGGTTCTTCTACGCAATGGGTGCTTTAGGAGTTTTTGTTTTAAGAAAAAAAATGCCACAAGAAGAAAGATTATATAAAGTGATTGGTTACCCAGTCCTCCCAGCAATTTTTGTAATATTTGCATTTATTTTTGTTATTTTTACTATTATCAACGACATACAAATGTATGAGCAAGGCAAAACCGATTTTATCAATTCGGTATTTGGGATGGTTCTTGTTTTAATTGGAATTCCTTTTTATTTTTACTTTATGAAAAAAAATAAAAATATAGAAACTTTATCTGAAAAACCAAAAAAGGGGAATTCATGCCAGCTTTAGTTTTCACTATCCACTCAAAAAATCCTGAAAGGCGGAAGCTACAAAAGGTTTGCGATGCCTTGTACGAAGGTGGGGTGATTATATATCCCACAGATACTGGTTTTACACTTGGTTGTGCTTTGGCAAATAAAGATGCAATTCAAAAAATTCGCTTAATAAGAAATATCCCAGAAGATAAAGCTCTTACTTTTCTTTGCCGGGACTTATCTAATATCTCTGAATTTGCAAAAGTTACAAATATTGCTTACAAAACTATCAAAAAGTTAATTCCCGGTCCGTACACTTTTATTTTACCAGCTTCGAAAGAAGTACCTCGCTATGCCCAAGACCCAAAAAGAAAGACTGCTGGGATCAGAGTCCCCGATCATGTACTTTCTCAAGCATTACTCGAAGAACTTGGTTCCCCAATTATTTCAATAAGCGCTAAAATCGATGGGTTTGAGTATTCACACCCAGAAGAGCTACTGGAGAAATTTCTTAACCTTGTAGATGTTGCAGTGAAAACTGATGAATATAATTTTTTGGGGGAATCAACAGTTATTGATATGACCACAGATGAGTTTAAAATTATTAGGCCAGGTGCTGGTTTATCCAAGGTTCTTGAGTTACCTGAGTTTAATATGTAATAGACCTGACATATTGTAAATTAATTTGACAAAATGACAAAGGCAGTCCACGACTGCCTTTTTGTCAGTAATATGAGCGACAACTATTAATTGCCATTCATGGAGTCGTATAGCTCTTTGAGCTTTTTTCTAAGGTGAAGCACAGCGTAACGTTTTCTAGCTAAAAGAGTATTTATGTTCACACCTGTTTCTTCCGACATTTCGCGAAAAGAAACACCGTGGAATTCATTCTTAATAAAAACATCTCTTTGTTCAGGTGGAAGTTCGGATAAGCCTTCCTGAACTCTTTCCCAAATGGTTTTTCTAAGTAATTCTGTATCTGGGTCTGAAGTTTTGTCTGAAATAAAACTTTCGAATGTGTCTGCTGGATCATCGCTTGCGCCTGGCAACTGCATATCCGAAAATGTTTCGGCTCGTTTTTTTCTATAAGAATCAATAATTCTATTTCTAATTGCAGTGAAGACCCACGACGAAATATTCTCGATGGGTTTTTGCATTTGCTGCGATGCGGCTAATACGTTTGTAAAAACGTCTTGGAGTATGTCTTCGGCCTCTTCTTGGCTTCGGACTCTTTGCCGAATAAATCCAAGAAACTTTTTACGGTCAGTTTTGAATAGTTGTTCGATTTGAGATTGCAATTCCATAAATCCTCCTAATATTTTAAATTACACCATTATACTAAGGGTTAAACCAATCTGACAAAATGTCAACTTTTCATTCTTGCAACAACCCAAAATTTTTCGTTTCATCTTTTTTCCTTTTTCTTCTTTTCAATGAAAAATTGTATCAATCTTTCATAAACCCTCGTAAAATGGTATAATTTAAAACATTTATTTATCTTATATTTTTATAATGCTTACAATTATATAGACACCAGAAACTGAAAAAAGTTTCAATAATTTGTTAAAATTTTAACATAGGAATTTTTATGCCAAACTTTTTGGCATTTTCTATTGCTTTTTCATATCCTGCGTCGGCATGTCGTAGAATTCCAGTCATTGGGTCATAAGTTAAAACTCTGCGCAACCGAGTTTCTGCTTCTTCTGTACCATCTGCTACTACAACCATACCAGCGTGGAGAGCCAAACCCATACCTACTCCACCACCATGATGGAAGGATATCCAACTTGCTCCACCAATGGCGTTGAGGGCAAAATTGAAATAAACCCAATCGGCGATAGCGTCCGAACCGTCCTTCATATTCTCCGTTTCGCGATAGGGAGAAGCTACGGAACCACAATCTAAATGGTCTCGTCCTATGACTATTGGTGCAGAGACTTCGCCCTTTCGGACTAACTCGTTGAAAAGTAAACCAGCTTTAAGTCTATCGCCATAGCCAAGCCAACAAATTCTCGCAGGAAGTGCTTGAAACCTTACATGCTTTTGTGCATTTTGAATCCATCGATGCAATGCTGAATCATTTGGAAATGTGTCCATAATCGCTTCATCTGTTTTGTAAATATCCTTTGGGTCTCCAGAAAGAGCTACCCACCTAAATGGTCCTTTGCCATCACAAAACAAAGGTCGAATGTATTCAGGTACAAAGCCGGGAAATGAAAAAGCATTTTCAACTTTGCCATATTCTTTTGCAATTCCTCGAATGTTATTTCCATAATCAAATACAACTGCACCTCGATTTTTAAATTCTATCATTGTCCGAACATGCGTCGCGATCGATTTATATGCTTCTTCGAGATATTTTTCTGGATTTTCTACTCGTAACCTATCAGCTTCCTCCTTTGTATATCCAGCTGGGTAGTACCCATTCAATGGGTCATGTGCAGCTGTTTGATCAGTAATAACGTCGGGTATTAATCCTCTTCGAAGTATCTCGGGGTGGATTTCTGCTGCATTGCCAACGAGACCTACTGAAACTGCTCTTTTTTCTTCTTTAGCTTTTAGAACAATTGATAGAGCTTCGTCTAAGCTATGTACTTTAATTTGGCAATAACCATCGTGAATTCGTTTGTCGATGCGTTTCTCATCGATTTCAACAGTTAATGAAGCAGCGCCAGCAAAATAAGCAGCAAGCGGCTGGGCACCTCCCATTCCACCCATTCCAGCAGTCAATAAGAAACGTCCGTAAAGATCGCCTCCAAAGTGTTGTCGAGCAACCGCAGCAAAAGTTTCGTATGTACCTTGCAATATTCCTTGTGTGCCAATGTAAATCCAGCTTCCGGCTGTCATCTGTCCAAACATAATTAACCCTAACTTATCAAGCCGACGGAACTCTTCCCAAGTAGCCCACTTGGGGACAAGGTTGGAATTAGCAATGATTACTCTTGGAGCTAATGTATAAGTTTGGACAATGCCAATTGGCTTACCAGATTGCACTAGCAAGGTTTCGTCTGGTTCAAGGATTTTCAGCGAATTAAGAATTTCGTAGAAACATTCCCAATTTCTCGCAGCTTTACCATAACCTCCATAAACTATAAGTTGTTCAGGCTTTTCTGCGTTTTCTGGATCTAAGTTGTGTTGTATCATTCTGTAAGCAGCCTCTATCTGCCAGTTTTTGCAGGTTAACTGTGTACCACGGGGTACTTTAATAATTTCCATTTCAGTCACTAAAAACTACAAAATTAAGAAAAAATACCCTAAAAGAGGAAAGGTTATTCGATAAGCCAATTTATTTTTTTCAACATAAATGTTTTTGCAAAATACCAATTTAATAAAAATATTCTAAAATATTCTAAATTTATTTTAAGTTTTCAAATAAAGGAAGAATTGAATTATGATAAAATTTTTCACGACTTTTTTAGTTTAATTCTTTCCTTAATCCTTCATGGAAAAATGGAAATACTATCAAAATTGAAAGGATAAGAATTGGTAAACCAAAGTAGGGTTGGTTTATTTTCCAAGCTCTACAAAAGCTTCCCAGAATTTTATTAAACTACAATATATAGTATCCTTGTGGTTTTTTAGACTATCTTGCAATGGTTTTATTAAACAGCTTTTTGCACCAAATGTCAGAATCGAAAGTACAGTTACGCAAGAAAACTCATACATGTGGGATGCTTCTTTCGCTGATTCTTCCCAAGTTGTTGGAGGCAAATTAGTGTTCGATTTTTCCTAAAAAACCAAAGCTTTTAGAATTTTATTCTGAAATTTTAATTTTTTCCAATAGATATATAGAAAGTTAAAATAAAATGCAGTTAATTTTGTATTTTTTGGTTGATCTATGAATGTTTTTCTTGTTGGAAATGGAGGGCGAGAGCATTGTCTTGCTTGGAAACTTGTAAATTCCGAGGAAGAAGTAAATATTTTTTCTGCAAGTACGAATGCTGGAATACAAAGATTTTCCAAATTTGTTGATGTTAACATTAATAATTTTGATGAAATAGCTCAAATTTGTTCCCGGTTAAAGGTTGATCTAGTTGTTGTTGGACCCGAAGACCCTCTTGCAAAAGGATTAGCCGATTTTTTGCGCGAAAAAGGAATTCCAGTTTTTGGCCCATCGAAGCTTGCAGCACGAATTGAATCCTCGAAGTCTTTTGCAAAAGAGTTAATGTTGAAGTTTGGAATTCCAACTGCACGTTTTAATTCATTTACACTTGAACAAATCAAAGCGGCGAAGGATTATATTTATTCTTTAACTCCACCAATTGTTGTAAAAGCGGATGGGCTTGCTTCCGGAAAAGGTGTTGTTGTTTGTGAAAGTAAAGAAGATGCAATTTCTGCTATCGAAAGAATGTTTTTGGGTGAATTTGAAGATGCAGGGAATAAAGTAGTTGTCGAGGAATTCCTCGAGGGCGAAGAAGCATCCATTCTTGCAATTACCGATGGTATGGATTACATCTTGTTACCAACTTCACAAGACCATAAAAGAATTTTTGAAGGTGACCGTGGAAAAAATACAGGTGGAATGGGCGCCTATTCACCCACACCCTTGGTATCCGAAGAAACACTATATCAAATTGAAAGCGAAATAATTAAACCTGTTATCCTAGGTATGAATGCGGAGGGTTTTCCTTTTGTTGGTTGCTTGTATGCGGGATTGATGATTAAAGATGGCAAAGCAAAAGTAGTGGAGTTTAATTGTCGATTTGGTGACCCCGAAACTCAAGCAGTTTTACCGTTAGTCAAAGGGAGATTTGCTTCTCTTCTTAAGTCTGTTGCCAATGGAAACTTGAACAAAAGCTTCTTCGAAGGTTTCATTAATAAATTCAGTTGCTGTGTTGTTCTTGCTTCTCAGGGTTATCCCGATCTTTACCAAAAGGGATTTGAAATCGTAGGATTAGACAAGGCAGAGTCCTTCGGTTGCTTGGTTTTTCACTCTGGAACATTAAATGTAAATGGTAAAATAATTACAAATGGAGGGAGAGTTTTAAGTGTCGTTGGTTTAGGTGATACTTTAAATGAAGCAATTCAGAAGTCATACGAGGGTGTTGAGTTAGTTCATTTTGAAAACAAATATTTCCGAAGGGACATTGGAGCCAAAGGTTTGAAGTTTGTTTAATGGTTTTATAAATTGAATGAAAGAAAAGAAAGAATATGAAATAAGAATGTACCCAGCTTTCGATTTCCTCGAAGTTATTGATACTCCACAAATTATTGCGAATACTACAGAAAAATGGTTTAATCAGACGTTGTGCAAGGTTAACGATTCGCTACTCCGTCTAGGTATTTTCGAAGGAGAATTCCATTGGCATCTTCATAGGAACGAAGACGAAGTCTTCTTTGTTCTCGATGGAGAATTAATGATTGAGACCGAAAAAGGTACTTTTCTTTTAAAAAAATACCAGGGAATTTGCATTCCCAAAGGGTTACTCCATAGACCAATTGCGCAAACGAAAACCATAGTCTTGATGATAGAACAAAGCACAGTTGTCCCAACTGGCGATTAATTTGCCTTCTATTTTCTTTCGTCAAAATAAAGTTTGTTTTTAATCGAATTTAAATTTTTAAAAGTAGAAATAAATGTTTGGTTTACTTGAACAAATTTGGATTGTTTTTGTCGAAATGTCCCCATATATATTATTGGGGATAAGTTTTGTTGCAATTCTGGATTTGTTTGTCTCAAAAGCATTTGTTTTAAACCAAGTAAGTAAAAATAACTTTGGGTCAATAGTTAAAACTGCAATATTTGGTATACCGTTGCCTCTTTGCTCATGTGGTGTTATTCCGACAAGTGTTTATCTGGAAAAAAGCGGAGCATCGAAACCTTCGGTCGTTTCATTCTTAATTTCTACTCCCCAGACTGGAATAGATAGTATTATTGCGACCTATGGAATGCTTGGGCCAGTTTTTGCTATTTTTCGTCCTTTAGCAGCTTTTGTAATGGGTGTGATTGGTGGGCTTGTAACTTTGTTTTTCCAAAAAAATGATCTTAAGAATTTTGAAAAAATCACAAATATTAATTTTTCTGAAATTGAAATTGAAAACAAAGATGTTACACTAACACAAAAAGCAAAGAAATCCCTTCATTATGCATTTATTGAATTCATTGATGATATTTCGCTGCAATTTTTAACTGGACTGATTGTGGCTGGCGCAATTGCTTATTTTGTCCCCGACGACTTTTTTTCGGAGGTGTTTAAGGGCAACGAAATTTTGGGGCAAATTTTAGTTGTCATTTTTGCTGTTCCAATGTATGTATGTGCAACTGCTTCAATCCCAGTAGCAATGACTTTGATGATGAAGGGTTTTTCACCAGCCATTGCCTATGTGTTTCTTGTTGCTGGTCCAGTAACAAATGCTGCTTCTATGACAATTTTGTCTAAAGTTTTGGGGAGAAAATTGTTATTAATTTATGTTTTTGTTGTTATTATTCTCTCAATTGTTTTTGGACAACTTTTGAATTGGATTTTTTTTGTTACTGGGATTGACCCGCATACGCAAATGAAACATTTACACTTACATATGCATGATGCTTCTTTTTCTTTTTGGGATTACTTTTTTGCTTTTGTTTTCTTAATTTTGCTTTTGTTATCATATTATAGAAAGGTATTTGGTAAAGTCAAAGGTGTGATGATGCTTGAACAAAAGGCAAAATCTGGAGTTTACAAAATTGAAGGAATGACGTGCAATCATTGTGCGATGAATGTCGAAAAGGCAATCCGTTCAGTTTCTGGGGTTACAAATGTGGAGGTTAATCCAACTGCTGGATTGGCAAAAATTGATGGAACGTTTTCAACAGAGGAAGTAAAGAATGCAGTTGAGACTATTGGATATAAATTCGTCGGAGAATAAATTTGGAAAAAATTGCAATTTACCCAGGGACATTCGATCCCATAACAAATGGTCACATCGATGTTATTCAACGTGCATTGAATATTTTTGATAAAGTTGTTATTGTTATTGCTAGAAATCCTAGAAAACAAACCATATTTTCTGAAAAAGAAAGATTAGCTTTGATTCGTGAATCTCTTTTAAATTATAACAATATTGAAATTACCGCAACGGATAAACTTACTGTTGAGTTTGCTAAAAGTATTTCTGCAAAAGCGATAATTCGAGGCATCCGAGCAGTATCGGACTTTGAGTATGAGTTTCAAATCGCTTTGATGAACAGAAAATTATGCCCGGAAATTGCAACAATTTTCTTGATGCCTAACGAAAAATACACTTATCTAAATTCCTCCATTGTTAGAGAATTGGCAAGATATGGAGCAGATGTGAGTGAATTTGTGCCCACCTGTGTTTCTCAAAAATTAAAAGAAAAATTTTCAATTTAAAATACAATATTCAAAAATTATTTTCGTTTTCTTGTTAGCACTCGATTGAAATGAGTGCTAATTAATGTTAATGATATGTTGAATTAATGAGGAGGTTGAAAGATGAACTTATCACCAATGCATGACCGAGTAATAATCAAACCCTCCCAACCAGAGGAGGTTACCAAAGGTGGGATTATTATTCCCGATACGGCAAAAGAAAAGCCAATGCAAGGCGAAGTAATTGCTGTTGGACCCGGAAAGATGACCGAGGACGGAAAACTTATTCCGTTGACTGTGAAAACTGGCGACAAAGTTCTTTACGGAAAATATTCTGGAACCGAGGTTGAAATTAACGGTGAGCAATTCTTAATTATGCGCGAAAGTGATATTCTTGCAATTATTAAGTAATGTTTAATGTATAACAAATAAAGGAGGTAATTATGTCTGCAAAAATAATCACATTTGATTTTGAAGCCCGTAATGCTTTGAAAAGAGGAATTGACCAATTAACCAATGCTGTTAAAGTTACACTTGGCCCAAAGGGGCGCAATGTAATTATCGATAAGAAATTCGGTGCTCCAACTGTTACAAAAGATGGGGTAACTGTTGCTAAAGAAATAGAATTGGAAGACCCCATTGAAAATATGGGCGCCCAAATGGTTCGCGAAGTTGCTTCCAAAACCAGTGATGTTGCTGGCGATGGTACAACTACTGCCACAGTCCTTGCTCAATCTATTTTCTCTGAAGGGTTGAAAAACGTAACTGCTGGTGCAAACCCAATGGATTTGAAACGAGGAATTGATTTAGCAGTTGAAGCTATTACAAAGGAATTGAAAAAAATTAGTAAGACCGTTGAAAGTAGAAAGCAAATTTCTAATGTTGGCTCTATTTCTGCGAATAACGACAAGGCTATTGGTGAGTTGATTGCTGAGGCAATGGAGAAAGTCGGAAAAGATGGGGTCATTACAGTTGAGGAAGCAAAAGGAACAGAGACTTCTATGGAAGTAGTCGAAGGTATGCAATTCGACCGTGGCTATTTGTCTCCTTATTTTGTTACAGACGCTGAAACTATGGAAGCTGTCCTTGAAAATCCGTACATATTAATCCACGACAAAAAGATTTCTGCTGTAAAAGATATTCTACCTATTCTTGAGAAAATATCTCAGTCTGGCCGCTCTTTGTTGATAATTGCTGAGGATGTAGAAGGCGAGGCATTGGCAACTTTGGTTGTAAACAAATTAAGAGGTACACTAAAAGTTTGCGCAGTTAAGGCACCTGGCTTTGGAGACAGAAGGAAAGCAATGCTCGAGGATATTGCAATTCTTACAAATGGTACTGTAATTAGCGAAGAAAAGGGCTTCAAGCTTGAAAATGCAACCTTGTCGTATCTTGGAACAGCAAAGAAGATTGTTGTTGATAAAGATAACACAACTATTGTCGAAGGCGCTGGCAAACACGAGGAAATTAAAAAGAGAATTAATGAAATAAAAATCCAAATTGAAAAGACCACTAGTGAATATGATAAAGAGAAATTGCAAGAAAGACTTGCAAAATTGAGCGGTGGTGTTGCAGTTTTGAAAATTGGTGCTGCAACGGAGATTGAAATGAAGGAAAAGAAAGCTCGAGTTGAAGATGCTTTACATGCAACTCGCGCTGCTGTCGAAGAAGGTATTGTACCCGGTGGTGGTGTTGCTTACCTTCGATGCATCCATGTTTTAGATAGTTTAAAACCTGAAAATGAAGATCAAAAGATTGGTATAGATATCGTTAGAAGGGCACTTGAAGAACCAGCACGACAAATTGTTGCCAATGCTGGGCTCGAGCCTTCGGTAATAGTAAATAAAATTAAAGAGGGCAACGGCTCCTTTGGTTTCAATTCTCAAACAGAACAATTCGAAGATTTGTACGAAAGCGGTGTTATTGACCCCACTAAAGTTGCTCGTGTAGCACTCGAGAATGCTGCTTCGGTTGCTGGCTTGTTGCTGACTACAGAATGCACTATTGTCGAAAAACCAGAAAAGAAAGAAACACCGCCAATGCCACGCGGCGGATACGATGAATACTAATTTATATTAATTACGAATTAGCGGGCTATATGCCCGCTTTTTTTATTTAATTTAATATTTTGGCTTTTTTAAAAATTGTCAAAGTATGAAAATCATAGATTGGAACGTTAATGGCTATCGCTCAATAGTTGGACAAAATCCTTCCAAAAGATACGATAAAGTAAGCAAAGAAAATAAACTCTTCGATTTTGTAAGGCGTCACGATCCGGACATACTCTGCATTCAAGAGGTAAAAGCAGATTTATCTCAGATAGAACCCGAATTGCAAAAACCAGAAGGATATTTGGCATACTTTAATACTTGTAAGGTTAAAAAAGGTTACAGTGGAGTGGCAATTTTCACTAAAATTGAGCCTAAAGATGTAATATTTGAAATTGGTACAGCAGACTTTGACAATGAAGGTAGGTTTATTCGCTTGGATTTCGAAAAATTTGTTCTTTTCAATATTTACTTTCCAAAAGGATACACAGACCATGAGCGATTAGATTTCAAAATGTATTTCTATGACGAGGTATTCAAATATTTACATGCTTTAAAAAAGCACCAACCTAATATTATTATCTCTGGCGATTTTAATACTGCACATACTGAAATCGATTTAGCTAGGCCAAAAGAAAATCAAAATGTCTCGGGCTTTCTACCAAAAGAGCGAAAAAAATTAGATGAATTGATAGAAATGGGCTTTGTCGATGCTTTTCGAATTTTTACCAAAGAAGGTGGACATTATTCTTGGTGGAGCCAGCGAGGGCGTGCGCGTGAAAATAATGTAGGCTGGCGTGTCGATTATCACTATGTAAGCAAAGATTTAGTTCCCTTTGTTAAAAATTGTTATATGTTGCCAAAGGAACTTGGTTCCGACCATTGTCCAGTTGTTTTGGAGCTTTCAGATAATTTTTAAATTAATCGAGGGATTTATGGAAAAATCAATATTAATTATTCTTATTGGAAAGAGAAACGACGCTGCAGTTAATGTTCAAAAACTTTTAACTGGGTGGGGTTGTATGATTAAAACACGACTTGGAATTCACGATGGTATCCTTGAAAATTGTTCCGAGGAAGGACTGATTATTTGTGAAATGGTTGGAGATAAAGAGCAACACAAAGAGCTGGCACGAAAGTTAAATTTATTGAAAAGCGTAAATGCAAAGCTTGTTCATCTTGGTTTAGAAGAAGATCAATAATATTTATATAAGATTATCACGGACGTGCAATAATTTACACTTTTTCCGTTTCATTGAATTTGTTTTATTCTTTTTACATATGACTAAGAAATTATTAATTGTTTTTTTAGTAGTCGTAGTATCCAGTTATTTTTGCGTTGCTCAAACTTCGAAAATGATTTTTCCTAGCGAGGAGCTATTGTACGAAGTATCTTTTTTAGGAATTAAATTAGGTACAATTAGAATTGAGACCGATCCAAATGAACAATTAGATGGAAAATTGGTTCACAAAGCAAAAGCTTATATCGACTCGTATTCTGGTATTCCATTTGTTGATTTACATGCCGTTTTCACAAGCTGGTTCGATCCATCGATCTCCTTCTCTTATAAATTTACTTCAAGTATAAAAGAGAAGGATTATTGGCTTTTCGACCAAATTCTTTTTGATTACAAAAACAAAAAGGTTATTGTCGAAAAATTCAAGAAAAATCAAAAGTACTACTCTAATGTCATTTCAACTTCAAAGAAATGGAACGATGGTTTGTCCTTGTTTTTTCTTGCAAGAGAGTACACAAAGTCCCAGAAAAATATAAAAATTCCTACACTGATGGATAAGGACACAGCATATACGTACATTAATTTCTATAATGGAAAGCAAACTATTAAAATAGAAAGTATCGATTATCCTGTTCGAACTGTCCATTTTACTGGTAAAGCAGAATGGACAGGAATCTATGGACTTTCTGGATATTTCGAGGGTTGGTTTAGCGACGATGATGCAAGCATACCAATAAAAGCAAAAATGAATGTTTACATTGGTAGTATCAACATAGAACTTATTAAATGGAACAGGAAAGGTTGGGTACCACCTAGAGGATAAGTTCTAATTATAATCTCATTGCTTCGAAAATAAAAGTGAAGATTGTATCAGCGATTATTATAGCAAATATACTGCTCACAACTGAAATAGTTGTTGCAGTTCCTACTCCTTCGGCACCTCCTTTGACTTGCATACCACGAAAGCATCCAATAGAAGCCACGAGTAAACCAAAAACTAAACTTTTTAATAATCCAGAACTTAAATCACCTAAATCAACTGCGAGTTGGAGTTGGTTGAAGTAGCCAGTTGTGGTGATGTCTAACATTGAAAGACCTGAAATTAAACCTCCAAGTATTCCTGCAACATTTCCAAACATTGTTAATAATGGTATCGAAAAAGTAACTGCGAAAACCCGAGGAAGAACAAGGAACCGAAATGGGTCGAAGCCCATTGAGCGAAGTGCATCGATTTCCTCCGAGACCTTCATTGTCCCAATTTCTGCAGTAAAAGCTGAACCCGAACGCCCAGCAACAAGGATTGCGGTCATTAATGGCCCAAGTTCACGAGTTATAGAAACTCCTATTAAATCGGCTATGTAGATATCGGCCCCAAATTGTTTTAATTGTATAGCCCCTTGGTACCCAGAAATAATTCCAATTAACAATAATATTAAGGATACGATAGGAAGCGCATTAACTCCATTTTTAAGGAAGAGCAGAGGGAAGTCCTCCCATCGCACTTTAAAAGGTTGGAAAATCGTAGCGAACAGCTTTGTAATCAATTCTCCAAAAAATTCAAAGAAAAAAATATAATCTAGCAAAATAATTTTGACTTTTTCACCAATAGATGAAAAATAAAGTAGGAAAGGCCTTTCCTGAGTTTTGTCTTTTGCAATAATAACTGGAAAGTTGGAAAATTTTCCCCAGAAAGTCTGCATTTGTTCAGAGAGTCCCTCAACAACCAAACTAATTTCTTTTTCTTTGCAGTAATGGGATATTTCGTTTAAGAAAAGAATCAAAGATGAATCAAATGTTTCAACATTTTTAAAATCCAACTGCACTTTGCTAATACCTTTGAAAGTTTTCTCAAAAGGCTTCAAATTGTCGTAATAGGCAAGGTTAACAACGGTAAAGGGTTGTAAGAATTCAATCTTACAAAGGTTTGTTAGTTTTTCTATGTTGTAGTAATTTAGTTTTTTTATTTTCATATTTTATTTTTGATTTGTTCAAATCAAATACAAATTAAAGAAATTTTGTGGACAAGGAAATGGCAAAAGGTAGTAAGTCGAGTACGAAAGCTGCAAATCAATCTCAACAAGAACCATTTTTTTTGAGCAAAAAGAAGAAAATAAGTGGAACCCGAAGTATGGTTCGATGCAAAGTTCTTGAGGTTTGTTTCGCCAACGAGATAAGTGGTGAACCAATAGATAAACTTTTCGAACATATATTTTTTCGCGAGTTTAAATTCGACCCCGATGAGCCAGAAACTAAGAAACTTCTTACTCGCGAAGAAATTTTTGAGTTGGAAGCAGATATTCCAATTCAATGGGCACCAGCAGATATTCATTTTGCCAAAGAATTAATCGAAAAAACAAACCAATCTCGACAGTTTGCTATCGACCAAATAAAAGCTTCAATTGAAAATTGGGAACTTGAGCGATTGACAATTATTGATAGGATTGTTCTTGAAATGGCCATTGCAGAATTAATTCATTTCCCCGAAATAGATCCAGAAGTAACAATAAACGAAGCAATCGAAGTTGTTAAATTGTATTCCACAGAAAAAAGTGGGATTTTTGTAAATGGTGTTTTAGATACCCTTTACAAAAAATTTGTTCAACAAGGCATAATACGCAAAGAGAAAAGGAAGTAATTTGTTCTTAATCAAAATTTTTCGATCTTTTAAGTTATACACTGTGTCTTAGGATAATTGGCATTTTAATCTAATTGGTTTGTTTATTCTTTTCCTAATTGCTGTGCTATGGTTCAAAAATCTGCACCAGTTCAATAGTTCATAGAAATTTGTCAAATATTTTGTATTAGTATGCTATTTTTAATATTTCCATAATGTCGTTGTAATCCAAATTCTTAATGGCTCCAATTGCGCGAATGTTGCTTGCCTGGCAAACATTTTCTACAATTATTGGAATTTCTTCTTTTTTAATTCCTAAATCTCGGAGCGAGATGGGGGCACCCCAAGATTTGTATTTGTCTTTCAAAGCAGAAACAGCTCCTTCTACATTATTCTTGTTGAAAATTACTTTTGCCCATCGAAGGAATTGAGGTTCATTTAAGGGGTGAATATATTTAATCCAAGCGGGAAAAACTACAGCAAGACCTGCTCCGTGGGCAACCTCAGGATGCACAGCGCTAATTCCGTGTTCGATAGTGTGGCATGCCCAATCTCCACCATACAGCCCTGCACCAGATATCCCATTCAAAGCCAAGATTGCAGACCAACTTAAAGAAGAGCGGGCATTATAATCCTTTGGTTCAATTTGTAGCCGATCGACATTTTTAAATATGTTTAGAATCAAAGTTTCATCGATCGAGGTTGTTGGCTCTTCACCTTTTGATTGGAAATAAAATTCCATAATATGAGATAAAGCGTCAATTGCACCGTAGACAGTTTGTTCCCATGGTAAGGAAAATTGAACACTTGGGTCGATAATTGAAACTTTGGGATAGAGTGCAGCGCCCCCGATATTCCATTTTTTGTTTTCTTTTTCATTTGTCAGAACAGCATAAGGGTCCATTTCGGAGCATGTTGCTGAAATGGTGAGAACAGTGAAAACTGGTAAAGCATTGATAATATCAACTTTTCTCTCGAAAGCATCCCAAAGATTGTCAAGGTAGTAACCCGCGGCAATACATTTTGCTTCGTCAATTACAGAACCACCACCAACAGCAAGAATTCCCTCCAAATTGTTCTCTTGGATAATTTTAATACCTTCAATTGCATGGGATAATACAGGATTTGGGCGAACTCCCCAATGCTCAACCCAAGATAAATTGTAATTTTTTAGAGACGTTTTAACTTGGTCGTATACACTGTTACTTTTAATTGAACCACCACCTGCAAGTAATAATATTTTTTTAAGACCAAATTTCGAAATTTCGCTTCCTATTTTTTGTATTGTACCTTGGCCAAATATAACCTTAGTTGGATTGTGAAAAACAAAATTTTGCATTTATCTACCCAAATTGTGGAACAAATCTTTAATTACCTGTTCGAGGGCTTCTTTGAAAGAATCCAAATTATCTTGTTTCACAATTTTGATGCTTTCTTTCAATACCTCCAATCCTTCTTGGTTAATTTTGCAAAGATACATTTTAATACAGGCGTTTCCATTTTCCCAGTAAAACTCGCCAGTTAGGTAAAATTCAATTTCAAAATCAATTAATGCACGGATTTCCTCTGTGCTTGGTGGGCTATAATTTTCTGGTTCATAAAGATTATAATAGGAGTATATAGAGTCGCGTGTGGCGATATCGAAAACAACATAGTCTTGTAAATTTCGTGTAAATTCAAACATTGTCTCGATAGCAAAATATGATGTAACTTGTTTTTTCTTAAAAATTTCCCATTTGGATAAAGTATCACTTTCTACGTAGTTGATTGAACCAATTACAAGAGTGGGAGCGGGTTTGACTTTAAAACTTCCATCAAGATGAGCAAATAAATTAGGTTCACCAAGCATTTCTGCGAATGCTCTTTGACAAGCAGTTAGTAAAGCAGGGTCCAGAATAGGTTCATTTTTGTCTTTGACAAAATACCTGATCAGTGAATAACCTTTTCCAGTTAATATAGTACTATCTTTTAAATTGAAAGAGCTAATGTCAACCCTTAAAATATTAGATAGTCGATTAATCCAAATTAAAATTAGCTTACTAGCATTGAGTTCCTTTCCTACGTTATAAGGAGTAGGTAGAATTCCTTTTTGTTCCAAAACCTTTGCTATTGAATCTCTTACATCTAACGGTATTAATCGATATTTTTGCGTAAAAGAGGCAACTAAATTCAAAGCTGCCTCAACTTTCAACGGATTTAAATTAGTAACATTTTTACCTATATTTATTTGGCCTAGCAGTAATATTTCAATAGTATCCGATTGGGATAAAGCAACGAAGTTCAAAATTAAAAGTGCAAAAAAAATTTTGATGGAATTTGTCATTTCCTACTTCCCAATGAGTTCATTAGTTTAATAAAGTCCTCGCAATTTAAACTATTAACGACGTCTTCTTTTTCTAGCCAACCTTTTCGTGCAAAATTAACTCCATAGAAAGCGTCGGTCAAGCTATTTGTATCGTGCGAATCCGGATTGATCGATATTTTAACTCCTTTCTCTTTTGCATATAACATATATTCCCATGGCAGGTCTAATCTGTAAGGGTTTGCATTCAATTCAATTATTTTTCCATAATCTGCTGCAACATCAATAATTTCCTTGACATCAAGTTCGTAGCTTTCTCTCGATAGCAACAAACGACCAGTTGGGTGGCCCAAAATATGAGTGTAAGGACTTATTAGGGCATAAATCATCCTTCTTGTCATTTCTGATTTTGTCATTTTGAAATGTGAATGGACAGAGGCAACTACTACATCGAATTTGTTTAATATTGTTTCGTCATAGTCAAGACTACCATCGGGTAAGATATCGGATTCAATGCCTTTTAGAATTGTGATTCCAAGATTTTTTTTGTTCAATTCATCTATTTCATTGTGCTGTTGTTCGATTCTTTCAGGTTCAAGACCATTGGCATATTTTGCTGATTGGCTGTGGTCACAAATTACAATGTATTCAAAACCAAGGTTTTTCGCCGCAATAGCCATTTGCTCTATTGTGTTGAAACCATCACTCCAAATCGTGTGAACGTGGACCATTCCGCGAAGGTCCTTCTCTTCGACTAATTTTGGAATACTCCCTTGGATAGCGCGCTTTATTGCAATCTCGTTTTCTCTAAGTTCCGGTGGAATATATTGCATTCCAAGCCAGTCAAATAATTCTTTTTCAGCTTGCAAATGTATTTCAGGTAAAGGAAACTCCAGAAAGTGAAAATTTTTATTTGTTCTTTGTTTAAAATATTCACCAAAAGAATTGATGTATTTCTCTGCCCCAGTTAAATTATGCAGCAGCCAGACGTAATTTTGGGGATTAGTGAGAGTTATTCTTAATGGGACATCATCCTCGGTTTGAAAAAAGATTTCATTTTCATTTGCTTCAACTTTAAACTTTGTTTCTAATGTTTCTAAAATTTTATTTGGATTTTTTGTGGAAACCAGAAAATGCACTAATGAAACAACTTCGGAATACCGACGCATTTCGCCTACCACCGAACGCTCAATTACTTCGGGTATTTCATTTAAAAGTCTTGAAATATTATTTGCTTCTTGAAAGCAGGCAAACTGTTGCTTTTTTCCCTTCCATGCTTTAATGTGTTGAATGCTATTTAAAATTATTTCTTGGGATTTGGCTGAAAATCCTTTGATTTTTGCAACCTTTCCTTCTTTACAAGCTTGCTCTAGGTCGTGGATCGATTTAATGCCAAGTGCATCATAGAGAACTTTTGTTTTCTTTGGTCCAATTCCGGGTATTTTTGTAATGGTGACTAATTCGACAGGTATTTCAGCTTTTAAATTCTCATAATACGATATTTTACCTGTTTCTACAAATTCTGAGATTTTTTTTATTAAAGCCTCGCCAAATCCTTTTATTTCACCTAGCTTACCATTTTTCACAAGAACTTCAATATCAAGTTGCATCGCTTCGATAATGTCGGCAGCGTTGGAGTAAGTTTGTGCTTTGAAGATATTTTCGCCCTTTATTTGTAAAAGAATAGAGATATTTCTTAGAACTTTAACTAATTTCTTTTCAATTTCCATAAAATATTAAGAAAAAGCGCTGAAACCAGTTATGTCTTCGCCAAGAATCAATGTGTGTATGTCGTGGGTTCCTTCGTATGTCTTGACAGATTCAAGATTTGCCATATGACGCATTACAGGGTACTCGTCCAAAATCCCATTTGCCCCATGGATTTCGCGAGCAATTCTTGCGCATTGTAGTGCAATATCAACATTATTCCTCTTGGCAAGCGAAACTTGTTGGAAGCGTGCTTTATCTTCGTCTTTCAATCTTCCAAGTCTATAAGCTATTAATTGCGCTTTAGTTATTTCATTAAGCATCCAAACCAACTTTTCTTGAATTATTTGAAAAGCTCCAATTGGCTTTCCAAATTGTATTCTTGTCTTTGCATAATTTAATGAAGATTCAAAGACAGCAATGGCAGAACCGATTGCACCCCAAGCAATTCCAAATCTCGCTTGTGTCAAACAACTCAATGGTCCTTTCAAACCAGTAACATTTAGATGATTTTCTTCTGGGACTTCGACTTCTTCCAAAATAAGTTCAGATGTAATTGAAGCCCTTAAAGAGTGTTTTCCTCTCATTTCAATTGCTTTGAAGCCTTTACTGTTTGTTTCCACAATAAAACCATTTACAACACCATTGACCTTGGCCCAAATAATCGCAATATCTGCAATATTTCCATTTGTAATCCACATTTTAGTACCGTTAATTATATAACCTCCATCAATTTTCTTTGCAGTGGTTGCCATTCCACCAGGGTTGGAACCAAAGTCAGGTTCAGTTAAACCAAAACATCCAATAGCTTCCCCATTCGAAAGTTTGTGTAACCATTTCTGTTTAGCTTCTTCCTTTCCATATCGAAGAATAGGGTAAATTACAAGGGAATTTTGCACCGAGGCGAACGAACGTATTGCAGAATCCCCCCGCTCTAATTCCATCATGGCAAGTCCATAGGATGTGTAGTTTGCTCCAGCGCCCCCATATTCTTGGGGAAGTGTAATACCAAAAAGTCCAATTTCTGCCATCCGAGGTATTAGATGCATTGGAAAAGTACCCTCGCGATAATGCTTTTCTATAATGGGCAATACTTCGTAATTTACAAATTCTTTCACAGTGTGACGTATTAAACTTTCTTCCTCAGTAAAGAGTTCATCGATATTATAATAGTCAAAAACATTGAAATTCATATTGTTACCATTAAGATTTAAAAATGTATAGTCGTCTTGCAGAAAAATTAATTTTAGATTTTAGTATGGTAGCATTAACTAGTTATTATTAAGTTTGAAGTTATTTTTCTAAATCTTCATATTTGTTTATTTTTGTTTTTGTAATAAATGAGGAATATTATGGATTTATCGACAAATTATCTTGGTTTTAAACTTTCAAATCCCATAATAGTAGGAAGTTGCGGTTATACCAATTCGACTAAAGACATAAATATCTTAGTAGAAAATGGTGCATCCGCAATTATATTGAAATCTATCTTCGAAGAGGAAATCCTTTGGGAAATGGAATCCAACTTGGCTCAAATGCAAAGGCCAATGACTGTTTATCCAGAAATTTACGATTTTTACAATTTAGATACTGTTGAGGATAGTATAACAAAATATCTTAATCTCATCTCAGAAGTCAAAAAGGAAGTAAAAGTTCCCATTATTGCTTCGGTTAATTGTGTAAGCGCCCACGAATGGATTCCTTTTGCAAAAAGGATCGAAAATGCTGGTGCCGATGCTTTAGAATTGAATATTTTCATAATGCCCTCTGATTTAGAAAAAACTTGCTACGAAAACGAACAAACCTATTTTGAGATTATTAAATCTGTACTTTCTGTCGTGAAAATTCCAGTCGCAGTTAAATTGAGTTACTACTTTTCAAATCTTGCATCTATGATTAAAAAGATTTCCGAGACTGGCGTTAGTGGTATTGTTTTATTTAATAGATTTTTTGAACCAGACTTTGATTTAGATAATTTAACAGTTATACCAACAAATGTTTTAAGCAGCTCGAGTGACCTTGGTAAATCTTTACGTTGGATTGCCATAATGAGCGAAAGGGTCAGTTGCGATTTATGTGCTTCAACGGGTATTCACGATGGAAAAGCTGTGGTTAAGCAAATTCTTGCGGGTGCAAAAGCCGTGCAAATTGCCTCGATTATTTATCGCAAAGGACCAAAAGTTATTGGTGAAATGCTTAACGAAATAAAACAATGGATGCAAGAAAAAGAATTTAATACACTGGATGAATTTCGTGGGAGATTGAGTCAGTCGAGAAGTTTAAATCCAGCTGTTTACGAAAGAGCACAATTTATGCATTTTTTTAGTGAAAAGTTTTAGTAATAAATTCGAATAATTTTGGTAATCTTTGATAATATTAAGTTACCGGTAGCAAAAGAATTAGAACAATTTGAGGATTATTTTCGTTCGGTAATAAAAACCGATGTTCGTTTATTAAATGCAGTAGTTCGTTATCTTGTTTCAAAAAAAGGCAAGCGAATTCGTCCGCTTTTAGTTTTCTTGTCTGCGGATTTGGTGGGCCAAATCAATGACCGTACATTTATTGGTGCCGCGATGGTTGAATTGCTTCATACAGCAACCCTTGTTCACGACGATGTTGTCGACGAAGCTTTGGAACGCCGTGGCTTTCTTTCGATAAATGCGAAATGGAATAACAAAATAGCTGTGCTTTTAGGTGACTTTCTCTATGCCAAAGGGCTTTTAGTTGCTATCGAAAATAAAGAGTTCGGGTTTCTGGAAGTATTGTCGGAAGCAGTTAAGTTAATGAGCGAGGGAGAACTATTACAGATTCAATCAATTAAGGAAGAGGAACCGACCGAGGCAAGGTATTTCGAAATTATTTATAGCAAAACAGCTTCTTTAATCTCGGCTTGCTGCGAGATTGGTTGCTTAAGTACATCTAACGATTTGGAGATTAGAAAAAAAATACGTGAGTTTGGTAAACTCATTGGGCTTGCTTTTCAAATTCGCGACGATATTTTTGATTATATAGGAAAATCAAGTATTCTCGGTAAACCAATTGGAAACGACCTCCGCGAAAGAAAAGTTACCTTGCCTTTAATTTATGCGTTAAAAAATGTTTCGGAAAAAGATGCAAAGAATATTTTGAAACTTGTTAAAAAGAATAGTAAAAGAAAAGAATTAAAGGAGATTATTGATTTTGTAATCCTAAACAATGGTGTTGTTTCCGCCCAGAACCGAGCAAAAGAGCTAATTGATAAAGCAAAAGATATTCTACTGGAGTTTCCCGATAGTCCATCTCGAGCCTCGTTGATGAGATTGGCTGATTTTATTATCGAAAGGGATAAATAAAGCAACTCCTAACCAATAATGTAAAAGACCAATATCGTAATAAGGAGGACTATAAAGCTTTTGTTGGACTATACGGCAAATGACTAAAGCTTTACAGTCCTCCTCCAATTTCACTAGATTGGATCTGGTTCTGGTTTAATCTCCATACACAAAGATTTTGAAGGTAGCGACAATACCCAAGATGTTATTAGAGTGATAGTCAACATGGTGAATTTTGGTTATCCCAACACTTTTGCAAGCAGCTTCGATACTTGCATCTCCAGTTGCAATCAAGCCTAAGATCGAAGTGCAAGATGCGGTTCCTATTTTTGAATAAGAAGTATGCGATGTTGCTGTAACTGGTGCTTTGATATCTGTATAAAGGAATCCAGTTACAGGAGAGACTGTCATAGCTCCACACCCAACCATCAGTGGGATGGAAATTAGAAGAATAAAGAGAGATTGCCATATTTTTTTTTAATTGCCTCCTTACTTTTTTTATTGAGCCGTATAGACCAACAATTTCATTTATACTTATGTGAATTAGATAAAATTATTCTATAAATGTATAGGTGAAAAGCCATTTATCTAGATAACAAATTTTAATAAAATAATATCCTCTGGGAATAATGATTGACTTTAAATCGTCCAAGGAATGGATTTTAGAAAAATGAATAAATTGCCCCAAAAGATTAAAAAAATGAAGTTCTAGATTAATAGATGATGATGACGATAAATTTGAAATTATTTGGTTGAACTCGTTTGGGGAAACAAATGAGGATTGAATTGAATTGGTTAGATTTATTTTTTCGCCAATTTTTGTCATTAAATACCAAAAAGCTTTTGCGATTCTTATTGAGCCGGCCCAATTGGGATGGCAAGCTTTGGCATCGGGTTTTTGTTCTCCACAAAAGCCTTTAAATGCAACTTCCCAACCTTGAGAATTTGTCGTACGATTTCCCAAGGTGTCCCAGCACTGGAGATCAGCAATGTCGAAGAGTATCTTTCCGTTGTTTTTACAGTATTCTCGAATCCTTTTGTTAATCTGTTCTGTGCAAAACTGGCCTACTTGGGTCAATGGTAAAGTCCACCAAACAAAGACTTTGTGCGGATATTTTCTTTCGAGAGTTTCGTATGTATTTTTTAGCAAATTCCAATTTGCAATGGTTTTTTCTTCGTTGAAAGGGCTACCGCATGGTTCGGAAACTTCGTCTAATCCATCTAAATAACAAAATTTAAAGGAAAAAACGTCATAGTGCTCCAAATTAGTTTCAACCGTTGCAACAAAATCTTCGATTTTGCCTTTCCAACCTGAATTGCCTCTTGCCTGGAAAATCCAGTTTCTTCTATCGTATTTGTAGGGTGGAAAACTATTGCATTCTTTAGGATTTGTCCTGGTTCCTTGCAGACAATCCAACCCTAAGTTTATTTGGGCTCCAACTGATGCATGCCTAAATAATAATTTGATTTCCTTTGCTTTAATTAGAAAATTCTCGTCAAGGGTATCAAAATGATTTATTGTTGACTGATCAACTATAACAGCTTCCTGCCCAAAACATAAGGTATGAAAAAACAGAATTAGTACAATAATTGTTTTCATTTTGAAATAAAAAAACTAATTTAAAAAAATATTTTTATGAATTTGCAATTTTAAGTATGGAAAAATAATGAATTTGATGGGAATTCCTGAAAAGTTGCTTAATATCTTAGTAAAAATTCAAAAAAATGAGATTAATGAATATTATGTCTATTCTTCACTTTCACAAAGAATCGAAGACCCAAAGAACTCCCAGGTGCTTCTAAGAATTGCCAAAGAAGAATTTAGCCATGCAAATTTCTGGAAAAAATACACTGGTGTAATGCCAAAACCATCAAGAATGACTATTACTTTTTATAAACTAATCTCGTTGCTTTTTGGGTTAACTTTTAGTTTGAAATTAATGGAAAAGGCTGAACAAAATGCTCAAAACTTTTACATTGAAATATGCAAAGTTATTCCAGAGGCCCAACACATAATCGAAGAAGAGGATTGGCACGAAAAAGAATTAATTGATATGATTGAGGAAGACAAATTAAAATATGCGGGGGCAATTGTGTTAGGACTCAACGATGCTTTGGTAGAATTAACAGGTGCATTGGCCGGTTTGACATTTGCTTTGCAAAATTCATTCATAATTGGCGTTGTGGGAACTGTCACTGGTATTTCTGCATCTTTTTCTATGTCTGCTTCATCTTATCTTTCTGCCAAATCCGAAGGGGTAAATAAGAACTACACTAAATCAGCCTTTTACACTGGATTAACTTACATTTTTACTGTTTTTTTTCTTGTGCTTCCATACTTCTTGATTGGCAATGCTTTCTTTGCATTAATAACCACTATTTGCATTGCTTTTTTCATCATTTTCTTATTCAACTTTTACATTTCTGTTGCTAAGGATTTATCATTTAAAAGTAGATTTTTAGAAATGGTGGCATTGAATATTATTGTTACTTTTATTACCTTTTTAATTGGATATGGACTAAGGCGGATATTTGACTTAGAAATATAATGGATTTACAATTGTACTAGATATTTAAAAATTAGTAAGTAATTTTGAAAGTTTAGAAAGTTTAAAGAAAAATTGAAAGATGATTAAGGTTAATTTTGTTTTATTAATTTTAAATTATTAAAGGAAAAGGAATTATAAAAAATGGAAAGAGAAATTATTTATTTAGAGGATGTAACAATTCGTTTTGCTGGTGATTCTGGGGATGGTATGCAGCTTACTGGCTCGAAATTTTCCGACACTAGCGCATTTGTTGGAACCGATGTCAGTACATTCCCCGATTATCCTTCTGAAATTCGAGCACCAGAAGGTACTCTCTATGGTGTTAGTGCTTATCAAGTGCATTTTGGTTCTAAAGGAGTCTATACTCCAGGCGACCAAATCGATGTTCTTGTTGCAATGAATCCAGCATCTTTAAAAGTTAATCTTCCTTTTCTTCGAAAACGGGGGATTTTGATTGTAAACACGGCAAATTTTACCGAAAAGAACCTCAAACTTGCAAAGTACGAAACAAACCCGCTCGAGGATAACTCCTTAAAAGATTATCAAGTATTCAAAATTAACTTTAATGAAATTGTCAATGAACTTCTTAAGGATACTGGGTTGAGTCCAAAACAAATTGAAAGAACTAAGAATATTTTTGCTCTTGGGCTTACTTATTGGTTATTTGACCTGCCTTTGAATACTACCGAAGAATGGATTAATAAAAAGTTTGGTAAACGTCCCCAAATTGCCAACGCAAACCTCAAAGTCTTAAAAGCAGGCTATGATTATGGAGAAACCAATGAGTTAATCGCAGTTCGGTACAAGATTGTACCCAAAAAATTGGAGCCAGGTATTTATCGAAATATTACTGGGAACGAAGCTGTGGCATTGGCTTTGGTCGTGGCAGCTAACAAAGCCAAACTCCCCCTTTTTCTAGGTTCTTATCCCATAACTCCAGCTTCGGAAATCCTTCACTCAATTTCGGGTTATAAACCCTATGGGGTCCTTCACCTTCAAGCAGAAGATGAAATTGGTGGGATCACTAGTGCTATTGGGGCAGCTTATGGTGGTGCTTTGGCTGCAACTTCTACCTCTGGTCCAGGTTTATCTCTTAAAGTCGAAGCAATTGGGCTTGCTGTAATTTTAGAATTGCCTTTAGTTATTATTGACGTTCAAAGAGCTGGCCCAAGTACTGGTATGCCCACCAAAATGGAGCAAGCTGATCTCTTTATTTCTATGTTTGGGCGCCACGGAGAAGCCCCGGTTCCGATACTTGCTGCTGCAACTCCTGCTGATTGTTTCGATATGACGCTCGAAGCTACAAGAATTGCAATCAAATATATGACCCCAGTAATTTTACTAACCGATGGATATCTTGGTCAAAGTTCAGAGGAATGGAAAATTCCAGATCTTAATTCAATTCCAGAAATTCCAGTTCAATTCTATACTCAACCGGATTATTTACCTTACAAACGTAATCCCGAGACTCTTGCAAGGTACTGGGCAATTCCTGGAACTCCTAACCTTGAGCATCGTATTGGTGGTTTGGAAAAGGAAGATGTTACGGGAGTTGTTAGTCATGACCCACTTAATCATCAGCGTATGGTTGAATTAAGAGCAGAAAAAATTAAAAGAGTTCAGCAAGATGTACCCGATGTAGAATTGTTTGGTTACGAGGACGGCGACTTGTTGATTATTGGTTGGGGCAGTACTTATGGTTCTATCAAAGCAGCCTTCGATAGATTACTGGAAAAAGGTTACAAGCTGGCGTATGTCCATCTAAAATATTTAAATCCTTTTCCAAAAAATCTTGGCTCCATTATCCAAAAATTTGATAAAATTCTTGTACCGGAAAACAATCTTGGGCAACTTGCTTTCATCTTGCAAGGTAGCTATCTAAAGCCAGTGATTCCCTACCATAAAATCCAAGGTAGAATATTTCTTTCGACAGAAATAGAAAACAAAATATTGGAAGTTTTAAATAAATAAGTGAGGAAAGTTATGACAACATTGGTTGAAAACTTGATAAAATCCAAACCACAAGAGTTCAGAGAGTTTACCCCGAAAGATTTCAAGTCGCCACTGGAAGTTCGATGGTGTTCCGGTTGCGGTAGCTATTCGATTCTTGCACAAGTTCAAAAAATTCTAGCAGGGCTCAAAATTCCAAGAGAACAGTTTGCTTTTGTCTCTGGAATTGGATGCAGCAGTCGTTTTCCATACTATGTGCAAACCTATGGTATACACGGAATTCACGGTCGGGCTATTGCTATTGCCACTGGGTTGAAAATTGCTCGACCAGACCTTTCCGTCTGGATTGCTACAGGCGATGGTGATTGTATGAGTATTGGAGGTAACCATCTTATTCATGCAGCAAGAAGAAACATTGGACTGAAAGTTCTAATGTTTAATAACGAAATTTATAGTCTAACAAAAGGACAAGTTTCTCCGACCACTCAATTATTTCAACCTACAAAGTCCTCTCCTTTTGGAAATATTGATTATCCTTTTAATCCTTCTTCTTTGGCTTTGGGTTCAGGTGCAACTTTAGTTGCACGGACCTTCGACCGTGATCCTAAGCATATGCAATTAATACTGGAGCGAGCTGCTAAACATGAAGGATTTGCATTTGTCGAGATTTACGCTAATTGTGTTATTTATAATGATGGTGCTTTTGACCTTTATACTGCTGCCGAAACTCGCAAAGAGAACTCAATAATACTTGAACACGGTAAGCCATTAATATTCGGTGCCAACAACGATAAAGGTATTCGGCTGGATGGATTTACTCCTACAGTTGTATCTCTGACTGATGGTAAGTGGTCTGTCGACGATTTACTTGTTCACGACGAAACAGACACTACATTAGCATTTATTCTTTCAAATATGACATACAATCCTAAATTACCCAGACCATTCGGTATCCTTCTTGCAATTCAAAAACCAACATACGAGGAACTTGTCATGAAGCAGATTGAAGATGCTAAAAAGCAAACTCAAGATACCTCTATCGAATCTTTGCTTAAAGGTGAAGACTATTGGGAAATTAAATAATCTTAGTTACCACAATTAAGAAGCAAACTCACAGCAATTGCTGTGAGTTTTTTATGCTTGAGATGTCAGCGTGTCGTTAATCAAAACGAATCCAAGCTGAGCGGTTCAATGTTCTTTCTATTGGGTTTTGATTTCTGTTTCTTAGATGTTGCTCGAGAATTTGTATAGGATAATTTAAACCTAGGATCTTGTTGATGCTTTTTGCACGATTTAAAGCAAGTTTTTGGTTGTGGTTTTCTGTTCCAATGTTGTCGACCGAACCAACAATTTCAATTTTTTTTCCTTTTTGATTCAAGTTCTCAACTAAATCTTTTGTTTTTGGATTAATCCAATAGGGGTCGGACTTATCGAATTCAAAAAGAGCCACTAATATGTAATTGCCGACTTTGAAGGGATTAAAGTAGTAGAATTCATTCGATATGCTTTCTTTGTCTTTAATATAAATTTTTAGGCTTTCTTCCGTAATTTCATGGATTTCTTCGATAGTTTCAATTTTGGTCTTAATTAGTAAAGTATCAAAAAATTTCGAACCAAAATTTGAAATGTTTTCGAAGTTAAAGCTAAATAATTTTTCAGTAGTTTTGTTTATTTTATTGTTGAAATAAATCTCGGTATTTTGCTTTACAATTTGCTCTGGTTTCACATTTATTTGGATTTGAAGATTTGGTGTAAAATAACTTGTGTCATATTTTATTTCATTTTCAATATTTACAATATTTGTTCCATTATTAAAGAAAATCTGTATTCTTCTTTGCTCTTCAATTAATTCTGGGATTTGTTTTTTTGCTACAAATTTAATTTTTTTAATTTCGGTTATCCTTTCTTCCAGCCCTTGAATTCTAAAGTATTCGACGAGTCGTGCTATTCTTAAGTCACAAATGTTTGCTTGTTCATCGTCTATTTGAGAACAAACAATTGTAATTTTTTCTTCTGGATTGTTTTGCAGGTAACTAAACGTCGAAGTTAAAATTTGTAGATTAGTTGCAAAGTAATTACTAAATTCATCAGTTGTTTCTATTGTATCGGCTCCAAAAAGAAAGTCATTCCTTTTATAGTAAATAATTGCTGGGAATGGTTTCAATTCTATATATTTTTTGATATTTTTTTGTATTGAAATTGTATCATGATTTTTAATCCGTTTTTCGTTTTCATGGACAATAATATCAATTTGAATTGGTTCAACGGTTTTGGGTTTAAATGGTTCAGGATAGTTTAAAAATGGGGGAGTCATAGGGGGTTTTGGCTTTGGATGCGGTAAAGAAAATCCAAATGCAAGACCCAAGCCAAGCTGATATGATTTCCACTCGATATCTTTGACTAAGTTGGTTAAAGGAAAGTCAGAAGTAAGGCTTGGATAAATGTAAAAGTTGTTGTTTAATAGAATTTTCCAGCCTATTTGAAAATTTAAGCCAAAAAGTGGATTTCGAAATCTATTAATTTTACCTTTAAAAACATTTCTTTCTTTTTGGTAATTTTCATAGTATGCATTTTCTGGTGAAACAAGGCTTTCTTTCTGATTAAAATTTGCAGTTAAGGGAATGCTAATAGGTATTCCAATTCGAAGCGACAATTGATTTATTCTAAGAAAATTGCCAAATTCCAAACCAGGAGTAAAGGTTAGTGTATGAATGTTTGTTTGCAATGTGTGGCGGCTGATTGCTTTGTAAACATCATAACCTATTATTGCATCTGCGAAATATTCATCATATTCAAATTTTCCTGACAAATTCCGAGCTGATAAGGAAGTGAAATAGCTAAGATCCAGGAAAGAAGTTGAAAAAAAATTTTTGTAAAATCCAGTCAGTGAAAAATTAGCTCCTAAGCCATTACCATTTGTAAAATGCCCACAACAATCGTATCCAGGAAATCCATTAAAGTTGGAGTTGTAAATATTATAATTAATACTTGACCCAAGTTCAAAATTAACTTTCGACTTCCCCAATAAAATAGGGAAGTTAAGTATCATAATAAATGTAAAATGTAAAAGAAAAAGTATTGGTTTATTGTTTGGCATAACCTAAAAATTGATTTTTAGAAATTCAATAAAATATGAGTAGTTCTCGATTGATATGGTTAGTTTGTAAAGTCCATTCGTTAGTTCCGATACATTAATATTTTTCATAGTAATTCCTCGGTCCGTGTAAAAAGAATCCGAATAAACCAGGTTCCCAAGAATGTCGAAAATCGTAATAACGAAAAATCCATTCTTTTCAGAAGTGAAGGTTAGTTCGAAACTCTCCGATGCCGGATGAGGATTGATTTTAATATTTTTAATGGGTGCATTGTCAACAATAATTCTTCTGCTTCCGCATAAACCGACTAAGCGAATTAATCCATTTTGATAATCGACTTTGACATTTTTGCCCCAGAAATGGCTTTCTGTATTAAATTCAATTTTTGTTGTGTCGAAATCAGACAATCCCACATTTCCTTTAATTTTGGCGAAAATTCCTTCGGATGGAAAGTTTCCTTCGACGCGCATGCCGATAATTCTTCTATTATCGATTATTAAGTTTTTTGTAAGGGTGGCGGTTCCAAATTCAGATTCTACGAACAAAGGAAGGAACATATTAGCATTTAGTGTTATCTCGGCATCGAAGAATCTTTTGCCGTTGTATGGTTTATTTTCGACATTTTTGTAACTAAATGCTAATTCTATTAAACCTTTGGGCTCTGTCTCGACAATTGGAAGTTGAATTACTGAGTTTCCAAAATACTGACCAAGGGTGAGACTTTGAATAGCACTGCATGGAGAACTAAATATGGTCATTTTAACATCAATCGGTGGTGGTTCCAGCATTGTGATAGATAAAATTTTAGCAGAGTTTGCTGGCAAAATAAATGGGATAGCGACATTAACAGCAAAGTAGCTTACTGGATATAATACAACACTATCCACAAGTATATCTGTATTCGACAAGTTTTTTATTGATATGTCTCGGGTGGGTATTTCTGGGATAAACCTTAAATCAGTTGTTGAAAGATTAATACTTACACCAATACCTTCTCCACGAATTGGAATACGAAAAATATATTCTTGTTGGCCAAGGTAGAAGATTTCTAAGAAAGATGAAACATTACCAAGTTGTTTTGGATGAAATTTGATTTTGGTTCGAAGTCTTTGGTTTGGGGAAAGAACTTGGTATCCATTTCCTTCTGTAACAGTGAAGTAAGCTTGCTCATTAGGATTAATTCGAACAAAGTCAATGGGTAGTTGGAATGTGTCGTTGTTGAAACCCAAATCCAATTCAATTTCTTTGGTTTCATTTATGCAAACTTGACCAAAATCAATTCCTTGTACTAAAAATTTGAAGTCCCTGTTGATTCCTTTGCCCCTAAATGGGATAATGTATCTTTCTCCACAAGAGATAATTACAAGTGTATCTACAAAATTCCCAGTATCACGAGGATTGTAAGATATATTCAAAGGATAGCAAGTTCCAATTTGAACAGTGTCGTTGTTAAAATTTCCATTAATTGAAAAGTTTCTACCGAACACAAAATAAGCATGGTTGATAATTAGTGGGACATCACCGATATTGCAAAAGTTGTTGTCAAATTCCGAAGTTGTTTGGTAAAAAATCTTCTGTGGGGGTAGCACAACTTCTTTTACTAAAATTTTGGGTTTGCGAATCTTAAAAGGCCCCGAAATTACAATTTCTGGAAAATTAAAATCACGAAGAGTAATTAGGTTTCTTGAAGGTTCTGCTGTTGCAATTGTAAAACTCTCGTTAGAGACTTTAAAGTCTGTGATATTATAACCAGAACCATATATCTCAGAAACTCGAACATCATTGACTAAGTCCCAAATTACAAGAGACGGGTTATTTTCGAAACCAAGGACAAGATAATTATCTGTTGGGGAAAATTCAGCACCTATTGCTTCCGACCAATTATTGTAAAGTGAACGTACTATTTGCCCACTTTTAATGTCGATAATATAGGCATCCGATAAATTTTCGATAACGTCTTGAATATTGTGTTTTTTGGTAGTATAAGCAATAAAAGCTCCATCGTTGGAAATAGTTAGATTTGTTATGATTGGTTGATACTTGATTTCTATTTCTTTAATTAATGAAAAGTTATCAATGTTATACAATTGAATTTTGTTCGATAACAAAGCAACGGCGATCACGTTATTTTTTAAAGCAATTTCTTGAATTGGAGCGTTTAGTGCAACTTGAGTTTGAATTGATAAATCTGGTAAATTGTAAATTTCGAGCACATTTTGTTTTTCTTTGACTATGATTAATTTTTTATTTTTTTCATCAATTTGAAATGTTTTTACTTTTTCTTGAGCATTGAAATTAAGTTTTCCAAGAATCCTTTGCTCCAATAGATTTAAAACAACTAAAGTATCTGCCTTTTCGTAACCATAAAAGTCTGCCCATCGATACAATACAACAGCGAAAGTATCACCACCAAAGTAGGAAACCTTAATAATATTACTTTGTTCAAATGGATAATCTATGCTTGCAAAAGGAAATGATTTTAATTCCAGTTTTGTTTTACTGTCTATTTCAGTTACTCTTCCGTCTTTTGTTGCAGAAATAATTTTGTTTCCTTGACTGTTGAAAGCAATTTTTTGGGGTCGATTTGCTTTTAAAGAAATTGTTTTTTCGGAAGGAGGTGAAAAACCTTGGCTGAGTCTGATAAAAAGTGAGTCAGTATCGACATTTGGTACCGACCATATTAATTCCTGGTTCAATGTTGTACTAATTTCTTCCCAGTTTTTTCCTTTATCTACTGTAAAATCTACTTGAACGGGGACACTGGGGTTGTTTCCATTCCATTTTATTTGATACCTTTGGCAAGGGTACAGAATTTCGTCAACCTTTGGTTTATTTAATTGTAATTGTGTTCTTTTGGCAATAGAGAATGAATTTGCAACAATAGCAATGTAACTTTTTCTACCGTTGTCATACGAAACAGTTAAATACTCTCTTTTATAATTGTTGTTGTTCGGTATATAGAGTAATTCAATAGCGTAAGGGAAAGGGGAAATAATATCCACAGGAGGGGGATTGGTGTTGTAAGTCGAACCGAGCCAAAGATATTTAAATTCTTCTGAAGTGGTGCTAATCCAATCAACACGAGTGGGGTAATATAAGGAACCAGTAGATTTTTGAATAGCAGATGCTACATTTATCCTTTGGTTAGTATACTCTCCAACTTGGACGTTTCCAAAACGAATTTCTCTAAGCAAGTTTCTATCGTTATCGATAAATTTTAGGTAAGACGCTGGTTTTTCGTAGATGGGGTGTTGAACGATGTTACTTGGGGTTGCACTTCCAACCTCATTTTCAATTGTAATGTAAAAATCGGGTTTTGAAAATTCAGGCGAGGTCGATGTCCAAGTAATTGTTTGATAGCCATTAAAGTCAGGTTTAGAAACAAAGGAAGGGGATAGTGGATAGTTCCCTTCCATAATCACCACATTAGATAAAGCAAATTCTCGTGGTTTGCCGTCTTTTAAAGACTTTAATTTAATTGATAAATTTGGGTAGGTTGAATAGTTTAAGCTTTCCCCAAATTCAATATCAACCCTTGAAAAAGTTTGAATAAACCAAAGAAAAAAGATCAAAATTGAGGAAAAAATAAGTTTCATAAAACTGCAAAGATTAATTTTTATAGACAATATTTATTACACATTGGTTACTACTTGAGTTCAAATTTTACATTTACTCCCATTAATTCTTCGAAAAGTTGCTTTCTTCTTTCAGCTCCCCAAAGTTCGACGTCGGGAATATCTTCTGGTTCAGAAGGTATCAGTTTAATAGTAATGAAGTTAGCGTTAGAGTAGATTTCGATTTCCTTGATAGATTGGATTTGACGGCGGTCGATTCCTTCGGCAATTCTTAGTATACTTGCCAGTTTTTTCACTATTTCTTTTTTATCCTCGGGCAATTTTTGAAAATTTTCATGTTTTTTCTTGGGTAGACTTTTTCTGTGGTATCTTGCGATATTGGCAATTATTTCGGATTCATCCTTTGTAAACCCTGGCATTATACAATTGCTAATTATATAGTAGCTATGTTTGTGGTGTTGTTCAACCGAAATTAAATACCCAACGTCGTGGAGTACAGATGCTGCTTCAAGCCATTCACGTTCCTTTTTACCAAGTTTATGAAAATTTTGGGTTTCGTCGAATATCTTCAATGCAATTTTTTTTATATGATTGCTATGTTTTAGGTTCACATTATATTGATTTGCAATCGAATAAATAGTAGATTCCCTGAGTCGTCCTAGATGACGAAGCGTTTCAATTTCTTTCCTTTTTTCGAGCGTATCATATACAATTCCTTCGCGTAGTCCAAACGTCGAAATGTGAATTTTATCAACTTTCAAATGTTCCAGTGCATATTCTAAAATTAATGCTCCACCGACAATAATATCTGCCCTTTGCGGATCCATTCCAGGTATTTGCTTCCTTTCCTTTTCGTTTTTAGCAGAAACTATTTTTTTGATTGCTTTCAATATTTCTTTTTTATCTAATGTGCAACCGTTTAAAATATTTGGAACGGGTTTTCCATTTAATTGAAGCGCTATTACTGATATGTTTAATATTGTTCCAGCAGTTCCAACAACTGTCTCGTAACCAATATTGTTGATTTTATTAAAAATTGGAGCCCATGTTCCATGAATGTATTTTCTACACTCGTTAAGTTTATCAATATCTATTTCATCATCAAGTCCAAATCGGGTGGTTAATCTTATGGCACCTAACTTTTCGCTATGGACATAAAGAATTTCACTTTCTTTTCCAATAATAGTTTCGGTGCTTCCACCTCCAATATCTATTATCAATGCCTTTTGGTTAACTATTGGCAAGGAATGTAAAGCTCCAAGATAGATTAATCTTCCTTCTTCGACTCCAGAAACAATTTCAATTTCTATTCCAACTTCATCACGGACTCGGTCTATAAATTCCTTTTTGTTCAAAGCTTCGCGTACTGCACTTGTAGCAACAGCCCGAATTTCTGCTCCCTTGCTCTTTGAAATATCTGCAAAACGTTTTAATGTTTGGACACCACGCTCTATAGCTTCGTCGTATAAGTATTTAATATCACCCCCACTAGACCCAAGCCGGACAACTTCCTTCTCTCTAAGTATGATTTGAAGCATTCCGCGTGAATCTACGCTTGCAATTATTAAATGAAATGAGTTTGTGCCTACATCTATTGCACCTATTATTGGGGCTTTATCTTTCTCATTCATCTTCTTTCTTTTCTTTTTGTTTCGATTCTCCCGATAAAACTATTATTTCTTCATCTTGATAAAGAATATCGTTCCCTTGATTTTGGCCTTTCGAAGCTTTTGTGGAATAAAAAGTTGAGGATTTTAGCAATTTTGTAAAAATTAAATTTACAATTAGTAAAAAAGCCAAGACTATTAGAATAATTAGGACTAAATATCTTAACATGTTAACAAGTTGTTGAAAGTTTCGACTGCAAATTCAAATGGTATTTTTCTTCCAACTATTTCTTCGATAGAAATGCTGTGACTTTTAATGTGGTTTCGAAGTATTTCTTTTGCGAATTCATCTTTTAGATTTGCAACCTCGGCAATTAATTCGTAACCTGGACCAAGTAGTATTGAGCCGTGTTGCAGTAACGTATTTCCATATACTCTTTGAGCACTTCCAACTATTTTTTTGCCCTTCCATTCGATTTCGTACCGAGCTGAACTTGCAAAGCAAGAAATTGAAACGGTTTCTCTTCTATAGAACTCATTAAAATTTGTTTGGGATTTTTCGAACTCCAAGTTTTCGGCTCCAAGCAATTTTAAGCCCTTTACCAAAAAATAATGAATTTCTCGATAAACATTTTGAGGTTTTAAATTATCTGAAAGTGGGCAGACAAATGAATAAGTAAGTTCATTGGCGTGCAAAACAGCTCGTCCACCAGTAGGTCTTCTAACTAAGTCAAAACCGTAATCTTTTAATTTATCTTGATGGAAATCACTTTCTTTTTGATTTGCTCCGAGCGATACAGCCCAAGGCGACCACCCATAAAATCTTAGCATAGGTAAAGCTTTGCCATCTTCGCAAAGTAATGTTCGTTGAAAATCAAAATCCATGTTGTATTTACCTTTTTTGTGGCTGTCTAAAATTAATTCTACATCAAAGTTGAATAGTTCGCTAATCCTTTTACCCGTAAAAATCATAATTCTTTTATTAAAAAATGTTTTGACGAATTTTTAAACTATTTAATTTAATTTGTCAATAATAATCTATTTGGCATTTAAAAAAGTTTTAAGATGAAATTTTTTAATTTTACTTTTCACAAAAGTTGGAGCCATGACTAAATATTTTTTTATTGCTTTGCTTTTAACTTTTTCACCTGCTTTTTCCCAAGTTTACCAATTTCCTATTGACACTGTCTTTTGGTTTCTTCCAGGCAAAGGTCAAAACCTTGGTCAGGATAGTGTATACTTTCCCCAAAACATTTTTAACCTACCAGATACCAATGCTTCAGAAACAATCCCATCGTCAAGCCCCAAAAACATTTGTTCGATTGGATTAGGTGGTGAAATAGCTGTTGGTTTCAAGAAGTTTTTCATCATCGATAGAGAGGGACCAGATTTTACAATTTTCGAGAATGCTTTCATTAATCCAATCACAAAAAAAGTTTTTGTCGAACCTGCAGTAGTTTCTGTAAGTGAAGATGGGGTTAACTTCCTTGAATTTCCTTGGAACTACAATACTCTCGAAGGTTGCGCCGG
The DNA here is from genome assembly GCA_964524325.1 of uncultured Hyphomicrobiales bacterium. Classification (GTDB taxonomy): domain Bacteria; phylum Bacteroidota; class Ignavibacteria; order Kapaibacteriales; family UBA2268; genus Naka2016. Next base: position 68,665 of record CAZGCT010000006.1, read on the forward strand.
AACAAAACCAACAAACGGCAAAAGGAATCCTTTCGACCCATTGGTAAGTGGGGGGAATTCATTCGACCTTTCTATTGTCGGATTAAAACAAGTTCGTTTTATTAAAATCAAAGATATTTGCGATATTATTCTTGCAGACTCAGACCATCCCTTCTACGATCCTTTGCTTTCTGGCTTCGATCTGGACTGTGTAGTGGGACTTAATTTAGCCCCAATTTCAACATTAATTGCAGAAGAGTCTAACTCTGCGTTGAGCATAGTTTTAACTAATAATTCGATACAAATAAGCTCCAAGGAAATCCTTATTGTAGAAATTTTCGATATTCTTGGTAAACCAATTGAGCGTTTGACGAATGATTCTAACAAAGCAGTAATATTACACGAAAATGATTTGAGGGATGGTTTTTCTGTAATGTTTATTAAATCAGGTTACTATATTAAATTGTTAAAAATAATCAAGTTAGGCAATGAAATATTGTTACAATAATTTATTAAACTTATTTTTCCTTTTCTTTTTGCTTTCTTGCTCTAAAGAAAAGCAATTAGAGCCGTTTAATCTATTTGGGAATTCATCAAGAACCTCCTCTTACGAGAAATATGGCAGGTTCTGGACTGGGGTTGCCCTACTCGAGAAAGTAAATTGTTCCGATACCACCGGATTTATTACTTTCCCTCTTTCTTTGAAGAACAATACTTTTGTTACATCTTCAGCAGAAGGATTTGTTGCTTGTTTCGAGCATAGCAATTTGCTCTGGGAGAGGAAACTCGAACCAAAGGAGTATGTTATCTCTAATTTCGTTGCTTCTCCGAAGGAAGATATTATTTTTATTTCAAATTTTTCGAATGTATATTCCTTATCAAAACAAGGTGAGCTTAATTGGAAAATTAATTTGAACGACACATCAAAGTTTTTTTCTATACTTTTAGCAACGAAAGATGGAATATATTTTACTTCCTCTTCTAATTTTTTATATTGTATAGGCTACAATGGTATTACTAAATGGAAAATTCGATTGCCACTACCCACCACAAATTATTTTGCTGAGGCTAATGATGGAAAAATAATTTTAAATTTGACCCACGACATGCTGGGTATGACAGATACAGTTATTTGTATAGATACCTCAGGTAAAATTTTCTGGAAGAAGTTTTTTGAAAAGGTACGATTGGTTCGAACTCCAATTCTTTGGAAAAGTAAGATTTTTCTATTAGGGTATAAAGAGCAAGAAAAAGATATTGTGGGTTTCGTTTATTGCTTGGATACGCTGGCAAATGTTTTGTGGAGCAAAGAATTTGGAATTATACCTCGTTTTCTTTCCATTTCAGGAGAAGGTGAATTGTTTTTGATTTTGTACAATTTAGGGCTTGGGGAAACAATATCAACAATTTATAAATTAAATGAAAAAGGGAATATAGTCTCCAAACAGTTCATAACATCAACCTTTTCAACCCCCTTGTTCATCAGTCAGCAAATTATTGGTGCAATTGGTTATACAAAGGGAAACACAGTTATGATCTTTTTTGGAAAGGATTTAACTCTTTGGAAAACTATAGACTTATCGAAGTATCCATCGGTTCTCAGTATCCCAGCAGTACTAGATGATTGCACTATGATTTTTGTCTCTACCTCAGGTAATTATATTGTGAAAATAGATGAAAATCCTATCATCAAACTTTTGCCCTGGTAATAATTGCCTAATCTACTTAATCTCTGTTGTTTGAAACTTTTTAACTGTTTTTTTCGTTTATTCAAATTCTATTATTGAATTTCACAAAAAAATGCGCAATTGTCTTTTTATTTTTTTAATTATTTGGTTTTACTTTTATTCTGAAGTAGTGGCAATAGATTATAATTTGATTCTCGGTAATGCCACAATTAGTGGATTTGTCTACGACTCTAGTACGAAAGAAAATTTGGTAGGTGCAACAGTATTTTTGGAAGGGACTAAGATTGGTGCTTTGACGAATAAAAATGGTTTTTTTGTATTAAACAATATACCTCCTGGAAAGTATAAAATTATTGTCTCTTTTGTGGGGTATGAAAAATACATTGATACACTAATTTTGAAAGCAAAAGAGATTGTCCGAAAAAATTATTATTTGGTACCTTTGGATGTTACTACCCAAGAAATTAGCGTCGAGGCTGAACGAGATATTGAAAAGAGAGAAATTACTATTAGTAAAATAAATATTCCAATACAACAAATTTCGAAAATTCGAATTGGAGGTGAATCGGACTTATTTAGATCTTTGCAGTATCTTCCTGGAATTTTGACTTCTTCTCAAATATCTTCTGGTTTATTTGTCCGTGGCGGTTCTCCAGATCAAAATCTTGTTTTGTTGGATAATATGACTGTATATAACCCTTCTCATTTGTTCGGTTTTATTTCGACTTTTAATTCCGAGGCAATTAAAGATGTTGAATTGATAAAAGGTGGTTTTCCTGCGGAATTCGGGGGAAGGATATCCTCGGTTCTAAATATTACCCAAAAAGAAGGCAATCGACAAAAAGTTTCTGGCGGTGCTGGTATTGGGCTTATCTCTTCGAAAGCTATGTTGGAAGGCCCGTTGTTAAATGGTTCGTGGTTCATTGCTGGTCGAAGAACTTACATAGATATCATAAAGAATTTCATTCCTTCAGATCCTTCTTTGCCGTTACCAGACTTTTGGTTCTACGATGTTAATGCCAAGCTTACCCAAGAATTGGATAAAAACAATAAAATTTATTTGGGTGGATTTTTGAGTCAAGATTTATTTGGCTATTCAGGTTTTGGAATTGATTTTGATGTTTCTATCAAAAATCAAGCCACCTATTTCAGATGGGTTCATATTTTGTTCGATAATATTTTTACTTCCACTTCGGTTAGTCTTAATTATTATCAAAATGGCTTTACAGGTAAGACAGGAGATTATACTTATAAAATAGAAAATTCAATTCGCGATCTAAATTTCAAAACTAATGTTGATTGGTTTTTAACCGAAGCATTAACTTTGAAAATTGGCTATGAAATTTCTAAATACCGTTTTAAATACATACAAAACTTTGCAGGAACAGAAACTGATACTTCGAAAAATTCTGGAGTTACCCCTGCAGGCATTTTAGATTTATCCGTGGACGATTGGAACCATAGTGCATTTTTCCAAAGCAATTATAATTTGACCGATTTGCTTTCCTTGCAAATTGGAGGGAGAATTAATTATTGGACCTTAAGTAAATCTTTTTCCCTCGACCCAAGGTTCGCAATAAAATATACCATAACTGATAAGATTACAGCTAAGTTTGCTTGGGGTTTGTTCCACCAAAACATTCGTCTTGCCACCCAACCAGATTTTTCGTTTTTCGATACTTGGCTTCCAACAGATACAACTGTACCGGCTATTAACTCACAGCATTTCATTTTCTCTTTAGAAACTCAATTTTTCGAAGATGTGGACTTAAATTTTGATGTTTACTACAAATCTTTGAATAATATAACAGAATTGAATTTAAATGTTTTGACCGCTCGCAATTCCCGGGATGTATTTTATGTCGGCAGTGGTCGCTCATATGGTGCTGAAATTTTTTTCCAAAGAAAGTTTGGAAGAATTGTTGGTTGGTTTGGGTATGCTTTAGGATTTATTTATGCACGGTTCGATTCATTGAATTATGGGAAGGAATTTAGGCCCAAATACGATCGTCGACACGATTTTAAAATTGTCGTACAATATTTATTAAGTAAAAAATGGGAGTTTTCTGCAACTTTCACTTTTCAATCGGGACAGTCTTATACTGGAGCAACTTCGATGTTAATTTCTCGCTTACCAGAGCAAACCGAAGGATTGGGTAAAGTAATTACTTCGCAAAGATATGGCCTGCGCCTTCCGCCATCGCACCAATTGAATATTTCCGCTACGTACAATTTCCATACTTTTGGTTTACCCTCGAAGCTGATACTAGACGTTTACAATGTTTACAATCGCCGAGACATTTGGTTTAGATATTACAATCTTCACCAAGATGTTCCCGTAGTTGAAGACGTTAGGTTATTACCAATAATTCCGACTATATCATATGAAATCAAGTTTTAAAAATTTGGGAAAAAATAAATTGAGATTAGCTTTTGTTTTATTTCTTGGAATGTTCTTTGGTTGCGAAGATGCTCCCCCAACTGATTACATTCCTAAATATTATGTAGAAGCGTATTTAATTGTGGATCATCACTTCGAGAAAATTAAATTGATGAGGACTCAACCGCTTAATGATACATTTAATTATTCAAAAGCCTTCATAAGAAATGCAGACGTAAAAATAAAATTTAAAGACAACGAACTAAAACTTGCATTTCGTGATACTGGGTTGGTGGATAATTGGGGTTACTACTATCCAGATACAAGCTTTAAGGTTGAACCAAATACAACCTATTCTTTGGAGATTATTACTTCAGATGGGGTAATAATCACAGGGTCAACAACAACCCCAGATAAGTTTGAATGGAATTTGCCTCCCCCTGATACTATTTATTTCCCCAAAGACACTATTAATTTTTCTGATAAACCAATTATTCCATTAAAATGGAAATCTGTTAAAGGAGTACTTTACTATATTGTTTCATCAAAATGTTTGGATACACTCGAGTATGGTTTTTACCTGAATCCACCCACCAATGAGAAAAATCGAAGAATTTACAATCCTTGGGATGATAATAGAAGTCAAAGGCGTTACTATTACGATTTAACAAACTGGGATGCTGTCCCAAATACTGAATATCCTTTGTATTGGTTGTTGTTTAAATGGTTTGGAAAGCATAAAATAATAATTTACTCCCCCGACTTTAATTTCCTTCGTTGGATTTTGCAACAATTTCGTGGTAGTCAAATTAATCCTTTGTTAAGTAGTGTAAATGGTGCGATAGGTGTTTTCGGTTCAGCAAGCAAGATTGAAAAAGAAATTTTTCTAATCAAGAACCAACCTTGAATTTTCTAAGCAAAAATTTGATTTTCTAGCAATGTTAATTTTTTTCTGTTAAAAGCAAACCTTGATTTAGCAATTGAGTTTGTTCAAGAATTCTTAAACTTTCGATAATGGGTATTAAATTGCCTTCCATTACTTCACTTAAAGGATAATTTTTTTGTTCTCCTTCCAATCTGTGGTCAGTAACACGATTCTGTGGCCAATTGTAAGTTCTAATTTTTTCAGACCTATCGCCAGTTTTGACCATTTGTCTACGAGCCGAGGAAATTTCTTCTTGCTGTTTTCTAAGTTCAAGTTCAAATAATCTTGCTCGCAGTACTTTCATTGCTTTTTCTCTATTCTTTAATTGAGAGCGCTCGTCTTGGCAGGAGACAACTATTCCCGTTGGAATATGTGTTAAACGTACTGCTGTTTCTACTTTGTTTACGTTTTGTCCACCTTTCCCACCAGAACGGAATATATCAATTCGCAAGTCTTCCTCGTTTATTTCGATATCTATTTCATCTGCTTCTGGTAAAACCGCTACTGTAGCAGCGGAAGTATGAATCCTTCCGTTTGCCTCTGTTTCTGGAACTCTTTGCACTCTATGGACTCCACTTTCGTATTTCATTACTCCGTATACGTCATCACCGTTCATTGAAAAGATTATTTCTTTGAAACCTCCTCGTTCTCCTTCGTTGAAATCAATTACCTCTATTTTGAAATTTTGCTTTTCAGCGAACTTCTGGTACATGCGGAACAAATCACCTACAAATAATCCTGCCTCGTCTCCACCAGTTCCGGCTCTAATCTCGACAATACAGTTTTTCATATCGTTCATATCTTTGGGAATTAGCAATATCTTAAGTTCTTCTTCTAATTTTTCTTTAAGTTTTTGTAGAATTTCAATTTCTTCGTAAGCCATATCGCGTAATTCTGGTTCAATATTGCTTCGAGCCAACTCGTAGTTTGATTCAATTTCATCAAGGACTTTAATATATTCTTGCGACTTTTTAACCAGAGGCGTAAGATATTTAAGCTCTCTCGACAATTCTTTGATTTTCTTAACATCCTTTATGGTTTCAGGATTATTTAAATCGTGTTCTAACGCTTTGTACCGTTCAATAATAGTCTCAAGTTTTTCTTTCATACATCTTCAATAAAAAAACATAATAAAGACGAAAAGTATTAATTAAAATTTATTTGGTTAACTTTTAAAGCTTAACATGTTAATATTTCTTTCAATTTGCTAAATTTCAATATTTTTGTATTTTATCAAATTAGTTTATGTTTGTAAATAAGGTCTTTTGGTTAGTTTCGGTTTTTTCTTTTTTGTGGAATTTTGCTTATTCCCAAATCAGTGTAAGTATTCCTAATGTTGCAATAGAGCGTGGGCGAAATGATACTATTTCTATTTTCGCTCAATTTCAAAATGCATCCATTAATAAATTGAATTTGGTTTTTCAGTTTAATGCATATGTTTTGGATATCAAAAAAGTTGTATCCGGTGAAAAATTTATCATTTCCGATCCATCTCCAAATTTTAATATTCAACTTAACCAGTTGACCGATGCAACGATAAGTATCACAAGCTCCAATATTAATGTCAATTCAGCAAAAGACAGTCTTCTTTGCCAATTCATTGTCGAGGGACTTGTATACAAAGATACTTTGGATACTATAAAATTAGTCCAAATCGAAATCGATGATAATCAAACCAATTTTGTGTTTAATGGTGGTATTGTTGTTGTTCGTGGTCCAACTGTCTTCCCAGTCAAAAAAAATTATCTTTCCGAGGCTTTTCCTTTACCAACTACGGAACAAATATATTTTAGGTTTGGAATTGTTTCCCCTTCTTATTTGGAATTTGTAATATACAATTCAAATGGTGAAAAGGTTTTAAATTCTAACGACAAAAGCAATATTTTTAGAATATTAGGAGCAAAAGGGGAGTTTTCAACCAAAGATAAGTTAGAGGCGGGGGATTATCTGTTAATAGTTTCTTTACCTCAAGATCTGTCCTCGGGAAGTTATTTTCTGGAACTAAATGCCTTTTCAGTAGGTTTGTTTTTTTCTAAATTTTTAATTGTTAAGTAAATAATGAAAATTCAAATTTCTCTTTTAGTATTATTGATTTTTAACTTTGTTTTTATTATTGTTAATTATTCCCAAGCCCAAAATATTTTACAGCAAAACCAATTATTACCATCCGATACAGGAAAATTGTCCAAATATCAAATTATTAAAAATCCGGTTGGAACTGATTTTTGGATTTGTTTTATGAAAAATTTTCAAGAAGATGATCCTAAACGTCCTGCAGGTGAATTGATTCTTGAGCTTTTTTTAACTGGGGATGAGGATACAAGGGTTACAGTGGAGATTCCCGCAATTAATTATAGACAACAAGTTTTTGTTCGTGGAAAAACAATACAGAATCTGCGAATTCCAGCAGCAGCTCAAGTGAAAAGTTTTCAAATTTTGGAAAAACTTAGTGTGCACATTACTTCGGAAAAACCAATATTTGTATATGGGTTAAACCGAAGGTTTCAGACCACTGATTCATTTTTAGCATTTCCAGTTGATGTTCTTGGAAATGAATATCGTGTAATGTGCTACACTGTTTCAATTGAAATGCTTCCAATTTTTGCAATTGTTGCAACTGAAGATGGTACCGAGGTCACAATAATCCCTTCTTTTGATACCGATTTCAATCCAGCAAATGTTCCATTTTCTATCAAAATGAACAAAGGTGATGTTTACCAAGTAGCTGCGAAGTTTGTTCAATCACCAAATTGTGATTTAACTGGCTCTATTATAAGAGCTAACAAGAAAATTGCCGTCTTTTCCGGGCATCAATGTGCATACGTTCCACCTAATAAGTCTGCATGTAATCATTTGGTCGAGCAGATGCCACCCGTTTCTTCTTGGGGAAAACATTATTACCTTGGGATACTTAAGCCTAGGAAGAATTACACTTTTCGTGTACTTGCAAATGAACCTGAAACCAGAGTTTTTGTCGATGGCAAACTTGTTAGAACTTTGAATGGTGGGGAATTCTTTGATAGCCTAATTAACAAACCCTTGCAAATTACCTCCAATAAGCCAATTTTAGTTGCACAATATTCCCATGGATATAACATTGGCGATTCTATTGGCGACCCAATGATGTTACTTGTAAGTCCCACACAACAATTTTTGAAAAGTTATCGATTTGCTACCCCAGTTCACGGGGAATGGCGTCATTTCATTAATGTCGTTATTCCTACAATTGCAATTCCAAGACTTCGATTGGATGGTGCCCCAGTTGATTCTTCACTCTTTGAGCAAATAGGTATAAGCCGGTATTCAATTGGGTACATTCAAGTTGAATATGGCTCGCATTCTATTGAGGCAGATTTACCTTTTGGAATGTATTCGTACGGTTTTGGGTATGGGAAAGATGCCTACGATGCCTATGGTACTATGGCTGGTCAATCGTTCATAGAGTATGAACCTGCAAAGGATAGCTTACCACCAGTTGCCGATGGGAAACCATCTATTGATGGTTTCGAGTTGGTTTTGCGTGATGATAGGGAGGATGACACTGGTTTGCAAGGTGTAACAATCGTTGAAAACATAGGCTTTGATTTAAACCTGCCTAAAATTGAAATGGGTACACCCCAAATAATGATAAATTGCAAACCAAAGAATTATGGTTATTCCGCTAGATTGTCTTTTGTTGTTACTGATTTGGCTCTTAATGTTTCTGAATGGACACTTTGTTTTACATTCGATCCTGCCAGAGGAACAAGTTACTATCAAATTTTACAAGGCTTAAAATCAGGTTGCAAAGCGATTCCTGGTTATCAAATTGGTATTTTTGGTTCATTTTTGATGGGTTTTAACTCCCCAAATTTTGTGTCAACTGGAAATGTTATTTCATTTGGAACATATCAAAACTCTATTGGTATTGCTGGTTTTGGAGGTCTTTATTTTTCAAAATTTTTCTCTGAACACTTTTGTTTTTCAGCAAGAGCTACCCTTGAAAATTATGCTGGGAACATTGTTGCTCCTGATACTTTTACATCGAAAATTAGACTTTTGGATGGAACCTTTGCCTCATTTAATGAAGGTAGGAAAATATCGCTCGATGGTCTTTTCTTAGGCATTGCTTTAGTCGGTGAATATCATTGGTATTATGGTCTTTTTTTCTCCACTGGAATTGAATTCGATTTTGCATTGTCGAAATCAGTCAAATTTTCTCGTTTTATTATTAACCCACCAAATTACTCTTATTCCAACGGAGGTAATGAATTGGTTGAAACTTCATTTACAAAGATTAGCTCACTTTCCCCAATTAGGACCAATCTTCTTTTTGGTTTGGGATACAATTATTATTTCCACCGAAGATTTGCTGCCTTTTCCGAAATTCTTTATAAACATCCTTTATCGAGTTTAATTGATGATGGTGATTGGTTTTATCATAGAATTTCCTTTATTCTTGGTCTTAAGTTTAGATTTTGAATGGACTTTGATGTAGTTGTCATCGGCGGTGGTGTTGTTGGCTTATCTATTGCTTATTTTTCTTCAAAAAAATTTAATGTTTTACTCATAGAGCGACATACTTCCTATGGTTGGGAGGCTTCTTCGCGAAATAGTGAAGTAATTCACTCTGGAATATATTACCCTCCCAACTCTTTGAAAGCTAAATTGTGTGTCGAAGGAAACAAATCATTATATGAATGGTGCGAAAAAAATAGAATTCCCTATAAAAAGACTGGAAAAATTATTGTTGCTTCAGAAAGCGAAGAAATTTATTACTTGGAAAAACTCTTTAAAAATGCGTATGACAATGGGGTGGAACAAGTTGAACTTTTAGATAAAAAAGATATAGAGAAATTAGAAAAAAATGTTTTGGCTTTGGCTGGATTATGGGTTAGATCAACTGGGATTTTAGATAGTCACAAATTGATGGATTCACTTTATTGTTTAGCCAGCGCGAATGGGTGCTGTTTTGCATTTCGTCATACAGTTGTAGGAATAGATAAAGTAGGAGATAAATACAAACTAAGGGTTGTTTCAGAAAATGGAGAAAATTTTAGCGTCGAGACCAAGTTCGTGGTTAATTCTGCAGGTTTAGAAAGCGATACGGTTTCTTCTTTCGTTGGCTTAGATGTAGATAAATTGAACTATCGCTTAGTTTGGGCAAAAGGTCATTATTTTAGAATTAAACCAAGCAAGAGGGGTTTGGTTTCAAGGTTAATTTATCCAGTTCCACCCAAGAATTCATCATTTCTTGGAATTCATTTGACTATTGAACTTGATGGTGGATTAAAATTAGGTCCAGATTTAGTTTATCTTGATAATAGGATTCAAGATTATACTGTTCCAGAAACCTTAAAGGAAAAATTCCTTTCTACTGTTTCTAAATACATAACAGGTATTGAATTGGACGATTTAATGCCCGACCAAGCGGGAATTCGCCCAAAATTGAAAACTTTCGACAAATACCCCGATTTTATTATTAATGAAGAAAGTGAAAATGGATATCCAGGCTTTGTAAATCTTGTTGGTATTGAATCTCCAGGGTTAACTTGCTGCTTGCCAATCGGTAATTTAGTGTTTAATTTACTAAGTGACATTGGGTAAAAAATTTTTAAAGTTTTTATTTGTTTTTTATTAATGCTAATTTGCATTTTGTTTTTTATTCACTATGAAAAAAAGAAGGAGAAAAACCTTAAAGTCGAGTTTAATAAATTATTTCCTTTGGGGAAATGTAATAATTTTACTTGCTGGAGTTTCTTCAGTGGTTTATTTTTCTTTATTCAATGATTTTTCTTTTACTGGTTCCGAACCAGTATCTAAAAATGAAGGCAATTTGAAAAGTGACTTGAGCTTTGAAAAGGCAGTATTTAAGGATTCTGTGGATGATTTTGTTACATACAGTACTTATAAAGATTTTATGGAGTTTGATCAAAATGCTGGTAATTCTTTGCAACCAAGATATACTGGAAGAAGAATAAACATTGCCATTATTGGCTTGGACTCGCGTATAGGTTCTAATAGTAATCATGCTGATGCAAATCACATTGTGTCTGTACTACTTGATAGTGGTAAGATAGAAATAATTTCTGTGCCACGTGATACGCCAGCAGATGCAGGTTACCACGACAGTACTGGACAAAACAAATTGACCGTGGTTCGTGCTTCGCGTGGCAGGGATGCATATTTAGTAGAATTAGCACATATTGCGCAGTTGGATCAAATTCATTATTATATCGAAGTTAGTTTCTCGCAGGTTATTGGCTTCTTAGAATTTTTTGGCTATCGGGATCCTAAGTCTACCCTACAAGTTCTTCGTTCGCGCAAGGGGTTGGGGGGGGATGATTTTCAAAGGACATACAATCAGGCTCAATTCATTCGGCAAATGATACTTAGGAATTACCATAGGGTCAACTCTGGACTAGCAGGGGAATTATTGTTGCGTGGGGGTTTGGCATTGCTAAACACAAATATTAATTATAATGTTCTAAAAAATACTATATCGAAATTGAATATGTTTGGCTTTCCAAGAAGTTCGGAGGATATTTCTATTAAAATTAGGCCTCCAATACCGATTAAATTTAAAGTATATAACTTTACTGATGATGAAACTGTTAGCCACTTAATCCGTAAGGTCGAGCAATTTAATATAAATCACAACGAAATTGACTCTGTGAAGGTCAATGTTTATCATTTGTTGGATAGAAATTTGACTTTTGCAGAAAGAGACACTTCAGAGTTTCCTAAAAGAGTAATTGCACGACTTGGAACATTTTATAGTCAGAAATCTTGGCTTCAAATAGAAAATCTTGAATTGCGGGAACAGATTAGAACAAGGTTCGAAAACTGTTTAATAACGGCATATAATAAATTGAAGCAATTCGATAAGGCAAACAATGTAAGTGAGCAAATGCGTTTAGAAAGAGAATTTTTTAAATTAAAAAACAATTTAAGTAAATAATTATGAAAACGCTTGTTATTGTTCGTCATGCAAAGTCAGATTGGTCAGACCCAAATATTACCGATATTGAGCGACCTTTGAATAAAAGAGGTAAACGAGATGCTCCGTTCATGGCTAAATTAATCAAAGAGCATGGTGTTACTCCAGATTTAATTCTTACAAGTCCAGCAGAAAGGGCACTCCAAACAGTGAAATACTTCGTTGAACAATTTAAAATCGATAAATCTAAAGTTGTTGTACGAGAAGAAATTTATTCAAATGGGTCTGTTGCAATTCGAAATTTGCTTTCTAAAGTTGACAATTCACATCAGACTATTTTTCTTTTTGGACATAATCCTGATTTAACTTCACTAGCAAACCAATTACTCGATGTTTTTATAGAAAATATACCTACTTCGGGAATCATCTGTATTGACTTCGATTTCGATTCATGGCAAGATATTCTAAACTCAAAAGGTAAACTAAGATTATTTGAGTACCCCAAAAAGTACTTTAAGAAAAAGTAATTACTTATTGTTTTCTAAATCTGTTTTTAATATCGAATCAATTTTAATTTCTAAATTTGGAGTAGCATGGGTTTTGGGCAGGCTACTTTTTTGTTTGCTCTTTTTGCTTTTGTTTTCCACGGTTGGCTCTTTGTGATACTCCACTAAGATTTTGTATTTTCTTTCAGGAAATCCGATGCTTTTTAGGTACTTTATCACTTCAGGAGTTATTTCGTTTGCAAGTTCTTCGGCTTGCTGTCGTGCCGAGATTGTAATTTTTTTGCTCTTTTTACCCTCTTTTATAGTTTTAGTAATCGGTTGAAAATAATTTTCGTTAATGTGTAAATGAATAGAGAAAAAAAGCTTAGGTACTGATTTGTTCAATTCGTTAGTAAAATTAAGTGCTTCTTTTCCCAACTTAGTAAGGTGCTTTGTTTCAAGATCGAACCCTAAAGTCTTTTTAAGGGTCATTCCAGGTTCAAACTGGAGAAAATAAAGTGTTATTTCTTTCTCTGAATATTTTTCACTGACATGTATATTAATGATTGGTGGGTCGATGCACAACCAGTTATCGGATTGTATTGAATAATTCCCAGAATTGCTAATGGGAATGGTAAAAACACCATCAGATGAGGACTTTACCTGAATTATCTTTCCGTCCTCGGAAATTAAATTGAATTTTGTTTCGATGGGGGAAAAATTTTTTTGGTTTACAACCCTTCCCTTTAACAGAACAGTGGATTTAATTCCACTGTTCTGAGCTTGGGTAAAATCAGAAAATAATAGTAATAAAACAAATAAGAAACTTTTAAGCATTTGATGATAATAAGTTTAATGAATAATTCTAGCGATTTTTCTTTTTATGTCTGTTTTTTCGAAGTCTTTTCTTTCTTTTATGAGTATTCATTTTATGACGTTTTCTCTTTCGTCCACAAGGCATTTCGCGCTCTCCCGTTTATTGATTATCTTGGTGATTTGTGCTATCATTAACTTTTTTTAGGAACTCTGGTGAAGGTTTAAAGATTGGAACAACTCTTTTGTCCAAAGGAACAACTTCACCAGTTTTGGGATTTCGTGCGATTCTTGGCTTTCTTTCTTTGGATTTAAATACCCCAAAACCACGCAATTCAATTCGTTTTCCCATAGATACAGCAGTGATTATTGTTGAAAGCACACCGTCGACAACGGCTTTGGTTTCGATTTTGGTCAATCCTGTTGCTTTAGCTATTTCGTCAACAATGTCAGCTTTTGTCATATTGTTTGCCATAATTACTCAACTATTTGTTATTAAACATATTAGAACTACAAAATTAAGAAACTTTATTTAAAAAAAAAATAAATTATTTGTTTTGCGAAACTGACCCTTAATTTTGTTGGTTTGTTAAACGTAAAGAAAACAAATCTGGTGTATGATAAATTAATTTCCATTGCTCATAGGAAATATACATTAAGCTAACCGAAATCCAATCGCAAATTCTTCGCCTTAAAAAATTTTACCTTTTTGTTAAATAAATTTATAAAACAAACGTTTGTTTATTTTTTTAAACAAACGATTGTTTAAAGAAGGGGGTGCAAATGAATAAAACGGAATTTACTGAAAAAGAACCAAGGGAAAGAATACTCGAAGCTGGTGCAACACTTTTTGCTAAGAAGGGGTATGCAGCTGTGGGAGTTCGCGAGATCGCGGAAATGGCCAATGTCAATGTTGCAATGATTTCATATTATTTCTCTGGTAAAATTGGAATATTGAAGGAAATTATTTGGCGTTACTTTAACGAGGTAAAGGAAATTTACGAAAGAGTATTATCCCAAAATCTTACTTCGGAAGAAACCTTGAAGTTGGTCGTGAATGAACTTGTTAATTTAATGAAGTCAAAGACAATCTTTTGCAAAGTAGCAATAACTGAGATGCCTTTCAATGTGCCAGAATTTGCAGAATTCAAAGCAGAGATGGCTCGCTTACACATCGACTATATCAAGCAGGGTCTTCAAATTTTTAAGTTATTTGTCGATGATGAGAAATTGAATTCAATAATTACACCAGCTGCTATTTCGCTTATTTTTTCACATTTTCTTTTTGCTCCATTTATCCAAAAAGTTTGGAATGTGGAATTAAACGATGAGTATTATGATCTTTATTCCCAAACAATTGCAACGCTGCTCCAAAATGGTTTGCATGGGGTTGCAAAAAAATTTCAATATAAAGAGGAGGAAAAATGAGAAAGCTAAGTCTATTTTTTCTTTTGTTAATATTCCCAGTTTTGGTTTTTCCACAAAATGATTTTTCATTGAGCATCGATGAGGCAATCGATCTGGCATTGAAAAATTCAAAAAATCTGAAGATTGCCCAATCGAAAGTTGTTTCTTCCGAAGCCAAAGCGAAAGAGGCAAATGCTCAAATGTACCCTACTTTCAAATTTGCTTCTGGGTATACTAGATTGAGCCAAGTAGAACCTTTTAAAATTAATTTTCAAGGTCGCGACTTTGAAATTTCTCCTACAATTCTTGATAATTATCAAATAAGGTTTGGTGTTCAGTATCCTATCTTTACAGGTTTTCGTTTAGAAAATTCTGTTGCTATGATGGAGATGAGCACAAAAGCAGCTGAAAAAGATTATGAATCCGAGAAGACGAAGTTAATTTATGATGTTAGAACTGCTTACTGGTCAATTAAAACTTTGGAAGCTACTTTGCAAAGTATTCAGGAAAACATTCGGCAGGTTAATGGCCATTTAACAGACATTCAAAATTTTTACAACGTCGGAATTGTCACCGAGAATGATGTTTTAAAAGTAAAAGTGCAACTTTCAAATTTAGAACTGGCAAAAATTGACCTCGAAAATTCACTTAAAATTAGCAAAATCAATCTTTGCATACTTCTTGGTTTGCCTACTACTACTAATTTGAAACTAACATCCGAGGTTAATTTCGAAATAAAAGAATATGTCGATTTGAACCAGCTTTTGAATCTTGCCTATCAAAGAAGACCAGAACTTGCTGCGATGGAATTCCGTAAGGAAGCCAGTCGAAGATCTGTTCAGGTCGCAAAAAGCGGATGGTATCCTCAAATCTTCTTTGGGGCAAATTATTATTATAACAGGCCAAATCAGAGATTGATGCCGATGCAAGATAAGTTCTATGGAACTTGGGATATTGGATTAACTTTGTCCTACGACATTTGGAATTGGATGAATACAAAACATCAAACTCAACAAGCCCAGGAAAATTATTATCAAGCAGATATTGGCTATCAACAAATAAAAGATGCTATCACTTTGGAAGTATCTCAGAATTATTTTACTTACATTAAATCAAAAGAAAAGCTAAACGTAGCCAAAATTAATGTTGAGCAAGCTGAAGAGAACTACCGTGTTACAAATGAGAAGTTTAAGATGGGAGTGGTCTCAAGTTCGGAGCTTCTAGATGCTGAAGTGGCTTTATTAAATTCTAAAATAACATATCACAATTCGCTTTTAGAGCTTGAAATATCTAAAGCTAAATTGGAAAAATCAATTAATTATGTTGAATAAATTGGAATGAAAAATGACAGGGAAAAGGAAAATAATATTAATTACCGCGATTTTCTTAATTATAATTCTTTCAGTTGCTTTATTAGTAAATAACAGAACCAAAAACCTTGCAAAAGCAAAAAGGAATGTGATTCTAACAACCTTTCCAGTTTATGTTTCTAAAGTACAAATTGAAGATATTAATCTTAATCTTGAGTACATTGGAACTGTTGTACCAAACGCCGAGGTCAACATTTCCTCTGAAACCAATGGAAGGGTTGTAAGTGTCGGGGCGAATCTTGGTGACTTTGTTTCAAAAGGGGCTGTTTTGGTGAAATTAGATGATAGGATAAAACTAGCTAATTACCAAACCGCAAAAGCAAACTTCGATAAGATTAAAAAGGATTTGGAACGTTACCAAAAATTATATAAGGAAAATTCAATTAGCGAATCGCAAATGGAACAATTGCAATTTCAATTTGTCACAGCAGAGTCTCAGTTGATTATTGCAAAAAAGCAATTGGAAGAGTGTAATATTACAGCACCTTTTTCGGGTTTTGTTTCTTCTCGCATGGTGGAGGTTGGTCAAGTTGTTTCTCCTGGCAACACTTTGCTAAGTTTGATAGACATTGGTACTGTTAAAATTCGAATACAAGTACCAGAAACAGATATTCTTAAAATTAAGTTAGGGGATAATGTCGAAATAAAGAGTGATTTGATTCCGAACGAAAAATTTCTTGGTAAAATTCAGAACATTGGCTTCAAAGCGGACGAAGCAAAAACATATCCGGTGGAAATTATTGTTAAAAATCGAAAAAATCTACTTAAAGGGGGTATGTTTGCTAAAGTTACAATACCTTCTGCTATTCGAGGCGAAAAGTTGCTTATACCTCGAGAAGCTTTGGTTGGAAGCAAAACCGAACCTAAGGTTTATGTTGTGGAAAACAATACAGCGCATTTAAAAACAATTTCCATTGGAAATGAATACGGTAGAAAGCTAGAGGTGCTAAGTGGCCTAAGCCCCGGAGACCTAGTAGTGATTGAGGGAATTGTCAACTTGAAAGATGGTACTTCTGTTCAAATAGTTGAACAAATGTGAGGTAGAAAATGACAATTACCGAACTTGCAATCAAAAGACCTACCTTAGTTGTTGTAATTTTTTCTGTTTTGGGGATTTTAGGTATTTATGGGTTTGCTCAGTTGAATTATGAACTAATGCCCAAACTAACTGCCCCAGTTCTAACTATTCAAACAATATATCCAGGTGCTTCCCCTTACGAGGTGCAAAGCAACGTTACAAAACCGATCGAAGATGCAATAACTGGTACCGAGCTTCTTTCGAACATTCGTTCTATTTCTCGCGAAGGTTTATCTTTTATTTTCGTAGAATTGGAGATGTCTGCCGATGTTGATAAGTCCTTGCAAGATATTCAAAGACGAATCAACCAAATACAAGACCTCTTGCCAAAAGAAGCGCGGAAGCCAGTTGTTTCTAAAATTGCCTTCGACGAAGTTCCCGTATTAAGGGTGAATGTTTACAGCAAACTTGCTCCCAAGGAATTAACACAATTTGTTAAAGACAACATTCAGCCTTTAATTTCAAAAATAAAGGGAGTTGGAATAGTCCAGATACTGGGGGGAGCAGAACGAGAAATCAATGTCGACATTGATTTAGATAAGTTGAAAGCATACGGTTTGTCTTTGAACATGATATCCCAATCAGTTGTCTCTTCTAATATTGATTTTCCTACTGGTAACGTAAAGGAACCTGATAACCAATACGTTGTTCGAATTGCTGGGAAATTCAATACCCTCGAAGAACTTGAAAATCATATTGTAGCTCGAACTCGAAATGGTGGTGAAATTCGTTTGAAAGACATTGCTAATGTTAAAGATGGAATAAAAGAAATTACAAACATAAACAGGTTCAACAACATTCCTTCACTTGCCTTGCTTATTCAAAAGCAAACAGATGCAAATACAGTTGAAGTTAGTGAACTTGTTAGGAAGGAGATTTCTACCCTTGAAAAGGTTTATTCAAATATTGGCTTGAAATTCGATATTGCGCAAGACAATTCAATTTTTATACTGCAAGCTGCAAATGCTGTTAAAAAGGATTTAGGACTCGCAGTTTTAATTGTGGCTTTTGTTATGTTTATCTTTTTACATAGTATCCGAAATTCTTTAATTGTATTGGTGGCGATCCCAACTTCTCTTATTTCTACCTTTTTCTTAATGTATATCTTTGGTTTCACACTCAACACAATATCCCTTCTTGCAATGTCTTTAGTTATTGGAATTCTTGTAGACGACTCAATTGTCGTACTCGAAAACATAACCAGACACTTAGAAATGGGAGAAGATAGAATAACCGCTGCAATTAAGGGTCGAAACGAAATTGGCTTTGCTGCACTTTCGATTACTTTAGTCGATGTCGTGGTTTTCTTTCCCCTGGCACTTATTACCGGGATGATTGGTAATTTTTTGCGTGAATATGCACTTGTTGTTGTATTCTCAACTTTAATGAGCTTGTTTGTTTCTTTTACAGTTACACCATGGCTTGCTTCACGATTTGCTAAAGTAGAAAACAAGGAATCTCGGGGATTTATAAAAACCTTCAGTACATTTGTTGATAATATCTATCGTAAGCTAGAAAGATTTTACGTGGAGGTATTAGGTTGGGCTTTGAACAATGGTGGTAAAGTACTTTTGGGTTCTGCTTTACTTTTGGTAACTTCATTTATGTTACCAGGTCTTGGCTTTGTAGGTACAGAATTTATTCCTAATGTAGACCGTGGTGAGGTAATATTCAGTTTGGAAACGTCATCTGGGTCCACCATTGAAAAAACAAATCAATTGACATTGGAAGTAGAAGATCTTTTGAGAAAACAACCGGAAGTATTAAAAGTTGTTTCGAGCGTCGGATTTTCAAGCGAAGGAATTGTAGGTCAATTTCAAAATAACACCTCTCAAATTCTTGTCCAATTAGTGGATAAAAACAAGAGGGAAATTTCTACTGATGAATTTGCTCAAATAATGAAAGAGAAAATCAATAAAATTCCAGGTGTTAATATTAAAGCTCAGCCAGTAACACTTTTGGGAACGACAACAAGAACTCCTATTCAAATTATGGTAAATGGACCCGATTACCCAAGCGTTTACAAGGGTGCAGCAATAGTTGATAGTATTGTAAGAGCTGTAAAAGGAACCTCGGACGTAAAACTATCGAGCGAGGAAGGAAAACCTGAACTACGTGTTGAAATAGATAGGGATAAAATTGCACATTTTGGACTTTCGATATTCGAAGTCGCTACTGCTATTAGAGTAGCATTGACTGGAAACGATGACTCAAAGTATACAGAAGGTGTAACAGATTATCCAATTCGAATCCAGCTTGACAAATTCGATAAATCTAAAGTTGAAGAAGTAGAAAATTTACCTTTCACCAATAGGGAGGGGAAAATAGTTTTGCTCAAACAATTTGCAAGAGTAAGTCAATCAACTGGTCCGACGAAGTTGGAACGCGACAATCGTGCTCCATGTATTTACGTAAATTCTATGGTTTTTGGAAGAGCAAGTGGCGACGTTGCTAGCGATATTCGAAAAAAGTTGGAAGAAGCAAAATTGCCTCCTGGTGTTGAATTTTCGTTTGTTGGGGAACAAAAAGCAATGAGGGACTCTTTTCTTAGCTTGCTTATAGCACTAATTATAGGAAACATTTTCGTGTTTTTGATTTTGGTTGCATTGTACAATTCTTATTTATATCCATTTGTAATAATGTTTTCAATTCCACTTGCTGCAATTGGTGCATTCTTTGGATTGGCCTTTACTATGAAAACAATTAGTTTATATTCCATACTTGGAATGATTACTCTTGTCGGTTTAGTTGCAAAAAACGGTATACTTCTGGTCGATAGAACAAATTATATGAAGTTCGAGCGAGGTTATTCCACTAGAAATGCATTGCTCGAGGCGGGACAGATGCGCTTAAGACCAATACTAATGACTACTTTTGCAATGGTTTTTGGTATGATGCCTATTGCTTTGGCAACATCTGCTGGTTCAGAAGCTAAATCTGGTCTTGCCGTTGTTATTATTGGGGGATTATTAAGTTCTTTATTTTTGACCTTAATTGTAGTCCCTGTTGTTTATCAGGGTTTCGATAGGTTGCGTGCATCTTTTGCTAAAGCTTTTCGGAAGAAAGTGACTGCTTTTGAAATAAAATAGAAGTACGAAGGTATAAAATTGGGGCAGCTTAAAATAATTTAATGGGAAAGGCTGCCCCAAATAATTTGAATTAATTTATTCTGGCTTAGTAGTATCCGGTGCTCTACTGACACCAAGTAAAGATTTAAGTCGGGTTTCAACAGTGCTGGCAAAAGATTGCATCAGTGGGTCGTTTACTTTCTTATAACTTTCAATGAGGCTGTCGGCTAGATTTTGTGCTTCTTCTTTTTTATTGTCCTTAAGAAGAAGGTTAACTTGCTCTTCGTCTAAATACATTATATTTCCAAGGATATCATATAAATTATTCCGAACTGAATTTTCATCTAAGTTCCAAATTGAAATTTGACCACCTTGTATAGCAGTATAAACTAAGTCGTACAGTTTTAATAAAGTGTTTCTAGCAGAGGGCAAATCACCAATTATTTTGTATGCAGCAGAAGCAATTTTGTATGGCCCAGTTCTTCCACGAATTTCCTCACGAATATCGTCGTAGCGAGTTCGTCGAAGGTTTGGGTTATCTATCATTTCCTTGCAAGTCCGAATGGCTTGATTGGCCCAGTATTTTGCTTTTGCACTATCTCCAGCTTCATTGTAAATTAAGGATATTTGATATTCTTCGTCGTAGTAAGTTGGAAAGAGTTTGGGTGAGATGTATTTGTTCATTGAGTCTAAGACACGAGCAGCTTTTTTGTTGTCTTTCTTATATTCAATTAAATAGCCGGCGTAATTCATGTAAATTTGCCTGTAACTTTGAATCATTCTTCTATGAACTTCATCGTAATAGACATATTTACCCTTGCCATCAAGATTTCTCAGCTTGAACCCGTAGCGCGGTTCTTTGTGGTAATTTGGTGAATTGTCAATATTCAATAAGCATTTGTCCATGATTTCTTCATGTGCCATTCCAGTTTTCATTGCGCTTTGTGGGACTGGGCAGATCCTCCAAGCCATTCCTTCAAGACGCAAGTGTTGTCCTAAACCTGAGAAAACATCCGACCCACAAGTTGTGGAAAAATAAACCGGCCTTTCAAATCGAGTTTGTTGAAGAATGTCCAGGATTAATTTATTGTTGACGAAGAAAATGTAATAAGGTTTGTTGTTTCTTTGTGTATATTGTTTTCCAACAAAAGTAAAAGACATGTAACCACGGTTGATTAACGACGTGTCGTTCGTATATTCAGCAATGATTTCTTTTTTAACGGGGATTTGAATTTCTCTTGCCTCCCCAAATTCGTAGGTAAGAGCTTTAGGGTCGTCTTCTGTAGTTCTTAATTGTTCATCTGTGAAACTTAAAGGTATTTTCTTTGCTCCCCAGGGTTCCCGATTTTTCAATTGGTCAATATACCAAAGGGTTTGACCTAAACTAAGGTTAACAATTCTTACATCTCTTCTTACTCCGGCAACATCTTGAAGAAACCATAGAGGAAATGTATCATTGTCCCCATTTGTAAATACAATGGCATCTTTTTCCAGACTTTGAAGAATATTGTATGAATAATCAAACGGGAAATAGTTGTTTGCTCTAGTATGAGTATCCCAACCTCCTAAAAGCATATTGAACGGAACAAATAATATTGAAACAATAAGAATCAATGCAGTCAAAGCACGCGACTTTTTCTTTTTATTAACTGTCTCCATAAAATAAAAAGCTCCGAGCCCAATCCATAAGCACCAAACCATAAACGAACCAACGTAGAAATAATCTCGTTCCCTTGGCTGTGGATTTTGTTGGTTTTGTGCTATTGCAGCAAGAACACCCATAAAAAGAAACATTGTAAGGAATACCAAACCCATCTTGGGGTCACGTTTGAAATGATAGTAAAGTCCGAGAATTCCAAATAGTAGAGGAAGAGCAAAGAATTTAATCGGAAATTTGTCAGCATATCCGTTTTTGTAATTAGTAACCTTGGAGTTGTCGGTAAACCAAGCCTCCTGAGCATCTTGGATGTCGCTTTCCCTACCAACAAAATTCCAGAAGAAATAGCGTAAATACATATGGTCGATTTGATATTTCCAAAGGTATGCTAATTCACCACCTAAATTTACATTATCCCAAACTGGGACGCTAATCATTGAACCATCTTTTCGCATAACATCTTTTGTTCCAGGAGGATTCCATTCACCATAAACATAATTTCCCTTTTCGTCTTTGACGTTATAAAAATATATTTTCAGTTCATCATTATAATCGGTTCTTCTGGGCCAAAGCACTTGTTCCCCATATTGCTCTCGGCCAAGGTAACTAATTAGCTTCTTCATATTTTTTGGTTCGTTTTCGTTCATAGGAGGGTTTGAATTCGAGCGGAGTAGGATATGGGAATAAGTTGTAAAGCCGAAAAGAATTAGTAAGTAAGATGCAAGGACAAGCTGAAGCAGCGGTTTTTTTCTTTTTGCAGCCCAGATGTAATAAGCAATACCACCAAAAATAAATAAAAGTCCTATTAAAGTCATAATGAAGTTATTTTCGATCGGGTATTCTCTTGCTTCATTTTTAATAGGCCAATTCCCAGCAAGTAAACCAGGAATCCATGTTAAAATGACTTTGTAAACAACAAAGAAACTAACAATTGCCGCAATCGACATAACAATAAAGGAATTAATCGTGAATTGATACTTTCGAAAGTAAACTAAAAGGAATATCGAAAAAATTGTGAGAATTGCTAAGAGGTGGACACCAATTGAAAGTCCAATTAAATAGAACATTAAGAGTAAATATTTTTCACTTCCAGGTTCGTCGGCTTTTTCGTTCCAAAGCATCATAAGATAAACGACCAATGTTGTAAAAAGCTGGCTAAGCGAGTAAACCTCGCTTTCTACACCATTGAACCAAACAGTATCGCAAAATGCAAACGCCATTGCACCTACAAAAGCGGAACCATAGACCATAAGTTCGTCGGTCAATTCTTTTAGTTCTCTTCCGCGAAAATTTAGTATTACTTTTATAATAATCAAATATAAAAGCCAAACAAAAAAAGCTGTCGAAATAACGCTGACAAGGTTGACTCGCCATCCCAGGTCTCCGAAAGGTATTATATCTTGAATGAATTTACCAATCATCAGAAACAACGGTGCTCCTGGAGGGTGTGGAACTTGCTGCCAGGTTGTTGCAGCAGAAAATTCTCCACAGTCCCAAAGTGGAACAGAAGGTTGCACTGTAAGCAAATAAACAACAAGTGTTATAAAAAAGGAAAGAAATCCAAAAGAATATTTAATCTTCTTTTCCCTTGTCATAGAGTTATTCCTTTTTATATATTTAACTAATTACAAAAAAAATGCAAATTAAAAACTATTTGCCAATTAAGTGAAATAACCAGCATTTTAATCAATATTAATTTGCTTGGTAACTCCAAGACTTGGAAAAATTACTTCCCCAAAGTTTGTTTCTTTAAAAAATAATGCTCTCACTTGATATTGAAAAGTACCGCTGGTATTTAAAGTATCATTATAGGTAGTGATATCACTTGGTAAAATATTAATAAGCTTAAAATGATTTTCATGTTTCGATTTTCGCAGAATTTGATAACCAACGAGGTTTTCGGAAGTTTCTGGAATATTCCAAAATAACCTAATAATTTTATTTTCATTTGAGGTAATCTCAAGATTTGTTATCGGTTTTGGATAATACATTCTTAACGTTGGGTCTCCAAGAAGCTCTAAGTGCATTCCCCTATATCCATATTTACCGGTTGATTCGTATAAATTAGAATTATTTGCAGAAACAACAAACGACCAAGCCAAGGGATACCCAAAGGCAAAATGGTGTAAATGCCAGAAAGGTCGTCCACTCCAAATTGATATTAAGGTGTTTGGGGAAGATGCTAGAATTGAACGAAGAAGGTTATCTTTTGTATCCCAATCCCAAAAATACGACCCAAAAAGGATTACAAATGTTGAAAGAATGTTATATTTGGCGCATTCTTCTGAATTTATCGAAGACCAAACAGAAGTATATGAACCAGAATTGCAAGCGTATGCAAAGCGGAAGTATTTTTGGGTGACTTTTTCTAAAAATTTCCCTTCGATAATGGTATCGCAAAGCGTTTTGAAATTCATCCAAGCATTCGCTGAAAAAATTTCACTACTTAAAACTCCGAAGCCATCGTCGATCAGTCCATTAAAATTCGCTTGTATTTGTCCTTTGCGAAATGCATGGTTTTTATTTAAGTAGTTTTTTAAAAGCTCGGATTCGCTTTCTTTAAAATAAGTAAGATTGGAAAAATCAATCCTTCCAACTGCAATTGATATTTCTTTTGGAATTGTTGTCTGGTCGTATTTTCCATCGAAGGGAACATTCCAATTTACCTCTCTTTCGGCTGAAATGTTGTACTCTGTATGGTCAGTAAGCAAGGAGTCGTCCACAACATAAAATAAATCAGATGGAAAAGCTCCATAATGGTCACTGTGACCGTCTAAAGAGGTATTCCCAGTATATGGTACAGGTACTTTTCCGATTAACAAGAGTACTTTAAAGTCATTTTTCCACTTATTTTTATAAGAATTTACAATTCTTTTTACCTTGCGAATTTCCAATGGATTGAAATAGTCGGCACGAGGAACTTTTCTATATTCCGAATACCAACCATCGTTTTGCAAATCTGACATGAAAAGAGCAAGTTCATCTTGGATCAATGGAGCAATCGTTGAATCTATAAGAAGCAAAACATTTCCTTGGTATGGCGGGCTATTCTTTCTGTCACCTATTAAGTAATAACCATAAGAACTGATAGAATCATTCGACAAAATAAACCCATATTCCTTGATTTCAGAGTTATCCAATGTATCATAATACTTATACGAACCCTTGGGTAAAATATCAATTTTAAACCAAGAATTTGCTTCAATGTCTTTTTTCTTTATGATTATTTTTGAAAATCTTTGGCTTGAATCAAAGTCTACTTGAATAATTTTTTTCTCTAATGTTTTTTCTAAGTTAATTTTTGGACTAACGACATAATTTTTTGGTTCATTAGGTTTAAGATTAAAGATTAAAAGCAAGTTCAATATGAAAGGAATAATTTTATTCATTTGGGATTATAAATATTTCTACTCTACGGTTTTTTGAAAGTTCATTTGAAACTGGTTCGGTTTTTCCTTTGTTTTGAATTTCAATAGATTTTTCATCTATTTTCAAAAATGAAGCAATTAATTTTGCGGTGTTTTTGGCGCGACTCAAAGAGAGTTGGAAATTGTATTCGTCTGTTCCGATTTCGTCAGTGTGTCCAACTACTAATATTTTCATATTTTTTTTATTTCTCAATTCGTTGCAAAGTTTTTTTAATTCTTTAATTGCATTTTTACTAAGAGTATCTATATCTGTATCGAAGTAAAACACCCCAACCAACTTTTGATTAGGTTCTTTGCGTTTTAGGACAAAATCGTAGCTTTGAATTGATGTTTCTGAGATTTTTGACGAGGATGTAGAGAATGAGAAATCTTCGTATTTTCTTGAATAAACAAAGAAATTATATTGGGTTGAGTTTGGGACAATAAATCTATAAGTTCCATCTGTAATGGTGTCGAAAAATATGAAATCAGTATCAAAGTTATCAACCTTAAAGATAACAGTATCTTTGAGCAAAACTGAATTCTTCCCATCAAAAGTAAGTATGTTTCCCTGAATAATTAGATATGGTAAGGGACGATAATTTTCCAGCAAATTTGTAAAATATATACCCTCACGTTTTTCAATAGTGTCACCACTAGTAAAATATGCTGTATCCCCGCCAATGCTTAGGGAAAGTGAATTTTCATCCCATTCGGAATTAATTTGTTCTAATGGAAGAGGTTGCGACCAATTTAACCAAGTATCGTCCAATCTGCGGCTTAAATACAAATCAAGTTTACCATTTCCTTGTCTACCATTGCTAGCAAAATATAGAGTTTTACTATCGTAGGCAAGGAATGCCACCAAATCCACCCCCTTAGTATTGATAACGTTCCCAAGATTTTTTGGCTTTGAGTAAATGCCAGTTTCTGGGTTGTAAAATGAGATATACAAATCGAGTGAACCAAATGAATCATCCCGTTCAAGGCTCATAATGATTACTCTACCATCGGTAGACATAGAAGCAGAATAGTTTTTACTTTTCGAATGGAAATCCTCTATTGACAATGGTTCTGGTTTAGACCATCCTTTTTCGGTTTTTCTAGTTAGTGCAAAACATTGGGTTGGTTTTTGGGGCGGTGAAGTTGAGTCTTTTTCTAGGTAATCTCCGTAAACTAAAGCTTTTTTTCCATTAGGATAAATAAACAATAAAGAATTACTTTTGTCAGTGTTGATATTTTCTGTCAATTTAATTGGTTTACCCCAATCGTTTGTATTAATTCTTTTTGATACCCAAATATCATCATCATCATAAATTCCACCAGTATTTTCTGGATGCCATTTTCTGATGAAATATAGTTCAGTTCCGTTCGGGGAAATAACTGGAAAAATCGAGGGTTGGTAATTATTAATGACTTCGGGCAATCTATTTTTTGAGAAAATTTCCCCAAATATTGTTATTGTAATCAAGAAAAGTATCCACTCTTTTTTCATTTTTTGTTGTCGACAAAGCAAGTATAAAAAAATGGATGACGTAATTTTTTTGTTCAAATTTGATTTTGTTCTCAAAATATGCTTTCTTAAAATCAATAAAATTGGTATTTAAGTTTTCAAATAAGTTTATTTTAACTAATTAGTTATATTTTTTTTGAATTAATAACTAGTTTTAGAAGTTTGTGATTTTATTGTTAACAACTAGTGAGTTTTGGGCAATGATAACCATTTGCGTCAATTCTTGTTAATTTTAAAATGGCTCCTTGCAAAGCTCGTTCCCCAATCTTTGTTTCATAAAGCAATGATTTTATAGGTTCCTGCAAAAAGTCTTGTCGAGTTCATCAATAGTAATTTCGATTATTGTTGGCCTACCGTGTGGACACGCATATGGAATTTCACATTTGTATAAGTCGTTGACCAAGGACTCCATTTCATCAATGGATAAGATCTGTCCAGTTTTGACTGCTGCCTTGCAACTATACGTAGCGATAAGAAAGTCCCTTTTGTTGGACTTTTGAACATCGAAAGTTTCCACAAATGAAGCAATTATTTCTCGAAAAATATTTAATGGTTCATTATTAATAATATCAGAAGGTACACCATAAAGTTCAAGTTCAGCATTCGAGGAAAGTTCAAACTGGAAGCCAAGTTTGTTAAGTTCGGTTTTAATTTCATTTATTACCGCGAGTTCAAATGGATTAAGATACAATTTCATTGGGAATAGCATTTGCTGAATATTTGGAATATTTTCGTAAATAGCTTTTTTTGCTCGCTCGAAAAGTATTCGCTCGTGGGCTGCATGCTGGTCGATTAATGCTATTCTGTCTTCTTTCTCTATTAATATAAACTTGTTATGCACTTGGTAAATTGATTTCCAAGACTTTTGAATATCATCTTTTTTACTAGGTTCTGCGGATGGTTTAATCAATTTGTCAATATTCGATTGTAACTCTCCAGAAATAAATGATTTGGGTTTTAGTTTAACATTATGTAGAAAATCCAAATTCCTACTCGTTTGTGAGAAATTATTTTTCTCAATAATTTCGCCAGTTACTTTATTCACAAGTTGAACTTCTTTGTTTTTTAAACCTTCGTTTGTGGATACGATTTCTAGTGGCTCAAATTTTGATTGAATAGAAATCGATGGTGCAAGGTTGTTTTCGGACAATGCTTTAGAAACAGCCGAGTGAATTATATTAAATACAAATTTCTCATCATCGAATCTAACTTCATGCTTTTGCGGATGAACATTGACATCATACTTTCGTGGGTCGAGTTCAAGGTGGAGAAGAAAGAAAACATTACTTTGTTTTTCCAACAAGTGTTCATATGCAAGCAAAACTGCGTAAGTTAATGCTCGGCTACGGATACTTCTGCCGTTTAAAAACAAGTATTGTTCACTTCTTGTAGTTCTTGCAAGATGAGGCTGCCCGATAAAACCCCATATTCTTATTCCAGCGTAAATGTAGTCAACTGGAATTATGGAGGAATACACAGTTTCCCCAAGTAAGTCCCGAATTCTATCTTTTGCAACCGAAGGATATACATCAAAGATTAGTGAGTCTTCGTCGTAGAAAACAAGACGAATATCATTTCTGCATAAAGCAATTTTAAGTAAGGTATCGGAAATATACCTGAATTCGGTGATGTCGGATTTTAAGAATTTTCGTCTTGCTGGTACATTGAAAAAAAGATTACGAACAAAAACTTGTGTGCCATTGTCCATAGATATTGGTTCGATACTGGGTTCTTTATTGGGTTCAGAAATTAAACGCCAGCCAAATTCATCTTCAGCTTTCTTAGTTCTTATTTCTAAGTTCGAAACAGATGCAATAGAAGCGAGGGCTTCCCCACGAAAGCCATAAGTTAGGATTGCTTCCAAATCTTCAGGTGAATAAATTTTGCTTGTGGCATGACGTTTTATTGAAAGCAAAAGATCGTCCCTGCTCATTCCACAGCCATTGTCCACTACGTGGATTAGCTGCTTTCCTCCCTTATGTATGACAACAGCAATTGTACTTGCCCCTGCATCAAGGGAGTTTTCTATTAATTCTTTAACTACAGACTCAGGACGTTGGACAACTTCCCCAGCTGCTATTTGATTGGCAATAAACTCTGGCAAAATCCGTATTTTGTTACTTTCTAAAGTTTTCAAAGTTTTCTAAAATTATATTAACTTGATAATTTTAATTTAAGCAAGATAGCAAAAAGAAATCTTATGAATAAAGATGAATTATTTTCACAAATAAATTCGATCTTTGATGAAATTGTCGAAATTCGAAGGATTTTGCATTCTTTCCCCGAGCTTTCTTTCAAAGAATATAAAACCACTGAATTTATTCAAAATTATCTCAGCAGTAATGATATTGAAAATTTCAGAATTACAGAAACTGGTGTGATTGGTATTTTGGGAAATAAAAATAATTCTGAAAGTATTGCTTTTCGTGCAGATATAGATGCTTTGCCTATAGTGGAAGAAACCAACTTAGCTTTTGCATCTCGGAATGATGGGGTCATGCATGCTTGCGGGCACGATTTCCATACTTCAATTTTGCTCGGGGCGGCTAAAATATTGAAAAAGTTTGAAGATGATTTACCAATACCAATTAAATTGATTTTTCAACCTGCAGAAGAAAAACTACCTGGTGGTGCAAAAGAATTTATCGACAAGGGTGTCTTGCAAAATCCAAAGGTCATTTCTGTATTTGGTGAGCATATTGAGCCAGAAATTGAAGTAGGTTCAATTGCAATATCATCAGGAACAATTATGGCTTCCGCCGATGAACTTTATTGGACTGTCCAAGGCAAAGGCTCTCACGCAGCTCAACCCCACTTGGGTTCCGATCCGATTCGAGCAAGTATTTTTCTTTCCAATTCCCTTTATGATTTACCTAATAGGGTAAAAGATCCTCTTGAACCAATGGTTTTGGCAATAACCTCAATTAATGGTGGCAACGCAACTAATATTTATCCCCAAATAGTCAAACTTATGGGGACTTTACGCACCTTCAACGAAAACATTAGGGGGGATATTATTAATAAGATAAAAGAACTTTCTCATTCCATCTCCAATATTTTTGATGTAAATGTTGAATTTTCGCCATTGCTTGGGTATCCACCTTTGGTTAACGATCCAATGCTGGTCGATTTCGTTAAGAAAATTGCTTCCCAAATTCTTTCCGAAGGTGAAATTCTAAATTTCAAACCAAAAATGTGGGCAGAGGATTTTGCGTATTATAGTCAGAAACTTCCTTCAGTATTTTGGTTTCTTGGGGCCAAGCCAAAAGGTTTTTCGGGAGAAGTTTTTGGATTACATTCATCCAAATTCAATCCTGATGAGCAAGCTATCAAAATCGGCGTAGCAATGTTTGTTAAAATTGGGCTAACATTTAATTTAACTTGATGAATTTCGAGGTAGTAAATTTTATTTCTAAAGTTTTTTCATTACCAGCAAACCGAAAGGGATTTGTTAACTTTGTTTGGTGGGCAGGTGTTGTTAGTATTACATTGGGAGTTATTGCTCTTGTTGTTTCCCTGTCTGTTTTGGATGGTTTTCATGATGCTATAGAAGAGAATGCTGTTAGATTTACTTCCCATATTAAGGTTTACGCTTTCAATAGGCAACCAATTAAAGACCACGAATTAATTGTTCAAAAAATATTGGACCAGGTTAAAGGTGTTGAAGGAGTTTTTCCTTCTGTTTCAAAAGAAGTCCTTCTACGTACAAAGTCTTTTGTAGAGGGGGTTTCGCTTCAAAGTATTAATCCGAAAAGCATTGAAAATTTAAGAAAAATAGAAATCGGTTCAAATAAAGTTAATACTTTTAATTTTGAAGGAATTTTAGTTGGTAAGATGCTTGCAGAAAGACTTGGATTAAGTATTGGCGATTCGATTATTCTTGTGTCGATTAATGTCCTTGATACATTTCAGTTGCCTCAAGCAAATGTGGTAAAGGTTAAAATTGACGGTATGTATGAGTCGGGTATGGCAAAATACGACGATGTATTTGTCTACGCCAGTGAAAATGTTTTTAAAAAGTTACTTGCAGACACTTCGAGCTTTGTTAATTCATTAGATGTTTATGTGAAAGATATTTCCAATGTCGACTCTATTTCGCAACAAATAGAAAGCATTATTGGATATCCTTTTTATTGCTTTACTTTTTACGATTTGAATTCTTCTATTTTTGCTTGGATAGAGCTTCAAAAAGAACCTATTCCAATAGTTTTAAGTCTAATTACTATAGTTGCTATTTTTAATGTTGTTACATTTTTGCTTGTCAACATAGTTGAAAAAACTAAAAGTATAGGGATATTTGCAACGCTCGGACTGACCACGCGGGAGATTGCTCTTGTTTTTCTTCGACTTGGATTGGGAATTTCTTTTATTGGGTTAAGTTTAGGATTGATAATTTCTTTGTTGTTTTCTCTGTTGCAAAAGTATTTTCGAATTATTCAACTAGATCCAAAAGTTTATTTTTTTAATGTTTTGCCTATTACCATTTCTTTCGACAATTATTTGCTTGTGATTGTGTTTACATTAGTTTTAACTTTTTTTATCTCCTTGATACCTTCTTACATTGCTTCAAAGATAAAACCTGTAAATGCAATTAGGTTTATTAAATGATAAAGAATATTAGTAAATTTATCAAAAGATTTGAAGAAGCATTGAACTCTAATGTTTTGAAAGGCTTAGACTCGCACTTGAAAATGTCCCCTAAAATTGAAGAACTACCCTATAGATCTTTCACCCCCTCCGAAAAATCAAAGAAAAGTTCGGTTCTTTTACTTCTTGTTGGTAATGATTTCGATGGATTAAAGATACTCTTTACTTTGCGTAGTTCAAATGTCCAACATCATAAAAATCAATTAAGCTTTCCCGGTGGTCATTGCGAGGAATCAGAAAACATAATTACTACTGCAGTAAGAGAGGCAGAAGAAGAGATTGGAATTGAACCAAGCAGAATTAAAATCCTCGGAAAGTTAACACCATTGTATGTACCTCCTTCAGAGACTATTGTTTATCCAGTTGTTGGTTATTCTGAAAAAGTTAATTTTTTTAGAATAAATAGAGATGAAGTCGAAGAGGTAATACTTAAGGATTTAAACTTTTTTTTTGACGATAGTACTAAAATTGTCGAGAGATGGCAATGGAATAAAGAAATTATCGATGTTCCTCTTTGGCGAATACATCCGAGTGTTCCTCTTTGGGGGGCGACGGCAATGATAATGTCTGAATTTATTGACATTGCAAAAGAAATCATTTTTGAAGAAAATTATGGCTAGAGGAAAAAAATCCAGAACTCTTGAACTTGATGAGTATGTTAAGGGAATTAAAAATTCCGATATTTCCTACTTGGCTCGTGCTATTACCTTGGTAGAGAGTAATCTTCCTGAGCATATTAGAATTGCCCATGATTTACTTTCGCAAGTAATTCAGTATTCTGGAAATTCTGTAAGAATAGGAATTACTGGTTCACCTGGAGTTGGCAAAAGTACTTTTATTGAGAAGCTTGGGTTGTATTTATTGGAAAAGGGATATAAAGTAGCGGTTCTTGCTGTAGATCCCACTAGCCCGATTACTAAAGGTTCAATTCTTGGGGACAAAACTCGGATGGAAAAGCTTTCGCAGCAACCCAATGCTTTCATTAGACCTACTCCTTCTGGTGGTGCAATGGGTGGAGTAGGAAAAAGAACCCGTGAATCTATTATTTTGTGCGAAGCTGCGGGTTTTAATGTTATTATTGTCGAAACTGTAGGCGTTGGACAAAGCGAAGTTTTGGTACGTTCAATGGTGGATTTATTTGCATTACTTATTCTTCCTGGTGGCGGCGATGAACTACAAGGATTTAAAAGGGGAAGCGTTGAACTTGCTGATGTTGTTATTATTAATAAAGCAGATGGAAATAATTATCATTTAGCCCAAATTACCTTAAATGAATATAAACAAGCACTTCAATACATTTCAAATCCTACAGATGGTTGGAAAACCCGTTTGATTTTATCCTCTGCTTTAACTGGAGTTGGAATTGAAGAGTTTTGGAAAATTGTAGATGAGTTCAAGTCTGTGACAGTAGATTCAGGGGTATTTCAATTACGTCGGCGTGAACAAATTCTTGATTGGTTTTATTCAATGGTTAAAGATCAAGTTTTAGATTCTTTTTTTAGCAACCAAAGGGTAAAAACATTAGTTCAAGAGCTGGAGCATAAAATTTTTTTAGGGAAAATTTCACCTTCAGCCGCTGTTTTTGATTTATTTGAGGTTTTAAAAAATGAAAATATTATTGGCTACAAACAATAAGCATAAAGTTTATGAGATTAAGGAAAAGATTGATGAACTCAATCTGGACATTGATTTACTTACTTTACCGGAGGTTGCTGATGAGAAAATTGAAATTGAGGAAACTGGAGCAACACTCGAGGAAAATTCTTTTATAAAAGCAAAATTTTGCTTTGATATGTTTAAGTTGCCAGCTATTGCGGATGATACAGCGTTAGAAGTTTTTTCCTTAAATGGCTTGCCAGGGGTTCATTCAGCAAGATTTTCTGGAATATATGGAAACGATGCTGAGAATAGAAAAAAATTACTTGATTTATTAAAGGACAAAAAAGGAAATGAAAGAAAGGCAAGATTTAGAACTGTAATTTGCTTTTTCGATGGAAAAGAGCCAAAGTATTTCGAAGGTATATGCTATGGCACAATAATCGAAAATGAAAGGGGCAATAAAGGTTTTGGTTACGATTCTATTTTCGTTCCTGATTCTTTCGGTAAGACTTTTGCAGAAATGGAATTGGTCGAAAAAAATAAGATAAGCCATCGAAGCAAAGCAATAATCAATTTCTTAAAATTTATAGCTAATAAGCAAAATATGCCTTTATGAAAATTTTTGGTCAGCATTATCAAACTATATGGGAAACCGATCCGCAAGTAAATTCTATTTCAATTATTGACCAAAGATGGTTACCCCATAAACTTCAAATAGTGGAATTGAGAATATTGCCGGACTTTGTTGCTGCAATAAAAGAAATGATGATCCGAGGTGCTCCTTTGATTGGAGTTGCTTCTGCTTATGGATTATATTTTGCAACAAAAAATGTAGATGACAAACAATTTGAAGCTGCTTTTTCCGATGCAGTTAATCAATTACTTTCAACAAGACCAACAGCGGTTAACCTGCGAAATTCGTTGGATCTTTGCAAAAAATCCCTACAAAACTGTTCTAATTCAGATGATAAAACAAAAGTATTGTTGGAAACAGCAAGGAAAATGCTTTCCAATGACGTTGAGATCTGTAAAAAAATTGGGTTGCATGGTTCAAAACTACTTCGTAAGATATTCGAACAAAAGGGTGACACCGTTAACGTTCTAACTCATTGTAACGCTGGTTGGTTGGCAACCATAGATTATGGTACGGCGCTTGCCCCTATTTATTTTGCAAAGGATAAAGGAATACCCATCCACGTTTGGGTCGACGAAACACGACCTCGTTTGCAAGGGGCAAAGCTTACCGCTTTTGAATTGCTTCACGAGGAAGTATCACACACAATTGTTTGCGATAATTCTGGTGGATTGCTTATGCAAAAGGGACTTGTTGATATTGTTATTGTAGGCACCGACAGAACAACACGGAAAGGGGATGTTGCAAATAAAATTGGAACTTATTTAAAGGCTCTGTCAGCTTTCGATAATAAAATACCATTTTACGTT
Organism: uncultured Hyphomicrobiales bacterium; assembly: GCA_964524325.1. Lineage (GTDB taxonomy): Bacteria > Bacteroidota > Ignavibacteria > Kapaibacteriales > UBA2268 > Naka2016. Next base: position 103,043 of record CAZGCT010000006.1, read on the forward strand.
GCCCTGCCATCAAGTTCGATTGATTGGAGCATCGAGAACGCATTCCAAGAGATACCACTTGAAATTAGAAGCGAAAACGAAGTTAAATTTGTTGCTGGGAAACTGGGCAACGAAGTAGTCGAGGTTTTAGTTTCTCCAGAGCAATCTAATGCTTTAAATTATGCCTTCGATATAACCCCAGCAAGATTAATATCAGGCTTTATTACAGAACGCGGAATTTGCAGAGCTGACGAGGAAAGCCTGCTTTCTCTTTTCCCAGAAATGAAAATTTAAATGAACGAAGGTTATATTAAATTTCAATTTAAACAGGTTTCTGAAAATTGCCCGAGTCTTTTTGAAGTCCTTGATTTGATTAATTTGAGAAATGAACTATTTAATTTAGGTCTAATCGGCTTTGTTGATAAGATTTCTTTTGGTAATGTAAGCAAAAAATTGACCAAAAATAGTTTTATTATTACAGCTTCAAATACTGGAAACATTAAAACTATCCAACCAGAACATTTAGTTACAATACTTTCTGTTGATTTAAATTTAAATTTGGTAAGATACTCTGGGAAATTACCTCCATCAAGCGAAACTTTAACACATTACAGTGTTTATCAGTCTTTTGACTTCGCTAAACTTGCTGCTCATTTTCATCATTCTTTGGTTTGGGAAAAATTGAAAAAATTTGTTCCTACCACTCCTGAAACTTCTGAATATGGAACCGTTGAACTTGCTAATTCAATTTTGGAGATTTCGAAGACTTTTCCTTTTAAAGAAAATTACGGAGTAATTTGTCTAGGTGGACATAGGGATGGAATTTTGGTGTTCGGAGCAGACCAAAAGGATATTTTAAAATGGATTAAGACACAGGTTTCTACATTGGTTTAAACTATTTTGAGTAGTTGTATTTTACTCCAAAGGAGATGAATCTTGTTGGTGCGAGATTACCAACCAAATCTACGTAATAATAGTCAAGAAGATTTTGTACTGTAAAATTAATTTCGAAAGGTAAATAAAAGTTCTTTAAATCTAAATTTACATTTAAATCTACCAAATGTATTGGTACTCTTACATCATAATCCTTTAAAATGAACCTCAATTGTTCTTCCACTTTTACTATTCGACTAACAAATTTATATTGTGCAGAAATATTTACAGGTGTTAAATTTAAAATAAACCCAGATGTAATATAAAATCTGGAACGGAACTTCAAAATGTCCTTAATTTGTAAATCTATAGGGTCTAAAAAAACCAAGTTGAAATTCGCTTCAAATTTTTTTGAAAGTTTTGAATTAATTGAAAATTCAAAACCCTTTATATCAGCTTGTGCAATATTTCTATATCTAATAGTTGGGGTTGAAGCGTTAGTATCAAACTGTGGTTCGATTAAATTTTTGTACTTTGTGTAAAAGATGGAACAATCGAAGATGATTTTTTTTCCAAAGAAGTAAGTCGACAAATTAGAACCTAATTCAAAATTCCAGGATTTTTCTGGTGATAAATCTGGGTTGGGCTCAATTGTAAAACCACTGTGACGAATAGACGAGAATCTCTCGGAAATAGTTGCTACTCTGAACCCTTTTCCAAGAGATGTTCTTAAGATGAATGATTCGAATAAGGAAAAAGTAGTGCCGAATCTAGGTGAGATTTCAAAGTATTTTTTAGATGAATCGCTTATGTCGTAATCAAATCGAATGCCTCCAATAGAATTTATCTCTTGCAAAATAGTGAATTCACCTTGTGTGAGACCAGATAAAATTGTTTGTTTCCTTTTTCCATATTGATACGAGTTTACCCAATTGTTAACAACTGTAAAACCAGAAGTGACTAAGGAATTTTCAAATAGATGGTGATTTATTTGAAATTCGTTGAAATTGCTGTAACTATTTGATTGTCTGTAGTTAATATCAGTTTTTGGCAAATTCGATTCAAAGTCTGTAATGTAAAGAGAAGACTTAAAGGAAAAGAAAGAGTGTTTTCCGATTGTAGATAGAAATTCACCACCAATAGCATTTCTACTTCGATTTAACCTCCTAGATAAATCGTAATTATCCGGGGGAATTGTTGCTTTAAAAGCTCCATTCCAGAAAGTTGCGTCGTCGGAGTGTCGGTAATTCGCCAAAGTAAATAATCTTATCTTCGTTCCATTGTTTATTTGTTTTAAAAACTTACCATAAAAGTTAAAAGAGTTGCTCCTGTTGAATTTACGGTAACTTTCATCATTTATAAATTGCCCGGAGATAAAAAAATTTCCATATTCTGTAGAAGATGTGTAAAGCATGGAAATACTATTTTTTGTACGAAGTATATCTGTGTATCGCCATTCCTTATATTTCGGTTGAGTATAAACTCCTGAATAAATCTGACTTTGAAAATTAACATTTTCTTCGGCCTCTTTAGTTATTAAGTTAACTACCCCACTCATAGCAGAGTTGCCATAAACGGCAGAGCCAGCTCCTTTAAGAATTTCTACTCTCGAAATAATTCCTGGTGGGAAAATATTTACATTTGCCTCGCCTATGTCTCCAGCGATAATAGGAAATCCATCTAGTAACAGAGTAACCCTTGAACCTGAACCAAACTGATAACCAGAAGAACCACGAATACTAATATTATCATTGCTGAAATCCACGCTTGGCAAAAATTTTAAATATTCTTTAAGTTCAACATAGTTTTTGATCTTGAAATAATCTTGCTCCAAAATAGTCATCGAAACTGGAACATCAGAAATTGTTTGAAGTCTTTTGGAGGCCGAGACAACAATTTCCGGTTTTGATATTTCTTTCAAGCTAAGTTTAAAATTAATTGTTGTATCACTATTTAGAAATATTTTTATCTTAAATGTTTCGTAACCGAGGGACATAACCATTATGGAATACCATCCATGGGGAATTTTGGATATTTTATACTTGCCGTTTTTGTCTGTAACTGAACCAAATAAGGTCCCTTCAATTTGTATTTTGGCACCGCTTATTGGTTTGTTATCGGTGGGGTCAAAAACATAACCGCTCAATTCTATTTGAGAAAATGCTTTAGTTTCGAAAAAGAACATAATGGAAAATAGCAAAAAGAATGGAAAAAAGGTTTTCATTACTTTTCTACAGGTTTTTGTTCTGGTAAATTTTTAAAGTCGACAAATATGTTTAGGTTTTTTAGATGAATACCTTTACCGATATAAAGTTTATCTGGGACTTTGCTTTCTTGGTTGCTTTTATAGAAACCTATCATTCTTTGTTGTGAAATTGTGCCAAATCGCAAAGAGGCAAGAATGTATGCTTCGGGCATAGGTGTTCTTTGAATTTTGGTTGAATAAGTTATAGTATCTACAAATCTTGGAAGAGTATCCGATAAATAAGCTCTTCCCTCCAAGATATCAGCAAATATGTTATAAGGGGGATATTGTGGTACCACGATAATTCGTAACTCTTTGGAAGAATCAGGAGGTGGCCAGCTTTCTTTCCCCGAAACGATTATTATTTTACCACTTAGAAAACTCTCTTTTTGTCCGTCATCTGGGCTCACACCTTCTTGGCAAGATAAAAGGAATAAAAGCATACCAAAAACAATAAACACTTTCATCGCCAAATAAAAATAAAACTAAATTTACGAAAATAGCGATTGTTTATTGCCGATAAGTAATTTAAGGACGGGTTCCTAATCGCAAATTTACATTAACCCCGTATTTTTGAATTAAACTAATAAAGTTGGAAAGATTGTTAAGTGTTGTATCGAGCTTTGTTGCAAGTTCTTTGTCGTAAAGCAAACGATTTGCTAGATTGTCCCCATGCTTAATATTGTAAATGAGGTTGTTGATTTGTGTTGCTGTTGTATCTAGTTTAATTATTGTGGTATTTCCAGTTTGCAACAATGATTCCGTTTGATTAGAAATTGAATTTAACTTATCGACCAATTTGTTAATTTTTGGTTCATATTTTGAATAGTCAGAACGTAATTGAGTTGTTATTTCTTTCAAAGTTTTTAATGTTTGGTTTATATTAGCTTGGTTTGTTTCGAGAATCTCTCTGGCAATGGAAAGAGTTTTATTTGCATTATCCAGAGCATCTATGGTATTTGAAATCAATGACTTGTCTCCCAGAATTTTATTGGCAGAAGCTAATGTGGTGTCCAATTGATTTAAAGTTTTCTTAGCTTCGACCAAAATTTCACCCAGTTCAGAAACAATAACTGCAAAATCTGCCGAGGTTTCGCCTGGTATTTCTTTTGCGTTATCAAATGGCTCATTCGATTTACCAGGGATAATTTCAATTTTTTTACCTCCAGTTATTTCTAAAATTGTGATTTTTGCTTGTGCATCCTTTCTTAAATCATCAACGTTGTCAATTGTAGCAGTAACGAGAACTGAGCCTTTGTCGTTCAATATAGAAGTTACAGTACCACGTCGAACTCCATTTACAACGACAGGACTTGAAACTTGAAGTCCACCGGAGTTTGGAAAACGAAATGAGATAGTTTGCGTTGAGACAGCAACTTTATATCCCCTTCCTAAGATAATGCCCAAAATAAGCAAAATTGTTGCTAAAAAGGAAACAATACCAACTTTTAATTCTATCTTTTTAATGTTTTTCATTTTTTACGTAAATAAAAAGACAAAATTACTTCAAAAGGTTTGACGAAATTCAAAGGATTTCGTTTCAATCTTAACACTTTTTTTGTAAGTTAGTATTTTATATTTTTAGTTTTTCCTAAAAATTGAGGTAAAAATGGCTATTAAAGTTGCTATCAATGGATTTGGTAGAATAGGTCGTCTTTTCCTGCGCCATCTTTTGCGTTACAAGGAGCAAGTCGAGATAGTAGGAATAAACGACATTACCGATGCCTCAACTCTTGCTCACTTGTTCAAATATGATTCTGTGCATCGAATTTATTCTGGAACAGTGTCTTGTGAAGAAAATTATTTGATAGTTGATGGTTTGAAAATTCCGGTTTCTGCCGAAAGACAAATAGAATCCTTGCCATGGAAAGGCAATGTTGATATTGTACTCGAATCAACAGGTGTCTTTCGTCGTAAAGAGCAATTAGAAAAGCACCTTGCAAATGGTGCAAAAAAAGTTGTTTTGTCTGCCCCAGCCAAAGACGAAGTTGATGCGACAGTTGTTGTGGGAGTAAACCATAATCTTTTGAAAGGAAACGAAAGGATTATATCTAATGCATCTTGCACAACAAATTGCCTTGCTCCAATGGTTAAGGTTTTGCACGATAATTTCGTGATTGAAAGTGGATTTATGGTTACCGTTCATGCTTATACAAATGACCAAAGGATTTTAGACTTACCCCATAGTGATTTAAGGCGAGCGCGAGCTGCTGCAATAAACATGATTCCCACAACCACCGGCGCTGCAAAAGCAGTAGGCTTGGTTATTCCAGAAATGAAAGGCAAGTTAAATGGGTATGCAGTGCGGGTACCAGTTTCCGATGGTTCCCTTACTGATTTTACTGCTGTTCTTTCGAAACCCGTCTCGAAAGAAGAAATTAATAATGCAATGAGATCTGCCGCTGAAACGTATCTTAAAGGAATTATGGAATATACAGAGGAACCTTTGGTTTCGTCAGACATTGTTGGTAATCCACATTCTGTAATTTTCGATTCTCAGCTTACTCAAGCTTATGGTAATCTTGTAAAAGTTGTAGGTTGGTACGACAATGAATATGGTTATGCTGCTCGCTGTGTCGATTTAATTTTAGAATTAGGTAAATTTGTTTAACAAATTCTTTGGCAGTTATGATTAAGTCTATTTTTGATATCTCTTTTGAAGGGAAAACTGTTCTTGTTCGCGTCGATTTTAATGTACCATTGGACGAAAATTTAAATGTTGCTGATGATACCAGAATTACTGAATCCTTGACGACAATAAATAAGATAATAGATGATGGTGGAATCCCCGTTTTAATGTCTCATCTAGGTAGACCCAAAGGAAGCAAAAATCTAAAATACTCCTTGCGACCCGTTGCAAATTACCTTAAAGATAAATTTGGTTACGATGTATTGTTTTCCGAAGATTGTTTAGGGGATGAAACCTTAAAAATTGTAAATGGTGCTATTCCCGGTCAAATTGTTCTTTTAGAAAATTTACGCTTTTACAAAGGTGAAGAGGAAAATTCAATTGAATTTGCCACTGAATTGAAAAAATTTGGTGAGGTTTATGTTAACGATGCATTCGGAACATGTCATAGAGCTCATGCAAGCATAGATGCACTTCCGAGATTGTTTAATAATAAATATGCTGGAGCTTTACTATTAGACGAGATAAACTATCTTGGCAAAGCTATTTCTAACCCCCTAAAACCTTATGTGGTAATAATTGGTGGTGCAAAAATAACCGGGAAAATAGATATTATCGAAAATTTATATGATAAATGCGACCACATTCTTATTGGTGGTGGCCTTTCATACACCTTCTTAAAAGCTAAAGGTTACAATATTGGAAAATCTATTTTTGAAGAAGATAAAATACCATTGGCAACTGAATTACTCGATAAATCCTATCGTTCTGGTAATAAACTGAAATTACCTACAGATGTTATTGTTGCCGATAAGTTCGAATCTTCTGCTTCCACTAGGAATGTTCTTGTTGATATGGTGCCAGACCTGTGGATGGGGGTTGATATTGGTTACGAAACTAGAGAAAAGTTCAAGGAAATTATTTTGGACGCACGGATGATTGTGTGGAATGGACCTGTTGGGGTTTTCGAAATAGATAAGTTTTCGGAAGGTACTATAACCATTGCTTACAGTCTTGTTGAAGCTACGAAGCGCGGAGCAATAACAATTGTAGGTGGTGGAGACACAGCCTCTGCAATTTCCTCGCTGGGGTTAAAAAATCAAGTTTCTCACATTTCTACTGGAGGTGGTGCCTCCCTTGAGTTTCTTGGTGGGAAAAAGCTCCCTGGAATCCAAGCACTCGAAATCTGATTATTAGCATTTATTAATCTTTTTGTTAATTTTTTTTAAAGCCATACCTTTTATTTCATTCTTAGTTATTATATTTGTTTTTTTAAATTTATGGAAGAGCAATTCTCAACCAATGTGTTTCCTTTACTAATTGATGTTGATCTTTTGCCAATTCCATCTGTAATTATTTCAGATTTAATTGTCTTAAAGTACAACTTTGAGTTTTGCAAGCTTTTGCCACCTGATTTCGATAATGTTGCTGATAAGAAAATCGATGAAGTTAAACTGTTTAAAGATAATCTGAAAACAAAAGAGTTTTACCAAATCCTGAAAAGCGGCACCGAAGTGACAGATTTTCCTCTTTCGCTTTGGAATGGTACACCTATATTTGCTACAACTCGTGCTTTTAAACAAAATGGCAGTTATTATCTATTGATAACCCTCAATCGATTTTCCTTAGTTGATGTTAATAAAGTCAATTTCATTTTTGGTAATATTGAATATCTTAAATCAATCTTAAACAAATTTGATTTTTGGGTGACCATTAGAGATAGAAATTCAAATTTGGTTCTTTGTAATAGTAGCTTCGAAAAATTCATTGGACTTACCCAGGCTGAGTTAATTGGGAAAAATATTGATGACCTTTTTGGTTCAAATGAAATTTCAAGATTGCATAGGGAAACAGATATCGAACTTCTTGGGCGAAGAAAGGAACAGGTCCATTTTCATATTCAAGTAAAAGGCAAGAATGGGAAAACTCACTTTTTAGAGGTTACTAAATTTTTGGTAAATTTTGGAGGCGAAGACTTCGTTTTTTGCATTTCTATTGATACAAGCGAACTCGACTACGTTCGACAGCTTTATGAAGAAAGCTCCACTTTGTACCGGGCATTGATTGAAAACGCATTCGATGCTATATATTTACTAAAAGGAAGGCATTACATTTATGCAAATCCGAGATTTTGTGAATTAACTGGTTATACAATCGAAGAACTTTTGTCTCCAAGTTTCGACTTTAGTGTTTTGGTAACTGGAGAAAGCAAGAAGTTCCTTGAAGAAAGGTACCGTGCTCGTATGGAGGGAAAAGAAATACCCAATCAATACGAATTGGAAATCGTAAATAAATCTGGAAAAAAAATCTTCGTTGAAGTAAATACAGTCTCTGTTGGAAAACCCGGAGAAGTTGTTGTTATGGGTATAATGCGAGATATTACTCAAAGGAAATTGTTCGAAGAACAGCTAAAGAAATCTGAAGAGGAACTACGACAGCTAAATTACTCTAAAGATAAATTATTTAACATTATTGCACATGATTTGCGGTCACCCTTGTCTGGTTTGATTTCGATGACAAAAATGCTTATCGAGACTATAGACATTTTAAGCCCGAAAGAAGCCAAGGAATTATTAACCGATTTGTTTGAGTACGCAAATCAATCCTATAATTTACTCGAAAATCTTCTACAATGGGCAAAAACTCAAACTGGTACTATTCTTTTTAATCCGGAAATAACAGACCTTTACGAAATAGTTCTTGCAGGAAAAATAATCAACGACCCAAACGCAAAGCAGAAAGGAATAAATATCTCAATTTTTTTAAAACCAAATTCATTTGTCTTAGTCGACAGAAATATGCTAACCACTGTAATTAGAAACTTAATTTCAAATGCTATTAAATTTACCCCAAGTGGTGGGGAAATAAATATAAGACTTCATGAAAAAAGTTATGAATATGAATTAGAAATTGAGGATAATGGAATAGGAATACCCAAAGACAAACTAGATAGTTTATTTAAATTGGGTGAAAACATTTCAACAACCGGTACCGCTGGCGAAAAAGGAAGTGGGCTTGGATTAATTCTTTGTAAGGAATTTGTCGAAAAAAATGATGGAAATTTAAGGGTGGTTAGCGAATTCGGAAAAGGTACAAAATTCTTCATTAATCTTCCCAAATATGAAGAAAAACTTTCTTAATAGTATTGGTTAATAGTGACCAAATATCCAACATAGTTTATTTTTGAACAAATTTTTGTTCTTTTTTGTAACAAAATCTTGGTGAATTTTAGACAGATATTGTTAAATATTTTTGTTCAGTGAGGCCCAATATGCTTATTCAATAAGTATTTTAGGGTTTTGGCTATATCTAATTCTTCAATTGGCACATCTATTGTAAAACCTATTAATGAATTTATTATTAGTTGAAATTTAGGAGGAATAAAATGCCATTTGCAATTGGAGGAAACTCGAGAATAAGAACTAACATACCAGCCGAAAATGCTTACAATGCGCTGGAAATATCAAATCGCAACATTTCTCTTCGCCAGTTAAGACTTTCAACAGGTAAAAGAATTAATAATCCAGGAGATGATGTAGCTGGATACATAACTTCTCGGGCTTTGCAATCTAGGAACGGGGCAATGAAAGCTGCTTTGCTTGCCGTAAGCGACGCTTATGCAGTAACCAACATATCCATCGAAGCTTTGGACAACCTTTCGCAAAGATTAATGATAATAAAGGATACGGTTTCCCAAGCTGCAAGTGGAGCTCTTGGGACCGATGAATTGGTTTCTCTTGCAAAAGCAGCTTATAGAATGGCTCAGCAAATTCAAACTATTGTCGATACAACTGTTTACGGGGGACGGCAACTTCTTGATGGTACTTTCTCTGCTGCTTTTGTCATTGGTATGAATGCAAACTATGATTTGGTAACACTTTCTATCGACCTTACCACATATAATACTGAATATAATATTCCGAGTGGTAGTTTTGATATCAAAGCTTTAACCGCAGCTCACTTCGCAGGAGTAAGCAACCTAGACTTGACAAGTCTTGATGCTGTTTCATCTACAAACCTGGGAATATTTTCATCTACTCAGATCAATGTGACAATACAAAGTTTAAATCAAGCACTGCAAAATGTGAACAAAGTTGCTTCTTTACTTGGTGGAATTAGCAATCGATTAAGTTCTCAAGAAGATTTATTGAAAGCACAAATTACTAATTACAATGCAGCAATCTCTAGAATAGAAGATGCTGATGTTGCTCTTGAGCAACTTGAGCTAATAAAAGCACAATTCTTGCAACAGGCTTCCTTGATTTCGTTAGCTCAAGCAAATACAAACCCACAATCTTTTTTGCAATTAATAAGGGGATAAATAAACTTTCCTACCGAAACCTCGAATCAGGGCAAATCAGGGGGGGATTTGCCAACTTTTTATATTTGAATGATTTTCCTTTCCCTTTTCTTATTAACCTTCTTATCGAAAATAATATAATTTGGTGTAACTTTTAGAATTGTTCTCTCCTCCAAAATTATTTCAGCTAAAATTTTTCTGTTAATCTTGTCTGAGTAAACATAATAAACTACATGGTGCCCGGGATATTTAGCCAATTCCTTTACTTCTTGTAAACCGATTTTCCCCAAGGGAATTGGTTTAAAAATCATTTTTTTGGTCTTGTCCTTCCCAAAAAATAACCCGTTTGTATACCATGCCAACTGAGGATTAAGTGTGTCGGAGTCATTAACTTTGTGGAAAACATAAACAATTGTATCTATTTTGTTATTCAAAAGGAAGTTTCCAATTTTTTCTCCACCAAAGACCCAACCTACTGGTTTACCTTGTTCAAGGATTATCGTATGAACTAAGATAATAATAGTGACGATATAGAGTATTTTTACAATCGATGAAGTAGTTAAAAAGAAATTTTCATTTTTTATTCTCTCAATAAAGAAGATAATAGTGATAGCTACAATTGTAACCAAAAAAAAAGTCAGTACAATCGGATGAAAGTCAACATTAAGAGTTTGAATTGATTGCCTTAGGTTAGGAGAAAAAAACCAAAATAAGCAAATAACAAAAAGAATAATATATATAAATCGGGTGAAATATTTTTCTTTATTAATTTCTTTGGCAAGAAATTCCAGTGTTAAATATGATGCTGGTAAAAGTAAATAAAGTGTATAGTGTGTTAATTTGGTAGGAGCAAGTGAAAAAATGATTATTCCCAAAATGAACCAATAAAAGCAGACATCAGATAGAAAGTTTCCCGAGAATATTGTTTTGTTTTTGGAAACAAATTTAATTCTTAATATGACACTGAAAAATGCAAAAATTAAGATAGGATTTGATGTGATTAATTGATTTAAGTAGAATAGAATCCCAAGAGGTTTAATATTTCCTTCGACAGCTGTAAAAAGGTGAGGTGGAATTAATGAAGAAAGAAAAGGGTAGCCATAATTGAAAGACATATGGACATACCAAGGCAATGCAAGCAAAAAACCAATTGCATAAGTAATTATTATTGTTTTTGTTTTACACTTTGGATAATACTTTGGCAAAAGTATTAAAAAAAGTAACGGTATAAGAGAGAGAATAATTTTGGTCATTAAAGCTAAGAAAAAAGTGATTGCAATGGCAAAACCTAAGGTAATTTTTTTCCACTTTGCATCTGTTTCAAGAAATTCTACTGTTGCTAATAAATTAGATAAAATAAAAAAAAGTAGAGGAATATCTACCATTCCTTGACGCGAATAAATAAACCAATGGTTTGCAAGAGAAAGATTCAAAACAATGAGAGCGGTTATTTGTAAATCAAATTTTTTCGAAAAATAATAAAGAAAAAGAAAAATAGTGAGTGAGGAACAAAAAACGGAAAATAGCCGGATGGAAAAAAGATTTGTGCCAAAAATTTTCATATTTATTGCCATTATCCAGGGAACTAAAGGTGGGTAAGTTGATGAATAAAGACCACCCAGTGATACACTCGTTTGTTCCCACCATTGGTTTGTGTTTAATATTTCTCTTGCCCTATAAGCATAAAGACCTTCGTCCCAAGGCTGTACTTCACCCTTTTGGATGTTAAGCAAAAGTAATATAAGTGAAATGATGAAAACAGCAAGACTGATAGATAGTATGTCCCTTTTATTCATTTACGGGAAAAGTTTACTTTCTTCAACTTGTAGAATTTCGAAAGTTTCATCTTTAAAATGAACAAACGCAATGATTTTCAACTTCTCTGGTCGCCAATCTTTGTCACTTGGAATAACATATTCGAATCTTTTTTGGTAAACCGAATTTTTTTGCATAGGGCTTGGTGAAATTTGTTCACCCCACGTAGAAGTAATGCCTCCACGAAGTATGTTATTGTGAACATAATTTTCCACGTCCGGTGGAGTTTTTCTGTCGTCCCTTTGATATTGAACAATACTATCTTCGAGGATGTATAAACAAAGATGATATTTAGGCGAGCTTGTCTCTAAAAATTTAATTTCTACATTGGCAGTTATTTTACGGTTTGTTTGATTATACGATGTGAATAATTTTAAATCAAGTTTTGGTTTGTTACCTAAAAGGTTACGGATTGTAGATTCCCATTGTCCTTCGCGGAGAATGTGTGTTTTATCGAAAAAACCTATTCGATTTATCATTCCATTTGGATTTCCAGCTTTGCTACAACCAAAGAAATTATCCAGCTCATCCCCAATTGGAGTTCGAAAGTCATAAGGACGGGATTGGGTTGGTTTTGCATAACCGCCAGCGTGGACAGTCATAAGAATGACATTGTTAGGATATTTATTTTTTAAGGAGGATGCAACTTCAGCCGCTTCGGGACAATTTCCGCAGCGAAAACCAGTGTATTCTTCCAGAAGTATTTTTTGTTGGTATATAGTTGTGTCGTCAACTTGGGTATTTTCCAGGTATGGTGGATGAATAACATCGCAATTGTAAAACAACACTAATAATGTAAAAAATATTAATTGAAAGAAAAATCGATTCATAATGTCTCCTAAAATGAACTTGATATTTGTAAGCTAAAGCCAAATGAAATTGGTACATGTCTACAAACACCTCCAACGCAAACAATTCCACCAGCTTCCCGACCAAAGCCCAATGATAATCTTGTTGTTGAATGTATGTAAGTAATCATTGCCTTTAAGTAATGTACTTGAAACTCTTTGTTTGCGTTTCCATAGTTCCACAAATCCAATGCAGAGAAAAACCAATTTGGTGCAATCGAATATTCCAGAAGCAATCCTAACCAATTTCCGTTCTTTTTATCTTCTTTTAGAACAGTGCTATCATTTTCGGACCACATATGCTGAAACTCAAAACGCAATGTGTTTCGTCTATTAAAGGAATAAATTGACTCCAAAATAAAAGTATGATTTTTTACTTTTCCATAAAGTGGTGAGCCTTCGTTTTCCATTACATCTTTGTTATATATTTGTCCTATGTAAGCAAGCTTGATTTCAAAAGGATTTGAAATCCTTCTTCTGATTTCAAAAAAAGCATCTTGGTAGAATAGTTCTTTTCCAACCCCCCAAAAATTTGATTTGTAAGTAAATTCATCGATTCTTGTTGTATCAATGGATTTAATCAATGAATAGCCAGCAGTGAGATTTGTTTCAAACTCTCCGCCAAGAAATGCAAAGCTTTTAGGGATTGTATAGTTAATCTCGGTTTGCAAACCAACTTCACCATTTCCCCGGGTAGAGGCAGAGTAGAACGCGGGGAGTGAATACTGATGTTGTTTAGTTGCAGATGGGAGATAGTTCAATAATAATTCTAAACCCTTTGCTTCTCTATCGGTTCGAAATTCAATATTGTCGTATCTGTGAAGATTAAACAAAATTGAAGCACCTTCTGTAAAAGCTGAAATGTTTAAATTGATTCCAGTGCCGTCGTTGTAACTAAATTTGTTTCGAAAGGTTGGATCATTTATTTTATATGCAAATTCAAAATTAGTCAAAAGCCAATTAAGTGAAAGTTCAAATCTTGTAGAGTATGCAAAAACATTTTCTGGTAACTTGTATTTTGAATCCAAATCTGGTTGATATCTACTGATAATACTTCCACCAACAATTAAGGGTAGTTCTTCGAACACATCTGGAAGAATACTTGAAAGAGAAATCTCGGCATCCGCACCACGAATTAAAGCTTTACTTGTCGACCAGAATGATCTTTGTTTGCCTAAAACTCCTTTGAATCGAAGTCCAGATATGGGGTTAACCTCAACCCTTGCCCCTTCAAGTGAATTATCAATACCCAGATTTTTTTCTTCGTAAGAACGCAAAATCATACCACTTCCAAATTGCTCGTAGAAATTTCCTAAAGTGATATTAATAAAATCGCTTTTGTATGAAAGGGAACGATAAGCAATACCAGAACCTTGGTACCTTGGGTCGAACCCTAAAATTGGGTTTTGGTAGCTTTCGAAACGCAAATCTAAATTGATATTGTTAGAAAAAATAGTGAGAAAAAGGTAATTGTTAGAAAGAAATTTCTCTGGTGTTTCAGCAGATTCAATAGTTGAATCGGGCAAATAATAGTATGAATCAGATTGAAAATTTCCTCCGATCTGAAGATTCTGAAAGATGGATTGAGCTTGAAGAGGAAAAGTAAAGTAAAAAAAAATAAACATACATCCAATAATATCGAAAGACCTTGGGATTTTCATTTATTCCTCGGGTTGTTGCAAGACGTTTATTAATCTTTGAGCTTCGCTTGCTAGATTATGTTTATTACCACACATTGCAAGATATATCTCGTAATCTTTTATTGCATTGTTCTTTTGATTTAAATGATAATATGCAGATGCTCTTGCGTAATAAGCTAGCCCAAATTTAGAATCGATTTCGAGAGATTTTGAAAAATCAGCCAGAGCTCGGTCCCATTCTTTCTGGTAATAGTAAATTAAGCCTCGGGTATAATAATATTCGGGTTTTGTTTTTGTAATATCAATTGCCGAATTAATGGATTTCAATGCTTGATCGTTCAAGCCTAATTTAACTTCACAGATTGCTTTTGCATAAAAAGCATCAGAAAGAGTTTTATCGTTTGCAATTGCCTTTTCAAAATCTTTAGTTGCCATATTGCATTGATCAAGCTTTACGTAAGATAATCCCCGGCCGTAATAAGCAGGTGCATAAGTATTGTGCTTTTGCAATACCGATGAATACAATTCAATAGCTTTTTGGTAATCACTTTTCATGAAACTATCGTAAGCTTGTTGAATTAGTCCTTGCTCTTGAGCAAAAATTGAAACAAAACTAAAAACAAACACAAATAAAATTATCTTCATAATCTCCTCAAAAAATCAATTCAAAAATAAAAAGAATTAACCAAAATCAAATAGAATTTTTGAATGTTAGAAGTAATAAGAAGGTGATAATAATTTATAGAAAAATAAGATTGGTGTAAGAACAGTAATTGATTTTAATGAATATTTTTTTTGAAGAAAGCATTTGTGTTTTTCCTTATGTGATTTATGATAAAGTGTATCTTTTCTTTGACAAAAAGTAAGTTTTTTTTCTGGTGGTGGCAAATTCGTTAAGTGAGTGAAATAAATTGAAGAAAAAGTTAACTGGAAAACAATTATCTCTTACTGGTTTCCCCAATTAGAAATTAAGTTTACAAAAGTCAATTAATAAGATGTAAATGATTAAATAAGTTCAATTTATTAATATTTTCAAACTTTATATCGAGAAAAATTTATATCGAGAAAAAACTACTAATTTTGTATTTTTATTTACTCATTAAAAGAGCTTGAAATGATTGGCTTTCTTAGTGCAAATTTAGCAATAGACTTGGGTACAGCAAATACCCTAATTTATTTGGCGGGTGAAAACAAAATCGTATTGAACGAGCCTTCTATTGTGGCATTTCATAGGGTTTCAAAAAATATTATTGCTGTTGGGAAAAGAGCAAAAGAAATGCTTGGTAGAACTCCCCGGGACATACAGATAATTCGTCCAATGCAAGATGGTGCAATTGCAGATTTTGAAATCACTGAAAGCATGCTTCGACTGTTAATTAAAACAGTTACTCCCTCTTGGAGATATGTCCGTAAAGTTGTTGTCTGTGTTCCACAAGGAATTACTGAAGTCGAAAAAAGAGCAGTAAGAGATAGCTGCGAACATGCTGGTGCTAAAGAGGTTTATCTTATTAGTGAACCAATGGCTGGAGCAATTGGGGCAGGTATCGATGTGTTTGAACCGAAGGGCAACTTAGTTGTTGATATTGGTGGTGGCACAACTGAAATTGCTGTTATTTCTTTAGGTGGTATTGTAGTTTCTGAATCTATTAAGATAGCCGGTGATGAAATGACAGAAGCCATTAAGAATTATTTTAAAAAAGAACATAACATTGTAATTGGCGATACAACTGCAGAAAAGATTAAGATAGAAATCGGTTCAGCTTATCCATTGGATGAAGAAGCTGAATTCGAAGTAACTGGTAGAAATCTTGTAAATGGTTTGCCTAAATCTATTATATCAAGCTCTGAAGAAGTAAGAAAGGCATTGGAACCCACTTTAAAAGAAATAGTAGATTCTGTTCTTAGATTATTGGAAAGAACACCACCAGAACTTTCAGCCGACATATACAATAACGGTATTGTGCTTAATGGTGGTGGTGCATTATTAAAAGGTATGGACAAACTTATTTCCCAACACACAAGTTTGCCAGTACATATTTCCGAAGACCCTTTGAAGTCAGTTGTTCTTGGGGCGGGAAAAGTCCTCGAGGATATTAATTCCTACTCAGCAGTTTTGATTCGTGGTGTTAGATACTAACAATTTTATATGTTTAGAATTATAGATTTTATTTTAAAATATAAGGAACATTTTGTTTTTATTGGTCTTTTTTTTATTTCACTTTCTTTGATTTTGCTTGGGGATATTAATAAAATTGGAGGGTTTAGAACAATAGTTGTTGCTACTCTTGGTTGGTTTCAAAAAAGTGTTTTCTTCATTCCCAATGTTGCCGCTTTAAAAAGTGAAAATTCAGCTTTAAGGGAGCTTAATTTTTCACTTTCTCAAAAAATAATGAACGCCCGCATTTCGGAAATAGAAAACCAAAATCTTAGGAAACTCCTCGGATTGAAACAAAGAATGGAATATCAAGCCGAGGTTGCCCAAGTTATTGGCGTTATTACAATTGACATGAGGAAATATCTAGTTGTCAATAAAGGTAAAAATTCTGGTATTGAAAAATTTATGACAGTTCGTAATGATGCTGGTTTGGTTGGGTTAGTTGCCTTAAGTAGTAGAAATTATTCTTTAATTGAGCCACTGCAAAACACTAATCTTAGAGTTCCCGCTTTTGACATTAGAAGCGGTGTTCAGGGAATTATAAATTGGGATGGTGCAAATAGGCTTCTTTTTCGAGATGTTGCAAAATTCTTAGATGTTAGTATTGGCGATACGATTGTTACCTCGAAACATAGCATGAAATTTGTTCCTTTCGTTCCAATCGGAACAGTTGTTTCCAAAGAAGAGGAGGAAGGGGAATTGTTTACAACAATTGTTGTAAAGCCTTTTGTAGATTTTTCATTCTTAGAGGAAGTATTTATTTTAAAATATATTGTAGATGAAGAAATACTTAACTTAGTTAAAGAATACGAAGAACGAGTGAAAAGCATTAAATTACCCCCCGAAAAGGAGCAAAAACTTAGACCAAGAGAAATGATTAAAGAGAAAAGGAAACTTGACTCTCTTGAAAAGACAAAGAGAAATGCAAAATGAAAAATGACTTGACCCAAACCTCAATCAAAATTTTGTATTTAAAATTTATTTATTATGCTATAGCAACTCTTTTGATTTGCGTTCTTCAACTTTCCTTTTCATTTTTGATTTCAATAAATGGGATAACACCAGACCTGCTGATTTTGCTTGTGATTTGGATAACCTTGTATGATGGAAAAGTAATTGGATTATCCTCTGCTTTTATCATCGGTCTGCTTTATGATTATTTATCTATGAACGTTTTGGGTGTAAATGCTTTAACAAAGACTTTAACTGCCTACGTTACGAGTTTTTTTTATAAAGAAAACGAATTTTGGAACGTTATTAAAACTAACAAAATTTTTATAATTGTTATAATTTCCGCATTTATTCACAATATAGTATTTTACTTATTGATGATTAATTTAACCCGAACCGATATTTGGTCTATTTATTTTAAATACGTAGTTGGAGCGACTGCTTATACTTTTACTTTTTCTTTATTTTCCTATTTCTTTCGAATTAGAAAGTTTTGGTAAACAATTTATTTACAATTTTCTTTCTAAATATTCAATTGTTCTTTTAGTAATCTCTTTCAATTTCGGAATATTATGGAATATTTCTTTAAAAAGTTCGGTATAATAGTCTGTAGCATAGTTATGAGCTACCTCGTTCCTAAGTTCTCGGATATATTTAAACTCCATTTCATCATCTATTAGGCCCCTTTTTTTGGCTTCTGAAATTCTTTGTGGAACAGCCATGTCGTAACCATCGAATTCGTAAATGTCCATAAACCTGAATGCTTTTTGAAGCAATATATCATTTATTCTTGCAAATCTTGAACACATCGACTCGATAATTTCTAATTCTTCGTCATTGAAATCATTTTTGGTTAATAAAAATCTAGATACTTTTTTGAAAGAATAATCTAATCTGTCTAGTGAGCTATTTAGCATATTAACAATTTCTTTAGCAAATGTTTTGAATTTTGTCTTATCTATCCGCGCTCCCATAATAAAACTGCATTATCCTCGATTAAGCTTACAAAAGAAGATTTATTTTCGAAGGTTGACTGAACAATGTCTATCTTGGTTCCACCAAGTGTATCAGAGATTTCAATCTTGATTGTTCTAAGTCTTTCGGTTGATAAAAGGTTTTCAGCAAAAATAAGAATATCTATATCGCTTTCCAAAGTGCTACTATTTCTTGAGCGTGATCCATAAATTAGAACTCTAAGCTTTCCAGCATAGTTTTTGGAAACTAAACTGATTATAACTTCTTTTTCTTGCTCACTTAAATTCATATTTCAAATTTAATATTAAGTTGGAAAAGTTGGATCCAAAAGGAATAATTATATCGAAGAAACACTATAATTTTACCATATTTAACAAAGTTGCAGGGGTAATGTAATTAATCTGTGTAATTATTTTACTTTCGTGTTAAAATTTCTTGACAAAACAGGTCGTTTATAAAATTTTGCTATATAGAAGCCATCGGTTCCATGTATATGTGGAAAAAGATTAATCTGATTTGTGTTCTTGTCTAGCATTGGTAAATCGATTGAGAAGTTTTGGAAAGCATCAAAAAGAGGATAGGGGATGAACTCAGAATTCTGTTTTAAAAATTTTCCTGTTACCATTTGATTTTCCTCTGGCATCAGTGAGCAAGTCGAATAGATTAAATATCCACCATATTTAACGTACCGGGAGTAAAATCCGAGAAGCTCAAATTGTGTTTTAGCTAATCTACTTAATTTGTTAGGATTTAACCACCATTTGTGCATTGGGTTTCTTCTTGCAGTACCAATACCTGAGCAAGGTGCGTCAACAAGTACAATATCAAAGTAATTTTCTTTTAGAATATTTTTTCTATTTTCTTTCGGATGAAATAAATTAGTTCGAATTGAAGTGAAACCTGAGCGAATAGCTCTTTTTCTCAACTCTTTAAGTTTGAGCAAGTTAATGTCGTTAGCAATTATTTCACCCGAGTCTTCTTGAAGAAAGGCCAAAAAGATTGATTTCCCTCCAGCGCCAGCACAAGCGTCCAAGATTTTGTCTTCTTTTTGGGGATTACATGCAAGACAAACCAACTGACTACCTTCATCTTGGATTTCGATAAGACCTTGATTATAATATGGATGGCTAATTATGTTGGCTCTTTCCTTGAATGCTAAACCAAATGGGGAAAAATTAGTGAAGCTACATTCATAATTTTCCTCTTGGAATTTTTGTTTTACCAATTCTCTTGTAATGCTTTTGGAATTTATTCTTATTATCAAAGAAGCAGGGAAAAGTAGACTTTCGGCAATTTCAATTGGGTCAATTTGAATTTTAGTATAAAATGAATACCATGAATCCAAAATAAATTCTGGGATTGAATACCTGGCCGACAAATTCATTAATTCATTTTCTATGTTTTCTTTGCTAGTGTCCAAACTTTCTATTCTATTGATTGTATTTTTTATTTTACCTAAATTAAAGTTTTGGATTAGTAAGTCGATAACTTTTTTTTGTAAATATTCAAAACCATTATCTATTAAAAAAAGTTTTTCAATGCTTTTTGTTGCCAGAGTTAAATTCATTGGGTATATATTAATAACAATATATAATGATAGAAGAATATTGATTCTAATGGACTCGCTAGGGAGCAATTCATTTTGTTCTTCCCTGCTTACCGACTTAAAGACATATTCAGAGAATTTAAGAAATCGTAAGTGGTTAAAAACGATCTCCGTGATGATTTTTCTTTCTTTACTCCCAATATATTTTTTCTTTCTAAAGTACTCAAAGATCAGGGCCTCCGGGGAAATGCTTGATTTTAATAGGATTTTTACTAATTCTACGCTATGGTTAAGTAATGATTCTAATTTCATTGAAAATTTTTTTAAAATTAATTTGCAAATTAATTTTTTTTGTTATTTTTGTATTTAACTAAACTGGGGGTAAATTAAAGAGATTATTGCTAACATTTTTGTTATTTATTTTAAGTATTGTAATAATGGTTTTAATGTTCTTTAATGATTTTATATAAAAAAATGTTAATTTGTCTTTTTTGTTTGTTCAGTATTTTGTTTAAAAGTTTAATATTTTGTTTTGGCACATTATTTGTTAATATTCTTTTTTAAATTTGAAAAGTAAATATGTTAAATTTACCATATAAGGAGTTTGTATGTTAGGATCAATTAGGTTTTTTGCCATTGCTGTATTAATTGTTTTTATATCATTCGGGAGCGTTTTTTCAACTCCTGGTGTTAAAATCGAACGCTCTGTTATTGGGTCTGGTGGTATGCTCGAAAACAAAAACTCTTCCAGGCTTTCTATGTCTGGTATTTTGGGACAAGTTGCCATAGACCGAATTTCGAAGGGTGACAAAGTTCTATATCAGGGTTTTTGGGTCCCCACCGAGTCTCCCACATTAGTCACCGATCCTATATCTCTTAACGACCTAATCTCCAACTTTCCAAATCCTGCATCCCTTTCTACGACATTTCGCTACAACCTACAGGAAAACTCCCTAGTAACCCTCAAAGTTTATGATATGGTTGGAAATCTTGTTAAAATTCTTGTCGATGGTTTCCAATCTGCTGGCAATCAAGAGGTAGTTTGGGATTTGAAAAATGACAAACAAATCGATGTTCCAAGTGGTAGTTACTTTTACGAATTGACAATTACGTCTGGGCAAATTGCTGGTTTCGACGAATCGAAAACTCGATCTTTCCGAAATATTCTTGTTATTGTTAGATAATGTTGTAAAAGTTAAAATGCAAATTCTTTTATGTTTTGTCAATATATTTATGTTTAACTAAAAATAGGGTTTAAAATGAAAAGATTCTTCTTTTCCTTGCTTCTTGCTGTTTTGATTTCAACCTCTTTGGTCTTTTCACAAGTTCCACGTTTGCTTAATTACCAGGCAAACTTGAAGGACCAAAACGACCGTCCTTTTAATGGACAAACAGCCATTACCTTTGCTATTTATGAAAATGAATTTGGTGGTACTCCAATCTGGAGTGAAAACCAATTAGTCGACGTTGTAAACGGGTTTATGAATGTCTACCTTGGAAAGGAAAATCCGTTGAATGTTCGATTCGACAAACCTCTTTGGTTGCAAATTTCAATAGGAGGGAATGCCTTTCCAAGGACACCATTGACTTCTACTCCTTATGCTATGAAATCTTTGACTTCAACGATTTCGGACACTGCTTTAATTGCATTTACAGTAGTTGATGGTGCAATTACCCAAGAGAAACTTGCTCCCGGTGTTCAAGCTCTTCCTTGGGGACCTGCTGGTGGCGATCTGCAGGGCACTTATCCCAACCCAACTCTTAATCCGAATGCAGTTGTAAGAAATATACCACCAGGCTCAATTACTCAAGACAAGCTGTCTCCGAATGTTTCATTTCCACCAAGTGGACCCGCAAGTGGTGATTTAACTGGAACTTATCCAGATCCATTAATTGCTCCGGGCGCAGTAAAAACTGACCGCATTTTCAATGGCGCTGTCACAACTCCTAAAATTGCCGACGGTGCTGTTACCAATCCAAAACTCGCTCCCGATGCTGTCACAACAGATAAAATTAAAAATGGCGAAGTTTATCTGGTTGACTTAAATCAGGATGTTTTTGATTACTTTATTAATATTGGGGACCCGGCTGGTGGCGATCTTTATGGTACTTATCCAAATCCATTCGTTGGTGGGTGGAGAGGTATTCCGTTAAGTTCAACCTCTCCTGTTGATGGTCAAGCCTATGTTTATAATTCTGTTTTAAATCGCTGGGATCCATCTTTCTTGGGTGGTGATGTTGATGGACCATTGAATAACAATACCGTAAGACGATGGTTAAATATTCCATTACAATCTGCACCTTCAAGCGTTGGAGATCTTTATTGGTTTAGTGGTTCAAGCTGGGTTCCCGGGCAAATTAAAACCAAAGGACCAATTGTTGGCTTTGGCTACAACGATGGAGTAACAGTTGAGCCTATTAGAATTCGTGATGACGCTGCATTTATACCCGAGGGACATGGTTCTGTTCTTTGGTTTAGCGGTGCTCCAGGAACTGGTGCTTGGGTTTCTGGTTTAGTTCGTGATGCTAACGTTGCTGCGAATGCAGCCATACAAGGTACGAAAATTGTTCCAAACTTCGGTAGCCAGAATATTATTACTACTGGTAATTTGAATGCAAATAATGCAACCTTTACAGGTAATATCACTGGTATTGATATTTTTGGTCGTCACGCTACCTTAACTGGGAATCTTTCTGTAAATGGCACCTCAACCCTTACAGGTGTTGTTACTACTGGAACAAATTTAATTGTGGGTGGAAATATTTCTAATCCTGGTCCCACTCTCACAGTTGACGATAATTTACAAGTAAATGGCAACATCGTTGCTACTGGTAGTCTTTCCGCTGCTAGCGGAACATTTACTGGAAATGTAACTGCCGGGGGCAATGTTAATGCTCTTGACTTTATCGGACGTGACTTTAGTGGGCGGAATGGAACATTCACTGGTAATGTCTCAGTCACCGGTTTAATTTTTGCACCTGGGACAACAGTTACTATCGACGATAATCTACAAGTAAATGGCAACATTAATTATACTGGTGTATTAATTGGTCCCAGTGCAACAATAACAACAGTTAATGCTACTAATTTCAACGGTGGAGCATTCAGTGGAACGAATGG
>CAZGCT010000007.1:0-102500 GCA_964524325.1 uncultured Hyphomicrobiales bacterium
AACCCGCGACCCTCAGCTTGGAAGGCTGATGCTCTACCAACTGAGCTACTCCCGCATAGTGTGGGCAGGGAAGGATTCGAACCTCCGAAGGGATACCCCAGCAGATTTACAGTCTGCCCCGTTTGACCGCTTCGGTACCTGCCCTTTTTATAGACTACTAAATTAATAAAAAAATTTATTATCAACAACATGAATTAAATTTTTCTTAAAATTTTGTTAACTCTTAGACGAAATCCAGTAAATTTATTTTTAAAAAATCTTTCTTTTTGCAACCTCAAATTCCTTTATTTTTGTTTTTGTTTTAAATGAAAAAATACTTATGATTGTCAAAGAATTAGTTGAACCAAAAAGCATTGCAATAGTCGGTGGTTCAAACGAGGTCCACAAACCGGGTGGCAAAGTTCTCCAGAATCTAATCTTGGGAAAATTCGAAGGAGAATTACTAGTAGTTAATCCAAAAGAAAAAGAAGTACAAGGAGTTAGGTCTTACCCGTCGTGCAAGGAATTGCCAAAAGTGGACCTTGCAATTTTTGCAATTCCTGCAAGTTTAATCCCCGATGCGATGCAGGAACTCTCCGAACGTGGAACTCGGGCATTCATCGTTCTATCTGCTGGATTCAGTGAGATGGGTAATGAAGGAAAAGGACTAGAGCAGAAGCTTGTTGAAATTGCAAATAGCGTAGAAGGTACCCTAATTGGACCAAATTGCATTGGTGTAATTACCGAGAAGTACAAAGGGGTTTTTGCTGGACCTATTCCCGAATATGACAAATTTGGTTGCGATTTTGTTTCTGCATCTGGAGCTACTGCTGTATTTATTTTGGAAGAAGCAATTGAGCGAGGAATTAAGTTTAGTTCTATCTTCTCTGTGGGAAACTCCGCACAAATTGGAATCGAGGATGTGCTTGAATTTTGGGATTTGAACTATGTTCCCGGAGAAGCACCGTTTGTTAAGCTGATTTACGCAGAACAAATTGCCAACCCCCAGAAATTTTTGAAGCACACAATATCTCTTCGAAATAAAGGATGTAAAATTGCAGGAATTAAAGCTGGGAGAACCAGCGCGGGCCAGAGAGCTGTTTCATCGCATACTGGAGCACTTGCAGGTGAAGACTCTGCGGTAGACGCGCTTTTCAAGAAGGCTGGTATAATTAGATGCGACGGTAGAATTGAATTGGTAAACGTAGCTGGTATTTTGCTTGCAAACGAGCCAAAAGGCGACAAATTTGTTGTTGTTACGCACGCTGGGGGACCGGGTGTGATGCTAACAGATACACTTGAATCCGGAGGTATTCAAATTCCTAAAATCGATGGAGAAAATGCCGAGGAACTTTTAAAACATTTACATCATGGTTCGTCGGTTGCCAATCCAATCGATTTCCTAGCGACTGGGACCGCAGAGCAATTGGATATTATTTTAGAATATGTTGAAAACAAATTCGTGAATGTAGATGCTTGTGCTGTAATATTTGGAACACCTGGTTTATTTGATGTTACAAATGTTTACAATGTTCTTTATAAAAGAATTATAACAAGCCAGAAACCAATTTATGCAATCCTACCCTCTATTTTTCAAGCAAAAAAAGAGTTAGAACATTTTAAAAAGCTTGGAGGACACTATTTCAACGACGAAGTAGCCTTTGGAAAATCTTTATCCAAGGTAGTTAGTAACCTAAAAAAAGAAAGAGGTAAGCTAATTCAATTTAATGATATAGATATTCCTAAAATTAGGGAAATCATTGAGAATTCAAAGGATGGGTATATTCCTTTCCCACAAGTTTTCGATGTTTTTAAGTATCTAAATTTAAAAGTTGTCGAAACAATTTACATTTCAAGCTTTGCGGATTTTGAAACAATCGAAAGCAAAATTACCTATCCTCTTGTTATGAAAGTGGTAGGACCAATTCACAAAACAGAAGTTCAGGGAGTTGTTGTCAACATAAGAGACTTGCAACAAGCACAAATTGTTTTTGAAAAATTTTGCAAAATACCTGGGTCCGAGGGGGCAATAATTCAACCAATGCTATCTGGTGTTGAACTCTTTTTCGGTTGCAAATATGAAAAGGACTTGGGGCATTTGATTGTTTTCGGTTTAGGAGGAATATTCGTTGAAGTTTTAAAAGATGTACAAATGAACCTTGCACCTATCACTGATGCCGAAGCAAAAGATATGGTCGAAGGAATCAAAGCTTATAAAATATTGCAAGGATTTAGAAATATGAAAGGAGTTTGTATTAATGCGGTCACCGAAGTTTTATTACGATTATCAAAACTTGTGGAAATAGTACCAGAAATTGAGGAACTAGATATTAATCCAGCATTCGGGATAGAAAATGAAATCCAAATTGTTGATGCAAGAATAGAAATAAGAAAATAAAAACAGATTTTTTTGTCCTTTTCAAATTTTTTTTGTAATTTTGCTTTTCATTTTGTTGGTTTGCCATGAACGAATTGTATATCAAAATGTTAATGGATGATCATGCAGTTATTGAGAAAGTCCTTGTACTTTTGGAAAAGCAATTGCAAAAAGAAAAGAAAAACTGGAATAACATTCGGATACTAATCGACATTCTTTGGGATTTCGGAGAAAATTGTCATAATATGAAAGAGGAAAAAGTTTATTTTCCCTTATTGCTCGAGCGAGGAATGCCAGAAAGTGGTCCCATCGCAGTTATGCTTTCTGAACACAACGAGGAAAGAACCTTCCTAACCAAATTTAAAAATTTTCTTTCCAAATCTGAAAAAACTGATCTTGAAATTGATCAATTCATGGTTGACTTTCGTAGTTATGCTAATTTAACCAAAGACCATGTTTGGAAAGAAAACGATATACTTTATCCTATGGGGCGAAAATTCATACAAAAAGAGGATATTGCATACTTGGCCAATGAATTCAAACGCTTAGAAATAGAAACTCTGGGCGAAGCTGGATACACGAGGTTCAAAACTCTTGTTGACGCAATGGAAAAAGAAAGCGGCGAACGAATAGATTTGCTTGCTTCCCTTTCAACAGAAATCATTGGGAATATGCTTGATGCATTACCAATTGAAATTACTTTCGTAGATGCAAATAATATGGTTCGATATTTCAACAAATTAGACAAAGAGAAAATATTTGCCAGAACACTTTCCGCAGTAGGACGCCTCGTTCAACAATGCCATCCAACAAAAAGCATCAACCTTGTAAATAAAATAATCCAAGAAATGAAGGAAGGTAAAAGAGAGCAAGCAACATTTTGGATTCACTTTAATGGAATGTATTTGTTTATTGCATACTACGCTGTAAGAAACGAAAAGGGTGAATATCAAGGAGTGGTTGAAATGGTACTGGATATGATTCCATTTCGGGAAATAAAAGGAGAGAAGAAACTTCTCGACGAACAATAAGTAGCAAAAACAATTGCATAGTAAAAACCTTTGTCGAATGTATTATTATTGAATTCACTGAATATTAAGAATTTAGAAAAAAATTAATTAGTAAAACCAGCATAATTTAAGCAACACAAACATCATGTTGAAAATTTAAAAATAAAATTATTACAAAAGTCATTGTAACAACTTTATTTGAGGAGGTCACCTTAGCGTGCGACACCTATAGTCATTTCATTATAAACCAAAATACCCAAGAAATGAAAGGTGTTACCAAATTTCAAAATCAAATGAAATGCTTTGAATAAAAGGTCAATTACTTAACATCAATGAGCATCGAACCAACTTTCGCCTACTCCAATATCGACAACTATTGGAACTTCTCCTAAGCTCAAAGCATTTTGCATTTCATTTTTTACCAATTCTTGAACTTCGTTTAGCTCTTGCTTTGGAACTTCGAAGAGAAGCTCGTCGTGAATTTGAAGTATCATCATAGACCGAAGCTTGTATTTTTTAAATTCCTTGTGTATGGAAATCATAGCCATTTTCAACATATCTGCTGCTGTACCTTGAATAGGTAAGTTAATTGCAGCCCTTTCGTCAGCGGTACGTAAATTTCGATTTTGGCTATTGATATTGGGAAAATATCTTCGTCGACCACACAAAGTTTCGGCAAACCCTTTTTTTTGCGCAGCTTTAATGGTATCCTCAACATAGTTGTTGATACCCCTGTACTTTTCTAAATAGTTATCAATTATTGATTGTGCCTCAGTGCGAGAAATACCGAGCCTTTGCGAAAGCCCATAGGCACCAAGTCCATAAAGTATGCCAAAGTTAACAGTTTTAGCAACTCGCCGCATATCAGCATCAACTTGATCCAATGGAATGTTAAACAACATTGAGGCAGTTGCAGTATGAATGTCCAAACCTTTCTTGAAAGCATCAATCAAGTTTCTGTCCCCAGAAATAAACGCAATGATGCGAAGTTCAATTTGAGAATAATCAGCGGAAAGAATGACCCAATCCTTTTGCTGCGGAACAAATGCTTTTCGAATTTCTTTGCCGAATTCACTCCTAATTGGAATATTTTGGAGATTAGGATCTGTTGAAGAAAGTCGTCCAGTGCTCGTGATAGTTTGGTTAAATGTAGTATGTATTCTTCCAGTTTTTGTATAAATCAATTCTGGAAGCGCATCGACATAAGTTGAAAGCAATTTAGTCATTTGGCGATATTCTAAAATAAATTTTGCAATTGAATAGCTTTCAGCAAGTTTACTAAGAACACTTACATCGGTACTATAACCAGTTTTAGTTTTTGCAATTACTGGAAGCTGCAATTTTTCGAAAAGAATTTGACCAAGTTGCTTGGGTGAATCCAGATTGAACCGAATACCAGCTTCTTGGAAAATTTTATCTTTTAATTCGTTCACCTGTTGACTTAAAACAACTGATATAGAAGACAGAATTTCTCTACTTACATAAACCCCGTTGTATTCCATATCGCGAAGGACTTCAATCAAAGGGAATTCTACTTTTTCTGCTAATTGCAGCAAATTTTCTTTTTCTAATTCATTCTTAAGTATTTTGCACAATTTGAATGTCAAGTCCGCATCTTCGCAAGCGTAATTAGATATCTGCTCAGGTAAAAGATCTCGCATTGAATTTTGACTGCTTTTTTTCTCACCAATCAAAGTAGTAATAGAAATTGGCGAATAGTTTAACCATTTTTTCGACAAAGCGTCTAAATTATGTTTCTCGTCGGGATTAAGCAAGTAACTGGCAACCATAGTATCGAAAGCAATTCCTTGCAAATCTATTCCATATCTTTTAAGAATGAAAGCGTCGAATTTAATGTTTTGACCATATTTTTTTATTTTTGGGTTTTCGAGGATTTCTTTTAAAGCTAAAAGAATAGATTTCAAGTGAAAGCCAAGTTTTGGATTGTAGAGGAATTCATCAGCAACTTCGACATTTTTAGTAATCTCCATTCCCTGAGAAAATAAAGAAATTGCTTCTTTATTAGTTGGATTCTTATCATCAGCTTTCTTGCCGTCACTTTCATCTTGATCAAATAAAGGGATGTAGAAAGCAGAACCCTCAGCAAAAGAAAAACTTATACCAACAAGTTCACAGTTCAATTTGTCTAAAGAACTGGTTTCGGTATCTATTGCAAAGGAAGAATGTTTTTTTAGCTCTTGCAGTAGGTTTTTGAATTTCTCCCCAGAACTTACTAATTCATAGGCAACTTGGTTTTCTTCGAATGAGGAAACTTTGGGAGTACTTGGTTCTTCAAATGAAGTCTCCTTTTCTAGGTTGAATAATTTGAAAACACGGTCGCGTAGACTTTTGAATTCTAGTGATTGAAATAATTTATCAAGTTTTTCATAATCCAGTTTCCTAAATCTGAAATCTTCTAGGGATAAATCTAATCGTGCATTTGTTTCGATCGTAACCAATTTTTTGGCTAAAAATGCTTCATCTTTAAATTCTAATAATTTATGTCTAATTGCTTCTTTTGGAATTTCTCCAATTCTTAAGTACAAATTCTCTAAGTTTCCAAATTGTTGTATTAACGGAATAGCAGTTTTTTCCCCAATACCCTTGACACCTGGAATGTTGTCCACCGGGTCACCAAGAATTGCTAATACATCAATTACTTTATCGGGAGGAACACCAAATTTTTCCAAAACTTCCTTAGTGGTCACAATTTCAAAGCCATTGATAATGTTCTTCCCGGTTTTGTAGAGAATAACATTTTCGTCGACAAGCTGATAATAATCTTTGTCGTTAGTGATACAAATTACTTTATAGCCCTTGTTGGAAAAGTCCTTTGCAATGGTACCGATAATATCATCGGCTTCTAAACCTGGAATTTCAATTCTTTTAATGCCAAAAGCATCGAGTAATTCCTTAATTCTAATCAACTGCGGCACAAGGTCTTCGGGAAATGCTTCGCGGTTTGCTTTGTATTCTTTAAATATTTGATGGCGGAAAGTTGGCTCTCTACTATCGAAAATTACAGCAATATACTCGGGGTTCTCTTTCTCCAACAAGCTTGCCAAAATATTTGCAAAAGCAAAAACTGCATACGTAGGTTCATTGGTAATGGTAGATTTAAGACCGGAGCGGCTCATTGCGTGGTATGCCCGAAACACTAGGGACATACCATCTATCAAAAAAACTTTTATAAAAGCGTTATTTTCTTCCATTTTCAATTTTTTGTTAAAAGTTTAAATTAAGTAGTTTAAAAATAAAAAAATTAATTGTTTATTTAATTGATTCTTTTAAATATATTTTTTTCAAAAGGAGATTTAATGGCAGAAAAATTGATAAAGTACTATTAACAAGCAAATCAACTCGGGGGTATCAAAGCCCAAATGAGACTTGCGGTTCTTACCTTAATTTCTAGCCAAAAAGCAAAGGATTTACCAGATAGCCCAGAAAACAATCAAAAATTCGAAAATGCAACGAAAGAAATTCAAAAAGAATTTCAAAACAAATAAGGAGGTATTTTTATGTTTCAAGTAATAAGAAAGACTTTAAATTATTATCATTCTTTTGATCCAATAACATTGCGACATTATATTAATGGGTTTCAAGCAGTTTTGCATTGTCATCATTATTCTACACTTTACACACAGTTAGCCCTCGACGCAAATGAAACCAAATTACTAAAAGAATGTGCCCGCGATAGTTTTCGATCAATATTAGATTCCTATTTTAAAGAAAATCCTCAAATTTCTACTATCCAAGATAAGACTGACATTGCAGTGCAATACTATTCTCTCTTGGGCCTTGGAAAAATGAAGGTCAAATATTTAGGTGATTATAGTGGTGAAGTGGAATTGATAAGTTCTCATGTAGATAGTGGGTGGATAAAAAAATGGGGAACTTACGACAAACCGGTCAACTACATTACAGCTGGATTTATTGAGGCAATGTTTGAATCGGTTCTGAATCTTCCAGCCGGTACTTTCTTGGCGAATGAAGTACAAAGTATAGTTATGGGAAATTCAATTTCATTATTTAAAATAACAAGGAGATAAACTATGGCTATCGACAGAAAAAAGATAATTGATTTAATGTCCAAAATTGATGTTCTTCCAGATGAAAATGGTATAATCGAGGGGTTCAATGTCCTTGTAAATCAATTACCTACCGATTTTTGGAATTCTTTCGCAGAAAGAATAACAAGTAAGGCAGAAAGCAAAGATATTTTGGAAGCTAAGGAATATCTTCTATACAATGCAGCCCATGAATGTGGATATCATACAGGTTATGGTATAATTACATCTGATGAATGGAATGCTGTTGTTAAACCGATGATAGAAAAGATACCCGAAGATATCCTATATGGTGCATACGCTGTTTTTTCAGCCTGGGGCTGGGCCGATGCAGAAATAGTAGAATTAATACCAGCAGAAAAAATGGTTGTGCGGGCATACAATTACTACGAAGCAGATGTAGTAAAATATGGTGCATCAAACAAAATGTCCGCCTATATGATTGCTGGAGTCTCCGCAGCTTTCATGGATTTAGCTTATGGCGGTGAATACGACCCTGCTGGAAAACCCATCGGAACTTTCGAATGCAAGCAAGTCAAAGGAATCGAATGTGGGGATTCTTATGGTGAATTTATTGTTACCAAAGCAAGGTAGATATTATTCAAAGTATCACTTATAGCCGGTCTAATGAACCGGCTTTTTTTAACCCTTAAAATCATCTGAGCAAATTGTTAATGTAAGGGAATTTTTGTATGATTGTTCTTGAAGCTAAAGAAGTCGAAAATTGTGTTAATCTGGTTACTGTGTACGATTTAATTCTGTCGGATTCATTTTCAAAAGATAATATTTATAAATTAGGTGCATTGGGCCGCTTTCAATATTTCCCTGAATTCCCGAAACCATTTTTTAAAATACAAATCGGTGGAATTTGTGATATCAAAGGTATCGAAGGAAACAAAATAGTTAGAGCTACATTGAAAAATCCAAAAGAATATACAATTCAATACGTAATTGACTTAATTAACAATGCTTAACCTCCCCCATTAAACAAAAAAGACCTCATTTTAATTGAATTTCAAATAGAAAAAAACAAATATGCTCGCCTTGGGGATGCCAAGTAAACACAGCTTTGAATCTAAAATTAAAATTTGCCAATTTTGTTTTGGAATTTTTTTGTATTGTTTTCGAATATCGCAATTCGTTGAATTTTAATCGGGTTTTTAGGAATTCCATCTAAGCTATCGAACTTGAAGGGCAATATTTCTTGTTGCTCTATTTTCTCAATTACATCGAAGCCCTCGAGTACCTTGCCAAATATTGTATATTTCTTGTCTAAATCAATTGCTTCATCCAAGCAAATGAAAAACTGGCTTAGATTCTTATTTGGTCCACTATTTGCCATCGCAACGGTTCCATATGTATAACCAACCTTGTAAAGAAGTGAATTTGGATTAATTTCATCGGGGAAGTAACCACCGTAAATACTTTTACCACCCTTACCCCATTCGTTCCTTTTTGATGGAAATCGTGTTGTACCATCTCCCATTTGAATGAGGAAGTTTTTTGCAATCCTATGAATCAAGGTATTATTGAAATAACCCTGACGAGCAAGGATAATAAAATTTTTAGTTGTTTTCGGTGCATCAAGTCCGTATAAAGCGACCTTAATGTCGCCGAAGGAGGTCTTTATTAAAGCAAAATGAGTAATTTTTATAGAATCTGGATTAAGCTGAATATCAAATTTTAATTTTGTCAATGGGACTACATCTTGATAACTATTGTCAGTAGTATCCACTTTAACTTTTGGTAAGTCTGTTTCTTTTCGCTTTTTACATGAAGCTACCAAAACTAAAGCAAAAAAAATGAAAACTAGCACTCTCCTCATAAAAGCCAAACAATGATAACCAAGCCAAGCAATATTCTATAAACGACAAAAATTTGGGTTGATTTTGTCTTCAGAAAATGAAGTAGGAATGAAATAGCAACAAGCCCCGAAACGAATGCAAAAACCAGAGCGATAGCTAAAAACAAAACCTTTTCTCTAGAAATTAAGGAATAATTTGCTACAAACTCGTAGACACCGCTAACCAAAACTGCAGGTATGCTTAGCAAAAAAGAAAATCTAGCTGCTTCGTCCCGCTTTAACCCAAGAAATAAGCCAGCGGTTATGGTTGCTCCAGATCGTGAAACTCCGGGAATTAATGCAAGAGCCTGAGAAAATCCAATTGTAATTGCATCGGTAAGTGAAATTTCATCAACACTTTTTTGAAATTTGCCAGTTTTTTCGGAAAGGTACATTACAAATGCAATAATAATTAATGTGGAAGCAATTGTCCATAAATTCTTGGTGAATTCACCTTCAATAAAATCCTTGAACAAGAAACCAATAACAAAGATTGGCAAAGAACCAAGCAAAATTAACCAACCCAACCGAGCACTTTGGGGCATAATTTTAAAGTTAGCAATGCGAAATGTTGACTTTTCGATAAAAAAAGTTGCAGAAATGGAAGCTAAATCCTTTCTAAAATAGAAAAGCAAGGAGCCAAGAGTACCAAGTTGAATTGTTGCCATAGTGGCAGTCCAAAGTTTAGGGTCGGAAATCGCTTCACTTCCGAGCAATTTAGCCACAACGGTCATGTGGGCTGTACTACTTATAGGTAAAAATTCAGTTAAACCTTGTATTATTCCAATAATAACAGCATAAAGTAATTCTATCATATCAACCTTTAGAAACCTGGAACACAAGAAATTTCAAATAGCGAGTTTCGGGCATAGGAAGAAGAACAGGATGGTCCGGTGCCTGGCCACTACGATAGATTAATTTCAATTGCCATTTCTGCGAAGATGCAACATCTTGAATAATTTTAATAAAAGTAGTTTCATCTATGTGCATGGAGCAACTTGCCGTTGCAAGGAACCCATTTTCTGCAACAACCCTCATAGCATATTTATTGATTTGATGGTATCCAGCTATAGCACTTTCTACGTTCTTCTTGCTTTTGGTGAAAGAAGGTGGATCCAAAATTACAAGTTCGTACCTTTTTCCCTTTTGATATTCGTTGCGAAGGAAATCCAATGCATCGGAGCAGACAAAGGTAGCATTTTTAAACCCGTTCAGTTCAAAATTACGGTTGGCAAAATTCAGAGCAAGTTGGGAAATATCAACTAATGTAATATCTTTTGCCCCACCCAAAGCAGCGTTCAAAGCAAACCCCCCAAAATTCGAAAAGCAATCCAGCACTTTTAAATTCGAGGAAATTCGGCGAATAAATCTTTTGTTCAATTTTTGATCTAAAAATAAACCGGTTTTCTGTGATTGGTAAAAATTCAGAATATACTTCACCCCATTTTCCGAAACAACAACTTCCTCGGGGACATCGCCAAAAATAACTTTTTCATATGAATCCAAGCCTTCAAGCTCGCGGAAATAGGTTCTGTTTTTTGCAATGATTCCTTTACAATGAGGAAATAACTCGCAGAGAAAAGATGGAATTTTGTTCAAAAACTTTTCCATACCAGCGGAATTAACTTGAACAACAAAATAATCAGCAAATCTATCGATAATCAGCCCCGGAAGGTTGTCCGATTCAGCATAGACTAAGCGATAGCAATTTTCTTTGGGAAAAATCTTTTCTCGAAGTTGTTTTGCTTTAATAATTCTATGCTTAAACGCCTTTTGAACATCATCTATTATTGAAAGTTTAAGCAAGCGAAGTGCAATTAAACTATGAGGATTGTAAAAGGCTAATCCCAGGGTCTTACCATCGGCGGTATAGACTTCAACAATCGAGCCAGGTTCAAGTTTTGGTACAGAGGCTAATTCATTGCTAAAAATCCAAACGTGTCCACTTTCTAATCTTTGAATGCTATTTGCCTTCAGCCGGATTTTTTCCATCGTCTTTAATCTCATCAGAATTAATAACAGATATTAAACTTAGGTTCTCTCTTAAAAGGAAAATTCCACCAACGATGACTTGTGTTAGGAAATTAATTGCATGTGTAACGGTCGCATAAGCCAGAGCTTCTTCCATACTTATTCCGTACAACTTGTTCAACGCATTTTGGATAAGAAAGTGGTAAAAACCTATTGCCCCAGGTGTTGGTGCAATAGTATAACCAATACCAGAAATGATTATCAAAAGAATAGCATCGTCGAAGCCAAGATTATATGTCTTTGCAAAACTGAAAGAAAAAAACATCAAATAGAGTGGCAGAGTATATAAAAACCAAATTAATAAGGATTCGAAAGCAAGTTGTATATACTGCGATGGTTGCTTGATTACAGTCAAGCCTAAGAAGAACTTATCGAAGAGTTCGTTCAACCTTTTAAAAATTTTTTTTGAAATGGGCCGAATTAGCTTTGTAAGAAGAAAATCTATCCACCTCTTGTAGAAGCTTAAAACTCCTATTATGATAATTATTATGGTTGGGTAAATAATATTTTCAATATGCAAATTTGGTAATGCTACTTTCAATTGCTGACGAAAGAAAAAGTAAGCAAGCACAAAAACCAGAAGTAGTGAAATTAAATCGATAAAGCGTTCGACTATGATAGTTGCAAAAGTCATTGTAAAAGAAATCTTTTCACGTTTGCTGTAATAATATGGCCGTAAAAGTTCCCCACCGCGAGGAATAATATTGTTCACAGCATAGCCAGCCATAACCGAAGAAAAAAGGTTCCATGTTGAATTAGGATTTGTTATTGGTTTCAACATAGTTTTCCATCGCAAGGCTCTGGCCCAGTGCGAAAACAATCCAATAGGAACCGAAAGTAAAACCCACCAATAATTTGCCGAAAGAATATATTTACCCAACGAGGCTAAGTCCAATCCCATCAACGAAAGATATACTAAAAAGATAAGCAAAGCGAAAGAAACGACGAGATTGATAATCTTTCTAGTCTTACTATTCTTTAATTTTGAAAATAATTCAATTTTCATTCTTTATCGGGCTTTGCCGAAAGCGTATCAAATACAAAATAGAAAATCAAAAGAGTAAACATCACAAGACTCAACCATTCCGCGCCAACACTTTCGCCCCAGTCCCCAACAAATTGATAAAGTCGTATTTTGAAGAAAAGCAGCAAGGCACCAACTACACCGAGTAACGATGCCCCAGCCATAAACCCAGAAGCAATCAATGTTCCTCTTTGGACTCTCGCGTTTTTCAACTTTTCATCCTTTGTTCCTTTCTGAATAAAGTGGGAAATCAAACCTCCAACCAGCAATGGGGTATTCAAAGGCAATGGAATGTACATACCTAATGCAAAGGCCAATGGAGAAATTCCAAGCCAATTTACAAACAAAGCAATAAAAACTCCAACAAGGTATAATATCCAATTTACCTTGGCTTGGGGGGACATTAAAGGTTGAATTACAGCAGCCATAGCATTAGCTTGCGGAGCTACTAAAGGTTCAGCTGTGTTCAATGCCTTTGTGTATCTGTCCATCAATTCTTTCTCTGCAGTTCCATTCTCAATCTTCAACAACTCCTCCTGAGTGAAGATGTTCTGGTTTCGGACATAATCTTCTTTTGTAAAGCCATAGGATGCATTTAAGATAAAAATCACAAGCCCCACGGTAGCAGCAGCAATTATGGTACCCAAAAATTTGAAACCTTCTTGCTTAATTGGAGTCGAACCAATCCAGTAACCAACTTTCAAATCGGTGATAAATCCGCCGGCCATAGATAGCGCAGAGCAAACAATCCCGCCAATAATAAGCGCACTAATCATGCCTTCTTTGCCAGAAAGACCTGCCTGTGTTAAGATTAAAGAAGAAAGAATAAGTGTCATCAATGTCATACCAGAAACTGGATTGGTACCAACAATTGCAATTGCATTAGCTGCAACAGAAGTAAAAAGAAAAGAAATGATAACAACTGTCAAAAGGGCAATAATTGCTTGAACCGGGGTAATGTTAACACCAAACAAAAGAAAAAGAAAAATACCTAAAACACTAAAAAAGATTAGGACTAACAAAAAATGCATAGGAATATCTTTCTGCGTCCTAAGTTTTTCCTCTAAATCCATATGAGAAGGTCTTTTCTTTTTGCTAAATCCTTTAATTGCCATCGAAAATGCATTGCCAATAATTTTGTAGGATTTCAAAATACCAATAATTCCAGCCATGGCAATTGCACCGATTCCTATTGGGCGAACAAACTGTGAAAAGATTTGTTCTGGTGGCATTGTAGCAAAGTGGTTCAAACCATCGGGGGCAGCAATTTGCCCTATTTGATTTATCAATGGCACCAATACAAACCAAGAAAGAAAAGAACCAATGGTGATTATCAAAGAATATTTCAACCCAATAAGATATCCAAAACCAAAAATCATTGCACTTACATTTAATTGGAAGAGCAATTTCAATTTGTCGGCAATTACCTCACCAAATGGAACTACTCTGGAAGTAAAAGTCTCCTTCCAAAAATGTAAGGAGGAGAAACAGAAATCATACAATCCACCAATAATCCCGCTGGTAACAAGAACCCCGGCACTTTTGCCACCTTTTTCGCCAGTAACCAAAATTTCTGTTATAGCTGTAGCTTCGGGAAAAGGGAATTTTCCATGCATTTCTTTTACGAAAAACTTACGAAATGGAATTAAAAACAGAATCCCCAAGAAACCACCGAGCATCGAAGCAAAGAAAATTTGGAAAAAAGTAGCATTTAGCTTTAAAATGTAAAGCGCCGGAATAGTGAAAATTGCCCCAGCAACAATAACCCCCGAAGATGCACCAATGGACTGCACAATTACATTTTGACCAAGAGCCTTTCTTTTGCGGGCAGCAGCGGAAATTCCAACAGCGATAATTGAAATTGGAATTGCTGCCTCCATAACTTGACCAATCTTCAATCCGGAATAGGCAGCAGCTGCGGAGAAAATAATTGCCATGAGCAAACCTAAAAAAACAGAATAGCTCGATGCTTCGGGAAACTTATACTCTGGTTGAAGAATTGGGCGATACACTTCTCCAGGTTTAAGTTCGCGATGAGCATTTTCTGGTAAACTAATAGAGCTGTTTGAAACTTTGTTATCATCAGCCATAGCAAACCTCGAATTTTTATATTGATTTTTCGACAAAAACTTGGACTAAGTTGACAAGCGTTTCTACAGATTTGTTTAAATAATCTACCGAAAGCCATTCGGTTTTGCTGTGGAAATTATTTCCACCAGTATATATGTTCGGTGTGGGAATTCCCATTTCGGTCAATCTTGCACCATCTGTTCCACCACGAATGGGTTTCCAATATGGTTCCACGTTACTGCGTTTAGCTGCTTCCCATAGATTTTCGAGCACTTCTGGATACTTTTCTAAATGATCAAGCATATTCCTATACTGATACTTAACATCCATTGTAATTTCACACTTGGGGTAAAGTTCCTTTATACTGTCAATTATATCTTGTAACATTTTCTTTTGCTCATCGAGACCATCTGTTCGAAAATCTCTAAATAGCAGCTTTAAAGTGGTTTTGCCAACACCACCCTCTAATGCATAAGGATGAATGTAGGGTTCGTAACCTTCGGTGGTTTCGGGTGCCATTTGTTTTGGTAGACGAGAAATTATATCGGCAGCAATTCGAATAGAGTTAATCATGATACCTTTGGCGGTACCAGGGTGAATATCCTTCCCAAAAATCGTAATAGTTGCCTGATCAGCACTAAAAGTTTCTTTATTTAGTTCACCAGGCAAATCGCCATCGACAGTGTAAGCGTACTTTGAATTTAATTTCTCTAAATTCAAAAATTTTGTGCCATTTCCAATTTCCTCATCGGGAGTAAAACAAATTCTAATGGTTCCGTGCAGTATCTTGGGATCATTAGAAAGAATGTCCGCCAGTGTCATTATCGAAGCAATTCCAGCTTTATTATCTGCACCAAGCAAAGTTGTACCATCGCTTGTAACAATAGTATGACCAATGCATTTTTTTAAATTATGGTTCTCGTCAACTCTAATAACAACCGAGCTGTCTTTAGTAAGTACAATATCGCTACCATCGTAGTTTTCAATTATTTGTGGATCAACATTTTCACCGCTTACTTCGGGAGAAGTATCCAAGTGCGCAAGAAATGCAATGTTTGGAACTTTGCCAAAAGCTGGGTGCGTTTCTGGAATGTTCGACGGGATAGTTGCCATAACATAACAGTGCTCATCTACTTCTGCATCGTTCAATCCAAGTTCTTTCAGTTCTTTAACAAGAAGGTTGGCAAGTTCAAATTGACCTGGTGAGCTTGGAGTTTGTTCTAGATTGGCCTCATTAGATTGAGTGTTAATTTTAACATATCGAAGAAACCTATCAAGTGCAGTCTCTAACATTATACCTCTATATTTAAAAAAACAAAATTAATAATTTTTGCAAATTCGCAACTTTTTGAAATACTCTAAAATTGAACAACTGCTGGACTACTTAATTAGTAGAAATTTACCTTGGTAATAATTATTATGATTGAAAGTTCTAATTAAATAATAGCCCGAAGGCAGGTTTGATATGTCGATATGATTTTCCAACAGGATAAAATTACCATACCTTTCTTTTGCAACCCAATTGGTCTTAGTGTCTATAAGGATTTCACCAAATAAATTTAAAATATGAACATTAGGGGACGAAAATATTTCATTACCATCTCTAACAATAATATTTATAATAAGCCTTTCATTTGCAATGTCACTAAAAACAGAAATAGTGTTTTCAACGAAACTTGAATGGGTTTCATAATAATTACCAAGAATTTTTCGAGTATCTAAGAAATATAATACAGATTTAATACTGCTGTCGGGATACAATTTATTACCGACAAAGTAAAGAACTCCATCGCCATCAATCTGCAAAGTTGTACTTAAATTTCCAGTAAGATCTGCTGGAAGTGGTATAGGATGTACAAATTCATCTGGAGTTACTTTGTAAATATGTTTGACATTACTGCTCATAGTAGCCCAAATAGAACCAGTGCTATCAATAGCAATTAGAGCAGTTTTTCGTGCATCAATTGGAAAGGTGTCCAAAATGGGCAATCTTTTAAATTTCCATGAGCTTCCATCGAACTTAACTAAATTGAAGCCTCGGTCGAACAAATAAATGTACCCGTTCTTTTTATCAATTTTCAGCCCCGAAAGCATTCCGATTTGCGGAAACATATGGTCTAATCTTAACTCCCTAATTGTCTTTGTTGGGCTAATTGTTTTCAGCAGATCATTAGTAATAAACGAAAGATTTCCGTAGCCATCGACATCAAAACCATTAAAATAGATACGCAGGGAACTCAAAAAGGATATGGTATCTTTGACAAAAAATGAAAAACCTTCTGCCGTTTCCTGTGAGTACGAAAGAAATATCAAAGTTGTATCGCCAACAACCCTGGATTCGAAAAGCCAAGGCATTGAATTACCCCCACTTCCAAGCAATCTTGCTGTCCTCAGAGGTTTAATAGTATCGAGTTCTTGGGTGAAAATCATAGGAGAAACCCCAAGGAATTTGCCGTTTTTGTAAAAATAAATTTTATAAAGGAAAGAATCTAACCCAATATAATTTTTAAAAGCACAAATTCCTACCAACCACAACGAACCTTTGATAGTTGCATCTAAAGTACCCCCAAAATACCCCTGGAATAATCGAAAACGACTATCGTAAACGGTGTCATAGTTTAGAAGATTATCAAGGAATAATTTCTTGGTAAGTTGAACAATGTTAAAGGTATCTGCATTTTTTTCGAGCCAAAAGCCAAGAACTGTCGTATCTAAAGAACCAACAAAGATTTTACTTCCACAAACCGCAATATTACTTGAAATGCGAGTGGGAAACTCAATGTATCGCCAGCTTGAACTTTGCAAATTCAAAAAATTGAAAAATATTGCGGAAAAAATTACCAGAAACTTTTTCATTTTTACCTCCAAAGTTGTTGCAATATAATAAATTATAAAGTTTAAGAAAAGATAAATTGAGCGCAAGTTTTATCATATTAATAAAGTAGTAAATAATGGAAATTTCAGGTTATTTTTCTATTTGATTAGCTCTTCTGTGCGCAAAATGCTTTTTAAAAACCGCACACAAAGGTTGCTTACGACATCGAGTATAAATGTTAACTTTCAAAATTAACAATCAGTTATCTTGCTGATGCTTCCAGCGGCGATGAGTCCAAAGCCATAGTTCGGGTCGTTCTCTAATTGCCATTTCGAGCTGCTCCACATAGCGTTTGGTAAGAGTGTAAATTCCATTTTTATCGAAAACTAAATCGCTATGGTCAATTTCGACAAGTCTAACTTTATAATAGTAGTTTTCTCTTTTTGCAAAGCCTAAAATGACAGGAACATCGTACTTTAGAGCAAAATAAGCCGGGGAATCGAAAGTTGCTGCCTTCCTTTTAAAAAATTCCACGAATATATCCTTGTCTTTAGTTGCACTTTGGTCTGCAAGCAAAGCAACAATACCTCCATTTTTTAAGGTTTTTACTACTTTGAAAGCAGATTCATACATAGATACAACACTGTTCCCCCTACGAGTACGATTTTTATTAATTACTGAATCGAGTATAAAATTAGAAAGTGGTTTTACAATTATCAAAACTGGAAGTTCGAGGTAAACATTCACCGAATAAGCTAACAATTCCCAATTTCCATAATGACCCGATAAGAGCAAGACACCGCGTCCTTCCTCGAATTTTTTTTTGATAAGTTCAACATTTTCGAAACGAATATAATCCCTTACCTCATTATCGGTAAGAGAGCTTAAAGCAAGGAATTCTACAAAGACAATTCCCATATTCTCGAAAACATTCTTAGTCGTTGTAGAAATCCATTTAGCATCTTTCTCAGGGAAAGCCAATTTCAAATTTTCTTTAGTAATTTTTACTCTTTTTGGTAAAATTATATAGAGAAGTTTTCCAAGGAATTTACCGTACTTAATTCTAGCTTTTGGATATAGCAAAGTGGAAATCCATCCAAAGAAGCAAACTAAAATTGTTTCAATCGAAAACCTTAATTTTCTCATCTGTTCAAAAACATTTTTTGAAGCCGCTCGGTATTCGTACCAGTGACAAAATCGGTGTACCAATTTTCGTTATAAGGCTCGTTTATTGCCGTAGAATGGACAAGCAAATAATTTCCATTTCCAGCAATATCAACAAAGTAAAA
Organism: uncultured Hyphomicrobiales bacterium; assembly: GCA_964524325.1. Lineage (GTDB taxonomy): Bacteria > Bacteroidota > Ignavibacteria > Kapaibacteriales > UBA2268 > Naka2016. The sequence continues at coordinate 18,506 of CAZGCT010000007.1, forward strand.
ATACGCTCCTCCTTGCAACTCACTATAGAACCAAATTTCGTAACTACGTTTGTTAGGCTCGCGCGGGTGATATTCTCTAGATGTTGGCTCACCATACTGTATTAATATGCGAGCGCGGTCTGTTTTCCAACCCTCTATCTGATTACCCACTGAAAAGAAACGATTAGCATAATTTATTTTTTGATTGAAATCGTCGTATGCTTTGTTGTATACAAGCAACGAATCGGGATTCCGCTTGCTCCAAAACTGAAACAAAAAGCGTCGTTTCGCTTCCACGGTTGATAAGTTTTTATATAACTCCTTTTCATAATCCGAGGCAATGTACTTTGCTTTTTCGAATTCCAAGTCTAAGCTTCGTTCATCTAATGTAGTAAAAATACTTTTTTCGAAAAGCTCTGGTTCAGTATACTTTCGAATGGGTTCAGGTGGCAATTCAGCATTTAGTAAATAAAACTTTTTTCTTTTTGAGCGAGAAATTATTCTGCCATCTTTTTCGGCTATAGTAGCTTCGAAGAAATAAGTCCCAGAGCTTATAGCATCAAGTGCAAAACCATTGATATCAAATTGAGATGAATTTACAACTTTGACATTTCTAAAAGAATAAAGGACTTCTTCTTGTATTGTATTGTATATGCGATATTCTATCTTTATTTCCTTCGGCAATGGATTAACATTGATATAATACTCAAAATAGGTAAAAAGTCGAAGATTAGAGCCAATAATTTCTAAAGTGGGATTTGGTACGATGTAGTATTTACTTTTCAAAAACTCATGTTGCCAAAAAACAGAAGCTGTGTCCGATCGTTCAATAAACTGAGCTATCTGAATATTGCTAATATTAAACTGGTTTTGAGAAAAATCGATATTATCCACATCGAATGTTTTTCTATAGCGATTGGAAGAATCTCTTGAATCAATGCAAACAAACTCAAATTTAACCTTGCTACTCGATTTTATTAGAAAATTTTTTTGTCCAACTAGAAGATTCTGCACATCCTTTGCGGTGTCGAGTTTATCTTTTTCGTGATAAACTATCCAATTATAAGAATCTACAAGCGAGTCGTTTTCAAAAAGCTTCAAATCAATCAAAAGTTCAACAACATACTTTTTGCCTTGCTTGTAATATGATAATTGATTATCGATGAAGCCATAATATACCTCTAGAATATTTTCCTTTTCATTTTTTCGGAAAATAGCGTAATCAAGGTAGACAGGTAAAGATTTGGAAAATAGATTTTGCTCAAAAAATAGAAAAAAAAACAAGAGGATAAAAAAGAAAAGTCGAAGCCTTCTACAATTTAAAAAACAATCCAAATGTTTACCATTCAAGTTCAAAGTCATAGCAATGCAAAACTAACAATCAAAAATCAAACAAGGGGCAAAAGCCCCTTGTTTTTAAGCAAAATTTGTTCCAAGTATTATCTTGACTTTACTTAACTGCAACTTTAATACTCAAACGATTAACTAATCCAATATTTTTTGTAGGGGTAATTGAATAATCGAATTCCCCTTCGAAACCACCACTGAAATATTTCAAACCAACACCACCAGAAAGCCCGAAGACATCTGTACCGAATTGGTAACCGGCGCGCAAGGCAAGGAAGTCCTTGAAAATGTATTCAGCACCAAGTGCGTAATGTTCCGGTGTGTCGGAAAGAGTAATAAAATCGGCAGCGGCAACAACTCGATGGTCATCCACTTTCCAAACCTCAGATGAAACACCAGCACGGAAAATCAAAGGCAAAGAGTAACTATTCGAAATGTACGCAATATCGAGTGGAGCAGCATTCAATGCATCGTACAATTTTCTGGAGGAATTTAGATCCTGTCCCGCATAAGCTTGTTTAACACCAAGGTTGTGTATAGAAAAACCAAGTCGAATTCCTTGAATTCCAGTTTCGTACATAGTGCCAACATCAAAAGCAATTCCAGTACTGGAGAGATTGGATATAGAATTATTAACATACTTCGCAGTTAAACCAAAGGAGAACTGGTCGGTTAAATACCCGGAGAAGGTAAAAGCAATAGCCACATCGGTTACCTGATAACTTAGACCAGTACCATTGGGTTTCTCCAAAGTAGTAATCTCGATATTCCCACTATTCAAGGATACAAGAGAAATTGCTGATGTGAAGTTCCTTCCAATCGGCAAGGCAAATGCACCAAAGCTATGTTTAAAACCTGCAAACCACTGAGTGTAAGAAAAATCAGCAGAAATATACTTTACATCGGCAAGGCCAGCGGGATTCCAGAATATTGAAGTCAAATCGCTGCAGAGAGATGAATAAGCACCAGCAAGCCCATTTGCACGAGCTCCAATAGGAATCTTTAAAAATTGAGAACCAGCTGCACCGACTTTAACAAATGTTTCGCCAGTAGTGGAACCGGTAATAGCACCCCCAATTGAAAATGCTTTAAAATGCCCTAAGAGACCTAACAAAACTACTGTCAAAATTATTTTTTTCATATATCACTCCATTATTTTCAAACAAAATTATAGGACTCCCCGCAAGGGGAGCCCAAAATCTATTCTTGACTTTGAATTAACCTAAATCCGCCAACAACCACGGAGAATTTTTGAACAGCTTGAGCACCATTCGGGGTCTTCAACACCGCGATGAATGTCTGACTTGCAACACGCAAACCATTTTTGGAAAGCAAGTCCCAGACTTCAATCGAGTTCTTATCTGGACCTTCATTATTCAATTCGTCATGTTCAATTGTTTTAACAAGATCACCTGCAAGGGTATAAATTTCAATTGTGCAGCGTGGTGGTAACTTTGTAAAATATATTTTCGCATCGTAGGGTGTCTTTTGACCTTGGTGGGAAATATAGTAGGGATTTGGAACGACTTTGAATTTTTCAAGCATTTCGTCTGTGTAATTCTCATTTTCGGGTTTGAAATCCGAAATCTTAAATCTCACTTTAGCACCGGGGAGTGGTAACCCAAAGGCACCACCTCTAATTTTAAGAATAATCTTATCGCCTTCCTTAAAGTCTGGACCATATTGATACTGGTTAGTAGGTATGTATTCCCATTCAGCAGTACCAAAACGCCGTCCTTTATTTGCATAGTCTAAAGCAAATTGACACCCACCAATAATAAGAATGTGTGTAAAGTCCAGTGTGTCTTGTCCATCTTCACTAATTGCAGTAAGATAGTAACGGCCCTGAGTCCCAATATAAGTACTGAACGAACTAGGACCAGTGTTCCATGAAGGATTGGCCTGTTGCTCGCGCATTCTAATGGCTGAATTGTTTCTTCTTCCATTTACCCAACCGTAGGCGCTTAAATTAAATTTGTGAATGAATTCGTTGAACCGCGAACGCAAGTTGGTTGGTATGGGATACTGATTAACACCGGGAATTGTATCTATTACCATATGTTCAAGTGGTAAAGGATACGATACCACAACCGAGTCTTTTCCAGTTTCAGAAGGTCTCTTGAAAGTTAGAAGGTTTCTAATACTTAAAGTAAGGTATTTCACCCTGAACGTCTTCTTTTTTCTGCTACCGGATGGACCCCACACAAGTTCCATAGTTTCTTCGCCACCGGGCATAAATGTTACCTCGAAATCACCGGGACCGTTGTTGAAGCTACCATAAATTGGCTGACCAAATCCTTGATACACTGGTGTTCTGTCGGCAGTATATCCAAGAAATTGTTGACGAAGTGTCATAAAGTCAACCTGCTGAGTAGTGTAGATTTTCGAAGGATCTGAAATTATGTTAATAGGGGTTTTGTCGTAATCCATACGAATTGATGAAGAATCGGGCCTTAATATCCCTCCGTATTGCTGTATCGTATAATCGAAACTAAAACCAAGAACACCAAAAGCGGGTCCTGGACTTGGATAGTTACTCATATAACCCCAACTGTAATAGTATCCCGGAATAGTAAAGTCACCTGTAGTAATTTTCCCAGAACGAGTGATGACTTCATTGTTGAATGGTAAGCCAAATTCATTACGCTTGCCCGAAATTGAGTCGACAATAGCGGTATCGCTGAAAATATATGAAGCAGCGTTTTCTGTTGGTGAACCAGTGTAACGCAGCATTCCGGGACTTTCTTCGAGCAATGTAAGTGAATTGAAAAGCAATGTATTTGTTGTTAAATCTTTTAAAGTCATTCGACGCCAATACATACCAAACCTTAATGGTGTAGATCTTCCGGGCAATGTTACTTGGTCTAAATCCCAATGAGGATTGAATTCAAGTTCGAGTTCGTGACCTGCAAAAAGCTGTGCAACTCGATCGTTGTCGACACCAAAAAGTCTAAAGTTATATAAACCTCCAATACGAGAAGTATCGACATAAGTAACCTTAAATTCTATTGGTTTACCAACTGGAGCAGAACGAGCAAAAACATTTAACATATTTGGCAAACCAGGAGAAGCATCATTTAGTTTTTGTGGGGTTTGTTGTATGTAGTCTCCTTCGTCATAGGACAGGAGTTTATAGTAGTAATCAAGATTGTTGATTATTTTTTCGGTCCTTGTGGGATTGTCATTATAAGATACAATCAGGTCTTTATTGTCATCGCCTAGATCAATGAAGGTACGTTTAAAAGTAATGCTATCCATGTAAGGTACAACTACTTTATTCAAAGCTTCGTCCGATTGCTCAAAGTTTGGAAACTCAACCTTTGCTAACCCTAGTTGGATATATTTGTAAATAGAATCGAGAGCTTGGGCAATATGGAGTGAGTCACGTAGGACCAATTGAATATTCATAGGAACCATCCTATCGACTAAAAGCACACTCGTACCATTGACAACCGCCCGGCGATAAGTCTTTTTCAAGTAAACAGTATCAAGATTGGGTCCAGTTCTATCGGGAAGTGTTGCTGTATCACTTGGATTGATGTTAATTGTTTCTTTTCTCCAAAGCAAAGGGTTATAAGTCAAAAACAATCGGTTTAATTTTACAACACCGAGCATAACACTATCGAGCAAGTAATGGCGACGCGGTGTAATTACATTAAATGGGTCGAAATATATTGGCAATTCTCGAGCATTCATATTTATTTTGGATTGCCAGTAGGGTCCCCAAGGTTTCGCAAAATAAGCAGTATCAACACCGCAAATAACTGGGAAGATATTACCATTGGTAATGTTTTGAATTACCCATCTATTGTCTGGGTTCAAAAGTATGCCACGACCTACACGCAAAACCCGTATCGAGAAAGAATCAATAACAACTTGGCCACCTTTGTTTTCTAAATAGGGTCCTACAATTCTTAAAGAGTCTATAAAAGGCATATTTGAAGCCGTGCTTCCGCCAGCACGATAGACCGATTTGTAGAAAGGTGTTGGCAATTCCCATTGGGCAATTTGCTTCCACCCGAATGGACCTTTGCCCGATGGATACTGCAAACTTGGAGAAATGCTGTTAACATCGAAAGTATCTAGATCGGTTCTTCTGGCTCGATAAAGACGATAGCCAAGAAAGTCCATCCCTCTTTCATAAAAGTCCCTAGAAACCTCAGCAGTGCTGTCCCATTTAATAACAAATCCGTTGTGTATTGGTGTCCAGGTTACGAAATTGGCTCGTTCGGGGGGCGAGGGGGCTCGGAAGTTATCATCATAAACTTGTTGTGCAAATTTATCCTTACGAATCAATTCTGCAAGATCCTCAGTAGATCCATCAGCATCTTCGCGAACTGCAGTTTGTGCACAAATCAATGCAACAACCAAGCGAGCTGTATCGCCAGGAATCATATTGAAAGGTCCAGTTGCCATCATCAAACGACGGTCTCCGGGCCCGAAGTCGCCATCACGAATCCCAGAAGACATAAAATTGTAGCGTTCGTCATCGTCGTTTTTATCATCATCTATATGCCAATTACGGAAAGTTTTCAAGCCAAGTTGCTCACTTGTTTCATGTACTCTTCTATCCTTGCGAATAAAACCGGTATTGTCAAATTCGATGTTATTAATAACAACTATCCCAGTGTCTGTCTTCTTGTGTAATGAAGTCCATTTTTTGACCATTTCTTCTTTTAGGCAGACAACCGAGTCTTTGTACCCAATAATATTTCCGGCCGTATCCCTAATCTCTACTTTGAAAACCTGCTTATCGTAGCACATAAATTCGACAATACTAAACAAAGTATCACTTCCTTGAACTTCAAAGGTAACTACACTTCTTTCAGATTTAATAACAGCAGGGCTCTCCAGGAAGTCGAACCCAAGATAACCAAATCCAAAGCCTTTTTCGCCTTGGTCGGTATTTGTCCATTGAACACCAAGGTTTAAGGTAGTATCTTCGTTGTAAAAGCGAGCCCTATCGTTTCGGGCCCCATTGATAAGATTTGGAGCCCGGGCAATATCAATATCCATAACCGAACCAAGCCAAACTTCGCGAAGTGTATCCTTACTGAAGTTGATAACATCATATTTAATAAAAATAAAGTCTTTATAATCACCGAAGCCCCAAGAGTATATCATTTGCTCGAATTGTAATCTCAAAGGATATCCCTGGCTTTTACGCAACCCAGCACCACCATCGAATTCATTTACATCGGTATCTTTGTAAGTACAAAACACATCCTCGCCAGAGATAAAAGCAGGACCTTTTGGAAAATTTGTTGTGTTCCTTTGATTCACATCATCAATATAGTAACCATAATAGCGATTATATTTTAGAGTATCATTTGGACTTGTATCCCAAATGGGCCAATTTGTACCGTGGTTAGCATCAAGCGGGGTACCGTCGCCTTTCCTGAAATCAGTTGAAAAATAGGTACGATACTTTTTAATATCCGAAACATCTTTGCCATCGCCATCCGAAATTCTACCGGGAACCATCCACGAACGGCCATTGTTTGGATTATAGGTAACTTCGACGTACTTTTTAAGCTTACCGTCTGGACGAGGTTTAATAGCCCCAACCCATAGACCACCACCAAATATATACTGATTGTTTGAACCTCGGGGCCAATATCCACCACCGCGATTTTGCGCTACATTCAAACCGAAAATACCATAATTAGTAGTATAAAACTGAATATTGCTCACGGTATTTTGCTGTAAATCAAATAGTTGACCGTAGGTTCTTTGTGGCTCGTCTCCACCCTTCTTATCTTTCTCGTAATCTTTTGGAAGCGAAAAGATGGCAAAAGGGAATAATATTAAAAATACGAAAGTTAGTACTCCTAATTTAATTCTTTCCATATATTCACCTCAAATATTTATACATTCAAATTTAAAATCTAAACATAAGTCCAGCATAAACAGTACGTGGTGCAAGGAAGTTTCCGCGAAATCGCCTTACATCCTCCAAATACTTGGTAAAAGCTTGAAACTTTTCGGTTCTAGTAACAATCCCATTTCGGTCGAAATCAGCGTTCACATTGTAAAATCTATCTCCGTATATTGTATATTGATCTGTAGAAAAAGATTCAGCTCTGGCATAGTCAGCTTCACGATAGTACACAATGGCGCTGAAATCAGTTTCCGGGCGATAGAAATTCACACCATCGTCAATTGGATCACCAGTTCTTGCAAAGACTCCTGCAACTGAAGTTAAATTTAAGACATTATTAACATCGACAAAGATTTCCAAACGGGTGTTTCCTGCTTGCTCACCAAACCAATCACGCAATAGAAAACCCTTTTGAATTCGCATATTAAAATTCCAAATAGAAGGTTGTCTTTCAGCATTGAATTCGCCAATAGCATTACCGGCTCTATCTAATCGAGTATAAGGGGTCCCAGTTTGGAAAAATCCAGTTAAATTTATTATAGTATTTTCCAAAGGATAAATCCCAGCAATGGAAGGACCTTGCTTGTAGCCCCAGATAAAGTCAATTATTGCATTTACTCGGTGTGTTCTATCGGCGGCAAAGGGAAATTCTGCTAGTGGAAAAGCTTGCTTGCCAGTGTATGGATCGACTGCCACCAGATAATTTGAGCCAGGATCAGAACCAGTGGTTGTTGCAAAAGATAAATTGTAATTCAAATTTAACTGAATATGATTTGTTGGCCGTTTACGTAAAGTGAATTCAAGCCCTCGAGCACTTCCATACTCAGACACTGTGAACATGTAATAGGGAGTTGGAACTGCTGCAACATAAACTAAACCAACCTGATTGTAATTATCCTTGTAGTAAGCAGCTATGTCAAGAGCAAAATCGTCGGTAAGCTGATTGTTGTATGTAACTTGATACATATTAGACTTTTGGGGTTTCATGTTTGGATTGCCAAGTATAGAGTTTCCTCGCAGCTGGTCAACAGCAAATGCATCATAGAGATATTGCATCGGTGGCATTTGGAACAACACACCATATGAAATCGAAATATTGGAACGGTCGGTTATAGGATAAGTTACGTTAATTCTTGGGCTAATTTGAGTCTTGATTGTCGCACTTGCAAAGCCAGTGTCGGAGGTTATTGGAACAAAATACTCTGCGACAGTGCGATAATCTGAATTTGGTATATAGAAATCAAACCGTAATCCAGGTGTAATTACTAACCCCTTGTATGTAATTTGATCTTGAACATATAAACCACCAGTAATTGGTTTGTAGGGCTTACTTGTTTTATCGTAAACATCCTTATTATCGGCATAGAGGTTGCCACCCCATTCATCAGTGTAAACATCAAAGAATGGGTTTGCATCCCAGGGCAAACTGTTCATGTGCCTTCGAAGTTGGTATAGCTGAACTTCAAAACCAGTTTTGAACATGTGGCTAAATTCTCCCTCGACTGCAAGTGTGTAATTTCCATCGATTTGCCAATAATTACTTCTTCGGAATTCAAATGTTCTTTCGTTACCATGCAAATCGAAAATCCCAGTTAAACCGTAAGCATTTTGGGCATGCTGGGTACTGGAATTACCCTCGATATAGCCAGTGATTGGATTAACTATCGGCATGTCCATTTTAATAAAGCCATCCTTCGAATTTTTAATTTGAGTTACTGGGGTATATTGGTCGAGAATCTTGTCTTTGCCTTGCTCGAGTTTACCAATACTTACAGCATAATCATCTTGTGGATACCATACTTCGAAACCAGAAAAGAATCCTGGGTCCTCAAAATTTTTTCTTCGAGATGCATCGCTGTTGTTTGAAGTATTAGAAATTTTTATTTCGTAAAAACTATTTGAACCTAATCTATGCTGAATTTGAACATAAGCACTGTTGGCAAATTGGTTATAAACAGGGGATTTAGCTCTCCTCTCTTCAACTCCAAAGGAAGGAAGCCCAGGTATTGAGCCAGGCTCGATTGCATATAACCAGCTCCAACCAAGGGTTTCAATATTGGTAAGTCCAAAATTTCCAAACAAAATCAGGTCGATATCATTGGTAAGTGGCAATTTCAACTTAGCCTGAAAGCTTTTCCTCCATAATTGATTATTTGGCAGTAGGCCTAGGTTATTTTGGTCAACTTTCCCAAGATTGTTTATATGAACTGGATCGTAGATATCATAGCTTGCTGTTCTGTATTTCTGGTAATTATAATTTCCAGAGAAAAAGAACGTTGCTTTGTCCCAAAGAGGAATTGGACCACCAATGCCAAATTCAAAGGTATGCTCTTGTGCTCCTTGTAGTTTTCTTCCTTCGCCCCAATCTATAGCTTTGTACCGGTCACCCTCGCGAATAAGCTTTAAATCGTGAGGCTGACGCCCAAACAATGCAGGAACATCCGTCCTCCACCGTACAAAACCTTCGTAACGGTCGGTTCGACCAGTTTTAAGAGTTGTGTTTACAAATCCACCAAGAACATTACCATATTCAGCTGAAAAGCCACCAGTAAGAACTTGCACTTCCTCGGTAGCAAAAGCACTTACCATAGGATAGTACGCAGCCCCGACAATACCAAAACCGCCTGTAAACTTATCGCTTACATCAATTCCATCGATACGAATTTGGCTTTCGTTTGTTCGGCTTCCACGAATAATCCAACCACCTCCAGTATTGAACACACCTGCACTGAGTCCAATGATAGCTTGTAACCCTTCGCGAGCAATAGAGGTTAATTGCTGATTTTCGAATTGCCTTTTTACTCCCACATCTTTGTGTGATACTAATTTTTCGCCAACTACAACAACTTCTTCGGTAACTTTACCTTCTTCCCTCAATCTTGCATTAATTTCGGTTTCGTCATCGGCAGAGATTCTTACCTCTGCTTCGAATGGTGCAAATCCGACTGCTGTAATTCGCACTTTGTAAGTACCAACAGGTATGCTAACGACTATAAATCTCCCATCAGATTTAACGACCCCACCTAATCTAGTACCCAACACCCTAACAGATGCTCCTACCACAGGATTTCCATCTTGGTCGACAACCCTACCTTTTAAAGTTCCGTAGTTGCTTGCATCCAGAGAATAAGGAAGAATAAAAGCTACAAATAACAATAAGTAAGAAAAAACCTTCTTCATTGAGCCCTCTCTAATTTATTTTACTTCAAAATATTTATTTGCTTTGAATACTTATTTCCATTACTTTCTAAGACTACATAATATGTACCGGATGATAAACCAAGGGTTTTGAATGGAATTGATTGAATGCCAGAGAAAGTATTTCCCTTAAACAAATTCATTATTTTTCTTCCAAAAACATCATACAAATCTACGCTCAACGAAACTGGGGATTCTGTGAAGAATTCTATATAACCAACACCGTCGGCCGGATTAGGATATACATTAAGATTATATATATCGGATGTGGTGTAGCTCCTTTCTTCAGAAGATAATATGTCAGCAGCATCGAAGAAACCCAACATAACATATTGGGGAACTGTATCCAGCATTCTTTGTCGAAGTCGAGCCTCAGTTGGGTCTTGACCCGGAATTGGTATTGATTCAAGCTTAATTATGGGAATGTTTGTCATATTGCTTGGAATCTTATCGGGAACCCAGGTTATTCTATCGAAATCGAGTGAATTGGTAATATTTTTAATTGATGTCCATATGTTTGATTTGATAGGCCTTACGGCAACGAAAATGTCAGTAGTTGCATTTTTGTACAAAGTGTCTTGTATGACGACGTCCACAAAATCGACCCACTTAGCAAGCAAGTACTTCCCATCTTCAGTTTGAACAAGTTGAGATTCTTCGCCAAGTTGATTAGACCCGGTTGGGGCGACATATGCCAGAACATATCCAGTCAAATCGGTAATCTTACGAACTCCCCAAATACCACTTTGTTTATAAACCTCCACTAACTGATGAAGCGCATCCGAATAAAGCCTAAAAGTTCTGGTGGTATCTTCGTTAATGTTAACCAAAAAGGAATAATCATCGTTACCTAAAGGAACAAACTGTGGTAAAGACCAAGTTACAACTTCAATCGATAGTCCATATTGCTGTAAATATGAATCAAACAGTTCGGCAGGTGCAATATCAAAATCAGACCAAGTTTTTCCTAAATCTGTTGATTTAGAAACACCAAAGAAAAACCTATTCAAAGGATGATTTGCAAAGTTTGCATAAGCAGCCATGTAAAGATTACCATCATTAGCAAATTTAAAACCAGCAATTGCTGAAGTCCTAACACTATCTTCTGTTGATACGGGTACTTTGAACTTGTTTGCTTCCCATTGAGGTGGGATCACCTCGGTCCATTTATCGAAATCATTTGTTTTTCGGTAGCCAAGATGGCTGGTAAGAGATAATGGAAGCCCGCCTTCGATCATTAAAGTTCCAACTGCAATGCTATAAGGGTCCCCACCATCCATCCCGCCGACAATACGGGAGTCTGTTCCACCCCAATTATAACGATTACCATCTTTCCAAGTAAATGATTTGGAATAGGATTGGAAGGAATTATACTGATAATACAATCCATTAACGAATCCAATCCAACCCGAACCATTTGTACAAGGTGCAGTATAAACAAAAGCGATATCACCTTCGTAGCTGAAAGCATAAACGCTGGGATATCTAGCAAACCAATTAAAATACTGTGTTGCACTTTGAACCCTGTAAACAAGAATAGGGTTTGTCCACGTTAATCCCCAGTTAGTGGAGTACCTAATAAAAAGGTTGTTTTTTGTGTCATTACCCTGGTATTCTGGATACCTGTCAATATCCCAGTATCCACGTTTTATTGTAACAAGAATTCCAATTTCTGGAATGTAAACAAAAGGTTGTTGAGATTCCGAGAAATAAGAATAAGCATTTGCAATTGAGTCAAAAATTTGAAAACTAGTTGACTGCGGAAGGTCATAATTGTTTTTCAAAAGATAATCTGGAAGATCAGGTGGTATTAGGACTCTTTGGAAACTTTTTTCAATGAAATTCGTAGTGTTAATTTGCTCATTCGAAGAAAGAATATAATTTGCTGTTAACAAGAAGACGCAAATCAAAACTTGAAAGTATCTTTTCATTATTGCACCAATATTTTGTTAAACATTTTACACATAATTCAAACAAAATTAACGCATTTTAATTAAATAGCAACTTTAAATTTAATTGTTGAGATTAAATTTAACACTTACACCATAAACTAAACTCAAAATGCTTTTCCAAGAATTTGCATCCACTGGCATTGAACTCCAATAGGTTTTGTTTTCAACACCAAAGTTCAAGGTTATCCCCGAAATCGGTTGAACTTCTGCAAGTAAAACTAACCCACCTAAAAACCCATCACTTGTGGCTCCAATGTTTATTCTTCCAACTAAAGACATTTGATTAAATACGTAATATTCATAATCAACGAAAAGACTTCCCCAATAATGCTGGTATCTTCTATTAATTGGCACATTAACTTGAATGTATCGAGGATGTGTGTTGTCCTCCCCATTGGTCAATATTACAGCCTCGGTATTTTTTTTATCGATGGCAACCTCAAAGATTTTCTGCTCTTTTGCGGGAGCTTGAACCGCGGGGACAAGTATGGTGGTCATTTTTTGGTAATCGAAATCAAAATAGCCAAATTCCATCCCTAATCGAAAATTGTTACCAATTTGATATCCAAGGCTTTGAGAGAAACTGCTAAACGATCTAATATTTTGCCGGTTGTAGCCAAATTTTTTTAATGGAAAAGAAGAAAAGCAAGAAAGTGCTATTCCTTTCGACCATTTTTCTTGTAAATAATTAGGTAACTTAAAATGTATACTTCTTCCAAATGTTTCCATGGTGGGAAAATTTAAAATCATATTATCCTTAAAGGACGAAGCTATTAGCTTTCGTTTAGTTGGAATAGCTTCACTGGAAAAAGGCTCTAAAATAATTTGATTAACTTCTGCAATTGTATTCAACGGTTCAAGCGATTTATCTGGAATACTGCTTTTCTCAACACTACTTTGTTGTATTTCTTTGAATGATGAATTATTCGGGCTTTCAATTTTCAAAGAAATTCTATTCGCATAAAAATTACTTAATTGAGTTGAATTTTGACCTGTGCTTGTTTCTTCTTCCAATGCCTTTACTTGGTGTTCCAGCAGATCTTGTTGTCTTAGTATTTGGGAGACAAAATAAGATGTATTTTGAACAACAGTACCTTCTTTTATGTTACTAATTGAGAAAACAAAAAGCAAAAGAAAAGCAGCAAGTGCATATGCAAGACTTTTTCCTTTGGAAGTATTTTTCAATGATGCAACCCTTAAATAGCTTGCAAGTATCCTTTGTTCAATTTTTTTTTCGAGAGTTTTCGGAACAACAATACTTTTGGCATCTTCCTTCAACATAGAATGAATTAAGATCATTAAATCGAATTCTTCTTGGGCGGAAATATCATTTTCAAGCAACTCTCTGAATTCTTTGTCGTCATTCTGTGAAATAGTACCGTCCAAATAATCATTAATAAACTTATCGATTGCCATAGTACTCCTTTGCGATTGGTTCCAACAACTTCTTTAAAAGCGAACGCGCTCTATGGACACGAATTTTTGCCAACGAGATTCCAATTCCAAGTATCTGAGAAATCTCTTCGTAAGAATATTCCTCGTATTCACGCAGAATTAAAGCTTCTCTCAAACTAATTGGCAGTTGCATAATAGCTCTTTGAACAAAATCCTTCAAACCTACGTCGCCCTTGTTTACATAGGATAATTTAATATTATTGTCGTCGACTTCTTGATATGGTTTTTCCAACCTTATCATATTTAGGCAAACGTGGCGAGCAATAGTAAAAAGCCAAGCTCCAAAATTGTTGCTGCGAAAACTTCTGGCATTTTCGAATACCTTAATGAAGGTCTCTTGAAATGCGTCTTCAGCCTTAGATTTGTCTCCCATCATTCGCAAGCAAAATCTATAAACTCTTTGGCTAAAATGGGAATAAAGAATTTGAAAAGCCTCGGCACTTCCACGTCGAAAATCCTCCATTGCTTCATGGAGCTGTACATTGTCTAAATGCTTTTCGTTCAAGCTTTTCACATTTTCCCTTTGCACCCAATTCAAAGACAAATTAAAAATCGATTTGGTTACAAGTTGTTTTAATAAAAATTATTTGTTTTTAATAGAAACACCTATTGCCCCCGAAATTTTCCTGCCGTTGCTTACTTCGTTGCCCCAAACTTTTAAACCATTGACAAGCATAATCGAAGAGCCACCACCATCCAAATTCATTGCGTCGAAGCAACCAAGTTTTTTGGCAATAATCGCCAGTTGAGTGAGATTTGCTCCAAGGCTACGATTCGTTTTGCTTGCCTCTACCACAAAAAGAAATATACGAGTTTTCGACATATTTGTACCAATTGCAGTTCGAGGTAGTTGCGAACCAATGAATCTAAATCCACGGGAACCTTCTTGATAAGCTTCGTGTTTGGCTATTCCTTTTCGAACAAGGCGGGGCGTTCCTGAAACTGCGTTTTGGAAGGAAATGTATCTATACCTGTCGGTAGCAAAATACAAATAACATATATCGCCTTTCTTCAACGAAAAATTAATTGGATATCCAAGAGGCAGTGAAATTACAAACCCGTCGGATGGAATTTCCACCAATCCACTATCTTTTCCTAAAAATTCAACGCCAACTTTGCGATTTATTACTGGCTTGTCTAGATACTTGAATATTAGTTTAGGCGTAGAAAATTCTATTGACTCTTCTTGTTTCGAAGCAATTAATTGATTGCGAATCTCGTTGGTATCAATTTCAACCTCGGTAGAATCATAAAAATCTAAATTTGCCTGCAGTGAAGCAATCGCATCTTGCAAAGCTTTATCAATATCTTTTATATGTACTTTGGGTATTTTTTCCCCATAGTATTTGTTATACAAAACCAAAATGTCCCCATTTTTTCTGCGATTCACATTGTCCAAGCCAAGTCTTTTTGAATCAGGAAGTATTAGCTCACCTGTCAGTTCGAAATTATCAATATAAGGTCTGTTCTCTGTATCGAAGAAAACAGAACTCCAATCCTTGTATTTTTTTAGGGAAATAACTTCACCTTCGGAAACAAAAATGCCTATTGGATAATTCATAAAGGCAGACCAGAAATTAGCATTTGCAATTGCAATCAATTCACCGCTATAAATCCTTGTCAATTCAAATTGATAGTCATCGTAAATGTTTTTCAAAAAATCCAAGCCATCAACACTACTTTTGGCCTTCAATATTTTCACTTCGTAGGGAGTTGAATCAATCTCAACTTCAATAAGATGAACTAATATTTTGTGTGGTTCCTGTCCAAACTGAACTTTTTTGTAAAATACTCCACTTTGAAGTTCTTTTTTCTGGAGTATCCCGACTTGGTTTAAATTCACCTTTCTAGCATAAACTCTATTTTTTGGTTTTTGTTTCTTTTTGGAACTTTTTAGTTTAGTTGCCTTAGTTTTTTTGTTTTGATTTAATGATGATTTCGTTTTACCTTTTGCAAAAGAAATTAGTGTGATTTCAAACCCAAAGGCCAACAGAAGGGCAAATGAAATGAAAAAGACTAAACTTCTATGTATCAACCAATTCATAATAACATGCAAAATCACAAATTTACTTAATTTATCCAATTAACACCCGAATATTTGATTAAAAACTTGTAATTTTGAAAGTTAAAAAACATTAAAAAATGAACTTAGAGCAGAAAATAAGTGAAGATCTGAAAAAAGCCATCAAAGAAGGAAATCAAATCCGTATGGATGTGTTTCGCTCAATTCGCGCTTCTATACTAGAATTCAAGAAAAGTGGAGTAAATCGCCAGATGAACGAAGAGGATGAAATTAAGATACTTAATTCCCTTGCAAAAAAACGGAGAGAGGCTATAGAATTTTACGAAAAAGGTGGTCGAACCGAACTTGCAGAAAAGGAAAGAGTTGAACTTCAAATTATACAAAGTTTTTTACCCGCTCAAATGTCCGAAGCGGAAATTCGCCAGTTCCTTCTAAACATTATTAAAGAAGTTGGGGCAAAATCCACTTCCGAATTAGGTAAAGTTATGGGAATTGCAATGAAAGAATTAAAAGGCAAAGCCGACGGCAACCTTGTTCAAGCAATAGCAAAGGACCTTTTATCACAAAGCAACTGATGAAATGGAACAAATAGATCCGCTTTTCCTCGACTCATTAAAACAACTCGAATTTTTCACAGTTTTAGACAAAGTTTCAAAATTTGCAACTACAGAATATGGGAGAAACAAGATTCTAAATTCCTTGCCCGAAGAAGATGTCACAATATTGGAGCAAGAACTTAACTTTGTCGAAGAGTGCATTAACTTATTGAACATTTATAACACAATACCCCTCGATAATTTTGGGGATGTTCGACCTAAAATTTACAAATCTCAAATTGAAAATTCTGTATTATCAACTGGAGAAGTTCTTGAATTACTAAACTTTTTGCAAATTTCTAGAAATATACGCTCATTTATTCTTGCTAAAAGCGAGGACTTTCCAAACCTTTCAAATTTGGTGTCGAGCTTGTACGAAAACAAATTGCTCGAAAAACATATTAGAGAAGCAATCGACGAAACTGGAAATGTCCGAGACACTGCTAGCCGGGAACTGCTTCGAATCAGAAACGAAATTATAGAAAAATCTGCGAAACTTCGTCGTCGGTTAGACAAAATTTTGAAAAACACCTCGCAAGAAGAATTTCTTCAAGATGAATATATCACAATCCGCGAGGGCAGATTTGTCCTTCCCATTAAAATTGAATATAAAAACAAGATTCCTGGAATTATTCATGGTGTTTCTCAAAGCGGGCAAACTTGCTTCGTTGAACCTACAGAAGTAATCGAAATGAACAACGAACTATCCTTGTTGGAAAATGATGAAAAACGAGAAATATTTAGAATTTTAAGAAACCTTACTAAAGAAATTGGAGATGTGTCGAAGGAATTGCTTCATTCGCTTGAAATTCTTACACATTTAGATGCCCTTGTTGCCAAAGCCAAATATTCATTACAATTCAATTGCCAGAAACCTATTTTTTGGAAGGATAAAGAAATTTTCTTTCAAGATGTGCGCCACCCACTACTTGTTCATAACCGTGGTTACAAAAATGTGGTCCCATTGACAATTTCTTTCACAGAAAAAAAACGCGGGCACATTATTTCCGGTCCAAACGCTGGGGGTAAAACAGTTGCATTGAAAAGCATTGGTCTGAATCTAGCATTAGCTTGCAGTGGTTATTTTACTCATGGCTATTGCAAAACAAAATTTCTGAAGATATACACTTCTATCGGAGATTTGCAATCTGTGGAACAAGATTTAAGTACATTTAGCTCACAAATTCTTCGCGTCAAAAGTATTTTAGAAAGCTCAGATTCCGAATCAATCGTATTGATTGATGAAATTGTTTCAGGAACAGATCCACACGAAGGTTCATTGCTTGCTGCCTCAATAATCGACAGTTTCATTAATATGAACCTCTTTTTTGCAGTAACAACCCATCAATCCTATTTAAAAGTATTTTCCCTCACACGCAAAGAAGTTGAAAACGATTCATTGGAATTCGACGAACAAAATTTGAAACCTACATATAAATTCCTTCAAGGGGTGCCCGGGAACAGCTATGCTTTCGAGCTGGCCTCACTCCTCGGGTTACCAAAGCATATTATTGAAAGAGCACGCTCTTACCAAACAAAATCTGAAAACGAAATTGAACAGCAGCTTAAAGTTATCTATCAATTGAAAATTCAAGCAGAGAGATTGAAAACTGAGATGGAAATCGAAAAGTTGCAATACGAAAAACTTAGAAATGAATACCAGCAAAAAATAAATCAATTGAAAACAAAAAGAAAAGAGTTGCTGGATAATGCAAAAATCGAAGCCTACGAGATTATTCGCAAGTCTAATGCTTTGATTGAAAATACAATAAAAGAAATACGAGAGCAACAAAAAAGCCTTACGGCAATTAAAAAAGAGTATTCCGAAAGAAAAAAAGAAATCGAAACCGAAGCAAAGAAAATTTTCTCTGCTTTAGACAATGAAGGCAAGAACATTGAAATATTGACAGAAGGAGATCTGGTCTTTATTAATGAGCCAAACAATGTTGGCCAAATTGTAAAAATCTACGAAGAGAACGAAGAGGCTTTGGTCGATTTCAATGGACTCAAGTTCAAAACCAAACTAAATAATTTACATAAAGCAAACCAGAAACTAAATGAAAGGAAAACATTACCAACCGATTATTTAAAATTCTCGGGAAGCTCACGAATCGATCTCCGTGGCTTGCGTGTAAATGAAGCAATTCGAGAACTCGACAAGTTCATTTCCGAAGCAATCTTAAGCAATATTGACACAATAACAATTGTTCACGGAAAAGGTACCGGAGCCTTGCGTCAAGGCTTGCATGAATACTTAAGCACACACTCGCAAGTTGAAAGTTTCCGGGAGGGAACAATCGAAGAGGGTGGAGCCGGAGTATCTGTGGTAAAACTAAGATAAGTACTCCACTAGTTTCAACCAAATTTTTCGTTTTTCAACGTCAACTTCTACAATTCGAGTCGTAATTCTATCCCCAAATTTAAAAATTCTACCCTTTCTCTTGCCCACCAGTCGGATATTTTTTTCATCGTAAACATAATAATCGTCAATCAAGTCACGAATCGGTATCAATCCTTCCGCATAAACTGAGTCCAAAACAACAAATAAGCCAAAATTTGTTACCCCCGAAATTGTACCAGCAAAATCCTTGCCGATCTTTTCGCTTGCAAGAATAGTTAGCATCAATTTAACGCTTTCGCGTTCTGCTTCCATGGCAACTATTTCCCGTTCTGTACTTTGATCGCTAGCAATGTCGGCAATCTTCCCAAGTTTGTTTAGTTCAGCCTCCCTCGGAATGCCGTTGGAATATATTTTAAGTAGCCGATGAACTATTAAATCTGGATATCTACGAATTGGCGAAGTGAAGTGTGTATAATATCGAAAACCAAGCCCATAATGACCAATATTTTCTGTTGAATAAATAGCTTTTTGCATAGCTCGAATCAGTAGTTGATGAACAATGGGCTTTTCAGGTCGACCCTCGAATTGTTTCAAAAATTTGTTTATTGCCTTTGCATTAGTTAAGTTTTTTGCACTAATTGATAACAATTTAAAAAAGTTGACCACTCCTTTAATTTTTTCCAACTCTGGTTGTTCGTGAATACGATAAACAAATGGAAGTTCAGATTTTAGTTTGTATATTTTCATTAAATTTTGAATATGCTCGGCAACCGTGCGGTTTGCTGCTAGCATAAATTCTTCAATTAATTGTGTTGCAATTGTGTTTTCTTTCAAATAGGCGCTAATTGGATTCTTGTGCTCATCGAGGACAAAGCGAACTTCTACCGATTCAAATTCTATTCCTCCAGATGAAAATCTCTTGTTTCGCAATCTCTGAGCAAATTCATTCATTTCCAACAATTTTTGCTCGATTTTATTTTTCGGCGGGCGGCCCGATTTTAAAAATTCGTAAACTTCGTCGTAATTCAGCCTTTTCCGACTTTTTATCACAGATTCAACTATTTCGTAGCGAACCCGATTAAGCTTCGAGTCGAATTCCATAAAAACGCTGTAAGTAAGACGATTGCAATTTTGCTTCAAAGAACAAATATTGGTCGAAAGTTTTTCTGGTAACATTGGAATAACTTGGTCGACCAAATACACACTTGTCCCACGACGAAATGCTTCTTTGTCGAGCTCAGTCTTTTCTTTAACGTAATAACTTACATCTGCAATATGTACACCAAGGAGTAAATTGCCATTTGGTAAAGATTCAAGGGACACAGCATCATCAAAATCTTTTGCATCAATTGGGTCGATAGTAAAAATCAGTTTATCACGCAAATCCACTCGTCTTTTTATTTCGCTTCGAGGAATTCTCGCTGGTATCAAAGATGCTTCTTTTTCCACTTTTTCGGGAAACTCTTTGGGCAATTTAAAGTCGAAAATAATTCGTTCAGATTCTGAGGAAATGTCGCCAGCTTTTCCAAGAATTTGCACTACTTCGGCTATGGGACTCTTATTTGGATCGTCCCACTCAACCAATTTTGCAAGAACTTTGTCGCCGTGACGAGCTTTTTTTAATTTTCTTTGGGGTACAACAAAATCGAGGTAATACTTTTCGTCGGATGGTACAAGGAAAAACAAACCTGCATCATATTCTATTGTTCCAATAAATTTGTGTTCAACCCGAGAAACAATTTCGATAACTTCGCCATATTGTCGATCGTTATTTTTAGTACCAAGAAGTTTCACAAGTACTTTGTCTCCATCAAAAGCAGTAAATAGGTTCTTTCGCTTAACTGTAATTGGTTTTTTGTATTCTTTCGATAGAACAATCCCTTTCCCGTGTTCAATTTTCAAAGTCCCGGTTACAAGCGAATCGCGAAGATATTCTTGCAAGTGGTAGCGACGCCGTACCGATTTGGCAATTATGTTCGAAGAAACCAGATTTTCTAATGCCTTGAGCAAATTTGAATACTCCTTCGTCTTCGGCAATATGTTTATGCGTTTGCTTATTTCTTGTAATCGCATTGGGCGTCCACTGTCCCGAAGAACCGAGATAATTTTTTGTTCGATTTTGGTAATACTCATATTAATTTATTAATAAAGAGTAACAGTATTTTTTCGAGAGCAAGAAATATCTAAAGCTTTTTCCACGTTTTCGATTAATTTAGAAAAGTTAGTGTCTTTGGAAAATTGAGCAATACCAACAGAAATAGTAAAGAATACATTTTCATCTTGGATTTTTAACATTGTTTGAGCAATGTTTTTGCGTAGCATTTCAAACAATAATTTTGCATCTTTGCCACTTCTACCTATCAAAATTACTCCAATGGTTTTATCTTCTAATTCACAAAAAAAGTCGAATTGATTTACAACTTTACGAAGGCTATCGATTACTACTTTTCTACTTTGTATTTCAAATTCAGAAATTAAGCTACTATCTAAAATATAATTGTCTATTGCAATCTTGCAAATTGAGAAAGGAATGCCAAATTCAACTGCACGAGCCCATTCTTCTTCGACTCTCCTCACAAAGTTATCTTTTTCGCCTTTAGTATCCGTTTTGGTTTGAATCTGCATAACAAAGTTCAAATAGTCGTTTTCATAAAACAATCCAAGCGCAAATGCAACATCCTCTAAAACCCTAACAGTACTATTTAAAATCGGATTTAAGTCCTCTGTCCAACCAAACAAAGAGCCATAAACCCCTGATTGGGTTTTAATAGGAATTGCTAAAAAATTGCCTCGCTTGAGTTTAGTTTCGGTGTAATGCACTCTTTGCTTATGCTCGTCAAAATCCACATTTAAAATTCTTCTTTCGCTTAGCGCTTTGCCAAGCAAGGTTCTTTTTAAATCGACTTTTTTATTCTTCAAATCAGTATCAAGATTCTTTTTCGAACGAATGTAATAAATCCTATAATATTTCGCATCAAAGTCGTAAAGGCAAATCCCCACAGTTAAAAAATCAAAAAGGTTAAG
This sequence comes from uncultured Hyphomicrobiales bacterium, assembly GCA_964524325.1. Lineage (GTDB taxonomy): Bacteria > Bacteroidota > Ignavibacteria > Kapaibacteriales > UBA2268 > Naka2016. Next base: position 40,302 of record CAZGCT010000007.1, read on the forward strand.
TATTGAACCGATTATGTTCTTCACAGATTCGACAAATTTCGATCCGCCAACGAAGTACCCCTTTCTTAGTTCATCAACCAAGCCAAGAACTTGCGATTCTAAGAGTAATTCATATTTTTCTGTATAACTTTCTAAGAAAAATGAAAATATCTTGGAATAATGAAGGAAAAAGTTCATTGTATAGTTATCAAATGCCTCTGGAGAGCTGGAATCTGCACAAAGAACACCAATAATGCTATTACGCATCGTCAGAGGAACACCAATAAAGGTTCTTGCTCCAACAGGTGTTTCATAGTAGGGCAATAAATCCAATTCCGCACTTGGGATGTTAAAATCTATAATTTCGGGTTTGCCACGCTGAACAATCTGGCTAACTAAATCCCCTCCCAAGGGTAATTTCCTATCTTTTCTTAATGAATTTTGATTGTGGGAAACTATCGCCTGCAAGACTAATTCATTTTTTGCTTTGTTGACCAAGTAGAATGCTGATGTCGTTGTTTTAGTTACTGTTCCAATAACATTAAGTAACCTTTGGAAAAGTATTTTCATTTCTTTAATTGGTTCGCCTTTTATTAAATTGTCTTCGGCAAATGTATCTTCGAGTTTAACTTCTACAAAGCGATTTTTGAAGGTTGGTATCTTATTCTCGATATCTTCTTCAAATACGATTGTTTCATTCAGTGCTGGTTCTTGAAGGATTTCTTTTCCATCCGAGGGTAATTCTATCTTAACAATTTCCTCGTCTTTAAGGCTTGGCTCTGCTGATATCTTGTCGTGTCCCTTTTTTTCAATATCAATTTCTTGTTGGACGTCGCCCTGCCTCTCATCTACAACTTTTTCCTCCTTCACGCTTGGGGGAACATCAGCTGTAGTTTTGTTTGATTTCGATTTACGTAAAATTTTAAAACTACCTTCAGTATCATCGAGTTGGGTTGTTTCTAAGGAAGAATCAATTTCTTTGTTAGTATCTAAATTTTTATTTTTGGATTTCTTTTCCTCCGGGAAATAAGGCTTTTCGTCGGATCTTGTTACAAAATTAATGAAACCTTGTACCAACACATTTTTCTTCTTTCTTTTTTTCTTTTTATCTTCTTCAAAATCCTCAGGTTGGTCGGTGTCTATATTTTCAAACGATATGATTTTACCTTTGTCGGTTTGAATTTCATCAACTTTTAGATTCTTGGGCAATGGTGTGGATGGTTTTTTCCCCTCAACTATAAATTCTTTCCCAGTAACAAATCCTCGTTGGTAGAAAGAAATAATTAAACCTAAAAACGACAAAATAACAACACCAATTCCAAGCAACTTCATTGGGAAGGTTGGAACAATTAGAATGAGAATTAACCCAACAATAACACAAGAAACAAGGACTAATCCTTTTATTCCCAATTCTTTTAAGACATTATAAGTACTCCCCGGCCTCATACAACCCAAAAAAGAAAAATAAAATTCCTCGTTATGCGAATTGCATAATAATATTTTTATAGAAGATAAAAAAATATTTTTTCAAAAATTTCTTAGTGTTACCCAATCTCCCCCTCAAGGAAGAAATAATACAAAATAAAACTTTGTAGACACACAAAAAATACAGATTTAGATTTGATTAAAATAAAAGTTAGAAATTTCTAAATTTTGTTTTTTCAATTTTATCACTGGAGGTTTACTATGCGTCACATTAAATTTTTTCTCTTGGCTTTCTTTATTGTCTCGATTAATCAAGGTTTGGCAGATCAGCGCTCATTTGTTTGGACATACGAGTATTTGATTATGGAACCTGGTAAAGCAGAAATAGAACATTATTTTACAATTTCTGCTCCAAAATTTAACAACATAAAAGGGAGATCCGATATTGAGCACAAGTTGGAAATTGAGGTTGGTATGACAAAACATTTTGATTTTTCTATCTACCAAAATTTCATCCAGCAACCAAACTCCACATTTCAATATACCGGCTTTGATTTACGATGCAGATTCCTAATTGGAGAAAAAGGGAAATTCCTTTTAGACCCCCTAATTTATCTTGAATATGGATCTAATGCAACTCTCTCACAACATAAGATTGAAACAAAGTTAATATTAGCAAAAGATTTAGGTTTTCTTTTGCTCGCATTCAATCCCATTTTCGAAATAGAATTCGAGGATGAAACGGAACTTAAGTTGGAATATGCGTTTGGAGCCCGCCACAAATTTTCAAAATTGTTTTCTGCGGGCTTTGAACTAAAAGGGAACAAAGATGCTCATTACTTCGGTTTCGTTGTTTCTCACGGTTCCGAGAAACTTTGGATTGCAGCTTCGCCTACTTTTATGTTTTCGAAAAACTTAAAAAACAAGAAGGAGTTCCTTTTTAGGTGGATTTTAGGTTTGGGTCTATAAATACTTTTAAGAGTACCTTTATGTTAGAATTTCCTTTTTGAATGCAAGTTAAAATTTACTTTTGTAGATTTTTTCAAAAATTGCAAAAAAAAACGTTAAAGATAATAACATTTTTTTGAAGTAAATCTGCTCCAAACACAAAATTGATACAAAATTTTTTTGAACTTAAGTTGTTTCAAACCAAAACAAAACCAACTTTGCGGTAAACTTTCCGCAAAGTTTGGTTTGCCACCTTGCGGGCTTGTTCGGCTCCTTGGCGAAGAACATCTTTAAGGTAATCTTCGTTTGAACGAATTTCTTTGTAACGTACTTTAAATGGCTTAAGAAATTCCACTGTCGCTTCGGCAACGACTTTTTTGAATTCTCCATAACCTTTGCCAGCAAATTCCGTTTCGATTTCCCTAATTGGTTTACCCGTTGCAACGTGGTAAAGTGTAATTAGATTAGAGACTCCGGGCTTATCCTTGTGAAATAATATCTCTTTACCAGAATCCGTAACTGCACGCTTAATTTTATTAACTATTTGGTTGTCATCATCGAAAAGAAAAAGCACTCCCGAAAGATTTTCGTCGCTTTTGGACATCTTTTTTTCAGGATTCTGCAAATTCATTATCTTCGACCCAATTTGAGAAATGTAGGGTTCAGGAACTTTGAAAGTCTCTGAATATAAATTATTGAAACGCTGTGCAATGTTGCGTGTAAGTTCAAGATGCTGTTTTTGGTCTGCTCCAACGGGGACAAGATCAGCTTGGTACAAAAGAATATCTGCAGCCATTAAAATTGGATAAGCAAATAATCCAACATTGACATTTTCAGGGTATTTTTGCGATTTATCCTTGAATTGAGTCATACGAGAGCATTCTCCCATTCCAGTAAAGCAATTCAGGACCCAAGCAAGTTGGGTATGCTCTGGAATATGTGATTGGACAAAAACATGAGAACGTTCGGCATCGATTCCACAAGCAAGAAAAGTAGCTGCAAGATCGAAGGTCCACTTTCGCAATTTCGCTGGTTCTTGCATAATTGTAATAGCGTGAAGATCAACAATCGTATAGTAGCATTCGAATTCTTTTTGAAATTCAACCCAATTTCTAAGTGCACCTGTTAAATGCCCAATGTGCAAGCCCCCAGTAGGTTGCATCCCGCTTAATATTACCTTTTTATTTTTCTGCAATTCTTTCATAAATGCTACAAATGAAAAAAACAAAATTACCAAAATTAAAAGGATTAGATTTGTCTAATAATACATTCGAAATAATTACTTAATTTTGTTAGTTGTTACACCTAATTTTGAAAAAAGGATTGTTATGCAGTTCGAACCTTTCAAAATCAAAGTTGTAGAATCTATTCCAGTTACAACACGCTCTTACAGGGAGCAAAAACTTAAAGAAGCCTTCTACAATCTATTTTTACTTCGCTCAGACGATATTACAATCGACCTCCTTACCGATAGCGGTACTGGGGCAATGAGCTCCAAGCAATGGTCAGCTATAATGGATGGGGACGAAGCTTATGCTGGTTCCCGAAGTTATTACAAGTTCGAAGAAGTTGTTCGTTCAATAACTGGTTTCAAACATATCATACCAACACACCAGGGGCGCGCTGCCGAGCGTATCCTTTTCTCAATTCTTGGTGGCAAAGGTAAAATGATACCCAGTAATACGCATTTCGACACCACAAGAGCAAACATTGAGTATACCGGTGCTGAAGCATTCGACTTCCCATCACCTGTTGCACTCAAAACCGACATTGCTGCAGATTTCAAAGGTAATATCGATTTGGACAGACTAGAGGATTTTCTAAAGAAAAATCCTAAAGAAAATGTTCCATTAATAATGCTCACTGTTACAAATAATAGTGGGGGTGGCCAACCAGTATCGATGGAAAATATTCGTAAAACAAGTGAGCTAGCTCGAAAATACGGAATACACTTTTTTATTGATTGTTGTCGTTTTGCTGAAAATGCATATTTTATTAAAACCCTAGAAAAAGGCTACGAGGACAAAACGATTATTGAAATTGCCAAGGAAATGTTTTCCTATGCTGATGGTTGCTTGATGAGTTCCAAAAAAGATGGTCTTTCGAACACTGGAGGTTTTATTGCAACAAATAACGATGAATTAGCTGAAAAATCCAAAGTTTTGTTGATAGTTACAGAAGGGTTTATCACTTATGGTGGGCTTGCCCGGCGTGACCTCGAAGCATTAGCTGTGGGATTATTGGAAGCTTTAGATGAAAAATATCTTGAGTACCGTATCAACCAAGTAAAATTCCTTGGGGAAGAATTAACACGAAGAAATGTACCAATTTTAGTTCCTACTGGGGGACATGCTGTTTATATCGATGCCAAACGATTTGCTCCACACATTCCATGCCCGCAGTTCCCCGGGCAATCAATTGCTTGTGAAATTTATTTGGAAGGGGGTGTAAGAACAGTTGAAATAGGTTCGCTGATGTTTGGCAAATACGATAAAGAAAAACATTTTGTCACAAGCCCGTTTGAGCTTGTCCGACTCGCCATACCACGGCGCGTTTACACCAGCAACCATCTGGAATATGTTGCAGATACAGTCGCTAAAGTTTTCGATAAAAGAGAAAATTTGAAAGGAATGCGAATCACTTTCGAAACAGAGTATTTAAGGCATTTCACTGCACATTTAGAATATGTTTAATAATAATACTCAATAAAAATTATGGATAAAATTAACAAAGAACTTATTGAAGAAAAAATTCAAGAAATGTTCCGTTTGAAAGAAAAAGCTCTCGAAGGCGGTGGCAAAGATAGAATCGAATCCCAACACAAAAAAGGGAAACTAACAGCCCGAGAAAGAATAAATTTGCTATTAGATCCAAATAGTTTCTATGAAATCGATATGCTTGTCCACCACCATTCAAATGATTTTGGATTGGACAAAAACGTCTTCTTTGGCGACGGCGTTGTAACTGGGTATGGTACAATTAATGGGCGGAAAGTATTTGTTTATTCCCAAGACTTTACGGTCTTAGGTGGAAGTCTTGCTGCCGAGCATGGAAGGAAAATTTGCAAGATAATGGATATGGCAATGAAAACCGGCTGCCCTGTTATTGGGCTGAACGATTCTGGAGGAGCTCGGGTGCAAGAAGGGGTTATCTCTCTTGGTGCTTATGCTGACATTTTTTTACGGAACACTCTTGCTTCTGGTGTTATTCCGCAGATCTCTGTAATAATGGGTCCTTGTGCAGGTGGTGCTGTTTATTCTCCAGCCATTACAGATTTTATTATTATGGTAGAAAAAACTTCTTATATGTTTGTCACTGGACCCAAAGTTGTAAAAACTGTTTTGCACGAAGAATATACATCCGAAGAGCTTGGTGGAGCTGAAGTACATGCAAGCAAGAGTGGTGTTGCACATTTTACCGCAAAAAATGATGTCGAAGCTTTGCAATTAGTCCGTAATTTACTTTCGTACTTACCCCTGAACAATAGTGAGGACCCACCATTTATCCCTAATGACGACCCAATTGATAGGGAAGACGAGGAGTTGAATTACATTGTACCTGCTAATCCCAACCAACCTTATGATATGAAGGACATTATTCAAAAAATTGCCGACAACGGGGAATTTTTAGAGGTTCACAAAAATTGGGCACCAAATATTATTGTTGGTTTCATGCGGCTTGGCGGCCATTCTATTGGTGTTATCGCAAACCAACCAGCATTTCTGGCTGGGGTTTTGGACATTAATTCTTCGCGTAAAGGAGCTCGTTTTGTTCGTTTTTGTGATGCTTTCAACATTCCACTCCTCGTATTCGAAGATGTTCCTGGCTTTATGCCTGGTGCTGAGCAAGAATGGGGAGGAATTATTACAAACGGAGCAAAACTACTCTACGCATTTTGTGAAGCAACCGTTCCACGTATTACTGTTATTACACGAAAAGCCTATGGTGGTGCTTATGATGTTATGAATAGCAAACACATACGTGGAGATTTTAATTATGCTTGGCCTACTGCCGAGCTTGCTGTTATGGGACCAAAAGGTGCGGTCGAAATTATCTTCAAAAAAGAAATAGAAACTGCATCCGACCCCGAGAAAAAGGAAGAGGAATTAATTGAACTTTTTAATAAAAAATTTGCACATCCATATATTGCCGCATCTTACGGGTACATAGATGATGTTATTGAACCAAAGAAAACAAGGAAGCTCTTAATAGATGCTTTTAAACTCTTGGAATCGAAAGTGGATACAAATCCACCCAAAAAGCATGGAAACATCCCTTTATAAATTAGAGAGGTCCTAATGAAACTTAAGTCCAAAGAAGAACAAAAAGTAGACATAAAACCAGGATGTTCTAAAAATGGGCATATTTTACACGTTTTCATTTGCCTTTCTATTTTCATAGTTTTCATTTTTGAAAGTAATTCAAATCCTAGTGGTTTTGGAATTCTTGCTTTACTCTATGCAACTTTTGGAACATTTTATAGCACATTCAGAGTATTTCAATTATCAAAAATTGAAAAGGAAGAGGCAATAGCAAAACAGATAAGAGAGTTAGACTCTACAATTTTAAGGTTTGCCAAGGAAAATGGTGGCTTTCTTACACCATCAATTCTTTCAATGCAGGCTTCTATTTCTATTGAGGAAGCAAGAAAAATCCTTGAAAGCTACGTCGAGCGAGGAATCTCTCGGCTTGAAGTTACGGATGAAGGAGTTTTAAAATATGTTTTCCCAGAACTACTTACGGACAAAAGTAATTGAGTTTATTTGAATTCTTCTCTTTAGGCAGGATTTTAAATAGCTTGTATCGGACTAATTTCAAGTCAAAGTAAAATTAAATTACTTTTCACAGAACTAATTATTTTTTAAGGCCTTGGGTGGAATTATTTTATAAAAATGGCAAATAAATTGCACAATTTTAGGTTTTTTCTCAAAATGGATTCTTAATATTAAATTGTAAAAGCGTAAACAACCGCTTTTCATTACAAAACAACTGATATTAAAGTTTTCTCCAATTGCGGCGGACAATTTGTTTTGTCTAAAAAAATCTGGAAAATCAAAATAAATTACGAAATTCTTAAAGGCTTAATTGGAAACTGAAAATGACAAATAATCTTATGATTTTATTGATTACTTAATGGTTAACTCCTTTTACAGAAGAGAAGTCGCCTTTGGAAACTTCATCAGCTATTTGGATTAATTTTTTAAAATTTTTTGATAATGGGCTAACAATAAAGAAATAAACCGCAACAAAGCTAGTTATAATAGTAATGGAAAAAATTAAAAAGATACTGTTTCTAAACGAAATCAATGTATAATATGTTTTCTCAACGTTAGTATTAAGTTGCTCCGTTATTTTCATTCGAAATTTGGTAAGAGCATCCCTAGTTTTTTCCAAATTGGGTCTTGTTTCATTTTCAAAAATTTTTAATGCCAAATCCATATTACCCTGGTTAGTAGCAGCGATAATTTTTTCTGCAGTTGCGTGAAATTTCGCATGTGGTTCTTCTATTTCTTTATAGACATCTTTGAGGTGTTCAGGTGGAGTGTATGAATAATACCATTTGCCAAGGGAACACTCAGTAGGGTCTTTTGCTTTTGTAAATTCTTGTTTCAGGAGCAAAGTTCCTGCAACAAGTGCTTCCACCCATTCGTAATGTGATACTGTAAGAGTACCAAGCTTAGCCTGCAATTCTGGAAGTTCTTTTGCTTCGGATACTATATCCTGTATTTGTTTTACTAAGTAGCCAAGCCAAATAGAAATTCCAACTAATAAACAAGCTAGAAAGACTAATCCGAATGTGAGTTTTTGTGAAATTTTCATATTGCTCTCCCACTAAATAATAAGAAAATAAATTTCACATCCAAACTTTTAGATTAGGGCAAATTAATAATTTTGGTAATATAAATGTCAGTGTTTGGCAATAGAAATTTAAGTTTATCCAAATCAAATTCACTTTCGAAAATTCCAAACACAGTTGAACCACTACCAGAAATTCCTGCAAACGATGCACCTAAGTTGTAAAGGATTTGCTTAATTACGTAGAGCTTAGGAAAGTGTTGAAAAAGATAAGGTTCAAAGTCATTTACAAAATAAGAATGGAACTCTGTTGGGCTCTTTACTTTCTTAACTATATCGAAAAAATTGGTTGCTTCTTTTGCTCTTTTTTTGTAAGGTATAAGGGAATAAGCATATTTTGTTGAAATTTGAAACCTAGGATAAACGAGAATTATATGAAAGTCGTAATTAAACGTTATTGGAGTAATTATTTCTCCAATTCCACCGACAATTGATGGTTTTGGGTTTACGAAAAAAGGAACATCTGCACCAATCCCTTTGGCAATTTGTCTTAATTCATCTAAAGACAAATCAAGATAATAAATATCATTCAAAGCCCTAAGAGTAGTTCCAGCATTTGAGCTTCCACCGCCCAAACCAGCTCCCATCGGGATTTTTTTTTCCAAATGAACGTTAATTAAATTTTGGTGAAGTTTGAATTTATTTTGCATTAACTTAAATGTTTTGTAAATTAGGTTTTTTTCAATTGGTATTTGTAAAGTTTCTGGCTCGATATTTAAAATAAATTTATTTGACCGACGGAAATGAATATGGTCCGAAAGGCTTATTGGTATAAAGATGGAGTTAATTTGGTGATAACCATCTGGTCGTTTGTAAAGTATTTCCAAAGCCAAATTAATCTTTGCGCAAGAATTGTAAGAATAAATTTCCATAGCTAATTAATTATGATAAATTTCGAGGAAATGAAATTGCACCTTAAAGAGCTGAATGAAAAAATAGAACCAGTTGAAAAACACGACGAAGTTCCCTTCTCAGTGGAAATCTGGAGAAAGTTGTTCCATTTAGTTTCATTGTTGATCCCAGTAATATACACTTTTGTCACCCGAGAATTTGCTCTAATTGTTCTTACAATAATTACAATTATATTCATTTTTATCGATTTAATGATAAAAAGTGAGAACATTGTCCAAGAAATAATTTTCAAAATTTTTGGTAAGCTTTTTAGAAAGTTCGAACGGCAAAATTTTGTATTTAATGGTGCAACATGGGTGGTTATTTCAGCCACTTTGAATGTGTTACTTTTTCCCAAGCTTGCTACAATTACATCATTCTATGTCCTCGTGATTTCCGATGCTTCTGCTGCATTGATTGGAAAAAGATTTGGTAAGACAAGATTTCTAAATAAAAGTTTCGAAGGTTTTCTGGCTTTTATTGTTAGTGGAATTTTAGTTGTAACATTAATCTGGTTTGGCTTCGGTTTACCATTTCCTTTTCTTATAAGTGCTATCATTGGTGTAGTTATAGCTGGTTTAGTTGAATCATCTTCTGTTCTTTTGCGAATTGACGATAATCTTGGCATTCCTTTGGCAATTTCTCTTGCTTTACTAATTGGTTCCAATATTTCCAGCGCTTCTGGTCTTCCTTTTATTAATCTTTTTTAAAATGCGAATTGAAGAGGTTACACCAGAATTTCTTCGAAAATTTAAGCATCAAATTAATGGTAAAGTGCGTTTTCACGAAGTGGACTCATTTGGGGTAGTTCACAATCTGGTCTATCTCTACTGGTGCGAAGTAGCCCAAACCGAATACTTTGAAAACTTAGGGCTAGGAATTAATCCCACAACTTTTACAAAAAATTTCCCTCTAATGAAAGTTCATAATGAAATAGATTACTTTTCTCCATTAAGTTTAGGTGATAAATATAAAGTGCTTACAAGAATAAGCATTATTAAAAACACATCTTTTGAATATCAAAATATAATCTTAAAATCCAGCAATTATCCTTGTGCCTTTGGAAAAAGTGTGCTTGTACATTTATTTCCCGGTGGTTTGAAATCTGAGCCACTTCCTACAAGATTTGTGGAACTTGTTCGTAACTTTGAAGGAGAAGATGTTGAACAACTAAAGGAAATGAATGGACCCGAGTGAGTATCGGAGTCTAGTTGAATCCTATAAAGGAATTCAGGTCTTTGGCGAACAAAAATTCAATGGCTACCCAGAGGAAACTAAAATCGCAGCTTTTTCTATTACAAACGAGGAAAGCTTCGATTATGCTGTCCTTTTTTATAATTTTCTATCCCAAATATTTAAATGCGATTGCGATTTTGGCTTCATCGATGAAAATGCTGAAGATGAGAATCTTTTCAGTCTGAAAGAGGGAATTTCAAATTCCGAGGTTGTGATTTTTGTTTTTTTTATTCCTTCGGAAGAACTAGACGACGAAAAAATCATCAAATTCAACAACATTGTTCAAAAGCTCGCGGATTCGAAGGATGCAATAGGTTTGTTTTTTTCTGCGAACCATATCCCAGAGGAATTGAATATCCCAATTAAAATAAATATGCCAGCAATGGATCAGCCATCAATTGCTGCCGCAGCTATGTTCCTTGCAGGCAGAAAACCTCATTAAAATTTTTAACAAATATTTCTTTTAAAGAATCGACATTAGGTAATTATATTTTTATTTTCTTTTACTTTTAAAATATTCAATGCAAAGTGGTTTTAAATTTTGGGGTAAGGCAAAAAAATCAACACTAATTTTTTTTGGTTTTGTTTCCATAGGTCTTGCAATTTTGGGAATTTTCCTTCCCATTTTGCCTACCACGCCCTTTTTGCTTCTTTCGGCTTATCTTTTTGCAAAAAGTTCTGAAAAGTGGCATAAATGGCTGCTTTCAACAAAATACTTTGGCAAAATCATACGTGACTATCGTGAGCAAAAAGGTGTCTCGTTGGGAATTAAAATCTATTCTTTATCCCTGCTGTGGGTTACCATTGGTATTACAGTTTATTTCTTCCTAAGCCCTTTACTTTTGGACTTGCTTATCATACTAGTCGCGTTCGTTGTCAGTTACCACATCCTGCGATTGAAAACACTGAAAAAAGTTTGAGGATTACCTATAAGATTTTTAAAGGAATAATTGAAATTTAATTATTTATTTCCTTCCTACAAGAATGGACTTCGAATAATCAATCACACTTCCAGATTCTTTAGAGCACTTTCGATTTGAAATATTCAATTGTTTTTTGTAGCCCTTCTTTCCGAGTAATTTTTGGCTCCCACCCTAATAATTTTCTTGCAATTGAAATATCTGGTTGTCGCACCTTTGGATCATCCTCGGGAAGTTGTTCGAAAATAATTTTACTTTTGCTCTGACATAATTCAATGATTTCTTGAGCAAGTTGAAAAATAGAAATTTCGTCTGGGTTTCCAATATTTACCGGCTCGTGGTAATCGACAAAAAGTAAACGGAAGATCCCATCGATTAAGTCATCAACATAGCAGATGGACCTAGTTTGAGAACCTGAACCGTAAACTGTAACATCCTCGTTTCGAAGTGCTTGAGAAATAAAGGTTGGAATTGCTCTACCATCATCCACTCTCATCCTTGGCCCATAGGTATTAAAGATGCGAACAATTCTAGTATCCAAACCATGGTATCTATGATAAGCCATTGTCAAAGCTTCTGCAAACCTTTTCGCCTCGTCGTAGACACCTCGTAACCCGATTGGATTTACATTGCCCCAGTAACTTTCTGGTTGTGGATGAATTAAAGGGTCACCATAGACCTCGCTTGTGCTTGCAAGTAAATATCGGGCTTTCTTTTCTTTTGCAAGCCCGAGAGTCTTGTGTGTTCCTAGCGATCCTACTTTCAGAGTTTGAATTGGCAATCGTAGATAATCAATAGGTGAGGCTGGCGAGGCAAAGTGCAGAACAAAATGAACATCACCTGAAATATGGGTATAGTTGGTAATATCGTAATAAATAAATTTAAACTTCGGATTGCCAAAGAGGTGGGCAATGTTATCTGTATTGCCAGTAATAAGATTATCAATCGCTATTACTTCGTCTCCGTTAGAAATGAAACAGTCGCAAAGATGGGAGCCTAGAAAACCAGCTCCACCAGTTATAACTATTTTTGCCATTTTTTATAGATTTTCTATAACTTCTCTTAAAAGGTTTTGCACTTCCAAAGCAATGTCCGTCAACTTTGGATTTTCAATTGCCATCATCGAGGCAACTGGGTCGATACCAGAAACTTCAACCAAATCTACATCGATTTGTCTAACAACTACATTACAAGGAAGCATAAGCCCAATATGTGGTTCAATTGTAATTGCTTTAAATGCATGCAGAGGACTACATGCACCAAGAATTTTGTAAGGTTGAAGTTCAAAGCCGATTTTGTTTTTTAAAATTTCAGAAACGAAAATTTCAGACACAATTCCAAAACCTCTTTCCTTAAGCTTTTCTGTAACATTTTGAACTGCATTTTCAAAAGATAAATTTACTGTTTTTGAAAAAAAGTATTTCATATTATGACCTATTGATTATGAGCATCCCGTTGTTGTACCACAATCTTCACAAACGGCACAAGTACCACTCCGTCGCATTCTTATCGACCCACACGATGGGCAAGTCTCGCCGGTGTAACCAAGTCCCTTTGCTGCGGAAGAAACTTTGGTTGATGTTCCTTCGATTGAGCTCAAGAGTGCTTCGACCGATACAATTTCCTCTTCTTTTTCTATTTGCAATTGGTCAGACATAGTAGAATCGTGGCTATTTTCGTTTTCTTCCCTTATTTCAAATTCTGTTTTGGTGGGCTCGGTTATCTTTGGCTTGGATTCGTGATTTTCAGATGGGGGTAAGTCGTCATCAACTGCTTTTTTGTGAACGAAATCTTTGCGTCCAAGATAATCGTAGCCGAGCGAGCGAAATACATAGTCTAATACAGAAGTAGAATATTTAATTGCTTCGTGACCCTCAACTGGACCAGATGGATCGAAACGCGTAAAAGTGAAAGTATCGACAAGTTCATCGAGCGGAACACCGTACTGAAGTGCTTTTGATGCTAGAATTGCAAAGCTATTTAAAAGGCCCCGAAAAGCAGCCCCTTCTTTATACATATCGATAAAAATTTCACCAAGCGTTCCATCTTCATATTCCCCAGTTCGAAGGTAAATCTTATGCCCACTTATTGAGGCTTCACGAATGTAACCTTTCCTTCGCTTAGGTAGCTTGCGCCTCTCCAATTTATATTTAACAACTTGTTGATACTGTGGGGCTTGCAAATTTTGAACAATTTGGTTTTGGACTTCAGCTGGTCCTTTAGTTTCGTCAATAGTTTCTTCGTCGCCAAGCATAACAATTTCGTTCAAGCCTTCGTAAGAGGTTGTATTCAAAGGTTGCGAAAGTTTTGAACCGTCGCGATAAATTGCAATTGCTTTAAGCATCATTTTCCATGCATCGAAATAAACTTTTCCAATATCGTCTACTGTTGCATCGGCAGGCATATTTACCGTTTTGGAAATTGCACCGGAGATGAATGGTTGCGCTGCTGCCATCATTCTAACATGTGCCATATAAGGTATAAATCGAGTACCTCGTTTCCCACATTTGACTGCTGTATCGAAAATTGGAAGATGTTCTTGCTTTAGGTGTGGCGCACCTTCAAGCATCATTGTTCCACATACGTAGTCGTTTGCCAATTCAATTTCTTCTTCGGTAAAACCAAGGGCAGAAAGTAAATCGAAGCTAGGTTCATTTATTTGTTCATCAGAAAAACCTAAACTTCTTATGAAATCCTCGCCAAGTAAGTATCTATTGAATGCAAAGCGAATATCGAAAACATTATCTAGTTGTTTTTCGATTAAGTCAATTTTCTCTTGGGTAAATCCTCTTTCAGATAAAGTTTTGTGATTGATAGTTGGACAGCCAATAAGTGTTCCATGGCCTTTGGTATATTTTTCGATCTCATCTATTTGTTTTTCTGTATACCCGAGTTTAATTAATGCTTTGTGAACCGATTGATTTACAATTTTGAAATATCCGCCACCGGCAAGTTTTTTAAACTTTACAATAGCAAAATCTGGTTCAATCCCAGTTGTATCGCAATCCATAATCAAAGCAATAGTTCCTGTAGGAGCAATTGCAGAAACTTGTGCATTTCTATAACCAAATTTTTCGCCGAGCTCTAATGCCTCGTCCCAGACTTTTCTAGCTGATTTTAGAAGATAGTCTGGGGAATATTTCGAATTAATACCTAATGGTTTAATAGTTAATCCTTCATATTCAGTTTCGCGAGCATTGTACGCGGCACGGCGGTGGTTTCGAATTACCCTTAACATCTCCTCTCGGTTTTCTTGAAACTTAGGAAATGGTCCTAATTCCATTGCCATTTCTGCACTTGTTCTGTAGGCTTCCCCTGTCATTATCGCACTAATTGCACCAGTAATTGCAAGTGACTCGGGAGAATCATATGGTATACCTTGAACCATCAATAATGTACCAAGGTTAGCATACCCAAGACCTAGAGTTCTAAATTCATAGCTTAATTGTGCTATACGTTTCGATGGAAATTGAGCCATAAGCACAGATATTTCTAATATAATTGTCCATATACGAACTGCGTGGCGGAATTCCTCGATTTTGAAAACACCTTTTTCCTCGTCGTAAAATTTTATAAGATTTAAACTTGCAAGATTGCAAGCAGTATCGTCCAAAAACATATATTCGCTACATGGATTGCTTGCATTAATCCGGCCAGAATTGGGGCAAGTGTGCCATTCATTGATTGTTGTATCAAATTGCAAACCGGGGTCTGCACTTTTCCATGCAGAAAGGCAAATTTTCTTCCACAAATCTACTGCTTTCAGCGTTTTTGCAATTCCACCGCCGACCCTGTACCTTAGTTTCCAATCGGAATTTGTTTCAACAGCCCTCATAAAATCATTCGTAACGCGAACACTGTTGTTTGAATTTTGTCCACCTACAGTTGAGTACGCCTCGCCTTCGTAGTGAGTATCGTAAACATCAAAATCAATTTCCTCCACACCATTTTCAACCATTCTAAGAACTCGATGCACATAATTCAAAAGGACTCCCCGATGCAATGCCCTTTGAATTAATTTGCGTAATGCTTTATTTGTTTTCGGATTAGTACCTCCTTTCTTTGCTACTTCTACAATTGCTTTCAGAAACCTGGAATTAATTTTTGAGCCTGTAACCAAAGCTGCAACTTTTTCTTCTTCTTTTGCTTTCCATTCAATAAATTGCTCAATGTCTGGGTGATCTATATCAACAATTACCATTTTTGCAGCTCTGCGAGTTGTCCCACCAGATTTTATTGCTCCGGCAGCTCTATCATAGATTTTTAGAAAACTCATCAAACCAGATGATTTACCGCCTCCAGAAAGAGGTTCGCCACAGCCTCGGAGGGGTGAAAAGTTTGTTCCAGAACCACTTCCAAATTTGAAAATTCTTGCTTCCCTTGTGACAAGGTCGAAAATTCCACCTTCGTTCAACAAATCATCTTTTACACTTTGAATGAAACATGCGTGAGGTTGAGGCCTGCTGTAAGCATCTTTTGATTCTTTGATTTTCCCAGTTTCAGGCTCGACAAAATAGTGCCCCTGCTTATGTCCCTTTATTCCATACACCAAAGCTAAACCGGTGTTGAACCATTGAGGTGAATTTGGAGCGGCCATTTGGTTCAAAAGCATAAAAACGGTTTCATCGTAAAAATTTTGCGCATCACTAGGTGTATCAAAGTATCCATATTTTTCGCCCCAATACCTCCATGTGTGTGCCAGTCGATGTACGACTTGCCTAACGGAAGTTTCTGATCCAAGAACTTGGTTTCCGTTGGAGTCGAATATTGGATTTCCTTTCTCGTCAAATTGCGGAACTCCAGTTTTGCGAAAGTATTTCTGGGCAAGAACATCTGTTGCTACTTGCGACCAGTGGGAAGGCACTTCAATGTTTTCCATCTGGAAAACAATGCTTCCGTCTGGGTTTCGCAAAACTGAATTTCTTTTTGTATATTTAAATAAATCATATGGAGATTTAGCATTTTGGGTAAAAATTTTTGGAATTTTCATAAAACCTCACAATCTAACATAATTAAGTTAATTTGGAAAAAACCAATATTTTTTCATTTTCATAATTCTTTAAATTAAGCAATAATTTTTTAATTGAAATCTTCAATTAATCCAAAATTGATATTTATCTATTTGCAAATTTTAATCTACTAATTTTCAAATACTTAGAAGCAAATTTTTTGCTTGACATAAAATTCTAAAAGCTTTAGAAACACTTACTACAGACAGCACAATAAACGAGCTTTAAAACCCAATTTGGAAATACATTAAGGTAAAATTTGGATTTTATTTTGTAATCCATAGAGCTTTCGCTGCTTTATAAGAATATAAAATGTGAAACTTTTTTAAAGCAAGAAGGGAATATTTTGTTTTTTTTCTAATACTTAATAAATTTGTAAGGCAAATGATTTAAATAAGTTAGAATAAAAATGAAAATTGTCGTTTCACTTTTATTATTTCTAACAACAGTACTTTTTTGCAGTTTGCTGATAGTTGATAAACAAAGTAAAATGGAAACAACTCATATGGATACGAAAATAATTAAACTACCCAACCCACAAAAGTATAGTCAGACCTCGCTCGAGGAGGCGATTGCACGCCGTAGGTCTGTGCGTGAGTTTACTGGGGCTCCCATATCTCTCGAACTTTTATCGCAAATTCTTTGGGCAGCCCAAGGCATAACCGACACAATTGCTAAATTCCGCTCTGCTCCTTCGGCTGGAGCCTTATATCCTCTTGAAATTTACATAGTATCTTCCAATGTTTCTGGGCTTCCAAAAGGAATTTTCAAATACCGACCCAATGGTCATGAATTAGTTAAAATTAAAGAGGGGGACTTCCTAAGTGAACTTATGAAAGAAGCACTTTGGCAAAGCTGGATTGCACAAAGCTCTGTTGTACTAGTCTATACTGCTATCTACGAAAGAACGACTTGGAAATATGGTGAACGTGGTAGAAGATACGTGTATATGGAAATCGGGCACTCTGCACAAAATGTATGCTTGCAAGTTGAATCCTTAGGCCTGGGGACAACAACAGTTGGAGCATTCAACGACGAGGGGGTGAAAAAAATTATCGGAATGGAAAAAAATGAAATTCCACTATACTTGCTTCCAATAGGAGTGAAGTAAACCTTTATAATATTTTAGAGAAAAAAACATAAACAAATATTAGAATTTGTGTGATTTGAGAATAGTACAGCCTAAAATAGCTTCTAATTCTAAATGTAAGACTATTTAAATATTAGCAGATTGCAGAAATTACTTGGATTGAAGATAGAGTATCATTACTAAAAATAACTAGCAGTTATTGCAATCCGTCTTCTTGGAGAATTTCATCGATAGTTTTGTACTTGTATTGATCACTTCCATTTTGGAGGGATATAGCAACCAGACGAAGTTTTTCTTCCCTTTTCCTGCTAAAGGACAAATTGGACAAAAGCCGCACTTTTGCAACAAGCAATTTCTCCTCGATAGGTTTGCTCAAAAAATCGTCTGCACCACAATCTATTGCTTTAACTTGATTTGGC
Source organism: uncultured Hyphomicrobiales bacterium (assembly GCA_964524325.1). GTDB lineage: Bacteria > Bacteroidota > Ignavibacteria > Kapaibacteriales > UBA2268 > Naka2016. The sequence continues at coordinate 58,075 of CAZGCT010000007.1, forward strand.
ACATCATTCAAAGCTGTAACTATTACAACTGGGATATCTTTGGTCTTTGGATTTTCTTTTAGGCGCTTTGCAGTGTCGTAGCCATCCAAACGGGGCATCATTACATCAAGGACGATTGCGTCGGGCTTTTGCTTCTCCACAAGCTCAAGGCAATCAAGGCCATCGTAGGCTTCTCCAACTTCAAAATTGTTGACTTCGAGATACCTTTTCATTAGCTTAACGGTGATTTTATTGTCATCAACCACATAAATTAAAGGTTTTTTCATGTTGAACCTCTATGTATATTTAATTAAATCATTGACAAAAACTTTCCCCCCTTTTTGCAAAGATTCCAAAATTCCAAAAGTAGTAAGCGTGACAATTTTAATGCCAAAAAATTCTAAAGGACTTTTGCCTTCTTTAAAAAATCTAATTGTAGTCTCGATTTCTTCTTTTTGACCCTTGCTTCCATCGAATTTTTTTCTCTCTACTTTTCTTCCTAAATATATCGACATGTTTTCAAAATTATTTAAAATTATCGTTTTACTTTCCCAAAAAACCTCGAAATATTCTTTTTCCAATTCTTTATGACCGTTAGCAAAATATTCAATTACACCAATTGAACCATCGGCAAACTTTATCGTGATTGCAATTACATCGTTGACGGTGGAATTAATTATGCTGTGGGAAAGTGCTTCAGCAAAGACAGAGACTGGTTCGGATTCAGTTAAAAACATCATAGTATCTACGAAATGGCAGACTTCCCCAATAATTCTTCCTCCACCAATATCGCGTTGTTGTATCCAATGGTCCGAGGAAACAAAACCAGCATTTACTCTGTAATGCATTGCCAAAGGCTGTGTCCTATTGCTAAGTAAACTTTTAATAAATTGAAAAGGCTTAGAAAATCTTCGATTGAAACCAACCATTAAAGGAACTGGGTTCCTAATGTAGGCTGCTTCGATATCTTTCAATTCATCAATTGTAATACAAAGTGGCTTTTCCACAAAAACCGGTTTCCCAGCGTTAATGCTTTCGATAACATACTGTGCATGAGTATTATGCCGCGAAGCAACAAATATAACATCAATATTTGAATTATGGATTATTTCCATTGAATTTGTAGTAGCAAACTTAAACCCGAAATGTTTTGCTACGGAAGCTGCATTTGCTGGTGTAGCTGTCGAGACAGTGTGAAATTCAACATCCAATCCTTTTAAGACTGGTAGTATGTAAAATTGAGCAAAATTTCCAGCACCAATGAAACCAATTTTTACTTTTCCTTCTTTGAACTTCTTTGAAAAAGAAGGAACTACCTTTTGCAATTCTTTTGGTTCTTGTGGATAACCAATTAATATTGCAATGTGTTTTGAATCGGGATACGACAATAACTTATACGCTTCTGAAGCATTTTGGATAGTAAAACTATGCGTTATCAATTTCTCAACATTTACTTTACCATCCTGAATTAGCTGTAAAAAAGCTTGTACGTTCCTATTTTCGGTCCAGCGAACATATGGGAAGGGATAATCTATCCCATATTCTTCGTATGTTTTATCATAACGTCCGGGTCCATAACTACAAGCAATGGTAAACTCTATCTCCTTTTCGTAGAAAGGAGAACGAGGTAAGTTCATGCCGACACTTCCAACAACGACAATTCGCCCTTTTTTCCGAGCAATATTCAATGCAAGCTCTGTAGGCTCATTACTCGATGTACTTGCTGTAATAATCACTGAATCAAAGCCTATACCGTTTGTAAAAGATAAAAGCGTTGGTACACAATCAGCTGATGAGGTACAAACTATGTTGCATCCGAAAAACCGAGCAAGTTCAAAATTGTCTTCGCGAACATCTACTCCAGCAACAAAGCAACCATTGGCTTTTAGGAGTTGCACAGTTATTAATCCAATCAAGCCAAGTCCAATAACAGCCACGTATTCTCCAAGACGGGGGTTAGCTTGGCGAACACCCTGCATGGCAATAGCCCCAATGGTCGCAAAAGAAGCACTTTCGAACGATACTTTTTCTGGAACTTTGCAAGCAAGATTTTGAGGAATTGCTACAATTTCGCTATGTGTTGCGTAACCAGCGCCAGCACATGCGACTCTGTCGCCTACTGTAAAAAGTTCGCTTTTGGACTCAATAACAACTCCAGCGGAGCTATATCCAAATGTCTTGTAGGAATCGAGTTTAGACAACACTTTGTTTAATGTTGATTTGAATCCTTCCTTTTTAAGGTTATCTAATACAGTTTTAACTTGCTCTGGTTGGTGTCGGGCTCTTTCAATCAAAGAGGATTTAGCTGTTTCCACAGAAGTTTTCTCAGTGCCGGAGCTAATAATAGAAAAATAATTTCTAACAAGGATACCTTTGAGAGGACAGCTTGGTGGAGGTACCTCGGCAATTTCAATTTCACCTGTTTTTTGATGTTGCAGAACTTGTAACATACCAACTTTTTTAAAATCAAAAATACGAAGGAACAAAAATTAAATTTGTAAAAATTAGAAGATATCAAATGTAGTTTTTTTTACTACAATATATGTTAAATAATTCTACAAAAAAATCAATTTATTTATTATTTTGGAAAATTGTTAAACTATATAATTTGAATTTTGTTACAGTTTGTTTTTGTTTTTTTATTAATTAATTTTGCAAAACATTAATGTATATTAAAAAATAGAGGGTGATGCAATGTCTGCAAAAGGTGGTGGCGCAGGAAAAGTATATTTTATTTTGTATTTAGCAGTTGTGCTTGAGCTTCTAATTATCATCGTGGAACGCGATGAAGCTGAAGAACTCTTGCTAAGAAAGCAGCGAGAAACTATGAGAATTGTCGAAAGCATACTTTCCCAACTCCAGTCTGGTTCGGGGACTGAAGGAATTAACACAAGACCTCAGGATGAAATTACCATCCCACCTCCGAATATCAATATGCGGGAAATTATGGGTGCCGACATTAAATCTTCGCGAAAATACATCGTTGAAGTTGGTGTAACCGATGTTTCTGCTGAACTTAAGCGCAAAGAGGGTGAAAGCGAAAAGGAATATCTCGAAAGAATGAAAGTTGCCTCGAAACTTGCAAATGTACAAGAGATCGAATATCAAATTTTCTACAACTCCAGCCAAGATCCATTGAATCCTCCCCCATTTCTTACTGAAGACGATATTAGAAAAAAAGGTATAGATTTTTCTAAGATGCAGCCTGGAAATACTGTTACTGTTAATACTCCCGAGGGCGCAACCGTTACTTGGCAATTCCTTTCTCTACGTAAACTTGTTTTAGATTATAGTCAAATCGAAAAAGTTATTACTGATAACCTTCAACATTTGACCTTGCAGCATCTTGAACCTTCCTACCCAAAAGAACTTCGTTTTGCCATTGGTCCACCCTATGCCCCAAACAACAACGAAGATAGTGTTTTCTTTTATTCTTCAGATGTTACAAGGCAAACTGGTATGAATATTTTTACTGATTTAAAAAAGCGGATCTTTTTAGTCAATTTCCAACCTCCTTCTAATGCCGGGTGGTACAAACTTCGAATTTATTCTAGAACAAATCGCATACTTGGTGTTGTGAAAGAAACCGTTGGTCCAGAAATTCCAGAAGATACCAGAATTAACATTGGAACAGTTACCTTGACCGTTAAAGATTTGAACAAGGTCAAAAAAGAATTGGAAACTAGGCTTATCAAATATAACCTTCCACCATCTGAGTTACTCAGCCAGGCCCAATCTGTTGAAGACATTGAAAAATTCGACCAGATGTTGGAAAGTTCTGTTCAAATGGCATCAGGAGAAGAAAATGCTGTAGAAACAATAAGCAAAATCAAGCTTTATGGGTACATCGCCAAGTTACTTACTCCGGGACTATCTGTTATGTTCCCACAAAATTCTAATAGTATTTCTTTTGATGTACGCGTTATTACACCTAAGCCAGCAGTATCTGAACCTACCGTGACAATTGAACCCTATTTTGCGCAATTCGATGTTGTAGAACCAGTGTTTGGCTTTACAATTAGTCCTTTCCAAGGTACAGCTGCTAATGAAGTTACCGGAAGAGTGCTCGACGAGGGAGGTTCTGCAGTTGCTCGTATCGTTTGCCGTGGCGAAGATGAGTTTGCTGGGGCAATGGTCCCAAGACCAGTTGTCGGGGGTAATCGTTATTATCGAGGGATTGTTGAAAGACCTTTACCGCCCGGAAAATACAAAATTGAAATTACACATAGACTTGCTGGGCGTGCTAAAACGGAAACCGCAGAACTTGAAATATTCAAGACTGGCTTAACTGATGAAAGTGCTCAGTTAATTAAATCCAAGCTTGCCAGTGCCTACTATGGATATAATATTTTCTTCAGTGTGATTCCCACTTCTGGTGCAAAAATCAAGTCTGACCAATTTAGAATTTTCCTTGCTACTGATTTGGATCAGCAAAAACCACCTTACGTTGGATTATCAATTCCGCCAGAACAAAAAGTATTCCTCGACTGCCGAGCTAACAAACTTTACTCAAAAATCTGGTGGGTTCAACCAATCACCGGCAAAGAAGTCGAGCTCCTACCTTTAACTGAAAATGAGATTAAACAAGATGAGCCTAAAGTTAACCTTGCAACCAAGAGCGAAAAAAGGTCTCAATCTGGAAATAAAGTTAGGATACAAGTAATTAATGTTACCGTTATTGAGCCTGATGATGGATCTGGCGGAAAAACAAAATCCGAAGTATCTTTAAATCTTGGCAAACCAAAATTCGAAGGCGGTATCGAAGGCATTATCGATTTGTCTTCGGATCCAATAATTGAAAAAGAGGAAAATGGTTATTCAATAACATTCGACTTTGTTGTTAATACTGCATTAATCCCAAGAACCCAAGATGAAATAAGTGGAATAGTTAAGTTTCCATTAATTGCAAGCGCAAAAAATCTTTGCAACGGTAAAATGTCACAGAGAAACGCCAATCTGAGTGTTTCATTCCTTTACGAGCGTGAAAAAGGAACCCGAAAAACTGTTCCCCCTAAAGGTGGTAAAGGGAGGTAAGACTTTATGAAATCAATTATTTGTTTGATAAATGGTGTCAAATTTATGAAAAAAGCAAGATTGGGGATACTTGTATTGTTGCTGGGATTTGCATTTGTTTTCCCAATGTTTTCTCAAGACGAGGCTTCTCGAACCGAGATGGAACAAATATTAGGTAGGTTCTCTAACTATCGATTTGGAAATATTTCTATTTACCGACTAAAAAACATTGGTGAAATTCGACGGGCAATTCAGCTTCGCCAACAAAGGTCCGCTGGTATCCAAATTAGTGAAGATGTTTTAAAAGCAATTCCTCAAGAAATCCTTTCCATTATCGAGGATGGGGTTCGTGCAGACGAAAGTTTAAGGGAAATAACCAACGCAATTGAAAACCGAGGTTTTACGCCACCAGAAGCTACCTTACTCGAACAAGCTTATCAATTTTATCGGGTCAAATATCAGGGCGCTGCCGAGCAAAGACCCGAAAATGCTTATTTAATAACAACTAGGTCCAAACCAGGTGAAATACCAAAAGTTATAATAGCATTAGTAATTAGCTATTCGCAATCTCAGGATATTGAAAAAAGCCTTAGAGCTATTGGACCTAATGACATTTATACCTATGATGAAATGAAAAATTTCAAGTTGGATGATAGCTTTGCCTCCGACAACTTATACGATTTAATGATGACTGCAATAGTTCAAAGAAATGTTGAAAATAAAACAATCGAAGCTCAGGGAATCGGAAACAGCCAATGGTTTGCACCAAAGGTTTTTGGAAATACTGAAAGCCCTTTTGCTAATGAAGCTGACTTGACATCTTATGATGTTCAAAAGATATTAAGAATAACCGAAGGTGAACCTTTCGATTTTGGATTGAAACAAAATGAAGTTATTTTAAGCCCAGATTGGATTTTATGGCGACGTTTCCCCACCCCTGGTTACTTCGACGACGCTGGCAATTTTGTTGTTGACCCCAATGGACATTCAAACTTAGATTTACCCGATTTTGGTCTCGAACTTAAATACGGTATCGACGGCATTAATTATGTCTCTTTCTTCAGCGAAAGGTTAACTGTGAGTGCTCTCTGGCAAAATGTTAAATTAGGATTGATTCTTCCAACCGATGGTTGGGCATCATTTGGAAAGAACGTGTTTGATATCAATAGAACGCTTACATTTGCAAATTTTGGGCTTGCTGGCTCCTTCGACTTTCCAATTAAAGTGATTCCAAAGAGTGGTGTTTTTCACTTTGACTTTGGATATGTTGTGGGAGACGCCAAGGAAAGCAAGTACAAATCTAGAAAGATCGATACACTTACCTATAATCCCAATCTAGCTGTTGCCCTTTCTGATTTTGATTACCTCGTACGCGGTAATATTCAAGCATATTATACTTTCGGTGTTCAAATTGATAACGACTATCTTTTTAGGTTTGGGTTGGGTGCAACATTCTACAAAGTAGAAAAGTGGTTTTACGACTTAGACACTTTCGATTTTCGACGAAAGCTAGTTTTTAGAAAGTACGATGAGGTCTCGGTTGGGGACGTTTCAATTAAAATTGACTTTATGGCTACGAATATAGCCACACCATTTGGTGCAAACATTCAATACTTTAATGGAGGAATTGGTGGCGGGATTTGGATGCAAGTCCCGATTATTAAAAACACATTGTCGCTTCGACTTGACGGGCGTGGATACTTTGTCCCATTTAAAGACAAACAAGAAGACTGGGAAAACAAAGGTTACTTCGTACCAATGGTTCGTTTAATTGTTAATTTTTAAATTGTAAACAATTGTGAAGAGAGATATGAAAAAATTATTTGTTTTAGTCGGAATTCTCGGATTGTTTTCTTACTTCACTCTGTATTCACAACATTTAAATGTGAATCCACGAGACCTTATTGACTCGATGACAACAATCGACCCAGAAATTCGAAAATATTTCCCAAGGTGGAAGTTATGTGAAACAGATCTGCAAATTCAAATTTTTCAGGCATTTCGAATTTTGGGATACGATGAGTCTAAGTTAAGTAAAACAAGAATCGAGATACTTTCTGCGCCCCGAAAAAGTGAATTTGAGCCTTTCGATTTGCTTTTGCTTACTTGTGGTGAAGTTAGTATGACAGCATCCCAGATGCAAGTAAACCTTGGGGAACGGCTTTTAAGTATCCTCGCCGGAGGCGATGCCTTTTCTAACCCTTATAATTGGTTTGATGGAAAAAGAGATTATTGTTACGTTGATATTCCCCCCGAAATACCGGTTACTGCATCCCAAGCACAAGCAATAATTAATTATCTTGAGCCAACAAACGTTACACATTCTTTTACATTGTCATTTTTTGAACAAACACTTAAGTTTGGCGAAACAGGCTTTTGGCTGAAAAATGAAATTGGTACAGACAAAATTGGCTATTCCTTCTGGACATCTGGCTCTTCGAAAATCATTCTCAAAAGACCATTGTATGTAAATCGCGATAGCAAAACAAATGACAGAATCCCGTACTTAATAAATGCTTACCTAGGGGGAGCTTATCGTATCTCTGGTGGAATTAATAATAAAGGCACAATTTTTAGTTGGGTGCCAAGTCAGAAGCTAAACCAAGGTCCCGGCGGAATGCTTATTGCTGGTTTGGATTTTCATATGCCATTTCAACCCCAATTAGGTATTCATTTTAATATGGAACTACCACTATCTGAGTTGAAAGAAGAAAGCGTTGTCCCCCAAAAGTATTTTTCATATAATAAAGTTAATGAATTAACACTTGAAAACTACAAGGTTGCCCCGTTGCTTCGTTCCTCTGGACAATTTACATTTTTCTACAATTTATGGTTGACAGAGGCTAACCCAGAAAATTATTTCCGGTTGGATTTGGGTATTAACTATTTCGAGGTCCGCGAAGTTTACTTCAAGCCTTCACCATTTACGCATTATTATCTAGTCCCCTCTCCAGATGACCAAAGCATCGTACTCCGCACCCATAAACCAAAAGAATTTGCCGACTGGCTTTACTTTAAATTTGAATATCGCAATCAATCGGTCTGGCCATTTGGTGCAAGCATCCAGTACTCAAATCAAATTTTCCTTGGAAGAGTATATATCCCATTATTCAACTGGTTATATATTGAAGGTAAAGTTGCAAGAGTTATGCGAACTGCTCAACCTTTTGAAAACAAAACTTTCTTTTTGATTTCACCAGTTTTACGCTTGACTTTATAAATAAATTATTTATCTAGGTTTCTTAGAACCCTCTGACAATTTAGTTGGAGGGTTTTTACAAAATAAATAATTTTGCGATTTAAAATAGAATAATTATGAAAAGATTTAAATTTTTATTGATTGTTACCTTGATAATTAACTACTACTCAATATTTTGCCAAGTTGCTATTCAGGACTCGATGAAAAAAATTCAAGATGTTCTTAAAACTACAGAGGTTAAGACAGAAAAAAAGCCCGTTTTACTTTTAATTAGTAATGTCGACATTACGCATTTCCCAGAAATTAACATAATTGTAGAAGCTTTTAATACAAGTGGTTTTCCGCTCGACACTCTAACCACTAACGACGTAGTTGTTACAGAGAACGGTATCGAAAAGCAAGTCATTTCCGTATCTAAAATTTCGATAAGAGAAAGAATTCCCGTAGATTTTGTTTTCGTTATTGATGTTACAGGTTCGATGCAAAAACATATTGATGGAATAAAAAACAACATTTCGCGATTTCTCAGCTCACTTCTAAGCCGCGGAATTGACTACCGAATTGGATTGATACTTTTTTCAGACATTGTTGAAAAGGTTTATCAACCAACTGACAATGTTAACAATTTTCTTGCTTGGATTTCAGTTGTAAAAGCCTATGGTGGAGGCGACGAAAAAGAAAACGCACTCGAAGCAATTAAATCAACCAGTCAAATTTCCTTTCGACCTTCCGCCAATAAAGTGATTGTTTTAATTACCGATGCTCCTTACCATCAATTAGGTGAAAAAGGAAATGGATTTACATTAGAGACCACAAATTCAATCATTGAATACTTAATTAAAAACGATATTCGTTGCTTTGCTATCACTCCTCCTAAATTAAGTGAATATAAGTTGATTTCTTCAAAAACCCGTGGAACGCAGTTTGATATTGAATATCCCTTTTCAACAATTTTAAACAACTTTTCGAGTCAACTAACTAACTTGTATTCCATTAAATACAGAACAGATTTGCCTGCTATTCCAGATTCAATCAATATTGCAATTTTTAGCCAAGAAAGAAAGGAAATTATCCGAAAGACAATCCCCATAGTAGAATTGGGTAGGAAACTTATTATCGAAAACTTACTTTTCGAAACCAACAGCGCCACCCTTTCCGATACTGTTAAAGAGTTGGAAATACTTTTCCAATTTATGAAAAACAAACCTAAGGTTACAATATTGGTCGAGGGACACACCGACGATCGTGGCTCCCATCCTTACAATGACAAACTTTCTTTAATGCGAGCAGACGCAGTGAAAAATTATCTTGTAACCCGAGGAATCTCCTCCGATAGAATTAAAACCGTTGGGTACGGCAAACGAAAACCCGTCGCTCCAAATGAAACAGAATTTGGTAGACGCCTAAATAGAAGAACTGAAATTGTTATCCTCTCGAAATAACTATTTAGAGCGAATCGTAAAGAATAGAAATATAGCTAGAGCACTTGAACCTATTATTATGATTGGTTCAAAATACTTTTTAAGAAAATTCTCCGGTTCTTTTGGCTTTTTTCCAGTGAAAGGGCTGCCTTCTCTTTCGACATAATCAATGAATTCTGTGGTAATTGTGTCAGAGAAAATTTTGTTGTAGATAATCGGAGTTATTACCAAATTTGGCTCTTTGTATAAAGACACAACGTTGAACTCAATTTTTCGAAGGATTAATTGAGTAGGTCTTTCCCTTATTAATCTTTTATAATTAATCTTATAATTTTCTACCGCAATTTGTAAAATTGAGCAGGTATCGCATATACTTAGCTGAAATCTGTATCCAAAATTGCTTAATTTGGAAACAATAATGCTTTCAACAAAATCTGATAACGAGTCCCGAAAAATTTGTAGTTGCATTGTTTTTGGTGGTACACTTTTGATTAAAGTATCAGATAGCTCGTTGATAAAATTAATTAAAACTTCCTTGTTCGTAGGTGGGAGTTGTTCTTGTGGAAAGATTAAACAAAAACAAAAAAAGAAAAAAGGAAGTAAAGCAGCAATCTTTATCTTCATTTGTTGTTGCTTTTCTTAAAATGAATTAGGGTTTCGGTAAGCTCCTTGTCATTCCAAAATGAACTCGGGCGGATTCTAAAAGGCTTGTTGCGAAAGGGAACAAAGATTTTTATAACTCGCATTGGCCTTCTTAAATTAGAAATCACTTCCTTACCAATGATTATTTTATTTATTTGATTTGCGGTTAGATTAACTTCTTTGAATCTTGTTTTAAAGGTAATGAAATCTTTTCCTACAACTATTTGAGGTGATTTCCAAATGCTATAAATGTAACCAAAAATTGAAAAAAGAATAATCAAGGAAAGCAAGATTACCAATGGGTCAGAAACTCGCAATGTAAGAGTTCCTTCTTCGAGGGTACCTCGAACAAGTGAGTATAAAATCAAAACTATGCAATAAATTGCAATTGATTTCCAGTAGAAATCGAACCTTTTTTCGAAGACCAGAGGTAACTGCTTACCCATTTTATTTAAATTCAAGTTGAACCAAATTAAAAAGTAAAATTTAATGAAATATTTAAAAATTTCAAAATTTCTTTTGCAATTTGGGTTCCTGCCTCTTGCTTGCCAAAATTTTTTATGTTAGTAGAAATTTGTTCTAAAACCTCTGGTTTCTCCATTAATTCTAACACAGTTGGAATTAATTTTTCGCTTGCTTGGTAATCTGGGATAACAATCGCTGCGTTGTTGATTTCCAATTCTCTTGCATTTAGCTCTTGGTGATTTGCAATAGCATAAGGATAGGGAATAAGAATTGCTGCTTTCCCTAAAGCAGATATTTCTGCAAGTGTAGAAGCACCAGCCCGTGAAATAACTAATTCTGCCGAGGCATAAGCAGTTGCCATATCCTCGATGAATTCAAACACTTTAGTTGATTCGTCTCTAATGTCTGTAGCTTGGAAATTTTTGCCTACTTGCCATACAATTTGCCAGCCCTTTTCAATTAGTTTAACACGATTTTTGAAAATGACTTGATTAATAGTTCTGGCACCCTGGCTACCTCCAAAAACAAGTATAGTAGGTTTCTCCGGCGAAAGCCCCAATTTCCCTTTGGCTTCTTCTTTTGAAATTTGTTTTAGTAGGTCTTTTCTTATTGGTGTTCCATACACTTTAAACTTTGGACCTACTTGTGGTGGTAAATATTTCATCGAATTATTAAAAGTTGCAAAGAACAATGAAGATTTTCTAGCAAGCAATCTATTAGCTCTGCCGGGAACCAAGTTGCTTTCGAGCAAAAATAAAGGTTTCCCTTCAGAATGTAAAGCGATACCTGCTGGATAAGTAATATATGCTCCAGTTCCAATGCCAAAATTAATTCCTTCGGTTCGAATTAGTTCACGCACTAGGTTCACAGACTTAATTGTTTTGTAAAAAAATTTAAAAAACTTAAACCCAAAACCTGGGAAACCCTCCATTGGAATTGGAAAAAATTGCCAATCATTTTCGGAACTTACTTTTGCCTCTATTTTCTTTGGATTTCCCACGGCAAAAACTTCTATTTGATAATGGTTTTGCAATATATTTTTTATTTCTTCTATCACAGCAACAGCTGGGAAAAGATGCCCCCCAGTCCCTCCCGCAGACACCAAAATTTTAAGTTTGTTTGTTTCCAATTTTCAGTCTTATTTATATTTTACTCTTAATAAACGTATTTGGAGAAAAGAGAGCCCCAACAAAAGGAAAAAAACAACAAAAGCAATAGCCGAGGCATAGCCCATCTCGTCGATTTTAACAAATGCGTTTTCATAGATTAGGTAAACAAGAGTAGTTGTAGCATTTAAAGGACCACCCCTGGTCATAATGTAGATTTCTACAAAAATTTGAAATGATTTGATAGAATTCAAAACAATTACAAACAAAAACATGGGTTGGATGGACGGAAATGTAACTTTCCAAAATTTTTGCCATGGGCTTGCAGAGCATAAATCCGCAACTTCGTAATAGTCTTTTGGTATAGATTGCATTGAAGCAAGGAACAAAATCATATAATAACCAACGCTCATCCAAATGTCCATAATCATTATTGCCGGAAGAGCTGTGGTTTCGTCTTGGAGCCAGCCGAGCTTTGGAAATGGTAGATGAAGCAATTTCAATAAGTTGTTAATATAACCTTCTGATGAATATAAATTTACAAATACAATAGAAATCACAACAAGAGAAGTAATTGAAGGAACAAAAAATACAGATTGAAAGAAATTTTTAAACTTGACAAACTTATTGTTCAGCAAATTCGCAAAAAAGATAGAAACAGCAGTTGTAACAGGCACAGTCACAAAAGTGAAAAGAGCAGTGTTTTTAAGTGCCTTCCAAAACAATGGGTCGGTTGCAATGCGTTTGTAATTTTCGAAGCCAATAAACCTTGTCCTCGAAGTCAAAGTTTGATAATCGCATAGGGAAAGATAGAAAGCATAAACCAATGGGTAAAGCCAAAAAATCGCAAAAACCACTATCCAGGGTGAAAGCAAAAAAATATTATTTAAGTATTCCTTCTTCTTCCAATTCATTGATAAAATTCCTTAAAGATGTGTAGAAGCATTCAAGTGGCAAACCCACGATGTTGTAATAGCAACCATTGACACTTTTCACAAATACAGAGCCAAAATCGTCTTGGATTCCATAGGCTCCAGCTTTATCCAACGGGGAACCAGATTTAATATATGCATCAATCTCATCTTCGTAAATTTGCCTAAATGAGACTTCTGTCCTTCTAAAACATGTTTTGTATCTTAAGCTTGGTTTATGTAAAATGGCAATTCCAGTGAAAACGATATGAGTTCGGTTGCTCAATTTATTTAACATCACCTTTGCTTCGTACTCATTCAAAGGTTTAGTCAAAACGAAACCATCGTGTACAACAATTGTATCGGCACCAATTATAAAAGCTGGGTAATCTATCATTTCTGCGACCCGAAATGCCTTTGCTTTTGCAATTTCGGTGACTTTAAGAGAGAAATCATAGATTTCTTTCCCAATATCCTCTTCATTAACATCCGGAGGAACTATTTCGAATTTCAAACCGAGCATTTCAAGAAGTTTCTTCCTACGCGGGGAACTGCTCCCCAATACAAATGGACAATTCAATTTTAAGAGTTCAGCAATCTTTGCCATAATTTAAAGTTCCTCTATCACGAATTCAGAATTTGTGTAAATACAAATTTTCGAAGCAATTTGAAGTGAAATTTCGACAATTCTATTGGGTCCAAGATTCGTATTTTCAATTAATGCTTGCGCAGCAGCTAAAGCAAATGGACCACCAGAACCTATAGCAGCAAGATTATTGTCTGGTTCGACTACATCGCCATTTCCAGTCAAAACAAACAATTTCTCCTTATTCATAACAATCACCATTGCTTCGAGCCGACGCAAGTACCTATCTGTTCTCCAATCTTTTGCAAATTCGATTACCGAGCGATAAAATTGTCCCCGTGTAGATTCTAATTTCTCTTCAAAACGTTGCAGAAGCGCAAAGGCATCGGCAGTTCCGCCAGCAAACCCAGCAAGTACAGTATTATTATACAATTTTCGGATTTTCTTAGCAGTATGCTTCAATACTGTGTTTCCAAATGTGACTTGCCCGTCGCTTCCTAAAACTGCTTTACCATCTTTAATAAGTCCTACAACAGTAGTTGAGTGAATAATTTTGTTTTCCTTTACATTCATTGTATTTTTGTAGGTTTAGAAAATCAAAATTAGTAAAAATTTACACAATGAGTAAGCCTCATGTTGTTGTACAAAGCTGGAATACCTTTCTTCATCGCAAATTAAACTTTTTTTTGTTACTAGTCTCCTTCTTTCTTATGGTTTTCATGCTTCATTTAACAGCTCGATTTATTTCCAATGTTGAACTTAGGCAAGGCTTTAAATTCGATGACCCCTTTCTTTCATTATTTCAACCTATAGATTTAACTTGGCTTGTTTTTTCCTTTCTGTACTTTTCCGTGTTGCTTGGACTTTTCTTTTTAATCCAAAACCCGAAGGAATTAGTTCTTGCATTCTTTTCATATTCTTTACTTCTTTCATTGAGAATAGTATGCATGTATTTTTTGCCCCTTGAACCACCAAATGATATCATCTTGCTCAAGGACCCAATAATTGAATATTTCGGCACCGATTATACTTTGTCCAAAGACTTATTTTTTTCTGGTCATACCTCGCTTATATTCTTGTTATTTCTTCTAGTTAAAAATAAACCAGCAAGAATTTTCCTCTTCTTTGCTACCCTCGTTGTTGGTTTTGGTGTTATGTTCCAAAAAGCTCATTACACTGTGGATGTCATTGTCGCAATTCTGGCTTCCTTTTGTGCATTTGAATGGGTAAAAGGAATTTTAGCGAAAGTAAAATTATTATAAAATATTAGAAAGGCACAAAAATATTAATTTAGTTTTTTTGGGGATATTATGATTTATTTTATCCTTCTTTTGTTTGCTTTTTTATACAATCCATCTTTATCTCAACCCAAAGAGTATCAACCGCAAGGTTACACAAGTTTTTTGGTTAACTACCATGCAATTAAAGGGGACATTTTTCTTACAAAACTTGCGCACAAACGCTTTGCTTTTCTAGATGAAGCTTCCAAAACTGAAATCAATCTAATCAGGCGATCAGACAAAGACTACCTTATTTTGTTTTACAAAGATATTGTTGCATTGAATTATTATCTTTCTGAGTACAGCAAAATTAACCTTGAAGAAGATGCATTTCTTCATATCTCAGAACCTTCGTGTTTAACTGTCAGTTTCGATAAAGGGTGGAAATTTTATTGGATGCCCGACCGAAGATTCGAACTCGATACGACTGTAAGAGTAACTTATCGACTGTATTGGAGTATTGATTCAAGTGGTACTTTTACCAGTACAGATACAATTGTTAATACAACAGAGTTGTCGATCTCATTACCTAAATCCGCTCGCTGGGTAAAATTGAATAGCATAGTAAACGACACAATGGAAATCCCTTATGGTTTTCCAGTTAAATTGTTATTCGAAGATAGTATTCCTTTGTGTGTCCCATTTAAACTACACTCAAAATTTGCTTCCAGTTACACTTCTTTTAACATCGGACTAAAATTTGTTACCCCTATTTTGCCTGATTCTTTACACTTTTATGCTGATTTTAATAAAAACAATACTTTTGATAAAAATGAAATACGAACATTTTTCCCAAAATCGGGTACCCTAACTATATTTGATTCAATTAACACAGAAATAAAGGCTGGAATAGAGTGTTACGCGATTTGCTTTAAGAATGGTAAAGGTTATAAATTTCCATCAGTTGGATATTGGACTACAAATGCAAATAACCGAATAAAGAATGAACATTATAACTTTTTTGTTATGGATGTAGCAAGTTCAAAGTGGCGAAAGAATTACATTAACCAAGTCCTAAAAGCATTTGATCGTGGATACAACGGTGTGTTTGCCGATGATGCATGGAATAGAGTAGCCCAGTGGGGGGTGGACGCCTATCCACCGTTATTTTATTCAGATAGTACTTGGTTTGATGCGCTTTACTCATTTCTTTCTGAAATTAAAGATTCAATCAAAACCAGGCCATTATACTTCAATGGTCTTTACGAAGAAAGAGCATTAAGGTTACTTGAAGTCTCTGATGGTGGTATGGACGAAGGTTTCGCCCATTCTCATTGGGCCCAATATTCCTCGGGCTCCTCTTGGATAAACGCTTGCAATAGGGGTATTAAATGCGAAAATAAATTCAAAAAGAGTTGGTTACCTTTAGGTGGTATTATTAATAACCAACCTGAACCACGGCTTTATTGCGTTTCTTCATTTCTTATCTCGGCTGGGAAAAATTCCTACTTTGCTAATGCCCCAAATTATCAAATTTTTGCTCATTATCCAGAATTCGACATACCAGTTGGAATCCCTTTAGTAAGCCCAAAGGATTCGATAGGAGAACTTAAGAAATTGGACGCAAGGGGAAAAACATACTATCAAAGAGAATTTGAAAACTGCATTGTTTACCTTAATTCAAATGCAAAGGACACTGTCTTTCTGCCTTCTCTTCATGGAGCCCCACAAATTTATGTCGATACTTTGCTTTCAATCAGTGGTGGTCGTTTGTTCACTATTATTGCAGATTCGGTACTTTTACCGAAAAGTTCAAAAATTATTCTTAAAGGTACATCAAGCAAATTAGCATCACCAGCCTTAAAAAATCCCTATGCAAAGTTAAAAGGAATTGATAAAGATCAGATTTTACTCCAAGTTAGTGTTGAATGTGCAGATTCCTCTTCTAATAGATTTAAGAGCAATCATAATTTGCCTTTGTATGTTATAGCAGACCTATCCAAATTTGGATTTGCCGAGGATTTAATTCTAACAAACGATGGTACATCAGCGAATGAGAAATTTTCAACTTATTCTGCCGAAATTATTTTTCCGCACCCCCCTAATTTTACCAATATTGTACTTCCTATCGTCGCAATTTCTACTACTGGACTTATGACAATTACTTATGTAAATCCAACAATTGAGAGCATAGATACAAGCAATAAAGTATTAAACCCAAGTTTCGAGTTTGATATTAATTTTGATGCTATACCAGATGGCTGGATGGCTTACTACAAAGGATTTGAATATGATACTTCTGGGCTAAACGCGCAGCATTATAAGCGCTCAATAAAAGTTACCAATTTCCCTAAACAAGACACAGGAGGTGTTTATACCACAATTTACCTATGGCAAACTGAGGCAAAACCTATACTTGTTGCAGGATGGTCGAAAGCTGAAAATGTCTCCGGCACTCGAGGATTTAATTACTCCATTTATTGTGATTTTTGGTCAAAAGACAAAATTCCTTGGTATGGTAGAATTGCTTCTTTTTCCACTGGCACTCACGATTGGGAATATTCCGCAACTATTTATTATCCCCCTATGCCAATTGAGTACGGAAGAGTTTATTGTCTGTTTAGAGGGTATACCGGAACTGTATGGTTCGACAATGTTTTTGTTGGGGAAATCGACACCTCTGCCACTTTTGTAGATAATCAAAATGATATAAAGATAAAAGTTCCTTCTGTTGTTACTGGTCAAGACAATGAAGTGGTATTGATTACTTCAAACCAAATTGAATTAATTACTATTTCACTCAACAACATTTTAGGTAATAAAATGTTTGAACAAAAGTTTAATATTAATAACGAAACGAATGTGATTCCACTTTACAGATTTACGGATACATTTGCAAATGGAGTTTACTTTTTGCGTATCGATTTAAAAGGCAAAATGTTTGTTTTTCCATTTTTAATAACAAGGTAATACATTTCTTCTTATTTTGCATTTGGTTTTTTGAAAAAAGTAAAATCTCAATATTGGTGGATATCGAAAATAAAAAACAAAAAGATACCATTCCTGTCGAAAAGGTAACTTCTTTCGATACATTTGCAGATTTACTTAAATCGTTGAATAAAAAATTTAATGATATTTTTGCAATTGACGATTTCAAACTTTTCCTGAAGCCCAATTTAACTATGCAACCTGTAACCTACCTGAAAACGCTCGAAGAACTTCTAGAACGAGACAAACAACGTGAACAAGATGGTTTCCCTCGTAGAATACGTATTGGTAAACTAATGCGACCCGACTCGAGTGGAAAACCCAAAATCGTGGTGGTCCCAACCACTGTAGAACCAAAATTTTACCATGATACAAATGTTACCGAAGATGAACCACAAACGGGGGGTACAGGCGAAGAACAAGAAGGTGAGGTCATCGGGGAGGCTCCTCTTCAACCCGAACAAGGCGAGGGCGAAGGATTTGGACCAGGCCAAGGAGCCGAAACTCGGCACGAAATTAGTGAAGAAGCTTTTGACTTAGGGCGAATACTCACCGAAAAGTTTGAACTTCCTAATATTAAACCCAAAGGCAAAAAGCCATCATTTACTAAATTTCAATATGAATTGACCGACGTTCATCGCGGTTTCGGTCAAATTTTAGATAAGAAGGCCACGTTAAAGTCTATCATTAAGACTAATCTTTTGTTGGGTCGGGTTGATGAAACTTTAGAAACAGAACCTTCTGAATTTTTGATTCTTCCGACCGACCACGTTTATAGGATTCTGTCGAAGGAAAAAGATTTCGAGGCACAAGCAGTTGTGTTTTTTATTCGCGATTACTCCGGCTCGATGCATGGCAAACCTACGGAAGTTGTTACAAGACAACACATTTTCATTTACAGCTGGCTTATGTATCAGTACCAAAACAATGTCAACACTCGTTTTGTGCTTCACGATACAACTGCACGCGAAGTTCCAGATTTTCTCACTTACATAAGATTACAAGTTTCTGGCGGAACACGTGTTGCACCTTCTTTTCAATTAGTCGAAAAAATAATTAAAGAAGAAAGACTTTACATAGAAAACAACATATATATTTTTTATGGGGGGGATGGTGATGATTGGGATGAAGATGGACGCGAAACAATTGAGGCAATTCGTAAAATGCTCCCATTCGTGAACAGAATTGGAATCACCATAGCACGCAATCCATGGGGTGGTGCCTCAAAATCCACTGTGGAAAAATATTTCGAAAGAAGCGGAATTTTGAAGGAAAAACCAGAATTGATTCGTATCGATGGTTTTGAGGCTGAAAGTTACAATGAAAATAGAATAATTCAAGGTATTAAAATACTTGTTAGTTAAAATAACTGAACAAAAATTTCGTTTTTTTGCTTTAATCAAACAAAAGGAGTAGAATATGAAAAAGCTGATGTTGCTTTCGCTAATTGTTTTTCTTCCATATTTGCTAATTGCTCAACCTAAAATTGAAATCGTTGGTGGAGACAGTTACGACTGGGGAACAGTCAAACCAACCCAAGATCCCCTAACAGCCAAAATAAAGATTAAAAATGCGGGCACAGAATCATTAAAAATTACAGAAGTAAAACCTGGTTGTGGTTGCACAACTGCCCCCTTGGACAAAAATGAACTTAAACCCGGCGAAGAAGCTACTCTTGATGTATCCTTGAGAATTGCCGGGATGCAAGGCAATGTGGTGAAAAGTATTAGAATAGCCTCGAACGACCCAAATAATTCCAATAAATATTTGTACTTGAAAGCTAACGTATTCTACCCTATTTCGATTTCCCCTACTTCTTATTTTGCTTTCAATGAAATGACCGTTGGACAAGAGGCAACTTCGAAAGTTACTATTAAAAATAATACTAACGAGAACATTACTTTGAGCGAGGTTCAAGTCGTTCCCGAAAATCTGAATGTTAACTTGCCTAAAAAATTAGTTCTAAAGGCAGGCGAAAGTTTCGATGTAGTTGCCAAAGTTGTCCCCGATAAAAAAGGATATTTCAATTGCACTGTGAAAATGAAAACAAATAATTCCGACCAAAAGGAAATCATTATTCCCGGCTACGGCAACGTTAAAGAAAGTCCAATATTTAACAACTAATAAAATTTTTACATTAATTGACCCATTAATCAATCATTGCCGTGTGGCAATGATTGATTTTTTCCGTAGTTTGTCATTCCAATCAATGAAATCATAGATATCTCATATAATTTCGCTTCAAAACTAATTTGCATATAATTCCAAAAGAATATTTCATTAACTTATACTTGAAAAGAAATAAAATTTGTGAATTTAGTTTCGAAAGTATTCCTTTCCTTTCTTTTTTTTAATTTAGTTTGATTATGGAAAAAGAAAACAAAAAAAACCGAAAGCACACAAAGTATATTTTTGTTTTTGGTGGCGTCGTTTCATCATTGGGGAAAGGTATTGCTTCTGCATCACTCGGTTTGTTACTAAAACAACGTGGGTACAAGGTAACGATTATGAAGCTCGACCCTTATATTAATGTCGACCCAGGTACGATGAATCCTTATCAGCATGGTGAAGTTTACGTAACGGACGATGGCGCCGAAACAGATTTAGATTTAGGACATTACGAACGTTTCCTTGGTTATTCATTAACCAAACACAATAATACAACTGCAGGTCAAGTTTATTATGTTGTAATAAAGAAAGAAAGAAAGGGACAATACCTTGGCAAAACTGTTCAAGTAATACCCCACATTACCGATGAAATAAAACGAAGAATTTCTTTTTTCGACGGTGAATATGATTTTGTAATAGTTGAAATTGGTGGAACTGTTGGTGATATCGAATCTTTGCCTTTTTTAGAGGCTGCTCGACAGTTTGCTTTAGAACGCGGATTTAACAATGCTTTAAACATAATTTTAACCTACGTCCCGTTTATCAAAAGCGCTGGTGAACTAAAAACAAAGCCCACACAGCATTCTGTAAAAGCACTAATGGAGCACGGAATTGTCCCCGATATTATTCTTTGTCGGAGCGAAACTAAATTGTCGAAAGATGTTAAAAGCAAAATTTCACTTTTTTGCAACGTCGATGAAGAATCCGTCATTGATGTTTACGATGTGGAAACTATTTACGAAGTCCCCTTAGTACTCTCCAAAAGTAATTTAGACGGAATCGTATTAAGAAAGTTGAATGTCCCCGAAAATACCCTGGATTTGGAAGAGTGGAAAACATTTGTACGAAAAATAAAAAATCCTTTACACAAAGTTCGAGTCGCACTCGTTGGCAAGTACGTGCGGTATCGTGACTCCTACAAAAGTATTCTGGAGGCTTTTGTTCATGCTGGTTCGATAAACAACACCTCGGTGGATGTAGATTTGATTGACTCCGAAGAGTTGAACGACTACAATTGCAGTGAGTTGTTAAAAGATATTGATGGACTTCTTGTTGGTCCAGGCTTTGGAAAAAGAGGTATAGAAGGAAAAATTGCCGCGATTAAGTATGTCCGAGAGAACAAAATCCCTTTTTTTGGTATATGTCTTGGAATGCAATGTGCAATTATCGAATTCGCTCAAAATGTTTGCAAGTTAGAAAATGCCCATTCGACTGAATTCGATAAAAAGACAAAATATAATGTAATTGATTTGATGGAGGACCAAAAAAAGATTATCAACAAGGGGGGGACAATGCGGCTTGGACAGTATCCATGCAAAATAATACCTAACACATTAGCTTACTCTGAATATCATCAAGATATTATTTATGAAAGGCACCGCCATAGATACGAAGTTAACAACGAATTCCGAGAAATATTCGAACAAAATGGTTTGGTAATGAGTGGTCTTTCGCCCGATGGAAACTTGGTTGAAATGATAGAATTAAGAAACCATCCCTGGTTCATTGGCGTACAATTCCACCCAGAATTGAAATCGAGAGCTGTTACAGGAGCACCACTGTTCATAGGCTTTATTCGCGCTGCATTGAAACACAGAAAAAGTAAAGAACATAAATTGGAGGATCAATGAGAAACTTGTTTTTTTTGACACTTATTTTTGCTTTTGTGCTTATTTCTTGCCGAACAAGTAAAGTCCGAGTTCAAGATGAAAACTGGATAACCAATCCCAGCGGTTTGCAATATAAGGATATCTACGAAGGACGTGGTGAAACACCTAAACCACGACAAAAAGTAACAATTAACT
The DNA here is from genome assembly GCA_964524325.1 of uncultured Hyphomicrobiales bacterium. Classification (GTDB taxonomy): domain Bacteria; phylum Bacteroidota; class Ignavibacteria; order Kapaibacteriales; family UBA2268; genus Naka2016. The sequence continues at coordinate 79,798 of CAZGCT010000007.1, forward strand.
TTATTATGAAGCTCGAAGATGGCACTGTGATTGAGGATACTTACAAAAGTGGCATACCTATGTCTTTTATTTTAGGGAACAAGGATGCTATCGAAGGTTTGGAAGAAGGTGTTTCAACAATGCGAGTTGGTGGCAGAAGAATGTTGATAATTCCACCAGAACTTGGCTTTGGAGTGCATTCCTACCGAGGAATACCTCCTAACTCGAAATTGGTTATTGATGTTGAGTTGGTTAAAGTAGAATGATCAACCCGGATACTATTCTTCTCTTCGAAAACGAATACGTTCGAAGCCTTTACCCTTTTTACCTTTTACATTTGCAGTGGGAAATCCGATGCGGAGCTTTCCGTCTGTTCGAAAAAATTCAATTCAATTTTCCAAATGCAAAGATTGTATTCCAAAGTAATAGAGAAACTTACCTCAAGTTCTTCCTAAAAAAATTTGCTTTCCACGACAATAATATTACAAAGGGCAATCTCTTTGTTCTTAATGCAGGAATTTTACCTAACAAGGTATTTTGGGATAATGTTTGCACTGCTTACACTGAATTTGTACAAAACACACCCACAACAAAATCATGTGCTTTCATGGTTGGCGAAATTCCCATAGCATTTTATATCACTTCAGAAGAAATGATTAACCCGAACGAATTCGACACCAAATTCTACGAAATTCTTTTAAAAAAATATTTTGAGAAACTACCTCAAGTTCAACTTCATTTACCAAAAGTAATCAATTTCCTTTGGGATGCAATTGAATTCAATTCCGAAGCTATTGAAGACGACTTCCGCTTTCTGGAAAATCAAGCAGACTTCGAACTATTGAAGAAAAAAGGCGTAACAGTTCTCAACGAAAGCAAAATTAAAATAGGAAAAAATTGCAATATTTTGCCCCATGTTGTTTTAAATGCAGAAAAAGGTGCGATAGTTTTAGGCGAAAATGTTACTATACACCCTTTTAGTTACATCGAAGGTCCTGTTGCTATTGGAAAAAATTCTGTAATCAAATCTGGGGCTTTCATATACCAAGGAACTACTATCGGAGAGCTTTGTAAGGTTGGAGGTGAAGTCGAAAATACAATTTTTCATGCATACTCCAACAAACAGCACCATGGTTTTATTGGACATTCGTATATTGGGGAATGGTGCAACATTGGTGCCGGTACAACAACTTCGGATTTGAAAAACACCTATGAAACTGTCTCGGTTAGAATTGAAAACGAAACGTTCGACTCTGGTCGTATCTTCCTTGGCCTACTTTTGGGCGACCATAGCCGCACTGCAATAAATACTTCTTTCAACACAGGAACAATAACTGGAATTTGCTGCAACATCTACAATCCAGGTTTGCTTTCCAAGTATATTCCTTCTTTTACTTGGGGAGGTAGTAAAACCGAAAGTACTTTAGGAAATTACGAACGTACCATTCGTTCGATACAAGCAATGATGTCCAGAAGGAATAAATCGCTTTTAGAAGAAGAAATGAAAATCCTTGAAACAGAATACAAAATTCAGCGAAGCAAGCGCAAAAAGTAAAAAGACACATATTAATTTGTTTCTTATTCTCTCTTAATCCTCAATACCTTAAACTTGTAGCGTATTATGTTAATAACTGCAAGTATTAAATTTAATTTAAACACCGTATTTCTCACAATCATAGTTAAGGCTTTTGGATAAATCGACCGAATGGGAATTATCTCCAAGGTTTGGATAACCATTTAATTTAGCATAACACCAAATCAAGGTCCTTTTAGGAGAATTGAAGAGCTTAATTAATATTAATGATTGTCTGTTATCGGGATTATCGTAAAGGAATAAATAAGTTTGAAAGAATTGCTTGAAGGGAAAGAACAAATAAAAATTCAATTGCTGGGAATTGTAACGATAAATTCAAAATTTACTTAAAAGAAATGTAAATTAAAGTATTGCACGTTTCTCTCAAATTTTAAGAAAAATAAATAAAGTAGGTTCAATATATATTATATATTCCATAATAAAATTAACAAAAAAAGGGTACGCGAAAGCGTACCCCAAGTCATTGTAAGAAAATACTTAAATGCAATTTACTTTCTCTTTGTTTTGTGCGTCGACCACAGCAATAGCCACCATTTCAAGGATTTCATTTACCGAAGCCCCTCGTTGCAAAACATGGACGCTCTTATTCATACCCAAGAGGATTGGACCAATGGGATGAGCACCACCCAAACGTGAAAGCAGCTTGTAAGCAATATTCCCACTGTCAAGATCGGGGAATATTAGGACGTTTGCACCGCCTTTAAGTTCACTAAATGGATATGTATCGTCAATTATTTCAGGGACAACAGCAGTGTCTGCTTGCATTTCTCCATCAACAACTAAGTCGGGACGCTTCTTCTTAATTAATTCCAAGGCTTTGCGCATCTTTTCTGGAATTTCGCCTTCAGCAGAGCCAAAATTACTGTACGATAATAAAGCAATCTTAGGATGCATATCAAAGTTGTTAACAAACTCTGCAGCTTGTAGTGTAATATCACAAATATCCTCTGGAGTTGGATTCAAATTAACAGTTGTATCTGAGAGGAAATAAACACCTTTCTTGAAGGAAAGAATATATAAACCAGAAACTTTTGAATACTTGGGATCACGCCCAATAATCTGTAAAGCTGGACGAATTGTGTTTGGATAGTGTTTCGTTAATCCAGAAATCATTCCGTCGGCGTCACCCATATGAACCATCATTGAACCAAAGTAATTAGTACGATAAGTAATATCCTTAACAGCAGTTTCGTAGGTAACACCCTTCCTTTGGCGCAAATGGAAATACTCCTCGATGTATTGATTTAGTTTGGGATAAGTTTCAGGATCGATTATTTCAATTCCATTTAAATCATAATCGTTTTCTTTGGCAATTTTTTCAATAATTTCTCTTTTACCTAATAGAATTGGTTTTGCAATTTTTTCGTTAACTGAAAGAATTGCGGCACGAATAATTTTGGGTTCATTTCCTTCAGGAAATACTATTCTTTTGGGGTTCAAAGCAGCCTTTTCGAAGATTGGGGTCATTATCATTTGAGCGCGGCCCATTCTAATGTCAAGTTGTCGTTTGTATTCTTCGAAATCATTAATGGGAAAACGAGCAACCCCACTATCCATAGCAGCTTTGGCAACAGCTGGGGCAACCCACGTAAGCACTCTTGGATCGAATGGCTTGGGAATAAAGTATTCCCTTCCAAATTTCATTTCTTTCACACCATAAGCTCTTTTGACTATTTCTGGGACTTCCTCCTTGGCAAGTCTTGCAAGAGCATAAGCCGCGGCAATTTTCATTTCTTCGTTAATAATCGTAGCTCGAACATCCAAAGCCCCCCGAAAGATAAATGGGAACCCAAGAACGTTGTTAACTTGATTTGGATAGTCAGAACGACCTGTAGCCATAATGACATCGCTTCGTGCATCGAGGGCATCTTCGTATGTTATTTCAGGGTCTGGATTTGCCATTGCGAAAATGATAGGATTGGGTGCCATCGATCGAACCATTTCCTTAGTCAAAATTCCACCAACTGAAAGGCCAACGAAGACATCTGCTCCTACTAGTGCCTCTTCTAAAGTACGCATGTCTGTTTCGATTGCAAAAAATTCTTTGTAAGGATTCATACCCTTGGTTCTACCTTTATAAATTACACCAATAGTATCGCACATAATAATGTTTTCTTTCTTAACTCCAAGAGAAATATGGAATTTTGCACAAGCAACACCAGAGGCACCGGCACCATTGTAAACTACTTTTACTTCGTCGATTTTTTTACCAGCAATCTCAAGTGCATTCAAAAGAGCAGCACCGGAAATAATTGCTGTTCCGTGTTGGTCGTCGTGGAAAACTGGGATATTAAGCGTTTCTTTTAATTTTTCTTCAATATAAAAACATTCTGGGGCCTTGATATCTTCCAAGTTGATTCCACCAAAAGTTGGTTCAAGAATTTGGCAAACGCGAATAACTTCTTCAGGGTCTTCGGTTCTGAATTCCAAGTCGAATACGTCGATATCTGCAAAAGCCTTGAACAGAACACCTTTGCCCTCCATAACTGGCTTACCAGCTTCCGGGCCAATATTACCCAAACCGAGAACTGCTGTACCATTAGAAATAACAGCTACCAAATTACCCTTGGCAGTATAGTCGTAAACTTTTTCAATGTCTTTGTGAATTTCACGGCATGGTTCAGCCACGCCGGGAGTATAAGCAAGCGATAAGTCTCGTTGTGTTACGCATGGTTTAGTAATGATTACTTCAATTTTACCTTTTCTACCCGATGAATGGTATTCGAGTGCTTCTTCTCGTTGAATTTTCATAAAAACCTCAAGTTTTTGAAAAAGAAAAAATGAAAAAGGCAAATTTAAAAATAAAAACAGTCCGAATTGCTTAATTTGAATTTAAAATTTTGATATAATGGAATTTATCTTTTTTCTACTTTTTGTATTTTTGCTTTTACACAATTGGAGCAAAAATGAAATCGAGTATTTCGATTTTATTACTTTCTATTTTATTTACTTTCTCTTCCTTTAGCCAATCGCAAAAGATAAAAGATTATTTAAAAATGGTCGACGAAGGAAAGGTGATCGAAGTGAAACTTGTACTTCCAGATTTACTTGCAGAATATCCGAACGATCCGGGTGTACAATTCCTTCACGCATCCGTACTCGAAGACGCTACCAAAGCAGTTGAGATATACGAAAAAATAATCAGAACCTATCCCCAAAGTGAATATGCAGATGAATGCTATTGGCGGCTCATTCAATACTATTGCTTAAATGGTGAAGTCGAGCGGGCTTCTCGCGAATTGGAAAATTACAAAAAATTATTTCCAAATTCTTTATTTATAACTCCAGCCTCCGACTTGGTTCGAACTTCAATTAAAATTGCTAAATATAGCCCTTCTAGGTTGAAAGGAACAAAAAAGGATGAGCCAATAAAAGAAAACACCAAAGAACCTTCAAAAGACGTCGCAAAAGAACCCCAAAAAACGGAAACACCTAAGAAAGGTACTTTTGGTTTGCAGGTTGGCCTGTATTCCTCTATCGAATCGGCTAAAGCTGAAGTCGAAAGATTCAAGACAATGAGACTTCGTGCAGATATTTTTACAAAACAAATTGATAGTATTACAATGTATGCGGTAGTAATTGGCGATTATCCTTCGCGAGAAAAGGCAGAAGCAGAAAAATCTGTAGTCCAAGATAAATGTGGTTGCAATCCCATTATATTTCAAAAATGAAAATTACATATTTGCTTCTGTTCCTTTTGGTCCCTTCCTTCTTGATTTCTCAATCTATATTTAGAAAGCCATTCAACGAAAGCACCTACAACGAATGGGCAGATTACATTAAAACTTATGCTCCATCCGATAGTGCTTGGCGTGTATTGAATTACTTGCTTAACTCTCATATGAATTTGAATAATGGATTGAAAGCTTATAAAATTTGGAAGGATTTCGCTAATCTTTTCCCAAATCAAAAGTCTTCTTTGGGTAGTTACTTGAAAAACATAAAAGAGTTTGTTATTTATCCATCCCCAAACGAAAAAGATTATCCAGCCCTTGAAGAATTCATTAAGGACTTCGCTCCCGATGAATATGCATTCGTTGCTCTTAAAAGAAGAACAGAGAATTTGACAAATTATCGTAAATGGGATTCAGCAGTATCAATTTTTAAAAAATTCCAGCATTTATTTCCTGATAAAATTAATCATATAGACCAAATAATCAAAATACTTCAAGCACCAACAGAAGGACTAAAGATTCAAAATCTTGGTGCGAATATTAATTCATCAGCAGATGAATGGGACCCATGCCCAACCCCAGACGGAAAATATATTTTTTTTTCAACCCGAGGAAGACCGGATAGTTATGGTAATTCTGATGTTTATTTTTCGAAAAACGAAAATGGCGTTTGGCAAAAAGCACAAAATGTGGGACCGAGAATCAATGCCAAAAGAGACGAGACCATAGACAATATTGACCCTGATGGGAATGGAATTTGGCTCTCTGGCACCTTCGAAGGAACATTTGGTGCTTTCGACATTTATTACATACGCCGTGATGAAAATGGTTGGGGTCCCTTGGAGCATTTGCCTTATCCAATAAATACACCTTATGTGGACGAAGGAGCCTGTTTGTCTTCCGATGGAAAAGTTTTGATATTTACTTCGGACCGCCCCGGAGGCATCGGAGATTTTCAACCGTACGGTTCACTTTTCCACGGTAATAATATGGGAAATATGGACTTGTACGTATCATTCAAGACCGACACAGGTTGGAGTAATCCGGTTAATCTTGGGCCTACCATAAACACTCCATATGCCGAACGTTCACCCTATTTGCATCCCGATGGTAAAACTCTTTACTTTAGTAGCGATGGACATCCCGGACTTGGTCGGCTTGACGTATTTAAAACAGTAAGATTGAAAGATGATTCGTGGACGGAATGGAGCATGCCTATTAACCTCGGAAAAGAAATCAATACAATACTTGACGATTGGGGTTACAAAGTTTCTTTGCGTGGGGATAGTGCTTTCTTTGCAAGTCATTGGAGAATTGATGGTTTTGGTGGTTGGGATTTATACACTGTTACATTGCCCAAATTTGCTAAACCACAAAAATTTGCAACAATAAGAGGGAAAGTTATTGACCCACTCGGCAAACCACTTTCTGCAAAAATAAATATTGAAGATTTACAAACCTTGAAAAATGTTGGGACACTTTCCAGTAATCCAGAAGATGGTTCATTTCTTATTGTCCTACCCTTGGGCAAAAACTATGGTTACTTTGCTGAAAAAAATGGCTACTTTCCAGTATCAAACAATCTCGATTTAATTAATTTTCAAAGGGATACTAACATCTACTTGGATATCGTTCTTTACCCAGTTGAATTTTTAGTGGAAAAACAAAAGAAAGTTAGATTAAACAACATTTTCTTCGATTTCGACAAATACACTCTAAAAGCAGAATCTTTTCCAGAGCTCGACCGTGTGGTTAAGCTTTTGAAAGAAAATCAAGATTTTTTCATCCATATCGATGGTCATACAGACAGCATTGGAACAGATACATATAATCTTCAGCTTTCGCAAAAACGAGCCGAAGCTGTAAGAAATTACTTAATTTCGAAAGGAATCCGAGCCGAAAGGATTTCAATATTTGGTTACGGTGCTTCGCTTCCTGTTGCATCAAATGCAACAGAAGAAGGAAGGGCATTAAATAGACGGGTTGAGATTTGGTTCGTTCGACGGTGATTTACCGAGCCATATGCTATTTTTACATAATTCTGCTTCTCGTTTGTCATTCGTTGCAATAACAACGATAATCCCTTGCTTGGCTAAATTATTCAAATAATCAACCACTCTAATTATTCCGTGTTCATCTAAGTTGGTAAATGGCTCATCAAGTAGTAGAATACTCGGTTCGAAAAGAAAAGCAAGGATGAATTTCATTCTTTGTTTCATACCGGAGGAAAATTCTTTTACGTGCTTTTCTAAGGAGTTTGAAAGGCCAAAAAACTCAATAAGTTCCAAAGCTTTGTGTTTATTGAATGTCTTTTCCAAAATTTTGGAATAAATCTCGATATGTTCCAAGGGTTTAAATTCTTCGAAAAGAACTAGATAAGGTGAAACATAACTTTGTATTTTTCTAAGTTCTTCGAATCTAATCTCGGTATCGTTCAAAAGAATAGATACTTTGCCTTGGGTTGGAACAAGGATTTTAGCAAGCATCTTAAGAAGTGTTGACTTTCCGCTTCCATTCGGGCCAAGAACACCAAAAACATCCCCGTTTTGAATAGAAAAGCTTATATCTCGAAAGACATAATCTATACCATTGTAGGATTTAGCAACTTTATCGACTATGATATTAATTTTATTCATAAGGATGCAAAATTAGTAAAATAATGAATTTGAACTTTTAAAATCTATTGAGAATCTAGGAATGTAACTTTTTTTCTTTTTTGGTTTTAATAATTTATGTAATTTTCTTAATTTAGTAAATTTAAAATTAAAAGGTTGAGTTATGCGGATTTTGCTTTTAATAAGCTTATTATTTTTAGTTACACAAAATAGTTTTTCAGTTGTAAACTTGATTTCCCCTCCTAATAACTTTAGATGCCAAGATTATGCAGTAGAGTTTTCTTGGGAGCCATACCAAGGAACCGTTCGTTCCTATACACTTAAGGTATCAACCTATCCAGATTTATCAAACCCTATTTTGGATACTTCAAATTTGACAACCACATCCATTATAATTACTTTACCTGGCGCAAATGTACAATACTATTGGCGGGTCCTAGCAGTGATTTCCCAACAACCTCCACCAGAAGTGGATTCCTCTGCTGTTTGGACTTTTACTACAATGCCATATCCCCCTAGTACTATTGAACCACAAAGCAATTCCCAATGCAATTCTACAAATGTTCGATTTCGTTGGTCCACCGTAAACAATGTTCAAAATTATAGAGTTCAAATTTCCAACTCTGAATGGTTTCTGACGTTAATAAAAGATACTCTTGTTACATCTAACGAAGCTATTATAAAAGTACCCAACTGGGAAACCAAATATTACTGGCGAGTTTTAGCAAATACTAATTACGGGTGCACAACTTATTTTTCAATTGTAGACTCCTTCAAAACTAAAAAAGCGCCCCCAACACCAACGCAACCTGCCGATTCAATTAGCTCAGTTTGGGGTGCTGTAACTTTTACTTGGGATGTTCCAGTTAATGCAAATTCATACAATTTGCAAATTTCTTCCCAACCAGACTTCGGGGTTATTCTTTACGACGAAATTACTTTAATAAAAACAGTAACAAAAGTCATAACTGATTATAATACAAGATTCTACTGGCGAGTTAAAGCTGTTTATCCCGATTGCGAAACCGACTTTTCGAAAACTAGAACTTTTAGAACTGCTTATGCCCCACCCCAAAATCTTTACCCTCCTAAGGACACTTTCTGCCATTCCAACAATGTTCTTTTTAAATGGGACGCTGTTAGTGGAGCAAGTTCGTACAGATTACAAGTTACCGAGGGTGACACATTGAATTTGAGCAACATTGTTCTTGATACATTGATTAATGCAAGGCAATTTACTCATTACTTTGGTAAGAGTTTACAATCTTATTGCTGGAGAGTTCGTGCCGAAGACAAACAAAATATCGGGCTTTGGTGTACCGATACCATGCGATTCCAGACTACTTTTGCTCCACCAAAACATCTAAGTCCAAGCAATAATGAAGAAACTTCCATTACTGTTAAATTTGCTTGGTCCAAAGATATCCCGGGAAGCATTTTTGACCTACAAGTTTCAGACACTAACAACTTCAACTTAATTCAGCATCGCATATACGATTATTCTGGCCTTACAAAAGATACAATAGTACTGAAACTTCCCAAATTCAACAAAAAATACTTTTGGAGGGTCCGTGTATTCGATTCATATTGCCGTTCCGATTGGTCGACACCCACATATTTTACAACTAAGCTCCAGAAACCAACTTTGATCTTCCCATCAAATAACTCAACGAAAATGCCTTTGAAGATTAATTTTGAATGGACCAAACCCGAAGGCTGGCAGTCTTTCGATATACACATTTCCAAGGATCCCCAATTTGCTTCTATTTACACCGGCCGCTCGGGAATCATTACCAATTCAGTAACCATCTCAGATTTTGAGCCACAAACTCAATACTATTGGCGTGTTCGTGCAATAAATAACCAGGATACAAGTCGATGGTCTAATGTTTTCGTGTTCACTACTGGAAGCAACCCACTTGAAATTCCCACTCTGATCTACCCCACAAATGATGGTGAAAATTTACCGGTAAATGTTACTTTAGTTTGGAATAAGGTTCCCAAAGCAAGATATTACCAACTACAAGTTTCCGAAGACTTGCAGTTCAATCAAAAAACTTACGATGTTGTCAACATTTCCGATACTTTCCACCTTATTTCTGATCTCAAACCAATGGCTGAATACTTTTGGCGCGTTCTTGCTTATAACGATTCAACCTCAAGTGCATGGTCTAATATATGGCGATTTAGGACTGCACCTCCAGTGCCTAAAGGACCCGTTTACCTTTCAATCCCCCCAAATGAATCAAAAGGGGTTGATGTTACGTTAAGCTTGATTTGGAGTCCAATACAGTATGCCGAGTTTTATCATTTGCAAGTTGCAACTGATGAAAACTTCGAAGAGCAAAATCTGATTGTCAATGATAGTAATCTGATAATGCCAAACAAGTATTTAACCCGTCTGAATTACGAAACGAAGTATTATTGGCATGTTCGTGGATATAACCCTGCTGGGTCCACTCCTTGGTCCGAAACTTGGTGGTTCATAACAATGGTTTCATCGGTCGAAGATGAGGTTGCTCCCTTTTTCGTCGCCTTTAGCCCCGGAGAAAAAGTTTTGAAAATCAATTTCCTTGATGCCTTCTTGTCCGATGTAAAAATTCAAATTTTCGACGTATTTGGAAGAATTTACTATTCATCTTCAAACCAAGCAAACCAAAATAGTTTTGTAATTCCCTGCAAAGAGATATCCAACGGGCTTTATTTTATTAAGATTATTGCAAAAGATAAAATCTATTTTGCGAAAGTTCTATTATGAGCTTTTGTTTCTGTTCTTTGAATTTTTGAGACTCTGGGCCTTACTTTTGGCTAAATGCAAAGGAAAATTTTCTTTTTTGATAGACCCCCGAAAATTTTTAGTCCATATTTGCAAGGTTTTCAACACTGGTTTGTTTTCGAACTGACTTTTCAAAAGCAACTTTTAAGATATTAATTATTAAGAATTTGTTAAATTAGAATTTTGAATAGCTAACTTTTTTATTTATTTTGGAGGTAACATGAAAAAGCCATTTTCATTCGTTCTGTTATTATTAGTCCTTCCCTTATTTGTTTACTGCCAAATTCCTGAATTATTTAAACTTAGTAAAGAAACCAATTCTGCTTTTCCTATTCAAACCATCAAATTAAGTGATCGCTGGGTTTTAGATAACAAATCGGACTTCGATGACCCCAACTTATCTTTTAGGGTTTTAACCCAAGTTGTTGGTGCAAATTGGTCTATGCTTGGTTTCACAACCCCAGTTGCATACGATCCCATTTCAAAAGCTTTAGTGGTTGCAGTATCTAATTTTGGACCATCTGGGACCGACCTTGCTGGAACAATTACATTATACATTTCAACTAACTTTGGACAAACATGGTCAACAAAGGGAATTTATTCCAAAATTGGTGAAGTTCCAGTACTTACTTCAATTGCTATCCTTAATCCCAATAAGTCAACTAATATAAACAATCTATCCTATTTTGCTTTTTCTCCATTTGCAAGAAAAAATCTCCAGGGAGAATACCCATGGGCTGGAGGGCTTTATACTATTTCGACCCCAAGTGGGAACGAAAGTATCGATTTCCTTTATCCTGGGAATCTTGCCGGTTATAGATGGTGGACAAGTAAAATGACCTCTGTAAATTCAAATGATGGTTCCTTTGCATTTAACGTTGGGACACTGGTCAACTCAGAGTCAACACAATATGGACAATACGGATTTTCAGCATTTAGCCTGAGCGATTACGACTTCTTGTTCCAAGGGTGTCCGGCACCTTGGGCTTTATCCAAATTCAGAACCAGTACCCAGTTAAACTCAACATATAACTCTTCTATGATCCTTGGCGTTGATGGCAAAGGTAACCTTTATTCTGGTGTGTTTAATTTCTTCCAACCAAATGTTGGGGACATCGACCGCGTTCCTGGTGTTTCAAAATCTTCAGATTATGGAGTTACTTGGTCTGAGTTTCAACCGATGCCTTTAAGCGTTTTAAACGACTATTTTGCAACTTGGGGTGGTTCTGGCGGATTCATTGCGCTGCCATATGATCCAAATGCCTTTGTAGTTACTGGGGAAAATGAATACAGTCTTTTCTCTCGAGTTGTCATTCTGAATGATAACAACATTATTGCTGCACATATTATCGAAACACAATACAGTGGTGGATTGTGGACAATCAACAAAGTAGCCGACTGGAGCACCCTCTCCTCGATAATAATTTCTGATGTAGCCCAGGATCCTAATATCATAAAAGATTCACTTTACAGAAGCTTTATGGGAATGGAATTGCAAGCAGCAAAGACTGAAGATGGCAAATTCTTAGTGGTAAAATGGCTTGATTACATTAATAAAGCAATTATTATTAATCCACCAGTCACTATTTCTGACGGTGCTCAAGTACTTGATACCTTACCTACTAATGATGTTTTCTTTGCCTATCGTGAGAGAAATCAGTTCTTCTGGTCGAATCCCATTAACGTAACTGACGACACTGTTTATAACAAAGTTACATGGATACCGGACATAGTCCCATCCTTGGATAAAATTCCTTTGATAATGCAAAGAACAAGACCTATTACATCACAAAATCCCAATAACCCTAGACCTTCCTACCCTAATTTTATTCAACAACTGATTATTGATGCCCCACAAGATGTCCTTTTTACCTCTGTTAACTTGACTGGTACACCTGGCAAGGTCGGAGATCCATCTAATTTAAACTTCTATTTAAAAGACGCAACTCCAAATCCTGCTGCAAGTGAGTATGTAGAGATTGGTTTTGTTTTGGATAAACCCATGAATATCCAAGTTGAATTGTTCGATGCACTTGGAAATAAAGTTAAAACACTTTACGAAGGTTTTGCTCCCCCTGGAATTCATGCTGTTGTATTGAATACCAATGAAATACCATCTGGGGCTTATTTCTATCGTTTGACCACAAGCACTGGTAGTTCTCTAGCTAAAGCACTTTCTATTGTTAAATAAAATAAACAATCATCAAAATTGGGGTGGGGTTACCCACCCTTTTTTTATTTAGAATCAATGACAAGGGTTAGCAGTTTAATTTATTGCAAAAAAATTCATAAATTACTTTGATTTTTTATTGTTTTTTGGAATTTGAATATGGAAAATTCAACACTCGATTTTCATATTAAAAATGTTATCTCCGGAAAGCGTCGATTCGAAAATGTTTTTCAATCATTAACCAGAATGATTTTGGGAGAGCCATCGAAAATTGGTAAAATTATTGTTAACGGAAGACCCACTTATGATTTTCTAGTTTTCCGAGAAGGTAAAAAACACCTTGTGGGTATGTTCGACGAAATCAACAGCCTAGTTTCCTTCATAAAAGATGCCGCCGAGGGTGGGTCATCCGCCGAAATGGCTTTCGTTTTGATTGGGGAACCTGGCAATGGTAAAACTTTCTTTGTTGATTATTTAATGCAACTATACCGTAATTTCGTTGCTTTGCCCGAAAATAAACGCTATACTTTTAAATTCAAAAATGTCGATCAAATCGGTAGGTATGGGAAGATTAAAGAAATTGAGTCTCAGACTTTCGAAGACCCAATGGTTCTGGCTATGAACCTTTTCGACGAGAAAGACAAGAATATAGAGTATTTGTCGAAACTAAAAGCAAGCGATAAACAAATACAACAATATTATAAACTCTACAGGCCTCTTGGTGCTTGCACATACTATATCTGGCATCAAATCCGTGAATTTTGCGATGGGGATATCAACAAAATGTTGGATTTTGTAGAAGTTATTCCTGTACCAGTTTCTGAATCCCGAGGTACCTTAACAGGTAAGTACGCTGCAAAGGACAAAATCACTTCTTCTGCTGTTGACCTCATTGGCGAAGAGTCGATAACAAGGCTTTTGAACATAGCAGATACCGACAACCCATACCGATTCGACTTGCGTAGGGGGGCATTGGCTCGAGTTGCTGGTGGTGGCATTCATTTTGCAGATGAAATTTTCAAAAATAAAAAAGACTTGATACAAGTTTACTTAGGGGTTATTCAAAATCGCACAATTGAGATCGAAGGCTTTAAATGGCCCTTGGACACATTAATAATTGCCACAAGTAACAATAATGAATTCGCACGTTTTCTGGAAGAAAAAGAACAGGCGCCAATTGTCGATAGATGTAGAATATGTTACATGTCCCACAACACTGACTACAAATTGCAAATGGAACTTACAAAATATGCAATTGGTGGATGGGAAAAGACAACATTTGCCGGAGAAAAACTCCACATAGACCCAAATTTGGTTCACACTGCTTCTGTTGCGGTGATTTTAACAAGGATGCCTCGTTCAGAAAAATTAACCCCTATCGAAATGATGAAATTATCTGCTGGTGAAGTCGCAGGAGAAAAGTCTCTTAAAACATTGAGCGAAGTTATTAATGAATTAAATGCTGACCCAGATATTACTAAACGATTCGGACAAAAAGGGCTTGGGCATCGCAATCTTGGTCGTGCTATTCAAATTCTTTTGGAAAGAACAGAAACCCAGGAAGGTAAATGTATGTATGCGGGCGACATATTCCCATCCCTGGAAAAGGTTGTTCTTGACTATGTACAAGACCCGAACGATAGAATTAAATATTTTAACGATCTTAAACTGGCAAAGCAACTTTATCGTCAAAATGTCTTGACTTCGATATTCAATGCATATATGGACGAACCAGATGCTATCGAACGCGACGTTATGAATTATGTTAATATGATTATTGGTATTGATGCCAAAAATCTTGGTGCAGACAAAATCTGGGCGTACCGAGATCCTCGGACTGGTAAATTGGTTTCAATGAAAATTGACGAATCGTTTATTAATGCTGTTGAAGAAAGAATGGGTTTGAAAACAAGAGAACAAAAGCAAAGCTTTAGAACTACAATTATAAAAATTTACGGCCAAAGAATCGTAAAGGACCCAAATTACAATTTTATGGACAATGCCGAACTTGTTAAAGCAGTAACAGATGTTCGGTTGAAATCCGACATTTCTGGTGCTGGAAGCCTCGTTGGAGCTCTTTCTAATAGAACCAACGAAGAGAACCAGCGTCTTTACAATCGCATGATTGATACTATGATAAACAAACTTGGATATTGCAAAACCTGCGCCGAAAAAACAATAGAATACTTCTGTACCCAAGAAGATGCAGCCTAAAAGATGAGAAAAAAAGGAACAACGACAGAACCCAAAAAAAGGAAAAGAATTAAAAAGTTCGAGACAATTTATCAGGTTTCTCCGGAAATCCGGGTCGACATCTCCGACAAGACAATTCTATCTATTAAAGATCTTGCAGAAAGGAACAATTACGAGATTTACCTTGTGGGTGGCTACGTTCGCGATTTTTTGTTAAAAAGGGAAAAGAAAGACGCTGATTTTACCATTGTAGGCGATGCTATCGAGTTCGCAAAAATAGTTGCCGAACATTTTAACTCTACAGTTGTTGCCTACCCTCGTTTTTTTACAGCCATGGTACCAGTTGGAACCATCGAATATGAATTTGTTGGTACCCGCAAAGAAGTTTATCTTTCGAAAAGTCGTAAACCAATTGTATCCGTTGGCACCCTTGCAGATGATTTAAAAAGAAGGGACTTCACAATTAATGCCTTGGCAATTTCGCTCAACAAAGATTCCTTTGGTAAATTGATAGATATTTTTGACGGGTACAAAGACTTACAAAATAAAATACTACGAACACCATTGGATCCCCGAGCTACTTTCGACGACGACCCACTCAGGATGATGCGAGCTATTAGGTTTGCGGCTCAACTCGACTTTGAAATCGAAGAGGCAACTTTTAATGCAATCAAAGAAATGAGAACTCGCATTGAAATAGTCTCCCAAGAACGAATAACAAACGAGTTACTTAAAATCATTGGCTCAGCAAATCCCACAAAGGGTTTTACTTTGCTCCACGTTTCGGGATTACTTGAATTGGTCTTTCCTGAATTATTTTCGCTTACCGGGGTTGAGACAATAGAAGAGAACGGCATAAGTTACTCGCATAAAGATGTTTTTTATCATAGCTTGAAAGTATTAGATAAAGTTGCCTCGAATACAGATAATATTTGGCTTAGATTTGCATCGCTCATCCACGATATTGGCAAATCCAAAACTAAGCGATTTATTCCGGGAATTGGCTGGTCGTATCATGGTCACGAAGAAATTGGAGCAAGAATGGTAAGTCAAATTTTCAGAAGATTAAAGCTACCGCTCGAAAAACTTGAATATGTTGAAAAAATTGTTAGATTGCATCAACGGCCAATGGCTCTTGTCGAAGATGGGGTTACCGATTCCGCTATTCGACGCCTTGCTGCCTATGCAGGAGATGCTCTTGAAGATTTATTTCTTTTGTGTCGGTGCGATATTACAACCAACAACCCTAGTTTAAGCAAAAAATATTTAAATAACTACCAAAAAGTCTGGAAAAAAGTACTTCAAGTACAAGAAAAAGACAAGTTACGACAATTCCAATCACCAGTGCGTGGCGAGGAAATAATGGAAATTTTCGGGTTAAAACCATCTCCAGAAGTGGGGGTGATAAAGACGGCAATCGAAGAAGCTATTCTCGACGGAGTAATACCAAATGATTACGACAAAGCAAAAAACTTCGTCCTCGAAAGAAAACCTATTTGGGATAATATTTTAAAAACTATAGATTCAAAAGAAATTAAAAAGGACAAAGACCTTATTAAGAAAGTTTTTGTTTATTCAAATTTTGGATAAAATTTTTCCAAAAAGCCCTCGAATTTTTTTTGAAAATGATATTAAAAGAAAATTAAGAAACAAAATGTGTTCCTTTTGCTATTGTAAAATAATCTGCAAAATTGCAGAAAAAAGTAGCGTCTGATTACGTCTTGAATTTTAATCAAGAAATTCTATAACAACTTTGCACATACCTAAGATTTGCAATTCAAAATAACTGATTTAATTTAGCCCTTAAAAGTTAAAATCCCTTTGTCAATCCATTAATTACTATTGCAAAGTTATTTGCTTATGAACACAATACAAGCTAAAAAATATAAATGCGAAATAGGTTCATCAATTAGTATTCCCAACCCGAACAAGCTCTTGTAAAATTCTAGTTTATTCGACAAGTAAGTACTGTATTGTCAACATACAAGCATTGTAATCAATTTTTCAGTGTATTCAGCCAATATTTCAAGTTGGGTTTTTTAGTTCTTTCTATACCAATTTTAGTAAAAAGTATTCAAGGAACTTGAATATGATGTGAAATTAAATAAATTCATTTAAAAAAATTGATGCATAATATCCCTCCTAAGTTTGGATATTCAAAAAGATTTAATTTTGTTTTTTTCATTGCGGTAGTCGCGGAAATTCTATTTTTTTTGGTCTAAAGGATAAATTTGGGAACTGATAAAATCATTAGTAAGGGTATTTTATGATAAAAAAAATTGTATTTTGGCTTAATTCTTCAATTCTATGGCTAAAGCGTAAAAGAATTTTGACCTTTAAAGAAAATGTAATAAAGGTCAACGTTGGAAGTGGCTTTAATGTGGTACCGGGATGGATTAATATTGATGGGAACTTTAATTTGATATTTAGAAAATTACCTAAATCTTTACTAAAACTCATTTACAAATATACAGATGTAAAAAAGTGGTTTGAACAAGAATACTTTGTAAATACTTTGAATAATAATTTCTTTATTCACCACAACATAGAATATGGACTCCCCTTTCAAAGTGAAACTGTGGACTTTATTTACTCTTCGCATTTGCTTGAGCATTTATTCAAAGATGACGCTGAATTTTTATTAAATGAAATGTACCGTGTATTAAAAAAGGATGGGATTGTCAGAATTGTTGTTCCAGACTTGGAATATGTTGTTGAGCTATATATGCAAAGCAAAAAAGAGGAGGCATTAGAATATTTTTTCCCAAATTCTAAAGCCGATCATTTTTCAAGACATCGATATATGTATGATTTTGATTTACTCGCAATTCTTTTGCAAAAAATCGGCTTTCATTCAATCAAAAAATGGGAGTTTCGAAAAGGCGAACTACCCGATGTACATCTTTTAGACAACAGACCTGCAGACTCTTTGCATATAGAAGCCAGAAAGTAAAACCCTTGAAAACTTTCTTATCTGATTATTAGCATTTTTTTAGAATAATTTTTATAACACCTTATTAAAATAGTAATAAAACAACAAAAGTTAATTTGATTGAATTAATATTAAATTAACTGTCCATTTATGAGATATCATCCAAAACATTAATAGGACTTACTAGTTGCCCCATCTTTATCCATTAATTTATTAACAGCAATTCAGCCCTTTTTGCTTTAATTAAGCATTTAGCAAATAGTCACTTATTTAAATTTGTTTGGTTATATCATAGAAAAATGTTAAATTTGTTTGCTCCTTTAGCTCAGCTGGCCAGAGCAGCTGACTCTTAATCAGCGGGTCGGGGGTTCGAGTCCCCCAAGGAGCACAAATTGGTTATTTTCGGAAATCGCAAAGATATATTCCCGATTTTTTTAAAACGTGCCGATGAATCGAGCTCATAATTTATTGAGCTCGAAATAATGGTAATCGAGAAGAAATATTCTCGATGTTTTTAGAGCGAGCGAATCTAAAAAAATTGCCTCGATGGGCAAAGGTAATCGGAGACAATGAGGAAATTAAAAAAGCTTTACAACAAAGGAATGATTATGAATAACAACAAGATAAAGGAGAAGCTACGAAAAAAGAGAGATAGAAAACGGGATTATTCCTTATTTTGCCAAAACTCTTGAAATTAGTGCGCCTACTGCACGGGCTAGATTAAATGCTAATGACCCCGAAGCTACGAATCTGCTCGAATTGCCGATCGAAAACTATCGACAACGGCAACTTGAAAATTAAGAAAAAAAATACAGCAGTTGCGAAAAACTATTTATGAAAAAATCAAAAAAACAACTACTTCATAATAGTGGCTTTAAATTTATTTTTAGAAGCTCTAAGGTATAAAACCCACACACCGGGGTACAAAAACCGCAAAATTATTATAGGTAAGCCCGTAGCCAATGCTCTCGGTTTTTAAGCTCTTCGACTAATTCAGCCGCAAGATTAGGATATACACTCAAAACCACCCCACCCAACTAATTATATTATTGCCCCCATAGCTCCACCCATGTATGAAATGCGGCTTGTGGAAGTCCTTGTCATAAACAGCTGGAACTGAGCGGGCGAGGGGCGAATTTCTCTTAGACAAAAACGGAATGAATGATTATACTCAAAAATAATGCTATGACGAAGGCAATACAAACACCCATTTTATCCCCTCTTCTAGAGGGTAATTGATCGAGGGCTTCCCCACTTATAGAATGGAATTCGTCGTTGGCTTCCAATATGTTATTTACATTCTTCTTTTCCATCTTTACGCCCTTCATTCAATGACTTATTACTTTTTTTTTCGTTGAACAACCTGTCGCCAGCTTTGATTTGCAAATAATACATTCCCGAGCTTACGGTGCTCAAGTCTATTGTGTAAAATTGCTCTCCTCTATCAAGCCGTTTGTCTTCTATTGTTCTTAACATATTGCCATGTAAATCCGGTACTTTGATCGTTGTTGGCGAGGGTCCCTCGAGTGTAAATCGAACTTGTATTATTTCGTACGTAGGATTGGGATAAACGATTGTTGTCGTCGAAGGTTGTGCCTTTTCCTCAACCCCAGCACTTTCGATTTATTGTTTGATCCCCTAAAATCAAGAAGATAAATAGGTGATCCCACTACTAAATACTTGCCATTTGGGAAAATGCGCACGCATAACCATCAATGTTCACCGAAGTACCTTTTTAACAACATATGCAAGCTCTTTCATGGTTTAATCCCAAACACAAACAGTGTAGGTATATTCGCGCCTAACCACCCTAGTTCCATAGGCCAAATACCTTCCATCGGGAGATACAGAAAAGTCCTTATCACATTGTGTGTATCACGAACAAAAACTATCTTCTCCTTTGTCAACTGGTTGGTTACTTTGGAAACTGTTATACCTTCTCCTTCATAGTAGAAGGCCATTATTGTGCCATCTGGTGTCATTTTTAATTTGTTTTCCCCATAATAGAATAATTCAACCGAGTCGGTCAATAAATCCAAAAAAAAAATCACCGGTTCGAATTTCATTTAGTATTCGGTAACCATTAGGAAAAAAATGAAGTGCAGATACGAAATCTTGCCAATAATATTGGTGCTCTTGCTTAATACCCTTTTTGGTTCGCACAATTTCTTTTGGCTCAAAATCATATAACTCGACTGTATTCCGAGAAACTCCACCTCCAATTAGTCTTTCATCGGGGGAAATGGCCAAAGCTGGACCAGTAGAAGATGTAGACCCTATATTACCTAAAATGGTTTTAATAGTATCTGCTTCGAAATGAAAAAAAGTAGCATTGAAAATAAATGTGGCCAAGTTTCGCTAAAGTAGGGGAAATATACTTACCGCTGCAAAAGAAAATTGGATGAAAAC
Organism: uncultured Hyphomicrobiales bacterium; assembly: GCA_964524325.1. Taxonomy (GTDB): domain Bacteria; phylum Bacteroidota; class Ignavibacteria; order Kapaibacteriales; family UBA2268; genus Naka2016. The sequence goes on from CAZGCT010000007.1 coordinate 100,140, forward strand.
AACCCTCATACTTTCGAACAATTTTCCTACTATTTTCTACCGCAAGAACAAGAATTAATTTTTCTCCCAATGTTCATCCGGTTATAATGCTCCCAAATACAACGAACTCGGTTGAAATGTTGTGTTAACGTATTTATAGCTCCCATAATAATCTGGAGCTGCACGCCAAAAATATCGCTCTTATCCCCAATTACAGGATACTGAGCTAGCAAACCAATCGCTGCAAAGATGAATAGGAATAAAACAAAGATAGGCTTTATAGTAGCCTCCAAATTTTATAATTAGCCAAAAATATTGATTTCCATTTAAACCCTATTGGCCAATTGGCGCCGAGACATTAATTCTTGTAAGAAAAAAACTGTTTTTCCACTTCCCCATATAATGATATACATAATTAATAATCATTTACTTTTTTCTTTTTAACTCCTTTCTCGTATTTTGGGATGCTTACAAAACAAAGATAATAATTCAAACTCAATGCTACATTCCTGTGTTGGTTTGTTTAGTAGTTTTGTCGTAGGGTTTCAATCTACCCCTGTAGTCCAAGAAGTTATAAAGGGCTTTAAACCCGACCTTTTTTCTTACTAATAATTTTCATTTGTATACTTATTCTTATAAAATATGTAAACAACCTTGATGTTTAATTTAATAGATCACAAGCATTTGACCGGAATTACACATTAGAAAATCTTTTCATAACAAATTAGCAACTTCTACACCTGATTTACTATTTCTCAAAATTCTTTATTCGTGGTTTTGTATTATTGGAGAAGATTCCAGTTGAGGATAAAGAAATTTTTTATAAATTTGAGTGTTTGTAATTAGGTAATGCATATGAAAACGAAAGTTTTATTTCTAATTGGTACTTTATTAATTTTTACATTGGTCAATTTTAATTCGTTTGCACAAGAAGAAAAGAAAAAACAAGAGAAAGAACAATTCCAATTCGAAGAAGAATTCCAGCCAGAGAAACAACAACCCCAAGAAGAAGTGCCAGACCGTTTAAAATATTACAAGGAGAAGTACGAGGCTACCTTTAACGAGCAGTTCGATGTTGTTTGGCGTTCAATTAAAAAATCGCTCGACGATATTGGCTGCATGATATCCTACGAAAAATACCAACAAGACGACGAAGGATTTTTTGCTGGTACGATTAAGTCTGATTTCTGCGTCTTTTCGATGGGGAAGGACACCACTTTTCGAGTGCTAAAAAAATATAGCTACGAAATGCCTCTCATTCGTGGGGGAATTTGGATTAACGGAAGAATTCAGTATAACTTCAAAGTAAAGGAAAACAAGGATGGAACTGTATATCTCTCGTTCACTGGTAGATTAAGTGGCTTCGAAGATTTTGTCACTCATCAAGTTCACTTTTGGAAATCAAACGGTATTTTGGAAACTCAAATGCTTGAGAGAATCACCAACAATATACCATTTGTTCGTACCGAATAACCGAAATTTTTGACCTTTTATTTAAATTGCATTTTACAATTTAGGGTTTGTTATGAAAGTCAAAGACATCTTAAAACAAAAAGGGCCCGAAGTATTTACAATAGGCGAAGAAAAAACTCTTGCAGATGTTGTCAAAATCCTCTCTGCAAATAATATTGGAGTATTGCTTGTTCTTTCCTCGGATGCTAAAATCACTGGAATAATTAGCGAACGAGATATTATTCGAACACTGGGTACCGACCCAGAGAATTGCCTTGCAAAAAAAGTTAAGGATGTAATGACCCGTCAAGTAATTGTTGTCGAACCAGAGGACGACTTGGAATACGCTGAAAAAGTTATGACTCAAAACCGATGTAGGCACGTCCCAGTAATCAGCAATAAAGTACTTGTAGGCTTAATTTCCATCGGAGACATCGTAAAATCTATGTTGAAAGAAACAGAAATAGAGAACAAATATCTAAAGGATTACATTTCGGGCAGTTTGGGTTAATTTCAATAATTTAATATACTTAAAACATAGCAATTTCTCAAAAATCCTTGTTCAAATCAGCAAATAATTAGAATAAATAAAAAACATTTTAGAACACACCCGCTAATTAATCCAATTTTCAAGAATCAAAAAATAATTTTTTATTAGGAAACCAGCCTCTCGCTAACTTCTGCCTTCAACCATAAAAGATCCTTTTAAATAATAATTTCAAAAAATAAAAGAAATTAAAATAAAGTCTATTTTCCTCGTCACTAATTTTCCAAATATCGTTCATTAAAAATTTTAAGATATTTTTAAGAATAAATTAAAAACTATTTGTTTTTTTAGAAAAAAGTTTTTAATTTAGTAGTCCGTACTTGGGAACGCTTTAGAAAAGTACCTTGAAAAGGTTGGTAAGAATTTTTTGAAAAAAATTTGGT
>CAZGCT010000008.1:0-96809 GCA_964524325.1 uncultured Hyphomicrobiales bacterium
TTGTTTTGTAATATCGCTATTGCAATACTTAGAATCATAGGGAGCTCCAAAGTAGTTTTCGCATTGGTTTTAACTAAATAGATTAATTAGTTTTGCAAATAATTATTGTTGGGTTAAACTCCTTATTCTGTTTTTTTCCAAACCTTAATCCCTTTATTGGAAAATTAGAACTTATTTAGGCAAGAGGCTTAACGGTTAATAATTATTAATCTCTCGTTCCCACCGCTGACCAAGGAAACAAGGACTGCATCTTAAAATATTTATAAAGTTTGCTAATTTCATTTGAGGCATTTTTTCAAAAATTTGTTCTGATTGACAGAGAAAAATGTAGGACACTAACCATGGTGAAATTGTCAAAACCCAAACAATTTGTGTCAAACAGCCTATTGAACTTTTAATCAAGTTGAAAATTCCAAATTTGTTTTGCCTTCTCAATCAACCTGTACAAAATTTATTGGTTAAGTTAATTAACAAAATAAACACTTATTCCATTTATTTGAACAGTTAAAAGGAAGGGGAAAACTTGATTTTTCATCTCATTACCTTTATGCTTTTATCATTCGCTTCAATCCTATTTTGTAATTTTGTCTTTATGAAAATTATTAAATCCTATATACTTCGCTTTCATATAGGACCATTTCTTTTTGGTACCCTCCTTGTGGTACTTCTATTTCTTTTTCAGTTGTTAATGAGAGATTTGGATAAATTAGTTGGAAAGGGCTTAAGCATCTGGATTATTTTGCATCTACTCACACTAAATTTAGCATGGATGCTGGTGCTTGCTGTACCTATGGGGGTACTTTTTTCAACTCTAATGGCTTTTGGCAATCTCTCGGCTACGTTTGAAATCACAGCTTCTAAATCTGGAGGTGCCAGTTTTTATCAATTAACGTCTCCGGTAATTTTTGTCTCGCTGATCCTCTTTGGCTTCTTAGTTTGGTTCAACGACCGGGTGCTGCCCGAGGCAAACCATCAAGCAAAAATTTTGCTTTTCGACATTAATAGAAAAAAGCCTACATTTTCTTTAGAATCTGGTCAATTTTCAACTCAGATTGAAAATTATACTATACTTGCTCGCAGAGTTGATTCATTGTCCAATGGCTTGAGTGGTATTACTATATATGATTTATCAAGTACAAGGCAAACAAACACAATATCTGCCGATTCTGGATTCGTTGTTTTTGTACCACAAATTGAAAAACTTCGCTTTCGACTTTTTAAAGGGGAAGTGCTCCAAGTGGTACCATTTGAACCCAAAAATTACAAAAGAATATTTTTCGATGAATTGGAGTTGTTGCTCGAGGGAAAAGGGTTTACTCTTGAAAGAACACCAGAAGGGTTCATAACTCGAAGCGATAGAGAGATGAGAATCAGGGATATGCAAAATATCGTTGACGAGTCTAAAAAAGTTATCGAGGAAAGCGAAAGAAAAATTCAAAGTTTGCTCCTGAAGCCACCGGCAATTTTCCGAGAAAGTGAATATGAAGATAGGCAAGGAGAATCTGAAACGTTGGAACTTGTTAAAAGGGATTTTTCATATCTTGAAAACCAAATAACTACCGAAATGTTCAAGCTTTACGATTACGATTCAAGAGCAAGGCAGTATGAAGTTGAAATACATAAAAAATTAGCAATACCTTTTGCTTGTGTTGTTTTTGCTCTTATTGGATGCCCATTAGGGCTAATTTCAAGACGTGGTAACTTTGGAGTTTCTGCAGCTATTTCACTCGGGTTCTATATTTTCTATTGGGCTTGTTTGATTGGAGGGGAGAAGCTTGCCGACCGTGGGTTTATTTCCCCTTTGTTTAGCATGTGGATGGGGAATTTTTTTATCTTGGCATTTAGCCTTTCTCTTTGGTTTCGGGTAAATTACGAGAATTCAAGATTATTGAATAAATTCGAAATTTTTTTAAATAGGATTTCAATATTATTTAGGAGGGAGAATGGCCTATAATATTTGTGTAGTAGGAACTGGCTATGTTGGATTGGTATCGGGAACAGTTTTTGCTGCAACTGGGAACGATGTAATTTGTGTGGATATTGACCCCGTAAAGGTTGAAAAATTAAACCAAGGTATACCGACTATTTACGAGCCTGGGCTAGAGACTATTCTTCAGAAGAATGTTAAAGAGGGTCGTTTATATTTTACTAGCAATTTAGAAGATGCAGTGCTTAAGTCAATCGTTATTTTTCTTTGCCTGCCAACCCCACCTAACGAAGATGGCTCTGCCGATTTATCTCATCTCTTAGAGGTGGTAAAGGAAATTGCTCAAATACTTAAAAAACATGATATTAAAGAAAAGAAAGTGATTGTCAACAAAAGCACTGTTCCAGTAGGAACTGGTGACAAAGTTAGAGCAATAATCGACGATGTTTTTCCCGAAAACCAAGTTGATGTGGCAAGTAATCCAGAGTTTCTTCGCGAGGGCTTTGCAATTGAAGATTCTATGAAACCCGAGAGAATAGTAATAGGAACCAAAAGTAAGTTTGCCGAAGAAGTACTTCGTGATATCTATGAACCATTTGTACGAAGTGGTAACCCAATATTTGTATTCGATGTTCGAACAGCTGAAGTGGTAAAATATGCTGCGAACGCATTTCTTGCAACTAAAATATCATTTATGAATGATCTGTCCGCTTTTTGCGAAGCAGTTGGTGCCGATATTGAAAATGTTCGTATTGGTATTGGTTCCGATAGTCGTATTGGAAAACGATTTCTGTTCGCAGGAATTGGTTTTGGTGGATCTTGTTTTCCAAAAGATATTCGAGCATTAATTAAGACAGCCGAGGAAGTTGGTACTCCTTTGTCGTTAGTCAAGACAACTTATGATGTAAACCAGAAGCAAGTCCGCCGTTTTGTTGACAAAATTTTAAATTATTTTGGAAACAACATTGTAGGAAAATCATTTGCCCTATGGGGGTTGGCCTTCAAGCCCAACACCGACGATGTTCGCGAAGCTCCAGCCTTTAAAATAATTGATGCTCTTTTGGAAAATGGTGCAAGTATCTTTGCCTACGATCCCGAAGCAATGGAAAACACCAAATTGCACTATGGTAATAAAATTAAGTATGCCTCTAATATGTATGAATGTCTCGATGGGGCTGATGCTTTGATAATTGCAACTGAGTGGAATGTTTTCCGTAATCCTAACTTCAACAAGGTTAAAAGCCTTATGAAAAATTCTTTAATTTTCGATGGCAGAAATCTTTTTAATTTCGAGGAAATGGACAGATTCGGTTTTGAATACTATTGTGTGGGGCGCAGGAAAATTTGAAACTTTTTGCAAAAATTTTCGTAATCTTTATCGAGATAGTGTAGATTTAAGGGAATGAAAAAAATATTTCAAATAGTTACTTTTTTTTTGTTTTTAATTAGCTTGCCAGGATGCTTTGGTATTTACTTATGTACTGAAGGAAGTGGAAGACTTGCCCGGCAGGTTTACGAAGTTCCCTCTTTTCGGAAAGTTTCTGTAAACCTTGCTTCTGATATTTTCATAATTCAAGATTCCCTTCAAAAAGTTGAAATAGAAACCGACGACAATTTGTTCAATTTTTTGTTTGTAGAAGTAAACAATGAAGTTTTGTCAATTTTAAGCGAAAAAGGCTTGTGTCCTAGGAGATTGACTTTATTCATTACAACACCCAATTTGAATGAAATAGAAATCAATGGAAGCTCGGATATTTTTGCCCAATCCCCAATATTCACGGATTATCTGAATATAGAGATTAATGGGGCTGGCGATATCATTCTCGATAGTTTGAAAGTTGGTAGTTTAAATGTTGTTATCAATGGAAGCGGCGACATTCGTGTCGGTGGAATTACGGATAGTTTTTCGGTTCAAATTAATGGAAGTGGTGACGTACACGCCTTGAATTTAATATCGAAAAATGTACAAATCGAAACAAATGGTTCTGGTGATGTTTACGTACATTCCCTTGAAAATTTAGATGTTGGCATTCATGGTTCTGGTGATGTTTATTATTTGGGTAATCCTAGTCGCTCAAATATTGAAATTAGCGGTTCCGGAAGTGCAAAAAGATTCATGAGAAAACCAAAGAATTAGGTATTTTATTAAGTGAAGAATAACAGAAGAATAAATTTTGTCCTCGATTTTCCATTTATTTGAAAATTAAGGAGCTCAAATAAAACTTTTTTGCTTGCAAACAGAGAAATGAAAAGTTAATATAAGTAAGGCATAAAAGTTAACTTTGAAAAAAAGCTTTACGATAAGTGAATTTATTTCGTCAAAAGATCACAAAAAAGAGGTTGTATAAGGATTTTTAATATACTTTCTTTTAGTTGGTCTTATCTTGTTTTGCCGTAACGAAACTTTAGGAAAATAATTACTTTAATAGCCTTGAAACATCAAAATAAATCACGAAAATCATCAGAAGGATAATGATACCAATTCCAATGTTCTGGATAACTAATTTTGCTTTTAATGGCAGCTCTTTTCTTAGGATTGCTTCAATAAGAATTATAATTAAATGACCTCCATCGAGGGCGGGTAGTGGAAAAATATTAATTATTGCAAGAGTAATAGACAAAAGTGCAATAAAGTTCAAGAAATAAATAATTCCTAAGTTTGCTTGTTGCGAGGCACTTTTAGCGATCATTATTGGACCCCCAATTGATTCTTTGGCAGAAATGTTTCCTTTGAATATTTGGGCAATTGAGGAAAAGAATAAGTCCGTCGAGCGAATAGTCTCTTTCGCTCCGTTCCAAAGTGCTTCGAAAATACCGTAGTAAACTGTGTCTTTAGGTCCTGCAAAATAAAAACCCGGATAGAACCCTAATTTACCCTCTGCAGTAGGCGTAACAGAATCGCTTAAAATCTTATCTCCTCGCTTCCATTTTAGCAAAATTGGTTTGAATTTATTTAAAGAAAGCAAGTAAGTTAACTCATCAAATGCATTTATTGGTTCCTCGTTGATTGCCAGAAGTGTATCTCCTGCTTTCAGTCCTATTTTGCCAGCAGGAGCAAGTGTTTCAACGTCGCGAACATAAACAAAAAATCTATCGGGAGTTAAACCCAAATTCATATTTCCTTTTGCAATACTTTTAACAATTTTGTCACCGTCAACCTTTAGTTGAAGGATTTTCTCATTTCGTTGAATAGTCAATATCTTTGTAGAACCAAAGTTGTCGAGAGAAAGTTTGGTAATTATTTCGTTCCAGTTGGAAACCTGCTTTCCATCGATTGAAAGAATTATATCCCCTGAGTAAATCCCGATTGATTCTGCCACAGAGTTTTTTTGTACGTATCCGACTTTATTTGTTTTCCAAACAATTTTTCCTTCGGAAAAGGAAATAATCGAAAATAGTAAAATTGCAAGAACAGCGTTCATAATGACACCAGCCGTGATGACAAATAGCTTTGCTAATGTACTTTTGCTGCGAAATTCATATTCTTTAGGAGGTGTAGCTATAAACGAGCTGTCCAAGCTTTCGTCTACCATCCCAGCTATTTTTACATATCCTCCTATTGGAAAAAGACAAATTCTATAGTCACAAAATCCGTTACTTTCGAAGTTCTCAGGTAGTTTGCCAATTGTTAATCCGTTTACTTTGTTGAACCCAATTAACCTTGGTCCCATTCCAATAGCAAAAACATCGACGCGAATTCCAGTAAGACGAGCAGCAATAAAGTGCCCGAATTCATGAAATACTACCAAAATTCCTATTACGATAATAAAGTACAAAATGTTGCTAAAAAAGTCCATGTCAATTCAACAATTTGTTAATAAATTCATTTGTTATTTCGCGTGTAAGTTTATCGGTTTCAAAAATATCATTAATCGTTGGGTTTTCTAAATGATTAACTTTTTCGAGAGCATATGATATGCAAATTGGTATTTTTGCGAATGATATACGACCTCCGAGAAAGCTTTCTACTGCCATTTCGTTTGAAGCATTTAAAACAGCTGGAGCAGTTCCACCCATTGCAAGAGCTTCGTAGGCCAATTTCAAGCAGGGGAATTTTGCTGTATCGGGGGAATGAAAATTCAAGCTACCTACGCTCAGCAAGTCTAGACGCGGAAAATTGTAGGGAAACCTTTCTGGAAAATTCAAGGCAAATGATATTGGAATCCGCATATCTTGTGGTCCAAGCTGTGCCTTGACCGAGCCATCCACAAATTGAACTAAAGAATGAACAATACTTTCTGGATGAATAACAACTTCAATTTGGTCGGGCTGTAAATTGAAAAGCCAATGTGCTTCGATAACTTCGAACCCTTTGTTCATCAAGGTTGCCGAATCAATTGAAATTTTTTTTCCCATAGACCATCGTGGATGAGCAAGAGCTTCGTTGATTTTCACAGATTCAAAATTATTGTGGTCGGAATTTAAAAATGGCCCACCAGAGGCAGTGAGAAAAATCTTTTCTACTTTGGTAATATCCTCGCCAAGCAAGCATTGAATTATTGCATTGTGTTCGCTGTCGATCGCAATTATATTTGCATTATTATTCTTAGCTAATTTTGAGATATACTCTCCAGCAGAAACAAGGGTTTCTTTATTTGCTAGTGCTATGTTTTTTCCAGCTTCCAAAGCTGTGATGGTTGGTAATACACCAGCGAACCCTACAAGAGCCGAGACAACAAGTTCGTTTTCTCTTGACGAGGCAACTTCGCATAGACCTTCTTCTCCATAATAAAGCTCAATATCGAAATTATACATTTTTTTAAATTGAAGATAGCTTTTATAGTCGGTGATTACTACTCCTTTGGGTTTAAATTTGGTTATTTGTTTTGCAAGCAGATCTATGTTTGTGTTTGCAGTTAGATAAAGAAGATTAAAAAAACCCTGGCTTTCTTCGATCACTTGTAAAGTTTGTACTCCAATAGACCCAGTGGAACCGAGAATTGTAATGTTCTTAGCTTGTGCCATCGTCATAATACATTTCCAAAAATTCTTTTGTAATATCTTTCCCTTGTTTAATCGATTCAAATCGGAACTGGTCGATTTGCAAACTATCGTCGATAACTAATTTAATCCTAACGAAATATTTCAACATAAGTTTTGTAAGCTTCGAGATGTTACCTTCGGTCAAATACTCAGCTATGTGCGGGTTGACGTAAAGGCGTAATCTGAATTCCTTTGCTTTCAATTTAAAATTCTTCAACCAACGATCTATCTTTGTAAGAACCTCTGCTTTTGTTGGTATTCTTCCAAGCCCTTTGCACAAGGGACAAATTTCGGTTATCTTTTCTGATATGTTCAAATTTATTCTTTGGCGAGTAATTTGCATCAGCGATAATTCAGTTAGAGGGAAAACGACTGCCTTGGCTCGGTCTTTCTTCATAGCTCTTCGCATTGCAAGGTATATTTTTTTTCTATTTATGGGATCGTGCATGTCAATAAAATCAACGATAATAATACCTGCAAGGTCACGCAAACGAATTTGGCGTGCAATCTCGCTGACTGCTTCCATGTTTGTTTTGAAAGCATTGATTTCTTGAGTAGCTTCACTAACAAGTTTTCCAGAATTTACGTCAATGATAAACATTGCTTCGGTTTGGTCGATTATTATTGAACCCCCACTTGGCAGGGGCACCTTCCTTTGCTTTGTTTGTTCAACATCTTTTTCAACTTGAAAATAATCGAAAAGTGGTGTTTTGCTTTTGTAGTATTCAACACGTTCAAGAAATTCTGGAGAGTAGTCTTCGAGATATTCAATAATTTCTTTATATAATTTCTTAGAGTCTACGATTACTTTTGTTACGTCGTTGCGAAATAAATCTCGGATAATGCTTGTAGTAAGTTCCATATCCTTATAAAGTAGGGTTGGTTCTTTTGCTTTAGAAATTTTACTCTGAATTTTTTCCCAAGTAACCTTTAGCTTTTCCCAATCAGTTTCAAAATCCTCTACATCTTTTCCTACTGCCGCTGTTCTAATAATACAACCAAATTCTTTGTTTGTGATTTTTGCTACAATTCCGCGTAGCCTTTTTCTTTCTTGTGGTGAGTTTATCTTTCTTGAAATTCCTATGATTTTAAAATCAGGAACTAAAACCAAATAACGCCCGGGAATAGAGATCCTAGTTGTAACTTTAACCCCTTTGTTAGCAAAGGCTTCCCTAACTACTTGTACTGGAAGAAGCTGGTTTTCTTTTATATCGAGTCTTGAATTCAAATTTAGGACGGTACTTTCGTTTTTTTTCTTGTTTGTGGTTTTTTTATGGTTATACTTTCCATTGTTGGAATCTAAATTTTCAATAAGGGCATCGATTTCGTTAATAATGCTCGAATTATTGTCTGTGTTTGCGGGGTCTTCGGGATCTTCATCCCATATTATTTGCCGAAATCGTTCATCTACATCTGAAAAATGTAAGAAAGCATTTTGTTTAAGTCCAATGTCTACAAATGCAGCATTTAAACTCGGAAGGATTCTAGTTATTCTTCCAATATAAATATTACCAACAAATTTTTCCTTGTCTGGTATTTCGACAAAGTACTCAGCTAATTTACTATCTTCGGCAATTGCTATTCTTTTCTCATTAATAGCTGAACTAATTAGTATTATTTTCTTCATTCTAAACAATAAGTAATTTATAGTTAAACAAACTTTTAGACGAATTAAGATTGAATAAATTTGTATTTTTCTTGTTAAGAAATGTCTCAATTGATCAATTTTATACAAAGTGTATGGCAAATTATACCCTTAATGTTGGAATTATGTATTTTATGTATTTGTTAACAGTTGCCTTTGTGAAACTTTTTACTCCTCGAAATGCAAGTGTTGCACTACCCGATAAATTCAGGTTAGCTTTCAAAAAAGACTCGATTTATCTTCTTGTTCTTATGGTTTTAGAGGCAATGATTTTATTAGCAATAGTTTTTAAAAGTAGTTTTATACATGTTTTTTTTTATTCAATTCCAGACTTTTTGCGAACAACTGGTGTTGTTCTCGGTTACCTCGGGACATTGTTTATTTCGCTGACTTTGTTGAAAATCAAAAAAGTTTATTCCGCAACATTAAATTTGAGAAACGACCATGAACTTGTTAAGGATGGTATTTACAGGTATATACGCCATCCTATTTACACTGGGTTTGTTTTTTTACACGTAGGAGTTACTTTTGCCCTTTCGAATATTCTTGTGGCTTTTGTTTGGATTGGTGGTTTATTCGTTTTCCTTTATCATAGAATACCAAATGAGGAAGCACTTTTGGAGGATTATTTTAAAGAAGAGTACCTAAATTATAAAACTACAACAGGAATGTTGTTTCCTAAATTTTTAAAAAAGAGAATTAAATCTGAAAAATAGAAGAAAATTTTTTTTCGATTTTTTATTAAATTACTTGATATTTAAAAAGTAAACATATGAAAATTTTATTGATTTTTGTGATGTTCTGCCCAATAATTCTCTTTGGGTCAAATGAATTTGTCGAAGATTTCGATGACCCAGCGCGAAGAGCGTTGGAGTTTAATAAACAACGATCTTATCCTTTTGTGGAAATCCCCGATTTTGCTCGTCAAAAAGCATTCCAGCAAATGGAAATGCTCAGTCGAAATCTTAAAGCCAATCAATTTTTGACCGATCAACCAACATGGAAACCCATAGGCCCTTTCGACATTGGCGGAAGGATAAAATCCATAGTTTTCCATCCTCAAAATAGTGGTTGGGTTTATGCTGCTGCGGCTTCTGGTGGTATTTGGTTTTCATCGAATTTCGGTGATTATTGGGAACCTATTTTTGACTTTGAAAATGGAATTGCTTTCGGTTCAATTGCTATTGATGTTAACAACCCCAACATACTTTTTGCAGGTACTGGAGAATCTGTGATTGGTGGGGGTGTAATCTACCTTGGGAACGGATTATACAAATCAACTGATGGGGGTAAAACATGGAAACTACTTGGTTTATCCGATGTTGGTGCATTTTCAAAAGTTTATGTTCATCCAAAAAACTCAAACTTAATCGTTGCTGGAGCTACAATTAGGAAACCTGGATTTTATGTTTCTACTGATGGAGGAAAGACTTGGAATCGGTATTTAGACAAAAACGTGACTGATGTTTCGATAAACCTACAAAACCCCGATGAATGCTTAATCGGTGTTAACGGCGACGGTGTTTATTTTACATCTGATCTTGGTAAGACTTGGGTCCGTAGAAGTAATGGGTTCGAATCGGGTGTGGGTAGAATTTCTGTTCAATTTGCTCCTTCACATCCCGATATTGTATATGCTTTGTTGGACGTCGCGTCCCAAGGATTAATTTATCGGTCAACAAATAAGGGAGAAAGCTGGTCGCTTGTTTTCCGAGGTTCTTCTGAATTCTTTCGTGGGCAAGGTTTTTACAACAATTTTATAGAAGTACATCCTACAAATCCCAACATTGTTCTTGCTGGGGGAATAGATATTTTTCGCTCATCAGATGGGAAAAACTTTACAAACGTTACAAACGGGTATTCTGGTGGTAATGTGCACGTTGACCAACATTGTGCTGCATTTAATCCGATTAATCCTAATATTGTTATGATTGGTAACGATGGTGGAGTTTATCTTTCAACTGATGCTGGAATTAACTTTCGACCCAAAAACAATAATTTACAAGTTACCCAATTTTATGGTTTCGATATCGACCATACTAAACCTAATGTTAATTTTGGTGGGACACAAGATAATGGGACACTTGGAAATTTCTCTCCCGACGATTGGAATTTCGTGGCCGGAGGGGATGGTTTTCGAACTGTTGTCGATTATGTAAATCCAAATATTATTTATGGCCAATCCACTCCTGGTGGTGTAATAAAACCCTTTAAAATTGACTTAAGAACTGGTTCTTTTTCCTATATCGACAAAGGCATTGATTTCACGGCAAGTGTTTGGGATCCTCCTCTTACAATAGATCCTCAAATAAATTATATTTTGTACTATGGTAGGGATAAACTATATGCTACTTATAGTGGTGGCTCGAGTTGGGATCCCTTACCTACACCAAAAATAAATGGTAGATTCACTGCTATTGAAGTTTCTCCACTAAATTCTGAAATAATATTGGCTGGTACAAGTGGTGGGGATGTTATTATCACAACAGATGGTGGGGAGAGATGGACAGTTGTATCTGAAAATGGACTTGTAAATCGTTGGGTAACCGATTTAGCTTTTTCATTTCAGAATCAAGGAACTGCTTTTGTTAGTTTTTCTGGATTCTATACAGCTCATATTTTTAAAACAACAAACTTTGGTAAAAACTGGAACGATATAGGCAAATCCTTGCCAGATATTCCTGTTAATTCTATTGCTGTTCATCCATTTAACGATGACATTATTTTTGTTGGTACAGATATAGGTGTTTTTTGTACATACGATGGTGGTTCAAATTGGTTTCCTTTTGGAGAAAATTTACCACGTAGTCCTATTACCGATTTGAAATTTTCAAAGTATCAATTAACCAAACAAACTATTCCCTTGCGAGCTGCTACGCATGGTCGAGGAATTTGGGAAGCAGATGTTTCAATCGACCCAATAACTAATTTTGAAATTACTTCTCCAATTGGTGGTGAAATTTTCACAAGCACAACCCAACAGGTTATTTCTTGGTATGGTTTTAGGCCCCCAGTAAAGATAGAATTTTCTGCCAATGACGGTATGGATTGGAAAACAATTGCCGAAAATGTTTCTAATTCGCCATTTTTTTGGAAAGTCCCAAATATTTCAACTGAACTTGCTCGAATACGAATATCGTCCCAAGTCAATCCAAATCAAATCAAAATTTCCAGCACTTTCACAATTTCAATTGCCGAAAAAGGTTCCATTCTTCAAACAACAAGTGTTAATTTCATTCCTTATGGAATTGCTTTTGATGGAAAAAATGGTTTATGGGTTACAAGTTTTGGTTCAAACCAGCTGACCAAACTGGATGCAAATACTTTAACTAGAGTAAAAAGTATTAAACTTCCCGGCGATAGCCTTTTTACAGACATTGCTTTCGATAGAGATAACGCCATTTTTTATATTCATAGAATGAATAGCACAGCTGGTAATGGAGGATTTATTATTGTTGTTGATACGAACGGGAATCTTTTGCGTCAATTTCAAAGCCCAGCAAATGTATACCCAATTGGAATTGAAATATTTGATGAAAAATTATTAGTAGGTGACCGCGACAAAAAAGATGAATTTGGGAAGCAGGTTCTGATGATTGTTAATCCAATTAATGGTTCTGTTGAAAAAACATTTCAAAATCCATACTCTAAAACATATGGACCAAGAGGCTTGGCATACGACAGAGAGAAATATGTATACCAAGTTGGAACATTTTTCCCCAATGCAGGTTCTTTGACCGAAGCTGTAATAGTCAAAATGGCAAAAGATAATCTTTCCCAAGAAATAGAAAGAATGCCTTTGCAATCCCCAACTGGTTTCATTAATGCAAGAGGAGTTGAATTCGACCCTCGTGATAAAAACTTTTGGATTACAGACTACCAGGGCAATATCTACAAAATTGCTGGCTTCGATTTGATACTTAACTTTGAAGAAATCAAAAAATTAACTCATTTGCAAAACAGTGGCGAACTAACCATTAATCCCTCGCCTGCCAAAGATTTTGTTTATTTCTCCATTCCAGAAGTCGACACAGATCAAATGGTAATTCAAATTTTTGACCAATTAGGAAATACAGTTTTGAATCAAGAGTTTCGTGGATTGCAGAAATTTTCATATTCATTAGATATTCGGAATTATCCAAATGGTATGTATTTTGCTTTGCTAATAGCTGGTAAAGGAAAAATTTTTATAGGTAAATTTTGCATACTCAAATAGTTTATGGTTTTTAATAATAAAAATAATAAGGATGAAGAAAGTGGCCGTACAAGTCCCGATAGGTATTTGATTACTTATGCAGACCTTATTACTCTTCTGCTTGGGTTGTTTGTGATACTTTATGTTAGTGCGCGAGTTGATGAAGAGAGATACAAAGAATTTGCAAAGGCTTTTGCAGATTTCTTTAAACCTCAAAAAGGTCAAGATGTTCATGGTACCGGTTTAGATCCGTTCTCCGGGGTACGAAAAGGTATTCCAGAGCCCATTTTTTCATTTCCCGATAGACGAAATTTAAAAGAGATAGAATCAGATTTAATAAGGACATTCCAAGATTACTTGAAAAAGGGCGAAATTTCGGTCGAGACAAAAGGTTCTACCATTGTTGTTACCCTACCCGAAAAGTTGTTGTTCAAATCAGGCAAAGCAGAAGTTGAACCCTCCGGGAAAGATGTCTTATCCAAGCTTGCAACTACTTTGCAAGGGCTAGCAAAAGACCAGGAAGTTGCTGTAGATGGTCACACTGATAGTGATCCTATTAGCAATTTTACCTATCCTTCTAATTGGCATTTGTCTGTTGCTCGTGCGGTTAATGTTTCCTACTTGCTTATTGGTAAAGGTGTTCCCGAGTACTCAATAGTGGTGCGTGGTTTTGCCGACCAACGTCCAATTGCAGATAATTCGACTCCCGAAGGCAAAGCGAAAAATCGTCGGGTAGAAATTACTATTTCAGATCTAAAACCTAACGCTCCAAATATCCAAGGCTATGATTCCAATAAAAGAAACTGAAATCAATTTTAAATTTTTAATTTTAACTTTAATCTTATCCCTTTTTATTCTCAATCCCTATTTTGCTTTTACCCAATTGGAAAAAGAAAATTCCTGTTTAGTTGAATTACCAAATGCTGGGTTATACAATAAGGGAACTACAACACTCAGAACTGATTTTTTTAGTTTAGGTGCCTTAAGATTTTCGCTTAATTTATGCCCATTCCAAAACACAATGGTTACCTTTTCGACTCTTTTACATGATATCGACAATTTTCATTTAAAGTACTTAGCACTCTACTTTAAGTATAGAATCGTTGAAGAATCAGTAGGCTTTCCTGCGGTTGCTGTTGGGTTAGCTTCAAGCAATTTTGCTTCAAAACCAAATAGGTATTATCCATTAGAAAACTGGGCTCCGGGAATAATTTTAGTTGGTAGCAAAGCATTCAGCAATTTTATTGGAATTTTTGATATCCATTTTGGTTTAAATTATTCATTTGAGATCGAAGATTCAAACAATTCTTTACTAATTTATTCTGGGTTAAGCCAACAATTTTTTAAGATTGCTCGTACCAACTTAGAATTCAGTATATGTTATGATGAAAGAACAACCGGAGGTTTGAAAAATAAAGGGTTTCTTAATTTTTCTGTTGATTTTTTAGTTTCTTCAAATATGAAAATTGGAGTGGCTTATAGGGATTTGTTGGGTAATTTAGACTTGCAAAGAGGAATCAAGAGATTTATTTTAATTGAGTATGCATTAAGATAATTCCCTCTAATAATAATATTCTAGTAATACATTATTAAGTTGTTTACGCTTAATAAAGTGTTAATTAATTTTTTGATTTTCGGAAGGTTTCTTTCAAAAAATTTCTGAAAGAAAAGTCCGTTGTGCTCAATCCAGAAGAAATTTCGTTGTGGTGAGGGTTGTTCGAAGATTTGACAAGTCGAGAATTAAGTGAATTAAATGCTTTAGTTAAATCTGCAATTGCAGATATGTGGTTATCGCTTGCACCAACAAGTAAGTAATGATTTCCAATTTGAACTATATAAAGAAAAGATTTGTTAGATAATGGTAATTTTGTTACAATTTTGAAATCCAGCCCAAGCTGTTGTATTTTTTTGCTTATTACTATTCGTTTTAAAAAGAAGGAAAGCATAAATACAGCAACTAGGAAACCACCTATAACTATTAGTGATTGTATTAGTTCGGGGTTTTGCATCGCTATCTCTTGATTGTCTTTAGTCTTTCAGTTGGGTCGACTAAAGTTGTTATTCTAATTCCAAAATGTTTGTCGATAACTACTACCTCTCCCTCAGCAATCTTTTTCCCATTTACAAGAACATCAACTGGTTCGCTAACCAACTTGTCGAACTCAATAACCGAGCCACGACCTAAATATAGAATATCCCTAATTAGCATATTGGTTCGACCAAGTTCAATTGAAACTGGGAGTTGCAGATCGTAAAGCATTTCCAATTTAGGTTCTAAAGGAGAATAAATAGTTTCTCCAGGAATGTGTTTTGCCTTACTTGTTGGCAAAGTAGCACCTTCAAGGGGTTCTTTTTCCACTTTTGTGTCCTCTTGTGGTAACCCACCACTGCTAATTAAAGCATCTATTTCTTCTTGGGTCAGAGACATAGTTAATCCTCCTCTTTGTACAACAAATCTTCCTCAACTAGATCCTCCTCCCGTAATGGACGAAGTATTTTAACAGCTTTCTTCCCGTCGACCGTTCCTGGGCGCCCTGCTAATTTTTTCTTTCCTGCTATTGTAATGATAATCTCATCTGTTATTTTATTCTTTAGCCTTATAATATCCCCAACTTTAAGTTCGAGAAGTTCTTTCACTGAAATAGAAGTTTTCCCAAGTTCTGCGGTTACTGTAAGATATGTTTTTGAAAGGTGCTTTTTAATGGATTCTATGTTTTCTCGAACTTTTTCAGTTGTCATCTTAACAGTTCCTACTGTCACTTGTTGACGAGTTAGTTTTGTCAAGACTTCTTCTAAGGCAAAAGTTGGGAAACAAAGGTTCATTAGGTATGTATGCAACCCAATATTTACATCGAAGGAAACGACAATGACAATTTCCGAGGATGGTGCAATTTGCACAAAGTCTGCTTCCATTTCGAGCCGTTGATATTTAAATGAAAGTTCGGCAATAGAAAGCCATGCATTTTGTAAATCGAATAGTGAATGTTCGATAACTCCTCTTATTACTGCTTGTTCGATAGGTGTAATAGGTCTGGGTTTGGGTTGGGTGTCTCCACTTCCTCCGAGCAATCTTTCGACTAAAACCAAAGCAAGTTGCGGACTTATTTCCAAAATTCCCGAACCGTCTGTTCCAACTATATCAAAAACATAAAGGCAACTGGGATTCGAAACAGAAAGAATATATTCCGAGTAAAACAATTGGTCGACGGAAGTAACAGAAATTGAAACGACGGTTTGCAACCTCGAAACAAGGTAATAACCAAAAACTTCGGCGAAATTTTCATGAATGCTTTGTAATGTCCTAACCTGAGACTTCGAGATTCTATTTGGTCGACGAAAATCATAATTTGAAATTTCTGCTCGTTTAAGTCGCTCACTTAGGAAATCGTCTACGTCGAGCGACCCTGTCGACATTTCTTTCAACAGATTATCTATTTCCGATTGGGACAGAACTTCGCTCATATTCTTTGATTTATTGAATAATAAACTCTTGTAAAAAAACTTCGTTCAAAATTAAATGATGAGTCGAAAAAATTATTTTTAAGCTATCCTTGAACTCTTGGGCAAGATTGTTTCTTCTTTGCTGTAACTCTGCAACAGTCAAAGAACCCAAGACTTGATTGATTTTGCTTCGCATCGGTGCCATAATTTCTGGTGGCAAGATAACACCACCTTCGCCACCGCCTTCGCCAAAAATTTCTTTCATCGTTTTTTCATCACGTGCGGAGAATTTCAATGCAAGGTTTACAACAACAAATTGGTCTGAATTTAAAGGATTTGTTGTAATGCGCCCAGTTTCAATATATTTCATCAACTTTTTGTCAATTTTAACTTCTTCTTTGGGTTTTTCTTCTGCTTTCTTTTTCTCACCACCGAGATTTTCGACGATGTAAGGTAGGAACATAAATCTTGTTGCTATGATTAAAATTAGCAATGAACCAAAAACGATACCAAGAATAGGAATCAACCCAAGACTTCCAGTAGTTTTACCTTCTTTAGTTGTCTGCGACTGAAGATTTTCACTATCGTTAATTTCTTGTTCGTCTTTTTTTGCCATATGTTCACCTTTATTCAAAAATATTAATTTAAAAATTATGCCAAACAAATGATGTTTTAGTAAGTATAGTAAAATCAATTGTTTTTAATTTTTGATAAGCTTTCACCTTGTTTCAAATGGCTAATAATAGACATTACCCATAATAATAGTCGAAAAAATTTCAAAAAATTGTAATTTTCACCACTTTTTCAATAGCTCTCTTGCTATAACCAAATGCTGAATTTCCGAGGTTCCTTCGTAAATCTCTGTGACTTTTGCGTCGCGCATCATTCTTTCGACATGATATTCACGAACATACCCATACCCTCCATGTATTTGAACTGCTTCGCGAGTGACTTCATTTGCAATAGTTGTGGCAAATAATTTAGCTTCCGATGACTCTTGGATATGATCGTAACCATTGTCCCGCATCCATGCTGCTTTGTATACCAAAAGCCTTGCAGCATTAATTTTCATGGACATCTGTGCTAATTTTGCTTGGATTAATTGATGCTCGATGATTGGTTTTCCAAATGCTTTTCTTTCTTTCGCAAATTTAATTGAAGCTTCAAAAGCTCCTTGAGCAATTCCAAGTGCTTGTGCAGCAATTCCAATTCTACCTCCGTTCAATCCGCGCATTGCTATATAAAATCCTTCTCCCACTTTTCCAATAACATTTTCTTCTGGTACTTCGGCATTCATCATTCCAATGCTTGTTGTGTCGCTCGAATGAAGCCCCATTTTATCTTCCTTTTTTCCAGGCTCAAAACCAGGTGTACCTTTTTCCACCGCGAAACAAGTTATCCCCTTGTAACCTAAATCAGGAGAAGTATTAGCAAAAACAACGTAAATATCAGCATTTTGCCCGGTCGTAATCCAATTTTTTGTTCCATTCAACACCCAAGCATTGCCTTTCTTAACTGCAGAGGTTTTAATTTGGGTAGCATCGCTTCCGGCTTCAGGTTCGCTTAAACAATAAGCTCCAATTAATTCGCCGGTTGCAAGTTGTTTTAGATACTTCTCTTTAAGATAGTCTGAGCCATACTTATCGAATATCCAATTAACAAGAGAGTTATGAACCGAAAAAATAACTCCAACAGATGCATCGACTTTGGAAATCTCTTCCATCGCAATTACATAACTGATGGTATCGAGACCGCTTCCTCCCCATTCAGGTGACACCATCATTCCAAGAAAACCTAGTTCTCCAAGTTTTTTTAATACATCTCGTGGAAACTCGCAATTAATATCTCTTTCGATAACCGTTGGAGCAATTTCCTCTATTGCAAACTTCCTAATAGTGTCTCGAATTTGTTCGTGTATTTCATCAAGTTTAAAGGAAATCATATATTAAACTCAAAAGTTTAACGTGATGCAAATTAATAATTTTTTTAGATTGAAATCGTTTTATTTTATTATTGTAAACAATTTTTTGATGGTTGAAAACGAAGTTTTACCAGAAAAAACATTATTAGTTGCGATTCAGAAAAAGGGTACTCAAAGGGAAATAATCGTAGAACATCTTGAAGAACTTGCCTCTCTGGTTAAAACTGCCGGGGGTGAAGTTGTTGATTCAGTTTATCAAGAAGTGCTCTCGTTTAACCCAGCCACAGCTATTGGTAAGGGTAAAGTTCTTGAGCTAAAAACCATTATCCAAGAGAAAAAAATTAACCTTGTAGTCTTCGACGAAGATTTAACACCTGTCCAAACAAAAAACCTCGAAAATGAATTACAAATTAAAGTAATCGATAGGACCACGCTAATACTTGCTATATTCGCCCAACATGCCCGAACTCTCGAAGCAAAGACACAAGTCGAACTTGCTCAATTAAATTATCTTTTACCTAGATTAACAAAGATGTGGACACATCTCTCTAAGCAATACGGTGGCATTGGAACTCGTGGTCCCGGGGAAAAACAAATAGAAAGCGACCGAAGGCTGGTTAAAGCTCGTATTCAAAGACTACAAAAGAAGTTAACCGATATTTCGAAACATAAAGAAATTGAAAGAAAACAAAGAACAAGTTTTTTCAAGTTTGCCCTCGTCGGTTATACCAATGCTGGTAAGTCAACTATTATGAAGGAATTGACTAAAGCAGACGTTTTAATCGAAGACAAACTTTTTGCTACTTTGGATACAACCACTAAAGCTTTTTACTTACCATCAGGAAAAATTGCTCTACTTTCGGACACTGTTGGGTTTATTCGAAAATTACCTGCTCATCTAATTGCCTCGTTTCGGAGTACATTGACTGAGGTTCAATATGCCGATGTTTTAGTTCACGTTGCCGATGCAAGCAATGTAAACCTTGCAGAACAAATTAATGTCGTAAATGAAACATTGGAAGTAATGAATGTCGATAAAAAACCAATAATTCTTGTGTTGAACAAGATAGACCTGATTGTAGATAAGGAATATATTAGAAACTTACAAAAAGAATATCCAACTTCTATTTTAGTCTCTGCCCATAGAGGAATAAATATCAATTCTCTTTTAAATAAAATGCAGGAAGTTATGGAAATGGAAACCAGATATGTCAAGGTTTTTCTTCCATATAGCAAAATGGATTTGGTTCCGCTTATTTACAAGATGTCGAGTATAATTAAAAGGGAGGAGAAAAATGAAGGGATTGAATTCTATACTAAATTGTTGAAACAGGAAGAAAATTATTTTATTAATATTTTTCAGTCATATATTCAAAATTGATTTTTTTTCTTGTGAACTTGGAAGTGAATTATTTTTTTATTTTCTTGAGTTTTGATTAATTGCTCTAGCAAATTTTGTGGAAAGAAGGTTCATTAGTCAAGATATTCTTAACTTAGTCTCAAAATCTTTTAATCTAAAAGATATTGTAAGACATTGCGAATGCGGTTCAACTTTTGGGATTCGTTACCTTAATGGTTCATCTAAATCTTTTTTAATTTATTTGCTTCGAAAAGAAATTCCCAATAGACGATTTATCATTCTACTCCCGAACGAGGATATGCTTAGTAAGTATGTCTTAGACTTGCATTCGTTTTTTGGGCTCAAAAACGTTTTTCCCATTACTACTTTTTCTGTTTCTAAATTTCGACAAATTCCTAACTTAAAATTGGAACTAAATATTTACGAAAAATTGTTGCAATTTTCTAATTGCCAAGATTCAATTCTATTATTAACTCCAGAGATATTGAATTATGATGTACCAAAACCTTATAGTTTTAACGAGGAACGACTGGAACTTGCTGTCGGTATGCAATATCCATACGAATCTTTTATCCATACACTTGTTTTGAAAGGTTTCGAAAGGAAGGATTTTGTCGAAGTACAAGGTGATATTGCTGTTCGTGGAGCAATAGTAGATGTTTTTCCGTTGGGCTTAGATAATCCAATTCGAGTAGAGTTTTTTGGCGATGAAATTGAATCAATTAGATTTTTTGAAATCGAAACTCATAGAAGTAAAGAGAAACTTGATAAAATTGAAATTATTACCACTTTGTTTCAACATCAAAAGGAGACCACAACTTTAGATGAGTATTTTAAAAATGATGATTTATTCATAATTGACAACAAAGAGTTGATTTTGAATTCTTATAGTGATATTAAACTTGATTTTGATCAACAAACACTTTTAATAAATTCAATTTTTCATAACAATTTGGAATTAAATACTCTATCCCTCCATTCAAATTTAACATCCATCAAAAATTTCACTAAGGATTTATTAAAATTCTATAATCAGGGATTTAGGATCTGCTTTGCTTCCGACGGAAAGCTGCTTTCGGATCGATTGAGGGATATTATCAGTAATGCAATTCAATTGGAATACGAAGAAAATTTAGATAGTTACGAAACGATTTTCGAGCCAGAAAAGATTGTCTCCGATTGTTTATGGCTCGAAAAAACTTTGAGCGAGGGATTTATTTTAGAAAATGTTGCTTTGGCTTTTTTTGTTGAGCATCAGATTTTTGGTAGAGAAAGAGCAAGAGTATCGACTGTCAAAGGCAAAGGCTTAAGTTTTAAAGAATTAAGTGAACTGAATATTGGAGATTATGTTGTTCACGTTGACAAAGGAATTGCCAAATTTGATGGCTTGCAAAAGGTCAAATTTGGTGAAAGCGTTCAAGATTGTGTCCGTTTAATTTTTGCTGATGAAGATATTGTGTATCTCAACTTGAATTTTTTGCATAAGCTACAAAAATACAGAGCCGAAGAAGGAGTAGTACCGAAGTTAAGCAAACTAGGAACAAATGAATGGGAACGAAAAAAGCAAAGAATAAAAGAGAAACTGAAACGAGACGCACATGAATTAATTAAACTTTATTCCGAAAGAAAACTTCAAAAAGGATATGCTTTTCCTGCAGATACTATTTGGCAAAAGGAGTTCGAGGCTTCTTTTGTTTACGAGGATACTATCGACCAAGCAAAAGCTACAGAAGATGTAAAAAGAGATATGGAATCGGAGATTCCTATGGATAGGCTAATTTGTGGAGATGTCGGTTTTGGTAAAACCGAGGTTTCTATTCGCGCTGCATTCAAAGCTGTTCAAGCAGGGAAGCAAGTAGCTGTACTTGTCCCGACAACAATTCTTGCTAGCCAGCACGAGGTTACTTTTAAAGAAAGGCTAAAAAATTATCCTGTTATTATTGAATCCTTGTCAAGATTTAAAACAAAAAAACAGGCCGATGAGATTCTAGAAAAACTTGCAAATGGACAAATTGATATCATTATTGGTACTCACAGAATTTTGGGGAACGATGTAAAATTTAAAGATTTAGGTTTGTTGATTATCGACGAAGAACATCGCTTTGGTGTCGCGGCAAAAGAAAAACTTCGGAAATTGAAAATCAATGTTGATACAATTACAATGACTGCCACACCTATTCCTCGTACTCTTAACTTTTCTGTTCTGGGTGTACGAGATATGAGTATTATGGAAACACCACCAGAAAACCGATTACCTATATATACTGAAATAATTTATTGGGAAGAAGATATTATCAGAAAGGCTATTGTTCGAGAAATTTCTCGTGATGGGCAAGTATTTTTTGTTGTAGATAAAATATCTCATATCGAATTAGTTTTTCAAAGATTGTTAAAAATGATTCCTAACCTGAAAATTGCTGTTGTTCATGGTCAAATCCAAAATAATGAGCTGGAAAAAGTAATGTCCGATTTTGTCTTTGGTAAGTACAATGTTTTGCTTACTACGAAAATTATTGAATCTGGCCTTGATATACCAAGAGCAAATACCATATTAATTTATAATGCGCAAAACTTTGGACTTGCCGAGCTTTATCAATTACGTGGTAGGGTAGGTAGGACAAATATCCAAGCTTTCTGCTATTTAATTATTCCTCCCCTTGGTACACTTCCCAAGAAAGCCTTGCAAAGGCTTCAGGCTTTGGAAGAATACACAGACCTGGGTAGCGGTTTGAAACTTGCTCTACGCGATTTGGAAATTCGTGGTGCTGGTGATATTTTCGGGTATGAGCAAAGTGGATTTATCAATGAAATTGGTTTCGAAATGTATCAAAAGATTTTAGACGAAGCAATAAAAGAGCTGAAATCCACGGAGTTTAAACATTTATTTCTTGACCAGCAGATTGATGATACCAAAAAGTTCCTTGAAAATAATGAATTACAAATTGAAGTTGAATTCGACTCTTTTATTCCTTCAGAATATATTAAAAATGAGTATGAAAGATTTAAATACTACAAGGATTTATACAATGTCCGAACCAATGAACAGTTGAATTTGCTTCGGACTGAATTAGTTGACAAATTTGGTCCTTTGCCCAAGGAAGTTGAAAATCTTTTGAAAATTGTTTCTTTAAGGATTAAAGCACTCGACACAGGAATTCAAAAAATAGTTTTTCGCTCCAATATTCTAACCATTGAGTTTCCCGATGAGACCAATAAAGAATTTTACAATATCTTATTACCTACTATTTCAGAATTTCCATTAACTTTCGAAGATGCCAAGTTAATTCAACATAAAAATAAACTCTATATTAAAGCAAAGGTAAATTCGTTTAATGAAGTGCTCGAGGCAATTTGGCGATTTAAGAAAACAATTGAAGGAGTTGTTTAATGAAAGAGGGTTTAATTTTGTCTATCGAAAGCTCTTCTAAAATTTGCTCTATAGCTATTTCCAACAATAGTGATCTTTTGGTTGAATATACAATTTCAATGCCCAATTCGCACGACCAGTTTTTGGCAGAGTTTGTTCGCCGTGCCTTTCAAGATCTACAAATGGATACTAATGAACTTTCCGCAATTGCTATTTCTTCTGGCCCTGGCTCATTTACTGGGTTAAGAATTGGCGCTGCTTTTGCAAAAGGATTTTGCTTCGATAATAATATTAAATTGCTTCCAGTTCCTACTCTTCAAGCAATTGCTTTTAAATGCAAAAGCATTGGAAAAGGACTTGGTGAAAGGATAGTTTCACTTGTTCATTCCCACAAGGATTTGTTTTTTGTTCAAATGTTTGATTCCGACGCGAACCCTTTGGAAGAAGTAAGCTTACTTAATTTAGATCTCTTGTTAAATAACATCTTGAATAATGATGTTGTTGCCGGAATTGGTGCAGAAATGATTCATCGGGGGAAACAAATTCGGGAATGCAATTATTTATTGGCTTCGGATATTGCAAAATTAGGTTGGGAATTCTATTTCGAGGGAAAATTTGTTCCACCAGAGGAATTCGTCCCTTCCTACTATTTTGAATTCCAACCGAAGGCAAAGAGCTAAGATGGTAAATTAGATTTTATCGGGGCACTATTGGTTATTTTCTTTAATTCTGATAATCTTTTCTGCTTCTTCTTTTGTTACTTTTTTACTTCCTTTACACTTTGGATAGGTTGAACAAGCTAAAAAGTAACCTTTGGGTCCTCGGCGCAAGACCATTTTACTTCCACATTTAGGGCAAAGTTCATTATCTGCGGTTATAGCTTTAAATTTCGTTCTCAAGTTTTTACTTTGTGTAATAGGTTTGGTACCTTTGCAATTTGGGTAATCGATGCAGCCAAAAAATTCTCCATTTTTGCTTTTTCGAATTACCATTGGCTTTCCACAATTATCACAAAAGACACCTTCGGCGATTTGTGGTTCATATTTCTTTTCAACTACTTCGTACAAAGGTTTTGTGTTTTTGCACTGTGGATAATTTGTACAGCCAAGAAATCTACCGAATTTGCTTACACGCACAGTCATTGGAGCTCCACAAACATCGCAAATTATTCCATTTACATTCAGTTCCTTATTTGCTTTTTCTAAAAGTTGAGTCAATGGTTTGTAATATTTGCTAACAACTGCCCCGTAATTTGTTGTTCCCTCGGCAATTGTATCGAGTTCCTCTTCCATTTTTGCTGTAAATTCAACATTGAAAAAATCCGAAAAATTCTTTACTAAAGTTTGGTTAACCTCTCGCCCCAATTCAGTTGGTACAAATGTCTTATTCTTCAAGACTATGTATTTTCTTTCAAGCAAGGTAGAAACAATCGTTGCATATGTACTTGGTCTTCCTATTCCTTTTTCTTCCAGTTCTTTAATAAGGCTGGCTTGATTATATTGAGGTGGTGGTTGTGTTTGTGATTCTTTTGCATGTATTTTCTTTAGTTTTAACTCCTGCTTTTCTTCGACCTTTGGTAATGAAGTTTTTTCATTTTCATTTTCCTCGTCGCTGGGGTCTTCTTCAAGATATATCGAAAGATAACCATCGAAAACAAGTACTCTTCCGCTTGCTCGGAAGACAAACTCACCTCCCTTTATTTCTATTGTTGTTTGGTCAAATTCAGCAGGTACCATTTGAGATGTTATGAACCTATTATAAATCAATTCATAGAGTAAATACAAGTTCCTTTCCAACAATCCTTTCAAACTTTCCGGGGTCCGGGTAATGTCCGTGGGTCGAATTGCTTCGTGTGCATCTTGAACATTAGTACTTTTGCTCTGGTAAATAACAGGTTCTTTTGGTAAATACTTTTCTCCAAATTTAAGTTGAATAAATTCTCTGGCAGAATTAACAGCATCATTACTCACTCGTACGGAATCTGTACGCATGTAGGTTATTAAACCAATGTTCCCTTCACTTCCAAGAGAAATACCTTCGTACAATCGCTGCGCAAGTTGCATTGTCAATTTGTTTGAAAAGCCAAACTTTCTTGCTGCTTCTTGTTGTAAAGTTGAAGTAATAAAGGGTGGCTTGGGTGATTTTTTAACACGTTTTTGGGTAACCTTGGAAACTTTGAAATCATTGATTTGCTTGATTCTTTCAATTAAAGCTTCTGCCTCTGCTTGAGTTTTGATGTAGAGGAATTTGGACACTTTCTTCTTGAATTCTTCTAACGTTTCGTTTCTTTCGGGTTTTTGGGAACCTTCGGGATTTTTGATTTGTTTGCCATCAAATTCGACTAATTTTGCGGGTATTCTTTCTTTTTCTACATTGAATTCAGCCAGAATGTTCCAGAAAACAAAAGGTTCGAAGTTTTGTATGTCTTCTTCCCTCTCACAAATCAATCTTAGTGCAACAGATTGAACTCGGCCTGCGGAAAGTGCTTTTTCTGTCTTTTTAACAAGTGCGTTTGAAACAAATGGGGAAATTTTGTATCCAATAAGCCTATCCAATACTCTACGAGCTTGTTGCGAATTATAAAGATTTTCGTCCAAATCTCTTGGATTTTCAAGTCCTTGTTTAATTCCTTTAGGCGTGATCTCATTGAACAGAAGGCGCTTTATGTTGGGATTTACACTACGAATTTCCTCAGCGATGTGCCAAGCAATAGCTTCACCTTCACGATCAGGATCTGTAGCGATGTAAATTTCTTTACACTTCTTTGCGGCTTCCTTTAATTTTTGGATAACTTCTTTTTTATTTTTTAAAATCTGATAAACTGGTTGGAAATTGTTTTTTATGTCAACACTTAAAGTGTGGGGATTTAAATCTTTAACATGACCGACAGATGCCTCGACATGAAATTCCTTTCCAAGATATTTGTTTATTGTTTTCGCTTTTGCAGGAGATTCTACGACCAAAAGGTTTTTCTTTACCATAACAAACCACTTAAAAGAAAGTTTTTAACGATGAATAATAATTAATATTTGAACCCTTCAGAATTACAAAGTTAAAAGATTATTTAAGTTTTATCATTAACTGCAGTGATGAGGGTTCAAAAATAACCAATTAAAGAAGTGAGTAAATCGACATATAATTCTAACTTAAACAAATGAGACTGAAGCGAATGATAATCCCATCCAACATTTATTTTTTTGAAATAATAGGGCTATTCTTATTATATGGAAAGAATAGCCCTTGTTTGTCCGGAAATAAACAGATATTGCATTAAAACTATTTCACTATTTTGGAGTAACAATCACTATTTGTACAGTTCTCGAAAGGTGCCGCCCAGTTGGGATGTCATTGTCGAAGAGTAGCTGTCGTTCGCCGATACCATAAGTTTCGATTTTAACGTCTTTTCGTTTGGCTCTAATGATCTTTTCTACAGCTGCTGCACGCCTAGATGCAAGTTTTAAATTGTAATCGTCGTCTCCAATTTTGTCAGTATATCCGTATATTTTAACTGTTGAGTTGAACTTGATATTAGGAAGCACGAGTTTGTTGATTATGTCTTGATCTTGGGCGGAAACATCTGCTTTGTCGAAATCGAATAGCACAAGACTAAATTTTGTAATTGTTACATCCGGCAATTCTTCAGCTTTCTTCTTTGTTTGGGAAAAGTACTCGGTGGGGAGTGAACCGCTTGCTTTGTATTTCTTGCCATTGATTGTTTCAACTAAAAGTATATAATCTACTGGTATATTCCCTGCACTTAGCTCATTTGGTTTAATGTTCCAATGCAAAATTTGTGGTTTACCTTTGCCATTATATCTTTTAAGAAGATTTCCACCTTGATAAATATTAATTTCCCAGAAAGTTATGGAGTCTTGGACATTTGCATATGGAACAAACTGGATTGACCCTGGATTCGCTATTCTTTGATTCTCACTTTCAATTAATAAGGGTTCAAAAATTGCAGGATTCGAACTCGAAAGTTCAGCTCGCCGATTTTCCGCAACCCCTTCCGGAACATTAGATGTGGATGGTTTACTTGGGAACTGAGAGGTTCTTGTGTTAATTCTTTGTTCGTTAATGTTACAGTTTTTTACCAAATAATCTTTTACGAAATTGGCTCTTTCGAAAGCAAGTTGTTTATTATTTTTCTCAATTGTATAGCCATCGGTAGTTCCTAAAATAGTTAGGTCAGCCCTTGGGTTATTTTTAAGTCGCCAGCAAATTATCTCCAATGTGTTTCGATTTATTTCCAAAGCGTCCATGGGCAGATTGTTTGGGTCGAAAGCCCCAGCTTCTGCATTTGAAATTAAAGATTGGGTATTTCTTGCTGGTTTAGCAGAATTTTCCTCGAAGAAAATGTATGGGACAATCGGAAAATACTCTTGATATCTTGTATCAACAACATTGATTTGAGTTGCGGGAGCCAAATTCCCTTTTTCATCGAGTGCAAGCACTTCTTTGAAGCCAACTTCTCCGGGAGCCTCTGGGATAATTGGTTCATCTTCTTTTGGTTTTAAAGAAAATGTTAGGCTTATTCCTAATCGCAATTGAGATTTGTTAATTTGTTCATTGTGGTATGCAATAACATTATTGTAAACATCACGAGCATCTACAATGTCTTGGTTGTAAATCCTCGTAAGAGGGATTCTAAAGGATACCTCGGGCGATAAGTAAACGTTATCGGATATTTGAAAGGTATAACCTAACCCGAGGATAAAAGCAATACGCGTTTTAACATTTTGGAATTCTCCAGTTAGGCCTATTTGATTATTAGTAAATTCTTTGTTTAAGTACGACCCAATCTCGAAACCACCAAGAAGATATAAATATTCAAATCCATGTGATTTAGGATAAAACTGCACTCCTGGGGTGAATTCAAGATAAGAACAAGAGACTTTGGTTGCATCGGTAAAAGTTGTGTAAGTTAAGGTGTTGTAGTCAAAATAATAATAATCTAGATTAGAAGAAAAAGAGTTATAACCTACTCTTCCGGTGATGAAAAGATTATCTAGGATTGGGTAATTAACAATCCCACCAAATCCAAAACCGGAACCGAACTTGTTGTTGCTTATTGAACCAACTTGTTTAAAAGCATTTCCACTGAGGTAGTACCATTTCAAATCTTCGGAAAGAAAGTTTCCGCTGTAATCTACCCAAATTCCAAAATTGAAGGGTAATATTGGCCTCGATGTTTGAGCAAACCCGACAAAAGAAGCAAGAAATACAGTAATTAAAACAAGCGTTTTCATGAACAAACCTTTCTTTATTTAAAATAAAGTGAAAAACTTTTATTAATTTTGTAAGCCTAAAAAAAAGCAAAACGTAATTTTTTTAGTTTTATTTTTTAAACTTATGAGAAATACTATAATTTTATTTTTATTTGCAATTTTTTTTATCTTTCATGAGAGCTTTGCTAAGCCAATTGGGGTTGGTTTTTCTGTTGGTTTAGCAACCCCTAATTCTCGGATTAACGATGTTTATAACTCAGACAAAATAAATCTTAACAACAAAGTTTGGGATATTGCTCGCGAAGCTGCAAAAACTGGTTATTTCGTTGGAATCAATTTGAATTTACCTTTGTCGGAAAATCTAAATTTCCAAGGGAGTATTTACATTAATAGATTTCCGCAGTCTGAAATTATTTTATACTTTCCTCAACAACCCTACGATACCGTGGTTTTAAAATCAATTCAAAATTTGATTCCAATTTCTGCTGGGATTAATTTATTTCTATTTAAGAGCACTGTTTCCCCATACATTTTGGGAAATTTATCATATTTTTATAATGTCAATTCAATTGATATTGTGCGACTTAACCAAGAACTTCCTATTGCAACTTCCAAAACCGAAAGTAGAATTGGTGCGGGAATAGGAGCAGGTATCGACATTAACCTTGAAATTATTACTTTAAATGTTGAAGCGAAGTATTGGTTTACAAATCTTATTGGAAATGTGTCAGGAGAATCTAACAAAAATTTTCTTTCGCTTGGTGTTGGAGTGATTTTTGGTGGTAGGTAATGGAATCTAAGGTTGCCCTAATTTCTCGGTATAAAACTTATCATTACATCGAAAATCTTTCAGGATATGTTGGGCGAGAAGTTACATTGCGTGGCTGGGTATACCATAAAACTGGGAAAGGGAAGCTCCAGTTCATTCAATTGCGCGATGGTACTGGTGTAGTTCAATGCGTTGTTTTTAAACCAAATGTAAGTGAAGAGACTTTTGAAAATGCAAAAGAACTTACTCAAGAAAGTTCCGTTATTATAAAAGGTATAGTTCGTGAAGATCAACGTGCACCAACTGGTTACGAAATTGATGTTTCTGATTTGAAAATAATTCAAATTGCTAAAGAATATCCGATTACTCCTAAGGAGCATGGAGATGCTTTTCTTTTGGAGCATAGACATTTGTGGCTGCGTTCATCCCGTCAACATGCAATTATGAGAGTCCGAGCTGCGGTAATAAAAGCAATACGGGATTTTTTTGACGGGAATGGATTTAAACTTATGGATTCCCCAATTCTTACTCCAAACGCTTGCGAAGGCACTACAACATTGTTCGAAACGGAATACTTCGATTTAGGCAAAGCATACTTGTCGCAATCAGGTCAACTTTATGCCGAAGCTTCTGCTATGGCTTTAGGGAAAGTTTATACCTTCGGTCCTACTTTTCGCGCTGAACTTTCTAAGACGCGAAAGCATTTAACGGAATTTTGGATGGTTGAGCCAGAAATGGCTTTTTTCGATTTAGAAGACAATATGGATCTTGCGGAGGACTTGGTTGAATACATTGTTCAATATGTTTTGGGGACATGCCAGAAGGAACTCCAAACCCTTGAAAGAGATACATCGAAACTTGAAAATGTTAGAAGACCATTCTATCGAATGACTTATACCGAAGCGGTAGAATGGCTTAATAAAAACAATGTACCATTAATACGTAAAGTCGATGGCAAGGAAGTTGAAGAGACATTTCCTTGGGGTGAAGATTTTGGTTCTGTTCAAGAAGAAGCCATAATGGAACAATTCGACAAACCTTGCATAATTCATCATTATCCGGCTAAAGTCAAAGCATTTTATATGAAACGTGATCCGACCAATCCCGAGCTCGTTCTAGCTATGGATATGCTTGCTCCAGAACAAGCTGGTGAAATCATCGGTGGAAGCCAGCGCGAAGACGATTATGACCTTCTTCTCGAACGAATTAAGGAAGAAAATCTCCCCCTTGAAGCTTTTCAATGGTATCTCGATTTGCGAAAATTTGGTTCTGTGCCTCATAGTGGCTTTGGGCTTGGTATCGAGAGGACTGTCAAATGGATTACCGGTGCAAAACATATTCGCGAAGTAATTCCTTTCCCAAGAATGATATATAGAATTGTGCCATAAAAATATTTTTGTTTTTTTTCGATTCATTATGTTTATTATTTTTGTATAGTTGAAAAATGGGACAAGTATTTCACTTAACTGATGAAAATTTCCAAGAGGAAGTATTAAACTCAAAACTTCCTGTTATTGTCGATTTTTGGGCTACTTGGTGTGCGCCGTGTAGGATGATTGCCCCCATAATTGATGAAATTGCAAAAGAATATGACGGAAAGATTAAAGTTTGCAAACTTGATGTGGATAATAATCCCAATACTGCAATCACCTATGGGGTTCGCTCTATCCCAACTTTACTTTTCTTCAAAGATGGCAAGTTGATTAGTTCTAGTATCGGTGCTGTTGGGAAATCTAAGATACTTGAACAAATTGAAAAGTTATTATAATGGGACGTCCACCTTTACTAAACGAAGATGAAATACATAACGAACTAAAATTACTTCCCCTTTGGACTCGGGTGGATAATGTAATTGTTAGGGAGATTGTCGCAGACGATTTCGTATCTGCCATGGGAATTGCTATGGCAATAGGGATTATTGCCGAATCTATGGACCACCATCCAGATATTCTTATTTATGGTTGGAACAAGCTCCGTGTAACAACTACAACTCATGATAGGGGTGGGCTTACTGCACTAGATTTTCAACTTGCTAGAAAAATTGAGAATTTAAGCATTATAAAAAAAGGAGATTTATGAACAGCGAAATCATTGGTGTTTTAGCTCGAGAAATTCTTGATTCTCGGGGCAATCCTACTATTGAAGTTGAAGTTTACCTCGAAGACGGTAGTGTTGGTGTTGCTTCAATACCATCCGGTGCAAGTACTGGGGAAAATGAGGCTGTGGAACTTCGGGATAATGATAATACTCGGTTTCTTGGCAAAGGTGTGCTTAAAGCAGTTGAAAATGTTGATAATGTTATAGGCCCCGAATTATTCGGATTTGATGCCTATGAGCAAATTGATATTGACAAGGTCCTTATTAAGCTGGACGGTACAAAAAATAAGTCGAAATTGGGAGCAAATGCCATACTTGGTGTTTCAATTGCAGTAGCCAAAGCATGTGCAAATAGTCTTAGCCTTCCCTTGTATAAGTACATTGGTGGTATTAATGCAAGATTACTCCCAGTTCCTATGATGAACATTCTTAACGGTGGAAAGCATGCCGATAACAATGTTGATATCCAAGAGTTTATGATTGTTCCAGCGGGTGCATCCTCGTTTCGTGATGCTTTGAGAATGGGTACAGAAATCTACCACAATCTTAAATCAGTTTTGAAGGCGAAAGGTTACAGCACATCAATTGGTGACGAAGGTGGCTTTGCACCATCTCTAAAGTCGAACGAAGAAGCTTTCGATGTTATTATCGAAGCAATTGAAAAGGCAAATTATAATCCCAGTAAAGATGTTTTTCTTGCTATTGATGTTGCTGCCAGTGAAATGTGGGAACGCAAAAAATATAAGTTTTTTAAGTCTACCCAAAAATTATTTACTTCCGACCAAATGATAAAATGGTATGAAGAACTTGTTAAGAAATATCCTATCATCTCGATTGAAGATGGTCTCGGCGAAAAGGATTGGAATGGGTGGGTAGATTTAACAAAAGAATTGGGGAACAAAGTCCAAATAGTTGGCGATGATATTTTTGTAACTAATCCTGAATTTTTGCAAAAAGGCATAGAAATGGGTGTTGCCAATGCAATTCTTATTAAGTTGAACCAAATTGGAACAATTACCGAAACTTTGGACACAATGGATTTGGCTCGAAACAATGGGTATGCAACAATTATCTCGCATCGTTCTGGAGAAACAGAAGATACAACTATTTCTGATTTTGCTGTTGCAACAAATGCTGGACAGATTAAAACAGGTGCCCCAAGCCGAACCGACCGAGTCGCAAAGTATAATCAACTCCTTCGTATCGAGGAGTCGCTCGGTGAAAATTCAATTTATGCAGGCCTAGGAATCTACCGAAAATTCCTGAAGTAAAATTGTTTAACATAAAATATTTGCTTTATGATTGTATTTGGCACAGATGGTTGGCGAGGTGAAATCGCCCGAGATTTTACCTTTGAAAATCTTCATAGGGTTGCACTTGCTACTGCAAATTATCTCAAAACTCTTAAGAGAAATAATTTGTCTGCTGTTATTGGTTACGATACTCGATTTCTTTCGCGCGAGTTTGCCCACGAGATTGCTTTAATATTTGCTTCGAATGGTATCATTGCTCATATAACTAATACCTTTGCTTCTACCCCTATGGTTTCTTTTCATACCAAGCAAAAGGGTTCCGATTTGGGAATTGTTATAACAGCTTCCCATAATCCTCCAACTTACAATGGATTTAAAATAAAAGGTCGCTTTGGTGGACCCGCACCACCAGAGGAAGTTCAAAAAGTTGAAGCCGAATTGGATAAGATTAAAAGATTACCCAAGTTTAAGTTCAAACCGTGGGATGTTTATGTTTATACTAGAATGATTAGACCATTCGACGCTCGTGAACCATACATTCGTTACATTAAGAAAAAGATCGACATAGATTTGATTCGCTCTAGCAATTTTAAAATCCTTTTCGATCCTATGTATGGTGCTGGACAAGGGCTTCTAAAGCTTCTCTTGCCAAATGTTACCGAAATTCATAATGAATTTAACCCATCATTCGGTGAGTTGCACCATCCCGAGCCAGTTCCAGAAAATCTTCATACTCTTTTAGATATGATGAAATTAGGTAAATATGATATTGGTATTGCTACCGATGGTGATGCGGACCGTTTAGGTGTTGTCGATAATGATGGTAACTTTATCGATTCTCATCGGGTTTTTATGATTTTATTAAAATACCTTTACGAAATGCGGGGCAAGAAAGGTTCGGTCGCTAAAACTGTTTCTTTGACTTCCATGGTAGACAAATATTGCAACAAAAACAACATTCCATTCTTCGAAACACCAGTGGGGTTTAAACATATCGCTAAGCTAATGGTAGAGCAAAAAATTCTTATAGGTGGAGAAGAATCCGGTGGGCTTGGAACAATTTTGCATATTCCCGAACGAGACGGTATTTTTAATGCGCTTTTGCTTCTTGAGGTAATGGCAAAGCGGAAAATGTCTGTCAAAGCTCTTTCCGAAGAATTAGATAAAGAGATGGGAACCCATCGGTATTGGCGACGCGATGTCAAAGTGAGCGAACAAGAGAAAAAAGCTTTGCTACGAGCTTGCTCAAAAGGCCCTTTAAAAATAGGTAAATTTTTGGTAAAAAATATAGATACCAAAGATGGCTTTAAATTCTTTTTTGATGATGGTTGGCTGCTAATCAGACCTTCTGGCACTGAACCACTTATAAGATTTTATGCTGAAGCTAGTTCTATGAGCATTGTAAATGAACTATTGGAAAGTGCCTTTAAACTACTTAAATAAATTTGCCACATCTATTATTTTTAACTAGAGGGTCAGGATTGCCCCCTTTTTTATGACAAATTAAGTTTTTGTGAAATTTTTATAGTGGAAAATCGCCTGAATTTGGTTCAATTATATAACCTTCTTTTGTATCGATAACTGTGTAACCTTTGATTTTAATTTCTTCTCGAAGTTTATCTGCGAGTTCAAATTTTTTTTGTTTTCTGGCTTTAAACCTTTGTTCTGCAAGTTCCTTTACATCATCAGGAATTATAAATTCAATTTTTTTTCTAGGTTTAATTTCCCATGAATTAAATATCTTGTTAGCTTCTTCGAAAAAAGAAAGTAATTCTTCTGCCGACGTGGAATTTGTTTCTTTTGCTGGGTTTTCGTTAATAAATTCAAAGATACTTGCCAAAGCTTTGGGGGTTTGCAGATCGTTTGCAAGTTCCTTATAAAATGAGTCTTTAAGTTCCAAAGAATTAATTTCTTTGCCTTTTGTATTGGTATTTTCAAATAAATCGTAAATATAATTTTGAATTCGTAATCGTGCTTTTCTGGCAGAATTTAAACTTTCAAATGTAAAGTTAAGCTGCGTGGAATAATGGGCTGATAGCATTAGGAAACGAATATCAATTGGATCGATGCCTTTTTGAAGCAAGTCTCTTAAGGTGAAAAAATTGCCGAGCGATTTGCTCATCTTTTTACCATCGACAAGAAGAAATTCATTATGGCACCAGAACACTGTTGGTTCAACTCCGTAACCAGCCTTGCTTTGGGCTATTTCGTCTTCGTGGTGTGGGAACTTTAAGTCAACCCCCCCAGTATGGATGTCGAATGGCAAACCAAGGATTTCTCGTTCCATAACAGAGCACTCAAGATGCCAACCAGGGCGGCCATCGCACTTTATTCCATTGAGTGTAAACTCCCAAAAGGGTTCTCCTTCTTTTCTTGCTTTCCATAAAGCGAAATCCGAAAATTCTTCCTTTTCGTAAGAATCGGCATCAATTCTTGAACCTTCTTTGAATTTTTCGAAATCGATATGGTAGAGTTTTCCATAAATATCGTAATTCCTCCATTTACTAACATCGAAATAAACCGAGCCGTTTATAATGTAACCGAACCCCTTTTCAACTATTTTCCTAACGAGGTCTTGCATTTGAGGAATGAAATCTGTTGCCTTAGGCATTTTATAAAAATCTTTTAAATTAATTCCCAATTTTTGTATGTCTTCGAGAAATGCTTTTCGATAGAATTCCGTGAATTTAATTAAGTTTTTCATTGGGTCTGTGGTTTGTTTTCCCATCTCTGGCAACCAAGCTGGGCTACCAAATGCGCTGTCTCGAATTGTTTTATCGTCGATATTGGTTATGTTCATTACCCATTGGACTTTGAAACCACCAACAATCTTCAGGACTCTTTGAAGAAGGTCGGCAAATAGAAAAGAACGCATGTTACCTATATGAGCATAGTTGTAAACTGTTGGACCACAAGAATAAATACGTACGATATTGTTTTCCAAAGGTGTAAATTTTTCTACTTTCTTTGTCAAAGAATTGAAAAGATAAATCTGATACCTCATTTTCCAAAAATAATTTTACCTTAAATAAGCAAATTTAATATAATTGGTTTAAATGACTATTGAGACACCAGTTGTGCTTTCACCATGGGAAGGGAGGAGTCGAATTAGCTGAGTAAATCCAGTTGGCGACTTTATTATCAATCTGGAAGTTTCCTTTTGAGAGTTTTTTTGAAATGATTTTTGTAATAGGATAAAATCATTTCTACCCTCGTTTTTGGAAAAAAAATTGCGTAATTCATGTTCAAGGTTTTCTTTAACAGGTTTAATAATTTCTTCGTCTTCAAAATAGTAATACTGTTCTTCGGTTGTGCCTTGTTTTCTTTTCCGGTAAAGAACAAACGTATATCGAAAATTTCTTTCCCAAATGTAAGGAACAACTAAATATATGAAGTTAGCATAGGAAAAAGAAGCGGAGGCATTGATAACCCAAAATGAATTGAAAGCCTTGTAAAGATCTTCCAGAGGAATTTTCATTTCGTTTGGAAAATCAAAATTTTTTAGGTTAAGGAGAAAATTGAAGAGATTATCTGGATTGTGAATAAAATTAGGACTAAAATTTTTCAACAAATTTGGAATGGGTTGGTTCAATTGCAAAAGATTTCGAAAATTTTGCATCTGGTTTTTAATATCTGGTGGAAGCAAAGCTTGATTTGCTTGCAAAAGTGTAACGATTTTTGGGATAAGGTCTTTAATTGAAAACATGCCTTTATAGTGTTCAAAAAGCTCCATTGTAGGTTCAAGGTTATTATTCAATGCAAAGTCTACGAAACGAAGCAAAAGGTTTAAGTTTTCTTTTGGAATTTTTTCAAGAATAGCACTTGAAAACTTGGCTTTCAAAATAACTTCTTCACGAACAATTATGTTTGATTTGCTTTTTTCGTAATCAATTATTTTCTCGAACAAATTGTTTTTGGGTAAATCAAGTATCCTTAAAATTTCGTTTGTGGCAATTTCCCAATTTCCCTTTCCCACAAACATGCTATGAATTTTTAAAACCAGTGATGGCTCGACCTTTTGTACCCTGAAAAAAAGTTCATCTCCAGCTTTGAATCTCCCGGAAATTTCAGCAGTGAATGTACCATTTGGGAGGGAAATGACAGCTTGTTGGGGTGAAATGACCTCGACAATCTTTCCTCGAAGGATTTCCCCAATTCTAACTGTTATCTGTTTTTGTTTTCCGAGGGGTATTCTTTGGAAATCGGTAGCTCTGTTTAAGTTTGTACCCAGTGGGTCGATTTCATTGGGAAATTTAAATTCTGCCGACATATTCAAATTTAATGGTTTGCAACATAGCAACTTAATTAATTTTTTAAATTTACACAAAAATAATTTGTAATTTTGTTTTTTTAGGTAGAAGGTTGTTATGAAAAATTATCTTGTTGCTTTAATTATCTTACTTATTTTTTCATCTTGTGAGAGGGAGTCAATTAAAACTAACTTGCCAAAACCAACCAATACAGACGATAAAGCAAGTTATATGATTGGTTACGATATTGGTCGCCAAATGGTGCGAGATTCATTGAAAATAAATATGGACTACCTTATTTTAGGATTTAGAAATGCTTTCAAGGGTGATTCAACCTTTATGACACCGGCAGAGTTGGATTCTTTCCGAATTGAATTCCAAAGGATTCTTCTTACACGCCAGGATGAAAAAATGAAAATAGAACAACAAAAAATTTTGGAGGAAGCCCCAAAAAATCTTGCTGAAGGGAAATCATTTCTCGAAAATAATAAAAAGAAGCCTGGTATAATTGAAACTAAAACTGGCCTTCAATATCAAGTTCTTCGCGAGGGGAAAGGAAATATTCCTAAAGAAACTGATATTGTTACGATGCATGTAAAAGCCCAATACCTAGATGGTAAAGTTTTCGACAATACCTATACTCGTGCCCCTGTAACTCTGGAGGTTGCAAAACTTGTTCCTGGATGGAAAGAAGCAGTTACACAGATGAAGGAAGGTTCAATATGGAGAATTTTCGTTCCGCCTCACCTTGGTTGGGGTGAAAAAGGTGCACCACCAACAATTCCCCCAAATGCTACCACAATATTTGAACTAGAATTGGTTAAGATAGAAGAGTCAAGCCCTTTAGATGGTCAAACCTTTGAGCAAAAAGGCAAATAAAATTTTTAAGTAGTGATGTTAAGGTTGTTATTTCTTTTCTTTTTTGTTCAGTTTCACGTGGAAATATTTTCCCAACCTCCAAACAAAAAATTTTTTGGGTTTGATGGTTATGTCCAATCTATTAATTTGATGAGTATCAACAATTTCGATTATTTCTACTTTGATAACTTAACCCATGCAAATATTTCTAAAGCTTTAGAGCAAAATTACAGTTATTCATTTGGGAAAAACACATTATTTTTCTTACCGGGTTCAAGGTTCTTTTTTTTCATCGATAAATACGAGAATAAGCATCAGTTTCAAATGGTTAGACCAACCTTATTACTTGGAGATAAATTGCTAATTCCTTTGGGCTCCTTTCTGGATTGCCTTTCAAACTCAAATTTGCTAGAAACTTCTTTTTCAAACAAGAGTTTTGCTTTTAAATTTAAAGAATCAAAAAAAGAAAATATTGGTATTACCTTTCAGAAGGAAGCCATTGGAAGCAAATCCAGCACACAAAGCAAAAAAGGAAGAGGGTTGCTAGAAGAGAACAAGGAAGAAACTACTTCACCCGACGAACCCACGAAAATTCCCAAGTTGGTTTTTACAAACTACGAAAGATTTAGTCTGATTAAATCAAAAGCGACAAGGGAAAATCTACAAATCAATCCAAACAAAGAAATTGTTAAACCAAAAAAAGATACAACTGGAAAAATACCTCCCAAATTCTATGTGTTACCCCCACAATTGAAAAACAAACCGGAATAATTAAATTTTTGTTTTCTGCAGTGGTCAAAATCTAATTTGTTTTATCTCTTCTTTTAGGCGCTGAATGTCAGCAATCCATGATTCAATATCTTCTTCGTGTTCGAGTTCTTCGTTCAAAATTGTAACGGCAATTTGGTAAGTTGAGAAGTCTTTTCCATTTGTTAGCGAAGCAATTTCTTGGTAACGCTGGATTGCACATCTTTCTGCCTCTAAATTTTGATGTAAGATAATTTCGATATAGGGATCATTTGGAGCATCGTACTTGCATCGAGCAAATTTAAACCAATCTTCTGGTGTTAGAATTGGGGTACCTCCAAGTTGAATAATTCTATCCACTACCATAACGGCATGATTAAGCTCTTGCGATGCGTGGAGCAAGAGCTCGGGTTCAATTTCTCCACGCATTGGTCCAACCATAAGTCGTGCGCCAATCCAATACTGATAGAAGGCTAGCCATTCTTCTGCTAAAGCACAATTCAATTGGCTTATAATTTCATCAACGTTAAGACCAAGAATTTCAGTAGCTTTTCTTCCCATTTTGACTCCTAAAAAAATCAAATTTAGAAAATTGTGTTGTCATTTCAATATCTAAAATATGAGTAAGTAAAAATTTGTCTTTCTGTCCTTATATAATTTATTTCATAGAAGGAAAATTAGAATATTAATATTTTTTGTTTTTATACAATATATTTTTTTGGAGTAAACAATTGTGATTATTTATAGATAAATTAATGTCTACTCCTCACTTTTTTAGTAATTTTGCTTTTTCAATTAATCCAAAATGGATATGACCGTACGAGTTCGTTTTGCTCCTTCACCAACTGGCTTTCTTCACGTAGGTGGGTTACGCACTGCTTTGTATAACTACTTTTTTGCTAGAAAACATCAAGGTAAATTTATCCTAAGAATCGAGGATACAGACAGGACAAGATATGTTCCAAACTCAGTGGAAAATTTAATTCAAACTTTGACCTGGGCTGGAATTAAATTTGACGAAGGGCCACATGTTGGTGGTGACTTTGGTCCTTACGTCCAATCTCAAAGGATTGATATTTATAAAAAATACGCCACCATGTTGATAGATTTGGGTTGGGGTTACTTTGCGTTTGACACACCCGAGGAGCTGGAAGAGGCAAGAAAAAAATCTACTCACCACGATTTTAAATATGATAGAAACACGATGAAAAACCAATTTACCTTTGGTATTGAGAGAACGCAACAATTGATTAACCAAGGGGTTCCTTATGTAATAAGGTTAAAAGTACCCGAAAACTACGAAATTAAGTTTTATGATATTATACGTGGGGAAATTGTTGTAAATACCAAGGATATTGATGACCAAGTCTTGCTTAAATCTGATGGGTATCCCACATACCACTTGGCAAATGTTGTGGACGATCATTTAATGGAAATTACTCATATTATTAGGGGTGAAGAATGGCTTCCATCTGTCCCCAAGCACATTTTGCTGTATAATGCCTTTGGGTGGGAGGTCCCAAAACTTGCCCATTTGCCTTTGCTATTGAACAAGGACAAGACTAAGTTAAGCAAACGCCAAGGTGATGTTGCAGTCGAGGATTATATCGAAAAAGGATATTTCCCCGATGCTTTTGTTAATTTCATTGCCTTACTTGGGTGGAATCCTTCTGCGGATCGAGAAATTTACACATTAAACGAGCTTATAGAAAAATTTGAACTTGAAAAGGTAAACAAGGCTGGTGCAATTTTCGATGTCGTTAAACTTGATGCAATCAATGCAAAATATTTATTTTCGAAACCTATTGACGATTTAGCTAAACAATTTAGATATTGGGTTGAAAAAAGAGGATACTTTGGCCTTTCAGATTGTTTTTTAAGGAAAGTTGTTGCGTTACTTCGGGAAAGAGTTAAAAAGCTGCCAGACATTATTGAATATGCACCATATATTTTCGAAAAGCCTAAGCAATATGATGTTGAGTACTTTAAAAAACATTGGAATGTTGATACCAATGAACATATGTTAAATATTTTGGATATTTTTAAAAAGATAGATAATTTTAGCCACCAAGTTCTTCACGACGAAGTTACTAAGTATTTAAATGAAAGAAAAATGAAGCTAAAAGAAATAATACATCCTTTACGGTTGGCGATAACTGGGTTATCATACGGTGCTGGTTTGTTCGAAACAATTGAAGTTCTAGGTAAAGAAGAAGTAATCCAACGAATGGAATATTTTCTTAATGAAATTTTGCCTAAAGTTTTGGAAATTGAAAAATGAATTTAAGACTTTGCTTTGTCTTTCTCTTCTTACTTTCATGCTCATCAAAATTCCCTATTTGTATAAGCGAGGAAAGCAAACAATTGGAAATTCATTGGGGTATTTTGTATCTCGAACCTAGAGTTTTCGAAGAACGGTTTATTTTGTCTTCCAGCGGAGTTTTATATAAAAGTGTAAATTCTCAAGAAAGAATTAAACTAAAAAAAATTAATCCGAATGTCTATTGTTCACTTCTTATGAAAGTGAACAACACTATTTTAACTACACAAGCAATTAATGAATTAGGGGACACACTTAATTTTGTGGAATACAGGAATCAAAAGCTTGGTGTTTATTTCAGTGCAAAATGGCAACCCAGGTTTAAAACGAAAAACAGTGCTCAATTCCGAGAACTTTTCGATACCTTGAAAGTATTGACTTTTGAAATAAAAAATTAATTTTGTAAAGATATTTAATTTTTATGAGGAGAAAATGCTTATCTTGATTTCAGATGATAATTATGAATTTTGCTCGACAATTGCTGAAATTGTTCAAGGTTTTGGTTACGATACTCATATGGTTCATACGCCCGAAGACACAATTTCCTATGTTGATAAGTTTAGCAAGAGGGTTGCAGCGTTACTATTAGATATTGAGTTTGGTCCAGATACAAACATGAACGGAATTGATGTTCTTGAATATTGTCGCAAAAACCATCCTTTTTTACCTGTTGTAATGATAACTGGTAAAGGGACGATAGAAACTGCAGTAAAAGCTACTAAGCTAGGAGCAGTAAATTTTATCGAAAAAAGTCTCGTTAGTGCCGAAAAATTAAAAGAAGTTTTAAATAGTTCAATTGCTTTGCCCGAACAAAGAGATAAAAACGAAATCTTACAATTTCTGCGAGCTAATGGAATTATAGGTAGCTCCAGTCAAATTCTTGACTTAGGATATAGCATAATCCGCTTTGGCAGAACAGATTTAAATGTTTTAATTACTGGTGAAACCGGTACTGGGAAAAAATTGGTTGCTCAATCTTTGCATTCTGCCAGTCGAAGAGTGAAAAGGCCATTTGTTATTGTTGATATTCCAAATATCCCTAAAGAACTGTTTCAAAGTGAGCTTTTTGGTCACGTAAAAGGTGCCTACACAGGAGCAATTTCAAACAAAGAGGGATTGTTTCAAAGGGCAAATGGGGGTACAATTTTCCTCGATGAAATTGGAGAGTTAAACATGGAACTCCAAGCTTCTCTGCTTAATCCTATCGAAGAAAAAATCATTCGGAAAATTGGAAGTAGCGAAAACGAAGAAGTTGATGTTAGAATAGTTTCTGCCACCGATAAAGATCTTTCCAGCATGGTTTCCCAAGGCTTATTCAGGAGTCAACTTTATCACCGATTACGTGAATGCGAAATTTATGTACCACCACTTCGCGAGCGAAAGGAAGATATACCAGAACTTATTCAGTATTATTTGACCAAATTCAATATTGAGAGTGGAAAACCAAAATTTTTTGCGCCTTCTGCTCTTGAATTCTTGCAAGAACAACCCTGGCCCGGAAATGTTAGAGAACTTGTTAACACAATCCGCATTGTTTGTGGATATTCAGAAAAGGATACTTTAGAAATTCCAGATTTAAAAAAATTTCTGAACAGAGATGAAAATACCGAATCTCCTACCTTTCTTCCACCAATAACAAGTGGTGGTGATATTAAAACTGATATCGAAAGAGTTGAAAAATTGAAAATTGAAAGGACGCTTGAGACTTGCAATGGTAATGTTAGTAAAACTGCAGCAATGCTCGGTGTTAGTCGCGAGACTCTTCACAATAAAATACGCAAATATGGAATTGATCCAAATCTTTATAGAAAACGTGGTTAACAAAAGGAGCTGTGGATATGAAAAAAATGTTTTCGTTACTTCTATTAATTGT
Organism: uncultured Hyphomicrobiales bacterium; assembly: GCA_964524325.1. Classification (GTDB taxonomy): domain Bacteria; phylum Bacteroidota; class Ignavibacteria; order Kapaibacteriales; family UBA2268; genus Naka2016. The sequence continues at coordinate 42,235 of CAZGCT010000008.1, forward strand.
TGGTGCAATTATGTTGATGAATTCTTCTGCACAAAAAGGGTTTTTCCCCTACCAATTCAAAACTAAAGTTTTGGAGAATGGATTGAAAGTGATTTTAATTAAAATGCCAAGCAACGGCTTAGTTTCCTATTACACCATTGTTCGAACCGGAAGCAGAGATGAGTATGAACCTGGGCACACTGGTTTTGCACATTTCTTCGAGCACATGATGTTCCGCGGAACAAAAAAATATCCTGGCAACATATACGACAAAATCCTAACAGAAATGGGTGCCGATGGGAATGCTTATACAACCGATGATTATACTTGTTACCATTTGAATTTCACAGCCGACAATTTGGAAAAAGTTTTTGATTTAGAAAGCGACCGCTTTCAAAACCTTTTTTATGCTGAACAAGAATTCCAAACCGAATCTGGTGCTGTTTATGGTGAATATCGCAAAGGTAAAGCCAGTCCATTTTTCTGGATTTGGGAAGCCCTTTGCAATACAGCTTTCGAAAAACACACTTATAAACACACTACCATTGGATTTGAAGAAGATATTAAAGCAATGCCCACAATGTACGACTATAGTTTATCTTTCTTCAACCGTTACTATCGACCAGATAATTGCGTTCTCTTAATTGTTGGGGATATCGATTACGACAGAACTATTGGGTTAGTTGAAAAATACTATTCCTCGTGGCAGAAAGGATACGTTCCTCCAAAAATTGAAACTGAACCAGAACAAACTAAAGAAAAAATATCTGTTGTTAATTATCCTGGGAAAACATCTCCAATTTTAGTTGTAGCATACAAAGGACAATCGTTTGATCCCGAAAATAAAGACTATGTTTCGACAATTTTGTTTGGAAACCTTGCTTTTGGTCCAAACAGTGATTTGTATAAAAAGCTTTATATTCGGGAACAGAAAGTGATATTTCTCGAAGAAGAGTTTAATTTTAATCGAGATCCGTTTCTCTGGATGATATGGGCTCAACCAAAAGAAGAGAAGGACATTGGCTACGTTGAAAATGAGATTTACCAGACTATTAATTACTTCCAGAACAATTTGCCCGATAGCAAAAAGCTTCAGGACCTGAAAAGCCATTTAAAATACTCATTTCTTATGAGATTGGAGACCCCAAGTAAAGTTGCTTCGATATTAGCTCGTCCCCTAGCTTTGACTTCTGAAATGGAATCAGTTGATAAATTTTATAAAACACTCGAAACAATAACCCCAGAAGATATTCAAAATGTTGCTAAATCCATCTTTGTACCATCCAAAAGGACCGTTGTTGTTTTAAAAGGGAGTAAATAATGAAAAGAATTAGTTTATTTTTGGGATTGTTTACAGTTATTTTTATGTTATCTAATTGTGGTGTTAAAAGAATGGGAGATCCAAAAATAATTGAGTTGAAAGTTGATCAAGATCCAACAGTCTCCTTTATTGTCTGGTTCAAAGTCGGATCCCAAAACGATCTTAAAGGGAAAGAGGGGCTTGCTATGCTTACCGCTCGATTGCTTGCAGAAGGAAGCACAACTCAAAATTCTTATGAAGAAATATTAGATAAGCTTTTTCCAATTGCATCGTCCTACTCGGCCAAAGTTGACAAGGAAATGACAGTCTTTTATGGGCGAACTCATATCGACAACGTAAATACATTTCTACCGCTCTTTGTTCAAGCAATTACATCTCCAGCTTTTAAGCAAGAAGATTTCGATAGAATTAAAAGCGATTTGATTAATTTTTTGGAAAAGGATTTACGCTATTCAAGCGACGAAGAATTTGGAAAAGCTTCTCTTTATGAATTTATTTTCGATGGAACTCCCTACCGTCATATTTCCGATGGAACAATTGAAGGCTTGAAGAATATTACATTAGAAGATGTTAAATTGTTTTATAAGCAATATTTTAATAGAAACAATTTTACGGTTGCTTTTGGTGGAAACTATCCTCAAGAGTTGCCAAATAAAGTAAAAGGTGAATTAGAGTCCAATTTGAACGATGGTATCGAAACCAGTTACCCAGAGATAAAACCACCAAAGATCAATGGATATGAATTCCTAATTGTTGATAAAGATTGTAATGCAACTGCCATCAGCTTTGGTTTTCCGATCGATGTAATTCGGAAAGACGAGGACTTCTACGCTCTTTGGGTTTTTAAATCTTGGTTTGGTGAGCACAGAAATTCTTCTAGCCATTTATATCAAGTAATTCGAGAACAACGAGGGTTAAATTACGGGGACTATGCTTATATCGAGGCGTTTTTAAATGGAGGTGCTTTAAGGTTTCCACAACCAAATAACCCAAGAAGAAAACAAATCTTTGAAGTTTGGATTCGTCCAGTACCTCACGAGGCTCGGCTGTTTGCTTTGCGTGCGGCTTTGCGTGAGTTGAAAAAAGTTGTAGATAACGGATTAACAAAAGAGCAATTTGAATTAACTAAAAAATTTTTATTGAATTATTCCTTATTTTATGCACAAACCACAATGGAAAGGCTTGGTTACCAAGTAGATAGCCGTTTCTACGGAGTTAATGATAATGGTAACTTTATTGACTATTTCAGACAAAAAATTAATAACTTAACCCTCGAAAAAGTAAATAATGCAATTAAAAAATATATCCAGTATGACAATATAAAATTTGCAATCATAACCAAAGACGCAGCGAAATTGAAAGAAGATATTGTCAATAATGTCCCAAGTCCGATAACTTATCCAACTCCAAAGGATCAAAAAATTTTAGAGGAAGATAAAGAAATAGCTACATTCCCCATGAAAGTCTTGCTAGAAAAGGTCAAAATCGTTTCAGTTGATGATATGTTCGTTAAGTAGCTTGGGTTTTGCTATTCAAAGTAATTTATTTCAACACATAGCCTGTTTCTTTTGCCCAAAGAAGTAAGTCGAGTTCTTCAGAGGGAATATCAATTGAGTAAGCGAAATCGGTGAATATCTTTTCTGTTTCCAAATATTTTTTTCGGCTTCCTACATTTGGTATTTTATTCAGAACTCCAAGATGCAGTAAATTCTTCAATATGTGTCTGTCCAAAACTGCAAGCCCCAGATGACCAATATTTCTCAAGAAATGGGAAGCCTCTTTATATCCAAAACCAAGTACGTTTGTTACCAACTCTTCTCTTTTTTCTTTTGCATGGTTGTTTTTATTTATTATTGTACTTATCAATTGCCAATTTTCTCTTGCATTCAAAAGACGGTTAGCCTTTTGGTGGTGAAATCTTACATATATTTTGATTGGTTTAAAAACATCTCCCCTAAGTATGTGAGTAGGATCAAAACCTTCTTCGAAAAATAGGTTTGTTTTTAGATATTCAACGACTTTGTAAACATTCTGGGCTTTGGTAGCAGGGGTAAGCAAACAATAACATAATTCGTAAAAATACTCTTCTTTTTGAAGTTTACTAAACGATGCAACAACGCTTTTGATTTCAGACTTTTTTTGGTTGTAAAATTTATAAAGTTCTTTTATATCATACATTCTGAAACTTTTTCTTGAAAGAATTTAAAGCAACACCGATAAAAAATGCATTTACTACAAAAAACGACCCCCCACTACTAACAAATGGCAATGGTATACCCATGACTGGAAATAAACCAATTGCCATACCTATGTTTTCGACAAAGTGAGCAATCAAGAGCATTGCATAACTCAAAATAGAATATTTCAAAAAAGGTGATTTGGTTTCTATGCCGATAGACAAAACCCTGCTAATTAGAACATAGAATGCAAAAATAATTGCAATAGAGCCGACGAATCCAAATTCTTCTGCTGGAATTGAAAAAACAAAATCTGAACTCTGAGCGAATACGTATTTCAATTGTGTTTGAGTTCCGGAAAATGGTCCTTTTCCAACAATCCCCCCACTGCCAACTGCTAATAAGGATTGTATCATATTGTAGCTTTCTTTCAAGGGTGCTATGCTAGGATCGACAAATACTTTTATTCTATCTTGTTGATGTCTGGGTAAGTGATTAACTAAGTCTTTCGTTCCAAGTGCTAAGGCAACTACAATCGAAATTGTAATTACGGATGTAATGAATTTGTTTTTGTTAATGTAAAAAATTAATCCGGAAAAAATAATCAACAATATAATGAATTCTGTTAGCCCTTTTAAATAAAAGATTAAAAGAAAAGGGAATCCCAGTATTGCAACCAAAAGATTTAAATTAAAATCCGACCAAAATAAGATGCCCCAGAGAATTGTTAAAAGAATCACAGCGGAGCCAAAATCAGGTTGCAAAATGATAAAAATTAATGGAATAATAAAAATAACAATTAAAGAACCGAAGCCACGTATGTTTTTCAAACTAATTCCAGGAATTGACAGAAATGCTGCAGAAGTAAGAATTACAGCAAATTTAGCGAATTCTACAGGTTGAAAAGAATAACCACCAAATCGCAACCAGCCTTTCGTTCCGTTAATTTCAACACCAAAAATCAAAACTGCAATTAGAAGTAACAACGAGAGGATATAAGAGGGAAATGCTATACTTCTTATCAAGGATTCTGGAGCGAATGTTGCAAATAAGATGATAACCAAACCCCATGAAACGATTCCTACGTGTTTATGGAATGGAACAAGAGTTTCGGAATTCAAATTGTTGCTATAAACGGAATAAATACCAACCAAGATTAAAAAAAGTACACTTCCTAGAAGTTTTAGATCCAGTTGTTTTAATATTGATTTACTGCTACCGACTTTAATTTTCATTTAATTCTTGGAACGGCTTTCCTATAATTCTTCTATATGCTTCTTTGTATTTTTCAACAATTTTCTGAATGATATCGGGAGGCAAGTGTGGTGGTGGGGGAACTTTGTTCCAATTCAACGATTCAAGATAGTCTCGAAGCACTTGCTTGTCGAAATTATATTGGGGTTTACCAGGTGCATAGTCTTCTCGAAGCCAAAATCTGGAAGAATCGGGAGTCAAAACTTCATCTATTAAAATTAAGTTGCCACTTTCGTCTAAACCGAATTCGAATTTGGTATCGGCGAGAATCAAACCTTGGGTTTCGAGGTATTCCGAAGCAAACTTAAAAATTTGCAAAGAAATTTGTTTTATCTTGTTTGCCAATTCTTCACCCAGAACTTTTACAGTGTATTCGAAATCCACATTAATATCGTGTCCAACTTCTTCTTTGGTAGAAGGAGTATAAATTGGTTCGGGTATTTTTTGAAATTCAACCAACCCGTCGGGCAATGGAATTCCACAAATAGTTTTAGTTTTTTGGTATTCTTTCCAGCCGGATCCAGCTATATAACCACGGACAATAGCTTCAATCGGCATAGGTTTGCACTTTTTGACAAGCATAGAGCGTCCTTTGAGTATAGCTTTATATTTTTGGCAAACGTCAGGATATTCGTTTACATTGTCGCTAATGAAATGGTTTGGAATAATTGAGTTTGTTTTTTCCAGCCAGAATTTTGAAATTTGTGTTAAGATTTTTCCTTTAGAAGGAATTGGTTCGTTCATAACTACGTCGAAGGCAGAGATTCTATCTGTTGCGACGAAAAGTAAATAATTTTCAAGTTCGTAAATATCACGAACCTTTCCGCGGTTCTTAAGTTTAATGTCCTCAAAATTTGTTTGATAAATTGCTTCCATTATAAAAACCATTTTGAATAATGTGAAACATACTGAAAGAAGGAGAATTTGAACTCTAAATAATAAAAATATGAAAAAACCAAAATAATAATTATAATTGAGGTAACCAAGTAAACTTTTGAGGGTCTTAAATCGAAAACAATCCAGATTGATTTGGTTAGGCGACAAACCCAATATAAAATTAATATTGAAAATAATATAGAAAAAGCGTAGCCTAGTAAGGAAGATATAGGTAAAATTCTGTTGACAAAAATAGCTATTGGAAGCAAAAACAACAACGGTGCACCAGACCAAATTACCATTTTAAACGTATCGCTAATAAATATCTTTGAACGAATAAATATTGAGCTAAATTTTAGAATAAGAGCAAGGAGAATTAATTTGAGAAATATTATTAATGAGAACGTAATTACTAAATTTTCTGGTTGCCAGGATAGTTTTAAAATTGTTTCTTTGACAAAATCGTTTGGAAGTAAAAGATTAGACAAGACATTAAAACTTTCGTTTGTTTTATAATAATGGAGGAGTGAAGAACTATATAACCCAACTATAATTGATAATACAAAGCCAAAAATTCCAGTTTGAATATTGGAAATTAATCGTCTATCCCGAATATCGGCGAAGAAATTGTAGGTTCTAAACAAGGAACGAAATGTGTGTTCACGAAATCTACGACTACGATTGATTAGAATTCCCCAAAGCAAAAATGCAAATGACCCAGCAATAATAAAAACCAAAGGAAAATCGGAGGTAGTTTGTCCCGGATTTATGACTGGTGTTTCCTCGTTGTTAAACAAGGATTTAAGCATATTGTAGGCTATTCGCTGATTATTGTAGTTTAGGATTCCAGAGTAACAAACGTAAGGATTGTTTTTCGCAGATTTCCCTATGGGATTTTCAGTGTAATAGTCGTTAAAAGTAGAGAAAAGTACCCCTGCGTTTCCAACGCTGGTTCTAATAATATAGCGATTGTACAAATAAAAAGCTTGATATTCTACCGACAGTAAATCGTTATATCCATTATGGTTATTGGGGTCAATAATCGTTCCGAAGTTAAATACGATAGGTTTATCCACTGAAGAAACCACACTTTTCAGCAGGGCAAAGACTTGCTCATTTTGCTTTATCTTAAAATTATCTTTTACTAAATAAAAATCGATATTTTCTATTTCTTGTACATTTTGGCCTAATACAAATGAAACATACTTTTTTACGTTCGGATAAAGGTTAATTTTGTTATTCAGTTTTTTTATATAGTCTAAAACTTCGGCTTGAGAAAAATCTAAACCTTCACCAAATCCAATGGCAAAAAAAGATGGACTCGGTTTTATTATTTTTAAAAAGTTTTCCATAATTGTTTGATAACGAACAAAAAAATAAGATTTCTTCAAAATTGATGTTGGCACGTAATACACTGGTAAATCAAGTAAAATCAAAATTCCATATTTATTAGCAAGTGAAACAAAAATGGGATTTGGGGCAGAAAAGATAAATCTTACAGCATTAGCTCCTAATGACTTTAGATTTCTTATGTCACTTTCTATCTTCTTGATAGTGTTTTCGGAGTTATAATAATTATAATCCTCAACAATGTCAATCGCTTTAAAATTGAAGGGTTTACCGTTTAAAAGCCAACCAAAGCTATCCTTAACTTTTCTTGTATCCCATTTGGTAAATCCCACATCTTGATAAATTTTATCTATGAGAATTCCATTAAGAGACAATTTGATTTCTAACTCGTATAAATATGGGGTCTCTGGTTCCCAATATGTTGGATTAGAAATACCAATTGACTGTTCAAAAATATAATTTCTAAACGAAAGTATATCGAAGTTTGTAGCTTGCGATTGACCTATAATTTGTTTCGACTCTTTGTTTCTTAAAATAGTTTCCAAAGTGAATGGATTTTTTGACACTTGGGAAAGTGTATTGTTTAGTTTCAATAAGTTTTCTACTTCGAAAGAGCTAATATTTGCTTTTGTTTTCAAAATAGCCTTTCCTTGTGCATCGAAATCTTGACCTATAATAAAATTGTTAATCCAAACTAATGGTGTGCGGACAAGGAAAAAATCCCTCGATATACCTACAGCCAACTTTTGATAATACAAATAATTCTTTTTTGTCTGGTATGCTAAAGGGTTAGATTTAGTTACAACAAATTCTACTTCATTGTTTTCTTTAACAAGTATTTTTCTAGGTAGTGTAATCCACAATGGTGAACCGTCTGAAATATATTTTCCAAGGAATTGATTGTTCCAATATAGTTCTATTTCATCGTTTACACCAAGGAAGAAAAGATGCCAAACAGAATTTTGAATTAATTGCTTGTCGAGCCTAATAATTTTACGCAATTTTATTTGATTGCAATTGTATAATATTTGGGGGAAAAAAACCGAAATAAATTCTTCATTGTCAATTGAAGTTTCCCAATATCCATTTAGTTTCAGCAACTTTCTAGTATCTGAATTCATTACCATTAATGCGGTACTATCATTATATTCTTTGGTCTGCGAAGTGGCAAGATCTACCTTTAAAAATGAAATAAAAACTAAAACAATGAAGATTCCGTTTAGTCTCATTTAATCTCTCCAGATTCTGCTTTCGAAATTTTAACTTTTATTAGAAAAAATAAACCTAAAAGGAAAAACAAAATTAAAGATAAAATTGCTAATCTATAGGATTTAGTTGCTTGCAATACAAGACCAAAGACTAAAGGACCAATCCAACTTGATCCTTTCTCTGTGATTTCGTATATACTAAAGTACTCCGCTTCGCTCCTTTGAGGAATAAAAATCGAAAACAATGATCGGCTTAGTGCTTGTGTTCCACCTAAGACAAGAGAAATTAATATAGCAAGCACGATAAATCCAATTTCATTTTGCAAAAAGAAATAAGCGTAGATTACTATTAGGCTCCACAAAATGAGGCATAGAACCAAAGTATTCTTCGTTTTCAGTTTTGTATTTACTTTCATAATTATTAAAGTTCCAAAAAAGGATAGAAATTGAACAAGAAGAATAATTCCAACTAAAAAATCCATTCCTAAATTCAATTCCCTTCGCCCAAATTGGGATGAAATAATGATTACAGTTTGAACTCCATCGTTAAAAAAAAGGTAAGCCAAAAAGAAAAGAAGTGCGTTTTTGTTTTTAAAAATTCCAGAAAATGTGTATCTCAGTTTACGAAAAGAAGAAATAAAGGGCTTATGTTTGGTGTGTTGTTCTAATGAATACTGTAATTTTAAATTAATTTGGGAAATAATTGAAAAGACGAGCCACCAAATCCCGGCAGATGCAATGGAGACTCTAATTGCCATTTCATAGGTAAGCCCAATTTTATCATGAAGGAGAATTGTAATTAGATTTAGCCCAAGTAAAAGCCCTCCCCCGATGTAACCAAAAGCCCATCCGATCGCAGAAACTTTGTCCCTTTCTTCTTTCGGAGCTATGTCGACAAGTAAGCTGTTGTACATAACGATACTTGCACCGAAAAGCACGTTTGCAAAAATAAATAAAACAGACCCAAAGAGGATATTCTTTTCAGTTAGAAAAAAGAGGGAAATTGTTGCAAAAGAACCTATATAAGCGAAAAAGTATAATAACTTATGCTTTGCATTTCTTAGGTCTGCATATGAGCCAATGATTGGTAGGAAAAGGACTTGTAAAATGACAGAAAAGGAAACGATATAGGAAAAAAGGGATTCGGAATAAATCTCCAACCCCCAAAAATTAAGGTTACCATTAGAATCAGCAGATTTCGAGGCGATGTATGTTAGGTAAGGACCTAAAAAAACGGTAATGACACTCGTTACAAAAGCAGAATTGCCCCAATCGTATAAATACCAAGCAAAACGGGACCTGCGAAGGGATTTTTTCATTTACTTATTTGTTTGGAAAAATTCGGGGAAAAGATATTCTTCGATAATTTCGCACCAAATGTGACCAATCATAATATGGCATTCTTGAATAAGTGCTGTTTCGCTTTCTGGAACAACAACAGTATAATGGCAAATAGGAGCAATTTTCCCCCCGTTTCCGCCAAGGAGTCCAATTGTAACTAAACCTTTTGAATTAGCAGTCTCAATTGCTTTTAACACATTCGGTGAATTACCACTTGTGGAAATGCCAATAAGAATATCGTCTTCGTTACCATATGCTTCAACTTCTCGGGCGAAAACATTTTCGAAACCAAAGTCATTACCTCCAGCAGTCATTATCGATGGATCAACGGTTAGTGCAATTGCTGGTAGAGCCTTTCTGTTTACATTTCCCCTAAATCTAATAACTAATTCTGCTGCAATATGTTGGCTATCTGCTGCACTCCCACCGTTTCCACAGAGTAGTACTTTGTTGCCTTCTCCTAATTTATTTGCAATAACCAAACCTGTTTCAAAAATTTTGTTGGAAACCAAATCCATTAATTTTCTTTTGGTTTCGATGCTTCTTTCGATTCGCTTGTGGATATCAAAATAAAAATTTTCTTTCTCCATTTCAAATTCCTTTGTCAAACAAAACTTTCAAGAATGATCTTTTAATTTTTCTATTTTTGTATTTATTTATTTTTTAAAATGAAATTTGCCACGGGAAAAAGATTAAAGTCTAATTTAAAAATTTTACTTGATATTATATTACTTTTAATTGGCCTTTTTTCTTTACTTTCATTCATTCTTATAATAGGTTTTCATTTAACAAGATTAGAGGAATTAGCGGTTAGGTTTTTTATCAAAATAATAATCTATGCATTTGTAATCGAGGAAATAATTCGGCTACTCACATTGCAAAACTTTGTCGAACATTTAAAAGAGCGTTGGGTTGAACTTCTTATTACCTTCATATTAATTATTGAATTAGTTTTTGAAAGACCATTACAACAAATACTCTTTTATGCATTGCCTTTTCTATCTTTCGATCAAATTACTCTATTGTATTTGATTATCTCTCAATTGATAATTTTTGTTTCTGGTGTTTTTAAATTAATTCGGCATAGTAATACGATCACAAAGTTGAAAATTCCCCCTGGGGCAATATTTGCACTAAGTTTTGCGATTTTGATACTCGTTGGCTCTTTCTTTTTGGTGCTTCCAAAGGCTTCTTCAAGTGGAGCGCCAATAAAATATATTGATGCTCTTTTTACTGCTACAAGTGCTGTTTGTGTTACTGGGTTAATTGTTCTCGATACCGCAAAAGATTTTTCCCTCACAGGTCAGATTATTATTTTAACATTAATTCAGCTTGGCGGTTTAGGAATAATGACCTTAACCACTTTCTTCTTTACTTTTATTGGTGGAGGGCTGTCTATTAAAATGCGATTAATGTTAAAAGAATTTCTTAATCCTGACACATTTTCGGTAATTGGTACGCTTTTGAAAAGAATTGTTTTTTTTACATTCACTATAGAAGCAATTGGTTTTATTCTTCTTTATCTATCTTTGCCTACTAACATTAAAAGTGATCATTCAAATTTTTATATTGCAATTTTCCATTCTATTTCTGGGTTTTGTAATGCTGGTTTTTCGCTCTTTTCCGAGAATCTTATGAACCCAATTTTAAAAGATAACTATTTCTTTAAATTTATAATTTCTATATTAATCATTTTAGGTGGCCTTGGTTTTCTTGTTTTAAACGAAATTGTGTCATTAAGATTCTTCGGTAAAAATGTAAAAAAATTAAAATATCAATTATCACCCACAACCAAAATCGTTCTTACTACGACTGCAATTTTAATAATTTTAGGGTCCGTTGCAATCTACCTTGGGGATTGGGTGAAAGGTGTCTTAGGTGTTAATACCTTAGAAGCATTATTCAATGCCTATTTCCAATCTGTCTCTGCTCGGACTGCTGGTTTCAATACAGTTCCCATCGAGCAACTTTCGGTGTTCACTACTTTTGTTCTAATTTTTTTAATGTGGGTTGGAGCATCTCCAGGTGGTACGGGTGGCGGTATCAAAACTTCTACCTTTGCAATTTCCATTCTATTTTTATTTAATTATGTTCGAGGGAAGGAACGACTAGAAATTTACAATCGTGAAATCGATTTTGAAATAGTCATTAAATCATTATTAATTATTCTTCTTTCGCTTTTCATTATTTTATTTGGGACTTCGCTTTTAACAATTTTCGAGCCAGATAAGAATCCTTTAAATTTACTTTTCGAAACAACTTCTGCCTTTGGTACAGTGGGTTTGTCGAGAAATACAACTTTCTTCTTGGGAGATGGTAGCAAATTCGTGTTAGTCTGGGTTATGTTCATTGGAAGAATAGGGGTTCTTACTTTCTTCACGGCTTTGTTTAAACCCATAAGAGAACTTAATTACTCCCTGCCTAAAGTCCAAATCAATGTGGGTTAATCAACGGCTGTTAATAATTTTACTGTGATACAGATAAGGCGGGTCTATTCCGATTAATGTTGTTCCTTTGGGTACTTCAATATGCGGTTTGATAATACCAATTGAATCATTAATAATTTGATTGTAAAATATTTTTGCATCCAACGTAACAAGGTCTGTTTCAATTATCTTATTTACCCCACTACGGATTGTTGCAGTCACATATTTAGGCTCTATTAAATGCCCTTCGGGCAAATTACCTCCTTCGATTCTGACAGGTATGTCATAAATAGTTTTTTCAGCAGCAAAATCAACATCGACATAAACTAAAACTTTGGACAAACTCTTAGAAATTTGTGAGTGCAAGGTATCGCTCAATGGTACTTCTATTTGTAGTGGTCTGCTCACATCATCGAGAAAGACTTTAGAAGTGTGCCATTTATCTATTTTATCAATTACTTCGCTTGGACCTCTGATGGTCACAAATTCGGGTTTGACTACTGGTGTACCTACAACAACGAAATGTTCTCTTGGTGTAATTGAAATATTTAGTTCTATTGGTACCACCTTTTCTGCCATTTTCCCTATTTCAATTAATAAAGAGCCTGGACTTACATCTATGATTTTTGCATTTATTCCTAAATTAATACCGCGAATAAAATCGTTTTTCGTAATTATTATTTGCTTATTGATCAACTCCGATTGATCGATTATTATATTACAATTTGATGTTTTAGGTAAGAATGCTAAATTTAATATTTGCCATCCAACCCCAGATACTAATACATCTATTTTCTCCGGGATTTTCCCCGATATAGAAAACTTTTCGGGGGTAACAATATTTAAAGGGACTTTGATTGAAATGCTATATTCTGAGTTTAGAATTGAAAATATCCAAATTGAAAAACTTACCAACAGGGCGAACACAACATTTTTTAAACTTTCTCCTTTGTTTTTTTTTCGTTCTTTCATTTCCTTATCTTGCTTAGAAGCTTTTGTTTTGTTCTTAAAAGTTCTTGCATCTTTATAAGATATGCATCTTGATTAGCTCGGTCCTCCACGATTTTCTTTCTTATTTCTTCCACCTCTAAATCAATCTTTTTAATTTCAAATTTATTTAAAATCCCTTCCAATGCTAGTAGATTGTTGATTTCATCTAAGCTATGACCATATCTTTTCCAATTTTCACTATGCTTTTCTTTCGAAAAGACTAAATTTACAAAATAATCTTTCTTTTCTTGTTCAACAAGTGGGTCAACAAGTATGTTATTCAAAATATCCTTACCTTTGTGTTCTTCTATTATTTTAAACAGCTCTTTTCCTTTCTCAGAGATCATTCGAGAGGAGTTGAATTTTTGTTTAATGGTTAAATATTCAATTGTGTTTGGATCATCTAAGCATATTTTTATCAAGTTTTCCTCTTCGGATTCTAGTTCATTTGGTTGTAGGTTTTCGATTATTACTTTTTGCTGGGAAGTATTTTCACTTGTTTTCTTTTGATTTTCGATCTTCGATTTCTCTTTGAATAAAGTTTCTAATTGCGAGTAGGATATTGACAAAAGATCTGCTAGTTCCTGAATATATTCTGGGTGTTGCAATCTGTCGGGTATAGAAGAAATTAAATTAAGGCAATAATGAATAAATTTTGATTTCTGAGGTGGGCGGCTTAAAATTGATTTACTTTGAGCAAGTTCAAACAAATATTGTAAAAAACTCTTTGCATTGTCGAGCAGATTGTTGAAGGCTTTTGCCCCATACTTTTTGACTATGCTGTCGGGGTCTTCGTTTTCTATTAATTTAACCACCAAAACTTCGAATCCAAGTGGAAGAGCCATATGAATTGCTCTTTCAGTTGCCTTCTGTCCCGCCTCGTCTCCATCGTATGCAATGTAGATAGTCTTGCAGTATCTTGCTATTTGGTGCAACTGCTCTTTTGTTAATGAAGTGCCGCAAGTTGCAATTGCGTTTTTGAGTCCTGCTTGGTGCAAAGCAATTACATCGGCATAACCTTCGACCAAGATCACCGATTCTTTCGAACGAATTTCATTTCTACCTTTGAAAAGTCCAAATAGAAGTTTGCTTTTGTCGAATACTTCTGTTTGTGGTGAGTTAATATATTTTGATTGATCTTCGGTCTCTTTTAATATCCTACCACCAAATCCTACAACCTTTCCACTTAAGTTGTAGATTGGGAACATAATTCTTTCGCGAAATGTATCGTAAAATTCCTTCGAGGACTTTTCTTTTTGCTTTATCAAACCAGCTTCGATTAATATTTCCTTGGAAAAGCCAGATGCTGTTAGTTCTTTGCAAAGGTTATCCCAACCGGCAGGAGAATAACCAATTTCAAATTCTGCAATAGTTGCTCTTGTGTAGCCTCGCCCAATTAAGTAAGCAAGAGCCAAAGTACCACTTTGCGTAAATAAAACTTTTTGGTAATATTTCTTAGCTAAATCTAATGCTTGGAGAATTTTGTCGCGCTTCGATATCTCTTCTTTTGCTTTTTCAGACAAAGGTTGGTATTGCAATCCTGCTCGTTTGGCAAGTTCCTTTAGGGCTTCTGCGAAAGATAGCCCATAATATTCAACTGCAAAAGTTATTATATTTCCAGATTTACCACACCCGAAGCACTTAAATATTCTTTTATCGGGCGAAACTGTAAAAGATGGTGTTTTTTCTTGATGAAAAGGGCACAACCCAACGAAATTTAATCCACGCCTTCGGAGATTAACAGCTTCGCTTATGTAATCTACAATATCAATCGAATCAATTATTTGTTCTTTTAAATCCTTGCTCAATTTTAATATCTAGTATACTTTTCGATTTAATCTAAAGTCGAAATATTTTTGGGCTTCTGGCAAAGTGATTACAAAATTTCCACTATGATCAATGTAGCCACGTTTTCCGTTTTTCAAAGATACCCAAGCAAGACTATCGATAAATCTATCAACGTAATAATAATCGTTATGAAGTATTTCATTTCCGGTTTTGTCAATGAAAAACCATCTGCCGTCTTGGGAAACTGGGGCTACGCCTTCGGAGAACTCCTTGACGTCGTCGAAAATATAGTCAGTTATTTTTTCACCTTTATTATTTATCAAAGCCCATTTGATTTTTTGTCTAATAAGCTTACCAATAAAAGCCATACTGTCCGAAAAAGGTTTCGAGGTATATCCATCTACAAGAAAAACAAATTCTCCCTTTTTATTTATAAATCCAACTTTGTCGTTTCTAATTCCAAATGCAAGACCCTCGGAAAATGGCTCTAAAATTTCAAATTCAAGAGGTGCAACTATTTCACCTTTCCTGTTCATCAATCCAAGAAGAAATTGTCGATTATTAATAGGAGCTAATCCTTCCTTAAAATTGTTACCTGCAGCGTTTTCCATTCTGATAACAAGGTTATTGTTAGTATCGATGTATCCACGGATCTCTTTGTTTTTTACAAAAGCAAGGCCTTCGCTAAATTCAGTCGCATCTTCGTATATTAAAGGTATAACAAGCTTCCCTTGATAATTAATATACCCAAATAATTGCTTTTCAGTTTCATTGGTGTCGGTTGTATTGTGATTTTTTATTAGCTTTACGACAAGCGCTCTTCGGTTGTTAAAATTGAAGAGATAGTTAATCCCATCGATTATAGTGACATTTCCAAGCAAATCAATCGTTGCCCATTTAGGTTTTTTATTGAACTCGATATTTACTCTAAAGAATCCTTCGTTATATCCAAGAACATCTAGTAATTCCAATGGTTCAAAAAGTGGATTCCCATTGTAATCTAGAAAATGCCATTTACCATCTTTCAAATATCCAACAAGAGGTTTAGGTAGGCTTCTCTTCTTCTTTAAATTTTCAATTACTTTTTGTTTTGTTGAATTTTTCTTTTGGTTTATTTCATTGCTATTTGAAAAAAAGGGAAAAACACATAAAAGTGCAAAAAAGAAAAGTAATTTACCGAGTTTTTCCATTAAACTACCTTGGTTTTATATCTTTCCAAAAATTCCTGAACAATTGGATTTTGTGAAAGTCTTAGCTTCGAAACTTCACCATCGAACACGAGTTTACCATCGTCTATCATTGCAACATTTTGGGCAATTTTGAATACGGAAAAAATGTCGTGAGTAATTATTATCGAAGTAATTGAGAATTTCTTTGCAAGATCTGCTATTAGATTGTCTACTTGCTCGGATGTTACAGGGTCCAATCCAGTTGTTGGCTCATCGTAGAAAATGTAAGTTGGATTGCCTACTAGAGCACGGGCAACACCGACTCGCTTTTTCATTCCTCCTGACAAATCTGCTGGCATCTTGTCTTTTAAAATATTCCATTCCTTTTCGAATTCATTTGAACTGACTTCATCTGGTTTTGGAAGCAGACCAACAGCAGTAAGAGTTCGTATTGCTTCCTTTCGTAATATTTTATTGTCTCTAATACCTCTTTCGTATAATCCGATAACAACATTTTCGTAAACTGAGTAAGAATCGAATAGAGCAGAGCCTTGGAACACAAAGCCAAATTTTTCTCGGACTTTAAATAATTCTTCTTTTTCTACATTGTGTATATTAATACCGTCTATTATGACTTCACCTTCATCAGGGTCGAGTAACCCAACGATGTTTTTTATCAAAACACTTTTTCCGCAACCAGAACGGCCAATAATACAATATGTTACTCCATCTGGTATAGTTAAGGTTATGTCTTTTAATACTTTCTTTTCGCCGAAAGACTTATGCAAGTTTCTTACTTGTATCATTTGCTTTCCATGGGTATTTCTATTACATAAGGTTGTTTTGGTTTTGGCAAAGAACGTTTCAAAATCCAAGGGTTTAACGTTTTAACCCATAAATATGTTGTGCCTTGATTTTGAGCCCAGGTTGAAAGATTTGGAATTTCGTCGTCCCAAACAACTTTTTTAACTTTGAAAGGTTGGTATATCTCCGATTTTGGAATATCGAATCCATATTTTTTATGATTCAACATTACCTCTTTAATTATAGCAATTCTAAATATGTATCTTGAAGTTTCCTCGTTTAGGAACAGCTCGAAAAAGTTTCTTGTGTTTTGAAAGTCTATATTATTAGAAAGATTAGAAAAACCCATATTGTATGCAGCTGCGGCAAGCACCCACGAGCCGTATACTTCGTATGCTCGTTTTAGATATTTACATGCAGCTTCAGTAGCTTTATATATGTTCAACCTTTCGTCTATAAATTCGTCCACCTGCAGGCCATAATCTTTTGCAGTTGATGGAATAAATTGCCAAATTCCATAGGCAGATTTCGGGGACATTGCAATTTGCAGCCCGCTCTCGGCAACTGCAAGATATTTAATATCTTCAGGGATATTGTAGAGTTTAAAAATACTATCAAATAGCGGAAAAAATCGCCCCGACCTCTTTATAAATAAAATAATTTGTCCAGGTGATTGTATATTAATGAAAAATTCTCTTTCAGCCCGTTCTCGCATAATCGGGTTGTTTAAAGGTATCTTCTCGCCGCAAAAATCCAAATCCGCGGGAATTTTAAGATTGGAAATAAAGACTGGTGAATTGTAATTTTCATTCCTTGCTTCATTAGTGCTTCTTAAATTGCTCCAATCTGCTAGCAAAAACATTAAAATCAAGCTGCAAATGTATATTTTCCACATATTTTCCTCTTACAATCTACAACAATTGACGAAACAAAAAAGTATTTTATGTTATTCGATGTTTTTGGTATTTTTTACTTTTTCCCCAAGTAATGATTTCAAATTTTCAACTCCATAATGAGTAACTGCTGATATACCAATCGGTTTTGGAAAGTTTCTCCCAAAATTTATTTTTAACATAGAGCTTACCTTTTCTTGCGGAACAATATCCAACTTGTTTATAGCTAAAACTTTTTCTTTATCAAGAATATCCTTTTTGTATTTCTTCAATTCGTTTACTATTATTTTTAAGTCAGCTTTAAGGTCCTTGCTTGTGGCGTCGAGAAGAAAAAGCAAAACTTTTGTCCTCTCGATATGACGCAAGAATTCTAAACCCAATCCTTTGCCTTGTGAAGCACCTTCTATAAGTCCAGGAATATCAGCGACCACATAACTTTTACCTATATCGATTCTAACAACACCAAGATTAGGTGTTAGTGTAGTGAATGGATAATCAGCTATTTTAGGTTTTGCATCTGAAATGACAGAAATCAATGTCGATTTTCCTACATTTGGCAAACCAACGATGCCAACATCTGCAAGCACTTTCAGTTCCAAAATAAGTTCTAGCTCTTCTCCCGGTTGACCCTTCTCGGCAAATCTTGGGGTTTGATTAGTAGGTGAGGCGAATTCAGCATTTCCACGCCCCCCTTTGCCTCCTTTAGCTATAATGCATTCTTGATTTGACTCCACAAGGTCTGCAAGAATTTCGCCAGTTAAGGCATTTTTTATGACAGTTCCACAAGGTACTTGTATTATTAAATCTGCGCCATTTTTGCCCGTTTTGTTGTTGGAACCTCCAGATCTACCATCTTCTGCTTTGAAATGGGCTTTGTATTTAAAATCCAGTAGAGTTGTAAGATTTGGATTGGATTTAATAATGATATGTCCACCTCGACCACCGTTACCACCATCGGGACCACCTTTGGGTACAAATTTTTCTCGGTGAAAGCTTATAATTCCGTTTCCGCCATTTCCAGCCTTGACGAAAATTTTGGCAGTATCTATGAACTTCATTTCTACTGCTCGCAGCCAATTACTATGATTTTATCTCCTTCGGAGAAGAAAATCCTATTTGATTTTATAGGATTAACTCTTACCCCATAAGCTAGCATTGAATCATGAGAATAGCGTGGTTTTGCCTCGTGCAATTTATAACCAATAGCAATTTCATTTCTCTGCCGAGCTGCTTCCAAAACTGTGTAGAAATTAACTGGCCTACCAAGTTCAACATAGTATTCAGCTGGCTTGATAAAAATTGAGGGGTCGACAGCACTAAAAAGAATTTCGAATATTGTTTTAAGTTCCTTGTTTTCGGAAATTTGGGAAAGCATTAAGCTATCAAGTTTGACACTAACTATGAAGTCATCTGCATGGGTTATTTCAGCAAGCTCACGATTTCGATCGTCTAACATTTCGCTAACAATCGAGAATCTGTGTTCAGTTTTGTCCGCAATGTCGCGCAAATGCAATAGAGTGCTTAAAGTTCTGGCATCGACTGATTGAACATCGAGCATTTCGGTCTGACTTAAAACAATAATATGGTCGAATTGCTCGATAATCAGGTTGTTCAATACTCTTCTGTCCGTTGTGTCCCCATATATGAAAGATATTTCGTGGTTTTGAAGTTCGTAGTTGATTTCTAAGATAGTTCTTTCAACATATGCTAAATCTGTAACAACAACAAGTTTTGAGCCTTTTGCAACATATTTGTCAAGTTCGTTAATTATCAATGGAGCTCTTCGGTTCCAACCAAGAATTAAAGTGTTTTCTGGTTTCTTTTCCTTAATTTCAGGTTCATTTCTTATTGCTCCTGGGTCAATTTTATAGTCAAGAAGACCGGAAAGAATAATTGTGTCATCGTCTTCAGAGATTGCAATTAATTTATCCCCTTCTTCAATCTTAGTGTTCATAGGGGGTTTCAGTAGGATTTCACCGTTACTTTTTCGAAGTCCTATGATTGTAGAAGTTTCATAAGCGAAAATAGCTTCTACAAATGTTCGCCCAACAAGCTTTGGCTCATACGAAAAATAGATTTCGTCTCCTTTGAAGTCCAGTATTTCAGTGAATACAACAGAAAGCCCAGGTTGCCGGCAAGTAAGTGCTATGATACGGGATACAACATAGTCGAAAACAACAAGTTGAACTTCGTCGCGCCCAGCAATCTCTGCTATTGGGACATTTCTTGGGTGGCGAATTTCGGCAACAATATGATATTTTTCGGGGAAAGGTTTTCTGTTTGGGTTGTTTGTTATTGCAAGTATAGTTTTAATTACATAAGAGTCAGGCTCTGTTACATCGGGTGCAATGATTATTATTGATTTCGCTTGATTTAAATTAACAACTTCGAGGTCCCGAAGATCAATTGGATTCCCAGTCCTACAAATAATTTTTGTATTTTTTGTATCACCAACTTTTGCTCTTATTTCATCATCCATTTCAACTTTATCTTTTTCGGCAAGCACAACAATTGTTGATTTCTTTTGGTTTTCATTGGCAATCACTAATTCAGAAATAATTTGAAAAACTTGAAAGGACCAGCCAAGTATAACAGTGTGGTTTTTGGCAAGAACAAAGCTTCTGCCTTTTCGCAGTTCAGTTATTTTATCCATGACCACACTGCTTACAACACCTATAAAGACCCCGAGCATAAACAAACCGAACAGCGTAGAAATAAGCATAAACAAAAGAAAAACAACATCAATTGGGTCCTCAGAAATTACACCTCCGTCGAGAGTTCTAAGCATGACAACCCAAAGGACTTCAAGAAAATTGTAATTATCTTTTTCCGAAAGTCCAAGTACAACTCCCTTTTCGGTTGGAATGAAATCAAATACATAAATAATTAATGCTATAAAAACAAGGAAAATAAAACCAACAAAAATTAGTAAAAGAAAAGGTGGCAAAGGCCCCTTAGACATTAAATTGTCAAATTCGAAGCGAATTCGCTCCTTTAGCCTGATTTTTTTCATTAATTAAATATAAAAAAACTAAATTATAAAAAAAATCTATTTAAAAACATTTTCAGTTAAATTTTCTTTGCTTAAAGAAAATTTTTTTAAGTGTGGCTAAAAATTTATAATTTGCCATTTTGGATAAAGTAAATTCTATGAAAAAAAATAATATAATATTTTTTGCAGCTATCTTCTTGTCTATTTTCAAGGCTTTTGCTTTTGATGGTAATTCAGTTGAGATAATTTCTTCCAATTTACAAAGAATATTCAATCATATTCATAAAAGCTACGAGTCTTGGAATACTCTTGCAGAGTTGTGCGATAATTTTGGTCCACGGCTTAGCGGTAGTGATAATTTAGAAAAATCACTTGATTGGATTGAATACAAGTTGAAAACCGAAGGTTACGACAGTGTTTGGTCCGAGCTTGTTATGGTTCCTAAATGGGTCAGGATATTCGAGTTTTGCGAGATGGTTTCCCCTAGAAAACACGTTTTACCAATCAGTGCTTTTGGTGGAAGTGTTTCTACTCCCCATGAAGGTATACTTGCGGATGTGTTTGTTGTTAGGAATTTCGATGACCTTGAAAAAAACAAAAACAAAGTAAAAGGCAAAATAGTTGTGTATAACCCACCTTACGAAGGATATGGAAAAACGGTTCTATATAGGTGGCTTGGCGCTGTTAAAGCAGCAGAACACGGTGCAGTTGCAGCCTTGTGCCGTCCAATTACTCCTTTGTCAATGAACAATCCACATACCGGAGTTATGCACTACGAGGACGCTATTCCCAAAATACCGTTTGCCTCTATAACTGAAGAAGATGCCCTCCTTTTGGAAAGGTTACAAAATAGAGGCGTTACCCCTAAATTGCTACTTAAAATTTATACTAGAGACGAAGGGATGTCTCCTTCGAGAAATGTTATTGCAGAGATTCGCGGGTCTAAGTTTCCTAACGAAATTATTGCTTTTGGAGGCCACATCGACTCTTGGGATGTTGGAAGCGGTGCACACGACGATGCTGGTGGTTGCGTTGCCTCGTGGTATGTTTTAAAAACATTTAAGGAATTAGGTATTCGTCCCAAGAGAACTATGAGACTTGTTTTTTGGGTCAACGAAGAAAATGGATTGGAAGGTGGGAAAAAGTATGCCGAATTACACAAAAATGAAAATCATGTACTACTTTTCGAATTTGATTCGGGCGTTTTTCCACCAAGTGGGATTGGCTTTTCTGGCCCTGATTCTATATGGGTAAAAGTTTTGGGTTTCAAAAGATATATCTCAAATTTTTTTCCGAATGTAGAGATACAAAAAGGAGGTGGGGGAGTAGATATCTCCCCAATGACCAAACTTGGTTACCCTGGTGCATCATTAAGCACCGACGACCAAGGAAAATATTTTTGGTATCACCATTCACATACTGATACACCTGATAAGGTAAATCCAAAAGAGTTAAATGATTGTATTTCCGTTATTTCTTTGTTCCTTTATCTTTATTCAGAACTTTTGTGAGCAAGATTATGAATAGTGAAAATTATAGTATTAGAATTGAGGATATTGAATTCGTTGGTAAAATTGGAAATCAAAAACACGAAGTTGTTATTGGTGATGAAATTTTCGTGTTGGAGAATTTAAAGTCCCTTGCTCCCGGTGTTTTTGCACTTAAAGTTAACGACAGAATTGTGATTTTCGAGATGAAAGCAAAGGAAAATGGTTTGGTGGATATTTCTGTCGGTGGTTTTACTTTCGAGACCGAAGTCCTCAACCAGGCTATCTTATTTATTCGGTCTTTTATACAAAAAGATATTGTTGAGCTTAGGGGGCAAGTTAAAGTGAAGGCACCAATGCCAGGTTTGGTTGTTAAAGTACTTGCATCGGAGGGCACCCCAGTTCAAAAGGGTGACAAAGTTGTAATAATTGAAGCGATGAAGATGGAAAATGTTCTTTCTTCGCCAATTTCTGGGGTTGTTCAAAAAATACTTGTTAATGAAGGTCAAACTGTCGAAAAGGATGCTACTCTTGTTGAAATTCGTTCTCAATAAATTTTTTAACCTTTTAGTCGTCAAATCTTTTTTACTTACTATATTTATATGAAGTTATTAGGTTACTTTACAGCTCTCTTTTTTTTAATTCTAATTTCTTGTTCCACCACAAAAAAATCTAAAGATTTCGCCTTGCAGAATGAAGTTTGGGATGAGCCAGGTAGTGCAGTATCTACAGTATTTTTGGGGGGAACCCGACCCATAGACTCTGTCGATCCCAGCTCCTTGAAATATGATATTTGGAGAATAGACATTAGTAAATATCCCGATTCGGTTAAGTTGTTCACAAGGGTATACGACGATAGTGGCAATTTTGTTTCGCAAATGGCTGAACCCTATAAAAAAACTCCTCACAAATATTTTAGCCTCCTGGATGAATATCTTGGAAAAGTATACAATATCCGACACATACCAATAAATGAATTTAATGTTCGGGAGTTTGGTGCCAACGATTCAATTCCATATTACATTGTTTTAACCGTAGATTACAGCGGTTCTATGAGTGGTGTAACGAATGCTATTTTTGAAGGAACGGAATTGTTTGTTTCACTAAAATACCCAAATGATAAAATTGCGTTTTGCACTTTCAACAAAGATTTCGATATTAAAGTCCCTTTTGAAGTTAGTTCAAATAAAATAATTGAGCAATTCAGGGCAAAACGAATGCAAGGTTTTGGTTTATATTCGGGAATATTCGATGCAATTTTCAAAAGCATTGAAATGTTCAAAAATGTTCCCGACGATGGCTTTCCAAGGCTTGTTGTAGTTTTTTCCGATGGCGACGATAATTATTCTCGTGCGAAAGTTGGTCAAATTATTGCTTTGGCTAAGAAAAACAATGTACATATTTTCACAGTTGCTTTCGGTTATTCCATAGATGAAAATTTGCAAGAAATCGCTTTCAATACTGGTGGCAAGTTTTATAAAGCATATTCCAAAGAAGAACTCAAGAGAATATTTTTGGATATTTATCTGAGTTTGAGAAATTATTATTTAATCACATACAAACCCCCGAAGTATTGGGGATTTCATCGAGTTGTATCTTATTTAGATGTGCCGGGACGCAAGGATTCCCTTTGGGCAGAAGGTTTCTACGATACTTCTGAATTGTGGAAAGATTCTGGTGATACTTTTGTCCGTCCGATTTTATTCGATTTCGATAAGTGGGAAATTAAACCCGAATCTTTTGTAATAATTGATGAAATTGTTGACCAGATGATGTCCAGACCCAAATTAAGACTTGAAATACAAGGCCATACAGATAATATTGGAACAATTGAATATAACCAAGGACTCTCTGAACGTCGTGCTAAAGCAGTTTACGATGCTTTGATTCAGCGTGGAGTGGAACCTAAACGCTTGCGGTGGCGGGGGTTCGGTATGTCTCAACCTGTTGCACCAAATGATACCGAAGAAGGTAGATCGCTAAACCGCAGAACTCAATTTGTTATTTTAGCTAAATAAAAGGAAACTTATGAAGTGGATTAATGTTATTTTTGTAACGATTCTTTTTTTTGTTGGTTGTGTTAAGAAAGATGTTAGTAAAACATTCGAAGATAAATTAGACGCCAAGTTGAAATTGATGATGAAAGATCCCGAATATTCGAAAGATGGCAAGCAAATTCGTTGTGTCATTGAGATGTATAAAAATTTGGATTTTATTTTAAAAGATAAGTTAGAGCGTGTTGGGTTAAAGGTTATTACTTCTGCGGGAAACATAATTATTGTTGAAGGCTCGACCGAATCTTACCATAAAGCTACTCGGTTTGATTTTATCCATAGAATAAGTCTATCACATGATTACCAGTTGAAAAAATAATTTAATTATAAATTTTGGAATACTATGAAAAAATATTTTCTCCTACTGCTTTTGTTTGTTTTTGTTGCCAACTTAACGGCAAGCGATTTCGTAAAAAAAATGGATTCTTATTCGCAGATTTTACTTAGTAAGTTTGACAACAAAAATCAAGAGGATGCACTACTTTTGGCAAATCAATTAGATTATCCATTTGAAGTTATCAACAGTGAAATATTTGTCACTAGCTTCGTTGAGCTACAACCAAATTCAGCTAATATTTTTCGAACTAAAGAGATAATCTCTTCGGTTGGAAACATTTATGCTGTAAAAATACCAGTTTATAAAATAAAAGATTTACTTACAAAAAGCGAAGTTGTTCAATTGTCGTTGAGTCGACGATATCGTCTGCACCTTGATTCTGCTCGAAGAAGTTCAAGAGCTCATTTCGCAAATCTTGGGATAAATCTACCCAAGCCGTACACTGGGAAAGGTGTTATATTAGGAATTTTCGATACTGGTATTGATCTACTTCACTCCGATTTTAATAATGAAAATGGAACTCGTGTTCTTTTTTTGTGGGACATGGGAGAAACAGTCGCTCCAAAGCCACCAGAAGGCTTCGATTGGGGCAGAGAGTACACAAAACAAGAAATAGATAATAACATTGGAGACGTTTTGCAAAAGGATCGTGTTGGTCATGGTACTCATGTGGCAGGTATTGCTGGAGGAAATGGAAGTGGTAAACGTGAATATCAAGGTATTGCCCCAGAAGCCGATTTTATTGTTGTAAATGGTGTTAAGCAAGATGGTTCAAACTCATTTAGTGATGCAGATATTCTTTCTGCTTGCAACTACATATTTAGCAAAGCAGATCAATTGGGCAAACCTTGTGTTATTAATTTAAGTCTTGGTACAATTATTGGTTCTCACGATGGAGAAGGGCTATTGAGCAAGGCACTTTCTAATTTAGTTTCCCAAAAGAAAGGAAGGGCAATAGTTGCTTCTGCTGGAAATGAAGGAGAATTACCTATACACAGTGGAGGACAAGTAGATAAGAATAGTAGATACGAAATATTACTTTATCCGTACAATCTTTGCACATATGCTCCAGAATTGTGTCCAGATATTCCCAATTATTTTCTCATCGGTTCAGACATCTGGTCCGATGTGGGTGTTTTCGATTCTATTTATGTTGGGATTTACGCACAAGATGAGTTTAAGTTGCTAGGGGAAAAAGGTTTTGCAATTGGCGATGTAGTTGTGAAAGCCCAAATATTCAATGATAGTAACAGATTAGTCGGATTAGCTTCAATCTCTAATTCTATTGTCGGAAATTCAGAGAATATTTTGGTATGGATTTCCAACGAAGGGCAGCCAGATTTGCCTTTGACAGAATATCTATGGACAATAGTTTTAGTTACAAAAAAAGAGGGCAGGTTCGATTCTTGGTCGGGCTTGCCTATTGGAAGTCAATATACAGTACCGTCTCGATTTCAAAGATTCCCCGCCGACAACGCAATGACAATTTGTTCTCCAGCAGATGGTAAGAAAATTATTAGCGTCGGTTCTTATGTCTCTAAAAACAAATTTGAAAATATTTATGGGGATCTTGAGGATTGGAGTGAATACTATGAAATTGGAAGCCTTGCCCCGTTTAGTAGTCGTGGTCCGAGCCGTGATGGTAGAATTTTGCCAATTATTACGGCTCCCGGTATGGTTATTTTTTCGGCACTTTCCAGTTACGCCGATCCAGGGTACCTAGATTCAACCTCAATAGACCCATCGGGTATTTATCTAGGACGGAGTGGTACAAGCATGTCTGCCCCTGTCGTTTCTGGAGCAATTGCCTTGTTGTTTCAGCAAATTCCAAATTTAGCAATTGATGAAACAATTAATCTTTTGAAGATTACAGCTAATAAAGATAAATTTACAACCAACATTCCTAATAATGACTTTGGTTGGGGAAAACTTGATGTTCTTAGGTTGCTTCAAGTTGTAACAAATGTTCGCCAACAGATAGATTCAAAAAAATTTGCAATCTTTCCAAATCCATCGAGTGAGTTTATTTTTGTATCTTCAGATGAGACATTAATGTTAGTTGAAATCTACGATATTTTTGGGAATTTGGTTAACTCCGAAGCAAGTTTTAAAATTAACATTTCGAATTTAACCAATGGTTTATATTTAGTGAAACTTAAAACCACCAAAGCCGAGTACCGCTCACACTTTATTAAGAATTAATATCCCTTATTTTTGGGTAAGTTATATTTGAGGTAGTAGTATAGCGAATTTTATCTCCTTTCCTTCTTGCAATGAATCAAGTTCTGAAGGTAAAGTGCTATTTTTGGTTACTATGTATCAGCCTTTTTGCTATTAATAGCAATATTACAAGAATTATTTTGTAAACTTTCTTAAAATAATTACAGATAATTTCTTTGTAACTAATTAATTATCAATTAATTAGATAAAAGCATTCTCCATAAATTACCACAATTTAAAACAAATAGCAAACCTATTAACTTCTGAAGAAAATATTAAAGTTAATTTTGAAATCTATTTGTAACTTTTTGTTGTTTTTTAAAGAAAGGTTGTTATGTTAGCCTTAAGGTTGAATAAAATAGAATCAATCCGAAAAACATTCCATGGTGGTGTACATCCAGCGGAATGGAAACAACTAACAGAGAATAAACCATTAGAAAACATGCCCGCGAAAAATGATATTATTCTTCCCATACAACAGCATTTAGGTGCAGAAGCAAATCCAGTTGTTAAAAAAAAGGATCGTGTTCTAATTGGTCAATTAGTTGCTGAACCAGTAGGGTTCATCTCAGCTCCAATTCATAGCCCAGTTGTTGGAATAGTTAAAGATATCAAGGTTGTTCCATCAGCTTATGGTTTCCCAAAAAAGTCTGTGATTATTACTCCAGAAGAAACCAAGGAAGAGCAATTTTTTGAACCTCTGGACCCAAATACGGTTACTCCTGAACAAATTATAGAAAGAGTTAAGAATGCTGGAATCGTTGGAATGGGTGGTGCTTCTTTTCCCACTTATGTTAAGCTTCAACCACCAAAGGATAAAATCATAGACACCCTCATTATTAATGCTTGTGAATGCGAACCATATTTAACAAGGGATTATAGAATTCTTCTGGAAAAACCAATTGAATTTCTTGGTGGGGTTAAATTAATTATGAAAGCGTTAGGTGTTGAAAGAGCTATTATTGGAATCGAAGACAACAAACCATTAGCTGTAAAGTATCTAATCAACCATCTCAAAGACGAGAAAAACATAAAGTTAGTTGTTTTAAAGACAAAGTACCCCCAAGGAGCAGAAAAAATGCTTATTTATGCAACTTTACGTAGATTAGTACCACCTGGTAAACTACCTTTTGATGTTGGTGTTGTTGTTCAAAACGTTGCAACTGCTCTTTCAATTCATCAAGCTGTTGTGGAGGGTAAACCTCAAATAGAGGCTTATCTAACGGTTTCTGGGAAAGGAATAGTTCAACCAAAGAATCTAATCGTAAAAATTGGAACTACCATTGAGGAAGTAATTAATCACTGTGGAGGGATGACATCAGATGCTGAGAGAGTTGTTGTAGGTGGTCCATTGATGGGAGTTGCAATTTATGACCTTAAAACTCCTGTTATGAAGGCAACCTCAGGAATTTTGGCATTGACCAAGGAAGAAATAAATGAAAAGAAAAGCAGAAGCTGTGTCCGATGTGGAAATTGTATCAAGGCATGTCCAATTAACCTGCAACCTACCAAACTTGCTCGCTTGTCGGAGGTTGGCAGATTGGAAGATGCGTTACATTTTGGTATTATGAATTGTATGGAATGCGGAACATGCCAATTCAATTGCCCTTCCGATGTTCCTATTGTTCATTTGTTAAAGGTTGGGAAAAGCAAAGCTAAAAATATTAAAATTTCATAACAAATATTTTTTGGGGTTATGGAGAAGGAAATAATAGAAGATTTGCACCAAAGAAGGTTTAAGCTTGGAAGTTCTCCGCATATTAAATCTCCTTTTACAACGCAAAAGGCAATGTTTTTTGTAATTTTAGCCCTGATTCCTTGCCTTATCTCGGCAATCGTATTTTTTGGATTTTACCAATTGATAGTCATTTTAACTTGTGTTGTTTTCTGTGTCTTAACAGAGTTTACTATTAAGAAGTTTAGGAAACAAGAACTTACAATCGAAGACGGAAGTGCAGCATTGACTGGACTTCTTCTCGGGTTGATTTTGCCCCCAAATTATCCATTAGTATGTTGTGCACTTGGTTCCATTTTTGCCATTGGTATTGGGAAGGAGGTTTTTGGGGGGTTAGGATACAATATTTTCAATCCTGCATTAGTCGGTAGAGCGTTTCTTCAAGCTTCTTTTCCTGTTGAGACAACAACCTGGGTGAAACCTAATTTAGCTGTGGATACAGTTACCTCTGCAACGCCTTTGGCACAATATAAATTTGAAAAGGTTCTTGCCGATATTTCGCACTTATTTATAGGAAATACCTCCGGGTCCCTTGGTGAAACTTCAGCTTTTGCGATACTCGTAGGTGGTTTATTTTTGATATTAATTCGTGTTGTAAACTGGGAAATTCCTTTATCAATGATATTAGGAATGATAGTTTTCGAAGGCATACTATGGGTAATTGATCCAACGAAGTATGCAAATCCCCTTTTTCATATTCTTTCTGGGGGGTTCCTTTTTGGAGCATTTTTTATGGCTACCGATTGGGTTACTTCACCCTTGACTAAAAAAGGGATGTGGATTTATGGTATTGCAATTTCGCTTTTGATTGTTGTAATTCGAAACTTTGGTGGTTTACCCGAAGGTGTTATGTATGCCATATTGTTAATGAATGGTGCTACTCCGCTTATTAATAGATATACAGTCCCAAAGATATTTGGGGAGGCAAAATGAAAAATGTAATTCAAATGATTATTGTGCTTACTGTAATTGCTGCTATTTCAGGTATTGCATTGTCCGAAATTGCCTCGTGGGCAAATCCTAAAATTGCAATTAACAGAGCAAAAGAAACTGAAAGAGCCATTTTTCGTGTTC
This sequence comes from uncultured Hyphomicrobiales bacterium, assembly GCA_964524325.1. Classification (GTDB taxonomy): domain Bacteria; phylum Bacteroidota; class Ignavibacteria; order Kapaibacteriales; family UBA2268; genus Naka2016. The sequence continues at coordinate 71,710 of CAZGCT010000008.1, forward strand.
AACCAAAAGCTAAATCTTACAAAAAAATTGAAAATATCAATTATGAGTTGTACCAAGTATTTGACGATAATAATAATTCTCTTGGGTATGCATTCACATATCAGGGAAATGGCTTTCAAGGAACGATTCGCATAATCGTGGGGTTGAATGATTCCTTGACAGTTATTTCTCGTATAGAGATTTTGGAACAAGTTGAAACTCCCGGTTTAGGAACCAAAATCACTGAAGATGCATATTTAAAACAATTTGAAAATTTATTGACAATTCCCGAGATTACTTGGGTGAAAGGTGCTCCACCCTCAAAACCAAATGAAATTCAGACCATAACAGCTGCAACTATTTCATCCAAAGCAGTTGTAGATATTCTGAATGATGGTATAAATAAGTTAAGACAATTGAAACAAAAGGGGATAATATAAAATGGCTAAAAAAGTAAATACTTTTTCTTATGAATATTCGAAAGGGCTTTGGGATCAAAATCCTGTAATGAAGCAAGTTCTGGGGATGTGCCCAGTTTTGGCCGTTACAGTTTCTGCTATAAATGGTATTGGAATGGCTTTGGCTACAACTTTTGTACTTGTTTTTTCAAGTTTGATTATATCAATTATAAGGAAAATTGTCCCGTCCCAAGTTCGAATTGCTTCATATATAGTTGTAATAGCTACTTTTGTTACCATTGCAGATTACGTATTAAAAGCTTCTTATCCAGATTTATCAAAAGCACTTGGACCATTTATTCCGTTGATAGTAGTGAATTGTATTATTTTGGGACGTGCCGAAGCCTTTGCATCAAAGAACTCGCCATTTCGCTCGCTTTTAGATGCTTTGGGTATGGGAACAGGATTCCTAATTGTTTTGTTTATTCTGAGCAGTATTCGTGAACTTCTTGCTTCGAGGACAGTGCTTGGAGTGCAAATCTTTCCGGATAGTTACATTCCAATATTGGTAATGATATTGCCAGCTGGGGCTTTTATTACTTTAGGTTTGATGTTTGGTACTGCAAACTTATTTTCAATCTCGATGGAGAATAAAAAGCGCAGTCAACTTTTGAAAGAGTATCTTGGTAGCAAAAATCTTGGGGAGCAAAAATGAAACTTATTTTGATTTTTCTATCATCTGCTATTATCAACAATTTTGTTTTGTCATATTTTCTTGGAATTTGCCCATTTATTGGCGTTTCAAATAAAACATCTTCTGCTTTTTCGATGGGAATTGCCGTGACCTTTGTTATGACTTTAACAGCAATAGTAAGCTGGATTCTTAATAATTTTGTATTAATTCCTTACAATTTAGAATTCTTGCAAACTGTTTCTTTTATATTGGTAATTGCTTCTCTTGTTCAGTTTGTTGAAATGGTAATTAAAAAAGTAAGTCAACCGTTGTATCGAGCACTTGGTATTTATTTACCACTGATTACTACTAATTGTGCAATTATGGGTTTGGCTTTATTCATTTCTTTGAAAAATTATACTTTTCTAGAGGGGATTTTCTATGCTTTGGGTGCGGGGATTGGTTTCACTTTAGCTATTGTGCTTATGGCTGGAATTCGCGAAGATTTGGATCTGGCCGATGTTCCGAAATCTATGCGTGGTGTTCCAATTACTTTAATAACAGCTGGCCTTTTGGCGCTAGCTTTTATGGGTTTTGCTGGAATGATTACTATTTAATTCTATGAAGAAACTTCTTTACATATTATTATTAGCTTTATTCCTATCTTGCTGCAATCGAGAGATGATTTACAAGCGGTCTACTTTATCTATGGGGACAAAGGTTGAGATTCAGATTAAAACAAACAACGAATCTTTGGCCGACAAAGCAATTGACTCTGCTTTCTTGGAAGTTCAAAGAATTAATGATAAATTTTCTGTTTATATTCCTAAATCTTTTTTGAACCAAATTAATTTTTCGTCGATTTTCCAGTTGGATGATGAAACTTATTTTATTTTTAAAAAAAGCGAATTTTATAACAAGATTAGCCATGGAGCTTTCGACCCAGCAATTGGAAATATCATAAAAGCCTTGGGATTTGAAAGCACTGAACCTGAAGATATTCCAGAAGATTCTATTCGCAATTACTTAAATCGCAACAATTGGAAACTAATACAATTGACTGAAGATAAAAAGATTATTAAACCCAACGATTTGAGAATTAATTTAGGGGCAATTGTCAAAGGTTATGCTGTCGACCGCATGTACGAGGTTGTTAAATCTTTTGGTTTCAAGTCTTTTTTGGTAAATGCCGGTGGAGAGATTAGATGTTCTGGGGGTATTTGGAATGTTGGTATTCAACACCCTAGGCAAAAAGACAAATTGCTTGGTGTAATAAAGCTACAAGACAAGTCTGTTGCGACTTCGGGAGATTATGAAAGGTTTCGTATCAAAGATGGTAAACGTTTAGCTCATATTTTCAATCCTATCACTTGTCGTATAGCAGATGAATGCCAAAGTGTGACAATAATTGCTGAAAATACCATAGATGCTGACGCAATTGCAACTGCAGTTTTTGTTTTAGGGCCTGTGGAAGGTCTTAAAATGGTTGAGCAAATAAATAATTGCGAAGCATTGATTGTAGATAAAAATGGAACAATTTATCGTTCACATAGGATTAACAATTACTTTGTTGAACAAAAATAACGAGGCAAAATTATGGAAAACTCTGTGCTTTTGGCAATAATAACAATGGGTGGATTGGGATTTTTCTTTTCTGTATTTTTGGCAATTGCTAATCAAAAGTTACGCGTTGAGGAAAATCCATTAATTGCAAAAGTAAATGAATTGCTGCCAGGAGCAAATTGCGGTGGATGTGGTTTTGCTGGTTGCTACGATTTTGCAACAAAAGTAGTAGAAGGAATAACATCTCCTTCAAAATGTCCAGTTAATGACCCAGACAATGCCATTGAAATTGGTAAATTGCTAGGTATAGATGTGGATAGATCAACTAAATTAGTTGCAAGAGTGCTCTGTGCTGGTGGGAATTATCAAGCTAATCGGAAAATGGTCGAATATTACGGACCAATGTCTTGCTTTGCAATGCATATTCTTTCCGGGGGAGAAAAGCTTTGTTTTTACGGCTGTCTTGGTGGTGGCGACTGTGTACAAGCTTGCTTATTTGGTGGTATTTTCATGAATGAAAATGGGTTGCCTGTTATAGCCGAAGATCTTTGCACTGGTTGTGGACTGTGTGCTAACGCTTGTCCAAGAAAAGTTATTGAATTGCACCCAGTAGAGAGAAAAATCTTTGTTTTATGTAAAAATCACGATGACCCAAAGACTTCAACTCAGGTTTGTAAAGTTGCTTGCAATGGGTGTGGTGTATGTGCAAGGAAATTGGATGGAGCTGTTGCTATTGTTAACCATTTAGCAGTAATTAATTACGAAGCATTGCTGCAAAACGATATTATTCCTATGGAAATATGCAAATCTGGTGCATTGGTTAAAATTGGTGATAATGGGAATGGAAGAAGTATTAATTGAAAAAGGGACTGTCGTTGAAAAAGTTGGTAAAATTGTTAAAATTGCTGTCCCACGGAAAGCTGAATGCGAAAGATGCGACTCCCTACTTTGTAACAAAAGTCCTGGAGAGAAAGTCTTCTTAGAGATTGAGTGTGATGAGCAATTACATGTGGGTGATTCGGTAGAAATTCAAATATTTGGTAAACAACTGGTCAAAATTTCTTTTTTGCTGTATTTTATTCCTTTGGTAATTCTTGTTTTGGGTAATATCTTACTTTTACAACTTATTAATAGCGTGATTTTGGCTTTTCTAATTTCTCTTTTACTTATTGCAGCTTTTTATTTTACAATTTGGAAAACCAATTTGGTTCGAACAAAACCAATAATCAACAAAATTCAAAGTAGTTCAGAAATTAAAGATTATTTCACTAGATAATAAAGTTTTTAAAAAAAAAGTTAAAGGTTGCAATCAAGCTTCTAATATTTCTTTTTCTTTCAATGAAAAGATCTCGTCGATTTTCTTTATAAACTCGTCTGTAATTTTTTGAATTTTTTCTTCACCGAGTTTCTTGTCATCTTCGGTAAGTTCTTTGTCTTTTTCTGCTTTTCGAATCAATTCAATTTGATCTCGGCGGATATTTCGAATTGCAATTTTAGAGTCTTCGGTTAATTTTTTGCAAAATTTAACTATTTCTTTGCGTCTTTCTTCTGTTAAAGGGGGTACGGGAATTCTAATTATCCTTCCATCGTTGACGGGATTGAACCCTAAATCCGATTTTTTAATTGCTTTCTCAATCGAATTGATTATTGAAGTGTCCCAAGGTTGAATAATAATGGTCTTTGCATCTGGTACATTTATTGTAGCAACTTGTGGAATTGGGGTAGGTGTTCCATAATAATCAACCTTGACATTGTCTAGAATAGAAGCATTTGCCCTTCCAGTCCGCACTTTTGCAAGTTGTTGTTTGTAATGCTCGAGCGATTTGTTCATTTGATCTTTTGTTTTGGAAACAATTTCTTCAAGTTCCATATCTCCCCCTAATTATTTCTAATTTCGTACAAATGAACCAACAGATTCACCCTTGACAAGGCGCGCAAGGTTCCCTTTTTGGTTTATGTTTATAACGACTATAGGTAAGTTATGGTCGCGACAAAGTGTAAATGCTGTTTGGTCCATAATTGCAAGATTTTGAACAATAGCTTCGTTATACGACAGTAGCTTCAATAATTTTGCATTCGGATTTTTTAGTGGGTCGGAATCAAATATTCCATCTACTTTGGTCCCTTTAATAATAATGTCCGCTCCAATATCTATTGCTCTTAGAACAGCAGTTGTGTCTGTTGTAAAATTTGGTAGTCCAGTCCCACCGCCGAAAAGAACAATTCTACCTTTTTCTAAGTGCCGAATCGCTTTGCGACGAATGTAAGGTTCAGCCACACTGGTCATTGTAATTGCTGTTTGGAGTCGCGTTTCGATGCCTAAATCTTCAAGCGAACATTGAAAAGCAAGGCAATTAATAATAGTGGCAAGCATTCCCATATAATCTCCAGAAACCTTGTCTACGCCTTTTGCAGCGGATTGAATACCACGGAAAATATTACCACCACCAATGACAATTCCAATTTGCACACCGAGTTTGTGTACCTCATACACTTCATTTGCAAAAAAATTTAGGGCAGAAGGATCTATTCCAAAAGCACCTTCGCCCATCAAGGCCTCGCCACTTAGTTTTAAAAGAATTCTACGGAACCTCGGTTCAACTTCCATAAGAATTATTCAACTTCACCAAGATAATATCTAACAAATTGCGAAATTTTGATTTTGCTACCAAGAGAATTTTCAATCTTGTTTAGAACATCTCTTACTGCCAAGTTTCCATCTTTAATAAAGGTTTGTTCAAGTAAGCATTGCTCATTGAAAAATTTAGAAAGCCTACCCTGAGCAATTTTTTCTGCAATTTCTGGTTTTTTCCCTTCGTTGATTGCTTGGTCTTTGTAAATTTCAATTTCTTTATTGATAATTTCTTGCGAAACTGATTCACGATCGATAAACATTGGATTCATTGCTGCAATTTGCATTGCAATATCTCTAAACCAAGTTTTTGCTTCAGTACTTACTTCACATTCCTTCTCAAATTCAAAAACAACGAGAACACCAAGCTTGCTACCTGCGTGCACATAGTGGGTAATATAACCATTTGTTTCTATTCTTTTTATCCTACGAATTCGAATATTTTCCTGAAATTTAGCAAGAATTTCGTTGTGGTGGTCCAATAGTGTTACTGAATTAACTTTGCAGTTATACAATTCATCGACAGTATAAACTTGGTTATTCAGCAATGTATTTGCTACTAATTCGGAATATTTTACGAAATATTCGTTTCGGGCAACAAAATCTGTTTCGCAATTAATTTCTACAATAACCCCTACCTTATTGTTTGGACTAACAGCAGTTGCTATTATTCCTTCTTTTGCTTCTCTATCGGCGCGTTTCTCGGCAGATGCAGCTCCTTTTTTTCGAAGAATTTCGATTGCAGTTTGGAAATCTCCATTTGCTTCTTGTAATGCTTTTTTGCAATCTCCCATTCCGGCGCCTGTTTTTTCGCGCAATTCTACAACCATTTTTGATGATATTTCTGCCATCTTTTCCCTTTTATTATTATACTAAAACATTTATGTTTCTGAACTTTGTTCTTCCTCGAGTGATTCAATTTTGGGAGTTTTTCCGCCTATTCCAACTCCGACGTCTCCCTTTTTAGCTTTTCTTGGGCGAAGTTTTGTTTTTACAGGTGGTGTTTCTATTGGTATTTCTTCAATTTCAGCGGTTTTAGGTTCGGAAAGAAATTCCCTTGTTTTTTCTACGTAAACTTGTTTTCCCTCGATAATGGCATCGGCAATTACTTTTGCAATTACTTCTATGGTTAATTTAGAGTCGTCGTTTGCAGGAATAGGATAGTCTATTTGTTCGGGATCGCAATTTGTATCAACAATTGCAATCACAGGAATACCAAGCAATTGAGCTTCTTTGACTGCTATATGTTCTTTTTTTATATCTACAATAAACAAAGCAGAGGGTGTGGTTAGCATGTCCTCGATACCACCGAATACTTTACGCAATCTTTCCCTTTCACGGGAAAGCAACAGCCGTTCTTTCTTTGTTAATTTTTCGAAGGTGCCATCGATTTCCATCTTGTCGATCGTATTCAACCGCTTGATACTTCGTCGAATTGTTGTAAAATTTGTTAGCATTCCACCAAGCCAGCGTTCTACTACAAAAAAGGTTTGACACCTTTGAGCTTCTCTTTGGATTATTTGCTTTGCTTGGGGTTTGGTTCCAACGAACAAAATATGTTTGCCTTGTAAAGCAAGGTTGAATGCAAAATCGCGTGCTACATCGATAAGTATTTGTGTTTTTCGTAAGTCAATGATGTGAATCCCATTTTTTTCTGTGAAGATAAATTTTTCCATTTTGGGATTCCATCGGCGGGTAAGATGTCCGAAATGGGCACCACTTTCAAGTAGTTGTTCAATAGTTAAATAGTGCTTCATAAATACTCCAGTTTTGTGTTAAACATCTGTTTCGTTCATCTTGTTTGCTCAAGGGTTTACCACCCCCACACACAAACAATCCCGAAACATGGTAATTTAATTTATTATCGCTTAGAAAATTGAAATCTTTTTCTTGCTTTTTTCTGTCCGTACTTCTTTCTTTCTACCATTCGAGGATCGCGTGTCAAAAGTCCAAATTCCTTTAAAATTTGTTTGAAAGATTCCTCGAAGGAAACTAAAGCACGTGCTATTCCAAGTTGAGTTGCGCCGGCCTGTCCGCTGATTCCACCGCCGTTTGTTTTCACAATTATATCGAATTTGCCTAAAGTATTTGAAACTTCTAATGGCTTTATAATATTAATCCTATGAAACTCAACTGGGAAGTAATCTTCGAATTGCCTATCATTGATAATTATTTTACCGCTACCTGGGAACAATCGAACCTGGGCAACTGATGTTTTCCTGCGTCCTGATGCAATTGCTTCTTTCATCTATTTTCCCCTTTATTTTTCATTTTGGTAATTCTAATATTTCTGGTTTTTGGGCTAAATGAGGATGCTTTTCTCCTCGATAAACTTTTAGTTTATTAATTAATTTCCTTCCCAGTCTATTTTTGGGAAGCATTCCCCATACTGCATGCCGTATTACGAATTCTGGTTTTGTTTTTATTAGATCTTTAAACTTACGAAAAACTTCTCCACCAGGGTATCCAGTGTAATGAAAATACTCTTTCTTTTCCACTCTTTTACCCTCGACTTTTACCTTTTCAGCATTAATCACAATTACGAAGTCGCCGCTGTCGATGTGCGGTGTAAAGTAGGGTTTGTGTTTGCCTCGGATTAATTTTGCTATTTCAGAAGCAAGACGACCAAGCGTTTTGCCACTGGCATCAACAACTAACCATTTCCTGTCGACCTCATTTTGTTTTGCAGACTTTGTGATTTTATCCAGATTTTCTAATTCCATTTAATCACCTTGATTTTCAAAATTAAACCTATCTTGCATAGTATTCAACTACTTGCGGTAATTCCACAACGACGGGGATTTCTTCTTTTGGCGGAATGTATAGATACCTAAAGGTAAATTCTGCCTTTACCAAATCGATATATGGTGGTGGTTGAACACTTCGAATTGAATCCAAAATCATTGGTATTTTTCTGCTGGATTCTTTGATAGAAACCACAGAATTTGGGCGAACAGAGTATGAAGGAACATTTACTCTTTTTCCATTAACAAGAACATGGCCATGTGTTACCAATTGTCTTGCTGCATAAATCGAGGGGGCGAGGCCAGCTCGATATGTAAGTGAATCCAGCCGTGATTCAAGTAGTTGCAACAAAAACTCTCCTGTATTTCCGGTAATTCGAGAGGCTTTTTGGTAATAGTTGTTCATCTGTTTTTCCGAAACATTATATTGGTAGCGAAGTTTTTGTTTTTCGAGCAATTGGCGTGCATAGTCCGACATTTTTGCGCGTCTTTTCAATTTTCCGTGTTGTCCTGGAGGATATGGCTTTTTTTCAGTATACTTATGGGATTTGGGTGTTAAATTCAACCCAAGTTTCCGCGATAATTTGACTTTTGGCCCAGTATAATTCATTGCTCCTCAAAAAAAATCAAAATTAAAGAGTTACAAAATTAAGAAGAAAAAAGATATTGTCAAAATAATATTTGTATCAAAAATTAATTAAACTTTGTAGCTCGAAAGTTTAAGAAAATGAAATAATTACTTTAATCAATTGGGGATAAACAAAGTAGAATCGAACCTATTGTTTATTGAAACTGAGTCAATTTTAATACTTGCCAAAATATTCCCCCCACTGAAAATTTCGGTTTGGTATGGAACCATAAAATTTCCTACTTTTCTATAATCCGAATAAATCGTCTCTGTTTCCAATTTTTGTCCTTCGACCATTTTTTCTGTTTTTGTTCCAAGATTCAAGTATGTGTTTCGGTCAATAAAAATATAGGTAGTAGTTCCGTCGGGATACCGAATTTGAAGTTTATGGGAGTCTTTTCCCTTAAATTGTCCTGTGGTATGAGATTCGATTTTTCCACCTTGCTGTTGATAATTCATTAATTCTGACCTAAAATAGTTAAGTTGGCTCTCAAGGTTTTTTTTCATTTCAGTCCTGGCTTCTGGGGGCAAAGGTGTAATAACGTTGTTAACTACGGAAATAAGAGTATCGGGCAACATTAGGGTTACAAGTTTGTTACCTCCAAAGTTAACTTCGGTTCTCATTTTTGAAGGTCGGACAATGTAGAACATAACTGGAACATCCATCCCCATCGTGTTAATTTTGATTTGAAGGTATATATTTTGAAGGTATTCGAAGCTAGTCTTCCCCCCTCGTACTTCAATGTTCTTTTCAATAATATTTTCTGTTGATTCTTTACACCCAATTAGGATAACAACTAGTAAAATTATTAATAATTTATTCATTTTGAAAACATTATTTTTTGAACAAACTATCTTCGACTGGTTCATTTACTTTTACTAATGAAAATTCAATTTTGACATCTTGGTCTTGTCCAATTTTCATTTCTACCAATTTTGGGAAAGTAAATCCCTTAACTACTTGGTAATCCTGGACGAAAATATCTATGTTTTGCTCCTGTCCCATTTGGGGCTGCTTTAAAGAAATTTTTCGAATCAAGTATGTTTTGGGTTCGAACCAAAAATAACCTTCGTTTCCCTTTTCTATTGTGTCTTTTGGTGTTATTTTCAAACGGTAGCAATTTTCGTTGTTGATTTTTTCCCGCCCAAGTATCTCATAATTATTTTTCTCCAAGCTAAATTCTTCATCAGAGAAATTAATACCACCAACAGTAGTTTGGTTTAAAATTTGATTTTTCACAGCCTCCAATTGCTCTGTGGGTATATCTGTTAAAGTCCCATTTTGAATTTGCCAGCCACTGCTTGGATTAATAACCACTACAATATTCTGTCCCATAAAACTTGATTCGAATCTGGTGTTTTCACCTTTAACCCAAAGCTTGTTTGGTATTTCCATTCCCATCATAAAGACTTTGAATTCTTGATAAAGAGTTTGAATTTTGGATTTGTCGGATAATTCTTTTTGCCTTTTGATGAATTGTGAAATTATTTCTCCATCAGATTGAGAATAGGCACAAGATGCTAAGGTAAATAAAAAAAACAAACTAAAGAAATGAAATCGATTAAGCATGATTCCTCCAATTATTTTGAGTTATTTAAAATTGATAATTTAGAAAAAAATTCATCGACCTCTCGTTTTGATAAGCCAATTTCAAGCAGTTCCTCAGTAGAAGGTAAATTATTTGATAACATTTGCTTAAGAATTTTTAATTCGATAGCGGAAAAAACTACTGAATTCAAACGGTAGTCCTCAAATGCTTCGTACGCTAAAGGGCAGGTTGACTTTACTATAGTAGCAATTATTTTTGCATACTCTCGGATTTCTTGTTGTGCGGTTGGATGTAGTCGCAGCTCAAGAAAATGAAATAAATTATGCAAATCAATTTTCCAATACCATTCTGTGTAAGTTGCCAATGGAAGATTAATTCTCGCAATTTCCCTTGCAATGTCTTTTGATAGAAAATAATTGTATTTTTGATAAAGCAAATCTTGTGTCTTTTCAAGATCTTCTATAAATTCTTTTGCAACTTCTTCGGGGATAGGTTCATCCGAACGCCCTTGTTTATTTTTTTTACTTTGGGTTCGAACATCGTCGAGGGAAGGGACAAAAAACTCATCAGGCATTATTGAATAACGGCCCGAATACTCATTGACATTTGCCGTTCTATGTCTTATCCATTGGCGGGCAACAAATATGGGCAATTTGATATGGAACTTATATTCCACCATTTCAAATGGAGAGGTATGGCGATGCCGCATCAAATAGCGTATAAGGTTTCTATCTTCGGAGACAGTTTTAGTGCCTTTGCCATAGGAAACACGTGCCGCTTGAACAATCGATTCATCGTTTCCCATAATATCGACAAGGCGTACGAAACCCTTGTCTAAACACTTAAATTCCTTTCCAATGATTTTTTCCGTTTCCAAAGTTTAAAATTGTTTAAACGAATTTATCTAAAAATAATTTGATTAATTTCTCAATTTATTTTAATTAATAAGATTGTGTTAAAAATATTTTTTCTTTCAAGTTTTTTTTAAATTTTATTAAATTGTATTTTTTTTAATTTATTTCGGGGTAAGGATGGATATAGAAGCTATTCAAAAAGAATTGAAAAACGAAGGACTAGATGGTTGGTTGTTTTACGACTTTCATAACCGAGATCCTATAGCAATTAGAATATTGGGCATCGATCCCAAAAGGTTTACTTCCCGGCGTTGGTTTTATTACATTCCCGCAGATGGTTCTCCTAAAAAATTGGTTCACAAGATTGAACCTTGGAAATTAGACCATTTGAAAGGAGATAAATATATTTACCTGCCGTGGGAAGAACTTCACAATAACCTTCGCAATATTCTTTCTGGAGCAAAAAGAATAGCAATGCAATATTCCCCACGAAATTCTATACCTTATGTTTCTAATGTCGATGCTGGAACGGTTGAGCTTGTTCGTAGTTTTGGCATTGATGTTCAATCTAGTGCAAATTTGGTTAGCCTTTTCGAAGCCCACTTGACCGAGGAAGAAATCCAAAGCCATGCTCGTGCTGGTGAGCTTATGCACAAAGTGAAGGACTTTGCTTTTCGCGAGATTGCTCGTAGGATTAAATCTGGCGAAAATCCCACAGAGTTTGAAATTCATTGTTATATGCTTGATTTATTTAGGGAATACAAACTAATTAACAACGACGGACCTATCGTTGCAATTAATGAGCATGCTGCTGATCCCCATTTCGAACCCACTGCAGATAACTGCTACAAAATTAAAGAAGGGGACCTTGTGCTCCTTGACCTTTGGGCTAAACTCGATAAAGAAAAATCGATTTATTATGATATTACCTGGATGGGTTATGTTGGTACAAGCGTTCCTTCAAGACTTAATGAAATTTTTCAAACTGTTGTTAACGCAAGGGATAGAGCATTAAAACTTGTTCAAGAAAGATTTTCAAAAAACATTCCAATTTTTGGTTTTGAAGTGGACGATGCTGCCCGCAAAGTAATTATTGATGCTGGCTTTGGTAAGTTTTTCACTCACCGTACTGGACACAATATCGGAGAGGAAGTCCACGGTAATGGTACAAACATGGATAATTTGGAGACACGGGACGAAAGAAAAATTATCCCCGGTAGTTGTTTTTCTATTGAACCTGGAATTTATTTACCTGAAGAAAAAATAGGCTTTCGCTCCGAAATTGACGTCGTAATAACAAACAAGGGTGAAGTTGTTGTTTTTGGAGATATCCAAAGGGAGATTATTCCAATTTTATTAATAGACTAATTTTGTTTCACAAAATAGGATAGTTCTATGTTTAAAAACCATCCTAAAGGACTTATTGTAGCATTTTTTTCCAATATGGGAGAGCGCTTTGGCTTTTACACTATGATGGCTGTTCTCGTCCTTTTTTTACAAGCAAAGTATAACTTAACTGCTGAAAAGGCTGGGGACATTTATAGTTGGTTTTACTTTGCCATATACGCTCTTGCACTTGTAGGAGGGATGATTGCAGATTTTTCGAGTAGGTACAAAACCACTGTTTTATTTGGACTCGTTGTAATGTTAATCGGTTATGCATTGGTTGCAATTCCTGGAATGACCTTGCCTATTACTGTAATTGGACTTTTTGTAATCGCCTTTGGAAATGGTTTGTTTAAGGGAAATTTGCAAGCAATTGTCGGACAAATGTATGACGATCCAAAATATTCACCTTTACGCGACACAGCTTATATGATTTTCTATATGGGAATTAACGTAGGTGCTTTCTTTGCACCTTTTGCTGCAACTGGAATTCGAAATTATATCCTCTCTAGCAAGGGGTTCCTACACGATGCAAGCCTTCCTGCCTTTTGTCACAATTTTCTTAATGGAAAACTAACAGACCCAGCACAACTTTCTCATTTCGAAAATCTTGCTCGCAAAGTTTCTGTTAGCTTTAATTTTACTGATTTGACATCATTTTCACAAGCCTACATCGATGCATTTTCGTTCGGATATAATATGGCTTTTGCTATTGCTGCAATTGCAATGCTTGTTTCACTTGGAATTTATCTTTCGTTTAAAAGACTCTTACCAGAAAAAGTAAAGGTAGTTAAAGAGGAAAAGAAGGATACTTCGTCTGCATTTATTTCAAAACAAAACCTTGTTCCATTTATCAGCTCTATAATCGTTTTTGTTTTGGTGGTTGCAATCTTCCATTTTATCTTGAACAACTTTGCTCTTGGGCTTGCTATTGCATTGTTTTTTGCTTTTGCAACTTGGATTATGCTTGCCTCTACAAAAGAAGAAAAACCACGCGTTGTAGCTCTTTTCTTAGTTTTCTTGGTTGTTATTTTCTTCTGGATGTCTTTCCACCAAAACGGTCTCGTTCTTACTTTCTTCGCTCGAGATTATACAGTGAAAGAGGTTGGGCCTATTAACCAGATGTTTTTTAATCTTGGTAACCTTTTGGTATTAATTTTGTCAATTGCTGGTTTAGTTATTGCACTCACAGCGAAGAAGCCTCTACAAAAAGTCTTGGGGGCAGCACTTTTTGTAGTCTTTGGAGCTTGGGCATATTATTTAATTGCCAATGCACCATCGAGTACTCCTATTGAGCCCGAGAAATTCCAAGCATTTAATCCATTGTTTATTGTGATTTTAACATTTCCGGTGATGGCATTCTTCAATTGGTTGAGAAGCAAAAATATGGAGCCTTCCACCCCAAGAAAGATAGGAATCGGTATGATAATAGCCTCTTCTGCTTTTGTGATTATGTTAATTGGTTCATTTGGCTTGTATTCCCCAAATTATATTCATACTACTGGAATTACTGATTGGGAGAGAGTAGGTCCCCATTGGCTTACGGCAAGTTATTTAATATTGACCATAGCCGAGTTGTTCCTAAGTCCCATGGGATTATCCTTTGTGTCGAAAGTTGCTCCGTCACGTTTCCAAGGTTTGATGCAAGGAGGTTGGTTGCTTGCTACTGCGGTTGGAAATAAATTACTCTTTGTTGGAAGTTTCCTTTGGGACAAAATTGAGCTTTGGGAAGTTTGGTTGGTTTTTGTGATTTGTTGTCTTATTTCTGCTGCATTTATTTTCAGTATAATGAAAAGGCTTGAAAAAGCCACAAATTAGAAACATTCTTCAATATTCCACAAAATTTCCTTATTTTAAAAGGGGCTTTGCCCCTTATTTTTACTTCTTCAAAAATTTGACAGGGTCTGGATACCCCTTTTTTTCTTAATTTTGTTTGATTATTAAAAACTTGAATTAAACGAAATGAAATTTGTTCATCTCCATAATCATACACACTATTCGATGTTGGACGCTGCGGCTACGGTCGACGATTTGATAATGGCTGCCCAAAACTATGGTCACGATGCTATTGCTTTAACTGACCACGGTGTGATGTTCGGAGCTTTGGAGTTTTACCATAAAGCCAAAAAAAAAGGTATTAAACCTATCATTGGATTCGAAGCATATCTTGCTACCGGTAGCCGTTTCGACAAGAGTTCTGGTAAAACTAAAAAGAAGAACTATTATCATTTATTGCTGCTTGCAAAAGACTACCACGGATATAAGAATTTAGTTAAATTAACAACTTTGGCACACCTCGAAGGTTTTTATTATAAACCTCGAATTGATAAGGAATTACTAGAAAAATATCATGAAGGTATTATTGCTTGCTCTGGTTGCATTAATGGTGTCCTGAATGCTCACATTATAAAAGGTGATATCGAAAAGGCAAAAAAAGAGGCAAAATATTTTAAAGATTTGTTTGGTGATGATTTCTACATTGAATTGCAAAATCATTTTTTACCCGAAGATGATATGGTTTTGCAATGGGCTCCACAAATTGCAAATGAATTTGGTATTAAGTTGGTTGCAACAAATGATGTACACTACATTAAAAAAGAGCATGCTATTGCACATAATGTGTATTTAAATATTAAATCAGCAAGCGAAGGCGTTCAAAATATCGATATTCTGAACCTGCGTTATCGTTCAGATCAATTATATTACAAATCGACAGAAGAAATGGTGGAACTTTTTAAGCAATTTCCAGAATCAATTGAAAACACAGTTGAGATTGCAGATAAATCAAACATTGAATTAAAAAAGGGTATTTTTATGCCCGAATTTAAGATTCCCGAAGATTCCAAAGCAAAAGACTTGGACGAGTACCTTCGTGAATTAACATATAAAAATCTGAAAGAGAAATTTAAGACAATAACCCAGGAAATTAAAGAGAGAGCAGACTACGAATTGGATGTGATTTGCAAGATGAAGTTTTCTGGTTATTTCTTAATTGTCAGCGACTTTGTGAATGCTGCAAGGAAAATGGGAGTCCGAATCGGTCCCGGTCGCGGTTCTGCTGCTGGAAGTATTGTGGCTTACGCTCTTGGTATTACCAGTATAGATCCTATTAAGTATGGGCTTCTATTCGAAAGATTTCTTAATCCCGATAGAGTTAGTATGCCGGATATTGATATTGATTTTTCCGACGATAAAAGAGATTTAGTAATAGATTACGTTAAAAAGAAATATGGAGAAAATTGTGTAGCACAGATTATTACCTTTGGGAAACTTTCCTCTCGTGCTGTTTTGAAAGACGTTGGTAGAATTCTTGGTATTCCACACCAAGAAATTAATAAAATCACTAGTAAAATACCCGTTGTTCTTGGCAAAGTCCCCCAATTAAACGAAGCACTTGAATTGCCTGAACTTGCTGAATTGAAAAACTCTAAAGACCCATTGTACAAACAACTAATTGAATATTCACTTCTTTTAGAGGGGCTTTATCGTCATACTTCTGTTCATGCAGCAGGTATTGTGATTACTCCAAAGGACGTAAGTGAATTTGTTCCACTTTTTGTACAAAAAGTGGATAACGAAGACAGAGTTGAAATTGTAACCCAATACAGTATGAACGATTTGGAGGCTGCCGGTTTAGTTAAAATGGATTTTCTCGGCTTACGAACTCTTTCAATAATCGACGAAACACTTTCGATGATATACAAAAACCACAATGTAAAAATAGATATAGATAATATTAATTTTGACGATTCAAAAACCTTCGAGTTATTCTCTCAAGCAAAAACCCTTGGGGTTTTTCAATTTGAATCTTCTGGGATGCAGGAGTATCTTCGTCAGCTTAAACCAACAAGCATTTTGGAATTAAGCGATATGAATGCTTTGTATCGACCAGGTCCGCTACAACATATCCCTGAATACATTGATAGGAAATTTGGAAGAAAAAAAATAGAGTATTTGCACCCTTTAATGGAGAATTCTTTGAAATCCACTTATGGAATAATTGTTTATCAAGAACAAGTGATGCAGCTTGCACGAGATATAGCTGGCTTTACATTAGCTCAAGCAGACAATCTTCGCCGTGCAATGGGCAAGAAAAAAGCGGATGTAATGACAAAGATGAAACCCGAATTTATCGAGGGGGCAAAAAGAACAAATGGAATCAGCGAGAAAGTTGCAGGTGAAATATTTGATTTGATTGAAAAATTCGCAAATTATGGTTTTAATAAATCCCATTCACTTGCCTATGCTATTTTGGCATATCAAACTGCTTATCTTAAGGCACATTATCCAGCCGAATTTTTTGCAGCAAATTTGAATGCTGAAATAAACAATTCTAAGCAAATTCCTAAGTTGATAGAGGATGCAAAATCATTTGGTATTGAAATTTTGCCACCAGATATTAATCGGTCATTCGCTCGTTTTGTTGCTTTAAATTCTGAAAAAATATTGTTTGGGCTTGCAGGAATAAAAAACGTTGGCACACGGGTTGAAGAAACTATAGTTAAGGCAAGGAATGAAAAGCCCTTTACTTCTTTTTACAATTTTGTTATGCGAGTGGACCCAAAAGTTGTAAACCGCAAAGTTTTGGAAGCGCTGGTCTGCACTGGTGCCTTCGATACAGTTGAGAATGGCAAACGTGCAACGCTTTTCCATGCTATCGACTCTGCCTTAGAATTTTCAAAAAAAATACACGACCATAGCATAGAAACTGATTCTTCTCTTTTTGGGGAACTTCAAACCCAAAATGACATCGTTGTTGAGCCATCTTTGCCTAACGTAACAGAATGGGATTTTCGTGAACGCCTTGCTCGTGAAAAATCTTTTTTGAACTTCTACTTTAGCGGGCATCCTTTGGAAAAATATAGGACAATAATCAAAGTTTTGTCTAATATTGATTTAGGAAATCTTGGAGAATATCAAAACTTTTCGAGTGTTCGCTTAGTTGGTACACTGTTAGAAATTGATACAAAAATTGATAAGAACAAACAAAAGTATGCATTCGCTACCTTGGAAGATTTCAGAGGAAAAGCTGAATTAGTCATTTGGAGTGAAGCTTACGCTCGGTTCCAACATTTGCTCGATAATGATAGAATTGTTTTTGTGACTGGTAAAGGTGAAATTCGAGAGGAGAGTATTTTGAAGGTTTATGTAAGTGAATTGTACACTGTAGGAGAAGCGTTACAAAAGTTCGTTGATTCAATACATATTTACCTAAAAGATGATGAAAAATCACTCGAAAAACTATACAATTTTGCTAGTATTTGCAATTCACCTAGAACATCAACAAAAGTTCTTTTTATTTTAAGAAACAACGGCGAAAGAAAAGCTTTCGTTGCAGACAGTGTTAATTTACTACTAAACGAGGATAATCTATCGAAAATCTTTGAAATTTTTGGCGAAGATTTTGTTAAATTAATACCTAAGTCTTTCTAAAATTTTAATTTTATAATAGGAGGTTTTATGGTCGTAATAAAGAAAATAGTTGCTTTTGTACTTGCTCTTTTCATTTCTTATGTTATTTTTTTGTCCTTTTTTGCTTTGTTTGGTTTGACTTTCAAACTGATTTTTGAAATTTTCCAATTAATTTTGATTTTTATTGTGTCGCTTCCTTTCTATGTATTAATTAAGAAAAAATTGTTTAAATAATCTGTAGGATTTTTATGTTTTTCAAATTTACTGTTTATTCCATCCTTTATTTTATTTTATGTTTAGAACTATTTGCAGTTTATAATTATCCCAAAGCCAACACATGGACAATTCAAATTGCTCGATATCTTAGCAAGGATATTTTCGAACTTAATGGGGTCCCATATCTTCAACCGATGGTAGAAATGGTCAATACTACTGCAAATTCCCGCTTCTTCTCGAGTGCATACATTTCAAAAGAGAATGATTTTTACATAAAGCTAAGCTTAAATGGCACTCTTGGGATTGTCCCACCTAGCAAAAAAGAATATGTACCTAGTCTGCCTGTGGAGCCATACGATCCGAACGACTTGACATCACTTTCCACTAAACTTTCCCCTTATCTTGCTATTGATTACGGCAGTTTCCCTCCCAAAATTAACGTAAAGGATACAAGCGGACTTATTTATATGGCTTTCAAAATGCTTATGTACGATGGTATTACCAAAGGGAAATTCCAAATTCCAGAAAAATCACCAACCATTTTAGGCGAGGGGGTAAAATCGCTATATTTCAATAGGGACACTATTCGTTCACTTCTTAATGAAAATCCCATTTTCGAGTTCATGCCCGAGAATCTGAAAGACACGGTTTATAAATCAATTGAAAATTTTCCTGAAAATTTCGACCTTCCTCAAGGGTTAAACATTAAAAATATTCTTGCTGGAATGCCACAAATTGAAATTGGCTCTCTTTTTGGAACTGAATTAACTTTACGTTACATACCCCGAATAGACCTTGGGAAAAATATTGGGAAATTCACTTTTTGGGGCATTGGAATTCGCCATTCAATTTCTCAATATATTCCCAATCCTTTTGTTGATTTTGCTTTTCAGGTTGCTTATCAAGGAACTAACCTGCAGAATACGATAGGCACAACCAATGCTCAACTGAATTCAAATGCAAACTTCTTTAATGCAAATTTTCATCTTAGTCGGAAATTTTCAAAGAATTTCGAGATTTTTTCTGGTTTTAGTTATGAATTTGTAAATATAAATACCGATTTCACTTATTATCTTCCCATTGTTGTTCAGTACCAACTTGGTTTAATTTGGCTGGATGACAATGGAACCCCTGATGTTTTCACAGATGATTTTTTTCGAAAAAATGAAGAACAAGGTTACAACGGTGACCCCTATGGAGCTATGAACAAAAATGTTATCCTATCCGACAAGAACCTGAAATTTACTATTGGTGCAATTATTAATCTTGGTAATTTTTCTGCTGTTGTCGACTATAATTTTGGAAAAATTGACATATTGACCTTTGGGCTTTTATACAAGTTTGATTTATTTAAAAGGAAATGACATGCCCCTAATTATCGATGGTAAAATTGTTTCAAATTATATTTTAAATGAGCTTGGGAAAAAAACGAAAGAACTGAAAGAGAAAAAGGGTATTACCCCAGGACTTGCTTTGTTGCTTGTTGGGGATAATCCAGCGTCGAAAGTTTATGTCAATTCTAAGAAAAAGGCTTGCGAGGTTTTAGGCTATTTTTCCTTGGTTGAACATTTGCCCGAAGATACTACCGAAGCAAAAGTACTCAATTTGATAGACCAATGGAATAATGACCAATGCATTCACGGTATTCTTGTTCAACTTCCTTTACCAAAGCAAATTAATGAATTAAAAGTAACACTTAGAATCAAACCTTCAAAAGATGTTGATGGTTTCCATCCTGAAAACTTTGGTCGCTTGGTAATAGGTTTACCAGGTCTGTTCCCATGTACTCCAGCTGGAATCGTTGAACTTTTGAAGTATTATAAAATTGAAACTTATGGAAAACATGTTGTAGTAGTTGGTCGCAGTAATATCGTTGGAAAACCAATAGCAAATATGTTGTATCAAAAAGAGCCATTTGCAAATGCTATAGTAACAATTTGTCATACGGCTGCAAGGGACATCCGTCATTTTACTTCGCAAGCAGATATTTTAATTGTTGCTGCTGGAAAACCTCGCTTCGTTACCTCTGATTTCGTTAAAAAAGGTGCCGTTGTAGTTGATGTTGGAATTAACCGTATCCCCGATCCAAATTCCCCAAAAGGGTACAAACTTGTCGGAGATGTTGATTTTGATTCCGTAGCTACAAAAACCTTTGCTATTACTCCGGTACCTGGTGGAGTTGGTCCAATGACAATCGCTATGTTAATGAAAAACACTTTTTTAGCAGCTTCCGGTGAAATTTCCTATGAAGTATAATAAATTGTACCAGGTTATTTATTACGATGATGATATTATCCTTGTCGACAAAGCTTCTGGTGTTTTATCGATTCCAGACCGCTTCGACAAAAATTTACCCAACTTACGAATTCTCCTCGAGGATAAATTTGGGCGTATTTGGGTGGTCCATCGTTTGGATAAGGATACAAGTGGTATTATGGTTTTTGCACGTAATCCTGAAAGTCATAAAAATTTAAATACCCAGTTCGAAAAACAATCTGTGGCTAAAATATACCATGCAGTGGTCTCTGGTTGGATTCCCGAGGATGAGTTTGAAATCGATATTCCCTTAACCACCGATCCCAGCGATAAGGGGCAAACAATTCCTTCGGTACGAGGAAAAGAGGCTTTAACTAAGGTCCGTGTTTTGGAGCGATTTACTATTGCTACACTTATTGAATGCAATCTTGTTACTGGTAGACATCATCAAATCAGAGTTCATTGTTCTACCATTGGAAATCCATTACTTGTGGACAGTATTTATGGCAAAAATGATGCTTTTTTCCTATCCCACATTAAAAGAAGATACAATTTGAAAAAGGGCGAGGAAGAAAAGCCTATTATCGATAGATTGACTTTGCATTCCTACTCTTTAGAATTTGAACATCCAAAAACTAAAGAACATTTAGTTTTCGAAGCACCTTATCCCAAGGACTTTTCTGCTTTGCTGAATGTTTTGAGAAAATACTCAAAGTAGTTTTTTCAACATAATAGTGTAATATCCTGTTGAGAATAGAAGTACTTACATCCCTTTAAATCTTTTCATCGTGCTCAATTTTCCGTAAAAGAGAAAAACCTTTCCCAGAACTACCACCTCCACCCAATTACAGACCAATTCATGTCCAAACTTTCGGAGATATCAAAACCTCGAATCCACAAGCACTAACCCTCGAAATTTCTCGCTTTTCGCTACTTTCCGATGATACTGCTCGCGTTTTTATGCATCTAATTGGGTACGATACTATTTTCTATAATTTTGCTATTACAGAAAATTTAAAAAAAAGATGGTGTGGTGTTTTCTTCATTGTCGATAACGAATTTGTACCCGTAAATAAGTTTGAAGTCAAAGAATCCGAAATTTCATATCGCCCTCCTTTTGCATTTATGTTGGTTCTTGACCATAGTGGTTCAATGGGCACAGACCGTGCCTACGAAATTCAAGAAGCTGTTTAAAATTTCATTCAAAATAAACACCCCGATGACTTAGTGGGTGTTATTAAATACGACCAAAGAATTGTTCTCGAAGTACCCATAACACAATCTTCTGATTACGCTCTTTCTAAATTTTTGATTAATAGATTAGGTAATTTTGGAGGTTAAACTGCTATCTGGGACGCTGTTGTTGTTGGAATTAATCAGTTAATTAAAGTTAATCCAAAATACCAGAAAGTAATTATTGTTTTTACCGATGGTTGGGACAATTCCTATCAAAATTCCCCTCACTATCCAATTAGCCATGCAAAGTTAAATAATATTTTATTTTGTGGAATTGATTTCTTTTACGATATCAACGAAAGTTTTATGGGATTTTATGCTCGTAAAACCGGGGGTATATTTAAACATATATACTAAAAGTATGAATTGAATCTAGTGTTCAATGATATTGCGAAACGCTTGGAACGATATTACAATGCCGATTTCGAGCTTCCTGGCTACGGCGAGCAATCTTTGGTTTAAAGTATTGTTACTATGGTTACACTCTCCAAGACACAATTAAAATTGAAGTAGAAGTGGACACAGGAGAAGTTTATATTCTTAAAGTTTACTTCGATTTCGATAAGTACACATTAAAACCCGAATCCTACGTTGTAATAAAGAGCATTGCAAGGTTAATGAAGAAGTTTCAGTCAATGGAAATTGAAATTTCTGGACATACAGATTCTATTAATCGCTCGAAGAATCCTAAATAAAACATTGAACTTTAGCAGAAGCGAGCGAAGGAGAAAAAAGGAATTAATTAAAGAAGGGATTGAAGAACACCGAATTTTTGCTGTTGGTTACGGCGAAAGGCGACCAATTGCTGATAATTCTACAGAGGCTGGGAGGGCAAGGACCGAAGAACTGAATTTAGAATTTTGCGTTGGAGGCGTTAACTTTGTTTGAATGCATTCAGTTTTATTGTAATAAAATAATTATGATCCGAGCCCAACGGCTTTCGGTCGCCATCTAATTTTTTCGAGCAAACTTCTTAAACCCTTGTGAATGAAAATAAATTTGTTTCCAATATGGAAATTAATAAAGTATTGAATGTTGGTTTGAGCAATTTAATAACAATTGATTTTAGACTATTTCATGGGGTTTATGCTTTTGTAACAAATTATTTTTTATATTGTTTCTTTGCTTTAATTATGCTATAGAAGTGGCAAAATTTTTTAATATAATTTTTTTATTGTTCATTTTTCTATTTCAATCGTTAATTTCAAAGGATATTGTTATTTCCCGAAATTTCGTCCTTTTTACTTCAAAAAATTTGGAAGGTTACTTACAACCACTTTTTACAACAGTTGAACAAAGTCTGAATAATTTTCTTTTTGGAACGAGCAACCTCGATGGGAAATTTCGTGTTACTCTTAATTTGGGATTTGCTTCGATGCTTGTACCCGACAGTCACAAATGGTTCGATGCAGAAGTGCCCGAAGGCTTCTACGATACAAATATTACTTTAACTGCACAGATGAGAGATGGTCAAATTCTTGGTAAATTACGAAAACCAAATAAACAACCGACTATTTTTGGGGGGAGTTCCGTTCCGATATTTGCTGCTCCGCAAAATCATATCGTTCCAGACTCTTTTTATAAAACAATTGCATATCCCGAAGGCTTACATATAGAGATTATGCCAGGTCTTCCAGTTCTTCAATTGATTTTTGAGACTCCCTTGCACAACGAGATTCGTTTTCGTTTCTTTACTTTTCCTTTTCAAGGGGAAAGCTTCGTCTTTTTTTCTTTAGGCTTAAACCAAAGATTCGATCATTTTTTAAATCTTTTTGGTTTCGATAATAAAAAGAATTTGAACCTAAATATTTCTTTTCATAGAATGTATAGGGGAGCAAGTTTCGATTTGTTTAGCTATTCCTTTGGGCTTAACGTTTCAAATCAGTTTCACAAAAATGTTTTGGGGTATTTAGGAATTCAATTTGAAAATCTATATGGGATTTTCAAAGCAATAAAAGATACCACTGGTTTGAACCAAGACATTGTCCAAAGTCCTTTTTCTGAATTGCGTGAAGCAAAGCCAGTTAAGATAAATCTAAAAACTTTCACAAAATGGCAAATCAAAGGTGGATTTACTTTTTATCTGCCTTTCGGTTTTTTGAATTTTGACTTGAGCTTTGCTTCTCAGCCAATGATTTCGCTGGGTTTTGGCATTTTTTTGGGGGATAGGAAAAATGTTGATGAACAAACTAATTAAAGTATTACTTTTTTCCTTTTATTTACTTATTTCCTGCAGTACAGATTTCATTAACTCAGTTCAAAATTTTCGCTTCCAAATCCCATTTTACTTCTACGTAAACTACTTTGATAAATCTATTCCCGATACCTCCAGAATTTTTGCAAACTTGAATGAGTATAAAGAATTTACTAAAAATAAATCTCGACTGGAAAAAGCGGAAATAATCCAATTCAACTATTGGATAGACTCCTTAGTTTTTGGAAACAACCAACCTTTCGACCCACAAAAGGATACACTCGTAATTGAAAATGTTAAATTTACTTTGGTTTTTGCAAGACCAAAAGCTGGAGTTTCAAATCCACGCGACACAAGCGATTTTGAACCAGACACCTCTTTGCCTTCGTTCCTTTTAGGAAAGTTCCTTCATGTCGATGTCAGCGATTTTTACAGAAAACCACATCATATTTATTTAATAAACACCGAGATTTCCCAAGTCTTGACTGAAGTTGTGAAACACAGACCCTATTTTTACTTGATGTCTGAATATGGTAAGGTTCGGGGTCAAACTACTGCCAAAAAGTACTTTTCGTTGATCTTTGTTCGCTTCGACGTTGTAATTCGTTTTACTGTTACTCTTTGATTTTGCAAAATTTGCTAGTTTTCGCAACGGATACAAATTATTTCTAACCAAAACTTTGTTTTATTATTTTCTTTTATTGGTCATAACTATAAATTATGAAAACAAATTATGACAGTTGTTTGAAATAACACTTTATCTTAATTTTTTAATTTTCGTATTATAGCTAAAGTGTTTTTTTAGTGGAATTGATTGTGTGTGGCAGTGCTATTGTTGTACACAGTTCTAATTCCAACCATTAAAATAAGTTTTCGGTAAATGAACACAATGTGTCTGTAAAATTTGAAAATGGATAACTGAATAATTTTTTTTAAATTTGCAAATGCATGGTATTATTTTAGAAAATTATTGAATACTTCGGAACCATAATATGAGTGGTTTAAATGACTAACGCCAAAAAAATTTTACGACAACTCGTTACCTATTCGTTTAATGCCGCCGATATTAAAAGGCTAGGTTAATACATATTTTGGTTTTGAAAAAGCAAGGGGAATGCGACATGACCAAAGAACAGAAATTCTACAAAGCATTGCAAAATGTGTTCATCAGTGTTAATAACGAAGATAGTCTTTTAATAAATGTTCAGTTTAATGTTTTATAGCAAGATGAAACCAGAAGAAAAAACCCGAAAACAAATTGATTACCTTCTTGAACAGGCAGGATGGAAGGTTCAGGATTTAGGCGAATTAAATCTTGGTGCTGGTATTGGTGTTGCAGTTAGAGAATTTCCGCTTAAATCTGGGACTGCTGATTATCT
>CAZGCT010000009.1:0-76131 GCA_964524325.1 uncultured Hyphomicrobiales bacterium
TAGCTATAACACAGCCAGTGGTTATAATGCACTATATTGGAACACGACAGGTAACAATAACACAGCCAGTGGTTCTAATGCACTATATTCGAACACGACAGCAGGTCAAAATGTTGCCATAGGAGTAGAGGCACTTAGATCTCAATCATTTAGTAATAGTAATACAGCTTGGAACAGCAACAACGTTGCTGTTGGTTACCGAGCACTATATAATAACCAACCTACATCAACATCAAATGGTATTCAAAATACTGCAATAGGAAACTTTGCACTATATTCAAACACTACCGGCTATAATAACACAGCTGGTGGCTGGCAAGCACTATATTCGAACACGACAGGTTACTATAACACTGCATTTGGCTATAGTGCGGGGTCAAATATTACGACTGGGAGTAATAATATTCTTATTGGATACAACGCGCAGCCAAGCAGTGCGACTGTGGATAATGAGGTTACAATTGGCAATAGTAGTAATAATGTTTATCGTATGTATGCAGCTTCTTGGACGAATGCATCCGATGCGAGATATAAACACGACATCGAGGATTTGGAATTTGGATTGAACTTTGTCATGAAATTAAAACCAAGGAGATACATTTACAATCACACTACGGATAATAAGATAACAATGGGTTTTGTTGCACAAGAGGTACAAGATGCTATGAACACGCTAGGAATGGGGAATTTCAACATAGTAAGGATATTCGAAGGGGAGGATTATCTTGGATTAAACACAACCGAAATTATACCAGTTTTGGTAAAAGCGACGCAAGAGCAACAGTTAGTTATTGAAAAACAGCAAGAAGAAATCGAGAAGTTGAAGAAAGAGAATGAGGAATTAAAGAAAGCCAACGAGAAATACGCAGGCGAAATTGAGTCGCTGCGTGTGGAGATTGATTTTATCAAGAAGCAATTGGTCAATGTTGGAGCATTGGGTTCAGCAAAGTAGGAGTGGAGCAGCGCTTTTTGCAATGTAAAAAGTAAAGAACAAAGAAAATAGGATCTGGATTGGAAAGGAGTAGTGTTGCAAAAAGTAACACTACTCTTTTTTTTATGTAAATTTGGACAACTTGATGCTTTGAAACCGAATTCGCATTTTTTTTGGAAATGATATACCCTTGCATAATTTTTTGTAGATATTTGCTATGTGAAAGAGAAGAGAGAATTGTGGAGAATTGCTTTGCTCGAAACAAAACCGTAGGGGGCAAGCCTCTTGCGTCTTAAAATTTCGTATAAAAAATTTTTCAAGATTTTTGCAAAAATCGAAAAAATTTTTATGTTTAGAAAAGTAAGAGTTTATTATGTCGTTAAGATGTTTAGGGGTAAGATGCAAAAACAAATACTAAAAGCAATAATGTCAAGCATAGTCTTGTTGGCTGGTATCGTAGAACAAAAACTTGAGGCAAGATTACCGGATAAAAATGCATTTTGTTCACAAAACATAGGGGAAAATATAGATCTGTTTTAAATCTTAACAAAAACACTAAAGATTTAATAAAGCAGAGGATGTTTAAAGTTTATTAAATCTTGTTAAAAGCTATGATGATGTTTATGAAAGACATATAAATGCAATAGTAGGAGAATTTAAAAACCAAAGACTAGACTTTTTAGCATTTAAAGGAAAACTAAACGGTAATTATCCTGTTTATGAACCAGCGAGTGCAACCAATTATTTGCACCTAAAGAATTATTATTCTCCACAATTATGCAAAAACGGTGACAAATATGGGATGACTATAGCACAGATAGTAGCCATATAGAAGAGGTGTAACAAAATTTGAAGTAGTAGAAAGAGCCGATGTTTCTTATCTACCAAAAGGATTTTACATAGTTAACACGGATGGGAGGATCAGTTTTTTAGTAATACCATAGAATAAAAAGGGCAGGACCAACTGCCCTTTTTTAAAACAACAAAGTGCCAAACAAGGAGGGACACTTGTTGATTCCAAGAATGGCTCGGAGTGCAGGCAATTGTGAATTGTAAAATATTTTTATTTTTTCTTGCTCTGGATAGATTGGTATTGAACGATTTGTTGCCAGCCACAAATTCCACAAGTTGATTAAAAGAAATCCAAATTTAATGCGGAACAACAAACATGTAAAAACAGTGAAACCAATTTGTTTTTTTCTCGTATTATGTTTTTTGGAAATAATACGAGGTAACTATGAAAAAAGATTTTGGAAAAATTATGACATTTGTACTGGTTATGTTTTTTTTCTCGGTTGGGGCAGTTTTAGCGGAGAATGATTTATCCAAAGCGGTCTTCAAAGTGAATACACAGAACAAGGAAGCAAAAGTTAAAATCGAAACTGTTGTGAATATGTTGAAGGGAGTAGCCGAAGCAGAATTAGACACAAAGACGAAGCGATTGGAAGTAAAATACGACGCTGGACAAATTGATGAAAGTATGATTCAGTTTGTGATCGAAGCTTTAGGCTATCCAGCAACCCCCGAGCCGAAGGAAAAAGACAAATCGCAAACAGAAAACAAGGCAAGGTAATGGCTCCCACAACCCTAAAAGCCAAAACAGAAAGGCTGCCCTAAGAGGCAGCCGTTTTTTTATTTTCCAAAGCAAGCCGGGGGAAAAATGAAATGGCAAAATTCTATTACTGTCCGATTAAGTTTTTATATTCATCGACACTGAGCAAGTCGTTCAATTCCTCGGGGTCGGAAATTTCGATTTTAACAAGCCAACCTTGGCCATAGGGGTCTTTGTTGATTACTTCGGGGTTGTCGTTGATAGTGGAGTTGATTTCGACAACTTTTCCAGAGATAGGTGCGTAGATATCGGCAACGGTTTTAACTGCTTCGATAGTTCCAAAAGCTTCACCTTTTTTCACTTCTTCAAGATCGCTGGGAATATCGACGAAAACAACGTCACCTAATTCGCTTTGGGCGTGGTCGGTAACTCCAATAGTTCCAATGTTATCTTCAATTCGAATCCATTCGTGATCTTTTGTGTACTTTAAATTTTCTGGGAATACCATATTTTTCTCCTAAAAAAATACAAAATTAAAAAGAAAAAAAATAGGACCAAATTAAAACTAAAACACATAGAAGACAATGTGTATTGTCCGATGCAGTTTTGATTCTACAAAACCCAGCAGAAAATTAAAGCAAGAAATAAATACCATGCATTTGAAACACATATTGATTTCAATTCGATTTGTTGGGATCTATTAATTTGTATTAAATTGTTAAATTTGATCTTTGTTCCATTTATTTTAGGAAATAAAAAAATGGCTAGTCACAACAAAAAACGCTACCAGATTGCCTGGCTTCCGGGCGACGGTGTTGGACAAGATGTAATGGAAGCAGCACGAATAGTATTGGACAAAGTCCAATTAGAAGCAGATTACATTCACGGCGACATTGGTTGGGAATTTTGGTGCAAGGAAGGTGATGCACTACCCGAAAGAACGCTTGAATTGCTGAAAAATGTGGACGCGGCGCTTTTTGGCGCAATTACGTCGAAACCAATAAAGCAAGCCGAAGAAGAACTTGTCCCCGAATTGAAAGGCAAGGGCTTGTCGTATCGGTCACCAATTGTTAGAATGCGACAGATTTTCGACCTATACGTATGTTTGCGTCCATGCAAAGCATATCCTGGTAATCCATTGAACTACAAAGATGATGTCGACTTGGTAGTATTTCGCGAAAACACAGAGGACATGTATGTTGGGGTGGAATTCCATCCTGTTCCCCAAGAGCTTCGAGACCTGTTAAATAATTTATCGAAGAACTTTAAGCCATTTTCAACATTGGGTTTGGATGAATTTGCATTGTCTTGCAAAATTAATACGAAAAAAGGCTCGGCGAGAATAGTTCGAGCAGCATTTGAATATGCACGAAAAAACGGTAGAAAGAAGGTTACAATTGTGCACAAGGCTAATGTAGTTCGATCAACAGACGGGCTTTTCCTCGAAACGGCAAAACTGGTTGCCAATGATTATCCCGAGATTCAGTACGACGAAGCAAATGTAGATGCCATTACAATGTGGTTGCTTAAAAATCCAAACAACTACGATGTGCTTGTAGCTCCGAATCTTTACGGAGATATTGTATCCGACCTTTGTGCCCAAATGGTTGGGGGCCTTGGGTTCGGCTGCTCTGGAAATATTGGAGAAAAGTTAGCAGTATTCGAACCAACCCACGGTTCAGCACCCAAATATGCTGGTCAATACAAAGTGAACCCAATTGCCACAATACTTGCTGCAAAGATGATGCTGGAATGGCTTGGAGAATTGGAGAAAGCCGAGCAAGTGGAGAAGGCAGTTGCAGAAGTTATCAAAGAAGGCAAAGTGCGAACTTATGATATGGGCGGAAGCAATAGCACAATCGAAATGGCAAAGGCGATCGCAGAGAAAATCTGTTAGAGAAAGGCACAAAGATGGAAATTGTTGTTCACGAAGTTGGCTTGCGAGACGGCTTGCAAATGGAAAGCCAGCTAGTTCCAACAATAACAAAGTTGGAATGGGTTCAACTATTAATCGACTCGGGTATAGATATAATTCAACTTGGCTCATTTGTAAATCCCAAAGTATTGCCTCAAATGGCGGATACAGACGATTTGTTTGCTAAAATAAAAGAACTTGGGGTACGAAGCGTGAAATTTTCGGCTCTAATTCTTAACGAAAAAGGTTTAGAAAGAGCAATAAAAGCAGGAGTCGATTTGATTTGTATGGGTGTTTCAGCAAGCGAAACACACTCCCAAAAGAATACTGGAATGACAGTTTCGGAAGCACTTGAACGAATCGTGAACATAGCCAAAGAAGCGATGAAGTTGGGAAAAGATATCCAAGCTTCTGTTCAATCTGCTTTTGGATGTGGCTACGAAGGGGAGATTCCCGAAGAGCGTGTTTTTCAAATAGTTGAACGATATTTTAGCGAAGGTATAAATAAAATTAGTCTTGCCGATACATCTGGTTATGCATTTCCAACAAAAGTTGAAAGAATGTACCAGCAGTTGCAAAAGATGAACCCCAGTGCTGAATATGCTTGCCATTTCCACAATACCTATGGTCTTGGCATGGTTAACACCTATTTGGCATTGAAAAATGGAGCGAAATACATCGAAACTGCTTTTGGTGGGCTCGGTGGGTGTCCCTTCACCAAGCAAGCTGCTGGAAATGTATGCACAGAAGATTTCATTCACATGCTTCAAAAAATGGGAATACGAAAGGATATTGAAATTGGCAAAATCATCGCAGTAACAAAAAATGCAGGGAGCTATTTCTCGAAAGAATTACCTGGATATTTACATAAAATTTGGAGAGAACAATGAAGATATTGGATGGTATAAGAGTTTTGGATTTAACAAATGTATTATCGGGACCGTTTGCCACGCTTCATCTGGCATTACTTGGTGCAGAGGTAATTAAAATTGAGAATCCAAAGGAGGGCGATCTTGCCCGAAAACTTGGTTGCGTAACAGAATACAATAAAATGCTAATGGGAACAAGCTTTCTTGCCCAGAATGCCAACAAAAAGTCTTGTACTTTGAATTTGAAATATGAGCAAGGAAAGGAAATTTTCAAAAAGCTGGTGGCAGTATCCGATGTAGTTGTCGAAAATTTTCGCCCGAACGTGATGGAGAGATTAGGTGTTGGGTACTCTGTACTGAAGGAAATCAACCCAAAACTAATATATTGTGCCATATCTGGATTTGGGCAAACTGGTCCAGATGCGTATAAACCTGCATACGATCAAATTATCCAAGGGCTAAGTGGTGTTATGGCGATAAATGGCGACAAGCGATTGAATCCATTGCGTTGCGGGTTCCCCGTTTGCGACACCGTTGGTGGATTGAATGCAGCTTTTGCGATAATTGCTGCACTTTTCCATAGGGAAAGAAGCGGAGAAGGACAATTTATCGATGTTGCGCTATTAGATTCTATTATGCCGTTGATGGGTTGGGTCGTTGCAAATCTAATGCTTGGCGGTCAAGAACCAGAGTTGCTTGGAAATGATAATTTTACTGCTGCACCATCTGGGACATTTCGCACCGAAGACGGGTACATCAATATTGCAGCCAATAAGCAAGAGCAATGGGAAACACTTGCCGATTTACTTGGCTTGTCTCATCTTAAGGAAGACCCCAGGTTCAAAGAAAGGGATATTCGGAAAAAGAACCGCTACGAGTTGAATCCCTTGGTTGAAGAAAAGTTGATGGAAAAACCTACTAGATATTGGGTAGATTTGCTTAATGATAATGACATACCTGCTGGGGAGATTCTTTCTTTGAAGGATGCTTTGAGTCAACCGCAAATCCAAGAGCGAAATACATTTTCGGATTTAAATGTCGAAGGCATTGGAACGATTAAAGTATTCAACCTTACGCCAAAATTCGAAAAAACTCCTGGTTTTGCCGAGCTGGCACCCCCGAAACTTTCTGAACACACCGAGGAAGTTCTATCCCTTGTCGGTATTACCAAGGAGGAAATTGAAAGACTGCGTATCGAGGGAGTTGTTTAAGTAAAAGGAGCAAACAATGGGTCAAACATTAGTACAAAAAATACTTGCAAGAGCAACGGGACAAAAAGAGGTTCAAATAGGTGACGTTTTGGAGCCTGCTGTCGATTTAGCAATGTCGCATGAAAATGCGGCTTTAGTTATCAATCAATTTTTGGAAATTTACAAGGGAACTGGGCTCGAACCAAAAGTATGGAACCCAAATAAAATAGCAATCATTTTCGACCATCGTGTACCAGCAGAAAGCTCTAAAACTGCAACGAATCAGAAAAAAGTTCGCGAATTTGTTGCTGCCCAAGGAATTGCAAAGTTTCACGATATTCGGACCGACGAGATGGGAATTTGTCACCAAATTTTACCCGAAAATGGATACGTCCGACCGGGTTATGTTGTTGTTGGGACCGATAGTCATACAACGAGTCACGGAGCACTTGGTGCATTTTCGTTTGGAATAGGTGCTACCGAGATGGCTTCTGTATGGGCTTTAGGTAGGATTCTAAACATCCAAGTCCCTGAAACGATAAAAGTTAACGTTAGCGGGAAATTCAAAGATTTTGTAGAGCCAAAGGATTTAATATTATACTTAGTCGGTCTTTTAGGGGCAGAAGGAGCGAATTTCAAAGTAATTGAATTCCACGGAGAAACAATAAAGGAGATGAATACATCTGGAAGGCTGACTATCTGCAATATGACTGTAGAAGCTGGAGCCACTTCGGGAATAGTACCACCCGACCAAGAAACTGTACGCTATTTAAGAGAAGTAGCCGATGTTCAGGAGGAAATTGAAATGATTTTGCCAGACGCAGATGCAAATTATGAACGCGAAATAAATATTGATGTTACAAATTTGGAGCCACAGGTTGCATGCCCCCACACGGTTGACAATGTCAAACCAATATCGGAGGTTGTTGGAAAGAAAATCCATCAAATTGTACTCGGGTCGTGTACCAATGGTAGGCTAGAAGACTTGGAAGTTGCAGCAAAGATATTAAAAAGCAAGAAAATTGCCAAAGGGGTGAGGATGCTTGTCTTTCCAGCTTCTGGTAGAATTTTCAAGGAAGCCATACAGCTTGGATATATTTTAGATCTGATGGAAGCAGGTGCAGTGGTTGTTAATCCGGGTTGTGGTCCGTGTCTTGGAGTGCACCAAGGAGCATTGGGTGATGGTGAAGTAGCACTATCGACAACCAACCGTAACTTCAAAGGGCGAATGGGAAACCCAAACTCGGAAGTTTATCTTTGTTCGCCGAGTGTTGCTGCAGCAAGTGCATTGTATGGTGTTATTACAGATCCAAGGAATGGAGGTTGAAATGGGTAAAGTTATTTATGTTCTTGGTGATGATATTTCAACTGATATTATTTATCCCGGAAGATATATGGCAACTGTTCTACCAACCGAAACTCCGCAGTTTGTATTCGACGATTTGAAGGATTTACACAACATTTTGGTCGGTCATCAATTTCAAGCTGGAGATTTTATTATTGCTGGTAAAAATTTTGGGTGTGGTTCTTCACGTGAACAAGCGGTCTCTACTTTGCGTGGCTACGATATAAAAATTGTGGCAAAGAACTTCGCGAGGATTTTTTTGCAGAATAGCATTAATTTAGGTTTACCTACATACATTTGCCCGGATATCGAAGCAGAAATAGGCGACGAGTTAGAAATTTCCGAGGGAAAAATTGTAAACAAAACAAAGAACAAGGAATTTAAACTTATTCCACATCATAAATCAAGACAAGCAATTATCGAAGCGGGAGGTTTAATTTCTTATACAAGGAAATTATTGCTCGAGGAGAAAAGTCGTTAGAATAGCCTAAGTATGTTTTAGGTTTGGATTTAAATTAATACTGAATTTTAATTTTCAATGCATCTTCGATTTGACGGGGACCAATGGGTCCCTGTCGAAGCATTTTTGGTGGATTTTGAGTCAAATCGAGAATAGTTGATTCTTGGCGATATTTAGTATATCCGCTTGCAATTATTTGGTTTGGTTCCAATTGCAAATATTTTATAACATCTTCGTGGTGAATAGCAGAAGGCATGCCGGATAGGTTTGCCGAAGTAGCAGCAATTGGTCTACCAAATCCGAGTGCTAATTCTATAGCTTCGGTGCAATCAGGGAAACGAATAGAAATTGTCTCGAACCCGCAGGTAACAACACTGTCGACAATTGGCTTTTTGGGCAAAATAATAGCAAGAGGTCCGGGAAGGAACTTTTCGAACAAGATGTCGAAATACTTAATACTTGTGTTAGAAACTAATTGGATTTGTTCAAGCGAGCCAACATGTGCCGCAAGTGGTTTGGTTTTCTCTCTTTTTTTAAGTTCGAATACTTTCTCGACGGCATCTGGATTAAAAATATCGCAACCCACACCATAAACTGTTTCAGTAGGGAAAGCAACAATACCACCGTTTTTTAGTATTTCTATTGCAACTTCTATTTTCATTTTGTTTCTGAAATTCAAATAAAAATACTAATTTAATTTTTTTGTTAAATTATTTTTATTTTAACTTTAAGATATGAAACCAGTACAAACATTTATCGTAACTGCAAAGCTTCCGCAAAAGATTGCAAAATTGAAAGAGCTTGCTTATAACTATTGGTGGTGTTGGAATTATAATGCAAAAGAATTATTCATTAGGGTGAACAACAAACTTTGGGACGAAGTTAACCACAATCCTGTGCTTCTAATAAACAGATTAACCCAAGAGGAATTGGAGGAACTTGCACTGCAAAAGGATTTTGTGGCTTTTTTGGATTCTGTTTACGAAGATTTCCGCAAGTATCTTGAATCGGAAGGTTGGTTCAACACTTTGAATATTGAAAAGATTGGAACAATTGCTTATCTTAGTCCTGAATATGGAATAAATGAAAGTTTTCCAAATTATTCTGGAGGCTTGGGAATACTTTCGGGAGACCATCTTAAGACCGCAAGCGACCTTGGTATTCCTTTGGTTGGTATTGGGCTACTCTATCAACAGGGATATTTTCGACAGAAATTAACCCAAAGCGGCTGGCAGAATGAATTGTATATCCCAAATGATTTTTATTCTTTACCTTTACTTGTTCAACGGGACAAAAATGGGGACCCATTGATAATAGATTTAGATTTTCCAGAAGGCAAAGTTTTTGCACAAGTTTGGAGAATGGATATTGGGAAAGTTCATCTATTTCTGCTTGATACCAATATAGAAAAGAATAGCAATCCCACATATCGTGACATAACTGATCAATTGTATGGTGGAACACGAGAAACAAGGATACAGCAAGAAATAATACTTGGAATAGGTGGAATTCGTGCCTTGAAATCAATTGGAATAGAACCCCAAGTTTTGCATTTGAACGAAGGACACGCTGCTTTTGCGTTGCTCGAAAGAATACGCTTACTAATGAAAAAGTATCATTTGGATTATCGTTCTGCTAAGCAGATTGTTATTGGTTCGTCTGTTTTTACTACCCATACACCAGTACCAGCAGGCAACGAAGTTTTCGAACAGGAACTTGTTAAGAAGTATTTTTCCAGTTACATCAATGAACTTAATATTTCCATTGAGGAATTATTATCGCTTGGGCAAATTAACCCTTACAACACGACCGAAGGCTTTTCGATGACAGTACTTGGCTTAAAACTTTCGGCATACAGAAATGGAGTTAGTAAGTTGCACGGTAAAGTAGCCCGCCGAATGTGGCATGGTCTTTGGAAAGATATTCCCGAAGAGGAGGTACCAATAACACACATTACGAATGGGGTTCATACAATGACTTGGGTTGGACGCGAATTTGCCGAGCTTTACGATAGGTACATGACCCCAAGATGGAGGATTGAATCAGACAATCAGGAATTATGGGATAATATCGAAATGATTTCTTCCGACGAATTGTGGCGAGAGAAGCAAAGAAGAAGGGTCCGACTTGTTCTTTTTGCCCGAAATTATTTAAAACAAAAGCAAAAAGGGTTTCTTTCGCCAGAACAACTCAACAAAATAAACGAATATTTAAACCCCGATGCACTTACAATTGGTTTTGCTCGCCGATTTGCTCCATACAAACGAGCAACTCTTTTATTTCGCGATATGGAGCGCTTGAAAGAAATTTTAACAAATCCAGACAAACCAGTGCAAATAATTATGGCAGGGAAGGCCCATCCACAAGATAATATGGGCAAGGAAATGATACAAACAATAATCCACAAAGTGCGTGCTCACGGGTTGGAGCGATATGTGGTATTTCTTGAAGATTACGACATGGTCATTGCTCGTTTAATGGTAAAAGGCTGTGATGTTTGGCTTAATACACCGATACGGCCACTTGAAGCAAGCGGTACGAGTGGTATGAAGGCTGCATTGAATGGTACTGTGAATTTAAGTATTCTTGATGGATGGTGGGACGAGGCTTTCAATGGCTCTAATGGTTTTGCAATTGGTCACGGCGAAGAATATCCCAATTGGGAGGAACAAGAAATAATCGAAGCAAATTCACTTTATGATATTTTGGAACAAGAGATTGTACCTTTATTCTACGAACGGTCCAAAGTTAGTAGAATTCCAGAAAAATGGGTGCAGTTTATGAGAAATTCAATCAAAACAGTCGCGGGCAATTTCTCTTGCTCCAGAATGGTAAAAGATTACACTTTACGGTTTTATGCACAAGCTTTGAAGAATTACTATAAACTAACCGATGACCACGCAAAAATGGCAATCGAACTGAAAAACTGGAAGGATTACATTCGTGCCGAATGGAATGGAGTTCGGATTTTAGAAGTCACATTCAAAGACGACGGTGAATTTTATGTTGGTAAACCAGTTATGGTAGCAACCAAAATAAAGCTAGGGAAACTTCGCCCCGAAGATGTTGTTGTTCACGTTTACTTTGGCTCGCTAGATCCGCACGGTGAGATGTATAATACAAATTGGGAACAGCTTTATCTTACCTCTAACAATGAAGATGTTTATACATACGAAGGTAGTTATTTTTGTTCGGGAACTGGTCAGCAGGGTTTTACAATTCGCGTTATGCCTTACCATCCTTTGCTTGTAAATCCTCAAGATTTATTTTGTATTTGGGCAAATGGAAAACAATAACATTTTATGGTGAAATATGAGTTTGGTAAAATTCTTCTTTTTCTTTATCATTTTCGTATCATTCACAGCAATGAGCTTATTGGCTCAGAGTTGGGAATGGGCTGTTGGCGGTAAGGGCTATGATAGCTTTGATTATTCCTACTCAGTTGCTACCGACCATGATGGAAATGTTTATGTTGCTGGCCACTTTCAAAGTCAGACTTTGACATTTGGAAATAAGAAGATCAACAATGCTGGAAAAGAAGATATTTACGTTGCAAAGTTTGATTCTAAGGGTAATTGCCTTTGGAATGTAGGTTTTGGTGGCCAAGAAAACGAGAGGGCTACTTGTATGGTACTTGGGAAATCCTCCTTGATTGTTGCTGGCTTTTTCGAAAGTAAACCTGCGACTTTTGGAGACAAATCAGCCAATGCAGTTTCGGGTTCCGAAATATTTATTGTGTTTCTAGACCCAAATACTGGAAATGTTCAAAAACTTTATATGTTTGGGGGTGATGGCTACGACGACCCCAATTCCATTTTTGTTGACGACTTCGATAATATTTATTTATCTGGTGAATTTTCTGGCGACTTCCTTGTAGTTGGTACCGATACACTTAAAAATTTTAATTATGGAACCACTTACAAGGGTATGGGCGATGGTTTTGTTGTGAAAATCTCCCCAGATGCTAATATTGAGTGGGCGAAGAGTTTCGGAGGGGTTTCGAACGACCGAGTCAATTCAGTAGTTGTCGATCGGGAGGGAATGGTTTATTTTTATGGAACATACAATAGCCCATATCTTGAGTTAGCCGACTCTGTTTTAAACAAAGGGTTTTCTGATATATTTTTGTTTAAGTATGACCAAAGGAACAATAAGTTACTTTGGAAATTATATATCGCCGGAACCGATAAAGAATATGCAGCATCGATTGCGATTGGTCACGATAGTTGTATTTATCTAACTGGAGAATTTCAAAGTGAGGTTTTAAAATTTCGGGACGACTCTCTAATAAACAAGGGAAGCTATGATTTCTTTATTCTGAAACTATCAAAAGAAGGAGATATTTTAAAATCACGTTCCTTTGGCAATTATGCCGATGAGTACGCAAAGAAAACAGTTTTTGATAAAGAAGGGAATTTTTACATTGGTGGTTACTTTGCTAGCCCTGTGATTAATTTAGACAATTTAGCTCTTTTAAATTCAACCACTGACCAATATTCCGATATTTTTGCTGCTAAGTTCGACAGATTTTTAAATCCCATTTGGGTGCAAACTGCTGGGGGAAAGGGTGAAGACCAAAGTTTCAGTATTGCAGTCGACTATACTGGAAATGTGTACCAAGTTGGTAATTTCGAATCGAGAGAGATTTTTTTCAACAAAAGAAGCATTTTTAATTTCGGTTACTCAAACATCTTTTTAGCAAAATTAAATCCCAATATTCCAGCAAATGTGGAATATCACTCTGTGGAATACACCCCAATTTTGATTTATCCTAACCCTTGTGATGATTTCCTTTTACTTCTCTCAGATAACAATAATTTGCCAAAAACATGCAAAATATTCGACATTCTTGGTAACGAAATTATTGAATTCACCCTTAAAGAAGGGACAATTCTTGATGTTGGTTTCCTTGAAAGTGGGATTTATTTCCTCCAATTCGAAGGCAGAATGTTTTCTTTTGTCAAAATGAGATAATACTTTGACTTAACTTTTTAGTTTTGTCAAAACAAGTAAAAAGCCTGTTTACTTTAAATTGGACAATAAATTATAGTAACGTTCTCTTCAGGGTTAACGTTCATCGGGTCTGTATAATACATTTCAAAGAAGTTCCATTTTGGAGCAAGTTGATGCTGTTCCAAGTATTTATGAATTTTGTTGTAAATTTCTGGAAAGTTGTCGTAGGGTCCAAGATAGACAGATCTAAGTACATAAAGTTTTGGAATCTTTCCTAAATTAATTCTTTTTTCAGGTTTTATGTTATCAACATTTTCCACCGGCAAGCAAAGGTCGAAAGAAAAGGATTTTTCTGAATAAGAACGAGTAATATCTAATGGAGCACCTATTTGTTTAAGCTTATTTTGGGAGGCAAATCTAAACAACTCTTCAAAAGAACTGGAATATTTCTTGTTAATTTCTTGTGGGTCCATCGAGGTAGAATCCGATATGAAAATAATATTGGTTTCTGGGAAAGTATCCCGGAAGAACAGAAGGCGGTTTTTTTGTATTTCTTCGGCTAATTTCTTAACGTTATTTAAGCCTTGCTCGTAATCTTTTCCGATTGCGGCATCTAAAAAGAATCTAAACCATTTGGCAAGAAATTTAAGTTCACCTTCAATATTCCAAGACAGCAAAATTTTGTCCCCAAGCTGCATAAGCCGGAACTTTGAAAAAGACTCCATTTCCGTCCCAAATCTCACAAAGAATTTGATGTATTCGAAAGGTTTTTCATCGATAATTTGGATTTCACCGCTGCCTACATCTTTGTTTTTGCTTGTCCAAGAGAACTTTGAATTAAGACCGAACAAGGGACCAGAATAAGTTCGAATTTGGTTGGTATCCAGTTTCCACCAAGTATCCCAATATTTCCAATTTCTTAAGTCGTCGAGAAGGAAGTAAACTACTGAGGCAGGTGCTTGAATCTCGATTTTTCTTTCTACGAAGTATCGTGATGGCAAGAAAACTGTAACGATTAAAAAAAGTAAGAAAATTCCAATTATGGCTATTAACAAACCTTTAAAAATTTTCATAGTCCCTCCAGGTTAGCTATTGAAATGATATTAATCCATTTTTAACTTCGATGATTTCCCCAGTGGTTTTCTCTTTTGCTCGGAAGTAGAAACTACCTTTTACAGTTTTACCATGGAGTTCAGTGATTTCAACAGATCCGGAATCAGAAACAAATTGTTTTCTTTCATTTCCTTCGCCAATGTCGAAAGTTCCAATTGCAAAGTCACCACGGATGATACCATCTTTTTCTACAAATTGGAAAACTCCTGTTTTTTCTTTTTGATCTTTGAAGAAAATGAAAATTCCAAGCATGCATAATTTATTTTCGATCTTCCTCGATGTTCCAAGGTTCAGTACGAGCGAATTAGATAGAGAAGAGGTTGTAACAAGACCAGAGCCGGAGTATTTAATATTAATTGCACCGGTTATTTCTCCTACTATATTTGAAATTGAAATTGGCGTTGTAGCTTGTTCCCCAAGGCAACTTTTCAAGGCCCAAAAGCAAATTAGCAACAAAAAGATGATATTTTTTTTCATAGAACATCTAATTTAAAAATTAAATTTACAAAAAATTATAAAATTTTAGTAAATTTTATAAAGCTGGTTGTTTGGGTGATAAATGAAATGTAAATTTTTGTTTCGAAAATTCAGTTGGTTTATTTTACTAGTCGCTGTTTTTATCAATTTCAGCTGCTTAAAATAATTAATATTGGCAAATTTTCGAGAAGACCGTTTGCTTACGAATAATAATTTTAGAATCTGAGAAATATTTAGTTTCAATAAGGTAATTTTCTAATAAGTTCGTAGAAATAAACATCGTCAATGATAACTTTCGAATTTATTGGTTCAACAAAGATGAATTCTGTTAAGGGCAATTTTGTGCGACCTTGGTATACAGTATCAATACCAACAATAACGTGGACAATGTCACCCTCGTTTTGTATGAAGATTCTGCTTTGCTTGCTGTTATCCAATTTAATTGAGTCTACAGTAGCAAGCAATCTATTGTCCTCGTACAATTTACTACCCCAAATTGAGTATTCGAATGTTAATTTTGGAAAAATTTCAAAATCCTTACCAGGAGCCCTAAAATAGAAACGAATCCCATCCCCATAAGGTACTCTTACGTAAAAGTCCGCATCCATTGTGTTGATTCCTTCGACTAAAAGGGACACCTTGTTTCCCGAAGAGATCGTTAATGTATTTTTTTCTACTGTTATCGAATCTGGATTTCCAAATTTAGTCCCAAGAATTTTGTTTTCGTAGTAACAATTTAAAATAAAGTGCTCCGGTGCTGCTCCAATGTAACCACGAAAATTTGGAGTTAACAAGGGGAGACTATCCCCACTTCTTGGCGAGCAGCAAGAGTAAGTAATTAATGAAATAACCATTAAATACAAATAATTTCTCATTTATTCCAATCCTCCTTGTTGTAGCGTAGTTCTTTTGGTTGGAATATTCTATCGATAATACCGATAGAAATGCCTACGTAATAACGCGAAAATTTGGCATATGGGGTAAAGTCAATAAAGCTTTTAAGGTCGCGATTGATATTTCTTACGAACCTATCGTTATTACCATCAACATAACCAAGTACAAAAGAAAAATTGAAGGTTTCGCTTATTTTCAAATTAAGGCGATTCCCAAAGTGTATAAATGTGGATGGATAATAATTGTATTCGACAAATGGTTCTATCGAAAGTTCATCCGGAAGGATAACATGCCAATAACCAAGTCGCACAGGTAGCACGCCAAGTCCAACATCTCTAAGGCCAAAGATAAAAGCATTAAATAAAGAAGTACCTAAATAAAATCCGTTGTTTAAAATGGGAATTGACAACGATGCTGGGAGCAAACGTAAATGAATTCCCTTTACAAGAGATTTAGTATTTTTGCCCAAACTTGTATCGGTGTTTGTATTTAACAAACTAAATTGAAAAAGTCCAATGTTCCACGATGAATGAGGATGGTCTTTCCATTCTGTGTATAGTTCTGGAACTACGTTTACAAAGTCGAGGAAAGAAATGCCTACTCCAAGGTATGGAGTAGAAATAGTTTGAGTTTCGCTACCAACTTTGTCATTCATTGGGAAACCTTTGGGATTTTGGCCAAGTGCAATACCAGCATAAAGCCTTAAATTCAAACCACCAAGCGAACCAAGCTCTACTGCAGTGTTCAAATTAATATATTGCGAGGGATAAAGCCCAAAGCCAAAAGATGGGGAGATAGTCAAATAGGGTATTTTCTCGGAAACAAAGAATCTCTTTTTAATATATAATGGGAAAATTCCTGCAAGAGTGTTCCTCTGAATGTTATCTTTGGCAAAAATTTCAAAAAGGCAAGTTCCAATAGTCCAATTCTTTGAGTCGCGGAACCAGCGAAGCCGCCATTCACCAATACCGAACCGGTAGTAGCCACCCGAGAAAAGATTTCCTTCGTATCCATTTTTACCTGCAGGATAATCCTCGATTTCATGAAAAATTCCAAAAATACCAAGCCCCAATTGGTCGGTTTTGCTTGTTCCGATTAATCCTACACTTTCGAATAAGCCAAGTCGAATGAAATTTGGATAGTATCTTTCTACAATGCTGTCGTGTGTTGTGATTTCTCGAGTAGATTGCAGGACTTTGGACGAGGGGTAGACAATTCCATTGTCTCGGCGGCCCGGTGCATTTTTTACTTCGATTTGGTTTAAAGTGTCGCGAACTACGATCGTGTAAACTTCGGTTTCGGTTCTGGTGTGAAAAGTCCCGCAGCCAAACAACGAACTAATCAAAACCAAAACTAAGAAATAGAAAAGAAACGTTTTCATACTGGTTTATCCTTCCAAATAA
Organism: uncultured Hyphomicrobiales bacterium; assembly: GCA_964524325.1. Lineage (GTDB taxonomy): Bacteria > Bacteroidota > Ignavibacteria > Kapaibacteriales > UBA2268 > Naka2016. The sequence goes on from CAZGCT010000009.1 coordinate 17,103, forward strand.
TTTGCAACATAACATGTTAAAGAAACAAAGCCGGTTAGTTCCGAATATATTACATCCTTAGGAGAAATTTTGCCAACTCCTTCGGGTGTACCTGTGAATATACAATCACCTTCGTTTAGAGTGAACACCTTTGAAATGAAGGAGACAAGTTGGGCAACTGAACGTTCCATCTGCCTTGTATTTGCTTGTTGGCGAACCTCATTGTTCACCTTCAAAAGTAAGTCGAATTCGGGAATTTGATAATTAAATTGATATGCAGGGACAACTGGTGAAATTGGGGCAGATGTAAAGAAACCTTTGGCAATGCCCCAAGGTTTACCTTCCTTTTTGGCTTTTGTCTGAATATCTCTCAATGTGATATCTATACCTACAGCGTATCCTGCGATATAATTATGTGCTTCTCGAACATCAATGTTTTTGCAATCTTTTCCAATTACAACTACAAGTTCCACTTCGTGGTGTACCTCGTTAGAAAATTCTGGCAAGAATATTGTACCGCCATCGGATACATAGGAAGAAGTTGGTTTTAAAAAAATTACAGGATCTTCTGGTATAGTCGTTCCCATTTCTTCGGCATGTTTGCGGTAGTTACTTGCAACGGCATAAATATTTGCGAGTTCTAATTTTCTTCCATCAAGAAAGTTTAAAAATTTCTTCATAAAAAACTCAATTAGTGAGAACAAATGTACTGTCTATAAAGCCAAATTTTCTTTGTTTGTAAGGCAAAGTTGGGTCGGAATAAATTTTTTCCATAAGCTTACCCCAAATAGGGGCTGCAGCTTTAGCTGCATAGCCATATCCACCAGTAAAACTTATCCTTTGGTCATCGAAACCTACCCAAATTCCAGCGCAAAGTTGTGGTGTAAAGCCAACAAACCATGCATCAGCAAAATTGTTTGTTGTTCCGGTTTTTCCAGCTGCTTCGCAATTTTTTAGATATTTGCGAATTTCATAACCGGTTCCAAAGTTTATTACACCAGTCATCATCTTGACCATGGTCTGTGCAATTCTTGGATTGATTGCGTCTGCGACCACATTTGATTTTTTGTAATCCACAATTAAGTTTCCGCGATTATCTTCAATATGTCTGATTGCTTTTGGTTTCAAACGCAGTCCTTCACGAGCAAAGGTTGAAAAGGCAACTGTCATTTCAAGAGGTGTAACTTCGCCGCCAGCTCCAAGAGCAAGCGCTGGTACACTTTTCAATGATGATTCTATTCCCATTTTGTGCGCAATTTCAATAACCTTCAATGGAGTTGTATACATTGTGATTAATCGTGCGGCAACAGAATTAATCGATTTTGCCAATGCATCGAATAAAGTTGTTCGTTCTCCAGGTTCGCAATTCCCAAATCCTTGTGGTGTCCAAATTTGACCATCGGGAAGTTGATAAGAAAATGGACCGCATTCAATAAGTGAAAAAGGTGTTAGGGTATCCTCCAAGACTGCAGTGTAGACAAAAGGTTTGAATGCGGAGCCGGGCTGCCGTCGGATTTGTGTTGCGTGATTTAAGGAGTGTTTTGCATAAGGATTTTCATTAATAAATTTTGGCGATGCGCCCACCATTGCTAAAATTTCACCAGTTTGTATATCGATTACTACCAAACCAGCTTGTATTGTCGTAACCGCGTTTTTAATAGAATCGATGAATTGCTGGCTTTGCCGAAGTTTATTAGCAACTTCTTTCTTTTTTTCAGGTAAAGCATTAATGTACTCTTGATTTTTGTTAATTGCCTCTTCGATCAATTTACTTAGGAGTTGTTGCCTGTTTTTCCAATTCCAAGATTGATTAAAAACCCTTTGATATTCTCTCAAGTGTTCCTCAAGGACATCTTTAGCATATTGTTGAATTTTTGCATTTAAAGTTGTGTAAATAGTTAATCCATCCCTAAATAAATCATATTCTGCCATTTTACTATCCGAAGCGACAACCCGACGAACGTATTCAACAAAATGGGGAGCTAAAAGGAATTGATTTTTGTCCTTGACTTTAATTTTTGCAAGGCGAATAGGTTCCTCCAGTGCTTTTATATATTGTGTGCTATTTAGGTATTTTTGTTCGTACATTAATCGAAGGACAAGATTTCGCCTTTCTACCCCTTTGTCGTAATCTACTATAGCATTGTAATGCTCGGGTGCTTTAAGGATTCCGACAAGGAAGGCACACTCGGATGTTGTTAGTTCATTTGGCTTTTTATCGAAATATACTTTTGAAGCAACAGAAAGCCCATAAGCACCACGACCAAAAGGTACAGTGTTTATGTACATTTCCAAAATTTCTTCTTTGGTGAATTGCTTTTCGATTTGAATTGATGTCAAAGCTTCTCGAATTTTTCTCTTCATTGAAAAGTCTTGATTAAAATATAGATTTCGCGCCAATTGCATTGTGATGGTTGAACCACCCTCACGTACTCGTAAAGAGAAAAGATTTTTAATAATTGCACGAAAGATTCTTCCTATATGTATTCCCCAATGTTCATAAAATTTTCGGTCTTCTGTAGCAATTAACGCATTGATAAAATCTTTTGGAATGCTATCCAACGAAAGTGGAACACGGCGCTCGACAAATAGGTAATCAATCAAAACTCCATCGTTACTAAATATTTGTGTGGCATAGTTTTGTGGTGGATTTTCCAATTGTTCTAAAGAAGGCAAATTGTATGAAGCAACGTCGTAAACATAAACAGAAATCGAAATCAAAAGGATTAAAGTACCAATTACTAAAATTAACAAAAATCTAAAAGGGGTAATCTTTTCTTTCATTTTTTTGGTTAGTATATTTTTAAAATTTCAACCCTACGAAGTCGCTTACGGTATGTTGCTAAATCTTCATTTGGTTTACGAGGTAGCAATTGTTCTTCGCCAGCAGATTGTCCCTCGAGTATTTCTGCAGAAACTCCTCTTTTAATTAATTGTTTGATTATAAAATCGACACGATTTCTTCCAAGTCTCATATTGTATTCATTGGTTCCAACGTCGTCGGTATGACCAACTAGAACTATTTTTTTGATATATTGACTATTGTTAATAATGTGCATTGCAAGCATTTCTATTGCTTCTTGCCAGGTAATATCTGTTTCTAGGCCATTGCTGTCCAAAACAAATTTATAGGGATTGTCGTAAACATCAAATGGAAAATTAATGCGCAAAGTAAGTTGCATCGGTAAATAAAAATCCAATTGTTGCTCATTCGTAGGTTCAGTCATCTCAAGTCGAATTTTTTTTGAGTCGTAGAAAAAGTTTGTAGCCTCGGCAAAGATTTGGTAGTCAATGTTTTTTAAGAGCGAGAATTCGTAGTAGCCAGTGGTTTTTGTTTTGGTCGAAAATAACGGCTTGGTTATGGTAACGTCCGGAAATGCTTGCAATAAAGTATCGAATTGGTAAACATAAACATTTGCTCCTTCGATTGCCTTTCGGCTTTCGTAGGAATAAACATAACCAAACAGTTTAAATTTTGGGTCAAAAATGATTTTTGGGGGAGTTATTGCTATGTCCTCTTTGACTTCAATTCCAATTTTTTCTGGTTTTCTTGTTTCGACAACTTTCTTTGGTTTTGTGAATTTGTATCTAACATAAATATCGAAGCCACCACGGCGGTAAAGGCCTCTTTGATTATCGAATTGATTGGAACTATAGTAAAGTAAGTCGTTTGGGTCTGTGGGAGTAGTTGGAAAAATTTCGTCCCATTGTGTGTTCGTAGGTGGCCGCATATTTCTAGCTTTGCCAAAGTACTTTTCAAAATCAACCTTTTTACCTTTTTGGTAATTTTGCACTTCTTTCCAGAACTGCTCTGAAATTGAAGAAATAAACAAATCGTAACCACCAACATTTTCGTGACCTGTGGAACTAAACAAAAGGAATTTGCCGTCGCGTGTTACGAAAGGTGTAATTTCATCACAGTCGGTATTGATTGAGTCGCCACAATTGATAGGCAGACTCCATTCACCATTACTTAATCTTATAGCAAAGAATATATCTGGACCTTTGTAAGGTATTCTGTCGGACGAAAAGAAAAGCACCATGCCATCGTTTGAAATAGAGGGTTGAGATTCCCAAGAAGCAAAATAAGGATTTATCCAATCTGGTAATTTTTCCAAACTTGAGATTACATTTTTACTGAATTTGCCTGAAAAAATATCTGAATTGCCAGTTATTTCATCCTCTTGCGAAAGTATGGGACTTCGGGCGAAGTAAGCATTTCCTCCTTGAAAAGAAATACAACCAACATGACCTTCGATTGGGATACTTAATCCCGAAGTCATTTTTGCTCGAGATTCGTTAAGGAAGGTTACCACAATTGGGGATTGTTGCTCATTGTCGCTATATGTTAAAACAGCATTTTTTTCATCGATAAAAGATACAGACCACTCATCGGAGGGGGTATTGATTTCTTTTACAGGTTCAAATATGTAATAACTTTCTGCTACTTTTTTATATTCAGCGCTGGTGTCTATTGGGATTCCCATCCATTTGTTGGGACTGCACTTTTGCTCGGGAAAATACTTGATTACAGGCTTTTGGATTTTTACATTTGTCACACACGACAAAAGAAACACCAAAAAAAGGGAAATGAATATGCACAAAAGTTTTTTCATATTATAGTAAAAATGTAAACAAAACAAAATTAAAAATAATTTGTTATAAAATAAAAGCGGGGAAAGTCGATTTAATTTTTAGTAATGGTGAATTGAATTTCGTCTAAGGGGGAAATTTGCTTTTTCAGGTCGGTTGAAATATCATTCCAGTTTGCTAGGTGTTTTGGATATTTTGTTAGTAAAGTCATTTTAAGCAAAGTTTATAAGCCTTTTTTATTTTGGTAAGGCAAACTTTGTAACGGACTGGCTCAAATGGATTAATTTTGAATTTTTTGTAAGGTACAAATGAATATTCTTGTTGCAACTGCTGAGCTTGCTCCTTTTGCAAAAGCTGGGGGATTGGCAGACATTGTAGAATATCTTTCCATCGAATGGGAGAAACTTGGGCAAACAAGTGTCGTTGTCCTTCCTAAGTACCAATTCATTGATACAAATTACTGGGGATTTCAACCAACCAACTTAATTCTTTTTGTTCCAATTAGTCATTGGGTAGAATTTGCAAGACTTTGGGTGGGAAAAATTCCTAATACTAATGTTGCTGTTTACCTTATCGAAAACAATGATTATTTTAATAGACCTGGAATTTATGGCGAACCCGACGAGTACTTAGACAACGACCGCCGTTTTATTTTCTTTTCGCGTGCGGTTTTCGAAACTGCAAGGGCAATTAATTTTAAGCCAGATGTTATTCATTCCCACGATTATCATACTTCTTTCGCAATGGCTTTTTTGAAGTCCCAGTATCGATTTGACCCAATGTTTTCTCAGGCTGCTGGGGTATTTACCATTCACAATCTAGCATACCAAGGAATATTCGACCCTAAAAGGGCTATGGAATTTTCTACGTTTGGTCTAAAAGAGTTCTATCCTGGTTCTTGGTTCGAGCACAACGGAGCTGTCAACTCGATGAAGGTTGGAATTATGTTTGCCGATAAAATTACTACTGTTAGCCCAAATTATTCAAATGAAATAAGATTACCTTATTTTGGCGAGGGACTTCACGATGTTCTTGCCCATCGAGGTGCCGACCTTATTGGCATTCTCAACGGTGTTTATTATTCTGAGTGGTCCCCCGAAAACGACGAAAACTTGTTTTGCACTTATAACATAGGTAACTTTAATGAAGGTAAATTGATAAATAAGTATGAGCTATTACGTTCTTTCGGTGTTCCCGAAGAAGATAATTACGAGCTTCCTTTGGTTGGAAGTGTTACTCGATTGGTTGAACAGAAGGGAATAGACTTACTTACCTATTGTTTAGAGACACATTTGCAAAATAATTGGTTTAGGTTTGTTATACTTGGCTCTGGTGAAAGGAAATACGAGGATTATTTTCGTTATTTGCAATGGAAATTTCCCACCAAAGCACTTGTTCATATAGGATATTCAAACGTACTTGCCCATAGAATTATTGGTGCAAGTGATTTTCTTATTCTTCCTTCAAGATACGAACCTTGCGGATTAACTCAGATGTATGCACTTCGCTATGCCACAGTTCCAATCGCTCGCTTAACCGGAGGATTCGTGGATACTGTCGCAGAATACAATCCACGAACTTTAAGAGGAACAGGTTACACTTTCTATCAGTATAATGCCGACGATATGTCTTATGCAATTACCCGAGCCTTCGAGATTTATCAAAAAGAACCACACTGGTCAACGATACGTAAAAATGGAATGCGGATGGACTTTTCTGCCGAAAAAACAGCGAGTGATTATCTGAAAGTTTTTAAATGGGCACTCGAAAAGATTGGGAGATAAAATTTGTTCACGATGTAGTGTAATTATTTTAAGATTATAAGGTTTATAAACTAAAACCTTATCTACTTTGTTCGCCTTTTCCAAATAGCATAAAGAAAGTAGAACAACAAAGAAGCAATTATGATTGCAAGGACTATTTTCCAATAGAGTTCGATAAAATTAACTGCTGTTTTCCAATTCTTTCCCAAACTGAAACCAGCATAGATAATTATTAAGTTCCAAATTAAAGCGCTTATTCCAGCTAGAACTGTACTTTTAATCGTTGCAAGGTTAGCAGCTCCAGCGAAAAAAGAAATGACCGCCCTTGTTCCAGAAAGGAAACGATTGGCAACAACAATGCCATAACCCCAGCGATTAAACCATTTTCTGGTTTTGTCGAGGCTTTCCTGGTTGATAAATTTAAACTTACCAGTATCTAAAACTTTTTTACCGAAGGTTTTCCCGATAATAAACATAGTAAGAAAGCCGAGAGTCGAGCCTAAAGTGGAAATTGCAATTAACATAAAAAGATCCACTCGATGGAAACTTGCCAGGCTACCAAGAAATAAGAGAACCACATCGCTTGGGGAGACAGGGAAAAGATTTTCAATATATTGGAAGAAGAAGGCCACTAATAGAATCAAAAATGGTGAAATCAATGGGGATGATAAGAACTCAACAACTTTTTCTTCCATCTATCACAAGTGCTTAAAAAATTCCAAAAGTGAAGGAAAGCAAAAATCTGGTTCCACGTTGTTTTCCTCTGGCAAACCAATTAGAACGGTTTTAACTCCAGCCCTTTTTCCTGCAAGAATGTCTTTGTCCGAATCCCCAACAATCCAGGAGACTGTTGGGTCAATATTCCATTTTTCGATGGCCTCGAGCAGCATGCCGGGGTTTGGTTTCAACCGAAAGCTATTTTCGGTTGAAGTATCAGTGCAGTAGTAAATGTCATCGAAAGTTTCGCCAGTTAGCTCGTAAAGTTTACGCGTCATAAAGTTGTGAATTTGGTCGAGTTCGGAAAAAGTCATAAGACCTTTACCAACACCTTTTTGGTTAGAGACAAGAATAACAAGGTAACCTAATTGCTTAACTTTGCTAAATATATCTAAGAAATCGGGGATGAAATGAAAATTTTCCTCGACATTTATGTATTCACCTACAATTCGAAAATTAACAATTCCATCACGGTCGAAAAAAATTGCTTTTTTCTTTTTCATTTACTTATCTTCGGAACCAACAGGGGTTTTATTCGTTATTTCTTCTTTACCGTCATTTTTATTGGGATTACCATTCAATTTCATGCTCTTTAAAGCACGAAGTTTTCGAATGTTAATAGGTGGAAGCTCTTCCCCACGAATTAGCATGTCGAGCTCCTCGCCTTCGAGAGTTTCTCTTTCCAGTAATATTTTTGCCGTTTTGTGAAGCAAGTCAATCCTTTGCCTTAATAGTTCCTCTGCTTGTTCGTAAGCAGAGGTTAGAATTTTTCTAACTTCAGTGTCGATGATTTGGGCAGTTGCTTCGCTGTGGTCACGAGGTTGAGCTATTTCTCTACCAAGGAATACCTCTTCGTGTTTATTTGCAAAAGTAACTGGACCGAGAATTTCGCTCATACCCCAGTCGCAAACCATTTTACGAGCGATGTTTGTTGATCTTTCCAAGTCGTTGGCTGCACCGGTAGACAAGGTATTAAAGACGATCTTTTCCGCGGCACGCCCAGCCATTAGCACAACTAACTGAGCAGTTAGATATTCCTTAGAAAGAGTGTGAAAATCTTCCTTAGGTAAGGTTGCAGTAACCCCTAAGGCTCTCCCCCTGGGAATTATTGTGACTTTGTGGACAGGGTCGGCATTGGGGATGAATTTCGAGGCAAGAGCATGCCCCATTTCGTGATAGGCAGTTACTTCTTTTTCTCGTTCAGAAATTACAAGGCTTTTTCGTTCGATTCCCATTAGAACCTTGTCTTTTGCAGCTTCGAAGTCATACATGGTAACGACTTCGCTATTTCTTCGGGCAGCAAGCAAAGCAGCTTCGTTTGCTATATTTGCGATATCTGCACCTGAGAGCCCTGGTGTAGAACGCGCCAGAATCTCGAAATCGACGTCTTCGGCTAAAGGCAACTTCCTTGCGTGAACTTTGAAAATTTGTTCCCTACCTTTGACATCAGGGCGGTCCACTACAATTTGACGGTCAAATCTACCTGGTCGTAATAATGCAGGGTCGAGGACATCAGGTCTATTTGTAGCAGCAATAACAATTACACTACTGTTTTGTTCGAAGCCATCCATTTCTACTAGCAGCTGATTTAAAGTTTGTTCGCGTTCATCGTGACCACCTCCTAGCCCAGCACCTCTTTGTCGTCCAACTGCATCTATTTCGTCAATGAAAACAATGCAGGGAGAATGCTTTTTAGCTTGCTCGAATAGGTCGCGTACGCGGCTGGCGCCAACACCGACAAACATTTCAACAAATTCTGCACCAGAAATAGAAAAGAACGGAACGTTGGCTTCGCCAGCAATTGCACGAGCAAGTAGCGTTTTACCAGTACCCGGGGGACCAATAAGCAAAACTCCCCTCGGGATTCGTCCCCCAAGTCGTTGAAATTTTTGCGGGTCTTTCAGAAAGTCGACTACTTCCTCGAGTTCTTCTTTTGCTTCGTCGCAACCTGCTACATCTTTAAAGGTAATTTTGTTCTGACTGTCCGAAATTAACCGAGCTCGGGATTTGCCAAATGAAAAAATGTTTTTACCAGCTCCACCACCACTTCCAATTTGCATTCTTCGGAAAAAGTATATATAAATGGCTATTAAAACTACCCAGGGTAGAATAGAAATAAATGTGTTCCACCACGGGTTATCAGCAGTTTCATATTTTATGTTGATACCTTTCGATAACCAAAGTTCTTCTACTTTAGAATCTACAACACCAAGTTTAGTAACGAAATTTCGAACCTCGCGCAACTTGCCATCGAGGTTCATTTTGACTGGTTCTTTCAATTCACCATGAAATTCGTAATCGTTGAGGTGCGATTTAACAATTGTAGCAGATTTGATGTAACCTTCGTTTAAAAGCTCAAGATATTTATTGTATGGAAGTGGCCATTCTGGCTTTTGCACCGAGTTCATCATCATATATATCATAATAATACTGGTGAAAATAATTAACCAAAGTACCAGATTGCGGGCGATTTTGGGTTTTTGGTTATCACCAAAAAATTGTTGTTTCTTGAATGGATTTTTTTCTTGACCGTCAGACATTTGCCTTTTCCTCAATTAATAATTTATGATTTAATGGGTTACCCATTCTGTTGAAAAAGAAATTATCTTCTAATGGGCGTCGCTTTCTTTCTGCAACTTCGCGCTCTTGGTAGGTTGGTTCTAATTGATCAGTGTTTCCGGGGTAACCAATTGCAATTATTGCATATGGTTCATAATCAGAAGGAATGGCAAATTCGCGTTGAAGCTTTTCGGGATCAAAACCAGCCATTGGATGGGCGTACAACCCCAAATCGAAGGCTTGTAGATATATGGACATTGCAGCTGCGCCGGTATCAAAAGGTCCCCATTTGTTGGATTTACTCCTGTCATTTCTCCATTTTGTGTCCGCTATTGCGGCAATTAAAACTTGGGCATTTTTAACCCACTTTTGGTTTCCTTCGTCCAAGGTTTCGAATGCTTTCATAAAATCATCTTGAGAAATATTTTTGTCCCATATAATGAAGCGCCATGGTTCATCGCCCCCACAAGATGGCGCCCAACGCGCTGCTTCACAAAGTGAGACAATTTTCCATCCTTCTACTGGTCGGTTGGGATCGAAGGCTCTTGCACTCCAACGCTTTGCTAATAATTCATTTATCTTAACGCTTGTTTTTGCTAGTTTCTCCATTTCAATAACTTAAAAAAATAATTTTAATGTAACAAAATTCAATTTCAAAAACGATTTTGAAATAGCTATATTTTATTAAAATTACTAGACTTTGTTTATTCTTGTTCGATTTCTTTTGTTAATTCTTGGATTTCGAACATTCTAAAGTATTTACCCCCCAACTTGATTAGTTCTTCATTTGTTCCTTCCTCAGATACAATTCCATTTTCTATCAACACAATTTTATCGCAAAACCAAACCGACGAAATTTTGTTTGAAATTATAATTTTTGTAGTGTTGGAGTAGTGGCTAAAAAGGTTGTTCAAAATCAATTTTTCAGTTTCGGAATCAACAGAGGAAAAAGGGTCGTCCAGTAGCAGAATCTTTGGTTGTGCAGCTAAGGCCCGTGCAAGTGCAATTCTTTGCTTTTGTCCTCCAGATAAAGTTACTCCCCGCTCCCCAACGAGAGTGTTTATCCCCTCTGGGAATGTTTGCAAATCTTGTTCAAAGCCTGCCAATTTTAGATAATATTCCACTTCGTTGTCTGTAGAATCTGGATTACCAATTCTAACGTTTTCAGCAATGGAAATAGAAAAGAGAAACGGTTCTTGGGGAACTACAGCAAAAAGGCTTCTTACCAAATTGTATTCCAATTTATCCAAGGGGATCTCATCAATGAAGATTTCACCTCGGGTTTGATGATAGATTTTTGTAAGAAGTTTTAAAATTGTGCTCTTTCCGCTTCCAACACCTCCTACAATTCCAAAAGAGGATTTTGGAGGGATCTCGAAGGTTATTCCTTTCAGTACCCAAGGCAATTCATGCTTGTACTTAAACCATACATTTTCGAAGCGAATTCCTCCGGAGAAAGCGAAAGGTTCATTTTTTTCAGCTTCTCCATAACTTTCATCTAATTGAATTTCAAAAATTTCCCACAATCTCTCGATGGAGGCATTTGCTCTTTGAATTAAGTTGGTTACCCAACCAATTGCAGCAACTGGCCAAATAAGTAGGTTAATGTAAACAAAAAATTGTGTGACATCACCTATTGTCATTGTTTTGTTTATAACTCGAAGGCCCCCGTAGCCGAGTACAATTAACTGGGAGATACCAATCAAGACAATTAGCAAAGGTACCATCAAAGATTGAAAGAATTCGAGTTTCATATATTTTTTTCGGTAATCTTCGCTATATTCATAGAATCTTTTAGCTTCGTATGCTTCTTGAACAAAAGCGCGAACAAGTCTAATTCCAGAAAAAGTTTCTTGTGCTTGGGTAGTTAGTTTCGAAAACTGTTCTTGAACATCCTTGAAATTGTGATGGATTTGCCTTCCTATTAAGTATGTGGTTATAGTTATCAAAGGCAATGGTATAATTGAAAGAAGAGTTAGGTTTAGATCGAGTGAAAGCATAAAGAAAAAAGCAAAAACAAAAGTAGTAATAGTATTTGCAGTATACATTATTGCTGGTCCAAGAAATTCTCTTGCCGCTGAAATGTCGTTCGTTGCTAAAGACATTAATTTGCCGCTGGAATATTCGGTGAAAAAAGAAAATGGTAGTTTTGAAAGTTTTCCTACAAAATCTTTGCGAAGTTCATATTCGATTTCACGAGAAACGACGATAATTTTCTTACGGGTAAAGTACATAAACAGGCCGCTTGCAAAAGTCAAACCAACTATCCATAAAATCTGAACGAATACATCTTCCATTTGGAAGTTTCCGCTGGAAATTGTATCGATTGCTTTTCCAATAAATCTTGGAATTATTACTGCAAAAAGATTTGATATAGTTACGAAAAAAAAGCCCCAAATTAATTTGGATTTATGCTTAAAAACATAATGGTAAATTTTCCTAAGGCTCATAGCTTTTATTTAAAAAAATTTAGTCGTTATTGGCAAAAAAATATTACTGTCTTTTATGGTCTTTTTCATTTTAATTTTTTGTTGAAAAGATAAGTTTCATAAAGGAAACAAGTAATAATTGGAAGAATCGAATATTCCAAATCTTTTTCTTTTAAAAGATTTTCTACTTAATTAGTAACAAATAATTTTACTAATTTTGAGTTTTTTTGTGGAATTTTTTGGAGAAATTTTATGGACTTCTCGCTAGTCTATTTAGTTCTTGCTTTTGGATTGATAGGAATTATTTACACGCTTTGGAAGACTGCGTGGATAAACAAGCAAGACCCAGGCAACGAACGAATGCAAAAAATAATGAACTACATAGCTCGCGGTGCAATGGCTTTTTTGAAAACCGAATACCAAGTGATTGCCATTTTTGTTGTTCTGATTGCAATTCTTCTTGCTTTGCAAGGAGCGTCGCTCGAGGATTCTTCTCCTTTGCTTGCAATTTCATATATTTTCGGGGCTTTTTGCTCGGGTCTGGCAGGTTGGGTTGGTATGCGTATTGCTACAAAGTCGAATGCAAGAACAACTAATGCTGCAAGAAAAAGCCTGAACGATGCACTTCGAGTTGCTTTTGCTGGCGGTTCTGTTATGGGAATGGCTGTCGTTGGAATAGGTGTTACTGGGTTGAGCATACTTTTTATTGTTTATTTGAATGCGTTTGGTTACGAAGAGCAGGGTTTAGTTTTAAAGATAATAAATGTAATTACTGGGTTCTCTTTTGGTGCATCTTCGATTGCACTCTTTGCCAGAGTTGGCGGTGGGATTTATACCAAAAGCGCCGATGTTGGTGCCGACTTGGTTGGTAAAGTGGAGGCTGGCATTCCCGAAGATCACCCACTCAATCCGGCAACGATTGCAGACAATGTGGGCGACAATGTTGGTGACGTTGCGGGAATGGGTGCGGATCTGTTTGAATCGTTCATTGGGGCTATTGTTAGTACAATGGTCCTGGGCACAGTTTTCTACAATATTCCTGAATTTCAAGATACTTATTTCGGGGGCCTATCTGCAATTATTCTGCCCTTGTTCCTTGCTGGTATTGGGATTATCGTTTCAATTATTGGAACATTCTTTGTTCGAGTTAAAGAAGGTGGAAATCCTCAAGCTGGCTTAAATATTGGAACGTTCGTTGCAAATGGTTTGATGTTGGTCTTCTCGTATTTTGTCATTAGCTGGCTTCTTCCCGAGTCTTTTGAATATCAAGACCCACTTTATGGGAAAGATTATACAATTACTTCTTTTGGCGTTTACCTATCCACAATTTTTGGTCTTATTGCTGGAGTGGGGATTGGATTAATAACAGAGTTTTTCACAGGGCTCGGAAAACCACCAGTAAGAAGAATTGCGGAAAAGAGTATGACTGGCGCTGCAACAAACCTAATTGCTGGAATTTCAACTGGAATGCTTTCTACAGCCGTGCCAATTCTATTAGTTGCATTTGCTATAATTGGATCGTTTGAACTTGCAGGTCTTTATGGGATTGCAATAGCTGCTGTAGGAATGCTTGCAACTACTGGAATCCAACTTTCGACAGACGCATATGGTCCAATTGCAGACAATTCAGGCGGAATAGCTGAAATGTCTGAACTTCCTCCAGAAGTTCGCGAAAGAACAGATAAATTGGATGCTGTGGGAAATTCAACAGCTGCTATTGGCAAAGGTTTTGCTATTGGTTCAGCAGCATTAACCGCATTAGCATTGTTTGGAGCTTATATGACTGCTGCTCATATTCCATCGATTGATATATCGAAAGCCAATGTTATCGGTGGATTATTCATAGGAGCACTTTTGCCGTTTGTCTTTTCTGGTTTTGCTCTTGGTGCGGTTGGCAGAGCTGCAATGTTTATGGTTAAAGAAGTGCGTCGTCAATTTACAGATATACCAGCATTAAAAGCTGCATTAGACGTAATGAAACGCTCCGGAGACAAACCAAAATCGGAATGGAGCAAGGAGGATATTGAAACTTTTGAAGCTGCAGATGGAAAAGCAGAATACGAAAAGTGCGTTGCTATTGCAACCAAAGGGTCAATTCGCCAAATGATTTTCCCAAGCCTTCTTGCTATTATTACTCCCGTGATTATTGGCTTTTTGCCATTCTTTGGGAAGGAAGCTCTTGGTGGGTTACTTGCTGGAGTTACCGCAACAGGGTTCTTACTAGCTGTTTTTCAGGCAAATGCTGGTGGTGCTTGGGACAATGCAAAGAAAATGATTGAAGGTGGCTTCGAGATTGATGGGGTACGATATGGGAAAAAATCCGAACCACACAAAGCAGCAGTTGTAGGCGATACGGTGGGCGACCCCTTCAAAGATACAGCAGGACCTTCGTTGAATATTTTGATTAAATTGATTTCCATCGTTGCGTTGATTCTTGCACCACTATTATAATGTTAAAAGCATTTTTTTAAGTAATTCTTAAAGTAGGGGTTCAACTTTGAACCCCTAAATTTATTTATAGTTTTTTTAACTGGAGCAAAACAAGAGAAATTATTTTTATCTTTGGTGTGTTTAGTTGGCAAATAAAAGAAGAGGTGGTTGGTAAATTCACCCTTGGGTTTTAAGTCATTTAGACCTAAAATTAAAGTAAAAGAGATAAATGAAGGGCAGAGTTAATTTGCAATGGTGAAATTAATTTGATAACACCTTGGATCTTCACCATAGATACCCAAACCAGCAGCATAAGCCCGTGACCTACAGCCAAAACAAAAGTCGTTTTGATAACAACTAGAACAACTTTCGGGCAGGCCTTCCTTTGTTTTCATTGTTTTAAAAATAAGGTAATCTTTATTTTGTTTGATAATTTCTAAGAAATTACTTTCATTGACATTCATTCCATTGATTTCTTCTCGGATTGTAGCACATGGAGTAACGTAGCCGTTGTTCAAAACAGCAAGAGTAGCACTACAGTACTGCTTGTTCACGCAATTCATTGGGTAAATGTTTGTATCGGCAACCTTTTTTAAATATTTATATAATCTTGCGACGTCCGCATTATTTGGTATAAATCTTTGCAATTCATCCATTGTTTGCCCAGGACGAAGGTAAGTATGGTAAACATTTACACAAGTAGCAATTCCGTAATTATTTTGGAAGTATTCTATTGTTTCAATCATATCATCTACAGATTGGTAACCGGTAAATGTAACCGAATTTAATAATTGTGATTTTGGATAACCGTAGGCAAGCAGATTCTCGATTCCTTTTATTATTGTTTTGATATCGTCAGAACTTCTCTTTGGATGTAGCTCTTCATAAAGTCTTTTATCTATAGTAGATAAATGGAAAGCGATAAGCCCAAAAGTACAGAGTTCCGAGCATCGTTTTGCAACTTCGGGTTCGGCTAAGGGGAGCCCGCCAGTCCACATATTATTCCGCAGACCAAGTGTCAATGAGTATTCAAGAAAATCGAACACTTCGTTGCGAAGCAATGGTTCACCTCCAAGCCATTCAATTGCTGTAATTCCAATTTGATTTGCACAATCAAGTATTTCGTAGATTTTTTTGCTTGGAAGTTGGTTTTTAATTTCTGGAAGAGCGTTCATATAGCAATATGAACAGTTTTGATAGCAGACATCTCCAATTTCTAGTTGGAGAGCATAAAAGCCATCGTTTGAATAAGCCTCGTTTAATTTTTCAAAGTCAATCATTTTATGCTAGATTTTAATTTAAAAAAACGAATTTTTCTTGAATTATTTTAGATTAACCAAAGGGAAAATATCAATAGACTTTTCATTTAATTTTGCTTTTTTGTTTCATATGAAAAAAATATTTTTTGTTGGTATAACTGGCAATTTTGGATCTGGTAAAACAACTGTATGTAAGTTTATTGAAACTCGTGGTTACGAGGTTATTTACTCCGACAGATTAGCAAAAGAACTGATGAATAAAAATGAAAAGTTGAGGGCCAAAATTATTGAATATTTTGGTAGCAAGGCATATTTAACCAATGGTTCCCTGAACGCAAAATGGCTTGCCGAAATTGTGTTTTCGGACACGGAAGAAGGCAACAGAAACTTAAACCTATTAAATTCTATTGTACATCCTTTCGTTCTCGAGGAAACGGAAAAAATAATAAATAAACTTATCAAACAAGGAAAGGACCTAATATTTTTTGAAAGTGCTTTAATTTATGAAGCATGCATAGAGGATTTGTTTGATTACGTGATCTTAGTGATTTCCGACCATGCGAAGATTGTCGACCGACTTTTAGCTACTGGAAATTTTTCTTCAGAGCAAATTTGCCAAAGATTAAAAAAACAAATCCCACCTGAAGAAAAAAAGAATTTGGCAGACATTACGATTATCAATAATGGTACCTTTGAGGAGTTGCAGAGGAATGTAGACTTTGTACTTGAAATGTTAAAGGAATTACAAACGCTTGATAGTTATTCAAAAAACAATAATTAATTTTGTTTTTTGAAATAGGTTAGATGGAAATCCACGAAATTGATAAGCCACGAAGTAATTGCGGTGTAGTTGGGGTGTTCAACCATCCCGAGGCTTCAATAATAACATACTATGCACTCCATTCACTTCAGCACCGAGGCCAAGAAGCATCTGGAATAGTAAGTTTCTATTTAGAGGAAAATTCCTTAAAGAAAAAGTATGCCATTTTCAAAGGCGAAGGGCTTGTTCTAGATGTTTTTTCAGACCCAAAGATATTAACTGATGTGTTGAAAGGAGATTCTGCACTTGGACACAACCGTTATTCAACAACTGGAAGTGCTAAGCGTGTAAATATTCAACCTTTTGTGATGAGCTATCATTCTGGAATTTTAGCGATTTCTCATAATGGGAATTTGACAAATACTATTGAGCTTCGCAAAAAATTGAGTGAAGCAGGTGCAATTTTTCAAACAACCACAGATACAGAAATTTTCTTGCATTTAATTGCACATAGTCGAAAAGAAAAAATTGTTGACCAAATTCTGGAAGCATTAAGAATTGTACGCGGAGCCTACTCTCTTGCAATCTTAACACAGGATGCTTTGATTGCTGCGCGAGATCCCCACGGATTTAGACCATTAAGTATTGGAAAAATTAAAACAAAAAATGGTGATGCTTACATTGTTGCATCAGAAACTTGTGCTTTCGACATTGTGAATGCTGAATATATTCGCTCTATTAATCACAACGAACTGATTGTTATCGACAAGGCAACAATTGATTCTGGGGAAATAAAATCATTTAAAATTCAAGAAAATACACCCGAAGCTCGGCATTGCATATTCGAATATATTTACTTTTCTCGCCCAGACAGCAAAATTTTTAACCACAATGTTGATAAGGTCCGGAGGAAGCTTGGAAAAAATCTTGCCGAAGAATCCCCAGTCATAAAAAATGAAGGCGAGAAGGTAATAGTCATATCTGTTCCCGATAGTGGAAATACTGCTGCTCTGGGTTATTCCAAAGTAAATGCAGAAAAAGGCCAACCCACAGCATTCGAGATTGGGCTTATTCGAAGCCACTATGTCGGGAGAACCTTTATTGCTCCAAGTCAAGACAAAAGAGAATTCAAGGTAAAAGTGAAATTTAACACAGTAAAAGGTGTTTTGGCAGATCGTCAAGTTGTTGTTGTTGATGATTCGATAGTACGGGGGACAACATCGAAGTCTTTAATAAAACTCATACGCGAAGCAGAACCCAAAGAAGTCCATTTGAGAATAACTTCCCCTCCAATTCGCTTTCCATGTCATTATGGTATGGATTTTCCCAGTCGGGAAGAACTAATAGCTAATTATTACCAGACAGAGGAGGAAATTGGTAAAGCAATTGGAGCAGACTCTTTGCACTATTTATCTTTGGAAAAATTGCTCGAGACTGTCCCCAAAGACGAAGGCATTGGTTATTGTACGGCTTGCTTTTCGGGAGAATATCCAGTACCAGTTGAAAAAAACCATAACAAATTTTCGATCGAGTTGTAATTATTTAAAGATTTTTTTATAATTTGCATATCTAATTTTAATTAATTTAAAAAATATGTTTGCAGTAGTAGAAATTGAAGGATTTCAGTACGAAGTGAGTCCAAACTCCCTTCTCAAAACTCAGCTTTTACAAAAAGCTACTGGAGAAACTGTGGAAATCGATAAAGTTCTTTTCGTCGAAAAAGATGGAGAGGTTCAAATTGGGAATCCCTATGTAAATGCAAAAGTTGTTGCTTCAGTAGTAACCCACGGAAAAGACCCAAAAGTGATAGTTTTCAAGAAAAAAAGAAGAAAAAATTACCGACGCCTTAAAGGACATCGTCAGCACTATACTTTGTTGGAAGTAAAAGAAATTAACCTGTCGTAAATAATAAGGAGAATAAAATGGCACACAAAAAAGGTGGTGGTTCCTCGAAAAATGGACGTGATTCAGCAGGCCAAAGACGTGGTGTGAAGAGATTTGGTGGTCAGTTGGTTAAAGCGGGGAATATTATTGTTCGCCAATTAGGTACCAAATTTCACCCCGGAAAAAATGTTGGGTTGGGCAAAGACTACACTATATTTGCTCTAATAGATGGTATTGTTAAATTTGAACGCAAAGATAAAACCCGATTAAAAGTTTCTGTTTACCCAGTTCAAGAAAATTGATTTTTTTTTCAAGAACACATTCACCACTTGCAGCCCGAACATTTCGTTCGGGTTTCTTTTTCTTTGTTTTGACTATTAAAAGAAAGAATCAAGACAAATTTAAGTTTTTTATTAAATTTAGATTTTTATTTTGATTTATGAAAAATTTTTTAGACTTAATTAAGCAAAAAGTTATATTATTCGATGGAGGGATGGGGACAGAACTCTATCGAAGAGGAGTATTTATTAATAAATGTTTCGAGGAAACAAATTTAGTTGCTCCGGAACTTGTAAAACAAATACACAACGACTATCTTAACGCGGGAGCCGAGGTTATCGAAACAAATACCTTCGGTGCAAATAGGTTCAAATTAAAACGGTTCAATCTGCAAGATAAATTGAAAGATATAGTTTTTGCTGGAAGTAGGATTGCTCGGGAAGTTGCGGGCGAAAAGGCCTTTGTTGCTGGTTCGATTGGTCCTTTGGGAGTGCAAATTGAGCCTCTTGGACCTATTTCCCGGGAGGAATCACAAGAATTTTTCGCGGAAATAATCCAACCTATGCTCGATGGGGGAATAGACCTTCTGATTTTTGAAACCTTTATCAACTTAGACGAGTTGAAGCAAGCAGTTGTTTCCGCTCGAAAGCTTACGGACAAACCTATTATTGCTCAAATTACAATTGACGAAGATGGGAATACTTTGACAGGAACAAATCCCGAAGCAGCTATTGCTGATTTAGAGTCAATGGGTGCAGATGTTGTTGGAATAAATTGCACTGTTGGCCCTCAGGTTATGTTGAATTGGTTGGAGACTGTTAGGCCTTTAACTTCATTGCCAATTTCAATTATGCCAAATGCTGGCAAACCCAAAAATATTGATGGTAGGAACATATATCTTGCCTCCCCAGAATATTTTGCAGAATATGCTAAACTTTTTGTTAAGTCCGGTGCAAATATTCTCGGTGGGTGCTGCGGAACCAATCCCGAACACATCAAGAAAATGGCAATTGCCATACTTGCCTTACAACCGAAAATCATATTCCAAAAAATTGAAAAAATAATTGTTAAAGAGGAGCAAAAAGTTCAACCAATTCAAAAGAAGGATAAATCAAGGCTTTCTCGAAGATTAAGTATAGGTAAGTTTGTTAAATTTGTTGAATTGCTTTCTCCGCGAGGTGTCGATGCAAGCAAGGAAATTCAAAAAGCCCGGGAATTATTTTATAATGGTATTGATGTAATTAATATACCTGATGGGCCAAGAGCAAGTGCTCGTATGAGTGCTCTTGCTGTTGCTATTAAAATTCAGCGTGAAGTTGGTATCGAAACAGTACTGCATTTTGTTTGCCGCGACAGAAATGTCATTGGTATCCAATCGGATTTACTCGGTGCCTATGCCCTGGGAATAAGAAATATCCTTGCAATTACTGGCGATCCACCAAAGCTTGGTACATATCCAGATGCAACTGGTGTTTTTGATGTAGATTCTATTGGATTGGTGAACATATTAACACGCTTAAACAATGGATTAGATATTGCGGGGTACCCCATTGGAGAACCGACAGGATTTTTTATCGGTGTTGGTGTCAATCCTTTAGCTTTTAATTTGGAGGAAGAATTGCGAAGGCTTTACTGGAAAGTTGATGCAGGTGCAGAGTTTATAGTAACCCAGCCTATATTTGATGTTGTTGGATTTAAAGCATTTTTGAAAGAAGTGGAACATTATCATCTGCCTATTATTGTTGGAATATGGCCCTTAACATCGCTTCGTAACGCTGAGTTTATGAAAAATGAATTGCCCGGGGTAGTCGTTCCCGACGATATTATTGAGCGAATGAGAAAAGTTTCCGACTCTAAAAGTAAAAGCATTCAAGAGGGTATAGCCATTGCAAGGGAAACGATTAGTGAAATTGGGCATTTGGTTCAAGGGGTTCAAATATCCGCACCTTTCGGTAGAATAGATTCAGTGATGGAAACACTCGACGTCTTACCTTATTAACTTCGAATAATTTTGCTCTTGTTTGATTTCTAAAATTTCTTTAATTTTGTACTTTAAATTGCCACCTTAGCTCAGCTGGTAGAGCAGCTGATTTGTAATCAGCCGGTCGCTGGTTCGAATCCGGCAGGTGGCTCAAAAGTTAATTTCGCTATTAATTCAAGAGCCCGCCGGTTCTTTTTTAATTATTACCAATCATAAAAATTTTGATGGAAAATATTTGTTTGAAATGTTTGCAAATTTTGCGAGTTCGTTCGACTTATTAATGGAATTTCAAATGGTAGTTCAATTCCCAAATTTGCAAAAAAGGTTTAGATTGGTTAACAGAAAAGTTTTATTAAGTTTTTAAAATACCAAGTTTATGAAGAAAAAAAGCAAATCGTTCAAAATGTAAATAAGGAAATGATAATTTAAAATTAAAACAAATTCATTAATTTAGTTTGTTTATGATGAAATGATTATGTTTAAAAGAATTTTGATTGCAAACCGAGGCGAAATAGCTATTCGGGTTATCCGAGCAGCTCGAGAATTAGGAATTGAAACTGTTGCAATTTACCATAAAGTTGACCGCGAAGCCTTGCACGTGAGTATGGCAGACTATGCTTTTGAAATTTTCTCTGAGCAACCGAAGTCAGCTTATTTGGATATCCAACAAATTATTGATGTAGCAAAAAAAAGCGGAGCGCAAGGCATACATCCAGGTTATGGTTTTCTTTCGGAGCGTGCTCCATTTAGCCAAGCAAGCGCCGACGCTGGGATAAAATTCATTGGCCCACGTCCTTTTTCAATTGATGCTATGGGTTCAAAGACCAGAGCCCGTGAACTTATGGAAAAAGCAGGTGTTCCAATTGTGCCCGGAACGAAGGAGCCAATTAAATCTATCGACGAAGCATTAATTGCTGCCCAAAAGATTGGGTTCCCAGTGCTTTTAAAAGCTGCGGCTGGTGGTGGTGGCAAAGGTATGCGTAAGGTATTTTCTCCAGAAGAATTTAAAGAGAGTTTTGAGTCTGCTCAGCGTGAAGCAGAAAAGTCATTTGGGGACGGCTCTATTTATATTGAAAAGTACTTGGAAAATCCTAAACATATCGAAATTCAAATTATTGGCGATGAATTTGGAAAATATGTACATCTTGGTGAACGTGATTGCTCGATACAGCGTCGGCATCAAAAAGTAATAGAGGAGGCACCATCTACTGTTTTGGACGAAGAGTTGAGAAATAAGATGGGAAATGTTGCAATCGAGGCTGCAAAGGCTGTGGAATACTTAAATGCTGGAACAGTCGAATTTCTTTTCGATAAAAATCGAAATTTCTACTTTTTGGAAATGAACACTCGTCTTCAAGTTGAGCACCCAGTCACAGAGTTTGTCACCGGTATTGATATTGTAAAAGAACAAATTCGAATTGCTGCTGGTTACCCTTTATCTTTTTCTCAAAAAGATGTTGTCTGGCGAGGGCATTCTATTGAGTGTCGTATCAATGCGGAGGACCCGTTCAATAATTTTATGCCAGATACCGGTAAGATTACCTATTTACGTGAACCCGGAGGCAAAGGTGTTAGGCTTGATAGTGGTGTAGAAACTGGTTCAGAGGTGACTATACACTTTGACCCTATTATTGCAAAACTTATTAGTTATGGGAAAGATAGAAACGAAGCCATTTCCATTATGATTCGAGCATTGAAGGACTTTAAAATTTTTGGAATTAAAACAGGAATACCTTTTCTTATTCAAGTTTTGCAAGAACCTAAGTATCTCGAAGGTACTTACGATACTTCTTTCTTGGAAAGAGAATTCGACTTTTCGAAATTAGAAAAAGGAAAAGAAGAATACCTGACCACAGTTGCTGCCTTGGCTTTGCATTTGTATACAACGCAAGAAAAGAAGTCTACATTGATGCCTACGATTAGAAATAGCAAACAAACAAGCCGTTGGAAATTGCGGCTACAAAGCTTTAGAAGGTACAATTAATTTAACATAAATGAAACTGGCTGTTGTTTTGATGAGCGGTGGGTTGGACTCTGCTGTTTCTGCAGCTTTAGCAAAAGCATTAAATTTTCAGTTGGCAGCTTTACATGTTACTTATGGACAAAGAACCCAAGAACGGGAACGTCGTTCGTTCGATGATTTGTGCGATTTTTTGAAAGTAGAACATAGATTGGTATTGCCAATTGACTACTTTCATAAGTTTGGAGGCTCTTCGCTAATTGATAACACCAAAGAAATAGAGCAAGCTAAGCTCGACCGCACAGAAATACCATCTACTTATGTTCCGTTTCGAAATGGAAATTTGCTTGCTATGGCTACAAGTTGGGCAGAAGTACTTGGCGCAAATGCAATTTTTGTTGGAGCTGTGGAATCCGACAGCAGTGGTTATCCAGATTGTCGTTTGGACTTCTTCCTTGCTTTTGAAAAAGCAATTAATCTCGGGACTAAACCCGAAACCAAAATTCAAATTCATACTCCATTGATTAATTTAACAAAACGGTACATTGTTCGTTTGGGACATAATTTAAATGTACCTTTTGAATTAACATGGAGTTGTTATCGTGAAAGCGAGGTTGCTTGCGGAGTTTGCGATTCCTGCGCTTTGCGTTTACGCGGATTCCAACAAGCTGGGTTAGAAGATCCTCTGCCTTACATTACTAAACCTGATTATAGCAAGTAATTTATTTCGAAATTTCTTTATTATACTTTGCAAAAATTTACTTGTATTCTCTTTGTTTCCCTGATGCTATTTTTTTCTCATCTAAAACTATTAATTACGAAACAAATATTTTATCTTATTTATACTTAAACTTTGAATTTTAATTATAATTAATCTTTCTGTCCATTAAAATGGAATATTTCTTAATTTTGTTTTGAACTAAGAGCAAACGATGGAACTTATAGACCAAAGAGTAAAGAAGATAATGGAAGAATGTAAAGTTCGAGCCCGCGAAGTTGGACTCAATTTTGAAAATGAAACACTTGAATACATTGTCTCGAATCGTGATTTGCTCGAGCTTTCCCCAAAATTTATGATACCAACTTTGTATGACTATTGGGTGCACGAGGTCGAGGTTTTAAAAGAATATGGTAAATATAAACTTTATCCGACAAATCCCTATGAAACAGTGATTAATTCTCGTCCTGCAATTTCTTTCTACAATAGTGACAATCCCGATTGGCTAAACATAATGATTTTTTATCACGTTTTGGCTCACATTGATTTTTTTCAAAACAACATACACTTTAAGCATACTTGGGACGAGGACTTTGTTGGCTTAGCGCTTGCGGATAAAAGACTGATTGAAACTATGCGCAACCAATATGGCCGCTGGGTTGATTACCTTATAGAATTTGCTCGGTCATTAGATAACATTGTGGGGTTTTACGATACACTTTTTCACGTTGACTATCCATTCGAAAAGCAAATTCCTTCTGCAATAGAATACTATTTGGGCAATTTCCTGCAAGATGAAGTTAATGTTCCACACCATCAGGTACTTTCTGAATTGGGTAAATTCAACCATATGCTCGAGAGCAATAGCGAGGATGTTGCCACGAATTTATTTTTAGCTGAAATAGCAACACGATATCCAGAATTCAGCGCAAAATACAAAAAATTTATTGAAACAAGGAGAAAACCTGCCGTTGATTTATTGGAATTCATTCGCGACAATTCACCTTTTTTAAAGAAAGATTCCAATAGATGGATGCAGACGATATTGACTGTCATTCGCAACACAGCTTTGTATTTTGCTCCCCAAGTGCGAACTAAAATACTCAACGAAGGATGGGCAAGCTATTGGCACGACGAGCTTTTCCGTAGCGACGAAAGGATTAGTTCTCACGAAGCTGACTATGCAAGAGTAAATGCTAATGTTACTTCAATTTTCCGATTGGGTTTAAATCCTTATGCTATTGGGTTACGTTTAATTCAATACGTTGAGGAACTTGCAGACAAGGGAAAATTGAACTATGAATTTCAAAAAATAGAGAGTATTGAAGCAAGAGAAAATTTTGATAGAAAAACTGGAGAAGGAAAAAAGGCAATCTTTAACTTAAGAAAATACTTCTCGGACTTTACATTGCTTAATATTTTTATTACCCAAGAATTTGTCGACAAGCACGATTTGTTTGTTGTCGGAATAAAGCCAGATTTTGAAAAGAAGACTATACAGTATTACGTAAAAAGCCGAAGAGCTGAAGATTATAAAAACATGATACTCAATGCACTTTATCATCCACCATTTATTACTGTAGACATGGACAGAACTACAGAAAAGTTGTTATATCTAGTTCACCACTTCGAAGGTAAGCAACTTATCAAAGAATTTGTCCCAGATGTGCTTGTTGGAATCGAATTTCTTTGGGGTGGGGAAGTGCAATTAGAAACAAACGAAATCTTAATAGATAAACCACAGTCCCCAAGTGAAAAGCCTAAATATCGCCGGCAAAAAGTTCTTTGGATATGCAAAGATAAAAAAGTGACGAAAAAAAATTTGTAAAATAATTATAATTCAAGCAGCTGCTCAACATTTTTGTTTAGTGCTGCACCAGTCTTTTAATATGATTAATTTAAACTAAAGAAAAAAGTAGAAACCAAATCTATTTGATAAAGTAAAAAGGGTTGAATAGAAATATGTGTGGGCTCTACAGGATTCGAACCTGTGACCTCTTCCGCGTCAAGGAAGCGCTCTAAACCAAGCTGAGCTAAGAGCCCATTCGGACTACAAAATTGCAAAATTTTTTTGAATTTTCAAAAATTATTTACTGTTTTTTTCTTCTATTATCATTGAATTTTTTGGTTTTTGGAAGATGAAAAAGTATTTTTTCAGTTTATTTTTTATTTTGTTATTTTCTATTGATTGCTTTGCTGAATATAAATTTACTGCGACAGTAAATAACAATACTGTTACACTTGGCGACCAGTTTCAAGTAACGTTTACATTAAATTCTACTGGCGGTAAAAACTTTCAACCTCCCTCTTTCAAGGGTTTTACGGTGCTGGCAGGTCCAAGTCGTTCGATGAGTACTCAAATTATTAATGGTCAAATAACGAGTACTATGTCTTTCATTTATATTCTATTGGCAGATGCTGAAGGCACATTTACTATTGAACCAGCAAAAATTACAGTCGAAGGTACAACCTTAGTTTCAAATTCAATAACAATAAAGGTGATCAAAGGGGATGAAAAACAGCAACAACAATCGCAAAGCAGTGGTCAGGGAGGGGAAAAAACACTTTCGCAACAAGCTGATGAGATTATCCGAAACAATTTGTTTATTCGATTGTTTGTCGATAAAACTCAAGTGTATCTGGGCGAAACTATTGTTGCTACCTACAAAATTTACGTGCATCCCGAGCTCAACATAGTAAACATAAATGTTCCCAAAATGCCAAATTTCAATGGATTTTGGACCCAAGATTTTGGTATAAAAGATTTGAAATTTACAACAGAAGTGATTAATGGAGTACCTTACAGAGTAGCCGACCTTAAGCAAGTAGTATTAATTCCACAACAAAAGGGAACGCTCACAATTGACCCAATGGAAATTGAATTCGTTGTTAGATTGCTAGTTAGACAGCAACAACAAAAGAAACGTTACCGAGACCCCTTCGATATGCTCTTTGACGACCCATTTTTTAATGATCCATTTTTTTCAACAAGGTACAAAGATTTTCCCTTTACAGTTCGTTCGAAGCCAGTTTCAATAAAAGTTTTACCATTACCATCGCCCGAGCCTGCGGAATTTCGCGGAGGGGTTGGTTCTATGCAAATGAAAGCTTGGCTGGACAAATCTAATTTAAAAACTGGTGAAATTGCCACAGTTAAAGTACAAATATCAGGAAAAGGGAATCTTAAATTGCTCTCCCCTTTTCAATTGAATTTGCCAGCAGATATTGATTCATACGAGCCAAAAGTAATCGATAATACAAATGTTACTCCCTCGGGTGTGTCTGGTAATGTAACATTTGAATACTATTTAGTTCCAAAAAATCCCGGTCAATTTAAGATTGAACCAATAAAGTTTGCTTATTTTGATTTAGATAAGAAACAATACCAAAGTTTAACATCCGAGCCGTTTCTTCTTAATGTAGAAAAATCTGAAACAGCTTTCCAACCATTAGTTGCCAATGTCAAGAAAGAAGAAGTACAGTATTTAGGTAAAGACATTCGTTACATTAAAACATCGATAGATAAATTTTATCGTCCACAAGATAGTTTTATTACAAGTCCTTTCTTTTGGCTTGCAAGCCTTTTGCCAATTGGGTTGTGGGTTCTAGCTTTTATCTATGCTAAGAGAAAGGAAAAAATCGAGGGGAATGTTGTATTAATACGACAAATCCAAGCTTCCAAAATTGCCCAAAAGTATCTTAAAAATGCTAAGAAGTTAATTTCTAGCGGTGATAAAGAAAAATTTTACGAAGAAACATCTCGTGCTTTGTGGAACTTTGTAGCAAACAAATTGAATATAAAACCTATCGAGTTAACTAAAGAAAATATTCGAGAAAAACTTCTCGAAAGAGTGGACGAAGAGCAAGTTGTTGAACAACTTCTTGAACTAATGAATCAATGTGAGCAGGCTCGTTATTCTCCGCAATATGACAATCTGCCCATAGATTCAATTTACTTGCTTTCCGTTAAAGTATTATCAAAGTTAGGCGAAAAGTTGCTATGAATGCCAAGTTATTTATCTTTATGCTAATTTGCTTTTTGGGGTCAAATTTAATTTTAGCCTCAACTCAAGAGGAACTGAACTCATTGTTTCAAGAAGCCAATAAAAGTTATATTGAGGGGAATTATCAAAAGGCAGCTGAACTTTACGAGCAAATATTATCCCAAGGCTTTACAAACAAAGAATTACTATTCAACCTGGGCAATACTTATTACCGACTTAAAGAATATCACAAAAGTATTCTTTATTATGAGCGGGCAAAAATTGTTGACCCATTCGATGAAGACATTAATTTCAACTTGCAAATAGCAAACCTCCATAATGTGGACAAAATTCAAGAAATACCAAAATTCTTTTTGAAACAATGGTGGGAAGATACCCGAGACATTATTTCCTCGAACCAGTGGGGGATTTTGGCAATTGCTTCTATTTGGATATCTGCCGTATCATTTATTATTTTTTTGTTAGTTCTTTCTCCAAAAATCCGCAAATTTTCTTTCTTTGCTGGGGCATTGTTTCTAATTTTATTTATCCTTTCGACCACTTTGGGATATTCTCGTTACAAATTTGAGATCAACCACAACCATGCTATTATTTTCTCGTCTAATGCTTACATTAAAAGCTCACCCGAAGAAACCTCAACTGATTTATTTATATTACACCAAGGAACAAAAGTTGAAATATTGGACGAAATAGGTAATTGGTTCAAAATTCGATTAGCTAATGGCAACATAGGTTGGATTAAGAAAACCGACATTGAAAGAATATAATTTTTAGATAATAGGAAATCCAAAAAAAAATATAATTTCTTTTTTTTTAAACTTTATTGGGTTACGGTAGAGCCATTGTAATTTACTTGTTTGTAAAAATTATTCATCTAATAAATTCTTTGGAATTTTAAGTAAGTAAAATTCTTATTTATTTTCTAAATCTTTTGTGGAAGCATCTGTCGGTGGTATAACATATATTGAAATTTCCTTTGGCAAGAGCCCTGCTTCTGCAAGATATTTAATATTTTCAACTAAAGCCTCATCCAATTTGTTGTCCATGCGAACAATCAGAACACCAGTTTTGGTCACCACATTTTGAGCCACAATCATACCAGGCTTGAGTTTTTCAACACGAATGGTTCGTTCAAGAACTTGTGGCTCTTCTTTGGTGGTTTCTGTGGGAGTTTCAACTGGTGCTTCGATACTAAAATCTTCAAATTCGCTGGTGCGTAAAGTGCGCAGATCAAAATTCCTTATAATTAAATTTGTTTTTGGAATAATTAGCTCGGGAATTGCCCTTTTCTTAATCATGCCTTGAAAAGTATTAAGGATATCATTATCGAACCAATTAGCTTTGCGATAGAAGAATTTTACAGCTTCGTTATGGCGGTCGAAAGTTTCTTCTTTAGTTTGAACTACCAAACCTTCTTCTTCGAGCTTAATTAGATGAAATGGTTGAATTCTGTAGACTTTATTATGGTAAATACTTGCTACGGAAACCACTTGAGATTCTCGAAGCACGGAAAGCCCCTCGAGCTTTTTCGGGCCTCCGCTTCCGCTTCGATTTTCAAATATTTGTGATAGAATAGTCGCTGGACCACGGATTATTTCAATCGAATTTAATGAATCAATTACTTTTTCAAACAAATTAAAGAAAAATTCTTTGTCAATATGTTCAAGATCAAATGGGTCATATAGAAGAAATCTCTTTGGCATAACAAGCATAGGTAAATTGATCAAAGAGGCAGCAAAGACAATTTCTTCTATAGTTCGGTTGGTAAATTTAAGTTCCTCTGCTAAAGCTTTTGATATTGCTGTTACGTATGATGTATGACTTGTATAATAGTACTTTTCGGAAAGTGATAATATTTTTTGAAGTCCAAAGATAAAATCAGCAGCAACTTTTTGTGCGGTTTGGTATGGTTGGCCTTTTGATAAGAGGTCAATTCCTTTTACATCAGAAATGCCCATTCTATGTAAAGCTTGCAGTAGTTGATTATTTTGGACAACCAAATTATATGTTTCAAAAGCGTTTTTTATGATTTGTATAAGTTGCAAATGATCTACAGGTTTAGTCAGATACATATAAGCACGACTTTGATTAATCGCAGCAATTATTTCTTGAGAGTTTGCAAAAGCAGAAAGAATAATTCGAATAGCATTTGGAACATATTTTATTGTTTCTTTTAAAAAGTCGATTCCGTTCATAATTGGCATATTCAAATCGCTTATAATTACCCCAGGAGAAAACCCTTTCTTTATGATTTCCAATGCTTCTGGACCACTTTTGGCTATTGCAATTGTGAAATGCTTTTTAAGCGTCGTTTCTAGAAGCTTCAAAAAATTAATATCGTCCTCCACTATAAGTAAGCACCCTTTTTGATTAATATCTTGGTTTTGATTCATAGTTCATTAGTAAAGAAAAAAACAAAAATGCAAAAAAAATCACAATGTTGTAATAATAAACTCGGCATAAAGTAAGTCTTGGGGAGTTGTTATTTTGATATTTCTTTCGTCACCATCAACAACCTTAACCATATGTCCAAAATATTCAACAAATCCAGCTTCGTCAGTAAACGAAAATCCTTCGCTAATAGCCTTTTCGTATGCCGATATCAAAAGCGAAGTCGAAAATGCTTGTGGTGTTTGAATTGCAACAATATTTGTTCTGCTAATTGTTTTGGAAACAAATCCATCTTGATCAATTTCTTTCAAAGTGTCTTTAACTAAAATTCCTGGTACAACAGCTTTGTGTTTTATTACATTTTCGTAAAGTCTTTTGACCAAGTCACTCCCAACAAAAGGACGAACAGCATCGTGGACAAACACGAAATCGGTATTTTGAATTTGAAGGCTTTGGAGAGCATTCCATACAGATTGGAATCTTTCCTTTCCGCCTTCAATAATTTCAATATCGAAGAAATCGTTTCTAATTAAAATGTCATACATTAGTTTTTTGTATTCAACTGGGTAGGTTATTACAATAGAATCGAATTTAATTGAATTCACCAAATTTTGAAGAGAGTGGATAAAAATTGCTTTCCCTTTGATTAAATGAAATTGTTTTGGAATTGGCTTCCCAACTCTTTTACCAGAACCACCAGCAGTTAAAATCAAACCAAGCTTCATAAAGGGACTTTTTTGGCAAAATTCAAATTTAGTCATATTATTATTTTTTTCTTAATTTAGTTTTTTTTAGAAAAATTTAAGATTGTAACAGTGAGTTTGTTGTACTTTTTCTTTGGGGTTCTTTCGATTTTGGCAATTGCGAGTGCAATTGTAACAATAATTAGCCGTAATCCAGTTCGAAGTGCTTTCGCTTTGATATTTAATTTCTTTATGCTTGCAGGCTTATATATTACCTTGAATGCCCAGTTTGTTGCAATAATTCAAATTCTTGTCTATGCTGGGGCGATAATGGTGCTTGTTGTTTTTGTAATTATGCTATTGAATTTATCAAACGAAGAGCGACTGAGCGAAAAATTCAATTTCCGAAAAGTTGTAGCGGTCTTTTTAGGGCTTGCTTTTATTATTCAGATTATGTCTGCAATTTTCATTCCAGGTACCTTAAAGACTAATTTGCATCCCAATTCAGCATCAATTGGGACTGCCCAATGTATTGGCAAAAGTTTATTTTCCGACTATCTTGTGCCTTTCGAAATTGTGGGGATATTGTTAATCTCTGCTATTATTGGTGCTATAGTTCTTGCTAAACGGAAAGTTGATTAGGAGGCATTTATGCAAGTAGTCCCTTTAGAATTTTATTTGATTGTTTCTGCGATACTTTTTACCATCGGTACAATTGGAGTACTAACACGAAGGAACGCCATCGTTGTTTTTATGTCGATAGAGTTGATGTTAAATTCGGTTAACTTAACATTCGTTTCGTTTTCTGCCTTTTTTGGCGATGTTACTGGTCAAATTTTTGTTTTTTTTATCATGGCTATAGCCGCTGGCGAAGCTACCATTGGTCTTGCAATTATTCTTTCCCTTTTCCGACAAAAGCAAACCGTATACATCGACCAAGCCGACACGTTGAAATGGTAAATCTGTGATTATTTTTTGAAAAAATTGAGCTCCCGCAGTAAAAGCTATTTCCCATAATCTTTACCAATAATCTTTATCTAAATTACATACCTTTGAACTAAAACCACCTGTGCTTTCTTGAATTGCAAAAATAATATACAAAGAAATTCTCAAAATTCTTTGGGTTTGTTTTAGTAATTTTGCTTTTTTTAAAATTGCACCAATGACAAAACTCGAAATAATCATTTCACTTGCAAAGAGACGAGGTTTTATTTTTCAATCGTCAGAAATCTATGGTGGTTTAAATGGTTGTTGGGACTTTGGTCCACTAGGCGTTGAACTTCTTCGCAATTTAAAAGAACTTTGGTGGAAATCAATGACTTATCGCGACGATATCGAAGGTGTTGATGCTTCGATTCTTATGCATCCTCGCGTTTGGGAAGCAAGTGGACACGTTGCTCAATTTACCGATCCAATGATTGATAACAAGGTAAGCAAGGCACGCTTTAGAGCAGACAATCTGATTGAGGAATATATCGAAAGGCTTAGAAATAAAAAAAAGAACGATTTGGCAGACGAAATACAGCAAAAACTTTCAAATGCTTCTAACCCGGCAGACTATTACAACATCATTATCGAGAATAAAATACCCGACCCCGTAAGTGGAACAACTGAATGGACTGAGGTTCGCTATTTCAATCTTATGTTTAAAACTTTTATTGGTGCTGTAGAGGATCCTTCGAGTGTTGTATACCTTCGACCCGAAACTGCTCAGGGAATTTATGTCAATTTCAAAAACGTACTAGATACATCTCGTCAAAAAATTCCCTTTGGAATTGCACAAATTGGAAAAGCATTTCGCAATGAAATCAATACTAAAAACTTCCTTTTTCGTACTCGTGAGTTCGAACAAATGGAGATGCAATATTTTGTTAAGCCCGGCTCAGAAAATGACTGGTTCGATTATTGGTTGAACGAGCGATTTAGTTGGTATCTTTCTCTCGGTTTCAAAAAAGAAGTATTAAGATTCAAAGAGCACGAGAAACTTGCCCATTATGCAAACCGAGCTGTTGATATAGAATTTCTTTTTCCTTTCGGTTGGGGCGAAATTGAAGGTGTTCATTCAAGAACAGACTATGATTTGAGAAATCACCAAGAGTTTAGCGGAAAGCGGCTCGAATATTTCGACAACATATCAAATGAACGATACATTCCATTTGTGGTGGAAACAAGTGGAGGGGTAACCCGCACGTTTATGGCAATACTTTGCAATTCTTACGACGAGGACGAAGCACCGACAGAAAAAGGTACAATGGAAAAGCGAACAGTGTTGAGATTCGACCCCAAACTTTCCCCTATTAAAGTTGCAGTTTTTCCTCTTGTAAATAAGAATGGTATGCCCGAACTTGCTCAAAAAATATATAAAGATGTTCAAAAACATTTCAAATCTATGTATGATGACTCGGGCGCTATTGGTCGAAGATATCGTCGCCAAGACGAAATTGGGACTCCCTTCTGTATTACAGTCGATGGTGAAAGCTTCCTGGACAACACTGTTACAATTCGCGACCGCGACTCGATGAAACAAATTCGTATTGGTGTGGATAAAATTGTTGATTTCTTAAAGGATAATTTGATTATTTGATAAACTTTATGAAAACATTTTTTAAACTCCCTTTTTGGGTAGTCCTGTTTTTCCTTTTTATTTTCTACTCCTCTTCGAAGGAAAATTCTGAAAATTTTCAAAATAAAGGGCAAATTCTTTGTCAGAATTTTATTAGTGATACCTCAGAAAAAGGAATCGACTCTCTTCAAGAACAGGATACAGATTTAGAGGAGATTATTCAGACCTTCAAAACTTTACTGCAAGAAAGCGAAAGCGATGAAGATGATACGCTTTATTTCGAGGTAATAAAAGCATTTGATATTTTTGGGGCTATGTTTCGTGAGTTGCTAAAGTCCTATATCATCGAGCTTGGTCCTCTGGAACTACTTAAATATGCTGCAGATGGAATAACCGACCAACTCGATCCTTATACAAATTTCTTTTTCAATGAATCCGATCTTAGCGAAGCAGTAAGCAATAATGAATATGTTGGGCTTGGCGTCGTTGTTTCGGTTATAGATTCTTCACTGTACGTTGTAGATTTCTTAGATTCAATCGCAAAAGAAGTTTCTAACTTAAATGTTGGTGATAAACTTCTTTCTATCGACAATGTTAAGTTGGCACCCAACTTAGATACCTTAAGAAAATATACTTCAGGTATTGAAAATACCAAAATCGAAATCCTTGTTGAAAGGGAAGGTTTAAGTTATCCTATAACAATACAGACTTTTCGTCGAAAAATTAATGTTCCCGACATATCTTTTTCCAAAGTATTTGATTTGGATGGTGGTAAGGTACTCTATGTAAAGCTGGATAGATTTTCTATTGAAATGCTACATAGTGTTAGGGAAAGATTGCAAGAATTCAAAAATTTCAAAGACAGAGAACGAAAAGGTATTATTATAGATTTGCGCGATAATCCTGGTGGAGTTTTAGAATCTGCAATTCAGTTTTGTGAAATGTTTCTTCCTTCTGGTTTGCCGATTTGCTCGACTCGAGGGCGAGATGAAAGTGAAGAAGAGGTTTACAAAGCAGTAATTGCACCAATCGATACTACAACACCGCTTGTTATTATTGTAAATCGTGGTTCGGCAAGCGC
Source organism: uncultured Hyphomicrobiales bacterium (assembly GCA_964524325.1). Lineage (GTDB taxonomy): Bacteria > Bacteroidota > Ignavibacteria > Kapaibacteriales > UBA2268 > Naka2016. The sequence continues at coordinate 51,136 of CAZGCT010000009.1, forward strand.
TAGCGAAGTAGTTGCTGGTGCCATACAGGATAATGACCGTGGAGTAATCGTAGGAGAACAAACCTTTGGTAAAGGAATAGTTCAAAGTGTTGCAGCACTACCACACGATTCCTATCTCAAAATAACTACCTCTAAGTATTTTACTCCGTCTGGAAGAAGTATTCATAGAAATCGCTTTTTATCCAATACCACAAACAAGATTGGGAAGCTTTACACAATGGACACTGTTTTCTTCACAAAAAACGGAAGGATTGTTAAAGAATCAAAAGGAATACAACCAGATGTAGCCTTTGAAATAAACGATGAAAATTCATTCCTAGATTTCTTACATTCCAAAATTTTGTTTATTAGATTTGTTTCATACCTAGAGAGTACTCAACCTCAGTTTAAATTAACTGACAAACCTAAATTTATGGTGGAGGGTTTCATTTCTTTTTTAAAAAGTAAGAATATCGTATTTAAATCTGATATTGAAAAAGAAATTGATACTCTATTGGACAAGATAAAGAAAACAAAATCAAACAAAGTAATCGAGAAAAAGCTGTTAGAATTAAAGGAAACAGTTAGCGAATCTATAGAAACATTAGTAAAAAAGAATCAGAATGAAATTATCGAAGCGATTCGCCACGAAATGCAAAGAAGAAAAGTTAGTTTCGATGAATATAAATTTATTACCTTGAAACAAGATAATTTTTTCAAAGAAAGTATCAAAATTTTGAAAGATAGAAAACGCTATTTAAAAATATTGGGTAGAGAAGGTTAATAAAATATAACAAATCTATATTCGTTTCAAAATCTGTTTTGTTTAAAACAAAGTTATTGTGTATGAGAATTACCAAACAATATACTAACAGAGAAAGTCAATCATTAGATAAGTATTTACAAGAAATTGGAAAATATGAACTTTTAGCACCAGAAGAAGAAGTTGAGCTAGCGAAAAAAATTAGGAAAGGTGGGTTAGAAGGTCAAAGAGCGTTGGAACGACTTGTGAAAGCCAATCTCCGTTTTGTTGTTTCTGTTGCTAAGCAATATCAAAACCAAGGCCTTACCCTTGGAGATTTAATTAATGAAGGCAATCTTGGTCTTATTAAAGCTGCTACTCGTTTCGATGAGACCAAAGGTTTTAAGTTTATATCTTACGCAGTGTGGTGGATTCGCCAATCCATACTTCAGGCATTAGCTGAGCAATCTCGTATTGTTCGTTTACCATTGAATAGAGTCGGTGCTTTAAATAAAATTGGAAAAAAGTTCAGCGAACTTGAGCAGAAATTTGAGCGTGAACCTACTGCTAGTGAACTTGCTGAGCAATTGGATATGACTGTAGCAGATATTCACGAAACAATTAAAATTGCGGGCCGACACCTTTCGGTAGATCAACCTCTACCACAAAACGAGGATAATCGACTTCTTGATGTTATTCCAAACGAACAACAACCATCCCCAGACCACCAACTTATTCAAGAATCCTTGCGAATTGAGATTGAAAATCTGCTTAGTACATTGCCCGACCGTGAAGCCGATGTAATTCGTTTGTTTTATGGCATTGGGACTTCTCAGCTTACTTTAGAAGAAATTGGCGAAAAGTTCAACCTTACTCGCGAACGTGTGCGGCAAATCAAGGAGAAGGCTATTCGAAGATTGAGGCATTCTAATCGTTGTCAAGCATTAAAGGCTTATTTAGGGTAATCTAATGCATAGAATAGATTTACCTTTAAACGAGGGCAAAAATAGAGAAACCACCCCCAGAAGACCAGAATGGTTAAAAGTTCGTGCCCCAGGAGGCGAGAATTTTGCCAATTTAAAAAGAATGATGCGCTCTAAAACCCTACATACAGTGTGCGAGGAAGCTCATTGTCCAAATATTGGTGAATGTTGGGAGCGAGGAACCGCAACTTTTCTAATACTAGGCGAAATTTGCACTCGTTCTTGTGGTTTCTGTGCAATTAAAACTGGGAAACCCGAACCAGTCGATCCCGAGGAACCACTGAAGGTTGCTTTGGCAGTTCAGCAAATGGGAATTTCGCACGTTGTTATCACTTCTGTTAATCGTGATGAATTGCCGGACCAAGGTTCTATTATCTGGGCAAAAACAGTACAAGAGGTTCGTCGCCTTAATCCCAAAGTGTCAATAGAAGTTTTAATTCCAGATTTTAAAGGTGATTTCGATTGCTTGCAAAGAGTTCTCGATGCTAAACCTAACATTTTGAACCATAATGTAGAAACTGTTCCAAGACTTTACAAACTTGTTCGCCCCCAGGCAAAATATGATCGCTCCCTCCAAGTTTTAAAATATTCCAAAGATAAAGGATTTATAACTAAAACCGGTATTATGGTTGGAATTGGGGAAACATTCGACGAAGTTGTCGAAGTAATGAAGGATATTCGCAAAGTAAACGTGGATATTTTCACTGTTGGCCAATATTTGCAACCTACTCCCAAGCACCTTCCTGTCGATAGATTTGTTACTCCCGAGGAATTTAAAGAATACCGTAATATCGGTATTCAGTTGGGCTTTTCCCATGTGGAATCCGGTCCCTTAGTTAGAAGCTCTTATCACGCAGAATCTCATGTCCTATAACAGGCTTAGGTTTACCATTCTTGGAAGTGGCACTTCGTCTGGAGTTCCAACTATTTCCTGCAAATGTCCTACTTGTTCTTCAAACGACCCAAGAGATAAAAGACTTCGAACTTCTTTGCTTGTTCAATCCTCTAATACAAATGTTGTCATCGACACAACTCCAGATTTTAGACAGCAAATGCTTACATTCGATATCAATAAGCTTGATGCAGTAGTTTATACTCATGGGCATTTCGACCATATCGGTGGGTTGGAGGACTTGCGTGCTTTCAACTACACTACTAATAAACCAGTGAAAATTTATACCAATCAACAAACTTTAGAATGTATAAAAAAGACATTTCATTATGTTTTCGAAGAGCCAGAGCAGATTGGGGGAGGAATACCTATTTTAGACATTAACTTAATTGACAATAAACCTTTTATTATTGGTGATATTAATTTCGACCCATTGTTTCTTTACCATGGCAAAATGATTGTTTTAGGTTTTCGTATTGGAAATCTAGCATATTGCACCGATACCAATTTTATTCCTTTGGAGACAATTCAAAAGATGCAATCACTTGATTATTTAATTTTGGATGCTCTTCGATATGATAAGCATCCTACGCATTTCAATTTAGAGGAGGCTATTCTTGTTGCCCAACAAATTAACGCACGAACAACTTATTTGATTCACATTTCACACCAAATAATGCACTCTAAATGCGAAAAAGAGCTTCCGGAAGGGATCCTTCTTTCCTACGACGGTTTACAAATTGTTAATTAGAACTGCTTTAAATGTAAATATATACATTATTTAAAAAAGGTGTTGAGTTTATTCTAAATTTGTCTTGTAATTAATTAAATAAAAGGCTTTTGCATAAAAGTGGGGTCTTTTAAACCCCCGTGCTCAATTGTTTATGAAAAGGTAAGTTTAATTGCCTAGATAGACTTAATTAACTACTTTTTCATGGATTTAAGAAGATTCTCCCGTTCCTCGTCGGAAAGCATATCCATAATTGAAATACCAGTGCTCATTGGTTTCGTTTCGAAATTACTTGGATTGGCTTGGGGCTTTGGATTTGGTTGAGGTTTGGGTGTGTCTTCCTCGGTTTCGATCAAGCCAAGAATTACAGATTCCTCTTCTGGAACAATTTCTGAAATTTGTACTTTTATTTTATCCCCTTGTTTTAAGGGAATTTTATTTCCGCGAAGGATTCTTTTCATCTTGCTACGTGGCAAAAACCCGTCCAGTTCTGGGGAAATGGAGATTACGCAACCCTGAGGAACAACTTGGAGAACTTTACCTTCGTAAGTTGAACGCAAGGGATATTTTTCGTGAAGGGTGGGCCATGGATTTTCTTGTAATCGCTTCATACTTAAGGAAATTGTCTTTTTTTGCTCATTGAAAGCTAAAACGACTACCTCAACTTTATCTCCAACCTTTAAAAACTCGTTTGGTCTACGCAATCTTTTTGTCCAGGATATTTCGGAAGTTCTAAGTAATCCCTCAACCATTGGCTCGAGTTCGATGAACGCGCCAAAATCAACAATACGCCTAACTATTCCAATGTGTCGTGATCCTACATGGTATTTTTCCTCGGTAGCGGGCCATTGAGAATTATCTATAAGTTCTTTTCTGCTAAGCCCAATTCTTTTGTTCTCTTTATCAACTTCAACAATAATAGCTTCCAATGAGTCCCCAAGTTTGAAATGCTCTTTTAAATTCTCAATTCTATATGGGGCAAGTCGGGATATGTGAATTAATCCTTCGGCACCCCCAAGATCTATAAAAACGCCAAAACTAGCAATGGAGCTAATTTTGCCTTCAACTTTTTGACCAATTTTTAAGCTGTTCCAAAATTCCTCTTCAAGCAACTTCTTACGGCTGACTATAACGGCCATACTTCCTTCATCATATTCTTGAATTTCATGTACCATAACTGTAAGATTTTTGCCAACCATTTCGAGCAATTCCTCGTCGGTTGGGGATTTTTTCAAATGGAAATGGGAAGCTGGCAAAAACAATGGAGCTTCTTTGAAAAAAACACGCAAGCCACCACGAACCCTGCTGTATACATTAACTTCAATTGGTCGATTTTCGTTGGCTGCAGCTTTGACCTCAGCAAATGCTTGAAGTAAGCGTGCTCTTTTGCTACTTCTCCGTTCTCGTTCTTCTTCGGCCGAAATTGGATTCGAAGTTTCAACTTCTTCAGTTTTTGTAGTTGTAATTTCAGTATTTGCAAGTTGTACAACATCACTTTGAACATTGGGAGCTTGGTTATGAGAAATTTCTAATTGCTCTGTGTTTGTGATTTGTAGTTCTACGGGATCGGTTTCAACACTTTGCATCTCAATGGGTGATTGTGTGGTTTCGATAGATCTTTGTTCTTCTGAAGGGGAAGCGATAGGGTTATTTTCGTTCATTTGCTCACCTAAAACTAAAAGCTTTTAACATATTGATTTTAAAATAAAATGCAAAATTAGTAAAAAATGTAAGAAAAAAAAAGAAATTTTACACTTCACTGCTGGATAATGCAGAATAAATAACTTCAAGTAATTTTTTTTCGAACTTTTCAAAAGAAAAGTTCTGCCTAATGTGATTTCTTGCGTCAATCTTCATCTGTGAATATTTTTCAGGAAAATGATATATATCTTTTATTATTTCAACCCATTCTTTAGGTTCATCAGCAATCAAAAGAACTTTGTCTTCTTTTCGTGCAATGGGGTAAGCAGAATAAGAAGTTGTTACAACTATCGTTCCTAAAGCCATCGATTCCAGTATTTTGTTTTGGATTCCACCACCAGTTTGCATTGGGGCTACAACACAAAGGCTGGATTTTAGCAAGTAATAGGGATCTTCGACAAACCCTTTAACAATTATTCTAGGAGAAATTTTCTGTAACTTTAGAATTTCCTCTACGGGATTAGCACCTATTATCTGAAAGTTAATTCCTTCGGGTAAATATGGAAAAACTTTTTCGACGAACCAAAGTACTGCATCAACATTTGGGCGATAATTCATTTTTCCAAAATAAGACACAAAGTTATTTAATCTATTGTCCAGTTTTTCATAGGTTAACAACTGTGGTTTTACTGCTTGGGGAATTTGGATTATTCGATTTAGATTGAAATATTCTATTTCCCTTCGATTAAACATCAAGCTCCAATCATACTTTTTGATTATTTTCCTTTCGAATCTTAGCATGGTTGGGAATTCAACAAAATAAAATGCCTTCCAGAACAAAGAGTGTGTTCGATGGAATGAATACTTGTAATTTAAACCGATACTATCTGCCAGATTAATAATTTTAGGCTTTTTGAAAGGTAGTAAGTAATCAGCAACGCGAATACTCCCCGGGAAAAGCAAATCATACTTGTGAACAATGGAATTGATATACTTTTGGACTTGAGGAAAATAAAACGAGTTTACTTGCAAAGGTTTGAAATTCAAAAAAGAACGGAATGCATTAAGATAAAACTTCATGCGTGGAAAGGTAAAAATTTTGTATGATTTACAATGGTTTCTTAGAAACTCCTCGGCTTCGCTTGTGCAACCTTCGAAAGAAATGATGATCACGTCCAAATCGAAATGTTCGTTTAGTATTTTAACAATATTTGAATTGGTTAGGTTATCCCCACCAATAAAAGGAAAAGGTACTCGAGGAAAGACCAATAACACTCTTTTTCCCATTCTGAAGAATGAAATTTAACCTAAAGTACAATATAACAATTAATCTATTGCCTAACTTTTATTTCAACTATTTTTCCATCCTTCATAAAAGCAATTCTATTTGCAAAGCTTGCAACTTCGTCACTGTGGGTAGCAATAATAAATGTAATACCTTTATTAATTTGTAGCGAAAGCATTAAATTTAAAACTTCTTTAGCTGTAGTGGTGTCGAGGTTCCCAGTTGGTTCGTCTGCATAGATTATTTCTGGATTGTTAATAATTGCACGAGCTATTGCAACTCTTTGCTGTTCACCTCCCGACAGTTCCGATGGTTTATTATTAATTCGTTCCCCCAAATTAAGCGTTTCAAGAAGTTCTCTTGCTTTTTTCTTTGCAATTTTTTCTGGTGTTCTGCCAATTATCATTGGTAAAGCTACATTTTCCAATGCTGTGAATTCTGGCAAAAGATGGTGAAATTGAAAAACAAAACCAATCTTGCTATTCCGTAACCGAGAAAGTTCGTCGTTGCTTTTTTTTTGGATTTCTATTGCCGTGCCGTTGAGAAAATAAACTACTTTACCTTCATCTACTTTGTCCAAGGAGCTAAGAACATAGAGAAGAGTAGTTTTACCCACTCCAGAAGGTCCCATAATACAAAGGTATTCTCCTTTGTATACCTTCAAATCAATTCCTTTTAGAACCTCGACTTTACTCTTTTTGTCTTTCTCGTACGATTTTTTAATTCCTTCTGCGACTATGATAGCATTCATTGCTTTAAACTAGGAAAAAGGTATTAATGTACCATATTGGGGCAAATTTCCTTTATCGAAATTAGCATGCGTTTCCAAGTTTCTTCGATGTGATTATCTAAGCCGATTGAAATTCGAACTAACCCAGGGGAAAGTCCCATTTGTTCTTGCTCTTCGGCTGGGATTTCGCTCGAGGTACTTAATCCTGGTGCACTGAACAAGGTCTTGAAAAATCCAAGGCTAACAGCAAAATACCCGACTTTGTTTTCTTGCATTTTCAACATCAATGCATTTGCTGTCTCAGGGGATTTACAATCGAAAGTGAGCATTCCACCAAAGCCATACTCCTGGTTCATCAACTGTTTCATTTTTTCATGCTGTGGGTGGCTTTTCAAACCAGGGTAAAAGACACGAATACCTACTTCTTGCAGTTTTTCTGAAATAAAAAGTGCATTCTTGCTGTGTTGCTTAATACGGATGTGCAGTGTTCTTAGGTTTTTAAGAATACCAGCTGCCCTAATAGAGTCCATTGTCGGACCAAGCAACATTGCTGCTCCACTATGGACATCTTTAAGACTTCTTATAAAATCGTGGTTAGCACAAATTGCACCCCCTACGCAATCGCTTGCTCCATTGATAAATTTTGTAAGGCTATGGATTACAATATCTGCACCTAGTTTATGCGGTTGTAAAATCATTGGGCTAAATGTGTTGTCTACAATAAGGGTGAGGTTGAACTCCTTTGCAAGCTTACTTAATTCCGGGATATTTGCAACTTCTAGCAAGGGATTGCTTATAGATTCAGTATAGAGAATTTTAGTCTTTGGTGTGATTTTTTGACGTATTGCATCGAGGTCGAGGATGTTAACAAAATGGGTTTTGATATTAAATCGAGGGAAAAAATTTTTTAAAATTGCATAAGTACCACCATAGATAGTTCTGCTCGAAATTATTTCGTCCCCGGATGAGCAAATTTGTAATATTGCACAACTTATTGCAGCCATACCCGATGCAGTAATTTGTGCGTATTCAGTTTCTTCTAAAAGTGCAAGCGATTGTGCCAAGTAGTGCACCGTAGGATTTAAGTGCCTGGAATAAAGGAAACAGCCTTCGACTTCGTGCTGGAAAAGTTCTTGCATCTTTTCTGCAGATAAAAAAGTAAAAGTGGAAGCATCTTCGATAGATGGATTGACGCCTCCATATTCACCAAATACCCAGTAATCCTGGATTTTCATCGCAGGGTCTTTTTCCATTTCTTTTCTCAATTTTGTGGGACTTCGACATTTATAAAACCTCTTATTTGCAAATCTCTTATGATATCTACCTCTATCTGCTTTTTCAAAGCAATCAATTTGTCTAGGAATTTATAATGGTTTTCTATTAAGACTTTAAGGTTATGATAATTATATTGGTTCCTGTTGCTTTCGTTTCGAAATATCAAATCTTTATTTTTCTTTTTCTCTAAATTTTTATACTTCTGTTCAAATTTATTTAGCTTCATTTGAAAATCTTTATTCGATCGTTCAAACCTATTTTGCAATTCTTTCGTTTTTTTGTTGTACTTCTTTTTCAATTCCTTTTGGGATTGGTACCCTTTAGTTTTTAACTCTTGGGCGTATTTTAAACGAATGTTCAAATATTCTTTTAATAATTCACTATATTTAGATTTGTATTCAGATAACAATTTTGAATACTCGGTGATGTAATTCAAAAATTCTTTGGCACCTTTAAGATATTTCCCAAGATTTGAAAAGTCCAAGTAAAGAGATGTGTCCGATGGCAGAAAAGGAATTTCTGGCGAAATATCTGGATAAAAGAAAGTTCGTTTTAAAACTGTGTCGGTAAAATATTTGTAAAAATTTTCCATTTCGCTTGAGCGGGTTTCCAATATATTTTTATCGCCATCACTTAACTTTTCAAATATTTCCTTTTCAATGCTGTCAAAATTGATGTAATTTTGTTCTATGTTTTCCAGTGGGTTTCTTCTAAAGTAGAAAAAGAGGGAATCCAATGCATAAATTACAGCTCTTAGGGAATCCATTTTGTTCAAAAAATATTCGAAACGGGGAATTTCCTCTGTTTGATAATTTTTCATTATTTCTAGGACGAGTTTATTGTATTCTTCTATTTCGAATTCCTTAAAAAACTTATAAAAATCAGTTTCAAATTGTTTAGATAAAGTAGCGGAGTCGTACTTTACCTCGTATTCCGCCCAGATACTGTCAGGAATTGGGAAGAGTACAAATTTCAACTTGGGGACAATTTCAAAAGTTCCGATGTTTGCAATTTCATACAAACCAATTGCATCGAAAATCTTTTTAGCTCCATTTTGGCCGCAAAATGAAAAGCACGGATTTAGAAAATTTAAAAATAATATCCATACAAAAAAGATAGTCTTATCCATTTATATTACTCCTAAATGGTCAAGGACAATATGCGTACCAATTATTATGAGAATAGAACCACCAATGTAGCCAGCAAACTTTTCGAAATGAAAAGAAAGTCGCTCTCCGAGGTGAATTCCAATATAAGTCATTATTGCAGCAACAAATCCAATTATGATGGACATAACAAAAATTTGACCATCGAGCAAGGAAAGACCAAAGCCAACAGCAAGAGCATCCAAACTAGTGGCAATAGACAATCCGATAAGTTTCCAACCTCTTGTGATATCTGTTTGTATTTTTTTTATGGGATTTCTGGTTTCCCTAATGATTTTTATGCCTAATAAAAAAAGAATAATAAAAGCAATCCAGTGATCGAACTTTTGAAATATTCCTACTATTCGTTCACCAATGTACCAACCAATTATTGGCATAATGAACTGAAAAAGCCCAAAATGAAAGGAAAGCCTAAATTTTTGCCTCTTTGAAGATTTTTTATAAAATGCACCAGCACTTACTGCTATAGAAAACGCATCGAGAGCTAAAGCAAATGCAATAAAGACCGAGACAATTATTAAAACTTCAACGCCCATACCTTTCAAAAATAAGAAATAATGATAATAAACAAGGTATATTAAAATTCCCTAAATTTTGATATTTTGGTAAATTAACAAAATGCTAAAAGTACATATTAATATAGGAACAATTATGGCTCAACCAAAAGAACAAAAGACTGAAACTTCAAAAATAGTTGAAGAAAAGTTAAAGGCAGTTAAACTTGCAATCGACACAATTGAAAAGCAATTTGGAAAAGGCTCGATAATGCGTTTGAATGATACAAGTGTTGTGCAAGTGGATGCTATTTCAACTGGTTGTCTTTCCCTGGATTCTGCCATTGGTATTGGCGGTGTTCCCAAGGGCCGAATCACAGAAGTTTTTGGTCCTGAATCTTCTGGCAAAACCACTCTTTGCTTGCAGATAATTGCAGAGGCCCAAAAACAAGGTGGGTTGGCTGCTTTTGTCGATACAGAACATGCTCTCGATGTTAATTATGCTCAGAAGCTTGGCGTGGATTTGTCCACTCTTCTTCTTTCTCAGCCAGAATTCGGCGAGCAAGCTTTGGAAATAGTTGAGACATTGGCTCGAAGTAATGCTATTGATGTAATTGTGATTGATTCCGTTGCTGCTCTTACTCCAAGGGTTGAAATTGAAGGAGATATGGGCGATCCACAAATGGGTGTTCAAGCAAGACTTATGTCTCAAGCAATGAGAAAATTGAACGCAGTTATTGCTAAATCAAACACTTGTGTAATTTTTACCAATCAGCTGCGTAGCAGATTGGGTGTTATGTTTGGCAATCCCGAGACAACTACTGGGGGAAATGCATTGAAATTTTATGCTTCAGTCCGAATTGATATCAGACGTAAGGATGTTATTAAAGATGGGCAAGAAATAATTGGCAATAGAGTACGTGCAAAAATTGTTAAAAACAAGATCGCTCCACCATTCAAAGAAGTTGAGTTTGATATTCTTTACAACGAAGGAATTTCCAAAATCAATGATATCATTGAAGTAGCTATCAATAATGATTTGATTTCGAAAGCTGGTTCGTGGTTTTCGATAAATGATGAACGCATCCAAGGACGCGAAGGATTGCGCAAATATTTGCTCGAACATCCCGATGTTTACAACAAACTTGAGATTAGAGTGCGAGAAATTTTAGCATTACCCTTACCGAAATGAGTTTTGTAATTATTAATTCTATTAAGAAAACTCCTAACAAAGGTATTTGCCTGGTCGAGCTTCAAAGCGGTGAAAAGTATTTAATATCTGTGGACTTAATTGCAAAATACAAACTTCCAAAAGGCGTACCTTTTCCTAATGATATTTTTGGCTCTGTTCTTAAAGATCAGCGAATTATTGACGCAAAGAATTTTGCACTTCGATTGGTTTCTCTTAAAGTTAAATCAACTGCCAAAGTTATTCAAAAGCTTAAACAAAAAGGTTTCACCGAAACTGAAGTTCAAGCTGCAATTAATTTCTTGGTTGAATTTGGTTACATAGATGATAGAATATTTGCAAAAAATTACATCAAGTTTGCATTAGAAAATAAAAAGCATAGCGTTGCCCGCATTAAGCAGGACTTGTTTAGAAAAGGAATTGATAAAGAAATTGTTGCAGAAGCTTTAAAAGAATTCGAGACCGATGAGTTCGAAATTGAAAATGGATATAAAATAGCTAAAAAGAAATTGGAACAACTTCTTCGACAAAATAAACCAAATCCCATTCCAAGGTTGTGTCAATATCTTTTTGGAAAAGGTTTTGGTTGGGAAACCATAAACAAAGTCTGCGAAAGATTAAGATTAGAATAAAAGGATAAAATCCAAAGTTTTTCTGGATTAACGAGATAATGTTTGCACACCCGGCGGGATTCGAACCCACGACCTCCAGGTCCGGAGCCTGATGCTCTATCCAGCTGAGCTACGGGTGCTGAAATGGCGCACCCGGAGGGACTCGAACCCCCAACCTTCTGATCCGTAGTCAGGCGCTCTATCCAATTGAGCTACGGGTGCAAAACTAATGCAAAATTAGTAAAAAAAACTAATGTTATTGTCTATGTAACTTTAATAAAGACTGCACTTGTCAAGTTTCATTTCACATCGGTTATAAAAAATTGGAATTTGCAATGCTCGAGCAGCAATTTCGACGATGAAAGTAATCATCATTGGACTATCTACTGAAAAGAAATTTAATGTAGGAATTTGCCCGCATGAAAATTGTCGGAAATTGGTAAGAACGGGAAGTTGCATATATATTGAAAGCCGAGAAAAGCCGAAATCTAATGGTTGTAGCATCCATTTTGCTATCCAACCATTAACCAGCGGATAGGGATCGCTTTTAAGCATGTGAAACTTTTCGAATCGAGTTTGAAAAGCATTGTAAAGGCCTTCGATTCTTATCTTGGGTTTATTATCAAGCCTTTCTCTTAGCCTATTGCAAAAATTTTCTGGAGAGGATTTCAAGACTTCGTGGAAGAATTTGTCGTTTGTTATTTTTAAATACCTCGATAAATTATGGTTGTTACACACTTCGTATGCATAAATTGCATCATTAATTAATTTATTATTAAGTGGTGCTCTGGAAAGGCAGCATTGTACTTCTTTGTCGCGGTAAAATCTATGATAAAATAATTTGACAGTAGAATTTGGGAAAACTGCGTTAACAGCATCTTCTATGTGTATTGACCCATTCGACATGAAAGTTGGAATATCAATTCCGCGATTGAGCATCCTTTCGAGTAAGTTGAACCATGTTATGTAATCATCTTTTTCTGATAGTTCAAAGCCAAGTATAACATTGGAAAGAGAGTCGACAGCCATAGCGAGAAACATAGTATGCTTTGGATTTTCTGAAGTTGCAGCAGAGAAAGTTCTACCAATAAGATAGGCAAGACGAACATTATGCTTCGATACACAAAGGTCGAGGTATTCCTCCCAGTTTGGACATCCTTCTAAAAACTCGCGTACTTTCTTGTTTATTCTTAATGGCGAGCTTCGGTAAATGTCTACAAGCTCACGAAAAGTTCGACCGCTCAGGTATGCTTCCGTAAGGCTGACTATGTCTGGTCGAATTGCTTCAGCTTTTTCTTGTACCCAGGTTTTGCCACAACTTCTGCACCTATAACGTCGATTCCCTGTTGAGGTCTTTCCGTGCCTTATTACTTTAACGCTTTTGCAATATATGCAAGTTACATTTTCAGCATGTTTCATAATCAACTCAAAAAAACAAAATTAACAAACAACATTTATATTACAAAATTCATTTTGCTATTCCACTCATTTAACTTAACTAATTTTGTTTTATTTTCTCTTTTGAATTGTAGAATTAACACACCTTAACCATATTATTTAAATTTTGCGAATTTATTATTTTACCCTACGAGTAATTAACTTATTAACTTAAAAATTTTAGTTATCTAAAAACCTACATTTAATATATTTTAAAAAGTTTATCTCGAATATGTTGAAAAGGTTTTCTAATCTCATGAATCGAGAAATTGAAATTAATTCGAAACTATTCATAAGCTTTTGAAATTACCAAAGGAAAAACCATCCACAAATTTGTTTAAAAAAATCAGGAAGAGCGTTCTTAGGTTAATTTTAGGAGACATTAGTTGGAATTGAAAATATCAACTCTGGATGAATCTTGGCAAATCTCTAGAATTTCTGCTATGGTTTTGTTAAAACTTGGGACAATCCAGTTACTGGCGATCTCGTTTGCTGGAATCAAAACAAATTTACGTTTACACATTTCTGGATGAGGTATTTGCAATTCAGTTGTATTTATAATGTTGCCACCATATAATAAAATGTCAATGTCAATTTCCCGAGCGTGCCATTTCGGGCGAGATACTCGCCCCACTAGCTTTTCGATTTCTTTGCATTTTAATAATAGTTCTTTTGGGGAAAGTTGGGTTTCACCCGTAATTGCGATATTAATGTAGTTTGGTTGATTTTTATATCCTACTGGTTCTGTTTCGTAAAAAGAAGAAGTTTTGATGTTTTCCAACACTTTTTTTTCTTTTAGCAAATTAATTGCTTGCAAAATATTTTCTATTCTTTTACCAAGATTTGAGCCTATTGAAATTAGGACAAATTCTTTTTTCACTATTTTTCTCTTGTTAATTCTGTTTCAATGTAAGCTACAACGTTATGGATTGGAACGTTTATTTTTCGAATACGGATGGTTGCCTTAAATAAATTCGAGAACTTTTCGAAAACCAAATCCAAAATATTGCTTGCTACAGTTTCAATAAGATTGGTAGGGTCTTCGGTAAATAATTCCTCGATACAGTTCATAGCTTCTTCGTAGTTCAAAGCATTTGCAACAGAATCTTCAATAATTGCTTCGGTTGCATCATACCACAAGTCTAAATCAACTTCGTATCGTCCCCCTAAATCTTTTTCTTCTTGCTTAACACCATGATAGGCGTAAAATTGGGCTCCTTTAATAGAAAGTCTGGCAATTTGTTTTTGTTCCATTTTTCACTTTTTATAAAAAATCAAAATTACGAAAAGATAGAAATTTGACTTTAGAGAAACACTGATAACATTTCTTGGGATAAAGAAGAAAAATAATCTTGCTCGGTAGAGTTAAATTTTTGGAGCGAGAAGACTTTTCTAAGATAACCAAACTATTAATGAAGATTTTACGCAATTTTTTGCGAAAATTGCTGTAAATTGATATTTTGAAAAAAAGAAATTATTTCATTTTTAAATTTTAAGTTAATTTTTTTATTTTAGGTTTGAAATGTTTAAGAAAACGGACAAGAATACATCACCCTTTTGCAAGATTACAGCCTTAGGGCATTCCGAGCCAACCGATTCTGATTTATTTGAAGTAATTTCCCAAAAACATTTTATTGAATTGTTACCAAAAAGTGTGGTCGAAGAAATAATTAAGTCTGGTGAGGCTTCTATCGAAGAAATTGCAAACACTTGGAGTGAAATGATTTCCGACAATAGAACATTTTTTAAAGGTAGCATCGAAAAGCTAGGATACTTTTCTGTTCAGCGTTTGGTAAATAATTTAAAGACGACAAATGAAAATGTTTTTAACGACCTTGACGTAATAATTGGTGCAACCAATACAGGCCCTATATACCCAAGCCTAGCAGATTTTGTCAAAAACGAAATTGGCGTGCGAAATTCTGCAATGTGTTTCGATGTAACGGAAGCTTGCACAAGCGGTAGCGTTGCTTTGTTTCATGCCTACTGCGCAATTAAAAGTGGAGCATGTAAAAAAGTTTTAGTAGTTGTTTCTGAAAAAGCAACGACTTTGACCGATATTTCTAATTGGAAGGGTAGCAATTTATTTGGAGATGCAAGTTTTGCTGTTTTACTCGAAAGAAGTGAAAATCCATACGAGGAGTCATTCGATTTCTTTTTCTTTAACTCCTTTCCTTTCGATGGCAATTTGAAGCTAATTCAACGCACTGAAAATGGTTTCGTGCAAGAGGGCAAAAAGGTTCACCTTTTTGTTGTCAAAACTGTAGTTGAGGAAATTGTCAAAGCCTTTGAAATTGCCAAGGTTGATCCCACGGAAATCAGACATTTGGTTTTTCACCAACCAAGTAGAAAAACAACTTCTTCTCTTGAAGAATACCTACGAATTAGAGTTCCAAATCTTAAAGCTTACTTCCATTACAATAAAGACGTTGGAAATGCTTCGAGTGCCAGCTTTGGAAATCTTTTGTCGAAACTTTATTATGATGGAGTGATCAAAAAGGGAGAAATGGTTTTAACTTGTACTTTTGGAGCTGGTCTAAGCATTGGAATTATTCTTCTTAGGTTGTAAGAAATTAATACACTTTAAAATTTTGCGGTGGGTGAGGGACTCGAACCCCCACAGGCTTTCGCCCGGCGGTTTTCAAGACCGCTGCACTACCATTATGCGAACCCACCTCAATTACAAAATTAACAAATTAATGTTAATTTCTAACCTAATTCAAATATCTACGCAAATCTTTCGACCTCGACAAGTTTAAACAGTGTAATTTCTGGGGGCAGACCAGCCCGCACAGGAACACCAACCATTCCAACACCAGTATTAACATAAAGATGTTGGTCACCATCAGAATACAAGCCAGCGTATTGGCGATAGAAAATTGCCGCCGGGGAAACTTTTGAATTTAAGATATCAAAGGCAATTTGCCCGCCGTGGGTGTGCCCGGAAAGCATTAAGTCAACCTTTCTTTTCTTCCGTATTGATTTATCCCAATTTGTTGGGTCATGGCATAGTAAAATAATTGGCAAGTCTTTGTTCAATCCAGTAAGAGCTTTGTCAAAGTCTGCAAATTTCATACGGTGGCTTGTGTTGTCCGCACCGGCTATTTGCAATTTTTTAGCGTTGATGTCGAAGGTTCGATTTTCGTTGATGAGCAAATCCACATTGCATCTTCGGATTTTTTCGGAAAGTAAAAGAAAGTCTTCGTTTTTCATGTAGTGTTCGTGGTTGCCGGGACACGCTAAAACTGAAAGGTTTGCCTTGATGTTTGAGAGTGGTTGCGAAATGATGTCGATCTCCTTGTGCGAAAAGTTTACGAAATCCCCAGTAATAAAAACAAAATCTGGGCTCAAGGAATTGATAATATCAATTATTTTTTCAAAGAAATTTATCGAAGGCAAAGAACCAGCGTGTAGGTCGGAAATTTGGACAAACCTCAATTCTTTAAATGCACTAGGTAAGTTCATTATTGGAACTTCAACAAAGGTGACTTTCGGGGTTAGAGTGGTTTTAAAAGACTCGTGTGCAAGAGCAAAATATGGCAAACCTATCGCGCCCCACCCAAGGGCAGTTACCACTTTTCTTCGGCTTGGGTCGAAATGATTTGAACCCTTTGGGGTCCTGCGCCAAGTCAAAAGCCTTTTTACCAATGAAAATAATGCAACAGCTATGAATATTATCAGTTTTGGCATATACCAAAAAGTAAGAAAATAATTACTGAAGATGATGAATTTATTTGGAATTGGGCTTATCCATCTAAGTACGGAATTAACAATAAGCCAAAGCCCAAAAATGGGAATCGAGTAAAGATAATATTTAACAAAAAGTCTGTTTAAATTTTGTTCTATTACAATTTTTTGGAATTTCTTGTAAAGATAGATGTCTACTAGTATAAGGACTAGATTTATGAAAAATATAGTAAAAACTAATAACCCGATTGGTATCATAGAAAAATCAAATCAAAACAAAAGAAACGATTAGAAAAGATAAAAATTATTAGGAATGAAGCTCGAACTTACTTACTTTTAAAGGATATCAACCCAAAAATGCAAAATTTAACATCGAAAGGTCTTGTGGAATTCAATGGCAGTTAAGTTAAATCAGAAAAAGTGATGCGTTTTTTTGTTTTATAAGATATAGTATAAATATAGAGGCTATTCTCCGCTTGCACCTAGCTTTTCTGTCCAGTCGTTCAAAAACAACATCAATGCGGCAGTTGTTGGTACAGCAAAGAGTAAACCGATAAGTCCAAATAAACCACCGAAAATATATAAGGAAAGGAATAGTAGTAGCGGATGTAACCCAACACGCTTTCCAAGTACATTCGGTTCAATGAAATACGCATTGATGAAATGGACAATGCTAATTGTTGCAAGGATGACAATGATTTGGTACCACAAATTTTCTGGACCAACAAGGAAAACAATCAACACTGATATAATCATACTCGAAATTAAGCCAAGATATGGGATTGGATTAAGGAATCCACAAAGTATGCCGAGAATGTATGAGAATTCAATTCTGAAAATCAAGAAAGAAATTGAGCACAAAGTTGCAACCATAATTGCTGCAATTACTTGCCAACTAACGTAAACATGGAATATCTGGTTAATTCTTAGTAAATCATCAAGAAGTTTCTGGTTCTTCTTTTCCAGGATTGACTTGATAAATGACTTAAATTTTTCGAAATCCTTTAAAAAATAGAAGGAAAAAATTGGAATAAGTATAGCATTAATTGCTTGGCGTGCAAGGTTTGAAATACCAAGCAAGAAATTGCCTAAAGCACTTAAAATTTTGCTAAATAAATATTTAAGTTCAGGTAAAAGCTCTGTCTCCACAAGGTTTTTTACATACTCGTTTTTGATTCCAATTGAATCAAGTATTTTCGATGCTTTCTGGCTTTCCAAATAACTAGTTACTGCTGTAACAACAGTTGTAATTTTTTGAGAAATTTCGTTGAATTGGTTTAATATTTGAGGGGAAATTAGCACAAAAACTACAGTAACAAGGCTAACAAGTATAAGAATGATTGCAAGAGATGATAGCCACCGAGGAATCTTATTTTTTTCCAGTGCATACGCAATTGGCGAAAGTAAGTAAGCAATGATAAAAGAAATAATGAATGGTGCAATAGAGGAGCCAATTATAGTGAAAATCCAAAAAACAAAAAAAACTACAAAAAGTAAAATTAACCTTCGGACAACATATGATTCCTTGCGAAAAGGGGTTAAAATAAACAAGCCAATAATGAAAATTACCAAAGGGTGTTTTAACTGACCTGTAAAATAAAGGAAAACGGCAAAGCAAACCAATCCAACTATTATTGCTGAATTGATAGAAATTGTACGTATTTTGGATTCGGTTTCTTTCATTTAAGGCTTTTTATTTTTTTTAAGGTTAAATCTCTAAAGTCTGAAATCAATTTTTCTGAAAACATATCAAGAATTTTTTCGCGCAATTCTTTCCATTGATGGTGAATAGGGCAAGGGTTTTCGTCGTTGCAATGCTCAAAACCAAGAATGCATTCTTCAAAAGCTTTATTGCCATCTATACTTTGTATGATGTCAATAAGTTTGATTTCTTTTGGACTTACCCTCAAAGAAAAGCCACCAGTTTTGCCCTTTTTCGAGCTTACAATACCACTATGTGTTAGTTTTTGCAAAATTTTTGCAACAAATTCTTTAGGTACTTTCAGTTCTTTAGATATTTCGTTTGCATTTCGTAGGTACCCTTTGGGCTGTACGGACAAATACAACACTGATTTAATTCCTAATTCTGCCTGCTTTGATAACAATATCCTCATTGTCTTCCTTCCAAGATAGTTCTACAAATTGTTAAAACTAAGGTAAGTGCTTAAAATTGATAATCTTTCGATTTCCTCTGAGTTTTCCAAGGAACATACGTAAATTGGTACCATTGGAAATTCTGATCTGATATTTTCAATACCTTCTGTTGTTGCAAATATCGAGATTACCTTGATTTCAGTTACATTTTCAATCTGAAGTCGAGAAATGGCGTTTTTAATAGTTTTACCAGTTTTAATAATTGCATCGCAAATAATTGCTTTTGTGTTCGATACGTTTTCTGGGAGATGGCAAAAATTTTCTATTCGGTTATCTTTTTCATTGGAGTAAGCTAAATAACCAACATAAACTTTAGGAATGAGATTGACAAAAGATTTTGCCAGTTGAATTCCGCATGGAAAAATGGGGATGATTGTAAAGGTATCGTTCAAATTATAACCTACAAATTTTCCCGTATCATCAACAATCTCGGCTAGATCTAAATCTTTCGTTGCAAGAGTTGACACAATTTCGGAAATTTGTAACCAACTGTGTCGAAATTGTGAGAAATCTGGTTGACTTTTTAAAATTGTCAAGTGATGTTCCAGCAGTGAATGCTCAAAAAGATATATCATAAAATAAAAAACTTTAACATACAAATTTAAGAAAAAGATTAATGGGTTGTAATTTAAAATGCGTTTTCAATATGGTCAATTGAAGGTGGGTGGTTACGTAGATCAATAAAAATCGCATCGAAACGCAAACTTTTTTTCTGTATTTTATTTACATAAATAAACCCCTCGGCACATTTTCTAAGTTTTTTCTGTTTTGCTGGTGTTAACCAAAAGTGGGCATCCCCGAAAGAATCACCGGTTTGCACTTTAACTTCGAAGAAAACAATTTGGTTGTCTTTTTCTGCAATAATATCGATTTCACCAAGTTTCCCAAAATGAAAGTTTCGTTTTATTATTTTATAACCTTTGTTCAAAATATAGTTGTAAGCAATTTCTTCGCCTTTTTTTCCAGTATTTATAGAATTATTCACTTTTCTTTTTGCTTTTTTTATCGCTTTCCAAAAGTTGTTCGATTCGCTCAATTTTTTCGAAAGTGTCATCATAAAAGAAACGCAATTCGGGGACAAGACGCAATCTTAGTTTTGCCCCTACAACCTGACGGAACTGGGATTTCTCTTGTTCAAGTAAGGTAATAAAAGTTTGGGGGGATATTTTTCCACCGTAAATACTTATGTATATATTTGCGTATTGTAAATCCGGGGACATACGAACGGAAGTAATTGTAGATAAGCCTGCATTGTTTTGCCTAGCAAATTTGGATATTGGTTCGGAAAGGACTTTTTGCAATTCGCTTGCTACTCTTTCGGTTCTTATACTCATTCTTTTCTTGAAATCAATGAAAACATTAATAATCTAAAGTTCTTTTGATTTCAACTTTCTTGAAGGCTTCTATAATGTCGTTTTCTTCGATATCGTTGAACTTTTCTAGCATTATTCCACATTCATAACCTTGGTCTACTTCACGAACGTCATCTTTGCCGCGTTTCAGCGAGGAAATCGGTCCAGTATGGATCACTAAACCCTCACGTAGTACTTTAACGTTGTCGTTGCGGTTGATTTTTCCACTTTTAACATAGCAACCAGCAACTGTTCCAACCCTACTAATTTTAAAGGTCTTTCTTACTTCAAGAGTTGCTGTAGTAACTTCTTGAATATCGGGCGTTAGAAGCCCTTCGATTGCAAGTTTGACATCATTCAAGCAGTCGTAAATTATCTCGTATCGACGAATTTCGACAGAATTTTTTTCTGCCAACTTACGTGCACCACCTGTTGAAGAAACCTGAAACGCTATTATTACTGCATTTGATGCAGCAGCAAGGTTGACATCAGATTCGTTAACGTTCCCAACCCCGCGATGCAGTATATTAACTTTTACTTCGCTGCTACTTAGTTTACTTAGTGCGTCCGTCAAAGCTTCTAAAGAACCAGTAACGTCTGTTTTTAAAACTAAATTCAATTCCTTAATATTGCCGAGCTGAATCTGTTTTGAAAGGTCATCCAGCGATATCACTTTTTCTTTTCGTAAAGTTTGTTCGCGACGTAATTGTTGTCTTTTTGCTGCTACTTCTTTAGCAATTTGTTCTGTTTCAACGACATATAGAATATCACCTGCTTCAGGAAGTTCATCGAAACCAACTATGCGGACTGGTGTGGAAGGCCCAGCTAATTCAATTTTTCGCTCTCTCTCGTCGAACATAGAACGGACGCGACCAAATGTTAATCCAACGACAAAAATATCCCCAATTTTAAGAGTTCCTTTTTGAATAATTGCAGTCGCAACTGGTCCACGCCCTCGATCTAGATGAGACTCAACAATTGTAGCTTTAGCTGTTCTATTGGGATTTGCCTTTAAATCGAGCATTTCTGCCTCAAGAAGAATTTTTTCAAGCAATAAATCTACATTTTTCCCAAATTTTGCGGAGATTTCAACGCATTGGTATGGTCCTTGCCAATCTTCGACAAGTATTCCAAGTTCGGAAAGCTGTTGTCGGATTCTATCAGGGTTTGAATCTGGTTTATCGATTTTGTTAATAGCAACAATTATCGGAACATTTGCAGCCTTTGCATGGTTGATTGCTTCAACAGTTTGGGGCATAACGGCATCGTCGGCAGCGACAACAAGTACAACAATATCCGTAACCATTGCTCCTCGGGCACGCATTGCAGTAAATGCTTCGTGCCCGGGAGTATCGATAAAGGTAATAAATCCCTTACTGGGTACTTCGACCTGGTAGGCACCAATATGTTGTGTAATTCCGCCGGCCTCGCCAGCAACTATATTGGATTTACGAATATAATCAAGCAATGAAGTTTTACCGTGGTCAACATGTCCCATTATTGTTACAATTGGTGGTCTTGGCTCTAACTTTTCAGGTGGGTCCTCGAAATCCAAGTCTTTAAGTTGAAGTTCTTTTTCTTCAATGAATTCAATCTCGTAGCCATAGTCGAGAGCAATCACAGAAATAGAATCTTTGTCCAACCTTTGATTGAGTGATACTATTAACCCAAATTGAAATAATTTTTGTATTATTTCAGTTGGGTCGACGCCCAGTAATTTTGCTAGTTCTGCTGTAGTAATAAATTCAGTTGTTTGAATAAATTTCTTTTGTTTTTCAATTTCTTGCTGGGCAAGTTGGACCTTTTCGAGTTTTTCTTCTTTACGCTTGTGCCTAATTTTGGCTCTTTTCTTAATATCAGAAATTTCGTAAGTACTTTGCAGAGTTTCTCGAATATTTTTTTCAATCTCTATTTCGTGCTCCTTGGAAATATCGCGCGTTCCTTTCTTTTTCTGAACTTTCTTATCGAATTGCTGCTTAAATTTATCTATTTTCGCTTTGCCACCACGTTTTCTTAACCATTTGTCTTTGACTAATGGAACAATTTCCTCATCTTCGTGTTCGTGCAAATCAATATGCTTAAAAATTTCTTTTTCTTGGACTTCTACATTTTCAACTTTTTCGGTTTCAAGCATAGAAATTTCAAACTCTTCAATATCTGGTTCGGCAAGTGAAATTTCAACATCTTTCAATTTTTGGAACTTCTTTTCCTCTTTCTTGCGTATAGGTTCAAATTTTTTCTCTTCTTTCTTAGGTGGAACAACTTTCGGTTGGATTTCTTCTTTTGGTTTTTCCCTTTCCTTGTAAGGTTGAGCCCCTGCCTTTGTTGGTTTTTGTTCTTCTTTTGGTGGAATTTCAACATGTACCTTTTCCTTTGGCACTTCTCTTTTGATGGGTTCTTTTTCGGGTTGGGTAGGTTTAATCTCGGGTTTTGATAAAGTGGTTTTTGGCTCCGTCTCGATCTCTGGTTGCTGAATTTTAACTTCTTTTTTATCTTTCCCTTTTTCCTTCTTTGGTTTTGCAGATAATTTATCTAAATCAATAATGTCTCCAACTTTCGGTTCTAATGTAATAATTTCATCAGGTAATTCTGTTTTCTTTTCCAAATCGCTTATTTCGGTCTTAAACTCTTCTTTGAAATCTAATGAATCTTCTTTGGTGGCTTTTTTAGTTTTCGCTACTGCAGGAACTTCTTCAACAAAAATAAATTCATCTATTTTGGGTTCTACATGGTCAACAGAAGTAGAACCCTTGGAAGTGGAATCGACAATTAATGCGGTGTCCTTAGCAAATTTTTTCTTAAAGTTTTCGGCGATTTTCTTTTCCCGGATAAATCCTTTTAAAATGGAATCGATCATTTCATCGGTTACAATTGAAGTAGCTTTATTTGAAATATCAAAACCATGTTTAGTCAAATATTCCACAATTGAATCTTTGCTTACATTCAACTCCGATGCTACTTGGTGGAGTCTGATTTTTTTCTGTTCAATCATAAATAATTAAAATCAAATAAATTCAAAACAACTGCAAAATTACTATAATATTTACAAATTTATTGTTAGTTATTGTAGATGAATATTATTTTGGTAATTAACATCATTAAATACTTGTTTGTTGTTCGTCTCTTTGTATCTTTTCCCAAACCTCATCTATTTGAGCAATGATTTCTGGTTTATCTTCCTCGTCGAACTCCTTCAACATGATCTCGCGTAGCTCAAGCAAGGTGTCGCGTGTCATTCCATGAATTTTTAATATTTTCTCAGGGGGAGCAGAGAGAAATTCCCTGGCAGTTTGTATACCAATTTCAACTAATTGGTTGTATACTGGAAGACCAAGTTCTTCTTTGAACTCGCTTAGTTCAATATCTTCACCGCTTTCTTTAACAAGTGTTATTTGGTATCCAGTAAGCTTCATGGCAAGGCGAACATTTTGCCCATTTCTTCCTATTGCAAAGGGGACCTGATCGTCTGCTACTATAACAGTAGCATGCCTTACTATTGGGTCAATTTGAACATCTTTAACGATTGCGGGTGAAAGTGCTCGTGCAATAAGCGTTTTAGGATCCTCTGAATATTCAATTAAATCAATATTTTCATCATTCAATTCTTTTACGATTGAATTAATCCTTACACCTTTCATACCAACACAAGCACCAACAGGGTCGACCCGTGGGTCGAGCGAGGTAACTGCAACTTTGCTTCTTTCTCCGGGGTCGCGTGCTATTGCTTTTATTTGTATTATCCCCTCGTATACTTCTGGTATTTCTATTTCGAACAAACGTGCCAGGAAGTCATCACTTGCACGGGAGAGGATTATGTCCGGAATTCCGCCGCTTGATTTACGTACTTCTTTAATAATTGCACGAATTGTTTGGTTCTTTTTAAACTTATATGGTTCGTTTGGGATTTGTTCCTCCCTTGGTAATCGCATTTCCACTTTATTGTGCATAACAAGTATGTCGTTCCTTCGGACTTGATAAACTTCTCCGACTATTATCTCACCTTCTCTTGGTTTGTATTCTGAATAAATCTGATCTTTTTCAAATTCTCTAAGTTTCTGGAACAGTGTTTGCATTGCAACAGCAACAATCCTTCTGCCAAATGTTTCATTTAAATTATCATAGCTGATGACTTCTACCCATTCATCGCCCAATTCTAAAGTATCGTCGTATGATTTAGCTTCATCGAGGGAGATTTGAAATACTGGATTTTCAACTATATCCACAACTTCTTTAATAAGGTAAATTTCTAAATCACCCTTCTCAAAGTTTAAAACAATTTCATATTTTGAATCCGAACCAAATTTTTTTCTTACCATCAAAGAGAAGACATCTTCAAGAATCTTTTGAAGATTATCGCGATCAATATTTTTTGCCTTCACAATTTCTTGAAAGGCATCAATTATTGCTTTTTTGTCCACTTGTTGTCTTACTTGCCTTTTTGCCATTCAATAAACTCCAAATTTTTTTACATATTTAATAAAAAATGGGCTTAAGCCCATTTTTCAATTCTTTCAACGCATTCATTCTTGGGATTTTTCTAATCCCACGAACTATAGAATAAAGAGTAAATTTCAAATAAAATTCTAAGTCGACTAACGATTGCAATAAATAAATATTTTATTTTTTAAAAAAAACCGCTGGCGGATCAC
>CAZGCT010000010.1:0-70918 GCA_964524325.1 uncultured Hyphomicrobiales bacterium
CGTCTTGATCCAGGGTCAGGGGCAGGGACTGCCACGAACCGCCGTTGACCTGGACGCGCACCCGATCCAGGCCGCTGGTGGCGTCCGAAGCCAGGGCATCGAGGGTAACGGGGGACACGTGCCACCCGGCCTGCCCGTCAGGAGCGGAGACCTGTGGGGTCAGGCTGGGAGCAGTCGTGTCCACCCGCACCTGACGCGTGATGGTGGTGGTATTGCCGGCGTTATCGGTGACCCGCACCTGCACGTCATAAACGCCGTCGGTGAGCGTAGCGCCGGCCTGCCAGCCGGTACCGGGGTTGAGTTGGGCGGTAGCCACGCCGCTGGTGGCATCCGATCCCACGGGCGCGACCTGCGCGGGCGTAACATACCAGCCGTTGTTCCCGGTTGTCCCGCTGACGATCAAGTCCGCCGTGGGGGGTGTGGCATCGCGTTTGATGGTGATCTGGGCAATACCGCTGGTGTTGCCGGCGTTGTCCTCGGTTTGCGCCTCGACCACGAACGTGCCGTCCGAGGTGAGGGTGAGGGTATCGGGTTGCCATGCGCCGCCGTTGAGGCGTATGCGGCGGGCGGCGATCCCGCTGGTGGCATCGCTCCCGCTGACGCCGATGGACACATTCGACACATACCACCCGTTTTGTCCGTCCGGGTTGGGAGCGTTGAGGGACACAGTGGGGGCTGTCGTGTCAATGCGGATGGTGGTGGACTGGGAGGCGGTGTTGCCGGCGTTATCGGTGGCGTTGGCGGTAACGCTGTTGGTGCCCTCGGCGGTAATCGTGCAGGGATTAGAACCGCACGAGAGGGTCAGGGACGCCAATCCGCTGGTGCTGTCCGATGCCGAAGCCGAGAGGGTGACGGATGAGCGGTACCAGCCGTTGTTGCCGAGCGCGCCGGTGGGGGAGAGGGTGATGGTGGGTGAGATCGTATCCTTGCGCACCACCACGTCTTGGCTGGTGGCGTTGCCGGCGTTATCGGTGGCGCTGGCGGTGATCGTGGTTGTGCCCTCTGCCGTGATGGTGCAGGGGTTAGAACCACAGGAAAGGCTTACTGAAGCCACGCCGCTGGTGGCGTCTGAAGCGGACGCCGAGACCTGAACGTTCGAACGATACCAGCCGTTGTTCCCAAGGGTGCCCGACAAAGAGGGGGAGAGCGAGGGGGCAACCGTGTCCTTGTTGATGGTTAGATTGGTGGACGCCGAGTTCCCGGCGTTATCGGTCGCGGTCGCGGTGATGGTGGTGGAACCCTCGGCGGAGATGGTGCAGGGATTAGCGCCGCAGGACAGGGAGAGCGAGGCCAGGCCGGACTGCCCGTCACTGCCACTGCCCTGGACGACCACGTTGGAGCGATACCAGCCGTTGTTGCCGAGGGTACCCGAGGTAACGCCCAAGGACACGCTGGGATTGGTGGCGTCATACTTGAACGCCAGGCTGTTCTTGCTGGACGTATCGCCGTAGGATGAGACCGCCCAGTAGTAGAGCGTGCCGCTGGTTTGGGGGATGTTGGCGGTGTTGGTGTAACTGCATGAGGTGCTAGCGGCATCGGGGGCATCGCAGACAATCGCGGCGGTGTTGGTGTTGTTGTAGTTGCCCTCGAATTGGCGGATGACGTAGCCGCCGAGGGGTTCATTGCCGGAGAAGTTGAAGCGGGGGCCGCTCCGACACCAGCCGTTGTTCCCCCACGTGGTGCAGGCGAATGAGGCGCTTGCGGTGGCCGGGTCATAACTGCCGTAGCCGTAGTTCGGGCTACTGCTGGAGACCCAGATATTGCAGGAATAGCCGCTGGAGTTGCAGGACGCCGGCCAGCCCACACACGAGGTGGTGTTGAAGAACGAGGATTTATTGCTTGGATTGCAGGATGATTCGGTCAGCCGCAGGGTGCAGTAGTAGTTCAGGCCGGTGCCCTGATAATACAGGCGGGCGGTGTATTCGCAGTTGTAATTGATGATATACGAGTAAGTGCGGCTAGGCCCCGTATAATCGCCGGAGACCACGCCGAAGATTGCGATGAGCAGGATCAAGACAAGAGCAAGGACACGGATTGTCTTACGCATCGCCCTACTCCCGATCAGGTCTTGCCGTGACCGCCATACCGATCACGACAGCCGAGAACATCAGCATCACTATCGCCACCTTCCAGAGCGTGGGTAGCGGCAGATAGGTCAGGATGAGCAGGATCACAAACACAGCAGAAAGCGGCGCGATTACCTCGTTGATGGTCATAGCGTTTTATCCCGATCAGGTCTGGTCGAGATGCCAATGCCAACCGCGGCGATCACGATCAGCAGGATGACAATCGCAATCTTCCAGATCGTGGGCAGCGGGAGTTGGGTCAAGGCAAGCAAGATCACCAGTATTCCAGCGGCCAGCGGTAATTCCTCGCCACACGGGCCGATCATGAACGCCATCATCGGCTACCTCCTGCGTGTCTTTTGCCGCTTCCGGGCACGCTGATAAGCCCACATGGGACACCGGTAGGCCAAGCCAATGAGGGTCAAGCCAGCGAGGATGAGAAGAATGCCCTGGATCATGATTCTCGCGACTTGCGAAAATCGAACCAAACACCGGCGGCACAGATCGTGAGTCCCAAGAAGGTCAGGCCGATCTTTGCTGCGAGTGGGAGGAACGAGAGCGAAGGAAAATTTCCCCAGGCGATGACGATGAGGAACACACCTGCGCCAATGTAGAGCGTGGAATCGGCAATAGTGGCAAACATGGGTGGAATCATTTTCACGGTTCTCCTTCGGGCGCGGAAGCCCAACATGTTGGAACCCCACAGGCTTTAGCCGTGGGAGGATGTCAGAAAAGGGCCTTGAACAAGAAAAGATAAATACCCAGGACAAAGCCAAGGATCACAGCCCACATGACTGCAATCCATGAAGTAGTGCTGGTGAAGATCAGATAGCCAAAGACTGCAGCGTTGGCAACCAGGAATGAGATCTCCAGTAAAGGAGGTTTAGGCTTATTGTTCTTCTCGGGTGGTGCCATAGATCAGGTACCCCACAGCTCGGATTTCCACTTCACGTGGTGGCAAGAAAAATCCCGGGGAGCGGGTTGATGCCACGACGAGGCATCCCGGCCGTCCGTTGATGGTGCCGCAGTAAGCGGACTTGAAACTGGCATGGGCAGGTTTTTGGCGGGCGAAGTAGGCGTAAGCGGTAGCCGAACCCTGGCTTGAGCCAACGATCTTTCCGTTGGGCAAGACCCGGATATCCTGGGCGCCGGCGTGGGCGGCGAGGTCTGCAGCGGAAATGGTTTCCATGGAGCGAGCAGTGGTGACGGCATAATCGATGACGAAGAGGGCAAACAAGACCATCGCCAACATGACAAATGCAAAAAGCACGGCACTTTGGCCGCGCTCGTATCGGCTGAAACGGGTGTTGGTTACCACTTGGGTCGCCATACTTCGCTCCTGGAAACGGCGGTGACCGAGCCGGAGACGGTGCCAGGGCCGCCCAGGATACCTCCGAACACGGTCGAAGTGGACCATGAGACGGTGCAGGTACCCGGGGTCCCGGAGCCGCTGTGGGGGGAAACCGAGACGCTGAAGCGGGCCAAGCGGAGCCCGCTCCAGCGTTTTGAGAGAACCTGATAGGCTACATCGGAAGCGCTTTTGGCGGCTTTAGCCGGATCGGGGGATTGTGCCAGGAACTGGGCGCAGGCATAGGCGGCGGAAGTGGCGGCGGTTCGGGCGCGATGAACGGGGATGAAAGCAACTAACATGAGAGCAAGGATGACCGCCAATCCCGCGAAGAGGATGAATTCCGTCATGGCTTGGCCGCGCTCGAGTTTATGCATCAGCGTCCTCCCTGTGGTCCGGGTCGGAACCGCCACAAGCGGAAGATCGTTTCGCCCCGCTGAACCTCGCGAAACTCGACGCCAAGGACGGTTAGGCGCACCTGGTCGATCTCGATGGTAGAGCGCACGGTGTAGGGATCCTGGATCCCGGCTTTGATGGCGCCGCGAATGTCCTCGTTGGTAATCAGCCGTAGGGCCTGTGACGTAGCCGGGGTTTTATAGGCACCCGTAGCCACCCCGGAGACGAAGAGTCCGTAATCGGCCTGGACGGTCCGCAGGATGTAGAAACCGGCCAGAAAGAGGCCAAAGACCAGGAGGGCCATAACCGGAAGCACCAGGGCAAATTCGGCCATGGCCTGGCCGGACTGGAGTCGTTTTAGCGCATGTTGCTGATGGCGTTTTGCCATAGTGCCTGAAGTCGAGTGCGGAAAGCGATGATCACGATGGCCGCCACGGCCACGACAGCACCCAGGATCGCAATGTACTCGGTCATGTCCTGTCCCTGTTCATCGGTGAGGAATTCGATCAAGGTTTTCACAGCAACCTCCCGGGAGGAAATTAGTTTATAACCGCATTATAGCAATTTCACCAACCGATTTCTCATTTGGTGAATCACAGCTTCTCCTTCAGGCGCGGAAGCCCATCGTGTTGGAACCCCCACAGGCTAAAGCCCATGGGAGGATGTCACAGGAGCATCATGAACGGCAGAATCAGGGTTAGGAGCATTCCCACGACCCCGAAAATGCCGAACAGGTTAGCCCGCTGGCGCACCATAGCAGCTCGGCTCTCCGTCTCCTCGACCATAAGCCGATGCACAGCATTTTGCAAGGCCACAATGCCGGGCAAGAGCGGGCGATTGGTTGTGAAGTAGGCCTCGACATCGCGCAGGAACAGGTTCACCTCGACATCGTTGGGGTCCGGCAAATGCCGCCGCACAGCCTCCAGCGCATCTGCGAACGGCTCGATTTCCATTCGGGTTACCAGGAGCAAAAGCAGATTGCAGAACGGCCCACCCACTTCCGCCGTTCTTCGCATGGCTTCCTGAACCCCTACCCCTGCCGCCATGAGGGATTGTAGGGTCGAGAGCCCCGCCAGCATGTTATTGCGAAAAGCCTGGGCGCGCTGGCGAATCATCCGCCGCAGACGCCGATAGGGACGCTGAAGGCCGTCGTAGACCAGCAGAGCCCCAATGGGCAAAATGCCTTCTGGAACGCCGACCAGGATCAGAACGGCGCTCAAAACACCCAGGACAATCAGATTCTGGGCAAAGATGCGAATGGCATGGGCGTAGAACTCACCGGGTGAACTATAGGGATAACCGGCGCGGCGCAAAAGATCAATCAACGTCTCTGAACGTTTAGAAGCCTCTTGCCCAAACCATCCTGGAAAGACGGCTACCAGAATGGCTTCCCAGAGCGACGGTTGGCGAACGGCCTCGGTCGCCCCAATCACTGGACCTTGAAGCCGATGCTGAGCATAAGTCGGAACCAGCGCGCGCTGAATGAGTTCATAACCAAGCACCATAGCCGCCGTTGCGCCCACAAAGGCAATTAGCACGACGAAAGACATTGCGCACCTCCCAGAGTCTCTGAAATTGTGTGTCCTAGAAGCCGCTTGATCTGACGTCGACGTTCCTCAAGCGGCAGTAATGCCCGTTCTGGCACCCGTGGTGCCGAGTGAACAACTGCTGGACTTCCATCCTCCCAGGACATTCCCCCAAATTCAGGAGGCCACAGTGGATAAATCTCTTTATCCCAGGTCAGATCTGTATGCACGCGGAATTGATCATGCCATTCCCTAAATGCTAAAAACCGCTCGCCCCATACCCACTCTCCCAGAAGTTCCAGCCGTCCCTTGAACCGAATCCTGCATGAGCGACACAACTTGACAAAATTTTCCGGACGGTTGTAACGCCAGGACGCAGGATGATCGGGGTGCGGTGTGGACAAAATAGGACGCCACAAGCCCGATTTTCCACAATGCAAACACTTTAGTTGCCTGAAACCCGGCTCTTTGCGCCATTCAGAGTCCCCAAAATCCGCACCTAAAACGACTTCAAACTCCTCATCCGAAAGCGGATGACTGGCCACACGCTGTAAATACCTTGACCATACCCCATGCTCCAGACAAAACTCCGCTGAGTACCTGGCCAAGGGATGCGACTCCGGCAAATTGGCCGCATCTTCAAGCGAGTATCTAAGCATCTCAAGAATCAACCTGTCAATCCAATGTGATACCAGAGACCGATCTGTAACTCGCATCAATGACCTCCTGAGCCGATGTTTCGATCACCAGGACGCAAGGGGGGAGTTTGACAATCTGACCCGGGGGCACGACTCGATCAAACACCTTGCGTCCTGAAGCCTCGAATGCCTGAATGCGGAGCGGGGGGCAGAAGAACGTGTGAAACAACCTGGGCCTGGGATGGCGATAACGAAACACAATCTTACCGACTTGATGGGGTTTCCTGAACATGGCACCTATAGCTCGACGAAACACTGAGTAAACCCTCCTCGAAACACAAGAATTCTCCATGCCAACCAAAAATTCATCGCCTAGTAAAGGTGGCGTGTTTTATTAATTCACTCACCCCCTTTTTCAGGGATCGGAGCGACTTTTGCCGCTTTTTTAAGGTTCCTGACGCGTGTCCGGATGCAGAAAGCAGCGTGTCACGATTGGTATGACACGCATTGATCCTTTGGCTCGGCTGTTCATGCTTGTTTGTCTTGTATTTGTCTAACATAACCCTCTTATAGCGACATTCTAACCACGTCGGGAGAAAAAAAAAAAAGGCTTTTTAGGCAGATACCACTTTACAAAAGCCTTACAATACCTCGGAAGTCATCGGGTAAATGGGCCGATAAGTATCAAACCAATGCCTTGTTCGTCCACATAAAATGCCAATACTTGGCGAGAAGCAGGACCGTTATTGGCCAACGCAAGCCTTAAGTCGTTCTTTTGCGACTGAGATATTGGCCCCTTACGGACGAAGATCAGCGTCTCCAAGTTGCCTGTTCGGACGGCGATGTCTGGCATCAAAGTGTAAATGTCGCGACCTTTTCGGTAGGTTAGGGTCGGGCTGGGCAAAATTTCAAAGCCGGAGACTTGGAGTGCCCGAGTTAGACTCTGGGCAAGAGAATCATTGTCTTTGACACCGTAGGTTTGGTAGAGCCACTTCAGGTAACGGTTGCAAAATCCCATTAGGGCAAATTCAGGCTGGCGAACATGGTTGGTTTCAGCGGCAATAATTTGAGCGGTTTGTGTTAGGGTATCGTTACTCGGTAACACATTGGCCTCCTTGGTTTTGTGGTTTCGTTTACCCAAACAATTGCTTAGCCTGACCTGGAGCGTCGTAATTGCTCAGGTCTTGCATTAGCAAACTTGGATTCTGTGCCCACTGGTCGTAGATTCCCCCTGCCCCTTTGCGTTGGGACAGCGTTTGGCTGATAGCAAAGGCTTCAGGGCTTTTGATGCGGTTGTTCTTCCAGGCGTAAAGCAACCAGGACACAAAGTGCCAGGGCTGCAAATTGGACTCGATGAGCTTTTTCCGGCTTTCCTGGCTGATGTTGAATTTATCCAAAACTGACCAGGTAAAAGTTACCGCCGCCGAATTTGTTGCCTCGTTAGGGGTGGCGTTTTCGGTTTGTGCAGAATTTTGCGACGGCGGTGGATTAACACCAGAGCTTAAAGAGCTTTTAACCAGAGATTTAAGAGATTTAACTGTAGCGTTCGCGCCACCGGATTGTAGCGTTCGCGCCACCGTATTTGTAGCGTTCGCGCCACCGGATTGTAGCGTTCGCGCCACCGTATTTGTAGCATTCGCGCCACTGTATTTGTAGCGTTCGCGCCACTCTATTTGTAGCGTTTGCGCCACCCTATTGGTGCCATTCGCGCCACCGGAAAGTGCCAAACGCGCCACCCTATTGGTGCCACTCGCGCCACCGGCATCTCGTGCCCCAACCAGGTCATCCAAAACTGAAACGATGGCGGCTAACTGCGGATGTTGTTCAAGGTCTTCCGGCGCAAGTTCAAGTAGTCCTAATCGTCCTGTCTGCTGGATATAGGCCGTTGTATCGAGGCCAAGTTTATAAGCCCCCAGGGGTTCCAAGGGGATGTCATGCAGGAGCACGTTGAAACTGCGGGGTGCGCTCCATTTGTCGCCGATAGCAGGACTGCCGGTCTTGTCGACGCTAACGTAGCAACGAAACAAAGATCTCTTGTCGTTGAGCCATTCGTAGATGGTTTTAGGGCGTGACAAACCGAGCCAGTTGGCGATTTCGGCGTAGCCGCCGTTGACGATGGTTGTGCTGCGCGTATTTTCGCCCTCCCAACAGCGGTCGCGCAGGAGGACATACAGCCATGCCGGACCCTCTCCCAGGAGCGGGAGGATGTTCTGGACGAAGAAGTGGGTGATTACGATGATGTCCTTGGAGGGTCGCAGTTGGCTTTCGATGGTGTCCACGACGGCCTGGACGGCCTGTTTGGGCATGGTGGGGAAACATGTGTTGACCACCTGTTCGATGGTTCGAGGTTCGCCCTCTGCGGTCGGGTAGGTGTCGAAAATGGCCTCGGGGGAGAGATGGTTCAGGGCTTTGAGGATGCTTTGAAGGTTGCCCTGGGGGATGTTCTCCCTGAGCCAGTTTTCCAGGCGGATGGCGTCGGTTGGGGTGAGGGGCAGGGAGGTGTAGATGCGGTAGCGGTTAGCGGCCTTGTGGGGGCGTCCGTCCTCTTTGCGCACCCAATGTTGTTGGCCGGCGTCGATGCGTTCGACGAGTCCTTTCAAGCGCTGCCATGTTTCGGGTTTCTGGATGCGCTTGCGAATGGTTACCGGATGGCACCCGCTCAGAAATGCGATCTGCTCACTGGTGAAGTGTCCAACGATGTGCTTTTCGCCGCCTATGGTGCAGGAATAAGCGGCCTGGTAGAAGCCGACGTAGAGCCAGGCGAGTTCCGGACCGAGGACGGGGATCCAACGGCGGAAGTAGCCGGGCAGGACGGTGACGGCTTGTGGTCGGACGATGCGGTTGTAGAGGTCCTCTTCGACTTCGAGGGTCAGGGTTTGGTCCGGGATGTCCTCTGCGGTGGATGCGGTTGAGCCGTAAACGTAGCGGATGTGGCAGGGCGTTTCCAAGGCGCTGGCGAGGTCTTGAGCCAGATCGCTTTGGTCGCCGGCGTGCTGTTCGCACCAGTCCCTGGCGTAGCGGTTGGTCAGTTCGACGTAAAACGTTTGGCTGGTTTCGTCGTAGCGAACGCTTTGGATTCCGGTGAGCCAAGTCTTGTAGGATGGATGGTTTTCCAGGAATTGGGATAGGACGGCTTCAAAGAGTTGTGGTATACTGAGATTAAACATACTTGGCTCCTTTCTAGGGGGATGTAAGGCACACATAACAACTCCTTTCTAGATTGGAGTATCAACCCCGCACTTGACTGCCGTCGCCAGCGGCAGTCAAGTGCGTTAATTATACACGTCCCCCAATTTGCCTCCCCAAAAGGGCAGCTTGGGCATGCCGCATGATCTTGTTGATCCGGATGTAATCGTGTGGATCGCGTGACAGCGTCTTGCCAAACACCTCGAAAAAAATCTTTGCGGTTATTTTGTGACGTTTTCGTTCTTCGTCTTTCTGGGCTAGCCAAAGGGCTGGATCTGGGATGTTTCGCATCAGCCGCAGACGCCACCACCAGGAATATGCGGCCATGTTTTCATCCGAGCGACTGGGGAGGAAATACTCGAAGGCCAGCATTCGCAGTTCGCTCCCGCTTATGGCGTGGTTTTCGATGGGAATATGGCGAGCGATGCAGTCCCAGAGAACGATCTCATCGTGTCCAATGCATTCCCAGGTCGTAATCCCCTCGACCACGAGGTTACGGACAACTTCTTGTGTTAGGACATTACGCAAAGCGGCTTCCCGTTTTGCAAGGCCCAATTCAAGACCATAGGTTTCAAACAGCTGGCGTCGGTTTTTTTGCAGGATGTCGAGGTTTTCGGGCGAAACATTGGGTAGCATAGAACTCTCTCGCAACTTGTTATAACAACCCTTTTAAACGCATTCTGAGCGGGCTTTTTGGCGGGGGTATACAAACATAGCCACCCCTCTAAAACAGAGGCCTTGTAGCCCTTCTAGAAAAGCGTTGGAACGTTCCAGGCAAAATCGTGGAACGTTCCAAAAGAGCGTTCCAAAGAAAAGTGTGGAACGTTCTAATGGAACGTTCCATAAAAAGGCTTGGAACGTTCCATGATCTGACTCTTCACTGCGATTTTTCACTTTTCCGCGACTCAACTTTCTGCATCCTTTCGCTGTCCTTGGGATGAACCAGAATCCATGGGTATCGAGGGGTTCGCGAGGGGTATTTGAAGCCCCAGAAGCCCACCTCTTTCCTGTCGTAGCGATCAACCATCTCGAACAGAAAAAAGGTGATCACCTGTGACACGCTTACCCCTTCCGCCTCGGCGATGCGTTCAAGGGTTTCGATGAGGTTTGTAGGAAGATAGGTTGTGACACGGTTTTTTTCCCGGGCCAAGGCACGGGCTTTCTCTTTGCGCTTCCGTTCCTCTTCTTTCCTCCGGGCTTTTGCCAGTGCTTCCCGTTCTTTTTTACTCAGGCGCAGTTCGTCGAAGTGGCGCTGACGCTCGGAGAGGATCTCGGCCACCTGTTCATCCACCGGGGGGATCGGTTGTATAGCAGGACGGTACTCGCCTTTGTCTTTTTCTTTGGCCATCGCACCACCTCATGTGCTTTCAATCAAACGGATCAATTCATCCAGAATAACCTCATACCCACCAATGGTCTTTCCACTGCCGTTGGGGTATCCTTTTACGCCTGAGCACTGCGGAGCATATTCCCATATAGTCATCCCACGTCCAGGTGCTTCGGCGATCTTGACATCTTGGGGGATAGGTGGCAAGACTTGCTTTCCGAAGGCGTTGACCAATTCCAGTAGCCGCTGGTGGGTTTCGCGGGTCACACGATCAAAGAAGGTGGGTAGGAGGAAATAGCGTCCGGGCATGCGGGAGCGGCGGGCCGTTTCGGAGATCGAGCGGGTGATTTCGTTGACGCCGTCGAGATCGGTATAGCGCAGGCGGGTAGGGATGATGACGTAATCGCTGGCGAGCATGGCGGCGATTTGCAGGTGGTTGAGGCTGGGGGCGAGGTCGAGCAGTACGGCGTCGAATTCCATGGCGGCGATTTCCTCGCGCAGTCGGTCGGCGAACTCGGCGGCTCCCCATTGTTCCTCCCGCATGCGTCCGAGCACCCGGTCGGTGGTTTTGTCGCTGGTGATGACCATCAGGTTATCGCGCACCTGCACGACGACCTGTTCGAGAGGTTCTTCGTCGTAGTACCAGCGCCGCAGTCCAGGGGATTTGGGTAACCCCAATTGCGTGGCCACATGTCCTTGGGGGTCACAATCTACGATCAGGGTCTTATAGCCCCGCAAGGCCAGACCACTGCCCAGAGTAACCACTGAGGTTGTTTTGCCTACCCCACCTTTTTGGTTGATGAACGCGAAGACCTTCATCGACAAGCCCTCCTTTTAGTTCTGGTTGCCGCCTTGCGGGTGAGTGTGGGTCAGCCATACATCACGCGGCAGGACATTTTTCGCTTTCACGATCTCCAATTTGCAAGCCGTTATCCAGGTCAATATGTCATCTGGTGCTTTTTCGCTTACCTGGGCCAACGCAGGACTTATTCCTGTGACGGTATGGTATTGTGCAATGGCGCGCTTGAGATCATTCTCGGATTCAATCCGATAGACGCGCCATACGAGTTTTTTCTTGTCCATATCGTACTCCTTGCTCATAATGATTCTCATGAAGCCATTTCACTCGTGTTTTTCCGCCGTGCCCGTGAATGGCAAGTACGTCTTGGATCGAGCCGTAGAAGGCCACGCTGAACGGATGCCGCAGCCAGCGCATCGCCACCGTCCCATCCGAAAACTCCACCCCCTCGGCCACAATCCCGGTACCTGATACGCCTGACACATCTTCACTCCGTACCAAGAGAAACATACGCATTCTCTTACGCCACACTCTGCCCACGACCATCTCCTATGCATTGCTTCAGTGTTTCCAGGCCCTTATCGGTAATTTGCACTTGTCCGTCGCGGTAAACGATCAATCCGAGATGTTCCAGGCGTTCGGCGAGGCGCAGGTCAAACAGGCGGGCCAGGCTTTTTCGGTCGGTTGGCCCTTGGGCCAGATAGCGTAAGATTTTGGCTTCCTGTGTGCTTGACAGCCCGGCGCGCCGCACCTGATACGGATTGAAGCGCATTTCGGTCATCGTGCTCTCCTGGAAGATTTGTTTCGTTTCGTTCGGTATCGTTCGGTTTCGTTCTCCGTTCTGTTCGGCGAACATTCAGGCCACCTCCGTTGGGGCAGGGGAGAGGGATAGGGTGATCCTGTGCGCACCCAGGGCGTTGTAGAGTTCGGCCAGCGTCCGATACTCCCCCACCAGGAACGTCCCGCCGCCTCGCCCGGGAACGGGATTGACATAGGGACGCAGTAGCGCCACTGCCCTCGTCCAGGTCTCCGCCGGCCAGCCCAGTTCCCGCCAGCCGGGTATATAATCGGCATCTCCGCCGGCTTTCTGAATGGCTTCACGCAGGAGACGCAGTGCCAAACGCTTGTTTGGGTCCTCGCG
Source organism: uncultured Hyphomicrobiales bacterium (assembly GCA_964524325.1). Lineage (GTDB taxonomy): Bacteria > Bacteroidota > Ignavibacteria > Kapaibacteriales > UBA2268 > Naka2016. The sequence goes on from CAZGCT010000010.1 coordinate 12,428, forward strand.
CTTCTGTCGCCACTCCGGTTTGACAAATCCGACGATCTGATCCCCGACCCGATAGGGGATCCAGTCGAGATCAACGTCTTCCTCGCCGGCCTCCGCTTCCGTCTGTCCTTGTGGAAGTTCGGGTTTGGGCTGGAGCACCTCCACGTGTACCGGCGGCATGCCATCGCGCCGCACCACCAGTACCCCAATCGGGCTGATCATGATCGAGCGCCGCGTTTCCTGCCAGCGCACGTAGGCGTCCAGCAGGCGGTAGAGGAAGATAACAAACAGCGCAACGAGCGCGGCCAGCGCCAGAAAGACAATGGCCGTTTCAAGGATGGACTGCACCATGGCTTTTTGCCGTGCGACCTCGGCGGCGTGCTGCTCTTCCTGCGCCTTGCGTTCCAGGGCTTGCAGGGTAGCCGTGGCTTGATAGGACTGCACGGCCAGAAGCATGGCGTTGGCGGTCGCCGTGGCGTCCACGGCCTGCCGGGTCGCTTGCAGGTTGAGATACTGCGCCGTGGCCTGGTAGGCCTGGGCGGTTTGAGTGATTTGCGCCTGGTAGGCCTGCTCGGTAGCCCTGCGGCTGAGTTCGGCCTGCCCGGCCAGGCTGTTATAAGCCTCGGCCAGGTGGTTGAACGCCTGCGCCGTGGCGCGCAGGCTCACCGGATCCGTCGGCGCGTAGTAGCCTGACGGCGCACAGGCCGTTACCAGCAAAGCCACGATGAGAAACGCAAGCCCATTCCGCATAACCCCACTCACCTAAACCTCAACCGGCATCAGAGCGCCTCTTGGTGTAGCAAACACTGCTTCACCCTCTCTCTGACGCAGCACCAACCCAAATCGCCCGTCCCATCCCTTGACCGGACGGCGGGTCAGGGTGCTGCTGTCTACCGCCGCCAGGGCCTGGACGCCAACACCCGCGCCGCGCTCAAGCACAAACTCCAACGCCCAGTGCGCCTCGACATCGGCTTTCAGCACCTGCGCCAGGTCGTCCAGGATCAGCACCTGCACGGCCCCCCGATTCTGCCCGTGCTGCCGGCGATCCACCAGGTCGGCCAGACGCCGGAGCGTCTGCTCCAACGTGCGCTCATACGGGCTGACCACCGTGGTGCTCCCGTATTCCCCTGGGCGCTCTCGCGCCGTGACCCAGGTGAGTTCCACCAGGTGGCGGGTATTGTTTTGTGCTAGCGAGACCCGCGCCGCATCCAGCACCTGCCAGGGCAAAATCAGCCCTTCGCCGATGACCAGGAGATTTTTGCCTCCCTGAGCATCCCAGAGAATGGGGACACAATCTGTACCCACGCCGAGCACAGCGGTTGCATGAGTGAGTACCGGGATGGTATTGAGAACCCGGTTGAGGCTGATGGCGGGCGGCAGGACAGAGTATTCTTGTTCCAGGTTGCGAGCGACGATCTCTACGGGAACGCCTTGAGTCATGTGTCCTCCAGAGAAAACAAAAAAACCCAACCGACTTGACGCTCGTTGGGGGACACTCTATAATACCAATTGCAAGTGTCACCCCACTTGCCCCATTCCTCCCGGAAGGTCGCGCTTCCGGGAGGAATTCTTTTAGCGGGACAGGTTGACAAGGTTCACTGATGTTTAGGATAGCACGGCGTATTTATTTTGTCAACCGCCTCTAGGAGCGATTCTTGGGTTTTGGGGACACGATGGGGTTGCCCTTAGCGTCGAAGACGCGAATCTTTTTGCCCCCTGCCTCGCGTCGCCGCTCATAGAAGTACGCCGCGCGCTCTCTGACTTCATTGTCGTCGAGGATAAACATCTGTCCCTGGCGGCGAATTACGTGGATGACGCCTGCTTGGATCCACTTCAGCAAAACGGTCTTGGGGAGGGCGTATTTTTCGGCAGCGTCGGCAAGAGTAATCTCATTGGGTTTGAGTAACTGTACCGGGATGCCGTTTTTCCAGATCTCCTCACTGCTCAAGCCTAGTTTATCGGCCCAGAAAATGCGTCTTCCGTCAACCGAAACCCGGACCTGGCCGAAAAACGCGTCATCACGGAGCACCTCAAAGCCTTTAGTATTCAGTAGAATCGTGCAGTCATAAACCCTGGAAATGCCGTTTTCAAACTCGACCAGGATTTTCTTGTCTTCAAGCGGGGTGACCGAAGCGATTCTAGGTATGGGCATGTTTATTTCCGGGGTATATCGTGTGGATGCTTTGATTATAGCCCCCTTAGTGAACTGTCGCCTATAAAAACCGAGGAAAAACGGCAATGTGGATGCTATAATATATACGTAACATATTATCCTTGGAGGCAAAAAGAAATGCCCGATCTTCCTGCTCGTTCCAGTCCTCCGCGTCTCGGAACTTTTATTTTTATTGGCTCAGGGATCAATAAGTGGACGGCACGTGAACTTGCGCGTTCTCATCCCTTATATCACCTACCGATAACACTTCATCCCCCGGTAACCGGTCGGGATGATCATGGCAATCCGGTACCTGTTAACACTCTTGGCCGGTGGCTGTTCGGCGTGCCCGGCTATGCCGGCAATGCCGTTTTTGAGAACGACGGCGTTTGCTTGCCACCGGAGGCCCCTGAGGAAGCCCATCAACTGTTTCGAGAATTGGGAGGAGGAAAATGATGCCTTCACAAAAAATCTTTTCCACAACCCTGGTGGTCAACATTCCCGAAGAGACCCAGGAACGCATTGAGAAATTGATGAAAATGACAGGAAAACCCAAAAGCGACGTTGCGCGCTGGGTGCTTGATGTGGGCCTGGACGTGATCTTTCGGGCCATTGATGAGGGTGAGATCAATCCCAAGACCGGTCTCCCTATGGCCGAAATTCGCATCCGTGGCTCATTGGGTCGCTAACACTTGTTGGGGGCTGGTTAAATAAAAAAAGCCCCTGATACACTCAGGGGCTGTCCTCAACTTCTGGTTCTGGCTTCCGGCCCAGCAAGGTAATTTCCGTTGCTGAGATCGAAATGTACGGGGTCCCGTCACTTCTGGTGCGAGGGTGAGGGACCCCAGACACGTAGATAAGCCGCCCCGGGACAATATAGGGTTTGAGGTTTTCGAAGCCGTAGACAAAGATCTCAAACCACTGGGCGTCCTCTTTATTGATATTTACAGCAACGGAAAAGTTGTAACCCTTCTTCCCCGATGGAGCAGTGAATTCTTTCGGCAACCGTCCTACGTTGCCGACGACGGTGATGCTGGCAATTGTCATGCTAGCATCCCAACGGAGTTAGGGGAAAGGGAGGGGTAATGAATACCTTGTGGACCGGATCGTAATAGGCACAATATAACGATTTTCCTCGCGGGAGTTTCATCAGAATCTCCCAGGTGTAGGCTTTTATCCGGGAGATTTTGATCACGATAAAGGTTGTGTTTCCGAATATCACCTTAATCCCGGTTGTCATCTTCCTCTCCTCCTTTCGAAATGGGAGTGAGAGGCATGAGAGCATGCCGAAATGCCCCGCTGCGGATTAGCACGGGGGCATTGGGCGAAGACAGCTCGATAGTAACGATTGGACCGTTCACGGCTTTCAATGCCTCGATGATAAATTTTGGGTTGAAAGCGATTTTAATTGGTTGCCCGTTGACCTGTGCCGGGACATCCGTTTCGGCCGATCCGCTTTGTTTAGATCGGCCGCTGACGTTGACTTTGTCAACGGCGATGTCAAAGACAATATGCCGTGACACATTTTCTTCCCTTATAATAATGTCTGCCCGGAGGCAAGCCTCCAGAAGCGGGTCGGTTTCGACGACCACCACGGTTGACGAATTCAGGTTATCCAGGACGGCTTTGTAGTCCGGAAATCTTCCGTCCACACATGACATAGAGAACGTCATGGCGTGGTTCTTGAACATGACTTGATTATTCGAGGTTGTGCACATAGACACCTCGCTGTCCAACAATAACAATTTCGCAAGTTCCCGAAGGCCGGTAGAGGGGAGAATAAAGCTTTTACCTTCAGAGAGTTTTGCCGTGCTTTGGACCACCGAGAGCCGGAATCCGTCGGTGGCCACAAAAGTGGCGTGGTCATTGACGGATTCAACAAGAACACCTTCCAACGTGGGGCGCAGGCCGTTCTTTTCGGCCGCAAAGGTAGTTTGAAGCAATGCCCTCTTTAACTCAGCGGCCTCAAATGAGGTCATAGTTTCAATGGCTTCGGGCAAGGGAGGAAACTCGTCGGCAGGAATTCCCCTGATTTCGGCCTTGCTTTCCGAGTCCTCCACAACCAGGACTCGATTGTTGAGGGCGTGCAGGTGGACTTTATCGCCGTTAATGACTTTTAGAAGATCGGTGATGACGTTTTCAGGGATGGTAATTTTTCCGGTCTCGGCGACCTCCGCCGAAACTTGGTAGGTAGCGGTGGTTTCAAGATCGCTTGCCGCGACGAGCAGTTTGCCATCGTTATCGGCGGAAAGAAGAATGTTCCCAAGGATAGGAAGGTACCCCTTGGGATTCGCGGCGCGAGCGACTATGCTAAGCGCTTTTGTTAATTCGCTCCTGTTTACGGTGAGATTCATAGTTGTCCTCCTTTCTTTGGTGATAGGGAAATCAGTCCCGCCCCGGAAGGTAACGGGGCGGGACCAGGTCGGTTTTAGTTGGAGAGGGCTGCAAAGATTTCGGTGAGATCCTGGCTCTCGTAATTTTCGAATCGGGCAAAGATGCCTGTATCACAAACTACCAGGACCCCGCCAGGCTCAATGTGACCATTGTAGTTTGCGATGATGTAGCCTTGATCTGGCGGTATGTCTAAACGTTCAATATTCTTGTTGTAGAGGTGCTCATCTGGATCGATGAAACCAACCCGTGCGTATTCGATTTCGACCGCCGAAACGCCGGGAAGGGCATGATCCGTCATGAGTTTTTTCCAGAGGTTGATCTCCGGAATATCCGCCTTATTGATGTTAATGGCGAGATACCCCTCGCCAAACGCCGGTGCCATGCCGTATTGTTCGGCCGGCACCACAATGTTCAGCACTTGCGACCGATCCTCCCAGGGGTTAAAGCAGTGGGAGAATTCGAGGAGAGAGTAAAACATTTCGGTGATCTGATCCGCTTTGCGGAGGATCGGATAAGGCAAGTGGTTTTCGATGTCCTCAGGGGAGACATCGAGAGCGCTGTTATGAAGACCGCCTCCGAAATACTCGATCTCACGGCCAAGTTTTTCTTTGAGAAACAATCGAACTTTCTCAACGAGCGGGGAGATCGGGCTGTCGGAGTCGTTGAATCCATACTTGCTGGTGGCATTCTCGGCAAAGATGCTTGATGCCACGATGCCGATTCCATCACAGCGCCAGCATGTCTCGCTATTTCCATTACAAACGGGACATTTCTCCATAGCAACCTCCTTTCTAGTGAATCAATTTCTGGATTTCCCCCCAGGAGACCGGGTTTTTGTAGCCCGTTCGACGGAGATAGTCGATAACTTCCTGGAGGGTCTTAGCGGTTTCTTTTGGGAATGCAGTTACATTCCCTTTATCTGACCCAAAGATCAGGACGAAGAATTTTTTCTCAGCCTGACATGCGATTGCTATGCGCCCATCTGATCGTCTGAGGCCGACCAACATGGAAGCGTTGACGGCCTTGCGGGCACAGTCGAGGGCATCGAATGCGTCGCCGCCGTGCTTTTGTACGGCGTGGTCCGAAAGCGACACTGCCTTAACTGCGTTGGCGACGTCGCCGATATACGGCAATGAGAAGGCGAGGGCAAGGGCGGCGGAGAGGAACAAGAGAAAGAAGAAGGTCGTGGAAAGGGTTGCGGTTCGAGTCATAGAAAAATTTGCGGCGGGGGTCGATCCCCGCCGCTCCTCCTTTCTAGTCTGGTCTGGTCTGGCCCTAGTCGTAGAGAAAGGACAGATCATGCCCCTTGCCGGCCAAATAGTGTTCAATGGCAAGGGGCATGATCTCTTCGTCGTTCCGGGCATTGATCCCGGCCAGTAGATCCTCGTTCCGGGTCACTGCGTACAGAACACGCAGCGCCGGACGATGAACCGAGACGGGCAAAAGCGCCAGGGCAAAAAGCCACCAGGCGCCCTTAAAGAGATTAATAACCTTGTCCATTTTTCCTCCTTCTTTTAGTTGGCGTTTTGGTTGGCGATAGAGCCGTATTAATTCAGAAATGTCCCCGGATTCGGAATTTTCATAGGCGGTCACGATTTTTTTGGTGGACACCAAAATATAGCCGGTTGGATAGAGGCCCTCAGAGAGGCCAAAAAGGTCGCCATCGATCATAATGTACTCAAGGATGCCGTTTCGGAGGGCATGTTCTTTTTTGCCGGTCTCAGGGTCCACATCGAGATAATCAAGGGGGTATACATTCGCAGCGACGCCTAAGTAATGGACAGATTCCGGCATCCTTTGGAGAGATTCTTGCAAGGAAAGAATCTCTCGTGCTTTTTGAATGTCGAGGGAGATCACATGTGCGCTTAAGTCCCCATAGGCGGGGACAATGATTGTTTTTACTTTGTTCCACTTCATAGGTTGTCTTTTAACTCCTTGATTATCTTCGCGACGAGAGAGATGTCTTCGGATAGTTGCGCTCCTTTCTGCCGAATGACTTCGGCGAAGTAGAGTTAAACGATCGCCAAGTCATTGTTTCAAGCAAGACAAGCCTACCCGAGAAACTGCCGGGCAGGGCTTGTCCTGCCCGGCAGAGTTGGGTGTGCACGAAGGTGAAGGTAAGGTTAGGAGAGTTTGAGGGAGACAAACTTTTGGACGGCGGACTGGAGGCTTTTCTGCTCGTCCGTCTTCGGCACAAAACCCTTTCCGTCAAGGTTTGCAAGCCATTTGAGGTAATTGACCCCCTCCTGGCCGCTTTCCCAGACCGCTTCAAGGGACTTCCCTTGAAACTTTCCGCTTTTGAGAACCAACCCCCCTTCAGGCGCTGGGGCAACGGGTTGGGTTTGCTGGGCTTGACGAGCAGATTTTCCATTGTTCTTGTCGGCTTGGCGGGCCAGCCGCTCAGCCTCGGGCAGGGCCCAATCCGGCAGTTCGGGTGCGCCGATGATGGCGCGACGCTTTTCGTCGTAATCGCACCACACCTGAGGCAGGCGGTACAGGTAGCGCCCAAGGCCGAAATCGGAGCACACCCGCTTGAACCCCTGGGCATAGGCCGCGGTGAAAGCGTTCTCGTCGTCCAGAGAAGCCTCGCCCACGTTGACGCGGGTAACCCCGGCGATGGTCAAGGAGACAACGGCCGCCACCTTCTTCTCGGTCATCATAAACTGCACCGAAGAAATCCAGTCCGGGCACACGAGGTCCAGGCGGTCTTGATAGGACCGCATATCCACGTAGGCTGCGGCCAGGGCGCGTTTCTTATCTGCGCTCAGGGCCTGCGGTTTCCACTCGATCTCCCCTTCTGAGAAGGGGGTTGATAGGGATTCAAGAATGGATTCGAACGAGTTTTGGTTTTGGGTCATGACTGAGTTCCTCCTTTCTGCTAAATGATCTTTGAGAAGAGATCGGGTATCCCCGTTGAGGCCCGATAGATGCTGTCGGCGTAATCTCGGGCCGTGTCAACATTGCCGGTATCACTGATGACCACCACATAGATTCGCAGACCCAAGTGGGTCTTTGCGTTCCGTATCCGATTCAGAAGATCGGATGACAGGGGGGTGTGGTAGCCGTCGGTGAGGATCAAAATGTCCGGGCCCTGATTCTGTTTCTCAGTAGCAATGTCCAGGGCCCGTTTGATAGCCTGTTCAGGCTCAGTCCCCTCTCCGTAAAAGACGGAGAGGTGTGCGATGAGTTGTTCGGGATCGTAATGATCGGGCATGGTCCATTCCCGCATCTGCCCTGGGCCGGAGAAACAGATCGAGGTAAACCCTCGGCCCTCCCGCCGGCATGCCTCGGCAAGGGCCCATTCGATAGCCACGGCCAGGGCATGTTTGGAGCCTTCCATGGACCCCGATTCGTCCCGACATATAATGATCGGGCCTCGCCCTTGGGGTTCCTGCTCGAATTTCTTGTGAAGCAGTTCCCCTTGGGCCAAACGGATTAGGAAATCCGTTTGTAGCGCTGGGTTGCCGGAGGCCCAACGCACCAGTTCTGACGAGGCCAGGCTTGTAAAGTCCAGGCCCCGTCGGAAGAATCCTGTCATGTATGAACGTCCGTGAGGCGATTTTGACTCTTGGGCGTTCACAATTGGTTTCAGTCGTCCCAGATAATCCTTGATCCGGGCAAACTCCGGGAATTTTGTCACGAGTTCTTTGACGGCCCGGATGGACTCTGGGTCAACCCTCTGGGGGTTGCCGCCGGCGGCAAGGTCAAAGCCTCTGGCGAGGCTCGCTGTGGATTTGACCTCTTCTTTGGCATCATTAGCGGCATTAACCCCCGCTAATTTGACCATGCCCTTGATTTTGGGATTGTCAAGGGTATGGTTGAGGTTTTCCATGGCTTCGACGAAAGCCTTCTCTGTGGCGGAAATCTCCTCGGAAAGGTTTTCGATTTCTTGTTGAATTTGTTGCATTTTTTCAGGCTTATCGGTAACCTCTCCAAGAAGCTCGGATAGACTTTCGTATTGACGCCTTTTGGTTTGAAGGGATTCCCCCTTCTGCCTGGCGTCTTTCATGGCTTCCTTCAATTCTTCAGGGATGTTTTCAAAAACCTCCCCGTAATTGGAAGCCGCAATGCCGGCCAGGATTTTGTCCTGACCGACGGTTTCCCTGAGGGAACGAAACCCCGGTACCTCAACGAGAATCTCGAAGAAACGTTTAAGCGGTGAAAGATCAGGATCAACTCTATCGAGGAGTTGCGGAGAGCGCTTATAGAGCGACAGGAATAGATCTTGAACCGGGTTGCCCCCATAGATTTGGGCGGCTTCCCGGTTCAGATCTTGAAGTTTCGGTATTTCCTTTTCCGAAACCTCCCGCCAGTCTTCGGCGTCGAAGACGCCGGTCTGGAAGACAGAGCGGAGGTTCAAAAACTTTCGGATCAGGTTCATCTGTCACCTCCACAAGTTAGATTGAGTCGATGACGGCGTTGATGATCTCGTCCGCTGCGGTGATGACGGTTCCGATCCGTGCTTGATACTCCTGATTGCCATCCACAATAGCCTTGGCCTCTTTTTTGATCCGCCGGGCCTGGGCTGCAACGTCGAGTTTGTCCTCGTTGCGGTTTGCCCGTTGCAGTCGCTCGCGGAGTTCGGCGAGGGCAACCTCGAGTTTAATAACCTGGCCTGCCAGCGGATCGGTCAAACCAAGGATGAATTCTCGGATGTCGGTTTCATCTTCGGGACGCCCCCAGAGCGTCCACCGCAGGACCGAGAGGTCCTTGATGCTTATCTTGTCCCGCCCCGCCAGGGTTGCGCTGGCGCGGGCGACTCGGAGGGACTTGACCCAGCGGCGGTTGGACACAAAGATTCCGTTCTCGTCGAGGTGCTTTTTTATGTCCAGTAGCGCCTCGATGATTTCGGTGTTGCTACGTCCTTCCTCCAGGGCCAGATAATCATTCAGCCCTGCGATGAGTCTGATCTCATCCGCCGACGAAACGGTCGGAATAGGATTACGGATACCCTCGGCGGCGAGTAGAGCACGAAAAACCTCCTCATCGCGTAGAGGCGGGACGGACAGTCTTACGGTGAGACGGTCCCAGGCAGCGGCATAATCACGTTGCGAAGGGATCTCGTTCGAGGCGGCAATTGCGGTGACCAGAGGGATTTGGACATCCCCCTCCGGCGTGGAAATCATACGCTCCTCGAGGGCATCGAGGAGCATGTTTACGACCTGTGGGCTGGCCTTAAAGAATTCGTCGAGGATGGCCACATTGGCCACCGCAAGACCGCTCCAGCGGCGGACCCATCGGCCTTTCTGGAACTCCAGGGCATCGATGGGCCCGAAGAGATCCTCCATTCCGGTTGCGGGATTGAGGACAATCCGGAAGGATTGTCCGCCAACGGCTTCTGCGAAAAGCCGAGCCAGGGTGGACTTTGCCGTTCCAGGGGGGGAGACCAAAAAGACGTGCTCACCGGCGCAGGCGGCGGTCAGGAGCGCCTGAACCGGTTCTTCCATGCCGGCCAGACGAGATTTGATCTCGTGGGCAATTTTTGAGATTTTCTCGATCAAATCGTCGGTCGTGACCTCGGTCCCGTTCGGGCAATGGTTCGTCAGGAACGTCTGTCCGGCGAGGCGGGCATCACCGGGCGCTTGGGTAGAAATGTAACGGTTTGAAAGCCTTATGTACATGCGGATTTCCTCCTTTCTTTTCTTTTAGAGGGTAAACAATGTGTCTTGGGTTTGGGGGACAGAGACGGGGAGGGCATCAAGGGCGTCAAGGAGGTCTTGATAAGTTTGCTCCAAAGCCGTAGCGATCACCTCAAAGTTGGATTCAAATGTTTCTTTGTAGACCTCGACCCTTGAGGCCAGGGTCTTATATTTCTCAAAGGCGGCCTGAAGCGCTGCCTTTTTGTTTTCCCCCCTGACATTGGGGGATTTGAGGTTTTTCGACGAGGCTTTTAGGTCGTTGAGTTCCTGGATAAGGAAGTCAAAGATTGACTTCTTGATATCGTTCAGGGCAGCTTCCTCGTCGTCCAGGATCCGGACGTACGAGAATTCAATTCTCTCGTCCGAAGACTTTAGGGCTTGGCGGATATCTGACAGAACCTCGGGTACCGCAGGGGCAGAACGGATGTTTGCGGGGATGAAGTAAAGCCCTCCGGTTTTGCGAACGGGCGCCCCCAGGAGAGCATCCAGGAGCATCCTACGGATGTGCCGACGCAGATCCTGGGCATCGGCGTAGTTAAGTGCGTCTTGGTAGCAGAGATCAATTTTTTCAATGATGGCCTCGCACTGTATATCGTTAGGTGCGGTGGACAAAATTTCATAGGTGGCACCGGACTGCAAAAACTCTGCGGCGATAAGGGGGATAGTGATGACGCGCTTCTCCTTGTCGGGAATATCGCGGATCACCTCCGCCAAAAACTGCTTCTTCGTGTTTGCTACTTTCCGGAGTGTGATCCTATATCCCTCAAACTCCTCCCTCATCGCCAATGCGGCGACGGTCGTTGCCTTTTGCCACGCCTGCAACGGCGGAGGGGACGCAAGCCCAAGCGATTTCAGTTTATCGAAGGCGACCAGAACATCGTCTGGTACAGCCCACCAAACAAGGTGCCCTTTCATGTTTCACCTCCTTCCCTTTTTGGAAAATAACAGAGAGGCGGTGCTCGAGCACCGCCTCTCTGATACTTCGAGAGTTTGCCGTTACAGCAGGTACTTTTTGACCTCCCGGATGATCTTTGTGACCTCATTGTCGTTGCTGGCCGCCTCTCTCAGGAGGTCGAACAGCGAGATTACGGCCACCCATGCGCCACGATACTGATCCTGGGCGCTGATGTTGTCGATGATCTCGTTCTCGCTCTTGGCCGCCCAGAGACTGATAACCGGTTGTCCATCTTGTGGAATAGCAATGACGATGTGTAGCGGAATAGATTCTTCGTAGCGGAAGTGGGGGGCCGTAATTCTTCGTCCCATGTCTTCATGATAACGATGCGTGGTAGTCTATGTCAACCTCATTGGCTTCATCATCGATATGAATCTGGTCGTCGATGACATTTCCGTTTCCAATTGCGATATGTCCCCAAAACAAACCCGTTTCCTCCCACACCTCATCGAACGTGAAGGTAAGAGAGGGGTATCTTTTGGATACGGTCAACGCCCACTCTATAGGTAACGAGTTTGCGAACTCGCATGTGATTGAAAGCATGCGAGACGCAATATCGATCTCAATGTTTTTGATTACGGCGTCCCATTTTGTCCCCCAATTTTCGAGACGCCATGTATACCAAGCCGGGAGCCCGTTTTCCTCGCTGGAAAGTTCAGGAGTGGGAAGGAAAGATTCAAGCAGACGCACGTTTTTGATGCCGATTTTTGTCTCGGCACCAAAGAGTTCTGCGAGGAAATCTGGGAGTTCAGCACCGGCGATCTTTAGGTTGGTTAAGACCCAGTTCGGCATCCTTAACCTCCAGAAGCGATTATGAGAATGTCCGGGCTTTCAGCGATTCTGACCATAAGCCTCCTTTTCTAGTTGCAGTAGAAGCGGCGGTTTTCTGCCGCTTCTACTGCTGCTCAAACAAAGGCAGAGAGAATGTCGCCGATGGCTTCCGTCGGCTTTCCCGCTGGATAGCAATTCCCCTGGCCGCGGCCCATTCCTGCCAGCTAAGCCGGACAGGTTCCGGCTTGGCTGTAGTCGGGGTTGGAGCAGGGGGAACGGGAGAGGCAGACACGATCTTCCCATTGGCAAAGACGCTTTCGAGGGTTGGGACCTCAATTCCATCGAGGTAAACCTTTGCAAGTTGCCGGAGGATGTTCCCGGCGATGTCTTCGTCCATGCTCTCGATGGCCAGGTCTTCGCCGTACAAGAAACCGGCGGAGGAAGCTTTGGCTTTGATGAGATTTAGGGCTGTCTCCTCCATGGTGTTCTTGTATATGGGAAACACAACCTTGACCTCATTCTTTTGGCCGAGTCTCCAGACTCGGCGCATAGCCTGCCACAGGGTGTAGAGACTGTAGACAGGCTCGTAGAAGACCACCGTCGAGAATTGGATGAGGTCAAGGCCTGTTTTGACTAGTTCGGGGTTGGTAATTAGAACATCCAACTCCGCCGCCACCCTTTTGATCCATTCTTCCCGCTTTCGGGGGGCGATTTCCTCAGAGAGGGTTTCAACTCTGAAGCCCGAAAGCACCGAGGCGAGGCGACAACGAATGTCCCGCACCCCGGTCTGCCGGACGTAGACCAAGACTTTGCGTCCGGCCGACACCTCTCCCCTGACGAGGTCAAGGAGGTACTGCTCCTTTGGTGAAATGTCAGGGTAGGCCGGCAGGGTCATGATTACGGGTCCGTCTTCTCCGTATCCTCGCGTCACTCGTTCTTCGCGGAATACGGAGTTTGGGCGTGAGAGGCCCCACTGCAAAAAAGAAGACAGCCATGAGCGGTCGGAGCGGGCCATATCTTTGAGACGGTCCAGCATCCGGCTGTATTCTTGATGCCAAACAGGATCTGGAGTTATTTCAACTGTTGCCTCCGAGTAGGGAGGCAATTTCTCACCGAGATCATCCATGGACACAAAAAGTGTCCTGTCGATGATCTCCGGTAGAATTTTCGGAGACACACCGGGTTTCTCGACAACGGTGAGACTTCGGCGGGTAATGCGGGTGTAGTATCCAAATCGTTCCTTCTTTTCCTTTGTTATCCGTTCTACATTTCCGTAGGTCTCGACCCATTCTTGCTCTTGAAACCCGTACTTCCCGTATAGACGTTCGTCCATACGGGCGAGAAGGTGAAAAATCGTTGAAGCCTTCCCACCAAAAAATGTCCCGGTGAGACCGAGGACATATTTGGTGGATTTGACTAATCGGTAAAAAGCGACACCACGGTCTGTGGATTTTCCTTTGTACTCGTGCAGTTCATCTGCAATGAGTAATTTAAAGGTGCCTCGGTGTCGCTTTTTGATGTAATCTGCGATAGCCTCACGCCGCTCTGCCACGACGAAAAGCGGGCGGTGGCATGCAGGGCAGAGGGTAGGTTTTTTCTCCCAACCCTCAGGGGCATTTTGCCCACAGTGAGGGCAAACGGGAGTTTTAGTATTGTTCACCCCTCCCCGATGGAAGGCCTCGTGACCGCAGCGCCAGCAGGTGTATTTGCCGGCAACCACGGTATTAAGCGCGTTGCATTTTTGGCACCAGACGTGGCTGTCTTTTTTGTACTTATTTCGGTATGCCACGGCTGGTTTCCACCCTCCACCCATTTTTGCGGAGGTGGAAGCAACGACCGCTATGGCCTTTTTCCCTTTTGACCTGGAAAGAAACACTTCCAGGTCATTCTGTTTACCGATGGAGCGTATTTCCTCCACGATCACATCCGGCCCAAGCACCTCCTTTGCCTCACGTTTCCACTTTTCCGTGAGGTGAGGGGGGCAGAGCACCAGGACTGGATAGGCCTGGAGGATTTCCGCGACGGCCAGGGCAACGGTTGTTTTACCCCAGCCCATATCTGCCTGGAAGACCAAGCGTTTTCTTGTTATTAGACCCTTGGCCAGCCCTGTGGCGGCAATTTTCTGACTGGTAAGGAGGCCGGGTTCTTTCTGGCCGGGTAAGGGCTTGCGCCATTTCCCCAGGCCACTAAGGATTTTCTCCACATCGGCGGGGATTTTCCCGTCGAACAGGGGAGGGAATTTTCGGGCTGCTTGGGCGGCAATGGCAGCGCCGTGTTTCTCGAAAAGAACGGCGAGGTCGTGATCGGTTTCGATGAACTGGACCTCGCCGGTTTTCGTGTCCAGAAGGGTTACCTCCGGGACATTGATAACCTTTTCTCTGCGAGTATTTTCCTCCTCCCCTTCTTCTTCTTCTTCAATGACCCGCTTGATTGTTCTCCCTTTTACAAGTGCATCGCCGAGATCGATTGTCCCGACGATGCCAGAAGCGACAATCAGGGCAAGATGCCCTTTCTTGAGGGGGACAATGGGTTGGATGGTCGGTGGGGTGGACTGAAGTCTACCAACATAGGTGGACAGGTTGAATGAAGGCGGTGATGGTTTTTGGTATATCACCGCGTTATCATCCTTGCCCTCAGGGATGTAGTACCGTTCTCTGATCGGAAAATTCCTAATGAAGAGAGGGGACTGATCGTTCTCGGGGGTATCCCTAACGGCCAGGATAACGATCTGTTTGAACTCTTTATAGATATCTTGGGGATAACGCCAGATGGTGATTCTGGCGTAATTCTCTATAAGGAAGTCCTCCACCTCAGCGAGTGTCTTTTCCTGGATGATCAATACCAACACGCCTCTCTTGATCAGAGCGGGGGTGAATTTCTCCAGGAAAACCAATTCCAGCCGTTTTCCCGAATCATCCGTATCATATGGAGGATTCAGGAACAATAAGGAAAATGCTTGTGGGGTAAACTCGCATTCCTGCGCGGGGGCGTTGAGGACAACGTCCAATCGCTGGCGGGCTTCCTCGGCGCGTGAATATGAGATCTCGACGCCAAACGTCTTAACCCACCGCAATCCTCCGCGGTAGTTTCTTATATGGCTGGCCAAAGCGGCCAGCGCCACGCCGTCCCCACAGCACGGGTCGAGAATAGTAAATGTTCCCGACCCGCTAACGGGAGAAAGGATGCGTTTCAGTTCTTCAAGTACTTCCGGTTGGGTTGGGTAATACCCAACCTTCTTCTGTGCCTCCAATCTCATGATTTATCCTCCTTTGCTATTCTTGAGATAACATCTGCCCACTCCCTTGGGTTGTTTTGAACCTTGAGGGCAGAGAGGCGCTCTTGGCCGATCACGCGAAGAGGTGTGATTAGGCCGCGTTCCCGGCCTGATAGGATGATTCTTTCTCCCCAGTCCAACCGGAAAGGCACTCTCAAGTGGTGCTCGAGGGCGCTGAGGAGATTTTCCTCACCGAGGACAAAGAAGTGGTCCCAATCGGCGTGGAGCCTCTGGAACCGACGGTCAAAAGCAACAAGATCGGGGGTTAGGCGGACGACCAGTGAATCACTGGGGACAACGTAGATTCCGCTCTTGTTTTTTGTCTCCAGGAGTTTCAGACTCTCGCCCTTGATGATTGAGGCCCTGAGACTTTTCAGGGCCTGGTAATTTCCCGATGCAAGAAGGGCGAGGATATAAAAGTTATTTTCAAGAATGACCAGGTGGCAAGCGACGGCCACCTGGTCATTGTGGATGATGGGTAGCGAGTTGGTCATATTTCCCTCTTCCCTTCTATGTCAATTGCGGCCATGATGGTCTTGAAGAATAGATCGGCGATCATTGCCCTTGGAATGTCCACCAAGCGGGATTCCAGGTTTTTAATGGTCGGCGACATAACCCGGAACAGTTGTTCAGCGCTTGGCTTGCCGAAGTAGGTCCACGCGGACAAGATTTCATAGATGAGCCCGTACGTGGCTACAGCAGCCACAAAAACCCCGTATGGGTCGAGGTGGTTGAGGCAGAGGCTCTGTCCGAGGGCTTTGAATGCGGTCTTTTGACCACAGATAAGGCAGTTTCCGGTTATGACGATAGGTTGGTCGAGACCGCCGACGGAATTTTCGGGAAAAATCTCGGGAAAAACATGATGAGGCGTGGAAGAAGAGTTAAAAACGAGAGAAAGGAATTCGCGTGAGCGGGCGCATTCAAGGCATACAGGTACGGTTGGCAAGTGCATATGCATAGCGGTAGACAACCGCATCGAGTACTCCACACAGGTTTCTGATGAGCATATAGTGCATTTCATGTTTCCTCCTTCTTTTCTGGCCGGCAAAAAACTCACGGGCGTGGGTGTCCACGCCCGTGAGCCTGTTGACTGGGGTATCCTGGAGATGGTTTAGATGGGCCGCCAACCCTCGAGCACCGCCTCATCGGGGTCAAGGTTAGCGGGTGGGAAGACAACTCGGGCTTCAGGCAAAATGCGCTTAAGATTGTTCTCCATAATCTTCCCGCCCTCATCAGGGTCGGGAACGATAATCACCTCCTTTCCTTCGGTCAGGTTTTTTATAGCCCTGGCCGAGGCTTCGCTGGGAGAAGTTCCCAGCACTGCCAGGGCAACGGCCTGGCGGGCTTCGTCCAGGAAGACCTGGTTGAGGGCGATCATGTCGAAAAGCCCCTCGACCAGGATAATTTTCTGGGGATCCACGAGGGGTACGAGCCAACTCCCTGCGGGTTGGACAATTGGCCCGTGCGTCATGTACTTTAACTTTCTTTCGGGCCGGGTCGTTCTGATCTGGACAAAGAACGGATTTTCAGGTGGCTCGGCCCAGATGATACCGCTATTCCAGCGCCAGTATCCGTCATCGTTGATCAACCCGGCCGACCTGGCCGCCTGGATGGTGGCAAGGTGGACCTGGCTGGGTTTGATTTGGACCCCGAAACCCAGGCCCAATCGCCTGGCGGTTTTCATGTCAATGCCCCTTGATGAGAGGTAGTCCCTACCCAGGTGGATTTTGTCTTGGGCGATTTTTATTGCCTCGCCCAGTTCCATAGGGGTGGGGGTTAACTCGACTTGGGGGCGGGGTTGGTAGTAGTAGCGAGAAGAGAGGTTCTTGCCCAGGCGTCGGGCCAGCACGGTCGGGGATGGCCCGGAGGCACCGCAGGTCATGCAGCGCCAGTTGCCCTTCACAACGTTCCCGCCGAAATTGGGGGTGTGGGTATCGTTGTGAAAGGGGCAAAACCAGGTAGCCCATCCCCGGCGGTCGGGGCGGCGAACGGGTTCACCGAGGAGGGCAATGAAATCGCTGAGCATCTTAGCGCTCCATGATTTCCGAGAGGCGCTTGGCGATCATGGCATCCTCTCGGATTTTTCGATCCGATTCACTCTTTGCCCATGCAAAGAGTGAATCGAGGATAAAGTATGTTGCCGCGATAATCAAAACGACATATTCCATTTTTACTTTCCTCCTTTGTTGGCTTTTGTCCCTCTGTTAGCCGGTGGTCTCACCGTTGCCCGGAGCACGCTTGCTTAAGCGGAAGCCGAGGGTTTGTGTGCTCCATGTTCTTTTTCTCTCTCCGTCCCCGCCGCCAGGCACAATGCAGCGGGGAAAGGGCATGATCATGCATCCGGTAACTCGCTGGATGCATGATCGGATTGATGGTCGGATTGATGGCATGAATTGATTGTGGGAGTGAAAAGGGCTAGGAAAACGGGATTAGGGGGTGCGAGGAGCGGTATGGCGAATGGAGGTCAGTTGGATGGTGTACGTGGAGAAAGGTTCGTGCTTGTGAGCGCTGAACAATTTTCACCTCCTTGCCGGGTCTAACCGCCTACCCGGCGAGGGCCAAACTGACAAAGGTACGGGTGGGGTGCAGGAGAATTAGAGTTTGCCGCGCAGTTTGGCCGCCTTGCGGCGTTCGCGGCGCTGGCGGGCGCGGCGGCGTTCCTCGAGACGTTCGAGGCGGCGGGTATAGTCCTTTTTGCTCATATTTCCTCCTATCAAAACAGATTGGTGAAGAATCGGATTAAGTTGTGGAGCATCGTGCTGATTTGTGGAGCAAACACCAAAAGAAACGAGAGGAAGAGGATGAGAGAAAACCATCTATCCACGACAGCGCCTCCTGAGGGGTTAACACAAAAACGCCCCTGGGCAGGGTAATCCCAGGGGCGTTTTATCGGCAGATGGGAAGGAAACTATTTGAGCAGTCCCACCAGAATGCTCATGTGATACACAAGCGGGACTGCGATTGACACGATCAATGCCTTTATCCTATCGACATAGAAAAGGATAAAGGAAAATAGAAGGATTAAGGAGAAGAAGCGATCAAACATGGCAGCCTCCTTGCAGGATCATTTGCCGTTCCCCTTGTTCCCCCCTCCCCTGATCTCAAGGGAGGGGGGGAAAGGGGCGAGGTGCCACGTCCTCAGAAAACTGCCTCGCGCAGCGCTGGATAAAATGCACAACCGTGCGCGAGGTCTGGGAAGGGGTAGTCGGGTTTGGGCGTGTCATGTCGAGCGGACCGGGAGAGAAGAAGTGCAGGACACAGCGGCGATGACGGAGATCCCGATTCCGCTCATGAGTTGATCACCTCCTTTCTTTTTTGGATTAACGAAAGAAACCCGCGTTGAGGGCGGGCCTTTCTCAGGGGGGATAAATTATCGTTACTGCTTGCTGACCAGAGTATATACCAAAAACTAATCGATTGTCAAGAGGGTTTCTGCGGGAATTTTGTGATGGAAGAAGAGGAGAAGGGGTATTTTGTTTTTTTTGAACGGGCTGTGGGGCCGAAGGGTAAAGCGAGATTGACACGCGTGACACATTTTGGGAAATTGCAAGCGAAATTTGCTATCATGTTATCGAAATCGCCGAGTGCAGAGAAGCGCATCATGCCGGGTATCACCAAACGCAGTGAATATCGCCATCGCCTTCTTCAGACCTTTCCGCAGGACATCCGTCATCTTATCCCTGTTCGTCACGTTGAGCGTATTGCCAGGTTGGATTCTTCGGCTCAAGAGGAACTGTGGCGTCGTTTGCGCTCCGGGCAGCCGTTGGCTACGGCCCTGGCCGAGTTAGGGGTGGAGATTGCATCATCCGGGGGAAAGAAGGCCGAGGCGGAAGGCTCGATGACACGCGTGGCATCCGGGGAGTCTCCAGGAGAGGCAAGACCCGAGGGAATGACACGCGTGTCTTTTTCGGAGAAGGCGGTGGGGGAGCTCCTGCTGGAGATCTTCCCGGGACTCGATCCGGTGTTTGCGACCTCATTTGTGACGGTGCCACCGCTGGATCGCCTGGTAGCCGTTTACGAGGATCTGGACACAGCCATAGGTGAACTGCGCGGGGTAGCCCATGGGTTGATAGGGCTTCTGGGAGTTGTGCGTCATTACGAGGAAAAGATTCTGGAGATCGTTGGGGCTCACTCCTCGCTCCAGTTGGTATTCTCCCAGTCCACTTTGTCAAAGCCATCCGATGCGCCGGATCAAACGTTGTTTGGGTATATCGAAGAGGCGCATCGCCTTTTGGATCGACTGGTGGGAGAGGTGGCAAACGACCGTTCTGCCCGCAACCTGGTTTTCAGGATCAACGACATTCTCAATACCAGAAAGGAGACACTAACGTGAAACGTCTTGGCAATCTCTCTGTGGTGATTATTTCCGTTGCCGTCTTTTTGGTTGCCTTTGTTATCCTGTTGCTTTGGGGATCGGCGCAGCGTCCGCCGACGATCACGGTGCTGGTGGCTGCGCGCGATCTGTCGATTGGTGATGTTATTGACGCGTCAAGCGTGACGCAGAAAGTGATTGTGAAAGACGAGAATGCCGATCTCTATCTTCTGGCCGATGAAGCAGACAAGGTGTATGGTGCTGTGGTTTCCCTGCCGTTTCGCAAGGGGCAACCGATCTATCGTTCGGCGGTGCTGGCGGTGACCGATGGTCAGAATCGCCTCTCGGCGCTCTTGTCGGCCTATCCCGATGGGGTATTGTTCACCCTTCCCCTTGATCTTCCGAACGTCTATGCGCCCGAGGCGGAGACGTTTGTTCCGGGGGACCTGGTAGGGGTAACGGTGGTGATTGCCAGCCGTCCGCAGGAGAAACCGACGCCGATGCCGGAGAACATGCTGTACGGGGCCTATATGCCCGGGGTGGTGCCGACGCTGGGGCCGATCATGGAACCGACGCCGACGCCGGAGAAATCCGAACGGGAGAAAGCGCTGGATCGGGTTTATCCACCGCTTTCGAAGGATTTGTTTCCCAATGGTGTGCGTGTCATCGCCGTTCAAGGGGTTGTACCGGCAACCACCGGCGCGGAGGGCAGCAGTGATAGCGCTCAGCAGGCCTCGGTTATTTCCTACCAGGCCCCACAGCCCAAATTGATTGTTCTTGTGCCGCACGACCAAGTGGAACCGCTGGCGCTGGCGCTTCAGCAGGGGTATGTCTATGTCACTCTGCTGGCCAAGGGTCAACCCGAAACGGGAGGCTTCTCGTATTGGGATCTCGAAGAGATGATCAAGAAAGATCGCGAACGCTTGTTGCCCACCCCGACGCCGACGCCTGGGGCGGGGAGCTAGGGAGGTTGGCGATGGAAGTCCTGCTCATAGGTGCCGGGCAAGTAACTTCGCGTTTGAATATGACGCTGGTGCAGCATGGGCATACGATCAGCGCCCAACTTCCCAATTTGACGCCGCAGATGCTCAACGGGTTCGATGCCCGGGCGCTGATCGTGGTTTCACCGGAATGTTCGATAGCGATTGACACGCTGGTCTATGCGGCGGAGAAGGGGCGGTATATTCTGGTTGTTGCGGGGGGATCGGATGCGGTAACGGCATGGGCCAACAGTGTCAACATTCCCTCCTATGCTTATCCTCCCTCGGAAATCGATGTTCACAACTTGCTGGACGAACTGCGTCGTGTCGAGTCGGGCACGGTAGCCACGGATGACCAATATCGTCGGGCCGTTTTGGGCAGTGAGATGGCGGCCCGGCTTCAGTCCGGCATGGCAATTCGCAAGATTGCGGTTACGTCACCGAAAGGGGGGACGGGGAAAACGACAATCGCCGTGAACATGGCCGTGGCGATGGCGTTGTGCGGTATCTCCACCTATCTGGTGGATGCAGATGCCAATGCGGGTGCACTGGGGTTTCATCTGCGGCTGGATCGCACGAACGACACGCTCATCAACCTGCTCAAGCGGGAGATTAGCGCCAAGAGCAGGGTGATGAGCGGCATTGCGTCCACGGCGGCATTGTTGCCTTCGTTTGTGCAGATTGACAATTTGCCTTCCCTGCGGGTGCTTCCCGGGCTGACCACGGACAATCTTGCCGATCCTGTGTTCAGCGAGGAATCTGGGATACAGCGGATTGGTGAGGTGATTCAAGGGTTATACAACGTAGGTCCCTCGAGCAATGGAGTGACGATTATGGACGTTGGGATCAACCCGGCCCATCCGCTACACAGTGCGGCGCTGCGCGAAGCGGAATCGATTGTGATTGTGATCAAGCCGGAGGTCCCGGATCTGGCGGAGACGCTGCGCTGGGTAAGGAGCATCATGTCGGAGGTAACCCGCTTTGCAGGTAAGGATGCAGCGCATGAATTCGTCAGCACGCGGGTCAAGATCTGCTACAACCAGGTCTATGACGATACGTTCAAAAAAGCGCACAACACACTGCGTGATTCGATGAAGAGCGAGGGGATAGATTTTGACATTGTTCCCAACGGAATAATCCCCTTTGTTGACCCGAAATTGGCGACCGATGCGGTGAATTCGGATTATCGGGAGCACATTTTGATCTGGCGGGCCAAGAAAGAACGGCCCGAGGAACTGCGGGCTTTTGCGGAAGCGCTGATCAGCTTCACGGCGCATTTTGTGCCCACGATTACGGAAGCGGCCAAGCGGGTGGGGATTATCCAGTTTGACGAAGGCAAACGCAAGCGTCGAACGTGGTTTGGATTCTAGGTTGAGGGCTGGGATATGAGTTTCTTCAACATTACCGGGAGCACGTACAAGCCGTTGTCGAAGACGGTAGATGAGGCTGAGTTAGATCGGTGGTGGAAGCGGCTGGTTGAAGAAGGTCAGAACCGCAAGATTGCGGCCACACGGACGCGGGCGCTGACGCCGGCGGAGGTTGAGGCATTGGCGCGGGAAACGTTTGAGGCGGTGCGTCTGGAAGCCGAGCGTGCCGGGGTAAAGTTATCCGAAGACCTGGTTTTGCGGTTGATCGGTGAGTTGTCGGGTCTGGGGCCGATTTTGGAGTTGGTTTCGCGTTCGGGGGTAGAGGACATTGCGATCAATCTGGGACACATTTACGTGTATACCACCTCGCGAGGGTGGGAATATTATGGCCCGGCGCCGTCTGGGTTAGGGGAAGCGGTGCGGGTGATGATTGATCGTGCCGGGCAGAGGCCGCCGACGCCGGACTATCCGATTGCGGATGCGATGTTACAGGTGGTGGTGCCGATGGGGGGTGGGGTAGTACGCAAGGGGTTGCGGATAAACTTTATCATGCCCCCGGCGTCGCCGTATGGAGATGTGATCACCCTGCGGGTCAGCAATTATCGGACTCAGGCTGATCTTGAACGGGGGAACTTGGCGGCATTGTGCAGTAACCGTCTGCCTCCGATTGAGCGTCCTGCGTTTACGCCGAAGGAATATCCAAGGGGGGCAAACGGGCTTTTGACCCCTGAAGCGGCCAATTATCTTTTAGCGGTGATGGTGCATGGAGGGACGTTGATCATCAGCGGCACGACGGGTTCGGGCAAGACCTATGTGGCCCAGCGGGTCTTGCAAGAGATGCTGGATTTTTTCCCGCGGGGTGCCATTCGTCTCTTCATCATTGAAGACAGCAATGAGATTGTGCTCAACGGCTGGAATGGAGACCCGCAGACGGATACCGGGAACATTGTTTACACGGTGACCCGTCCGGAGATTCGTGGAGGACCACCCCCGGTGACGATGTATGATTTGATTCGGGCGGCCCTGCGCTCTCGTCCTCATGGGGTGGTTGTAGGGGAAGCACGAGGGGCCGAGGCGTGGGAGTTGATCCGGGCAGCAGCAACAGGGCATGGGTACTCGGCGTTTACGATTCACGCTACGGGGGCCGAACATGTGTGGTCACGCTTTATTCAGGTAGTGCAGTCGCACCCGGATGTTCAGAAGTTGAACGATTATCAGATTGCACAGTCGTTTGCCGAAGCGGTAACGGCGGTGATGCACATTGAGCGCTCACCGATTCACGGGCAAATTGTGCGGGAGATTGCGGAAGTGTCGCAGGTGGTTGAGCGTACGGCGGCACGGCCATCGTTCAATCCGCTGTTTCGTTTTGATCCTCAAAGTCGGGTGCTGGTGCCGACGGGCAATCGTCCGATGCGGCTTGGGTTCCAGGCAGCGAACCTTGGGCTACCCGAGTCCTATTTCATGACGGCGCGGCGGTAGGCAATGAAAACACCGAAGACGCTTCCGGGGAGCACAACGGAGTTTGTATGGTGCAGGGGGGTAGTGCGGTTTGAAGAGCAGGGGGTTGATGCTCTGCTCAGTGTGGACGGGAGTTACCGCTTTATAGCCGAGTTGACCGCTGATCCGGATCGTCCCGAAGTGCAACCGGAGCGGGCTTATCAGGCCTTATTGAATGCGCTTCCGCCGGGGAGGACGCTGCGTTTGCTTCAGGTGATTTGGGTGGATCCGGTGCAGCGGTTGGGTTTTTATCGCAACTTCACGTCCCGCTCGGTGGTGACGGCGGAGATGGAAGAATTGTATCGTGCGATGGACGAATTTCTACGCACCTATCCTCTGCCGTATTCACGGCGGACGTATCTTGAATTTGCGGCGCGGGGGATGGTGGAGGAACTTACCTGGTGGTTAGGCATACCGGGGATGCTGGAGATGTATGGGGTACGGGTGCAGTTTCTTGATGCGGCCAAGTTGGTAGGGCTTCTGCGGCAGGTGACCAATCCGGGGCTGTCGGGCCATGCACAGGATGTACCGCGTTGACGATTTGCTGTTTGACGGCTGGTACAGTCATGCGGTAGCGGGTGGGTTCACGGATACGTTTGAATTATACATTGATGCGCTGTGTGGACTTCCGCCGCATGATTATGCGCAGGCGCTGGAGACCATTGGGCGGCGGCTGGGGCGGCTTCGTCCTCGGGCGTCGCTGTGGTTTCGGGTACATAATCTGCGTGGGCGTTGGTATCTGGAAGCGCTTCGTGATGGGCTTCAGAATACGGGGGTAAGTTTTGCGGTAACGCCATTTGAAGAGAAGTTTGACCCGCTGAGGTTCACGTTTTGGCCGGTGGCGGATCGGGTGCCGTCGCCGAAACCTCCGGCGTACTTACCTGAGGAGCCGTACTGGGGTTGGGTTCGGAGCAAGCGGTTGATGCTTCAAGCGATGGCCCGGTTAGGGCGTGCCTATACGCGTGAAGTGGCGTCGATGGTGCAGTTAGGGCGAACGCAGGCCTATAATCTTTTGGTATCGTTGGAACAAGAGGGATGGGTTGAGCGGATGGTGCTTGAAGATGGATATGATTACTGGCAGATACGGCGCAAGGGCTTATCGGCGGCGCTGCGTTTATGGCGGATACCGCCGGGACAGGATTTTGAAGAACGACACGAACGGGAGAACCCGCAGGCGACGCACCATGTAGGCCGGGTATCCAAGCACAACCGCACCAAGCGGCTGTGGCGGGACTGGCTGATGAGCGCGTCGTTTCGGTCGCAAGTTGTGATTTATGCCGTATGGAGTGAGGTTGCGCTTCCGGTGAACACGATTTGTGATGCCCTAGCGTGGGGGGAATACGAAGGACGAGAGACGCTTTTCTGGTTAGAGGTATTGTCGTCAAAGAAGAATCGAGAGAATCTGCGCTATGATGTGGTGAGCAAATCGAATGCGGTTGCGGCGTATTTAGGGATGTATGGGGTGCCGATCATTCTGGCGTTTCTGGGGCAAAAGTGGACGCTTGGAGCGCTTGGTGGGGTTTTTGGACGGATACCCAAGGAGATTGCGGTCATAGCAGCGCCGTGGACGCATTTTGGACGCCTTCCAACGCCGAAGTGGGGGGATTTTCAATACTTGGTTTGAGATTCGTCAGGGTAATGAGAGCGGTGGCCAAGCCGCGAGTGCGGATTTCGACGGGATTTGTGTCTCCGGCCTGTCGTCCCCGGACGTGAGGGCGGACGAAGGTATAGCCGTCGGGGACGATGAGGCCGTAGAAGAGGGCGTTATCGAGGGCCTGTTCGGAGGGGCGCTGGCCATGGGGGAGGCGGCGAAGGAAACCGCGCACCTGATGGGCCCGGCGCTGGATGATGCGGCGCTCTTCGTCGCTTCCCCAGGCGTGCCAGCCCTCGATGGTGATTGTTTCGGTGCGCCGCCGTAGAGGGGAGTAAACGGGTGTTTGCGCCCTCTGAGACCTGGTTGTCGAGGCGTGAGATGCGGGCGATACGGCCCGATATGGGCGTGGGGTGGGGTGGGGGTAGAGACCGCTGTGTCCGCCGGTGAGAAGATCATGCCAAAGGGCCGAGAGGATCACGTCCAGGATTTCGCGGTAGCCGGTACCGCAGATAGCCGGGCTGAGGTGATCGGGAGCGTGTGGATTGTAGCGGAATGACTGGCCATAGCGGTCTTTATCGGGGTTATAAGGGACGACCCAGATGCCGTTGGGGTCGACAATCAAGCGCAAGGTGTCCACACCAATCAGGGACTGAATGTTTTCGGGCAGGTGCAGGAAGAAGTCTCCCTGTGGGACGTAGCGTTTTTGGCTTTCGGCGATGCGAATCAGGGTAGCGGCAGTACTTTTGAGTACGTCCAGGTCATCGTCGTTGAACAGGAGATAGGCTTCGAAAGGCGACCAAACCGGAAAGGTGCGCTTATGGATGTGTTGAAGAATGCTCGGTGGGACATGGAAGATGATCCACTCGAGGTATTGAGGAAAGACGAGCATGCGTTCGGGGCTGGGGCGGGCAGGAAGTTGAACGGTTATCCCGTTGACGTCAAGAGTTGTAATGTTCTCGAATTCGGGAAAGCAGAGAGCAAGGAAACCCGGATAGAGGATGTCCTCGACGGATTTTCCTGGCTCAAAGATTGGAAGTTGACGCAGGATGGTGGGGTTCCAGACTTCCCGGCCCAGGAGCATGAGGAGGCGCACCTGATCAAAGCGGGTCAGGTGGCCAATTTTTTCTTGGAGCATGGTTTTAGATGCCAGCGCTGGGAGCGATGTTTTGAGGATCTGATCGGCCAGGGCGCGGACCTGCTCGCGGGACAGGCGGGTTCTACCGCCGGCTTTAGGCAGGCAGCGGGTCATGAAAAAGCCGGCCACCTCAGGGGGCAAGCCTTTTTCGAGGGCATAGATGCCGACGTGGAGTTGGGCCAGGGCGGATGGGGGAGCATTGGTTTCGAGTTCCAGTTCCAACAGGGCCTCGCGCCAGGATAGTCCCTGCGGGATGGTGAAATCAACCGAAACGAGGGGTGCAGAAGTAGCGTTGATGATATGGCCGCGGAGGATGAGGTAATTGCCCTGACGTACCCAGTTCCAGCGAAGGAACGAGGCAAAGAATGCCGTCTCAGGATCGGCGTTGCCCCGGAGCATGCCTGAGAGGTGGGTTCGATTCGAGGTAAACCCAAAGGGCTGAAGAGCGTCTTGGGACACCTTGGTTATTTTACCTTTTCCTCCTCTCCCGTGCGGGTAGATTCGCCACCACCACCACTTTCCGGTAATACTCCGGCGGCTGTTCTTGGCGCGCGGTTATGCCTTACTCCACCCCCAACCGCTCGGCCAGTTCTTCCCACAGTGGATCATCGGCAGGCAACCCTTCCAGTCGATACAGTACCTCAAACTTGCGCTCTTCCTGCTCGCGCTTCTTTGCTTCAAATGCGATCAAAGCATCCAGTTCCTCAGGGGTCAAATCGTCCATTGTTCGCACTCTGCCCTTCTGACGTAATGTTAGAGTCCATCGTGGTGGCCGAATGAGAAGCGGGCAGGCTGCGAGTAGAACAGCCTGCCCGGATGAGGGTGCTAGAACGGCACCTCGTCTTCATCGGGGGCTTCCACCTGTGCCATTTTCTCCCCGGGCTTGCCGCCCAGGAAGATCACCTCGTCCGCCGTGACCCGCAGGGCTGCACCCGCCTCGCCGTTCTTGCGTGTGAATGCCCGCACTTCGGGCCGCCCGCGCACAAAGACCTGGCGGCCCTTGGTTAGATGTTGGTGGCAGATCTCGGCGAGGTTTCCC
Organism: uncultured Hyphomicrobiales bacterium; assembly: GCA_964524325.1. GTDB lineage: Bacteria > Bacteroidota > Ignavibacteria > Kapaibacteriales > UBA2268 > Naka2016. Next base: position 39,516 of record CAZGCT010000010.1, read on the forward strand.
CAGGCAGTGATGTCCACCCAGGTTGTTTCCTCATGTTTTTGTCCGTCCCGGTCCGTCCAGCGGCGTTTGGTGGCCACCGGGAAGGTCACGACCATGGTGCCCTCTGCTGTGTAGCGTGCTTCCGGGTCTTGACCGAGGTTACCGATGAGTTGAATCTCGAGCATTATTGGGTCTTGTCCTCCTTTTCTGAAAGGGTAGATAGGATTTCGGGCCACGACTTGATCATAACCGCAAGCAGCGCCAATGCAATGAACAGGGAGACAAACCAGCCGGCAAAGGCGGCAAGATCATTGTCGGCCCTGGAATGAGAGATGTAGGCTACTTGGGTAGCTTGGATGGCGACTGCGGTAGCCGTGGCATTCTGTGGTGGATCATGGGGAGAAAGGGAAGAGAAGGGGCAAAGTGGAAATTGGAGGGAGAGCACGGCCAGAGTAGCTATGATTTTGATCATGCGTTGTCTCCGTAGAGGAAGCGGTAGGTTTCTTCGTCGATCCACTCTTGGCAATACATACACTCATAGCCTTCGTCGTATCTCTGGAAGACGTGACGGCAGGTATGGGTTTGGACGTTGTAGCCGTATCCCTCCAGGACTTCGCCGCAGTCGAGGCAGGTCAAGCCGTAGTTATCGCCGATGGTCCGTAGGTGTTGGCACATGTCTCCTCCTGTTGTCGATTCAAGGGGTGTGGGAGACTGCCCCTTGCACCACCAAGGGGGGCCAAACGCTCGTTTTTCTGGCAAAACGTGGTCAAAAACCCGTCCCTTGCACCACCGGGGGACCTTCTCGTTTTTGGGCGGGGGAGCGTGGTCAAACCCCTGTGCGTGATCTCGAATACGCACCCCTCGCTCAACCTTAATCGTCGGTTGCCCATGCCGGTCTTTCCCGGCGGTCTTCCCACCGCTTGGCAGGTATTCCCGTCTCTCCGGGCTGTTACCCCGCCTGTGGTCCGGCGCTTATGCGTCTTGCATTTCTGCTCACCACATCTAGGGTGCGCCGGGCTTCACCCGTCCTGGGAACCCTGGTTGGGCTGGGCAGTCCAGCCGGGTGGGACTTGCACCCACCGTGGGAGTGGGACGGCTCTCCCGCCCCTGTGCGGCCGGATCAAACTACCGCTAATCATTTGGTAAGGTACTGAACATGCCGGTCTCTCCCGGCGGTCACGCCCCCCGGACGGCTTCCTGTGGTCTCGCCGTCCGCCCGTCAGGCATGGGGCCGTCCCACCCGCATGCCCCGCCAGGTGCTGATGACTCAGCCCTGCACCCACCTCCCAACTCGGCCGACGTTAGCGTGGCTCACCGGATACGGACGGGCGGGAATTGAACCCGCCAGTGGTGCCTGGCGTCCGTCATAAATCGTGAAGCGACTTGGCAAGGTTCTGGGTTAAGATCTTGGGAGTGGTATCATAAAACTACAATAATATGATACAATAATATTGTTTGACTGTCAACCCGTTTTTAGGGTAAGATATGCATGTAAGGAGGATTTGGATGGCCAAAAAGACAACGACCTCGGCGTTTGGTGTAGGGCGGCGTGAAGGGCACGACTCCTCCCGTTTCTACTCGCGACGGCTGTTTATGCGGCAGGGTGTGATTGTACAGGGAACAGGCAATGACGCCGAAGCCTCATCGAGCCGGGCTGCTCAAGGTGATTGGGTGGACCGGATTTTCTGTCAATCCTCGGAAAGCATGCCCATACCCGATAATGTGATTGGTTTGGCTTTCACGTCCCCGCCTTACAACGTCGGCAAGGATTACGATGACGACATGGGGCTTGATGAATACCTTTCGCTGATTGAGCGGGTTGGGAGAGAGGTGTACCGGGTATTAGTACCCGGTGGTCGGTATGTAGTGAACATTGCCAATTTAGGGCGTAAGCCGTATATCCCGCTTCATCGGTATTTCTACGAAGTGCATGAGCGGGTAGGTTTTCTTCCGATGGGGGAGATCATCTGGCAAAAAGCGCAAGGGGCTAACGGGAGTTGTGCTTGGGGAAGTTGGGCCAGTGCTAAAGCGCCCAGGATCCGTGATGTACATGAGTATCTGCTGGTATTTGCCAAAGGAGATTTTTCGCGACCGGATGCCGGTGAATCGGACATAACGCCCGAAGAATTCACCAAGGCCACGCTTTCCGTCTGGCAAATTCAGCCCGAGAGCGCACGTCGTGTAGGCCATCCGGCGCCGTTTCCTGTGGCGCTTGCCGAACGGGTTATCCGGCTCTATAGTTATGTAGGCGACGTAGTCTTAGATCCCTTTGTCGGCTCGGGCTCCACCTGTGTGGCGGCAGTTCTGAATCGTCGACATTATGTAGGGTTTGACATTGTACCTGAATACTGCCAATTGGCCGAAGCACGGATTGACGAAGCGCGCCTTGATCTCTTAGCGCAGGGATAGAAACATGCCTCCACAAGTTGAAGTTTGCAGTGAGTTGGCCGTTGCCTTTGGCATTCTTGGGATCCATCCTCAAGAGATTACCAGCGAAGATCGTCTAAGAGAGTTGTTTTACGGCGACAGGCCAACCTGGAGGGAGTTCGTTGGTTTCCGTGACGTTTTTGGAAAGATGTATGACACCGACGTCTTATGGGATTTAGGGCAGCGGGTTGTCAAAGATTGGATTGGAAACTCGCCAAAACTGGTTGAGTGGTATGGTCCAAGTCGCCAGGCTAGAACCACAAGCGCGTCTCGTGACCTGCGATTGCATGGTGTCAATTGGTCGGTAAGCGTCAAGTATAAGAGCGATGTTGTGTCTAATTCGTCTCCATACAATCTTTTTGAGGCTGTAGCTTCCGGCTCGGCAAAAGCCAAAGGGGCCTCGAACTGGTTTGAAGAGCAGTCACCAGGGCATTACGGGATGCTTGTGCGATGTGCAGTTGGACTTGCTGTTGAACGGAGGGTTATCTCCTCTCGGGAAATTAGGACTTATTTAGACAATCCGTCCTTGCTCAAACAGGTGATGGGGAAAATTGAGAGCGATTATAGAAACCATTGTCAGTCGGTTTACGTTGCCATGTGTCGGGATGTTGCCCAAAAATCAGCGGATTTGTTCAATCGCAATCTCGAAAACGTGCCTCGCAAGTCGCTGACGGGTGTTCACGAGGGCATCATTCGTCAATTCCTGCGTGTCAACGGTGAGCGGTATTTATTGGTAGGAGTTGAGAAGGATGGTACGGCTTACGTTTTGGAGATACCCTCGATTGATGACGTGCGCAAGGCTTATCGGATTGAGCACATTACAGCCGTTCCGGATCTGAGAAGAAAACAGAGCGTGGTCAATTTTGACCTTTGTGTGGCCAATACTGGAACTGAGAGCAAGGTTAGTCTAAAGTATCATGCGGAGATTCGCTGGTCTCACGGGCCGTTTTGCGGCAATCCAGAGGCCAAGCTTTACAAGGAATTTGGGTGGTCTGAAGTGCCGTTTTTCAGGAAGATCTATATTCACCGCTAGCCTGGTGATGTGGTGGGGACGTGAACACCCGTGTGTCATTCCAGCAAGAAATTCGGTCGTACCTACTGCAAAAACAGATTCCAAATATAGACCGAACCGACGGATTCGATAAACTTGATTTTGAGATAACCATTTCGGGAGTACGCTTTTATCTTGAGGCGAAAGAGAAACGCCAGAGATACCGTTTGTCTAATTGGAAGTGGGAAGGGGAGGAAGAGAACCTCGTTATTATCGATGAACTATCTGTGCGCAAATGTCTCGGGGTGGCACCGTATAGTGGAATTCTGGTTCGGGACTGCACAAAAGAGCGTTATATCTTTTATTCCATATTGAGGCTTCTGCTTATCCCGAAGAAAAGAGTCAACAGGGTGATTCATCGCGCAGTGCAAGCCTTGAAGGGCAAATGGCTTGTGGATGTGCGAAACGGAATTGTGTGCACTTCGTTAGATGAGTCCTTTGAAAAGATAGTAAGGTATATTGAGGTGTTGCCCCAAGCGCTACAGGCGCTAGAATGCCTTGGAAACTTCTTGGGTGAAAGTATTGGTAGAGGAGGCATTGTTCGGCAGCCGGAGCATTGGGAGAAAGATGTGAAGGAAACGTGGTAGAAGGCGGCTTGATTTCGGTAGGCAAGAGACAGAGGGTAATATGGTGGAACGAAGCCGCGACTGGATAGCTCAAGCCAAACACGACTTAGAACACGCCAAAAGTGACCGCGAACGCGGTTTCTATGACTGGGCGTGTTTTTCGGCTCAGCAAGCCGCGGAGAAAGCCGTAAAAGCCGTCTTTCAGAAGATCGGTGCTGAAGCATGGGGACATTCGGTTGCTGATCTGCTACAAGAACTGAGCGAACGATATCCTATTGAGGCTATACTGATCGACAAGGCACTGGAGTTGGATAAGGCATATATCCCAGCCCGCTATCCCAATGCTCACCCATCTGGCTCTCCTTATGCTAGATATACCGAGCAAGAGGCAATCCGTTTGATCGGTTATGCGGAGGAAATTATTGACGTCTGTGCGCGTCTTCTTTCCCAAATTTAGTCGGGCTGAGTTGGTGAGGCGTCTGGAAGAGCGCGTGGCCGTTTTGCAAGAGGCCCTGCCGCTTTTGCGGGTGGTGCTGTTTGGATCGTGGGCTAAAGGGAATTTCACGGTGGCCAGCGATATTGATCTGTTGGTGGTTTACCGTGGCGAGCCCCGGGATGATGCGTTTGCGGTGGTAAAAAAGATCGTGAGCGTTCCTGGCCTGGAGCCCCATGTGTATTCCGAAGACGAGTACCGCCGGTTAGAGGACCGGATCGTGCGGATGACGGAAGGGGGGATTGTGTTGTTCCCGCGGTAGTGGGTGTGCGAGGCCGTCTCCGTGGCTGGTCGTCAACTACTGTCGGCTAAAGCCGACAGCTTGTCCCTGAACCCGTTAGGTTCGAGACCATCGGCAGGTTGACGACTGCCCTGGCTCGTATATTACGAGCCGCGACGGTATCTGCGGCCGCAGAGTAACCGCAGGATACACAGGAGAAAAACGCTTGGGTTTTACGATTGTTTTTATCAATACAGCCACAGACAGGGCAGGTGCGACTGGTATTCTTTGGATCGACCAGGATTACAGGCACACCAGCTCTTTTTGCCTTGTACTCGATAAAGTTACGCAGTTGAAAGAACGACCAGTTGCTATGCTTGCTCCTCTGCTTGCGGCGAACCGTTACCCGGTCACGAATGCCCTTCAGGTCTTCCAAGGCAATTGCGCGTCCGGTGCCTTGCGCTTTTTGAACAAGCCGCTTACTGATCACGTGGTTGACATAGGTTTGGAAACGAGCTTGACGTCCAGAAAGCTTTTTCAGTTTTCGTTTTGCCGATTTTGTGCCCTTGCGCTGGAGATTCCGACGGCGATGTTCGTACTTACGGCGGTTGCGTTCCACCATGTCGCCACTGAAATTCTCGCCGTCACTATCGGATGCAAGGTTGACGATGCCAAGGTCAACGCCAAGCACATCTTCCACATTGGCTGGTTCAGGCTCTTCTACGTCGCAAGTGGCGAACAAGTAAAACTGGTCATTAATGCAGACCAGATCGCTCTCCCCGCGTTGGCCTTTCAGAAGTTCACGCTGGCGCTCTCCACAAGCAAACGGTATGCGCAAGCGTCCCGCTACTGTCCAGATCGACACTTCGGAGGTTTCCAGATGATAAGACAAGATACGATTGTCGTAGGTTATCGCTCCCAACAGCCGAAATACACGCCTGGTTCTGGTATCCCGCTTGTAAGCATCAGCCACCTTGGAGATACAACGCACAACCACTTGAGCAGTGAGTGGGAATTTCTTCCGCACATCATGATAGGTCAACTTGTGAAGCGGAAACTGGCGAAACGTCTTGTGTTCCCACGCTTGATCGCTGATGTAATTGCAAACCCGATTGGCCGTAATCATCGTCTCCCTAAGAATAGCGGCTTGATTCGGGTCGTGCAGAAGTTTGACTTTCGCCACAAGTTTCATGTCTTAATTGTAGCGCACATATTCAATATATTGAAAGGGATGCGGGTTTCCTCTGCTCCCTAAAGGGAGCAGTCTCCACCCGCGGTTATTATGATATAATTATAGCACATAAGTTCTATATTTGGGAGGGGCTCATGGACGTTGAAACGGCGATCAGGCTGGTGGAGAGGAAACTGGAGATGCTTGAAGCGCTGTCCAACATGCCGCCGAGATACAGTATTTGGGGGGTTCTTTCGTCTCTGATCCACTTGCTCAACTTTGATCGTCTGGACGGAGACGAAAGATGGGACCCGCGGAAGACGACTGCCGAAACGGCGGAGGTGAGGGCGGAGCGCAAAAGGCTGGTGCTTGAAGAACTCGAGCAGTGGCCTTTTGATCAGGACAATTGGAGGATGATTGCGTCGCTGGTGCACCTTTCCAACCTCACCGAGGGGAGGCAGAATTTGAACAGAGAGGGCCGGGCAGGGGAGGGGGAATAAAAAAATTGGTGCCCCGAACCGCAAAATTGGGGTCGCAAACGAATGTTCGACTCTTGAATTTTGTGTGCGAATGTCGTATAATGCTCGTGTAAAGTATTATGATACAAGCGTATCATAATATAATAAGAGAGCGACTCTTGCAGTCTAGAAAGGAGGGACCCAGGGCATAAGATGAAGGCAGGCGAATACGGAAAAGTTGAATGGCAGGTGGTATATGATCCGACGCGTGACGGCGAGTGGTACGGCGACTACTACCGCCGTTTGTTTTCCCGCTGGCAGATTGTAGCGGGGTGCGGTTCGTGGCCGGAGGGGTTGAAGTGGCAGAACCGACGGACGGGGGAATGGTGTGAAGCGACCGGTCACGGGCGTCAGCAGATGATTGCCTTTTCCAACGGTGAGCATCGCAAGTTCAAGGTGCGGGTGCCGCCCGCAGCGGTACCGGCGGTGGCCGCCGTGGACGCCTTTTAGATTTGCGTATAGTCATCAGGATAACCGCCATGAAAGCCTGTACCGTGCACATTGAGTACCCCGAGTCGCCGCAGGCCAGGCCCCGGTTGAACCGGCTGGAGGCGCTGGGAGCGGATTTGGTGACGTTCAGTGTGGATGCTGCCCGCATCGGCACGGAGGTACTGGTCACGCCCGAGAGGCTGATCCTGGCAGGGGAGGAGGTGGCGCTACCGGAGCACGTCCCGGACTATCAGGCCCACGTTGCCGTGCACAAAGGTTTTGAGATCCTGATCGAGGACATTTGCAGTGGCCACTCTCGCCGGCGTATGGTGCGGCGCATTCGGATTGCGGCGCGCAAGTGAGGTGTTGGACGTGAATTCTCGCGACGATCCGCTAACGCTGCATCAGCAAGCTTTGGTGTTGGCCGATCAAGCCTATATTGCACGCCGAAACGGGCAGGTAGAGGCTGCGATTGAATTGGCCAGGAAGGCGCTGGGGTACGAGGTTGAGGCGGCCAAGCGCCTTCCGCCTGTGGCCGGCAGCGAACCTACCCGCAGTGTTCTCTATCTTGCCGCCGCGAGCCTGGCGTGGCAAGCAAAAGACTACGAATTGGCCTTAGAATTGACAGCGCAAGGGCGGACGCCCTGGACGCCTGCGGAGGCCCTTGCCGAGTTTGACGCTCTGGAACGAAATGTTCGCTTGGTTCTGCAGACAAGGATGGCGAAGTGGGATTCGTGAAAAACGTTCTGATTGACGCCGAGATGCTAACGGTTGTTTTGGACGACGGGCGGGTAATCTCGGTACCGCTCACGTGGTACCCGCGTCTTTGGCACGGGACGCCAGAGGAACGTGCCAATTTTCGGCTGATCGGTGGTGGTGAAGGCATTCGCTGGCCGGATTTGGACGAGGACATCAGCGCGGAGGATCTTCTGGCGGGGCGGCGGTCCGGCGAGGGCAAGGCGTCGCTGATGCGCTGGTTGAGGCGCAGGCGCTAGGTTTGGCATTTTAAAACGGGACGACCCGCTTACGCGGGCGTCGGCCCGGAGATGCTATCTCCGGGGGGGCCATACTTTCACAAATTATTATAACCCCACCAATCTCGCTGTCGAGAACCAGTTTGTCGGTATTTTTTACACTTCCAGCCGCGCCAGGATTTCCGGCGGGACCTGGCGGCGCAAGTGCGGATAGCGTTCGATCAGTCGGGCGATGTCGGCCAGGTCTTTTTGGCGTTTGCTGCCGCGCCGCTCCGGGTCGAGTGCGGCCCAGACTTTACCCTGGAGCACGTCTTCCAGGCGGGCGACGGGCAGGGTCATGCCCAACACGTTGGCTTGAACGGCGTTGGCCACAAAGGCCCGATAGCGCTCGTCGGTCTGAATTTGCACTCGCAACCCGGAGCCGGGCAGGGAGACGTTGAGGCTGTGGGCGAAGCGCTCGACTCGGAAGCGCTTGGCGAGGTTCCGTTCCAGATCGTCGAGCGACTCGACGGCCACGGCTAGATCCAGGTCCAAACTGACCAGGGGCTCGACGTAGGCATTGACGGCCTGTCCGCCGATGACGCAAAAAGGCACGCCCTGCTCTTGCAAAAAGGCGATCAACGATTCGAGCAAATTGGCGTTATCCATCGTGATAAGTTTCCAGAAGGCTAGAGTCTGCATAAGCGACAAAATTATGATACCACGGCGGCAGCGGTGCGGTGTGGATTGGGGACGCAAGGGTCAAATAAGGAAATCGTGATTTCTTTCTATTTGAAAGTGTTCGGATCTAATGCATAACCGGTTCTTTTTCAGGTTCCGGCGCAATATGTGTGTGACCTCATCCCACCCCTGCAGGGGATCGCAACTGCCTTCTTGGCTGGCGCGGGATTACGGTTATACTGAATTACAGATGCTCTGTAATTCGGAGTAAGGAATGAGTGTATATCGGGTTCAGATTGCCAAACGCGGCGTGGTCACACTTCCCGCCGAAGTCCGTAAGGAGCGTCATCTTCAAGAGGGACAAATGATGACCCTGCTTGATCTTGGAGGGGTGTTTGTGCTGGCGCCTAAGGAACTAGAAACCGACCGCCTGGCGAGTCGCCTGGCCGAAACGTGGCAGAAGCAGGGAGAAAGCCTTGAGACCCTCTTGAAAACCCTCCGTGAAGTTCGGGAGGGGTATGCTTCCGGTCGCTAAGGTGTTTCTGGATACCAGCATGATCTTTGCGGCGGAGGCGCTTTCCTTTCGGATTGGCACACCCGGCGACTTGCTGGCCTGGCTGAGAGATCAGGCTGTGCGGTGATGATCCGGATTTAATCCACCACCCTTCCGGCTCTGCGTCCGGCCTCGAGCAGTGCGCCCAGGATGTCCAGGATGTGGTCGGCGGTCTGTTGGGCTTCGTCCTGGGTATCAAAATCTTTGCGCAGGTAGCGTTTGAGGCCGATGGGTGTGCCCCACGAACCGCCGAAGAGCGATTGACCGAGGATTCTCTCCTCGGATTGGGCGAGGAAGGGGGGCAGGTACCCGTTGTCGTCGCAGGGAAGTTGCACTTCTACCCACCAGCGTCCGTCGCGGCGGTAGGTGGCGACGATAAAATCACGGGCGGTGAACATTCGTTGGCTCATGGTGTCCTCCGTTGGTTTCGGGTAGGGGTGGGATCAGGGATTCAAGCGTGGGGATCAAGTTGAGGATGGCGGTGGCCATGTGGGCGATTTGGTCGGGGTCGAAGGTAAGGTCGAGGTCATCCCTATCGAGGTCCCGGTGCCAGGCAGCGAGGGTCTCCCAGGGGATTTGAGGGTAGTCGGGATGGCAGACCTGGGGGACGCGTCCGGCCAGCCAGGTAAAGCGCTTGATCTCGAAGATCAGGGCGTCTTGCAGGATTCGGGCGTGGAGGTCGGGGGGGATCTCGGCCGAGGACGGCGTTGAGGTGAGGATGTCCTGGATGCGCTGAGCGGTCCAGTGCATATCCCACAGGAGCGAGGGGACGCGCTGTTGGGGGGTGATGGGGAGGCCGCCGCGGGTGAGGATGTGGTAGCGGCGGAAGGGGTTGAGGATGGCCCTGGCGTTGACGAGATCGACCTTGCGGCCAAACAGGTGTTCGAGGGTGGATTGGGCCCGGACCAGGTCGGAGAGGGAAGGTTCGGAGGCGAATTCGACCAGCACGTCAACGTCGCTGTCGGGGCGGAACTGCTCGGTGAGGACGGAGCCGAAGAAGGTGAGTTTCTGGATGTGGTATTGGCGGCAAATATCGAGGAGGGCCTTGCGGGAGACACCCAGGCGCTGCAAGACGTGACGGGGGGCGTGGAGGCGGGGTTGAACGGCGGCCACAGTTCGTCCTCAGCGGTGTAGTCTTGGGTTGTATCGGGACCTGCGTCGGTAGGCCCAGAGGCGTCTGGCGATGCGGCGCAAAATGATGAGGCGTTTGAGGATCAGGCGTCGTCGCAGATGCATGTCATTCCTCACGGATATCCAGGGGCCGTATTTTTCGGCGTTGCGCCGGCGGATTTGGCGCAGTTTTTCTAAAACGGCGTTGAAATCCTGAGCGTCTTGCGGTTGGTGGGTTTGGAGGTAGTGCAGGACGGCGTCACGGACGATTTGGGAGATCGTCTTTTTCTGTTCTTGCGCCAGGCGCTGCAAATGCGCAAAAGCGTGTGTGTCGAGGGTGGTGTAGATGCGGCGCATGTTACAAGTTTTCGACCAGTTCGGCCATGCGGGCTTCGGTGGGGTGCAAATAGCGGCTGGTGGTGCTGATGGATTCATGCCCCAAGATGGCCTGGAGGGTAGCCAAATCCACGCCGTTCTCGACGGCGCGGGTGGCGAACGTGTGTCGGAGGGTATGCGGGGTCACGTTCTGGAGTTTAGCGCGGTGGGCGTACTCGGCGACGCGGCGCTGGACGTCGCGGGCGGTGAGGGGTCCGCCGGTTCTTGACATAAACAAGAGCGGACTTTGTGATTGCGGGCGGACGCTGAGCCAGGCGTGGAGGGCTTTGCGGACCTCCAGGCCGAGGGGGACCTTGCGGGTTTTATTGCCCTTACCCTGGCGGATGGTGACCCAGCCGGAGCGTTCGCGGAGGTCGAGGTCGGAGACCTCGAGGGCGATGACCTCGCTGACGCGTAGACCCGCTCTGGCCATAAGGCTGAGGATGGCGTAATCGCGGGGGTTATCCTCGGCGGCGGCGAGCAGGCGTCCCAGGTCGCGGGCGGAGAGGGCGTGGACGGGGGGCTTGGTTTGGCGTGGGCCGCGGACGTGGATGGTGCGTCCGTTGTGGCGCAGGTAAGCGCGGATGGCGGCCAGGTGGAGGTTGACGCTGGCGGCGGACATGCGTTTGACGGACTGGAGGTAGGCCATGTAATCCCGCACCTCGACGGGGGTGATGAGGTGCCATTCGGGGGGTTCGCCGAAAGTACCCTGGTACCAGGTGGTGAAGGTGCGGAGGGCGCGTTCGTAGGTTTGGCGGGTGTGAGCAGGGTACTGGTTGAGGAAATCGGAGAGGGTGGTGTTCGCGGTCATGTTGTTCCTCCGGGGTTAGGAGTAAGTGCAGGCAACGCCTAGAAACGCCACAGGTTTGAATCGGTGCCGTGGATCATCCCGGCGCCGGGGAGGTCGTTGAAGGGGTTACCGTCGTGGTTGCGGGGGTGCAGAGCGTTGTAGGCGTAATAATTCCGCATTTGTTCGGCCTTCTCGATCTGTTTGAGGGCTTGAATGACTTTAATGATTTCCCCCATGATCGCATCCGACATGATCCAAAGGAAGAGATTGATCAGAAATCTTTCCTGCTCGGGATCGTCTTTGAGCCCGTATTTCTCTCGCAGTTCTTCCCAATGTTTTTTTTCTTTATCGTCTTCTTGTAGCATTGGAAGTATGTCGACCCTACCAAACAATAGCATGCTCCCCAGGTTACCCCCTATCCGTCCGTATTCGTGACAGAGTGCGTCCCGGAGGTATTCGAGTTGCTGTTTGGAGAGTTTTCTATAATTGACCTCGAATTTCTCGGGTTTGGCGGCGGGCTTTTGCGGTTCGGGCTTGGTATCCGACTTTTGCGGTTTGGGATTAGGGTTTGATTCCTGTTGCCTTAAGTGGTCGCCTACGAGGATGGCGACGATCACGACCACGATGATCAAAGGCAATACCAAGGCATTTGTGCCCATGAGACAGACTCCGGTGTTGAGAGGTTGGTTAGGACTAGTTTATCTAAAGTTGGTGCGAGTTGCAAACATTATGCGACACAAAAACAAGGGCTTAGGGGTGGAAAAAAGGGGGATTATGCGGCGTTTTGGCGGGGTTTAGTGTCGCATAATGCTTCTTGTGCGACATATCAAACGGCCTCAACCGCACGCCCGGCCAGCACAATATCCCGCCGTCTTTTAAGAGATCGCCCATTCATACCCATTGGCCTCAAGCCAGGCATAATAACCGTCAGGCGACGTATAGTGTGACCACGACAGCGGGATTTCATTTGCAACGGCAAGTTTGATGTATTCATCCTCCGTGAGGCCTAGACGGCTGCAAACGCGCCTTTGCAGTTCATCGGTGTAGTAGTACATCACGACATCATCCCAACTGCGTCCTGGATAAGACAACATCCACTCATGCCGTTTTTCTGCACAACACTCTTCTTCGAGTTTTTCAAACTCCTCACAGTTCTCCTTCGGGCGCGGAAGCCCAACATCTTCAGGGGTGGGAGGAAGCGCCTCGCTTTAGCGGCTTAGCCCGCTTGTCAATATTGAACACGAGTTCTATAATACGATTATGCACAGTACAGAATGCATCGTGATCAAGGTCGTGCAGCCCAACAAGCGCAAAGCTGACTGGCTGGATGCGATGGCGGTTCGGTTCAGCCAGGCCGTGCAGATTGGTCTTGACGCGGCGCAAGCAGAACGCACCAGCAGTCGAGCCAAACTGCACCGTGTGGTCTATCATCAGGCCCGCGCCAAATTCGGCTTGCCAGCCGACTATGCTCGCATGGCCGTCAACGCCGCTGTATCGCTGGCCCGTTCCTACTACGGCTTGCGCAAGGCCAAACAGCGTCCCTCCTTTCCCAAGGTGAATGGCAGTCAGGGTATTGGCCTGGGTGTGAACGCCTATGCCGTCGTGCAGGACGGCAGGCGCTTCGTCCTGCGCGTTTCTACGGGCGCTCGCGGCCAGTACCTCTGGTTGCCCTTGTGCGTGCCCGCTCGCTATCGGGATCGCATCGCTTCGGTGTACGGTGACGCCAGGCTGTTCAAGCGACGCGGTCAGTGGTACGTGATGTTGCCCGTCCGCCAGCCCCAAACGCCCGTCGGATGTTCCGATGAACCTGCGTTCATTGGCGTTGATTTGGGCGTGGCGCGACACGCAACGGTCGTGACCCCTGACCGCACGGTGTTCTTTGACGGCAAGGAAGCCCGCCGCAGGCGGGAGCACTTCGCAGACCTGAGACGGCGCTACCAGCGTCACCGCCGGACAGATCGGGTGAAGGAACAAAAGGGCAAGGAGTCGCGATGGATGGATGACCTGAATCACAAGATCAGCCGACGGATTGTAGACCTTGCCGCGCGGTACCCGAATCCGGTGATTGTTCTGGAGCGGCTGGATGGCATTCGTTACCGCACACACGGGTCGAAGTGCTTCAACCGCATGATGGCGAGTTGGGCATTCCGCGATCTGGTGGATAAGATCAAATACAAGGCTGCGCGGAGCGGCATCCCCGTTATCTTCGTTGACCCGCGCAAAACCAGCCAGACCTGCTCCCGGTGTGGGCACGTCAGTCGCTCCAACCGACCCGAGCAAGCCACGTTCCGATGTATCGCCTGCGGCTACAGCACGAACGCCGACAGGAACGCCGCGCGCAACATCGCTGCGGCAGGAGCATGTCTCCTGTCGCAAGGGCGGCCTGACACCGCCCGGCCTGATGGCCAGACTGGGGACGTTAGTCCCCGGCCCGATGGAGTACAGGGATGTGCTTCGGTGCATTCAGACTCCAACCTCGCAAGTTCCATGTTGGAACCCCACAGGCTTTAGCCGTGGGAGGATGTCAGGATATACAGTCAAAAACAAATCATTATCCACCATTTTCGCCTCCCGTTTGGATTATGTGTGAGAACGGCTTTTTCGTAAACGAGCAGCCCCTTACGCTCAGAGACGAATCCCAATCTCGTCCGGCCTGAATTCTGCCGAAGCATACTGACGTCCTTCGGCGTCGTAGTACACCACACGCCAGGCCCGGGACGCCACCTCAAACTCAACCACATCCTTCGTCACCGCCGGCGGCGCACACGGCTCTATGTTTTCAAATCCATGCGCGTCACCCGGCTCGAACACATTGGCCATCGTTCGCACCAGGACCGCGTTATCCGATTGGCCAACGTAAACATATGCATCCAGCAAACGCCGGATCAGCGTCTCTGCGATAGCCACCTCTGCCACCAGCAGGTCTTCGTTGGTGTAGTTGGCCAGCAGAAATCGATAACCGCTCATATTCACCCCCCTAAAATTTCGTCCGGATTTGCTGATTGTGTTCAAACGGGTTGAAGTCCAGCGGCTTCTGTTCGTACCAGCCTTGCGTCATCCCAAGCCACGCCTCCGGCGCAAGATTCTCCAGGCGTCGCAGGCCTTCCTGCGCCTCCTCACGCGTCAGGTACGGTCCCGATACGTAGCCGTATCGGTCAAATGTCCACCACAACCCACCGCCAAGCATACCCTGCTCATCTGGCGTCAGTTCCCGATACGTCCCGTCCCACGTTTTCACCGCAAGCGTGAAGGCTTCGGCCCCAATATCAAACAGATACACCAATTGTCCATCAGATACTGTCGTCAACACGTCCTCGTGAACACTGCTTCGCAGGCGACCTTGATCCAGGAATTCGCTTAACGGCATCATAACAGTTTCACCTCCTCTTGATTTTAGCAATCCCACGGGCCAAACCGACGGCTGCAACGGCCAGGCCCCAAAACGCCAGAAATCCACCCCGCCCCGGAAAGGCTCGGTTCAGGTAAAAGCCCAAGACAACCAGGCCGAACGCCAGGATCAGCCACCCGATAACCCTGACCGACTTCACGCCAGCCTCTTGATCCAGGGCAGAAGATCACCACGGCTCTGAGAATCCCCCCACACCGAAAAGACCCCTTCCGGCGTGATCCGCAGGTGGCCACCGTGTTCGCCTTGAGGCGGGATATTGGCCACCGCCGCCGTGTCCTCTTCGATCAACGTCCACAGCGCCTCGTCGGCGTCGTCCACCTGGTACACATCGGCCTGATAAATCACGCCGTGGCCGGAAGTGCCGAAATGCACCTGGGCGTAGAGGCGTTTGATCTCTTCGACTTGGTCGGGGCGCAGATCTATCATGTGAATCGTGCTCATCTGAGGTTCGTTGTAGATTGACGCATCGGCGACGATAACCGGCATTGTTCCTCCTTTCTAGGCTGTACCGGAGATATAATCCTCGTCCCCCTCGAAGGACGCCCGCAGGACCTCCCGCTTCTCCCACGCTGCGGCGGCGTTCTGTCCTCCGCCCTGGGCGATGATGTCGGGGAGAAAACGCACGTTCACCACCCTCACCCCCTTGATCCGATAAGGTCGGGGCACAAAGGCGTGGGTGAAGACGATCAGGGCATTGACCCATACCTCGACCCCGATGAGTTTGCGCAGGTGGTTTTTGAGCCAGTAGGCGTTGCCCAGGGCCTGGGCGATAAAGTCCTTCTCAGGGGGCTTGCCGTTGAGAAGCAAGCGCTCGCCGGCGACCTCAACCCGCCCGTGGTGCGATTTGGTTTCCAGGACGAAAACGCCGTGCGGGGTGAGCACCACATGATCAATGTTGCCGTGACCGGTGGCCACATCGTGGAAGATGAGCATTGGCTGTTGGGCAGCCAGGCGTTCGAGGACGCGGCTCACGTCCTCCTCGGCCCTTGCGCCGCGCTCGGCCTGGCGCGCCCGCTTGAGTTGGCGGTCGATCCCTTCCCCGGCGACGTTCCCGATCAGCCGGGTCAGGAGCAGCAGGGCCAGAAAGCCCGGCAGGCCGATAGCGGCCACCAGCCGGGTGTCCAGCGAGATTGCAAGAATTCCCACGGCGACCAGCAGTCCCAAAAGCAGAAACCACGTGGCCGTGCGGCGTCGTGAAGCGGCCATTTGGCGAGTAGAGGCTCCGGCCCGGCGTCCCACGTTCGACCTCCTTACACCAACGGCGGCAGGCCTGCTTCCCGACGAACTTCAAACAAGGCCTCCACATCCCCGGACGCCGCGGCTTCCAGTGTGTTGAGATCGTAGGTGCGGTTCATCAGCCACTCGTCCAGGCGGTGGACGTCCGGCCCTTCCTCAGCGATGCCAAGCCGGTACTGCTCTGCCCACAGGCTCAAGGCCAATTCAATCGCTTTTTCGGTTAAGACGCGTTTGCTCATAATGGCTCCAAAAGCCCTCAAACGCAGGACTGGGGATATACCACATTGAACCGCAAGTGAAGCACTCGAAAGTTGCGCCGTAGGGGGATATTCCGATAAAATCCCTCTCGCCGCAAGTCGGACAAGGCGGGTGGGTAATGTCGCCCCGGACGGCGCAGAACACCCTTTGGCCGGAATACTCCTGATAGGCACACAACTTTTGTGGAAACGCCGAACACACAAGGTTATATCCGCCGGTTACGAACGGACACCGGAGCATGGCCTCTCTCCCTAGAACGGCCACGAGGAGCGTTTGCGCTTTTGCTCTTCCTGCTGGTACCACCACCAGTCCCAGTCGGCCAACCAACGGCGGTATGCGGCGGCTTGGCGTTCTTGCTCTTCCTCTTCCATCTGTCGGGAGTACTCTTCCCACTTCTCGTCGTATCGTGGCATCCATTCCGGCCACCAATCGGGGTCGCCGGGGCCGCGCAGGCGCCACTTTTCGCCCGGCTTGACCCAATTCTTCAGACCCGTCCATTCTATCGGCGGTTGCGTTGGGTCATTGGGGGGTGCGGGCTGTGCCGGTTGTGCGGGTTGTGCGGGAGGTTGTTCCTGCTTTTCTTGCTTTTCCTGCTTGTTCTTACCGTCACCGAATAACCACTTCAAGAATCCCATGTGCGTCGTTCCTCCTTTCGTTGTTGGGATTATTCCACCCAGTAGCGGATCACTCTGGGGTGCTGGTTGAGGAAAAGTTCCTGTGCGGCCGTGGTATCCTCGGCCTCGCCCAGGTCGATTTCGATCCGATCTTCGGTTTCCTCCCAGGATTCAAAGTCGATATACTGATCGGGGTGGTACGGGAAACCGCGCAGTCCCGGATCGGTCGGATCATCCGTGTGCTTCATGAGAACGATCAGTTTCTTACCCATGCGGTCCTCCAACGGTTACCGTCCAATGTCCGTCGCGTTCGAACGTAAGTTTCACCGAGCGCGCCGGCGAGAGCAAAAAAGCCACGTCACGTGGGCTGTCGGGGTCGGAAAACGGCCCGTCCGGCGTAACGGCAGGCAGGCTGAGGATAAACTCGCAGAGTTCGAGTTCGGGGGCCTGCGCAAAGGCTTCCCGGGCCAGTTGTTCGAAGCGCCGGAAGTGGTTCTGGTTGAGGTAGAAATGTGTATCGCCGTCGGTGATTTTGATCACAGTAATTCTCCTTGGAGCACGACATCCCATTCCGGCAGCCACAGACCGGCCGGTTTGAAGAGGTTTTTGATCTCGCCCCGGAGCCACTTATCGCCCACCTGCACCCAGCGGTCGATATTGGCCAGGCGGATCAGGTGGAGGTACTCCTTGACGGCGGTTTTGTCCCAGGGCAAGCCCTTAGCGGCGTAGATGCGCACGGCGTTGACGATGCGGTTGGTGAATTCCCGAGGGGGCATCCAGCGGTCGTTGTGGTGCGGCTCGGAGGTCTTGTAATCCACCAGATCGAGCCAGGCGGTCATTTGGGCGACCTCATCGGGGGGCATGGCAAGCAGTTGATCGACGATGGCATCGGCGCGTTCGGGCATCATCAGCATGGCGAGGGTGTCTCGGGCGGCGGCTTCGAGGTTGACCTCGACCATGCGTTCGGGCTTTTTGCCGAAGGGGTAGACGTAGTAGGCGCTTCCGACCAGGCCCAAGCCGAAGCGGGGGAAATCGAGGATGGCCATGCAGGTTGCCAGGGTGAACATGGCGTTGGCCCCGGGTAGGGAATCGGGCCGGGGAAGTTGGCCGCTGGCCCGCAGTTCGTCCAGGAAGTGAGCGAGTTGTTTCGGAGCGGTGGTATACTCCGAGGCTTTGACCAGCAGGCGGTCGAGGGTCAGCAGGAGGGAAGCGTGGGCGGGCTGGATGGTGGGTTGGCGGGCGGTGAACTCGGCGATGGCCTCGACGAGGTTCCGGTTGGTAAGACGGGTGATGAAGGGTGGCAGCCGTAGGAGTTGTTGTTCGAGCGAGGGTACCTCTTGAGGTTCAGCGGGCACGGCGGGGGCAGGTTGATCTACGTAAGATTGTTCCTCGATCAAGCCGGGGATTTGGGTAGCCTCGATGAAGCGGTGGCAGGCGCGCACCAGGTCGCGGCTGGCGACGTTGGGGAAGCTGACCACCCAGACGATCTTGCCGGCGGCGTCGAGGTATCGGACCAGGGGGACGAAATCGCCGTCGCCGCTCATCAGGATGACCAGGTCGAGGGCGTTGGCGACCTTGGCCACCTCGAGGGTAAGGACAATATCGGTGCGATCCTTGGCCTTGCCGTTGGCGGCGATTCTGCCGTCCTCGACGGAGATGACGCGGAAGCCGAGGTTGGCCATAGCCTGGAGGAAGCGGCTTTCGGCGTTCGCGTCGGTGCCTGGGGTACGGAAGATGACCTTGGTGAGGATGTGGCCGAATTGGCCGAAGTAGTGATCGAGGGCGGCGTAGTTGACGAAGGGGCGGCTGTAGATGCTGTAGGCGGAGGTCATGAAGTTTTGGGCGTCGATAAAGATGCCGATATTCATAGGGTTGACGAATCACCTCCTTTCATATTGGAATCCTGCCCCCAATGTAGCATAAAATTATGCGACATTTCAACCAAAAACAAACCGAAGACAAAATTACTGCGTCTCCCCCTGCCCTTGTGGAGTGTTGTCGGTGTTGGTCTGAGCGGCGGCGGAGCGGCGCAGGCGTTCGAGTTGGTGCATGACTTCCTGACGTTCCTGTTCGAGGAAGTGCACCCAGGCAGCCAGGGCCTTGAGGGCGTCTTCGTAGTCGCGGTTGGGATCGGGCATGGCGTTCTTCTCCGGTTATTGGGAGGGATATATTTTGACTACACGAAATACGTCGTTTTTGGCAGTCAGTGTCAAGTGGCCGGCCTGCAAGGCCAATTCCACGGCGTGGCGGGGGCTCTCTCCGGCGGGGATCAAAAACTGTGTCCAATCGAAATCGACCAGCGCGACTCCGCGAACCACACCCTTTTCAAGGACCCCCGGATCCTCTTCCTCGGTTGTGCCAAAGTTCACCACCCATTTTTCGGGAGACCAGGGATAAACGGCATAAAACACAGGCTTTTTATCGGTCACAAAGCCTCCTTGATTTCCTGTTGGATTTGTCGGATGAGTTCTCGAGCCCGCTGGCGATCCTGCAAACGCGAGGAGAACACCACCTCTTCCAAGCGGCTGGGCAGAACGGAGACCACCAGAAGATCGCCGTCGTAGAACGAGGCCACACATGTGCCCTGGGGTAAGAGGGGCAGATTCTGGACGAGCGTTTCGGGGAGAAGCGGAAAATGTTCCCGTACGGCTTCCAGTTCACTTTCCTTTTGGCGAAAGATCAGCACATTAGCGGCATTGGCCAGCATCGGAACACCGTGCCGCAGTCCCGCTTCGTCGGCCGGTCCCAAGAGGGAATGCAAGTCCTGATCGGCCACGATCATTCCCACCAGCGAAGAGCGGGCGGTCTTGAACATGCCGGAGACGAAGGCAGCGGCCTCGCGGTCGCGCATCAGGATTCCCATTTCGTCCACGAACATCAAGATCGGTGCTGTGTCGCCTTGTTCTCGTCGAGTGCGGATGGAGCGCTGAATACCGGCCAGGAGCACCAGCAAAAAGGCCGAGCGGAGGTTTCCCCCCAAACCCTGCATGGGGAGGCGGCTGATATCGTAGATGTTAACCACGGCATCCAGCGAGAGATCCAAATCCGTGGGTTTCCCGAACAACCCGGCGCGACTGCCGTACACGCAGGAACGCAGGCCAAGGGCAATGGCCTCCGCCGTTCCCCGCACGACCGGGCCGTACTTTCCCTGAAGTTTTTCGACGTGCTGAAGCAGGTCCATCATCAGTGGATTGGTCTTCTGCTCGTATAAGGCGACGAGAGCCTCATCCAGGAGGGCCTGTTCGACGGGCTGATTGGAGTGAATTCCCAAAAGGCGCAGCATGGTGCGGGAGAATTCGACCTGGAGACCGAGTTCGTCGTAAACCCGTTCCAGGACGTTGACAGAAGCCCCCTGCTGTCCCAGGATGCCGTAACTGCGGATATGGTCATCGATGAAGTCCAGATGGATGTTACCCTGAGGGTCAACGATGATCAATCGTGTTCCCATAAGAAGGTGGCGCATCATGAGCACGAGGGCGCTGAAGGTCTTGCCTGAACCGGTTTGCCCCAGGATGACGGTGTTGTAAGAAGCCGCCTTGTCGTCGAAAAGGTCGATCACCACAGGTGCCTGGTTGCGATCCACACCCAGGAGCACCCCGTCGGTGCGGGTGCGACGGCGGTAGGAGAGCAGGGAAGAACTCAGGAGGGCAGCCCCGGTTGTGGCTACCAGTGTGCCGTCGTTATCCTCGGTCATTTGCCCTGAAGGGGAGAAAAGTTGAGGCACGATGTCCGCCGCGCCGTAATAGCGCTCCAGGCGCAAGGGCGTTGATGCGCGCACCACCTCCACCAGACGATGGAGTTCGGAAGGTGTCGGTGCGCCTACCAAGACATAGAGATTGATGGTATGGAGGGCTTCGCCGCGACGGATCAATCCTTGCAGTCCCCACAGGGTTTCTGCGGCGTCTTGGGTCTCGTGGCCCCCCTCCCCCGCCCTGGAATGGGACGTGACCAGCATCGAGCGCTTAATCTGGAAAAGGCGTGTGGTTTCCATGGCTGAAAGGGTATGGACTTGCAGGCCGACCCACACAGGGGCGTCCAGGGCAAGGATGCCGTGCAGGATCTGAGGGTAAATGGTCACGCCGTACTGGTTGAAGCGACTGCGCAGGAGGGCAAAATACAGACCGTTATCCCCTTCCAGATATTCCCAACGTGAGACGGCCGTGGCGAACGGCCGTTTCAGTTCGTGGTCCAGCGGAGCAACGGGGATGCCGTTGACCTCGATGATGTCCCTGATAATGGATGGGTCAACGGTAGGGTCGATCATCAGGTACAGGCGGACGAAGCGCACATCGGAGGCGATGTCGGAGAGGTGTTGTTCATAGGCGATGCGGTAGGCCATGACACCCGGCGGAAGGTAGTGATCCGGGGTAACCACCCGATGGAAGCCGTCCATGATGGTTTGGCGATCCAGGTGGTCGGTTACGGCCAGGAGGCGCATAGAGCCGTTTGAGGTCAGCCTTGGCAGGGAAGCCAGGAGGTCAGACAGGGCGTAGAAGCGCTGTGGTGATGCGACCAGATGATCGAAGGTGCCGAGCGAAAAGATCATGGTGTGTTCTTCTCATCCGTGGACTGCACTCCGAAAACCGGGCGCATATCCCAGGTCAAGATTTGGATGTGTTGGCGTCCCTCAGGCAAGAGTCGGGCAATGTGGATCTCTTGCAAACGGGCGTTATGGGCCAGGCGCTGGAGAGCATAGACGATGGGTGAGCGGTTGCCCAGGCTTTCCAGGCGGTGGATGGCCAGTAAGGTCAGGATGCCGGTAAGAAGTCCGGGGATGGGACCAAGGAGATAAAGGATGGGCATGGCGATTCCCCCGGCCAAAACCAGATCGGTGCTGGTAAAGCCAAAGATGTAGCGCGGCTCAAAGTGCAGGAGATCGGGGGGGACGGGGTATTCCAGCAGATCATCGGTTTGGTCGGTCTTCTCGGGCACGTTGAGCCTCCTAGCGCACGACGGCGATAATGATGCCGGCAATGACGATCAGGACCAGGCCGAAGATAACGTTTCCGATATGCGAGCGGTACTGAGCAGCCTGATCGGGCCAGAGGGCCGCTCCGGCCAGCATAACGCCGATGATGCCGAAACTGATGGCAGCCAAGCCGAGGGCGATGCTGAGGAACTGGTTGGTCATTATCACACCTCCTTTATTTGAGATAGTTACTTACCACCCAACCGTTGAGGCCGTCCACGCTGACGTAGACCCAGACGTAGTTATCGGCGCTTACGGCCTCCTGTCCGGGGACGATTACAACCGTCGTATTAGGCTCAAGGGTGCGCAGGACCTGCGCCGAAAGCGAGGGCTTATCCCGCAGGCGCACACTGCGCTGGGTGACGGCGGTTTTCGGGGGAATGGGGGTAGGCAGAGCGGCCTGGGTTGCTGCCAGGATTAAATCGCTCTGTTCGGCGATCAGGACGTACCGCCATACCGGGTCGTCGCTGACCAGGATGATGGCCAGGGAAGGTACGTTGGAGCGCATCACCTCGATCTGGTCGACGGAGACCTTACCGACAAAGGTAACCACAAACGAAACCAGGTTGCCGTTCTGGTAGCGCAGGGTGACGGGTTGTCCGGTGGTCACGCTGTTGGGACTGAGCATGGTTTGGGGGACGGCGATAACGCGGCGAACCCTGGATCCCACCAGCCACTCAGCGCCTTTAGGTTTCCAGTCGGTCATGCGGGTACCGAATCCGGTGTCATCGTCCAGGGAACGGGGTTGGAGCAAGATGCGCAAATCGCCGATTTCCAGGGAAACCGGCACGTCGGCCATATCCTGGACGGAATTGGGGGCAATCATGGAGCGCTGATCGATGATGGTGGCCTCGCCGGATGGGGTAACTTGAAGGACAAGTGGTGCCGTATCGGTGGGTGTTGATGGAGAAGAGGGTTTTGAGAATCCGGAGAAGATCAGCCACAGGCCGAAGAGGGAGGGGAGCAGTCCAATCACGGCCAGGAGCAGGAATTTGGTTGACGTAGGGAGTTCGCTTACACGGCTGCGCCAATCGCCCTGGGGTTTGAGGGTTCGGCGTCCGGAGACGACGACATCCTCCCCGCGCAAGACGGCCTGGACGGCCGGGTCCTGGGGATCGAGACGGGCCACGTGTTGGGTATCGATAGGGACGATGCCCTGACGGGCCTCTTCGATCAGGGTATCGATGACGGCCAATTGCTGTTCGGGCGTCACGGCCCCGGCGGCTTGATAACGGCGTTGGAGATAGGCGCGGAAGATATCGCTTCTCATCGTTGAATATTCCTAGTTAACTTTTGATCTTCGAGCCTGGCTTTCAAAAGCATTGCCTCGGGGTGGAGATTCGTCGGGGTGAGGTTGTGAGGGGTGAGGTTGTGAGGGTGGAGGGGGAGGCGAAAAATGCCGGGACACCCGCGCCGCGAACGCCTTACCGGAGCGGTAAATTCGTCCTGGAGCCTGCAGAGCGGTATCGATACCGCTTCCGGGTAGAATTGGCTGACGCACCGATGGGAGGATGTTGGGAGCAGGGCGTCCCAGGAGTTCGGCGGGCATGAGGATCTGGGATGTGTCGCGCAAAAACGTCTCATGCAGGCCGGTAATGGACTTGATGGCCCCGGAGGCAACGAGTTGCAAGACGAAGAAAGCGGTCAAGGACATGACCAGGGCAGGGATGATGCGGAGCGGGGAGAGATCCCCCCCTACCCCACCGACAGGGGCGACCCAAGACACGGCACCCAGAACCCGCATGACACCGCCGGTCAGGATACCCAGGATGATCGACATGAGGTAGATGTTGACGATGCGGAGGATGAGATTGCGTCCGGGGGTAAAGAACCCGGCGGGAAGTGCGGCGAAGAACAGAACGATGGCAGCGATAGCGCTGAGGTTGACGATGAAGACCACCAAACCGCAGGTAAAAACGATCAGGAAGCCGACCAAGCCGAGGAGGGCGTAAAAGAGGGACGAGAAAGCCAGGTTGACCCGACGGGTGAGGCTCTCGTCGGTTTCGAGGTTCAGGTTGATCACGTTGACGTTGCCGATCATGGGGCCGGCGCCGAGGATAACCGTGATCTGGTAGGTATCGGGCTGAGGGAAGAACACGGCGCGGTAAACCTGGGGCAAGTTGCCGTCGATGGTATTGACCTCATCGGGGCGTGCCATGAAAGGGTTGAGGAAGGGGGATTCAAACGCCAGGCCCTGTTCGGGATCTCCGAACACCAAGCGCATGATCGAAACCCGCAGGGCATCGAACTCCTGAACGAGATCGTAACCCAGAAAGGTGCGCACGAAGAAGAAGGCGATTAAGAAGCCCCAGAGGAAGACCTCGGCGCGCTTCCCGACCACGCGGTGGGCCAGGTTTCCGAAAGGCAGGATAAGGAGAATACCGACAACGAAGAGCATGATGAACATCAGTCCGTTCTGGGCGTCGAAGAGCAGGCGGTCCAGGGCAGGTGGTACGACCTGCTGGATGGCCGCAAGGATATTGCGGCGCAGGGTTTCCTCCCACTCTCCCTGGACGACGAAGCGGCTGATGTGGACGACCAGGCGTCCGGCCTGCCAGATCAGCCAGGAGATTCCGTTGGTCAGGCCGATCAATCCCTGGGCGGTGGTTCGCTTGGCAAGCAGGGTTGTGTATTCGGAGAACGGGACGCAGCGGTCCTCGTTGTAGGTACTGCGGGCGCAGTAGTTGACCTGTGAGAGCTCGTCCGGGGGCAAAGACTGGGCCCAGGAGTGGTTAACGATCAAGGTCAGCAAGAGGGAAGTAAGCAGGATGGCGAAGAGAGACCGCCGTTGGAGCATAGATCACCTCTTTTGGCCGGCGATAACGGCGAGGAGGGCCAGCACCAGGAGCAGCCCCCACAGCCACGAACGGTTGTTTGCCTCTGCCACCCGGTTGGGCTGGTCATAAGGTCGGCTCTCGGTGTCGGGAGCGAGGGTGTCCAGGCGCAGGGTCAGCGTCATGTTCTCACCGCTCCAGATCACATCGCGTTGGCCATAGGCAGAGACAGTAAGGGTTCCCCGAACGATGGGCTGTGTGGCGGGAACATCGAAGCGGCAGAGGCCGTTGGGGTTGGTACGGCAGACGAGATCGGTCGATCCGTCCTCGGTTTGGAAGCGCAGGGGCAGGTTGGCGACCGGATTTCCAGTGGCATCCAGGATAATAACGGTCAGCACGGTGCTGATAGCGGCCAATAGGTTTAAAAACCTCATCGTCCCTCCTGGATACCCTGATTCCAATCGTAGTTGTCACATCCAAGAGTAGGTCCTGGATCGATAGCGCCGTGGGGCCCGTTGATCTGGTAGTGCAGGTGAGAACCGGTGGAGTTGCCGGTGTTATCGACATGTCCGATCACCTGGCCCTTACGGACGATCTGTCCCTGGGAGACCGTAGCATCCATGAGGTGCATGTAGGTTGCCTTCCAGGGCAGGGGTTCGCCGCAGTAGTCATCGATCTGGCCGTTGCCGTTGAGGTCGGCCTGGACCTCGGACTCGCACACATGGAGGCAGGACTGCAGGAGGCGGTCGCCGTCGAGGTCGATGCCGACGGCTGTTTCACAGATCGGGGCCAGGGCCTGGAGTTGGACGAAGTTGCCCATGCCGTAGTTGTAGCCCGGCGGGTCAGAAGATACGGCCTGGACGACGCGGGAAAACGCGGTTGCCAGGACCGGTGCTCCTTCGATCAGGTTGGCCTTTCCGTTAGGGAGGATTTTTTTAGCAAAGTCCATGCCCCAGTGGGTGAAGCCGTTCATCTCGCGGGTATAGTTAGGGCTGCAGAAATAGGCAGAGATGATACTCCAATCACAGGGATAAAAGTCGAGCGGCCAACCCTGGAAGGGGTTATCGGGGAAATACTGATTGATGTTGTTACAGGATCCGCCGGATGGCGGTGAACCGGCGTTGGTATAACCCGCCAGTGGGGTACCCAAAACGGGGACATAGGACACGCCGGAGACGGTCGCGGAGGTCATACCGAAGACCGAGGCAAAGCAGAGGAGGATGGGCAAAGCGATCAGGGCAAGGGCAATCATCAGGATTCGGCGGCGCTTACGGCGGTTGAGTAAGAACATGGGTCACGGTAAACGCACGGGGAGGACAGGAGGATTGATGCGGATCTCAAGGGTATTGCTGTTCCCCGCATTGGTGATTCCGGGCTGATAGATGCGTGTGATTTGGAAGTAAGGGAGGTCGACGTAGAAGACCTTGCCCTCGGGCAGGCAGAACTCGGCCTTGCCGTCCCGGGCGTAGGCGGTACCGAGGCGCGAGAAGGTACTGTCGGTTAGAATGATCTGAACGCCGCTGATGGCCTCGCCCGGCGATGGCATTTCATCCCGGTTGTCGTCGCTGTAGACAATGACGACCAGAGAGGACTTGCAGTCCGGATGTAACCCGCCGATGCCGGTGGAGGCAGGAAGCGCGGTAAGCGGGGTGGGAAGAAGGGCAGGAAGAGGAGATG
Source organism: uncultured Hyphomicrobiales bacterium (assembly GCA_964524325.1). Taxonomy (GTDB): domain Bacteria; phylum Bacteroidota; class Ignavibacteria; order Kapaibacteriales; family UBA2268; genus Naka2016. The sequence goes on from CAZGCT010000010.1 coordinate 65,769, forward strand.
GGGTAAGGGTTGGCAACAGGGTTGGTATGGAGGTTGCCGATGGGGAAGGTAAAAGTGCCGCCATGTCACGGGTTGGGGTCGTTGTAGGCGGGGGTAGCGGTTTAGCCTCAGGGGGTCCGAGCCTGAAGGCGACGAAGAGGTAAACGGCCACGAGCACCAAACCGGTGCCGAAAACGGCCGCGGTTCGCTGGGCGTTACCGGCGCGGTCCACGCGATCCTCCGAGCAGTTTGGAAAGAATGGCGACCAGCAGGAGCAAGGCGATGATCAAGCGGTATTGATAGAGAAAGATCAGCGCTCCCGGCGCAAACGTAGCGAGGAGCAGTCCGATCAACACCAGGATCGCAATACCGACGAAGGTATTGACGAGCAGGCCTACAGCCCTGAAGACAAAGTGCTTCTCCTGCATTGATTATCATTATAAGGATTTCGGCGGGCAATTTCTCAAATGGTGTCAGATCGTTGCCAGGAGGATCAAGAGGATGGCAGTGGCGGTCATAGCCATGGCCACCGAGAACGGCTCAAGCAAGGGGGCTAACGTGTGTTCGTCCCTCGGCAACCGCAGTGAAATCCCCCACAAGACCAGAAAAAAGACGAAAAAGATGGCAAGGGTGGTTCTGGTCATCTGGACATATCCTGAGAGGATTGAAGGGCAAAAGAAATCCGTCGGCAAGAGCCGACGGGGGATCAGCGCAGGATGCGCGTTGGCGCTTCGGGTTCGATCTGTCGCGTCATGCGGGTAGCCCGGACGGGCAAACCGCGCAGGATCAGGGCACCGACCAAAAGAAGCCGGGTGCTGAACACCAGCACGGCGGCCACAATGGGCACGGTACGCTGAACAACCTCTTTGCCGACAACAGCAGCGCCCTGGATGGTGTGATTGACCACCAACAGCGACACCGACCACCAGGTAAGCACGGCATTCACGGCGGCGGCCAAGGCCCAGACGCCGAAAAGAAGCCACACGGCGGTCGTGTCAGCCTCATCTTCCGGGATAAAGAGGCGGGCGACACCGGCAAAGTCGATGGCGCACAAGGCCAGCGAGAGCAGTACCGCCCACACGGCCCCACTGCCCTGCCGACCCAAAATGTCCCGGAGGGCCTCAAGGGTCGTGCCGTAGTTGAACACCTCGAAACCGGCAATGCCGACAATGAACAGGGCCAGCGTCCAGACTTTGGGATCACGCAAATTCAGGCGCATACAACCTCCAAAAAAATAACATGATACGTTGGTATCATATTATCATAACTGCAAAAATGATTTCAACCACTTTTTCATCTTCAAATATTTTTCTTGTTGCAAATTTGTGTGCAAAAAGTTAAAATAAATTTATCTTTTTGCACACAAAAAGAAAAAATGATTGAAGAAATCCTCTACGACATCATTTACGATCAAAGCGGCTACTTTTCCGCCCGTCAAGCGCGAGACGCGGGGATCCCCTATCCCCTTCTCTCGCACTACGTCAAAAGCGGCAAGATCGAGCGCGTGCGTCATGGGGTTTACCGCCTGACCTATTTCCCCGAGACGCCGTATGCCGATTTCTTCATTGCCTGGCTGTCAGCAGGAGACAAGGCGGTGATTTCGCACCAGAGCGCCCTGTTCCTCTACGGTCTCACGGATCTGATGCCGGTCGAGATTGATCTCACGGTGCCGCGCACGGCCTCACGTCGTCTTGCGGGGGTTCGCCTGCACACGGCGCGCCTTGATCCAGAAGAGATCACCCGGCGAGAGGGACTGCCGGTGACCACCCTACCGCGCACGCTGATCGATCTGGTACGCTCCGGGACCCCTGTGGAATGGATCGAGCAGGCCGTACGTCAGGCGCTGGAGCGAGGTCTGATCAGCCGGAACAGGCTGTATCAGATCGTTGAAGCGCGGGGTGGAAAAGCGGCCAGGGTTATTCTGCCTTTATTGGGGTAAGCGTGAAGTATAAGAGCGGTGATGATTTCCGTCGTGCGCTGGAAGAGCGCCTGCGCCGGATGAGCCTCGACTCGGGTACGCCAATCCTGCGTTTGCGCAAAGCCGTAGCGTTTGAGCGCTTCCTGGCCCGCCTGATCAAAGCGCAGCCCCAGGATTGGGTGCTGAAGGGTGGATTCATGATCCAGTTGCGCCTTGGTGGGCAGTCACGCGTGACCAAGGACATCGACCTGCTCTTCCGACAGGCGTTAGACACCGATGAGGTTCACCAGCAGCTGGTTGAAGCCGCCGCGTTGGACCTGGGAGACTGGTTTGGATTCAACGTTGCTTACCCTTCCCAAAGCGGGACCCATCTTCGCTTTGAGGTGGAGTGTTTTTTAGGTGGCCGTCGTTTTGAGGTCTTTCCGTTGGACGTAGGCACGGGCGATCTCCTGGTGGGAGAGGTTGAGCATCTCTGTGCTCCGCCGCTTCTGGATTTTGCGGACATTGAACCGGTCTCGATCCCGTCCTATCCCGTTTCCCAACAGATTGCCGAGAAGGTTCATGCGCTCACCCGTCCCTATGCGACGGGCGGAAGCAGTCGGGTGAAAGATGCGGTGGACATCCTTCTTTTGGCGGGACAGAGCCATCTGCGGAGAGAAGACCTGTTTCAGGCGCTGGCGGTCACCTTTGAAGTGCGCCAAACTCACCCGCTTCCGGTTTGCTTTCCCGATTTGCCTAAAGACTGGCAACGCTCTTTGAGGGAGGAAGCCGAGAAAACGGGGCTCGGAGAGATCACCCTGGAAGAGGCCGATCAACGGCTCAAGGCTTTTCTCGATCCCGTTTTTGGTCAGAGGCCTCAAGGGAACACGTGGGATCCACTTCGCTGGGAGTGGTGTTGAGGCTATTCCAGGTACGCCTGTGGCCAGGGCTTGTTGAGTTCCTGCTCGAACCAGGCGTTGAATTCCTGGTTGAAGCGTGCGGTAGCGGTAAATGCCGGGCCGGACACAATATCGTGGTGACTTGGAAATGAGATTACATGCTGCCAACCGCAGGCTTTAGCGAAGGGGAAAAGATAGCTGTTCTCCCCGGGCAAGGCGTATTCGCCATTCTTCTCGAAGACGTGCTGCTGATAGCCGGAGGTAACCAGGGACGGTGATGCCGTGATCCAGGGGGAGTAATCAAAGAGATAAGCCTGACGTTCCTCGTCCCAGCCAATGAGGTTTTTCATAACGTGCTCCATGGTTCAAAAGGTAATCGATCAGCGGATCATACTCGCCGTACAATTCTGCTCGTCGAACAAGATCCGCGACAGAGTTATCCCAGAGGCCTGCATTCTCCAGACAATGCTGTACTTCCTCGATCCAGATGCTCCGTCCATAGCGTCTGCCCTTGCGGTAGGCATTTTGAGCCGCCACGAAGGCGGCCTGAATGTAGTTGCCGTTTTCCAGGTATAGCAGGTATAGTTGGAAACGCTCAATGTGGTTCATCTGTTCGGCGCAGTTCACCAATCGCGAGGATCTAAAGCCATGGTAAGATCGTCGTCGCCGGCCTCGCCCATGCGGGTAAGGTTCACCCAGCCCCCAACCCGTTGTGCCATCCAGACGGCAACGGGGTGGGTATGGGCATCTGGACCATAGCAAACGGCGCGCTGGACGATCTTGACAACCCCACCCTCCCCCATTGGGATACGGTAAGGAACGAGACGATCCGGGCGGTCGAGATAAACCACAAGGGTTCCATCGGCATCTACTGTGGGGGGCGCGTCAGTGATCACGCCGCCAGAGTGATCTGGGCGTGACCAGGGGGGATTTGCCTTGAGATAGGCAGCACCCAGTAATTCTTCTTCATCCTTCATGGTTGTTCCTCCGACGACATGATTTCGCGGTAGGTCGTGCAATCGAAGGTTTGCGTGCGTGCCAGGGTTACGAACAATCGTCCGATATGGCCAATGCGCTCGACCGCGATTGCCTCTGCCTGGGCAACGGGGTAACGTTGGAGCATAGAGACGAGGAAAGGATACCAGGCGCGATAGAGCACAGCGGCGCTTGGATTGTGCAGTTCTTCCACCAAGAAGCGGGCTCCGTTATCGGCGTTGTTCATCAATTGTAAAACTCCAGATCTTTGATATCCACGATAATTTCGACGATCTCGCCGTCGAAGTTTGTTGCACGAATGCGCGCGACAGTTGCCGGCGGCGTTGGGGTAGAAAAGTCTTCGGCAACCTCGGCCTGGTTGTAGATTTCGAGGACCTCAACATCCTGCGGGGCCGGGACGGCATGTCGTCTCAGGATGGAGCGCGTTTTTTCGTCCCATGATCTGGACCGAAGTTCCTCGATGAGACGCCGACCCTCGGGAGTTTTGGCGCTGGCCATGAGGGCATTCCAATCCTCAAGGCCGGAGCCGTAGGGGATCTGTGGGAAAAGCAGTTGCGCCCTCATGGATCACTCGGCGGACGTGATGAGATTTTCGAGGACCTTGCGCTTGAAGTCATCGTAGTTCTCAGCGTCGCGCTCGGCGAAGCGCAGGGCGACCAAGAGGCGGAAGTCCTGATCGGAGACGGCTCCGTCGGGCAGATCGATAACGCCAAACGGATCGTTGCAAAAGGCGTTGTAGAGTGGGGCTAAGTGTGACAAACCGTTATCGTTCAGGTAGCGGACCGGAAAATCGGACATAGTGCATGATCTCCTTTCATATCCAGCAGATTTGCGATTGAGATTTTGAAAACAACGACACTAACTCAGGAACGTTTCCTCGTCAATTTCCAACTCAATAATGTTTATATACATTCTTTCGCTGCGAAGGACCTGAATTTCCAAGGTGTTCTCGTAGTGTATAATCAGCCTCACAGTTTCAGCGGCCACCAGGCCATCCTCCACATCGATGAGTTCAAAGACCGGATCAATACGTTTTCTTTTGAAGTACCCAAACACCTGTGCCACGACAGGTACATCGTGCTCAATGCTTACCTGTATCGCTTTCTGGATCTCGCGGACATTGTAGGGTGTCAGAGGAATGATTAAGGTATATGACTTTGGATACACATTGGTAATAATTGCCTTCATCGGGGATCTACGGCGGAAGCCGCCCCTTTCCACAAACCTGTGTAGTAGTTTACAAGGTATTCAAGACGTTCTGGGCGAAATCCTGTGACCAAAGCATTTCCCAGACGGCGGTTAGGACTTGGTAGTCGTTTTGGGCCACAAGGTTGGTCAAGGCATCGATAAGTGTTGGCGTTTCAGGATGCCCGTAGATT
>CAZGCT010000011.1:0-63937 GCA_964524325.1 uncultured Hyphomicrobiales bacterium
CTGGCTTCTCCAAATCTGCCAGCGCTGCACTCGTCGGATACCCATAGGAGTCGTAGGAATCAAAGCCATAGGAATAGCAAGCGAAAGGTTGCTTAGCACGTATTTTATATACTCCATCCTTTGCAAGTGTAATTACTTTATATGAATATTTTTTTCCATTTACATCATATCTGTAAATTTCGTCTACTCCTGGAAAAAGAACGTTGACTTTTTTCCAGACAAATTGACCACTTTTTACTTCGGCAAATTCGACGTCGTCGGGGCACATTCCAAATTCGTCGGCTTGATAGACAAGACCAAGGTAATTTTCAGCAAATCTTTGACCACCAAAAACTGCTGGTGTGCAGAAAGTAATTTCCTTTTGATATTGCTGAAATGGTGTCATTGCCATTACAAAGGGGTCGCTGTTTGGCCTTGGATACCCATCTTCTTGCACGCCAGTGTTATATAGCGTTACAGATATTGGTTTATTACCTGAAATTACAACAGGATAACTTTGGTAGTCGGGTAATCCAACGTTCATTCTGGTTTCGAGCCACCCATCGCCCTCTAAGCCAGTATTTGCCTTTAAATAAGCAAATTCCTTTCCGTCACGATACAAAGTTGTTCCTCTTTCTTTGGCAAAAACTCTAATTAAGGAAGGTCTTTTTCTTCTTGGTATTTTAGCAACATTAGGAATATGATAATCATATCCCCAGGTAAACGTCGGCAAATCCATTTCAACTGTATAATCACACCATTGGTTACCATTAGGTATATTTGTACATTGATTTCCAGTTACTAGGGCAACTGGTTTATTAGCAATTACCTTCGTTCCAGTTAAATCAGAAGCTTGACCTTGGGTTGAAATTAAATAAACATCGCCCTTATTTAAAATTTTTTGAACTGTTTGTCCAGCTTTTAAACCACCAGCAGTTCTAGTGAATGCATTTCCGCCAATAGTTACTCTAACAGTTGTTTGGTCGTAAGCTCCAACAATCCCTACAAACCCAGGGATATAAACTCCAAAACTTTCGAACATTGGGTCGACTGGGTATCCAGCAGCAACATATTCTTTGCCCAGGGAGGAAACAGGAATTAAGAGGAACCCATCGCTAGTATATCTATATCTTACAACAACATATACGACAATAGGGTCGTTAGCAACCACACGAATTCCATAGCCAATAAAAACATCGTCGGGATTTTCTTTTGTATAGTAAGAGCGAGTATAACACTGTGCAACAGTCGGGGTCAAATTAAATTCGATTACATCATTTGGGATAGTCATTTTGGTGGAGGTAAACGATTTACCTGGAACTTCGATAGTAACTGGTGTACGATAAGGTGAAGTTACGTAAACTTTGACGAAGTTAGCGTAGCCGTAGCTTTCGTCTTCTAAGCAAGGGGGTATGGTGAACCAAAATTCTTTACCTACATTGTTTGCTCCGAGCATTTTAGGCAACATGGATTTAACGTCTTCGTCGGAAAAGTCTTCGCCGGAACGGAGGGTTAGGGTTGCAAAAACCAAAAGAAGGAAAACCGTCAAAAGTTTTTGAAAGGTTTTCATGGCGTTTCCTTTTATGTTAAACATGTTTGATTTTACATTTTAAATAACAAATTACAAAAAATAAAAGAAAAAAACATTACTACAAAGTAATAACATATATTTTCTTGTTTTGTTACAAAGTTAATCAAAGTAAATAAATGAAATTTAAATCAAGCCAAGTTCTTTGCCAACTTTTGAGAAAACTTCCAAGATTTTCTCTAAATGTTCATCCTCGTGAGTTGCCATATAAGAAGTTCTCATCATACTCATGTTGGGTGGCACACCTGGCGGTATGAAAGCATTAACAAAAACTCCATTGTCAAAAAGTTTTCGCCAGAAAAGGAAGGATAACTCAACATCACCTATAATCACTGGAACGATAGCAGATTCGTTTTCTACGATTCTAAAACCAAGTTCTTTGAAGCCTTTTCTCATTTTGTCGGAATTTTTGCGGAGTTTCAAAACCAAGTCGGGCTGTTCTTCTAAAATATCAAGTGCAGCAAGAGCGGCAGCACAAGAGGCGGGTGTAGGACTTGCACTAAAGATAATTGCAGGTGAATGGTGCTTGAGATAGTTTATTACACGTTCTGGCCCACAAACGAATCCCCCTAGCGAAGCAAAAGTCTTTGAAAAGGTACCCATAACTAAATCGACCTTGTCCACTTGATTCCAATAATGTGGGGTTCCCTTGCCTGCGGGACCAATAACACCGATTGAATGGGCATCATCAACCAAAATTCTTGCATTATAATTCTTTACAACTTTTAATAAATCTGGTAAATTGACAATTTCACCAGTTACCGAAAAAACACCATCAGTGACAACAAGTTTTCCGGCATCTTCGGGTAATTGAGAAAGTACCTTATCTAGGTCTTCAAAATCACCATGTTTATACCGTACGAACTCGGCGTAATTCCCTTTTGCTTGTAAACAACCAGATACGATACTTGCATGATTTTCTTTGTCCGAAATTACATAATCACCCTTTTGAACAAGGGTAGATATTGCACCAAGATTTGTTTGGAAACCAGTAGAAAAAAGCAAGCATGCTTCGTAACCAAGAAAATTTGCTAGGCGACGCTCCAATTCAATATGCAAGTCGAGCGTCCCAGTCAAATATCTAGAACCAGAACAGCCAGTTCCATATTTGAGAATTGCATTGATTGCTGCTTCTTTCACTTTTGGATGTGCAGTTAATCCGAGATAATTATTAGAACCAGCCATTATTACTTTTCTACCTTCGATTTGGACTACAGGCCCTTCGTTGTCCTCAATTGGTCGGAAGTAGGGATATAAACCTAATGCTTTAACTTCATCGGCTCGAGTGAAGGAGTAACATTTGTAGAACAAGTCGTTTGAATTTAAATTCATAAGCACCCGGTTATATTTTTAAAAAATTCAAATATACAAATAATTAGGTTATTTTATAAGTTTACCAATTCTTTCCCAGCGGATGGATTTAATTTTTTCCCAAATGAAATGAAGAGGAATGTTTGTATCCCAGGACATATACACTATCAAAGGTGAACCTACAACATTTTCGTATGGCACGAACCCCCAATACCTACTGTCCGAACTATGATCACGGTTGTCACCCATTGCAAAGCAATAATTTCTTTCTACGATGTAATTTTGTGCAGGTTTTCCGTCAATAATTACCGAAATTCCATCGGAGAATATATCGTGACCTTCCTTTTTAATAAAGTATTCCCATTCTCTCCAATTTTTTGCGTTTAAAAATAATGTATCGCCTTTTCGAGGAATTCTAATTGGACCATAATTATCTCTTGTATAACCTTTTCCTGGCGGAAAGGTTTCCCATTTGTTGTAAGGGGACAGAGGTTCACTATAATCATACCTACCTGTTGGGACTAAAGGAACTTCATTTCCATTGACAAAAACTTTTTTGTTGATTATTTCAAGGGTATCCCCAGCTACTGCTATACAACGTTTCAAATAATATTGAAATTCTCGGGGTTTGACTTCGTCGCGTTCTCCGGGGAATACGAATACAATTACATCACCGGGTTCAGGGTTTTTAATCCCAGGAAATTTAATGTATGGCAATGGAATGTTTAGAAATGGTATGATCTGGGGGGTGGTTGGTCCATAAATGAATTTATTGACAAATAAAAAATCTCCGGTCATTACAGTGTTTTCCATAGAACCTGTGGGAACTACAAAGGATGCAACAAGGAATCCATTTATGAACATTACAATTATTAGAGCACCAAGGATTGTTTTAACCCAGGATATGATTGTTTCACCAAAGGTTTGTGGTTTTTTCTTTTTCTCTTTAACTTTACTTCGCCTTTCACGGTACCAATTCCAGATAACTTTAATGAAGTTTTTTTCTTTTGTTTGTGTGTCTTTGTTTTCCATAAAATAACCAATTAATTTAATTATCCTGTTCTATTGATAAAACTGCAAGAAATGCTTCTTGCGGTACTTCGACTCTTCCAATTTGTTTCATTCTTTTTTTACCTTCCTTTTGTTTTTCAAGTAGTTTTCTTTTGCGTGTTATATCTCCACCATAACATTTAGCTAAAACATTTTTTCTTAGTGGTTTTATAGATGCTCTTGCTATAATTTTGGAACCAATGCCTGCTTGGATAACAACTTCAAACAATTGCCGAGGTATCAAGTCTCTCAGTTTTGAGCACATTTTTTGTCCCCAACGATATGCCTTTGTTCGGTGCACAATAGTTGAAAGAGCATCGACAGGTTCGCCATTTAAGAAAATGTCAAGTTTTACTAAATCTTCAGCTCTGTATTCTAAAAATTCGTAGTCCAGTGAGGCATAACCTCTTGATACAGATTTAAGTTTGTCAAAAAAATCAAAAATTACCTCGGAAAGTGGTAATTCGAATTCAAGGTCTATTCTCGTTTGAGAAAGGTAAGTAGTATTGATGTGTTTGCCTCTTCGCTCAATACAAAGTTGCATAATTGAGCCAATAAATTCATCAGGAGTGATGATTTGAGCTTTGATAAATGGTTCTTGGATTTCGCTTATTTGTCCTAAAGGAGGCAATTGTGCAGGATTTTCAATGCTAATTTCTTCTCCGTTTGTTTTGATAACTTTGTATCTTACGTTGGGTACAGTAGTTACAATGCTTTGGCCAAATTCTCTTTCCAATCTTTCTTGAACTATTTCCATATGAAGTAGACCCAAGAACCCGCAACGAAAACCAAAACCTAATGCTGATGATGTTTCAGGTTCGTATGAAATTGCCGCGTCGTTTAGCGATAATTTTGCGAGAGATTCTCGAAGGCTTTCAAAGTCATCGGGGTCGGAAGGATATATTCCACTAAAGACCATTGGTTTAACAATTCGAAAACCACTAATTGGTTCAGAACAAGGATTGTTTAAATGAGTTATTGTATCACCTACTTTTGTATCTTGTAAATTTCTTATATTAGCTATAAAGTAGCCAACATTCCCAGCTTCAAGCTTAGTTGTTCTATTCCTTTTTAAATACAATACACCAACTTCTTCCACTTCGTAAGTTTGTTGGGTTGCCATTAATAAAATTTTATCACCTTCCTTAAGAACACCATCGAAAATTCTGATATTAACTATAACGCCACGATAGTTGTCAAAAAGGGAATCAAAAATCAAACCACGCAGAGGTTTATTTACATCGCCTTTAGGTGGCGGAATTCTTTTAACTATTTCCTCAAGAATTTCATGAATACCTATTCCTAACTTTGCAGAGCAAAATAGAATTTCTTCTCTTTTGCAACCAATTAAATCGATGATTTGGGTAATGACATTTTCAAGATTTGTTTGGGCACTTGGCAAATCTATTTTGTTGATTACAGGTATTATTTCAATATCAGACTCAATTGCCAAATAAAGATTACTAATTGTTTGAGCTTCTACCCCTTGGGTTGCATCTACAACTAAAAGAGCACCCTCGCAAGCAGCAAGTGAACGTGATACTTCGTATGAAAAATCAACATGGCCTGGGGTATCTATTAGATTTAATAAATATTGTTGACCGTCGGCACTTACATAGTCCATTTGAATTGCGTGGAGTTTAATTGTGATGCCACGCTCCTGCTCCAGAGGGTTATCGTCGAGAATTTGATTGAATACCATTTCTCGGGGACTAACCCTTCCAGTTAATTCTAGCAATCTATCGGCAAGGGTGGACTTGCCATGGTCTATGTGAGCAATAATGCAAAAGTTTCTTATGTTTTCCATTGTTTTGAAAATAAATTACAAATTTACCAAAGATATTCTTAATTAATTAAGTGGTGTTTGTAATGGTAATTCTTTTTTTCTTTATTTTAACCACTTTACAGGAATAATATTATTTTTCGTTCAAAAGAGTTTCAACACTTCCAAGAATTTGTTCTGGTGATATGTCATTGTTATCTCTACTGTTTTTGGAAATATGCCCAATAAATTTCGAGTTGCATGGTAACCATTCGTTTAAATGAGAATCTTTTTCCGAATACATCATTATTATTGGCTTTTCGAAAGCATTTGCAAAATGAACAATTGAGGTGTCGGGGGAAAAAACAATATCTACAAGACTTATTAATGATATTACATCGTAAAATGTTTTATCGGAAACAAATGTAAATACGTTTTTATACTGGCCCTGAACTATTTGTTTGAGAATATTTGTATCTTTAGGGTGAGAAACAAAAACAATTGCTAAATTTGAAAATTCTTTGCTTAATTTGGCAATCAGCCTAATATAATGCTCTTGGCTCCATTTTCGACGTGCGGAAATGTTCACCAAAAGAATTTTTTGACCTGAAAATTGTTTTATAAAATTTTTTGCAATTTTAATACTTTCTAAGGGAATGTAAAAGTTATATTTTTTTAAAAATTCCCTGTCGAATGATATGCCAAATAACCAGCAAATATAGATGCACAAAAGTTCAGCCATAGGTATTTTTCCACGTTGGGTAATTGGAAACAATGAGTTAAACAATTTAAAGTAAATATGGTTACGAGTATTATGCCCAATATTAACTTTAATTGCTTTGTTATTAATCAGGTTGGCAATAAGTCCTGCCTTGGTTGTTTTATAAAAAACGTAATTTACTATTACATCGAAATTTACTTTTCGCAAAAAAAGAATGGTTCGCAGCCTTCCCAAAAAATTATTTGGAAAAAGAACGCTTTTTGTGATGTATTGGTAATTATTTAGCAAGAAATTATTTGTAGGGGAGGCAAGGACCCAAATTTCTGTTTTTGGAAAATGATATCGAAGTAATTCGAAGCTAGGCAAAGAAACAACCATATCGCCAATTTTATCGTATCTGAAAATCAATATTTTTGAATTTTCATTTACTTTTATTGGGACATCAAAAGGTTTGTTTTTGAAGATTTTACCCAATAATGTGTAAAACAGTTTACGAAATGTGTTGATCATCGTTGTTTGTAAATATTTTAGACCTTTCCCACAAAAAAGCATACTTTAAAAATGTAGAAATAAAAGCACTTACTGCAACAATGAACCCCCTGACACCATCTAAAAGTCCAAAATTTATGATATAAAGCTTTAAAAAGGCAAAAATTGGATTGAAGACAAATTTAAAAAAGTTAGCTCTTTTTCCGTTGTCAAAATAAGTTTTTGCTGTTAAGTATGAATATTTGATTGTTTTTTGAAAATGTTGACTTATATTCTTATATGAATAGTGAATTGCAAAACCTCTCAACTTTTTCAAAGGGGCATTTACTTTCAATTCGTCGTGGGGTTCAATTCCTTCCCAACGAGGATGACAGTCCTTGTGTACAAGTCTAAGTTTCCAATCAGGTTGCCAGCTTCGCTTTAAAAGTTTACCTAAGTAAAATGTTCTCCTTTGAATAAGGTAACCAAATTTTTTGCCAATTTGGATTACTTCCGAAATAGATGCTAATAGTTCAGGGTTTGGGACTTCGTCGCAATCCAAAGCTAGTATCCACGGTTGAGTACATTTAGAAAGAGCAGAATTTTTTTGATTAATGAAACCTTTCCATTCCTCAACATAAACCTTAGCTCCATAACTTTTTGCAATTTCAACAGTTTTGTCTTTTGAGTTTGAGTCTACTAATACAATTTCGCTTGCGATTTTATATATTGACCTCAGAGTTCTTTCGATGTTTGACTCTTCGTTAAAAGATATTAATGCTACTGAAAGAGGAAGTTTATTATTTTCCATTTTAAATCTGAAAAATGCAAAATTAATCCTAAAATCTTATTGATTTATGGAAAGGAGAATTTGAAAATTTCAAAAACATTTTATATTTTACATATGATCTTTAGTTGAATTTCAAAAAATGCAAAAATTATATTATTCGATTAGTGAGGTTGCCAAAATTGTAAGCGAGCCACAATATGTTCTTAGATATTGGGAAAAAGAGTTTCCTTTACTAAAACCTAAAAAGAATAGAGCTGGAAATAGAATTTACTCTGATAAAGATCTTGAAATTGTTCTTGCTATTAAAACAATGCTTAGGGAGCAAAAGCTTTCTACTAAAGGTGTTTTGAATGAATTGTGTAGAATTTTTGATAAACCAAATAAATCAGCTGAAAAAAGTCTCAAAATAGAATCCAAAAGAGCTGTAAGAAATGTTAACCAAGAACAGACTTTGTTTAAAGAATTTTCAAGCAATAAAATAATTCTCCAAGAAATTCGAGATTCACTTATGAAGCTTTTAGATATTGCTAAAAATCTATGATTTTGTTTAATTTGTTGTTTTGAAAAAGGGAATTGTATGAGAATTCTTTTTTTATTGTTGCTCTTTTCACTTTCGACTATTACTATTAAAGCACAAGGTACTTTTAACTATCAAATGAAAACCATAGGAAGCCACGAAGATGAAGTTCTTGGTGTTTTTGTAAACGAAGCTAATACAATGGTAGCAACTTGCAGTCTCGACGAAACAATCAAAATTTGGAGCTTACCAGATGGAAAGGAACTTAAAACAATGCGAGGACATTTAGGGCAAGTAAATAACCTATCCTTTTCGGGAAATGATTTATGGTTAGCTTCTGCTTCAACGGACCGAACAGTTCGAGTTTGGGATATTAATTCTGGTGAACTATTAAAAGTGTTACGTGGTCACACAGACCAAGTAATTGGTGTTTATTTCAGTCAAGATGATAATGCTAATTTTGTTGCAAGTACAAGCTTCGATAACACTGTTAAACTTTGGGATTGGCGACAGGGTATTGAGATAAAAACACTTCGTGGGCATACGGCTGCTATAAATAATGTTGCTTATAGTTACGACGGCAAAACTATTGCTTCTTGCAGTGATGATAAAACTATCAAGGTTTGGTCTACCGACTTAACCACACAAGAACCTTTAATGACTCTTGTTGGGCACAATGCTCCAGTTTTAAGTGTTATCTATTCATTTGATTCTAAAAAGCTTGCTTCTTGCGATCAATCTGGTGAAATAATAATTTGGGAGATGCCCAAAGGCAAACTTCTTCGAAGGATTAAAGCGCATAGGGATTTAATCCAAGATATTTCATTTGCTGAGGATAATAAAACACTGGTTAGCGCAAGTCTGGATAAATTCGTTAAACTTTGGGATACAGACACCGGAAAGAATTTTATGGAATTTAACGTAGGATTAGAAGTTTGGTCTGTCGATCTTGTTTCGGATGCATCCATTATTGTTATAGGTTGTGCCGATGGAACTGTACGATTTCTAACAAAAACTAACGTTCAAACACCAGAAAAGAAGAAAAAAGGGAGGTAAAAATGTATAAAATAAAATTTTTGGTATTGATTTTTTCTTCTTTGGTCCTTTTGCAATTGAAAACAGAGGCCCAATTTACATCCACTGTTGTTTCGATTAGTGGAACAATAAAAAATTTCGTAACCAAAGAACCTATGACAGTCTACGTAACAGCCTACGACGATCAATATCGCAAAATTAACACTGCAAGAAGCAACTCTTCTGATAATGGATATTATTTCCTTACTGGTTTGAAACCCGGTCAGAAATATTTAATAGTGGTCGACCAACCCGGCTTTCTTAAAGAAGTTTATGAATTAAATGTACCTTCAACTGGACAATACACTGAATACTCAAAAGATTTTGCTCTGATACCATTTACCGAAGGTAGTCAGATTCCGATTTCTGTTCCTCCTTTTGAATTAAATAAAACAAAAATTCGCTTCGGTGCAGAAACATACCTTGAACCTTTTGCTAAGGAATTTGCCTCCAAGAAGAATTCTTCCTTTGAAATAATTTGTTATCCCGACCAAAGTGGCAATAGAAATGATAACCTGAAGCTAACCGAAGAAAGAGCAAAATCATTGATGGCTTACTTTATTTCTAAAGGTGTTGATCCGGATAGAATTAAAATTAAAGGGAATGGTGAACCAGATCCATTAAGTCCACCACCTACTGAGAAGCGAGCAAAAGGAAAAAGATATATTGGTACAACCTACATCAAAGTTTTGAGTCTAAAATAATCATATCAAATTTTTTCAGCTATTATTTTATAATAGATTTTGCTTCTTCGGATGCAACTTACTTCCTTGTTAGTTTTTGGAAGTTTCCAGTCGAAAAAGTTTGGAACTTCCGAATAAGTCAAATTAGGTGTGTTTCGTAGGAGCTCGAGGTGGTAAGTATGAATTTCTTCTACATCCGTAGCAAAATAAATATTTCCCCCCCGTGCTATTTTGTTACAAATATCCTTTAATGTTTCGTTATTTAAAGCTCTGCGTTTTGCGTGTTTCGATTTAGGCCAGGGGTCGGGGAAAAGATAAAATATAGCCTCGAGTGAATCATTTTCGATGAATTCCAAGCCGTTCATAACATTGTACCAAAGGATACCAACGTTTTCAATATTTTCTTGTATTACTATATTTCTCAACCAATCGACACAGTTCTTTCTAATCTCAATGCCAAGTATATTCTTATTTGGGAATGCCGAGCCCATTTCAAGGATAAATTTTCCCCTTCCTGTACCAATGTCCAAGTAAATAGGTGGAGCTCCATTTTTAAAAACGGTACTCCAATTTAGTTCGGAAATTGGCTTGGGGTAATTGTCGGGAACAACTTTTAACTGTGAAAAAGGAATGTATAAATAAGGTGCAACATGGTGTCGAGGTCTTTTTTCGGGGAATGGATATTTCTTTGTTAATTCAATAAAATCAATTTCCATTAAAATATTAAGCCGAAAATAGCATCAATAATCAAAATACAAGAAGCAGAAATAGTATATGCTCGAACAGTGCTATTGCCCACACCTTCAGCACCACCAGTTGTTCTAAAACCTACATAACATGAAATCAACGCAGTAACTGCTCCGAAAACCATAGACTTGGTCAACCCGACAAATACTTCGTGAGGTCTAAAAAATCGTTGAATAGAATCAAAAAACATGTAACTTGTGAAGTCGTACTTAATAATCGTTAGTACAAGTCCGCCAAGCAAAGCAACAATATTTGAAAAAATTGCCAAAACAGGCATCATAAAAAAGGATGCAACAACACGTGGCATAGCGAGAAAACGATCTTTATCAATTGCCATCATTTCAAGGGCATCTATTTGCTCGGATATATTCATTGCTCCTATTTGAGCAGCCATCGCACCACCAACACGGCCGGCGATTACAAGTGCGGTTAATACGGGTGTTAATTCAGTGAAAACTACAGTTGCAATTGATGACCCAATATAAGGTCGAGATAGTTCCAAAAGGTTAAATTTTGTAAACAAGCTTGTAGCTTGTAATGCTGCAATTGCACCAGTAAATGAACCGATTAAAGCCACTAAAGGCAAGGAATCGGAGCCAACAATAGCCATTTGGTAAACCACAAGACGCCAATCCTTAATTATTCGGGGTAGGTATCTTATAACCTTTATCAAAAGATATACAATCGAACCGAATTCCTGGAGAAAGCCCAGAATTTTTTTACCTAATGTTGTAAAAAATTTTTCAATCATATTTTTTAAAAAATAATTCACTTTATTTGAAAGATCGCGGAGTCAGTTAATAATTAAAATACCCTAGAATCAGATAAATATCCAAATGACTATATTTCTTGTTATTTCTAAATCTTTTCCTATGTTAGTTCTTTTATAGACTTTAATTTGAAATAGTTCTTCTTAGGTTAGGATTCAGGCATTTCAATAGCTACTATGGTTGAAGTATCTTTATATTTAATTCGCATAAGGATTGCATCACCAGGTTTTTTTGATTCTATTATCTTTTTCAATTGACCAACAGAAGCAATTTCTTGATCGTCGACTTTAATAATTACTCCACCAGGTACAAGGTTCCTTTCCACCCTAAATGTTTGATTTTTAACATCCTTAAGAAATACTCCGCTTCTAACATCGTAAGCCTCTTTGATTTTTTCGTCTATTGGTGTAACTACCAATCCCAGTTTTTCTATTTTAACTTCTTGTCCTGGCTTCGGTTCTTGGAACTCTGTTTGTGTTTTTTCGGCAACATCACCATCACGGGTACCTAGTTTAACTTTAAGTTTGAGTTCCTTTCTTTGCCTCCAAATTGTAATTTCAACTGTTTCACCAGGTTTTCTTAAAGCAATTTCGCTTTGCAGTTCGTTGCTGGAATTAATTGGTTTCCCATCTACAGCAAGAATTACATCTTCTACTTTAATACCAGCTTTATCTGCTGGACTACCGGATTCAATCTCGTTGACAAAAGCACCCCTGACTTCTTTCAAACCAAAAGCTTTTGCATAGGTTTCGTCAACAGTCCTAATATAAACCCCAAGATATGCTCTCTGGAACTTACCAGTACGAATTATTTCCGTTACAACAGTTTTAACAAGGTCAGCTGGGATTGCAAACCCATAGCCAATGTATGTACCAGTCCTGGTTGCAATTGCAGTATTTATTCCCACAAGGCTTCCGTTCAAATCGAATAGGCCACCTCCACTATTTCCGGGATTAATTGGGGCATCTGTTTGGATAAAGTTTTCAATTGCGTAGTTTACTCTACCACCATCCTCAGGCCGAATTAAGTTTAATCCACCTCTTCCTAAAGCACTAATAATTCCTGATGTTACTGTTGAATTTAATCCCAAAGGGTTTCCTACTGCAATAACAAGCTCACCAACCTTGATAAGGTCCATATTGGCAAAATGAACTGGTTTAAACCCTTCACCCTCAATTTTAATAACTGCAAGGTCGGTCCATTTGTCGGAACCAATTATTTTTGCTTTAAACTCCTTCTTGTTATAGGTAGTAACTTTAATTTCATTTGCATTTTCAATAACGTGATTATTAGTAACAATATATCCGTCGGAAGTAACAAATACTCCACTTCCCGCCGAGGTCATTTCGGGATCACTATCTCCAAAATGTCGTTTTAAAAAGTCTTCCCAATCTTTAAAGAATGGGTTGTCATCGTCGAAAGGAAATGATTTAAAACTATCATTTCGAGATTTGGGTTTTATTTTAACACGAATATTAACAACACTTTCGATAACAGCATTTGCAGCATTTTTATATGCATCGTTTAAGGCTTTTATGTTTGGGTTCATTTCAATCGGTGGTTTGGTTAATCCAATTTCCGGTTGGGCAAAAATAATTCCCTTGAAGGTTGCTAAATATAGAATTACTATTACAACTAAACTTAACATTGAAATCGTTGCAATTTTGATCTTTTTGTTTTTCATATTTCCTCCAATTGATTAATCAATTAAAACGAAATAATATTTCTATTATTTACTTAGTATATTAAATAACATGGTAAGCAAAGCCCAAGTTATTGGCTCGAGAATTGTTAAATTTGCACTTTGTCGATTATAATTTCTATTATGTTTTTATCAAAAATTGAAATAGTAGGATTTAAGTCCTTTGCTATTAAAACTACTTTCCATATAAATGGAGGAATTACTGCAATAGTTGGACCTAACGGGTGTGGCAAAACCAACATTGTAGATGCGGTCCGCTGGGTACTTGGAGAGCAAAAAACCACTTTGCTTCGAAGCGAAGTTATGGAAAACGTAATTTTCAATGGTTCTGCTACTCGCAAGCCAGTTGGTATGGCAGAAGTTTCTTTAACCTTATTAAACGAAAAACAAATTTTGCCGTCCCAATTTTCTGAAATTACTATTACCAGAAGATTATATCGTGATGGCAAAAGTGAATTTTATTTAAATAACAATCAATGTAGATTGAAAGATATTTTGGAATTATTTATCGATACTGGAATTGGTAATAATTCCTATTCGATTATTGAATTGAAAATGATAGAGAATCTTTTGAATGGAAGCATGGAAGAAAGAAGACGTTTGCTCGAGGAAGCTGCAGGAATCGCAAAGTATAAGCAAAGAAAGAAGGAAACAACCAAAAAACTTGAAATTGTTCACAATGACTTGCTAAGAATTTATGATTTAGTCAATGAGATTGAGCACCATGTACGTTCACTTTCACGCCAAGCTTCCAAAACCAAAAAGTACAACAAAATTCAACAAGAATTAAAGGAGCTGGAACTCACTTTCTGGCTTTATCAATTTCGTAGGTCGAACGAGCTGATTGAAAAATTTGAGGAAGAGAATAAAAAATATATCCGAGAAAAGGAAACAAAGCTTAATAAAATAAATGAGATAGAAGAAGAAATCATAAAATTGGAATCAAAGATAAACAAGCTCGAAAACGAGATTGAGGATGTTAGGAGTGAGGAAAGTGTTGCTTTTAAACAATTTTCTTTGATTCAAAATCAAATAGATTTAGCAGAAGAAAAGATTAATTCGCTCGAGACAACAATAAAAAGATATAATTCAGAGATAGAAGAAATTCGCCATTTGCTTAAAAAATTTAACAATACTTACAATGAATTGATTAAGATAAAAAAAGTAAAAGAAGAGGAATTAAGCAATACTGAAATTGAATTTAATAGGTTTGAAAGCAGTTTCAAAGAGATTGAAATTTGGTTGAAAAACAAGAATGAGGCATTGCAGGGTTTAAGGGAAAAAATTATTAGCTTGGAGAACGAAGTTAAATACGAAAAATTAAACGTTAATAAATTGATTTCAGCAAAGGAACAAATTTCCACTAATAGACAAAAGTTTTTGCAATTGACAAATAGAATTAATTTAGATATCGATGAGAAAATTGCATTAATTGAGAAACTTAGAAATGACCTTGAAGCTTCGCAAAAATTTCAGGAAAATTTATTTCAAAATATTCAGGATATTGAAACAAATATCAAGCTTCGGCAATCAGATTTAGAAACCTATTACAATAAGAAAAACGACCTCCAAGTTCAAATAAAAGAAGCCCAAACTTCATTGGAATTTTTAAAATCTATTCTTGAAGTTGATGAAAGCACAAGGTTTTTGATACAAGAGTCAGACTGGAAAAAGGGTAGAAACTTTTTTCTTCTCGGTGAAATTTTGTCTATCGACGAGCAGTATCGTGTTGCTTATGATTCTATATTGGGTGAATTCAAAAACGTTATCCTTGTGGATAACTTTACGGATATCAAAGAAGCAAAGGAAATTCTTTCCAAAGAACACAAAGGAAAATGCTTGTTTATTTGCTTGGATTCAATTCCCAAAGACACAATTGAGATAACAAGAGTTGGACACCCAAAGATAATTGGCTATGCTAGTGAATTACCTAGAGTCGATCCTAAGCTCCGGGCGATTTTACGATTTATTCTTGGAAATTCTGTTATTGCTAAAGATTTTGCTGATGCAGTGGAAATTGCAAATGAAATTCCAACTCAATGTGTTGTGACTCTTTCTGGCGAATTGATTTGGGGAAGGGTAATTCAAAAAAGAGGTTCAATTTTGCACAGAGAAGGTCTATCCATTGGAAAAATTGATAGAATAAAGAAGTTGGAACAAAAACTGGGTGAACTTGTAAAAGAAAAAGGGTTGGTTGATAATCTTGTATTGGAACTTGAAAAACAGATAAAAGACAATAAAGAATCACTGAAAAAACTACATTCGGAATCGAAGCTGCTCGAGGATGAAATTACCCAGAAAAAAATTGCTATTAACCGGGAAGAACTGCTTCTCGAACAAATGAAAAGTGAGTTAACCTCACTTAAAAATTCGGTAGAGAACTCAGATGTGGAATATAATAGATACGAAGAGGAAATTAAGTTAGTAAAATCTTTGCTAGACGAGAAAGAAGCAAAATGCAAGGAATTGAAGTTATCCTTGGAACATTCTGAAAATGAATTTTTGGAATACCAAAATCGATTTAAAACCGAGCAAGAAAAGTTCCGAGAAATTGAGAAACAGCTTGTTCAATTGCGGACTGAATTAGTTGCTTTAGAAAAAGAGATACAGAGAATAGAACATTCCAAAAATATAAATTATAAGAAGTTAGAAAAATTGCAAAGCGAAGTCCTAAACTTGCTCAAAGAAAAAGAAAATAGAACTGAGCAAATCAAAAAGCTTACCAATCAAAGAGAGGATTATAATAGTCAATTAGAAAAAATAAAAAATCGCAAAGGTTTATTGATTCAAAATCAGAAAGAACTTGAGGAGGTTCTATCTCAACAAAGGGAATATAAAGAACAAATCCAAGAAAATCTTGAGAAAATAAATTCCAAAGTTCATCATAATGAAATAGAAATTGCACGAAATAAAGAAATTGCACATTCTTTGTTTACAAAAGCAATTGAAAACTACGAAGTGAACTTGAATGATTATATTTTATCGTCAGCTTTTGGAAATATTGAAACCCATGAAATTGAAGGAAAAATATCAGAAATTAGAAAAACTTTGTCCTCCATGGGTAATGTTAATTTTATAGCTTTGCAAGAGTATGAGGAGCAAAATGCAAGATTGGAGCTTTACAAAAACCAAATAGAAGACCTTGTAAAATCGGAAAAGTCGCTAAAAGAAGCTTTGAGAGAAATAAATGAGACAGCTGAGAAAAAATTCCTTGATACCTTCAAATTAGTCAACGAGAGTTTTTGCAAAGTTTTCAAGGAACTTTTCGGGGGGGATAGCTTTGCCGAACTTGTAGTTGATATGGATAACCCATTAGATTCAGATATTGATATAAAGGTAAAACCTTTAGGGAAAAAAATAAACTCTATAGAAACTTTATCGCAAGGGGAGAAAACACTGACGGTTTTATCACTTCTGTTTGCTCTCTATCTAGTAAAACCTTCGCCCTTTTGTATTCTTGACGAAGTGGATGCACCTCTCGACGATGCAAACGTCGATAGGTTTTTGAACCTTTTAAAAAAGTTGTCCAAGGAAGTCCAGTTTATCATTATTACACATAACAAGCGAACAATGGAATTTGCTGATGTTCTCTTTGGAATTACAATGGCCGAGGATGGTGTTTCAAAAGTACTTTCTGTAAAACTTGTGGAGTAATTTATATGAGTAAATATTTTGGAAAAATTGTAACAGGATTCGTTTTTAGTTTGTTTTTTATTTATTGTTGCACTTTGCTGTTTTTTTCTTGTAGTGAAAACTATAATCAAAATGTTGACCCAAATATACCCACTGAATCCCATTTGATTTCGACAGTTATTGATATAAGCGATGGAGATACATTTTCGATTTATTACAAAAATCAAAAATGGAAGGTTAGAGTATTGAACGTTGATTGTTTTGAGGTATCGAAAGGAACTAGATTGACAGAGCAGGCAAATAAAGCTGGAATTTCCGTTGATTCTGCTTTAAAATTAGGATTGAAAGCCAAAGATTTTGCAAAAGTTACATTATTAAATAAAAAGGTAGATCTACTAAGGGATTACAGAGAACCAAATACTGATATTTACGGTCGCTTGCTTAGAATTACGATTATCGATGGTTTGCGATACGACTCTTTAATTAAATCGTTAGGTCTTGCAGTGCCAGAGAAATGATTGTTTTTAGGATTTTTAAATTTATTGGCAAAATTATTCTTTTTTTCTTGATATCAAGTATTTCAATAGTTATTGTTTATAAATTCATTCATCCACCAATTACTCCAATTATGGTAATTCGGGTTTTTGAAGGTTGGTTCGAAGGAAGATATATTGGAGTAAAGAAAAAGTGGGTTCCCTACGATAAAATTTCAAAAAATGTGTTTCGAGCTGTAGTCTCAGCCGAGGATGCAAAATTTATGAATCATAACGGATTCGATTGGGATGCAATCGAATCGGCAAGAAAATATAACGTTATAAGGAAAGGGAAAAAGCTTCGTGGAGCTTCAACTATTTCGATGCAGACCGCTAAAAATGCTTTTCTTTGGCACGGGCGTAATTATGTTCGCAAAGCTTTAGAAGCTTACTTTACTTTCTTGATAGAATTAATATGGGGGAAGAAAAGAATTTTGGAAGTTTACGTGAATATCATAGAGTTCGGTGAAGGTATTTATGGAGTGCAAGCTGCTTCTGAACATTTTTTTAGGAAGAATGCGAGCGATTTAAACAGAAGGGAAGCTGCTCTTTTGGCTGCAGTTTTACCCAATCCACGGAGGTGGTCTCCTGTTGCTCCCACTTCTTATATTGAAAAAAGAGTTGAATTTATACAAGGAAGAATGAGCTCAGTCGTCATACCAAAATGATTGTAACTTTTTGATTATGTTTTTGTCTATTTATTTTTTTTAAAATATTGGGTTTAATATGTATTCGAGAATTTTTCCCTACATATTTTTTGTTTTGTTGTTACTAAGTGAAACCTTATACTCTAAAAGCTTAGTTATCGATTCGAAGTTTTTGATAAAGAATAATTTAGAGACAACTGTTTTAAACAAATCCGAAGGGTTGAAATTTGAAATTAATCCCTCGGTTGCAAAAGAAATATTTACAACTGATTTTGAAAGTCTTAAAATTAATAATTTTCCATCTTTAGGATCAGCCTCTTTTAATTTTACTCTCGAAAAGGCTTTCATTCCTTTCGACCAGAACACTGAATTTTATAGAGGTACCAAAGATGGATTACAAAGAGCTAAAGCCCCTAATTTGATGACCTTATCTGGTAGGATAGATGGGCAGCCTAATTCTTTTGTTTTCTTTAGTTTTTCTGATTATGGAATTTTTGGTACTATTCAGGAGGAAAATGGAAGTGTCTATTCTATATCCCCAAATATCACTTCAAATAATTTAGAACACATTCTTGCTTCTGCAAACGTTTCTGTTATGGATGAGAAGATTATTTTTTCTTGTTTGACTGAAGACTACAGTGGTCATCAAACAGAAGCTGAAGACCTAATACAATATTATAAAGAAGATGTACCACTTGCCAAACGACCTTTGCTCGAAGTTCACCTTGCTGTCGAGGGGACTTCAGACTATTTTAAAATTTTTAATAACTCACAAAAAGCCTTAGCCTATATGGCATCAGTTATTGCTCAATCCTCCAAGTTGTTTCAAGAATATTTTAATGTTAGATTATATATAAGCTATGCTGTAGTTTGGGAGGACGAGTGGGACGATCCATATTATGGCACTAAAAATCTTTCAGAAAAATTGCAGAAAATGCCAAGTATATGGAGGAACAAAACAATAGATAGAGCCCTAACAGTTCTTTTTGCTAACTTAGCTAACCAACCTTCCAATGAAACCGTTGCTGGAATTTCGTATGGAGGTACTCCATACTACGGTAGTTTATGTAGTAAAGACTGGGGTTACTGTGTTCTTGGTATTCGTGGTAATGCCACATATCCAACTTTTAATTATACATGGGATGTAAATGTGGCAACTCACGAAATTGGTCATAATTTTTCTTTACCTCATACTCACAATTGTTATTGGCAACCCAATATGATTGATACATGTGTAACCGGGGAAACTTACGGAGTTGGCGATGCTTGTATCAAGACTGGTAGCCCAATTCCACGACCTGGAACAATTATGAGTTACTGTCATTTAACTAACTCAACCCGTTCAGTCCAATTTATTTTCCATCCAAGGGAATTTCCTTTAGCAAGGAGTGCTGCAGAGCGTTCGAGTTGTGTTAAGCAAAGAACATCACCGTTTATTTCCATTCTTAACCCTCTTGGCGATAAAACTTTTGTTGCAGGCGAGGAATTACAAATTCGTTGGACTTCTGCTTATGTAAATTATTTAACAATTTTCTTTTCCTCGGACAAAGGGAATACTTGGTCAGTAATAGCCGACAATGTTGCTGCCACAGATTCAATTTTTATTTGGATACCCCGTAACATTAAATCTAACAATTGTCTTATTTACATTCGAGACAAAGGAAATCCAAATGTTGCTGATACTTCAATGAAAACGTTCTCCATAATACCTAAATCTATAGAAATTCTATCCCCAAGTCCTAACGAAGAATATGCTTCTGGGGAAGCTATTACTCTTTCATGGAATGCCTCTTTGGTCGATACTTTTAATGTTTACTTTTCCAATGATGGAGGTAATAAATTTCAAACGCTATTTTTAGATTTTACGAAAAATTTTGTTGAATTTACTGCTCCAGATGTAAAATCCGACAATTGCATATTCAAGGTTACCTCGAAGGATGGTAAAATTGTTGCTGAAAGTCCAATGTTTAAGATTGGAACTCCTTCTGGAGTTGTGCTTTTTCCCAAAGGGGGAGAGGTTTTTTGTGCAAACGCCTCATACACCATCAAATGGAATGCTTCTTACATCAATAAAATTGTTTTAGAATATTCAACAGATTTAGGGATTAGTTGGAGGAAGGTTTCACTTGCAAATCTGGATGCAAAATTAGGTTCTTATATCTGGAAAGTACCAAATCGATTTTCAAGTCAATGCTTGATACGAATTAGACCAACATTTAACGAAAATACCATTTCGGTTTCTGATTCAGTATTTTCAATTGATTCTTGTCAAGTAATAGGTGGGGTTATTGGAAATCATAAATCTTCGATGGAAATCATAAAGAATTGTAATTTCAATTCAGATAAAAATGAATTAGTAATAGAATTCGAAAATTTGGAAAGGATTTCAAACCCCTTTATTTCAATTTTCGATGTAATGGGAAGAACACTTTATTCTGAGTCTTTAAACAGCAACACAATAAACAACAACATTAAAATTATTAAAATTTCAAATGTAGCGAAAGGTATCTTATTTGTAATTTTGAATTTTGAAGGTGGAAGTAAATTAATTTCGACAGTTGTTGCTCAATAAAAGTTACGTAGAAAATTAAAATTATTTTGTTAAAGATGCAAGTAATTGCATCTTTACTTTTTTATGAAGGTGTAATATGGAGTGGTTAAATCAATTAATTATTAAAACAATGCCCTTAGTTCCAAAAGCAATTATCCGTAAAATTTCTAGTAAGTACATTGCTGGGGATAATTTAGAGGATGCTGTTAGGGTTACCCAGGATTTAATGAGAATAGGGGGAATGTCCACTATTGATGTTCTTGGTGAATTTGTAACATCAAAAGAAATGGCTCAACACGAAAAGGAAATGTGTTCGAAGGTATTAGACGCTATCAAGGATTACCAAATCGAGACATATTTGTCTGTCAAACCAACTTCCTTAGGACTTGACATTGATTTCAACTTTGCTTATCATAACATTAAAGAATTGGTGAATAAAGCAGCAAAATCAAATATTTTTGTTCGTTTGGATATGGAAAACTCTCCATACACGGACAAAACTTTTCAGATTTTTAAAAACCTACGGGACGAAGGCTATTCCAATGTTGGAATTGTAGTGCAAGCATATCTTTATAGAAGTGAAGAGGATATCCGAAAATTATCTATCTACAAACCTTCAATTCGCTTATGCAAAGGAATTTATCGTGAACCTTCCAATATTGCCATTCAAGATAAAGAAGGAATTAGGAATAATTTTAAAAAGCTTTTGAACCTAATTCTCGATTTGGGATTATATCCTGCAATCGCCACTCACGACGAAGTTTTAATTAACTACTCTTTGGATTTAATTCAAAAATACAATTTAACACGGCAAGATTATGAATTTCAAATGCTTCTGGGTGTTAGAGAGGAACGAAGAAATGAATTATTGAGGATGGGGCATCGACTTCGTGTTTATGTTCCTTTCGGAAAAGACTGGTATGGCTACTCGACTCGACGGCTGAAAGAAAATCCGGATATAGCGGGATATATTTTTAAAGCTATATTTATTAAAAATTAATTTCTTAATTTTGTTATTTTGTATTAATAATTTGGTGATCGTATGAGAACTTTTCATTTTGTTGTTTTAGTGCTTATTTCAGTTCTTGTCTTTACAACTGGATGTGAGAAGAAAAAAACATCTAAGCTTTTAAAAGAAAAAGTTACTGCTCAAAACTTTTTCGAGATAGTTGAAAAAGCAAGCAATGATACCCTTTTAACTATCGAAGAATTAGATTTTTTCAGCACTGGTATTGCACGTTATAGTAACGTAATTGATTCTTTATTTGGCAAAACAGTCAGACAAATTATTGATACTGAGAGAGATATGCGTCGGCGTCAAAGTGGCATTAACCTTGCAACTAACGCAATAGTTTCTTTTTCAAGATTTAGATATGATAGCTGGAAACCAGTGGATATTAATGGCTCGAAATTTAACGTTTTTACTTATACAATATCGAATATCTCTAAGGTTGATATAAAAAAGATTTACGGATTTTTGCAATTCTTAACTGGTAATAATCAGTTGATTCGTGCTTATAGGATTAATATTGACCAGCCGATAAAAGCCGGGCAATTTACTCAATTTCAATCAACATTTAGATTAGAAGTTGGAAACCAAAATGAAGAATTTCTCGTGAAAATGTTGAAAGAAAACCCTAATCAAATTTTTGTCTCTTGGAGACCTTTGTATATTGAATTGGATAATGGACAGAAAATAGACCTGCAAGAAAAATAAAAATCATAAATTTCGATTGGGGTTGGCAATTTTGTCTGCCCTTTTTCTTTTAGAATTTGTCAATCCTACCTTTCCTATTTCATTTTTTTGAAATTTTAATTATTTTTGTTTTTTAATTGTAGATTTAGTTTCAATATGGATGAATCCACAAAGGCTACCTTAGAGCGACTGAACGAAATCGGAAAGGAGATAGAAGAACTTAAAAAGCAAAGAGAAAAATTGCGTTCTCGCTGGGAAAAAGAAAAAAAACTTATTCAACAAATACAAGATTACAAGGCAAAAATTGAAAATTTAAGAATTCAATCTGATGAATATGAAAGACAAGGAAATCTTGCCAAAGTCGCCGAAATTCGTTATGGTTTAATTCACGAAATTCAAAAAAAATTAAACGAAGTTAGCCTCGAACTTCAAGAAGTTCAAAAGGACGGGAAATTATTGAAAGAAGAAGTTGATGCCGAAGACATTGCAGAAATTGTTTCCAAGTGGACTGGAATTCCAGTGCAAAGAATGCTTGAAAGCGAGAGAATTAAACTTTTGAAAATTGAGGAAAGAATACATCAACGATTAGTAAATCAAGAAGAGGCAGTTAAGTCGGTAGCAAATGCTATTAGACGTTCGAGAGTTGGTTTGCAAGATGTTAATCGACCGATAGGTTCTTTTATTTTTCTTGGTACAACTGGTGTTGGAAAAACTGAATTGGCTAGAGCACTTGCAGAATTTCTTTTTGACGATGAAAATGCGATGGTTCGAATCGACATGAGTGAATACATGGAAAAATTCACAGTCTCGAGATTGATCGGTGCACCCCCGGGGTATGTTGGTTATGAAGAGGGAGGACAACTTACTGAAGCTGTACGAAGGCGACCCTATTCTGTAGTGCTTTTAGATGAAATTGAAAAAGCTCATAATGATGTATTCAATATTTTACTTCAAGTTCTTGATGATGGTAGATTAACCGACAGCAAGGGTAGAGTTGTTAATTTTAAAAATACCATAATTATTATGACTTCCAATTTAGGAACTGAATTAATTCGTGAAAGGTTGGAAGAATTTAGTTTTTCGAAAAACGAAAATGTAATGGAAAGTCTTAAAAACGAGGTTTTTGAACTACTTAAAAGACAATTGCGACCTGAATTTTTAAATAGAATTGATGACATAATTTTATTCAAACCATTGACAAAAGAAGAAATCAATCAAATTGCTTTGCTTCAATTAAGCAAAGTTAAGATCAAACTTAAGACGGAGGGAATTGATATTGAATTTAGTGAAAATGCTTTGAACCTTATTACCACGATTGGCTTTGACCCACAGTTTGGTGCTCGACCTTTGAAAAGAGCAATTCAGAGGCATATTGTCGATCCTCTTGCCTTTCTTATTTTGGAAGGAAAGTTTACTTCGGGTGATAAGGTTTGGGTTGATGTTAGAAACGACGAATTTATTTTTTCAAAGATATAGATTAATGCGAAAAATTACAATCTCAATTGTTTTCATTTTGTTTTTTTCTTGTTCGACAAGCAAAATCTTTGTAAAAAAGATTTCAGACTTGGTTGAGATAAACCTTGGCGATACAGCCTGGGTCTATTGGGACTTTGCTAACGCACATTATGTAAAGGTTAGCGGTTTTGAGCAGAAGTTCAATCCTTCCGACACAATTTTCCTTGTTCCAATTAAGCCTCTTAGGTTGGATATCTGGGCTTTCGGTGAAAATAATGAACAAGTGCTCCAATCTGTTTATATTCTTGTTAATTATCAGGAAACCCTTGTACGAGAACAGAAACAATCTATTCAGAGAGGACCAAGAATTATTGATAATATCTTTGAACATCGAAACACTTCGCCTTCAAGTTATTTTTTGGGTTTTACTTCGAGTTCATTGAATTATTTGTCTAAATTGAAAATATTTAGGGCAAAATGGGAACCATTTTCCGATAGTCTCCAACTAAATTTTGGTCTTCTAGATGATTTTGGTAATTTTGGGCACGATGTGAATAAATTTACAACTAACTTAAAAGTTGAAATTGACCAAAAGTGCCAAGATAAATTTTTCAGTAAAATCGTAAAAATCTTTCCTGAAAGCTATAAAACAGCACGCAGGCTAAATGTTTTCTTTCTTATTGATTTTTCTTTTGCAAATGAAAACCCAAAGCTTAAACAACAAATTCATGATGCAATTAAATTTCTTGATGATGATGATAGGATTTCTCTGAATATGTTTGGAGTTGAACAAAGAAATTTTATCCCATTGGTAAGAGCAGATAAATTTTTCTGGGACCTTGAAGATTTTGATTTTCCAAAAAGAAAAGAATTAAGTTCAATTTATCGCTCATTGTCCTCGTTAATGGATGAAATTGATACACCAACAAATTCGACTATAATTTTAATTACAAACAAAATGGATAATTCTTCCTTATCTTTTACAATTGATGATGTCATAGATAAATCTTTAAAAAAAGGCATTCCTATTAATACCCTGGTCTTTGGCAACGAAGTATCTTATTCAACATATAGTTATATTGCTAAAAAAACGGGTGGAAATTTTTATCATTTTCCATGGAATGTCGATGATATTAAATATGGTTTGACTGAAATAATACTTTCAAATAAATATTATTATTCCTTAACCCTCCCAATTGAAAAAAAAGCATTTGAATGTGATGACCTAAATATTAGTTTAGTTGTGCAAGCTGCTCAAATCAAATTATCAGACAATTTTATTTTTCCAATAAAAGATAGAATTTTTTACACAAGTTATCAAGCGGTTTCACTTTTTAATTTTGCAGATACAAGCGTAAACGAAACTTTCTTCCCTGTTATTGACAGTCTTGCACAGCTTTTGGTGAATCATAGAAACTTGAATGTCGAATTGATAGGGACTGCTGGGATAAAAGAAAATTATTCAGACCCAATTATTTTGTCAATTAACCGAGCATATGCAGTTAAAAGTCGTCTTATTTCTCGTGGTGCATTACCTTCGCAAATTAGAACAAAAGGTGTTGGTATAAGCAAACCTTTGTTTCCGGATGAATTTGATGAAACTACTGAGTTGTTTAATCGAAGGGTTGAAATTCGTTGGCTAATTCCTGAAGTTTTGCCATATACAATTGTTGTTGATACTACGGCGAGCGAGGAGATTGCCGAAAAGAAAGTGGAATTTTGGGAAAAACAAGGTTACAAAGCATATTATGATAGATTATTTTCAATAAATGGTATTATGTATAAGATAGTTTTGTGGGGCTATCCAAAGTATGAAGATGCTGAGAAAGATGCAAACAAAATTTCGAAAAAATTTAGGAAGTCATCGATTATTGAATAAATTTATTGTAGGAAACTATTCTAAATTTACTTTCATCGCTATTATTTTAGCTGCAAATTTTCCTTTTTTATATTTTGCTTTTTCTTTTGATAAGGAAAAGGCAAAAAAATTATACATCGAACAGTGTTCTAAATGCCATCGGAAAGATGGACGTGGAATCAAAGGTGTTTATCCACCACTTAAGAATTCTGATTATGTTCAAAATGGGGATAAAATAGAACTTCTTCGTGGTATGATTTTCGGTAGGAGTGGAAGGATTATTGTGAATGGGGAAGTTTATTACGGGGTAATGACAACTGAAGTAGATAAAAATTTAAAAGACGAAGATATTGCTATGATTTTGGAATATGTTTATAAGGAACTTAATAATTTGGATATCAAGGTTACTGCTGAAGATGTTGTCAAAGCAAAAAAGTTAGGTAAATTACCACCACATAAATGATTAATATGAGAGTATTCATAATAATTCTTGCTTATTCATTTAATTTTTTTTATGAGGTTTTAGCAACTCCAGAATTATCCATTTGGTCTGGTAATAAGTGCACCAAATGTCACGTAAACCCACAAGGTGGTGGGGTGCGAACCGAATTCGGTTGGAAGTATCTTCGAGATGCTTCTCATTTTCCCATTGGAAATGAAAATGTAAAAAAAATTTACGAACTTTTCGACAAGGAGCAGTATTGGGATTCTATTTCTTTTGGAGGCACTTCGAAAAATGTTAGTCTCACCAGTGGTTTTGCATTCGGGCTTGATGTAAGATTGCAATCTATTCGATCTCATAGGACTGAAACAGCTAAAAGAAGATTTTTCCCAATGGAGTCTGCCTTCTATTTTTTGATTAAACCTAGCGAAAACCTAACTATAAATGGACAATACAATATTGGTCCCCTTATATTTTTGGGGCAAGACAACTGGATGGTTTCGGCAAATTTCAAAATTTTAGATTATTTACCCGAAATTCAGGTTGGTAAATTCCCACCATCTTTTGGGTTACGGGATTGTGATATGACCAGATTCGATAGGAGAATTGCATCTGTGGATTATTCATCCAGTCTTTTCCCTCCAGACTTCTCTGAATTTGGTTTCGAAATATCTTACAGGAGGTTCGAATTTTTCGATGTATTCATTGGAGTATTTGATTCTCGATTTCTATCCCAAGTTACTATTTTTGGTGATAAACCGATTGTTTTGCAGCATAATCCTACACTTAATTCAAAATTCGTTATATATCCATCTTTTTTGGAAGATTTTATTGTTTATTCTTTTCTGGGAAGTTCTGTTCTAGTTAACGGTAACTTTTTCTATTCAAGTAGTTTTTTAGGTATGAACTTTGGGGAATTTTTGGGAATATTTGGTGAATATGCGTTTTCTTCTTTGAAAGATTTAAGGACAACTAACAATTTTTCTTTAAAACTACTGTACTATTTACAAAGAGGTATTATTCCTTTTTTAATATTAGAAAAAGGTGAAACAAAATTAGAAATTACACCCACTAGCTCTTGGTTATTAACAAACCAGGCATCGAGTATTGGAATACGATACTATCCCGTACCTTATCTTGAATTGATTGCTGAATATAGGTATTTTAAGTCGATGGAAAATAAGTCTACAAGGTGGGCTTTCCAAATTCATTTTTACTATTAGAGCCAACAGGCGGATTCGAACCGCCGACCTGCTCATTACGAGTGAGCTGCTCTACCAGCTGAGCTATGTTGGCTAACATTGCAAAATTAAGCAATTTTAGATAATTGTTTAGTTATATTATTTAGGCTTTATTCTTTTTTTGGCCATTTCCAAGCCTTTTATTACAATATGCTCGGGAATAATGATATCATAACCTGTTAATGGAATTCCTTTCTTTTCATTAATCCTTTTTAGAACTTCGTAAAAAATCGGTTCAGATTCCTCGTAACGCTGCAAATAAAGTAAAGCATAAGCTTTTAAATGCAGGGCGTAAATTTGATCTGGCACTTCTTTTAAAGATTGCTCAGCCCAATACAAGGCTTCTTCATAATTTCCTTGGTTACCTACCATTTTTGCAAGGGTTGAAGCAGCATTTGCAAAGACTGATTTAGACAATGTTTTGGTTTGTATTGCCATTCTTATAGCTTTTTCTGCCTCGTTAAATAATGACATTTGTGCTAAAGTTTGTCCCAATTGATACCATGCATATCCATTTAGTGGTTCTTCTTTTACATGTTCAATAAGCATTTTGTAATTTCTTTGGATTTTGTATTCCATTACCTCTCGGCTTTGATTATATCCAAGGTGCAATATTCGGATATCTGAAAATTTTATACTTAAACCATTTTGAAAAATGGATGGTGCGATTTGCTCATGAACTCTGCCGACAAACTTTATATTGGGATACCCAAGATTTCTAAATATTCGCGGATAACCCCCTCGATGGACTTCAGTATTGCCATCCATTTGGTAATGTTCACTTTCGATTAAGCAATAGTAAGCACCAATAGAATTATCTGTATTTTTAAGTAAGTCTACTAGTTCATGGGGTGAAGGATGGATAATTCTTTCGTCGGCATCTAAGTAAATAATCCATTCACCACTGGAATATTTTAATGCTTCGTTCCTTGCAAGTGAAAAGTCATCTCGCCAAGTAAAGTCAAATATTTTCGCTCCGTAATTCTTTGCAATTTCTTTTGTATTGTCTGTAGAACCGGTATCAACAATAACGATTTCATCTGCAATTCTTTTAACACTTTCTAAACAGCCGGGCAAAAATTTTTGTTCATTTTTTACAATCATACTCAATGTTATAAATGGTTTAGGACCTTTTAATTGTTGTTGCAATAAGGATTTGGGAAATTTTGTTTCTTCATTTTGGTTTTCAGCTTTTTTAAAGACCATGTTTGCTTGTTTGTAATTATTAACTTGTTCTATAAAGTTATCTATTTCACATGAAAGATTGGGATTCCTTTGCTTGAATTCTTTGAGAATTCTTATTGAATCAGAAAAATTATTTTGGAAGATAAGCGAATTGATAAGTCCACGTAAGCAATCGAAATCGTCGTGGTCGAGTTCAAGTCCTTTGCGGAAGTATTTTTCAGCTTCTTTTGGTTGATTCATTCCTATGTAGCATCGACCAATTCTGAAATATAAACTTTTAAACGGAAGGAAGTAGTCCCCAACAACAAGAGCTAAAGAGTTTGGATTTTGAAGAGCCTTTTCCATTGCTTGGTAATGGTACAGAGCAGCTTTGTAGTCGGTTAAGGCGGAATAAGTTTCCCCAATAACAAAATTTGCAAACGACTGAATTGGAATCATTTGTAATGATTCTTTTGCTCTTTGTATTGCAGTGTTGAAATCACCAAGTCTGAACGATATAATTCCTCCATAGTTAAGGGCTTGGGATCTAGTAGAACTATCTGGTTTAGCATATTTTAAAGCCTCTCGTGTGTGATAATCTGCATCAATAAGTTTATCAAGTGCAAGATAAGTTTTAGCTGTTTGAAAGTGCAAATATGCATTTGTTGGTTCTTTTTTTAGGGCATCAAGGAGTAAGTTAAGGTTTCGTAATTGCTTTTTTTGCATTTGTTCAGGGGATAAGGAGTAACCACTATGGATTAAAGTAACTTCACTATCGGCAATTTTGTAGTTGTTTTTGAGTATAGACTCGTGAATTTGTTCGTGGATGATTCCTTCGAACCTTATTGATGGTTGGTTCTTGAAAATTCTTACAAGTTTAGTTGCATAAGTATCAAAACCAGCTCCCTTTTTCCTTGAGGCATAAGAGATATTATTAACTAACCAGCCACCTATATTTGGGTCTGGGTTGGAGAGAATTTGAGTGACTACTTCCGGGTTTTGAAGTTCTTCATCTGCATCTATAGAAATAATATATGGGAATTTTGCAAGGGAAATTGCAAAATTCCTTGCTTCTGCAAAATTATTGTTCCATTGGTAAAAGTAAATTTTGTCTGTGAATTTCGCTGCAATCTCAATAGTTCTGTCTGTTGAACCAGTATCGACAATGATTATTTCACTTGCGATAGTGGAAACAGAAAGCAAGCATTTTCCAATGTTATTTTCCTCATTTTTAACAATGAGGCAAACAGATATTTTAGAAGCTAAGTCCATTGCAAAAAATTTACTTTGTATCCTTTACGTATATTCTTTTTGCTACTTCGTAGCCAATAGATGTGGTTTTTGAAGAATTTGCTAAACGCAAAACTATCGGACCATAGAATGGAGATTTTTCCCGAAGTTCGATTTTTACATCTGGTAAAAGACTTAGACTTTCTAAATAACCTAACAATTCAGGATTGTCATCATCTAGATGGCTGATAACATATTTTTTCCCTATTTCACATTCACTTAGTGGGATTTCGTTTAAAAATTCAATTTTGCCTTCTTTAGAGGGGATGGGATGACCGTGGGGATCGAATTTTGGGTCACCTAAAATTTGATTTACTCTTTCGATGAATTCTTGCGAAATAAAATGTTCTAATCTACATGCTTCGTCATGAACTTTATCGAGCGGGTAGTTGAGTTTTTCCTTTAAATATAATTCAAGTAGCCGGTGAAATCGAATAGTTTCAAGTGCAACTTTTTCCCCAGCAGAGGTCAATTTTGCTCCATGATATGAATTGTAGTCCACCAGACCCATTGTTGCCAATCTTTTAAGCATTCCGGTAACTGAAGCACCAGATACATTTAGTTCCTTTGCTAATTCTGTGGTGGACACAGGTTTTGTACCTTGCAATTTGTAAATTGCTTTCAAATAGTCTTGGATTGCTTGGCTTAACATACAATTAACCAAATAATTTTCAAAATAATATTACTAAAATACCAAATTAAAAAAATTTTTTAAGATTAGTAAATAGTTGTTAAAGTTATCCTAAAAAGCAAAGCTGATACAGTGGAAAGTAGCAGCCCCAAGATTACAGTCAACAGAAGATGTCTCCAACCAAACTCTTTCCAGAAGACAGCCATCGTGGAAACGCATGGAAGGTAGAAAACAATAAAAACTAAAAAAACTACAATTTGAGGTAATGTTAGGGGTAGTAAATCTAAATTATTTGTACCAAAGGAGTGGGCAATAGTGAAGACTGCAAGCTCTTTTCTTAAAAAACCAAAGACAAGTGGGGAACCTAATTCTTTAGGTAAGCCCAAGACATTGTTTATGAATGGCTCAAAAAAAGAGTTGATGAAGTGGGTAAAGTGGAAATAATCTAATATTGATAGAATTAGACTTCCTAAAACAAGAAAAGGAAAAGCTACTTTGAAGAATTCAATAATTTTGTATAAAGTCTTTTTTAGAATAATTTTTAGCGAAGGTAAACGAAGATGTGGAATTTCCATTATTAATCCAATTGGCTTAGGGAGAAACAAAGAGAGTATTCTCGCTGTTACTGCTATGGCCAAAAGTATATATCCAAAAATAATAGCTGTCCAAAAGGGTCCAGTTAGGGCAGTTGTCAACGCAAAAATTACTGTTAACCTGGCTGAACAGGGTATGAAGTTAATTAAAATAGAAGCTAATAATCTATCGCGTCTGCTTTCAATTATCCTAGTTGCGTAAACAGCTGGTACAGTGCATCCAAAACCCATTACAAAGGATGCAACAGATTTTCCGTGCAAGCCAATTCTATGAAAAATTGCATCCATTAAAAAGGCAATTCTAGCCATATATCCACTTTCTTCAAGAAGGGCTGTCAAAAGTAGCAAAGGTAGAAAATATGGTAAAACAATACCAATTGCACCGGCAATTCCTTGGTAGGTACCGTCTACTATAAACCAAGTAAAAAGTGAATGGCTTTTTATTTGTCCAATTAAGTTGGAAATATAATCGATCGGCTTTTCAGTTAATTCACTTAACCAACCACCAAAGGAAAATATTGTTAAGAAGTATAAAGCAAAGAAAATAATAGCAAAAAAATAACCGGTTAAGGGTTTAAGAAATAAAAGGTCGATCTTTTCGACGAAAGTTAGTTTTGGATTTTGCAAGTATTTAGTTATTCGATGTGAAATATTCATGCTGTGATGATGTCTTTCGTATTCAAATGTTTCGAAAATTGATGTTTGATGATTTTGGATAATTTCTTGTTTTGCTTTCTCAATTGTTTCTTGGTCAATTATTTTTATGTAATCCTTTACCAATTCAAAGTTTTCAAGTATTTTTATTGAAAGGAATCTTATATTTTTAAGGTTTGGGGTTGTTAATTCAAAGTAATTCGATACATTGCTAAGTAACTCTTCGATGTGGTGGGTGAATTTTAATTGGTTTGGCCTTTTGGGGTCGATAAAAATTTGTTCGTAAATAGTGTTAAGTAATTCAGTAATTCCTTGCCTGAAAAGAGCAGAAATTTTAACTACCGGAATATTTAGAATTTCGGATAATTTATCTGAATTAATTTCAATTCCCTTCTTCTTTGCTTCGTCTGTTAGGTTTAAAGCAACAATCATTGGAATATTAAGTTCACTAAGTTCAATTGTCAATTCCAAACTACGTGTAATCAAAGTAGAGTCCACCACATTCAATATTAAATCTACTTGATTGTTTACAAGGTAATTCAACGTTACAAATTCTGCGGGTTCCATAGGATTTAATGAATACAACCCAGGTAAGTCGATAATATGAACACTTTCACCAAATATGTTAATAATAGTTTCTTTATATTCAACAGTTGTACCAGCAAAGTTTGCAGTCGATACCTTTACATCTGATAAAGCATTGAAAAGTGTGCTTTTACCAGAATTTGGTTGTCCAACTAAAGCAATAGTTTTAGTTGATGTCGTGGACTTGGATTTTTTGAGCGATGCCACGCCCAATTGCAACTCTTGCATTGTCTTTCGATATGTTTTTTATTAGAATTGGGCCGAAGGATGGATTAGAGATAACTTGCAAAATGTCATTTGGATGTATACCAAGAGCTAAAAGCCTTTGCTTAGCTCCTTTGCTTGAGTCAATTGATATAACTTTGACTATTTTTGGAGGATTTGCTTCACTTAACATCATATCTAATACTACTTTTTGGAAAATTTAGAATGATCTAAAAACAAAAATAATAAAAACTAATTGCTAATAAAAATTTTAAAACGAAATTGTATCTGGTTTGTTGTTTAAAAAGTTATATTCTTGTTGTAAAAATCGATTTCATTTTGGGCATCTTTAATAGCTTGGTACACTCCTTTTTTTTGGAAAAGCACCTCGCTAAGAGCTCTTTCGATAATTGGTTCAATTTCTATCCATCTTGGGTGCACCGGGGTCATTTTCGAATATTTTAACTGTTGAGCAAACACTTTTTTGTGTTCATTTCGGAATAATTCGTAATTTTTAAAGGTGTTTGTATCTGCTGGAAAACCGGCACTGGGTATTTCTTTGCAAAGTTTAATTATGTTTTTTTCAGAAAGTAAAAATTGAATTAATTTTGAAGAAAGTAATTTATTTTTTGAATTTTGATTAATAGCAAGATATTCTCCTCCAGCGAAAGAGATTCCAGGCTTTTCATTAATTCCTGGTATTAATGAAGTAGAGAATCTCATTTTTGAATTTGATTGCAACATTAAGTCTAAAAGCCATTCACCAGAAAAACAAAAAGCAACTTTCCCTTGAATAAAAAGTAAATCAATTTGTTTTTGAGTTTCAATTATTCCTGCCCGTGATAATTGAAAATAATAATCAAAAGCCTTTATGCTTGCAGAATTATTAATATCAATATTTCCATTGCTGTCGATAATTTCTCCACCGAAAGTCCAAATTAGCGGAAGAATTTTCTTATAAAGTCTGTGTGGGTCAGTTCCATTTGCTCCAAAACCAAACCCTAATCCACTTTCATTAATTTTGCGCGAGTATTCTAGAAGTTTGTCTAAAGTTTTTGGTGGACTTAGAATACCATTTTTTTCCATCAAATCTAAGTTGCAGAATAACACTCTAGTTCCTAAAATCCAAGGAATTGCATAGATTTTTCCGTTAAATTTGCCAGGAAGCAAAGAGTATTCGAAAAATCTTTTTATTTGAAATTCATTTTCTGATAATGGTGCTAAAACCCCAGCGGACGAGAACTGTGCAACCCAATCTGAACCGAGTTCAAGAACGTCGGGGGCTGTTTTGGAGTTAAATGCAAGAATGAGTTTTGTTTTACCATCGTTCCATGAAAGCTCTGAAATTTCAACTTTGCAATTATTAATTTTTTCGAATTCTGAAACAATTTCTCGGATAACTTTAGCTTGTTTGGGTTCACTCCAAAAATGCCAAAATTTTATCTTATCTTCTTCTCTAGAACATCTAATAAAATGAAGGATTGAAAATACAATCAGCATTATCGACAAAAAAGGTTTAAATTTAACTTGGTTCATAGAAATTTATTCTTTGCTTAAATTTGCAAATATACACCAATGGAAAAAGATATGAAAAAAAGAATGTCGATTTGTTTACTTTGTTTGTTTTTTTTATTTAGCTACAAAACATTTTCTAAGGGTTTCTTTTACGAAGTATTTACCGATAGTTCAAAAATTTATTTGTATGGCTCAATTCATATAGGCAAAAAGAGCTTTTATCCTTTGGAACCTATTGTTGAAAATGCTTTTAAAAACTGCAAAAATGTTGTTTTCGAAATTAACATTAAGCAAATTTCCCCACTCGAGATTTTTGAGTATGGTATTTTTAAAGACACATCAACCTTGGAAAATTCCATTCCCCAAAAGTATTTTAAAAAAATGGACAGTCTTTTTAAACATTATTCTATTCCAAAAATCCTATACAACAAATTACAACCATGGATGGCTGTTCTTCTGCTTGTAAGTCTTGAAGCTGTTAACCAAAAAGGAAATGAATACATCGAGGGAATTGAAATGTATTTTGCTAACAAGTTAGACAGCACAAAAAATGTTCTTGAACTTGAATCATTCGTCGAACAATTGGAAATATTTAAAAGTCTTTATCAACTTGCTCCGGAGTATTTCCTAGATTACTTTTTACTCCAAGAACAAGCGAGTTTGATGAAAAATGAGGACATTTTCGAAGCATGGGAAAAAGGAGATGAAGATGCTGTGATAGATAAAATGACTATAAAAGATTTTAGTGATACCCTTGAAGTGGCTTTTCATAAATTATTAAATGAGAATAGGAATTTTAAGATGGTGGATAAGATATCACAGTATTTGTCCGATAAAGAGTGTTATTTTGTCATTGTTGGCTCTGCTCATTTGTTTGGAGAAAAAGGTATAATTAATCTATTGAAATCAAAAGGTTACCGATTAAAGAAGATTCTCTAATACCCACTAAACAAATGTTTGCAATTTCTTAGAATATTCAATTGTTTTGATTAAAATTTAATGAAATTAGGAATTTGATTTTTTTTCGATTAAATATATTTATAGAAAGAGGTATTTTTTAACTTTTTTATACAATTCCCAAGTGGATTTAACATCCCTAATGCAATAAAGTGCAATATCAGTAAATTTTTTCTCTTGAAAGAATTGGGAGACGTTCGAGCCATCTATGCCATGGGACTTTGGAGAATGGATTCCGAATGAGCGAGTGTAGAAGTCAAGGTTGAACCTTTTTGTAGCCGAAAAATAATTAGTTGGTTGATAAAATGTTAATTCGTCAAGCAAGTCGGTGTGAAATTTATATTTGTATTTTGATCCTTCCATAAGATTTCTTGTGGGAACAACCCCTAAAAACGCTGAGCGTAGCATAATAAAGGGGCAGTCGAAGTTCCTACCATTGAAAGAAATTAAATAAATTTCAGGATGCTTGGATAGAATTCTCCAAAATGTTTCTATTGCTTTTGCTTCTGTTACAATGTGAATTTCTGTGTCTTCAATTGTATTTACTACGTCAACTTCATTGGAAAATGAGTTGTCCACTACGTAAGCTACGGATTTAGCATAAACTTCATTATCTTCCTCTAATTCTACAAAGTACAAACCAATGCAAATAATCTGTGCAGTAAAAGGAGATAGACCTAAATCAATTTTTCGTCTTTCGATTTCTTCTTCTGTTGAAAGGTTCCTTAAAAGAAATTCTTTCTGCGAGTCGGAAAATGTATCCCACTCAAGCGGTGATGTTTCGATGTCGAAAGTCAGATACTCTTGTTTCATAGTGTTATTTAAGAATAATACTTTAATTTTGCAAGTTACAAACTTTATGTTTATTATTTTTTATGTATTATCGTTGTTTTATAGTCAAATTTTTGTTGCTCATATTTGTTGCTTTGATTTTCTTTTCCAGTTGCTCAACGACAAAGAAGGAAAGTATTCAATCTGCAGATGATTTGTTTAATAAAGCAAAATTTGAATTTGAAAAGAAAAAGTATGAGGAAGCAGAAAAATATTTCGATTTGTTGAAACTTCAATACCCAGCAAGTCAGTACGCAGACGATGCCCAATTTTATCTTGGTGAAATAAGTTTTGCAAAAGGCGACTATATAATGGCTGCTTTTCATTACTCAACATTACGAAAGTGGTATCCAATAAGTGAATTTAGCAAAATTGCTTTATTCAAAACTGCTTTAAGCTACTATAACCTATCACCTTCGTTCGATAGAGAGCAGGAGTATACTTTTAAAGCTATTGAATATTTCATGGAGTTCAATAAAATTTATCCAGAGGATTCCCTTGCAATTCCTTCGAATAATTATCTAAAGGTATTGAGAAACAAGCTTGCTTATAGAAATTATTTCACCGCAAGCTTATACCATAAATGGGAGAGTCCAAAGTCTGCTTTGATTTATCTAGATATTGTTCTGACGGATTACTCAGATACAGATTATGCCGAAGATGCTCTTTGGTTAAAAATTCAAATCTATAAAGAAAAAGGCTTGCTCTTAGATCTTGAAGATCTAATAAAAGAGTACAAAAGTAAATTCCCTAATGGAAAATATCATTCAGAGTTAAATGTAATGAAAAAAATAGAAGGAGAGCAATATTGAAAAAAATGCTGAGTTTTTTGTTTGTAACAGTTCTTATTATTCTTAATCCGAGTTTGTTCGCTTCTCAAAAGCCTTTTGCTATTATAGTGCATGGTGGTGCGGGAAACTACATAAATGATACTGTTAGTAATAATAAGATTAAGAGTGTTATTTTACTTGCTGTCGAGCAAGGATATAAAGTTTTAGAAAAAGGCGGAACAGCCCTTGACGCTATTGAAGTTGCTATTAAAATTTTGGAGGATTCACCTCTTTTTAATGCTGGTAAGGGTTCTGTCCTTAACGAAGAAGGTTTTGTTGAGATGGATGCTTCAATTATGGAAGGTAAAGAATTGAAAGCTGGAGCTGTTGCTGGTGTTAGGAATTTTCCTAATCCAATTGTTCTTGCTCGCGCAGTTATGGAAAAAACTCCGCATCTTCTATTTGCGGGAGAAGGAATAGATAAGATTATAAATAAATTTAAATTTAAACGCATATCTCCTGATTCCTTGATTAGTCCAGACCGCTTAAAGGATCCCAAATTTTTTAAAAAAGGACAAAAAGGAACTGTAGGGGCTGTTGCAATAGATATTTATGGTAATATTGCAGCAGGGACCTCAACTGGGGGTATTTCAAATAAAATGGTGGGACGCGTTGGAGATTCGCCTATTATTGGTGCTGGGACTTATGCAAAAAATACCACTTGTGGGGTATCCTGTACAGGAACGGGTGAATATTTTATTCGGCAGAGTGCTGCATTCCATGTTTCTGCATTGGTTGAGTATGCCAATTACTCATTGAATGATGCGGTTGATTACGTTTTAGGAGAAATTAAAAAAATGGGAGCTACTGGGGGGATTATTGCCATCGATAAAAATTGCAATATCTATTTCAACTACACGACAGATGGTATGCCAGTGGGCTTTCAAAGTAGCAAAGGTGAAAAACAAATTCTAATTTTTAAAGACGAATCGTTTAATAAATAGGAAGAATCTTTTCAATAATTTAACATTTATTTTGTCTTTAATAAATAATAAATATAAATCGGATTATGCAACGGATAATGTTAAAATCGAAAATTCACAGAGCAAAAATCACCGATGCAAATTTGTATTACGAAGGGAGCTTTACAATTGATGAGGAATTGTTAGAAGTTGCAAACATACTTCCTTACGAAAAAGTTTCCGTGGTTAACATCAATAATGGAGAAAGATTAGACACTTATGTTATTCCTGGAGTTCGAGGAGGTCGTCAATTTTGCCTAAATGGTGCAGCAGCTCGAAAAGGTGCTATTGGCGACGAAGTTATTGTTATTAGCTTTTCTGTTTATTCTGAAGATGAGTTGAAAAATTATAAACCTATCGTGGTTTTATTGGACAAAAACAATGAAATTTCAGAGATTTCTTACAAGACAGAACCGAATAAAATTGTACCCAAAGGTTAAAGATGTTTGGTATAGCGATTTTGGCTGCCGGAAAAGGCAAAAGGATGAAATCATTTGAACGACCTAAGGTTTTAACACCATTGTTTACCAAACCCTTGATAGGATATGTTTTGGAGACTGCCCTAAAATTAAAACCATCAAAGGTTTACATTGTTGTTGGTTTTAAAAAAGATTTAGTTATTGATTTCATTCAAAGCAATTTTAATGATAGTCGAATTGAATTTGTAGAACAATTTGAGCAACTTGGCACTGGTCATGCAATTCAGCAGATTGAAAAAATTATCGATCCCAAAATAGAACACCTGCTTGTTCTTTCTGGTGATGTACCTTTAATTTCCTACCAGAACTTATCTAAGTTTCTTGATTTCCATATCGATGGCAATTATGATCTTTCGTTGATTTCCACAAAGGTTGAAAATCCAACTGGCTATGGTAGGATTGTAAGAAGTTTAGAGGGAGATTTGCTTGGTATTGTTGAGCACAAGGATTTATTACCCAATCAAGAATACATAAACGAAATTAATGCCGGAATTTACGTAATTAAAACCAAAGACTTATTCAAATATTTGAAATTGTTGAAAAACGATAATGCTCAAAAAGAGTTTTATTTGACCGATATTGTTAAGATGTATCTTGACGACAAACTTAACGTTGGTGTTTTTTTCATTGAAGATCCTATTGAACTTCTGGGCATTAATACTGAAGATGAATTGAAATACATTGAAAATTTATTAATCCTTAGGATGGAGAATAATATGATAAAAGGTATTAACCACATTGGTATTGCTGTTTCCAACTTGGAAAATAGCATGAACCTATTCAAAAATTTATTCAATGTTCAAAATTTTCATCTTGAGACAGTAGAGGCACAGAAGGTTCAGATTGCTTCGTTTAGGGTTGGTAATGTGTTAATTGAACTTACTGCTGCAACCGATGAAGATTCACCAATATCCAAATTTATTCAAAAAAAAGGTGAAGGAATTCACCACATAGCATTTGAAGTGGAAGGTATTCAATGTGAATTGGATAGGTTGAAGCACTCTGGAGTTTCTTTGATTAACGAAAAACCAGTCGAGGGAGCCCACGATATGGAAATAGCTTTTATACATCCCAAATCTACCAATGGTGTTTTGATTGAATTTTGTCAACCTAAAAATTTTTTGTCTAACAAGGAGTAAGAAGTATGCCAATGCTAATTTTAGTTCGACATGGAGAATCCGAATGGAATTTACAAAACCGCTTTACGGGTTGGGTCGATATTGACCTTTCTCCACGTGGTGAGGAAGAAGCCCACCAAGCAGGTAAAATTTTAAAAAGTTACAATATTAAAATTGACGCTGTTTTTACTTCGGTATTGAAAAGAGCAATTCGAACAACGGAAATTATACTTGATGAACTTGGTTTAGATGGACTTCCATACCAAAAAGATAAGGCTTTAAATGAAAGACATTATG
Organism: uncultured Hyphomicrobiales bacterium; assembly: GCA_964524325.1. Lineage (GTDB taxonomy): Bacteria > Bacteroidota > Ignavibacteria > Kapaibacteriales > UBA2268 > Naka2016. Next base: position 39,329 of record CAZGCT010000011.1, read on the forward strand.
GTGATCTTCAGGGAATGAACAAAACTGAAATAGGAGAAAAATATGGCTTCGACCAATTGAAGATTTGGAGACGAAGCTACGACGTTGCTCCACCTGGTGGCGAATCTTTGAAAGATACCCAAGAAAGGGTTTTGCCATATTATCACCAAAGAATTGAACCAATATTAAGAAGTGGTAAAAATGTTTTGGTTTCAGCCCATGGAAACTCCCTTCGTGCTTTAGTTATGTATTTGGAAAATCTAACAAAAGAAGAAATTTTGGAATTGAATATTCCGACCGGTGTTCCATATATTTACGAATTGGATGATGATTTGAATATAAAAAACAAAATAATTCTTGAAAATAAGGTTGAAGTATGAAAAAACCATTCTTTCAGATATTAGTTTTTTTAATTTTCTTGCCTTTTTTTAATTCTTTTTCCCAGGAGGAGAGGGTTATAATAAATGCTCTTAAGAAGGAGTTACTTCGTTTTAGTGAAAAATTAATCAATCAGCAGTTTCCGCCATATTATATTAGTTATCAAGTTTTTGATGTTGAATCATACACTATAACTAATTCCTTTGGGAGAACTCTTAACAAAGGCTCTTCACGTAATAGGTACTTGGATGTTGATCTAAGGGTGGGAAGCTACGAACTTGATAATACCCATCAAACTGAAAGAGGGAGTTTTTCTTTTTCCTCTTTTCAGAGTTCTAAATTACCACACAATGGTGATGAAATAGCATTTCGAACAACTATTTGGAACGCAACTGAAAAGGCTTACAAAGAAGCAACAAAGCAGTTTCAAAATGTTTTGTCGAGTAAAGCATTGAAGGTGAAAGAAGAAGATACTTCTGCTGATTTCTCCAGAGTTGATCCTGCTGTTTATTTTGAACCTAGAAAGACTCATAAAGTGGACCTAAACAAGTGGGAAGTAATATTTAATAGTATTTCACGAATTTTTCGTGAACACAAATGGCTACTCGATGGTAGAATTTCTTTTTCATACACAAACACATACAAAATTTTTGTTAATTCCGAGGGCTCAGAAATAGCACAGAATGAACCCAATTTCAGAGTTTTTCTTTATGTTAGAACTAAAGCCGACGATGGTATGGTCTTATATTTATACAAGAGTTTTTTTGGATTTAATGAAAATGAATTGCCTTCGGAGGACTCAATTAGAATTTCACTTGCCGAATTGATTCACAAACTGAAAATATTAAAAGAAGCTCCATTGATGGAGACATATTCTGGGCCTGCTATTTTAAAGGGTGAAGCCTCAGGAGTTTTCTTCCACGAAATTTTTGGGCATAGAGTTGAAGGACATCGTCAAAAAGATCCCAGGTCTAGTCAAACTTTCAAATCCTATCTTAATAAAAAAGTTCTTCCTGAATTCGTTAATGTGGTCTTCGATCCAACAATTAACGAGATTAACGGCATTAAACTTTCTGGTTATTATAAGTATGATGATGAAGGTGTAAAAGCTCAAAGAGTTGTATCGGTGGATAGTGGTATTTTCAAAAATTTTATTATGTCCCGCTCTCCAATAGAAAATTTCCCTAAATCTAATGGACATGGTAGAAAAAATTATGGATACAGAGCCGTTGCGAGGCAATCGAACTTAATAGTAGAATCATCTAATAAAGTTACATTTTCTACTCTTCGAAAAATGCTTATTGATGAATGCAAAAAACAAGGAAAAGAATATGGGTTGATTTTTGAAACTGTCGAAGGGGGCTTTACTTTCACTGGAAGAACAATACCTAATGCATTTAATGTTCTACCAATTGTTGTTTACAAAGTTTATGTTGATGGCAGGCCAGACGAAATTGTGCGTGGGGTAGACTTAATAGGAACTCCTTTGACTACATTTTCAAATATTACCGCAACTGCAAATGATATTGGGGTTTTCAATGGAACCTGTGGTGCTGAATCTGGTGGTGTTCCTGTTTCAGCTGTTTCACCTAGCATTTTAGTTTCAAAAATCGAGGTCCAGAAGAAAGACAAATCAGAAGAGAAACCTCCTGTTTTACCATCACCATAGGAAAATGGAAATATCAACAAAAGTCTATCATGAAAAACAGAAAATCAATAAATTATTTACTATACTCATTGTTTTTTTTGCTGGTATTCTTCCAGTTGCTTCATACATAAGTACTTTTTATTTTGTTTTTTCTAATTTTGATCGACCATTTTATTCCAAAGAAACCATGCCTTTTTATTTGAGTGGTTTTTTTATTTTTATTTTATCTGCTTTTATCATCTATATTTTTCTGAATTTGAAATTAGAATTGATAATTTCCCAAGAAGGTTTGTTTTTTAGACTTTTTCCTTTCCATAGAAAATACCGCTTTATTGCTTATACCGACATACGTTCTTATTCTATTAGAAGATTCAGACCAATTTTAGAGTATGGTGGTTGGGGTATTAGATATAGCATTAAAAGGAATGGGATTGCATATACTCTTAATGGGAGTTGTGGATTACAATTGGAACTGAATTCCTTTAAGAGAATGATGATAGGAATTAAGTCGCCAGACATAGTTTTACAATTTTTAAAATTATATATTCCTAATAAACATATTGAAAATAAAGCTGAGCGAAATATATGAAAATATTCAAAAATATTCTTATTTGGATTTTACTTCTATTAACAACTGTTGTAAGCAAGGCATTTTCTATTAGTCATATCGAAATTCTTCAAGCTTTGCGAGATGAGTTGAAACGTTCAATGGATAGTCTCTACATCGAAACTTTACCCAAACCTTATTTCATTGAATACTCACTTAAAATCACAAATGTTCAACGAGCAAACTCTTTTTTGGGTTCTATTGTAGACTCTTTGCAAAAGAAAAGTGTTACTTTGAATGTAAAAGTAAGGGTAGGCGATTACAAACTTGACAATACCAATTTTTTAGATTTTTCCTTTAGTTTCTTTCTTGGAGGAGCCGAGGAAGGTGGTTCAACACGCATAGTCCCTGAGGATTTCGATTATTATTCGCTTCGCCGTGAACTTTGGCTTGCAACAGATTTTGCTTATAAAAGTTCTGCAAAGTCTTACTCCAAAAAAGTTTCCATCATTAAAAATCGGATTATTAAGGATACAATACCAGATTTTGCCTTTTCTAGTAGAAATAAAATAATTGATACAAACATTTCTTTACCCAAAATCGATTTTAAGCAAGTTTGTTCGATGCTCGAGGATTTGTCTGCAATTTTTCGTAATTATCCAGAAATAAACAATTCAAATGTTTCATATGAATATATTCAAACCATTAAGTATTATGTGAATAGCGAAGGAATCGAGTTTATCAAACCGGAGCATTTCACTGGGTTTGAAACTGTTGGTACATTGCAAAATCCCGATGGAATGCCAATTAATGATTTTTATTCTTTATATTCTACAATCCCATCCAAATTACCTAATAAAGATTCTTTAGAAAAATCAGTAAGAATGGTGTGCGAAAATTTACGTAAGGCAAAAAGAGCACAAACTTTGGACGATTCTTACTCTGGTCCCATTTTATTTAGCGAACAAGCCGCTGGTGAGCTTTTCGCACAGGTATTTGCTCCAAATTTATTGGCACAGAGGCCTTTGTTGAGTGAACAAGGAACTCAACAGTTATCCCGTTATAATGCTTTTCAAACAAAAATTGGGGGTAGGGTCCTTCCAGAATTTCTTACCCTTCAATCATCACCTTTGAAAAGTGAATTTAATGGAGTTCCACTTTTGGGACATTTTAAAGTTGACGATGAAGGAACCCCAGCCCAAAATATTACCCTTGTTCAAAATGGTTATTTGAAAACTTTGCTTTCAAATAGAACTCCTGTTAAAAGGCTTCTAAACTCAAATGGTAACGATCGAGAAGGTTACCCAATGTTTAGTAATCTAGAAATTATATCCGACAAAAAGTATACAAAGTCTTATAGTGAATTAAAACAGAGATTGATTCAACTTTGCAAGCAAAGGGATTTACCTTTTGGTATTATAGTCAAAAAGATTATGAACCAAAACATATATTCAACGGCGTTTTCGATTATTTCACCAATTGAATATAAGTTTTCTGGGGAACAAAACTTAATTATAGTTCTGGAAGCCTACAAAGTTTATCCAGATGGTAGGGAGGAACTAATTCGTGGTGTAGAACTTAAAGGAATAACAACCCAATCATTTAAAGATATTATCTTGGTTGGCAATCGTAAGTATGTTTTGAATATTCTTGCTCCAATAGCATCTTCATCTTTCGCCTCCGGAGGTTATGTTGGGGTATCTCTTATCGTTCCAGATATTTTGCTTGAAGATGCGGAGATAAGACCTGTCGAAGCAGACTTTCCTAAACCACCTTATTTGGAAAACCCTTTGCTTTTGAAAAATTGAACTGGTAGGTTATGAACACGAAAAATGAAGAAATTGGAAAAAAAGCAGTTGCCATTTTATTAAAAAACAAATGGATAATATTTGGTTTTGTTTTAATTGTTACAATTGCATCATTAATAATATCCCTTCTATTACCAAACCAATATACTGCTGTTGTAAATGCAATACCTCCAAAGACATCCGCTTCCACGATGGAATCTCTTATAAGTGGATTAAGTTCTACTTTGAAAGACATTGGTTTGGCAAAGTTGAGTGGAAAGACCGAAGGTATGTACTCATTCCTTGTAATACTCGACAGCAAGGCAGTAAAAGATAGCCTTATAAATAAGTACCGATTTGATACAGTTTATAAAATTCCAAAAAGTAGAATTACCAAACTACGAAAGAGATTTGAAGAAAATCTTGAAATCACACTTGAACCAGAGGGTAACTATTTAATTAATTTTACGGACAAAGACCCAGTTCGGGCTGCAAATGTTGCAAATGATTATGTAGAAATTTCAAATAATGTTGCACAAAAGATTCTTCAGACAGAAGCAGGCTTGAACCGAATATATCTCGAGAAAAGGATCTCTAATATCGATACCCTTATTAATTCAATTTTAGATTCGCTTCAAAGATTTTCCCAAATAAACTTGATTTTCTCTCCTGAAGAACAAACCAAGGCAATAAGTTCCAGTTATATCGATCTAAAAGCAAGTAAAATATCCCAAGAAATTCTTTATGAACTTTACAAATCTAGGTATGGAGAAAACGACCCTTTGACTTTTTCACAGAGGAATATTTTGGAAAGTTTGACTCAAAAGCTGAGCGATTTCGAAAACAAACCAGGCTACATCGGTAATTTCCCATTGAAATCACTTACGAAAATAGGTGGAGAGTTTTTAAGACTTTATGCTGAACTCGAGACTTATTCCAAAGTTAAATCTTTTCTCTTGCCTTATTTGGAAGAAAATAGGCTGAATGAACATAGGCAACTTCAATATCTGATTGTCTTAGATAAAGCAAGCCCACCCGACCAAAAATCCAAACCAAAAAGGTCCTTGATTGTTCTTGGTTCATTTTTAGGATCTTTTATTTTAATTTCTTTCTTTCTCATAATACTTGATTCAATTTCGAATTTCACAAAAGAAGCAAAAAAGAATAATAATCTCGAAAAATGAATTTACCCATTGTTTTCAGAACCGAAAAGTTTTATTATTATGCTTCTATTCTGTTGTTGCTTACCTTTCTTCCAATTTTTTCACTTTTCTTATTTAAAGGTTTCGAGCTCTACCTTTTAGGCTTAATTTTTGGGGTATCGGTTATTTTAGTATTCTTAAGATTTCCAAAGCTTTGGTGCTATTTTATAACCTTATCATTTGCTTTTTTTCTTATTTATCGAGGGAAGGACGACCAAGTTGCCTTTCTCGAAATTGGTTTTGCTTTACTTACTATTCCGGGTGTAATTCTATTCTTTTTCTTTAAAACTTTTATTGAAAAAAGAACAATAATACAAAACTATGGTGATTTGTTTATTATTCTTTTCTTTATTTTTCTTCCTTTTAATGCTTTAGTAGCATATTTGAATGGTGTCGACCTTTTTAGATGGATTAGGGAAGTTGCAATTCTATTTCTAATACTTCTTTATTTTCCTTTTCGAGAATACATTAAGACAGAAAAAGATTTAGCAATTTTATTGAGTTTAGCTTTAATTGCTGCATTTTCAAGTATTGGATATCTTATTTATCATTACAGGGAGACAACACTTGTAACTGCAAGTTATGCTTATGAGTTGGTTTTTGGGCTTGGTGCAAAGATAAAAATCAACCACACTGTATTTACGGCAACATATTTTACCTCGATTATTTTATTCGTAACTCGAAAGAACATTTTGCTTCGTTTGGTTTTATTTCTTTCTGCTTTTGCTTCCTTGGTTGCGTTAATTGTTACAGTAAGCCGAACTTTTTGGATTGTGGTTTTAATCGGTACTTTAGTTCTTTTTCTCTATTATGGTTGGAAAGAACGTTTTGGGATTATTTTCTTTTATTTAGTTATTATTATTTCCACTTTAGGAATAATATATTATATTTTTGGAAGCAATTATTCCTTAGTTACAAGGCTTATTGAATATAGATTTCTTACTAGTGCCCAGGGGAAAAAGGATAAATCTGTTTTAGGAAGGTTGGCAGAGTATCCGGTTGTTTTCAAAGGGATTGCCGAAAATCCATTGTGGGGAAATGGATTCGCAAAAAAAATTCGATTTAGAGACCCTATATTTGTTCGAACCACTACGAGTCATAACATACACAATGGGTTTACCTCCATCCTTTATCGAGCAGGGATTCCTATGGCATTACTTTATTTTAGTTTCATGTTATTTTACTTTTTTCGGTCTTTTAATTTGATACTTAAAACAAGAAGGCATTATTTGCAATCTTACGTTTTGTCTGGATTTATCATTTTAATTATTCTTTTTGTTTCTCAGCTTACGAATCAGCAATTTCTGTTTAGGGATTATAATTTTTGTGCTTTTCTTGCTATTGCAATGATTGAATTTGTAAATCGTAATTATCAAAAGGTGGAATTTGATGGTAAACAATGAATTACTTATTATTAGGTACAATTGTTGGTCTTAAAGGGCTGGATGGAACCTTAAAGTTAGATGCCAATCGTGAATTTCTGCCAAAACCATTTTCTAATGTCAAAGTGGGTTATTCTTTGCGTTTTTCCGAAAATTTTACTTTACTTGAGTTTAAAAATGGTCCGTCAAAATATTGTTACCTAAAACTTAAGGATGTAAATACAATTGAAATAGCTCAAAAATTAATTGAAAAGGGTGTTTTTATTAGTCAGAATGATGTTGCCAGAGATGACGAAGATAGCCTTTACGAGCAAGCTTTGAATTACAGTGTTATTGATATTAACACTGGAAATGTCATTGGCGAGGCTATTTCAATTTTACCTAACCCAGGTAATGATTTAATATTGGTAAAGACCGAAAAAGGTGAGTTTTATCTTCCTTACGTTGATGAAATTGTGAAAAAGGTTAATCGTTCCGAAGGCTCTATCTATGTCGATTTGATTGATGGGTTTCTTGAATAAAGTTTTAGTTCAATAATAATGAGAATTGATATTCTTTCATCGGTACCAGAGATTTTTGAATCGTTTTTGAAAACAAGCATTGTAAAAATTGCTCAAGAAAAAAAGCTTGTTGAAATCGTTGTACACAATTTACATAAATATTCTTCCGACAAGTTTGGACACATTGATGATACTCCATATGGTGGTGGTTCTGGAATGGTGATTAAATGTGAGCCAGTTTTTAAATGTGTTGAATATTTGAAATCTCAACGAGATTATGATGAAATCATTTACTTAACTGCTGATGGAGCACTTTTTAACCAAAATATCGCAAATGAATTATCCTTAATGAATAATATTATTCTGTTATGTGGTCATTATAAAGGTATTGACCAGAGGATTCGCGATGTACTTGTTACTCGGGAAATTTCAGTAGGGGATTTCGTCCTTACTGGAGGAGAAGTTCCCAGCATGCTTGTCACAGACGCTATTGTAAGGTTAGTTCCTGGGGTTTTAGGAGACCCACAATCCATTTTTGAAGATTCATTTCAAAATGGCTTACTGGAGCCGCCAATTTATACAAAACCAGCGGAATTTCGTGGCTTAAAAGTTCCCGATATTCTTCTTAGTGGCAATCATAATGAAATCTCAAAATGGCGATATGAACAAGCATTACGGAAAACGAAGGAACGTCGTCCGGATTTACTTAGCCAATGATATTTTCTAAAGCTTTATCAATAAAGGGATATTTGAAATTATAGTTCATTTCAATTAACCTTTTAGGTATAACTCGTTGCGAGGATATAAGGACCTCGGATTGCTCTCCAAACATAATTTTGACAAGATAATCCGGAATGGACAAAATAAAGGGTTTACCCAAAATTTTTCCAATTGCTTGAATAAAAACTCTAAATTTAACTGGATTAGGAGAAACAAAATTGTAAACACCATTGAAATTATCATTGGTAACACTTTTAATAATCAGGTCTAATAAATCTTCGATATGAATCCACGAAAACCATTGATTCCCATTACCTATAACTGTACCAAATCCAAGTTTGTAAGAAGTTAAAATTCTTTTTAATGCGATATCATCTTCTTTTAAAACTACACCAAATCTACCAATGACAAGATTGTGAAACGAGTTAATTTTCCCAGCTTCGTTTTCCCAATCTTGGCAGACTTTAGAAAGAAAACTTGTTCCGGGTTGAGAGTTTTCATCGATAAAATCGTCATGACAACTTGGATAAAGCCCAATCGCAGATGTACTGAAAAATTTAATGGGTTTAGAGTCAAACTTGTTTAGTGTTTCAACAATTTTTCGGGTGGTTCCGATTCTACTTGAATAAATTTCTTCTTTATACCTTTTGCTCCATCTTTTACCAATGGAAGCACCAGAAAGGTTAATGATTGAATCTATTTCAGGCAAAATTTTGCTCCAATTATCTTCCCAACTGAAATTATCCTTGGCAAAGTCAATCAATTCTCTAGTTTTGGCTGGGTTTCTTGAAATTGTAAAAACCACATGTCCATTGTTGTGTAGTAACTTAGATAGTCTTATTCCTATTCCTCCAGTTGCTCCTGCAATCAGAAAATTCATATTCGATTAAAAGATAAAAGTTAAGCCAATTTTGAAATTGTCGTTAAACAAAGGTGGTTCAGTTTTGAAAGGCCAGTTCATTTGGTCTTTTCTCAACTCATATATACCGTAAGAAAGTGCTCCTTTTAAAATTGCATTTACAATAGGACCAGCTTTAGGACTTGAATTGACAGCTTCTTTAATAAATTTGTTTAATAATTCCTGAGAAATTCCTTCGAGAAAGTAACTCCCAAGCCAGTACCAGAACTTGTGCGCAGGGTAGATAAGAGACCTTTCGTATCGAAAGTCTAAAGAAATAGAGTTCAAAGCAACAAATGAAAACCCAGACTGGAATGAATTACCAAATCTAAATTGAGATGAAAAAGCTCCCAAAAGAGTGCTGTCCGGTTGAGAAAAGTTGTTTAAACCGTCCACATCAAATTTGGACCAAATTAAAGAGGTTCCATGAGTCAAGAAAAGGTAATTTTTACTACCCATTTTATAACCATATCCTTTATCATTCAAGGTAATACCGAATCTCCACATTTTAGCATTAAGATTTGCATTATCTTTAATTCTCCATTTTGATGAAAAATTACTTAAAAATAAACCAGTCCTCATTGTTTCGTTTATCTTGTCACCGGATTTCAGTTCCTTGCTTGTTATCCTTGTAGACCCAAGTTCAATAGTTGCAAAATTCATTGTGTTGAATTTGGGGTTAGGATTAATTTTGGAATAAGTGGGTAGATTAAAACCAGTGTAAATTGTTAAAGAGGGTTGGTTGAAGAAATCAGTATTGAAATAATCATTTTTCTTGAATGGCCTTACCAAAAAGTCCTTTTTGTTGATGTTTTCTACAGTATCTTCTGTTGATTTATTTTGCGAAAAAATGCTTAGGTTTGAAAAAATACCAATAAAGATTAAGTAATAGATAAGCTTGTTTTTCAATTTTACCTCATTTAATTACTAAAAATATAAAACGCTAAAAATTAGTTAATGTTTCATTGTTTTTAGGGACAAAGGAACTGTGAAGTAAAATTTGCTCCCTTTATCCTTTTCGCTTTCTACCCAAATTTTTCCTTTGTTAGCTTCGACAAATTCTTTTGAAACTATCAAACCCAGTCCCGTTCCCTTTTCATCAGCAGTTCCAAGTGATGTGTGATGGACATCTATTCTGAAAAGTTTATCCATCGTCTCTTTCGACATTCCGATTCCGGTGTCCTCAACACAAATTACAACAAAATCCTTTATTTCTTTGGCAGAAACAATGACTTTACCGCCTGGGTGGGTGAATTTAATCGCATTTGAGATTAAGTTTCGAATTACAGTTGATAAAGTATTAATGTCACCAGATACATATAAATCATTAGGACAATCGGAATAAATCTCGATATTTTTGTTTTCTGCTTGAAGTTTGAGTAAAGAGATATTTTGCACTATTAGATCACGGATGTTAAAGTCAATTGGTTGAATTTGAATTGCCCCGGTTTGAGTTCGTGCCCAAAATAATAAATTTTCCAATAAAGAAAAAATTTGTTTCGAACTTTCTCGCAGTGGCTCAATAAACTCCAAAAGTTCTTCTTTGTTAAAATCAGCAAAATTTTCGTACAACAATTCTAATACGTTTTTAAATGCACCTAACGGATTCTTTAGGTCGTGAGCGATGATTGAAAAAAATTTATCTTTAGTTGCATTTAGTTCTTTAAGTCTTTGTTCGGATATTCTAAGCTCTTTCTCAATTATCTTTCTATGTTCCAACTCTTTTAGAGCCTGGTCTCTCATTTTTTTGTGTTCTTTTATACGATACGACAAATAAGTGTAGTCTTCGACGGAGATTATCCCAAATAATTCGTTGCTAAATTTACATTTGAAGGAGCTAACTGTTGTGTGAAGAAGCCTTGGTTGAAGGTTAGGAAGGAAAGATGGGAAAAAGTTTTTGTGTAACTGGGTTGAAAAAATTACGGGTGGTCCACCGTTTAAAGTTGAAGAAATTGGGATCAAATATTTATGATTATTTAAGTTTGGAAAAACATCAGTTATTTTTTTATCAAATAATTCATCAAATGTTAAACTTGTCCAAATTTCTAATTGCTTATTCCAATAAACTATTTTGAATTCCTTGTTAATAATACAAATACCTATTGGAACAGCATCTAACACCTGGAATTGTTGGTATTTTTTGTCCATAAATATTAATTAAAAAAACCCCCTTTCTCAATAAAATTGTTAATTGCTCCAGTAAGGTTGTGAAGGCTTGAGAAATCGATAAAAAGAATAAAATCACCGTTAATCTCGAAAGATTTTATTTTAAAGTGTGTCCTAGCGTATAAAATAATCCCGGACTCAGAAAAGTGAAGATCGGAGGATAGAATCTGGTCTATACTTCCGGTAAGGTAAATAGGAATGGAATAATTGAAAGTTGTATTCATTAGATTAGAAATAGAACCTAAAAGAGAATTTAAAACTATATTTCCTATTTCGGAAAGGGTTTCGGCTTGGATTTCGTCGAAGTCTAATTCATCGGGTTCGTAATCAGTGAACGCAAAAACTAATTTAGAGGCTTGCTCAGTTTGAAAAATAAGTTTTGAACTTCCGTTGATACTGCCAGAGAAAGTTAAAGTAACACAGGAAAGATCATTTAAAAAACCAATTTTGATTAATTCTTCTGAAAGTTCATCGAAACTTAAAATTTTAACAATAGGAACTTCGAGTTTAACATGCTTACCCGAAATGGAATTGAGCATATTAGCTGCTTGCCCCACCCCAATATTAATCATTTCTTTCAGTACGTCTAATTGCTCATTGTTAAGTTTCATTGTTTTATTTGTTCTTTTAGGACAAAATTGAGTTCATCTTCTTTGGGGGGTTTGTTTATAAAAGCAAAGGCACCAAGTTCTTTGCATTTAGCTTTGGTTGTTTCTTGGATGTCGGCAGAAATTACAACTATTTTTGCTGAAATGTTATCTTGTTTTAACTTTTCTAAAATTTCAATTCCATTAATATCTGGCATAAGTAAATCAAGGAAGATAATCGCAAAATTTGATGAGCGGATTTTTTCGAGTGCCTGAGTTCCGTTTTCTGCTTCTTCAATTTCAAAATTATAACCAGATATGAGTTTTTTTATCATTCGCCTTGAAATGATTGAATCATCAACAATAAGTACCTTTTCCATTTTACATTACAATTACTTAAATTGCAAATTTAATACATATTTTTAATTATGAAACAAAACGAGAACATTTTTGTCAAATTTGCCCCAGTTGAGGAGTTTTTGAATTATAAGTCTAAACATTTTGCAATCCTTGATGTGGCGGAATCCTACAAATTTTGTGAACTTGTTGCCAATAAGCATTACGAAAATTTTCCAGTTGGGTCATTTTTGCTTCCCAAAGAAGAAAGGAGGTTTTTGTATAGTATTTATGCATTTTCGCGATTGGCTGATGATATTGCCGATTCGTGTGATATTCCTTTTTCGCAATCAGAAAGATTGATTGCCCTTAATAAGTTAGAAAGAAATATTTTGACATTAAAAGAGATGACGGATATTAATAATCCTATTTTTTTAGCTTTGAAGAATACTATCGAAGTAAAGAACTTGCAAATAGAACCGTTCCTTCGATTACTAACCGCGTTTAAAATGGATGCTAATTTTGTTCAACCAAACACTTGGAACGATTTGGAAACATATTGTGCATATTCAGCAAATCCAATCGGAGAGCTAGTCCTTAAGGTTTTTGGAGAAGATGATAGTAAGAAAATAATCTTTTCAAATATGATTTGTACTGGACTTCAACTAGTTAATTTTTGGCAAGATTTAAGTGTTGATATGAAAAATGACCGGGTTTATATTCCGTCTGAGCTTTTTTCCCTTTACAACATCGACCACAAAAAAATTAAAGACATATGTTATAGGGAGAAATTTGAACTTTTATTAATTGATATTTTGAAAAGAACAAGTGAATATTTTTTGAATGGATGGAAATTGGTTTTGCATTTGAAAAATAAAAGGCTTAAGTATGAAATAAACGCAACAATTATTGGGGGCTTAAAAATTCTTAAGAAAGAAGAAAAATATGGATACAATTTGTTATTTAATAGACCAAAATTGAACTATTTTGATTACATTTATATTCTGATTAATGCTTTTATTTAAACTTTTTTCATGGAACCTTTAACCATAGTGGATTTAGCATCATTCGAAAAAGCTGCTCCTCCAAAAATCAAGAGATCTAATTTTCAGCTTGCTTTTAGCATCCTTCCTAAAGAAGAGAGAATTGCTGTAAATTCAATTTACTCTTTGTTTTCATATATCGATTCTATTGTTGATGAGGGGGAATTACAAGAGTCGAGCGTTTTGGTAAAAGAAAAAAGGTTAAAATTTTGGGCTGCTTTAGTTGAAGAACTTTATAATGATTCTATTCCGAGCCCGATTTTTTATCCTTTGTATTTTGCAATTAAAAGATTTTCCATACCTAAGCAATATATTGTGACTTTAATTGATGGGTGCCGAAGGGATTTATATCAAAAGAGATATTCTACCTTTAATGAGTTGAAAGAATATTGTTACAATGTTGCAAGTGTTGTTGGGCTCATTATAATAGAAATTTTTGGTTATAAATTCCCCGAAACCAGAAACTATGCAATCAACCTTGGTTATGCTATGCAATTAACTAATATTTTAAGAGATATTAAGAAGGACAAAGATCGTGGGTATATTTATATTCCCTTGGAAGACTTGCAAAAATTTGAGTATACGGAAAAAGAATTGATTTCAGAGGTATACAATGACAATTTTGTGGAATTGATGCAGTTCCAAATTAAAAGAACGAGGGGATACTTCCACAAGGCAAGGTCGTTGCTGCATCCCAATGAAAGACTTACCATGTTCCCCGCGGAAGTTATGGACGAAATATATTTTCGGTTGTTAGAAAAGATTGAGCTTAGTAGATTTAGGGTTTTCGATAGGGAGATTAAGGTTTCTAGCTTACACAAATTTACAATAACTCTAAAACATTGGTTGTCTATTTTGCTTTTTATTAAACCCTTTACGAGAAAAGATTGAAAAAATTTGTAATTTTGCTTTTTACATTGATGGAATATGGAAATAAAATTTGACGAGAAGGAGCTAGAGAAGGTCGAAGAAATTAAATCCAAGTACCCAAATTCTAAAGCTGCTTTGATGGGTGTTTTATGGTTGGCACAAAAGAAATTTGGTTGGATTTCAAAAGAAGTAGTTGAATATGTTGCAAATTTGCTTGGGTTACCTGCTTCCCATGTCGACGGAGTAGTTAGCTTTTACACGATGTATTTCAAAAAGCCAATGGGTAAATATCACATTCAAGTTTGCACCAACGTTTCCTGTATGCTGCGTGGTGGAGAGGAACTTTTCAACCACATTTCTGATTATCTTGGTATAAAAAATGGTGAAGTGACGACCGATGGGTTAATTTCGCTTGAAGAAGTTGAGTGTATGGGTGCTTGTGGCGGAGCACCAATGATTGCTGTCAACGAAGACTATTTCGAAAATGTTGACATAACTTTCGTTGATAATTTGCTTTCTAAATTAAAGAACGGCAATGGATTTTCGACATAAATCCCTTTCCCTGTCCAGAATTTTTCTTTGGATTATTATTTTATTCCATGTAATTTTTTATTTTATTAATAGCAATGAGATATTTTCTTCCTTAGCCCTCAATCCTTACTTTTTAATTAATAAAATACAAATCTGGCGGCTTATTACTTATCCTTTGCTTTCACTTTCGATTGCAGAAGTTTTCTTGTTTATTTATTCATTTTGGGTACTTGGTCCCAAAGTTGAAAATTGTTTCCGAAAGAACTATTATTTGCTTTCACTAATAATATTTATTTTTCTACAAGGACTACTAACTTCAGCATTGTTTGGCAAAGAAAAATTTTATCTCGTCGGTACAGAGGGGCTTTCTTTTTATTTAATAACTTTATATTATCTGATTTACTTTCGTATCATAAGTCAATACGAATCCTTGCCATTGAGAAATTTGGTGCAAACTGCCCTTGTTGTTTTTTTCTGGCTTATGGCTGCAACACTTGATTCATTCATTTATGAGAGGAATACTTTGGTGAACTCTTTCGCATTTGCTATTGTAGGAATTTTTATTGGTACTTTGTCTTATCTTCAAAACCGTTCTTTCGCTACTGAATTGATCCAACAGAGATATCGCGATATTTTCCTTTTTCGTAAAAAGCTTGAAGAATTCGAGACTGAATTTTATATGGAAGAGGAAGCAAATACTTTAGCAAATAATAAATATCCAGTTTCAACAGCCGTTGCTAAAGATGTAAAACAAACAAATGTACCTTTTACCGAAGAGAATTTAAATCGTATTTTAGATAAAATTTTAGAGAAAGGCAAAGAGTCTCTTACCCATGAAGAATTGGAATTTTTAAAAGAATATTCGAACAATTTAAATAAAATAGGTGAATAAGATGGATAAAAAAGAATTCTTGAGAAATGACAAAATAGTACAACACTTTGATATAACAAAACACAACACTGTCGATTTAGTTGAAGCAATGGGGCAAATGGCATTCCAAGCAAGAAATCTTCATCGTGCAGCAAAAATTTATGATATGATGCTCATGGACAAAAATTGTACCATTATTCTTACTCTTGCTGGGTCACTTTTTAGTGCTGGATTGAAGAAAATAGTTGTCGATTTAATACGCAATAACATGGTCGATGCAATTGTTTCAACTGGTGCAATTATTGTAGACCAAGACTTTTTTGAAGCTTTAGGATTCCGACACTACCAGGGAACTCCCTTTGTAGATGATAATCAACTTCGTGAATTAATGATTGATAGAATTTATGATACATACATAGACGAGGAAGAACTTCGAGTTTGCGATATGACTATTGCAGAAATTGCTTCCAAAATTGAACCCCGACCATATAGCTCTCGCGAGTTTATTATTGAGATGGGTAAATACCTTGTTGAAAACAAAAAAGGTATAGACTCTGTTGTTCGTAATGCTTTTGAATGCGGGGTACCCATATTTGTTCCTGCCTTTTCGGATTGCTCTGCTGGCTTTGGTTTAGTTTACCACCAATATCATAGCATAGGACCTACTGTAGCTATAGACTCCGCAAAAGATTTTCTGGAGTTAACAAAAATAAAGATTAAAGCAGTTGAAACTGGAATTTTAATGATAGGTGGTGGTGTTCCAAAGAACTTTACCCAAGATGTTGTTGTTTCATGCGATATTTTGGGTGTCGAAGCCCCTATGCATAAATATGCAATTCAAATTACTGTAGCAGATGAAAGGGATGGTGGGTTAAGTGGTTCGACCCTGAAAGAAGCAAGTTCATGGGGGAAAGTTGAAACCACATACGAGCAAATGGTGTTCTCTGAAGCAACAATTGCTTTTCCACTTTTAGCATCTTATGCTTACCACAAAGGAAACTGGAAATCAAGAAGCCGCAAAAATTACAACGAATTTCTTCAAGAAATTGAAGCAGAAACTGCCAAATAAATTCGTTTAAGCGGAATTGCACATCCCCTTTGCGGTCCCGGAGGGACTCGAACCCCCGACACGCAGTTTAGGAAACTGCTGTTCTATCCTCCTGAACTACGGGACCTAATTGCAAAATTAATAAAATTATTTCTTAACTTTGCTTTCTTTATTGATGAGAAGATGAGATATTGCCTTTTTTTCTTATTGTTGGTTTTATTAAGTTGTGCTAACCACAGAAACCAAGATTTCATCGAAACCAACG
This sequence comes from uncultured Hyphomicrobiales bacterium, assembly GCA_964524325.1. Classification (GTDB taxonomy): domain Bacteria; phylum Bacteroidota; class Ignavibacteria; order Kapaibacteriales; family UBA2268; genus Naka2016. The sequence continues at coordinate 56,087 of CAZGCT010000011.1, forward strand.
GTATTATCGAAGCCACCGAAATATTGATAAGCTCTAAAGTAAACTCCCAAGTAATGAATATTTTTTTCGAAGAGGGAACCTCTGTTAGAAAAGATGATACCTTGGCCGTTTTGGACTCCGAATTCTATAAGTATCAGTATGAGCAAGCATTAGCTTTAGAAACGATAGCAAAAGCACAATTGGAATTGTTAAAAAAGGGAGCTCGGACTGAGGATGTTCGCCAAGCAGAAGAATTATTGAAACAAGCAGAGGAAAGTTTACTCAAAGCTAAATCAGATTATGAGCGTTATTTAAATTTAAAAGAGAAGAAATCTATAAGTCAGAAACAATTCGAGGATGTCGAGCTTAACTTAAAATTAATGCAATCGCGATACCAGCAAGCAAGAGAGAATTTACAGAAAGTCGAAAAACTTTTTCGAAAGGAGGAAATTGTCCAAGCAGAAGCTAATTTGAAAAAAGCAAGCGCAAATGTTTCTTTATTCAAAAAGTATCTTTCGGATTGTTTTGTAATCTCCCCGACAAAATGTGTTGTAGTTAAGAAATTTGTAGAAGTTGGTGAAAACGTCGGGATTGGTTTTCCACTTTTCAAATTAGCGAAACTCGATACAATGGAGATGACTGTTTATGTCCCTGAAAATACTCTTGGAAAAATTAAGCTTGGCCAAGAAGTTGAAATAACAATTGATACTTACCCCGATAAAAAGTACCTAGGGAAAGTAGTTTATATTTCGAGCGAAGCAGAGTTCACCCCCAAAAATATTCAAACCAAAGATGAGCGTGTAACACTTGTCTTTGGAATCAAGATCAAAATTCCTAATCTTGATAATGAGTTAAAAATGGGAATGCCAGCTGATGCAAAAATATTAATCTCAAAAGAAAAAAATTAATGTACGAAACAATAGTTGTAGAATCCCTTACAAAAAGATTTCGTGACATTGTTGCAATAGATAATGTTTCTTTCAGTGTTGCCAAAGGTGAAATTTTCGGGATTGTTGGACCGGATGGAGGAGGAAAAACAACACTCATAAAATTGCTTTCTGGAATTTTAAAACCCGACAAGGGTAAAATACAAATTCTTGGTAAGGATTTGGAAATGGAGTACGAGCAGTTAAAATTTTCCATTGGTTACCTTTCCCAAAATTTCTCGCATTACACAGATTTAACGGTCGAAGAAAATTTAGAATTTTTTGCCGAGATTCACAAAGTTGAAAATTACCAGGAAAGGCTTGAGTTCCTTTTGGAGTTCGCTAGGTTGAAAAATTTTCGTAAAACATTAATCGGGGACCTATCTGGAGGGATGAAACAAAAGCTTGCTTTGATTTCCTCTTTGATTTACGATCCTGTTGTACTTTTCCTCGATGAACCAAATACTGGGGTCGATCCAATTTCTCGTCGTGAATTCTGGCTCCTTTTAAACAAATTGGTTGAAAATGGAAAGACAATTGTTTTTTCAACTCCATACTTAGACGAAGCGGAAAGATTTCATAAAGTGCTAATGCTTGACAAAGGGAAAATGCTTGGATGCGATACGCCAGAAAATTTCATTTCTGGTTTTGATTATCACGTAGTTGAAATTATCTGTTCCGATTTGCTTATGGTAGAGGAAATCTTAATGAACCAATTTGAAGTTCAAACATTTGGCGACAGGCTTAATGTTCTTTTTCCTAAGGAAAAACTTGATTTTATCAATTGGATTAGAAAAACACTCCAATCGAATAATATCGAAATTTACCAAATAAGTAATGTAAGACCTTCTTTGGAAAATGTATTTTTTAATTTATTAAAAAAACATTAGGATATGTTTGCAATTGAAGCTAGAGGTTTATCAAAAAAATTTGGGAATTACACAGCTGTCGACAACATTGATTTAGCAGTTACCGATGGCGAAATCTTCGGTTTTCTTGGTGCCAACGGAGCAGGCAAAACAACTACAATCAAAATGTTAATAGGTTTGTTACAACCTACCTCTGGCTCAATTTATGTTTCTGGGGTTGATGTTATTCGTTATTCACACCAGGTTAAAACAAAAATTGGATACATGTCACAAAAATTTTCTCTATATTCAGACCTCACAGTAGAGGAGAATATTGATTTCTATGGTGGAATCTATGGTTTATCAAGTAAAACTGTAAGATCCTCTAAGGAAAAGATAATTTCAGAATTTGGTCTTGAAGACTTTCGTAAATTTTTAACTCGGGATCTTCCTTTGGGGTTAAAGCAACGTCTTGCATTAGGTATTTCGCTTATGCACCAGCCGAAAGTTGTTTTCCTTGATGAACCCACTTCTGGAACCGATCCAATTTCAAGAAGAAATTTCTGGAAAATTATTCAAGATTTAAGCAAGCAAGGCATTACCGTTTTTGTTACAACCCATTATTTACAAGAAGCTGAATACTGCTCTAAAATTAGCTTGATTGATTCTGGAAAAATAGTTGTAACCGGTGCCCCATCAGAACTAAAAAGGGAAGTAATTACTTACCCAATTTATGAATTGGATTTTGGAAGCATCGAAAATAATCTTATCGCTTTAAACAAATGCTCAAATCTAGGTGAATTATTATTATTTGGAAACAAATTGCATTTTGTACCGAGGGAAATTCAAAACGATATTGGCAGTATCGGGAAAATTTTTGTTTCGGTTTTGGGATTTAAGCCTATTTTTATTAGACAAATTGTGCCTACTCTTGAGGATGTTTTTGTTAAATTGGTTCAAAAGTAGGTTTTTATGCTCGATATCAAAATCATAAAAGCTGTTGCAAAAAAAGAAATAAAGCAATTATCGCGTGAGAAAAGGATGTTGCTTGTAATATTCTTTTTTCCTCTTTTCTTATTATTAGTATTTGGCTATGCTATCAATCTGGATGTTAAACACATCAAAGTTTCAATTCTAGATTTTGATAGAACTAAGGAGACAAGGGCTATCGCTAATTCTCTTATATCTTCCGAATATTTTGATTTAGTTTTATATTTAAATGATTACCAAGAAGCCGAAGAAATTTTAAATTTTGGAAAAACACAATTAATTATTGTTTTTCCAAAGGATTTTACAAAAAAAATTTACAAAGGAGAGACTGCCAAAATTCAATTTTTAATCGATGGTGTCAATGGTAATACTTCGAGTGTTATTTACAATTATTCAAATCTTGCCTCAAAATATTTTATGACAAAATGGTTAAGAGAAAATGTAATTAAAGTAGTATCGAATAAGGAGGTTGGGCTAACGCAATTAGAACCACGATTTTGGTATAATTCTGAGTTAAAATCAAGCATTTTTCTTGTACCTGGCCTCATTGGAATTATTATTATTTTAACTTCTGCAATTACAGTGTCGCAATCTATTGTTAAAGAGAAAGAAAGGAATACAATCGAACAGATACTTGTTTCACCAATTTCTCCAGTCGATTTTATTTTTGGAAAAATTTTGCCATATTTGTTTATTGCTCTAATCAATTCAACAATTGTAATTTTTCTTGGGTATGTGGTTTTTCAAGTTCCAATCAAAGGAAATCTTGTTTATCTTTTTGTTGCGATTTTGTTCTACATTTACTCCGCACTCAGTATTGGGGTTTTTGTCTCTGTAATAGCAAACAATCAACTTTTGGCATTTCTAATGGTTGTGATTATTTCAGTTTTACCTTCGATGCTTCTATCTGGTTTTATTTTTCCAATTGAAAGTATGCCATTTGTTATTCAACTTATAACGAATTTGACTCCCGCAAAATTCTTTCTTTACATTGTAAGAGGGCTTTTACTCAAAGGAACAGAAATGTCAATTCTTTGGAAAAACTATATTTTTCTTTTATTTTATGGTTCAATTTTCATTTTTTTATCCTTTGTTTTTTACAAAAGAAGTTTGAAATTGCGTTAATGAGAAAAATATTAAGTTTTGTTCGGAAAGAATTAATACAATTGCGTCGGGATAAACGAATGCTCGGAGTTGTGTTGATTTCCCCAATCATACAATTAATTTTATTAGGTTATGCTGCAAATATGGACGTTAAAGTAGTTGAAACGACAGTAATTGACTTTGACAAAAGCTACCTAAGCAGGAAATTCATTCAAATACTAACATCTAACAGATATTTCAAAATAAATAACTATTCTGAAAACTACGAACGACTTCAAACAAGCATTGAATCTGGAGAAAGTATGTTGGGAATAGTTATTCCTAGGAATTTTGAAAAAGATTTAATCGTAGGCAATAACCCTAAGATTCAGGCAATTTTCGACGCATCGAATGGAAATAAAACTTCAATTGTCTTTGGTTATCTTGCCAATGTTTTTACTCGCTTCAACGAGTTAAATGCTTATGATTTTCAAAAGTCAAATTTAATTGCTTTTCCCACTAAGGAACTGCTTATACCTGAAATCCGAGTTTGGTACAATCCGGAAATGGTTACCAGAAAATTTTTACTTCCTGGAATTGTTGCCCTACTACTTTTAATTATTGCTGTTCCATTGACTGCCATGGCAATAGTCAAAGAACGAGAGCTTGGAACTATAGAGCAAATTATGATATCACCGCTGAAATCATACGAAATTATTTTCGGAAAACTAATTCCCTTCTTGATTATTGGCTTTTTAGATTTTACATTCGTTTTTTTAGTTATGAGGTTTTGGTTCGGAATTGAAGTCAAGGGAAGTATCATTCTTCTTTACTTAACTGCTTTTCTTTTTATTCTTTCCAATCTAGGATTAGGTTTGTTTATATCCTCTATTTCAAAGTCTTTGCAGCAAGCAATGATTGTATCAGTCTTTGCCGTGATTGTGCCAATGATTTATCTTTCTGGTTTTGTTTTCCCGATCGAAAATATGCCAAAGATTATTCAACCAATAACTAACATTTTCCCTTTAAAATATTACTTGATCATTCTTAGAGGAATAGTATTAAAAGGTATTGGTTTGAATTACATTTGGAAGGAAACATTAATGCTTCTTTTTTTCGGGGTATTGTTCTTTATTTTTAGCTCAGCAAAATTTAGAAAAATCCTAACGTAACAAGTCAAACCCAAAAAAATTTTCTCAAAATAAAAGGAAGTGGCTTGGATTTCCATAAACTCTATTGAACCAATTGTACCAATCCTTCTATTTAAGGGAATGACAAAATTGTTCTTCTATTTTGCATTTTCAAAGCGAAGCAAAAATTGGCAAGCGTAGAAGGATATTTTGCTAGAAAGAGGAATAATGCGCTTCTTGAAAGTTTACAAGTGAACTGGTAAATAAATTAATTGAAAGGCCACACAAAAAGTGCCAGCGTAAATTGCTAGTTTTGTTTTAGTCGTAGAGACGTGCCATCTCGAGGTCTTTCAGGATTAAGCTTTGTACTTCTATTCTGCTTCGGTTTAAGTGAACAATTTTGTGTTTCTAAGCCTCGGACGCATATCTCGGAAAACTTTGTGTGAAATTAAACAACTTCTACACTTTGGGGAATATGGTTTTAAAAATTTTTTGTAATTTGTTAACCTCATACATTTTAGCTTATTGAATTTTCTAAAATAAATTATGCCTTATGTTTAAAAACAAACATCAAATGGATAGTAAATGAAAATCAAGTTATTTTTCATTTTTCACTGGTTTTGCATCATTGCGTTTGCTCAAACCCCGGAGTATGTGATTTTAACACCATCTGGTGGATGGTATCAGTATTCCACATCGGTCAGCAATAATGTGTTTACGGCATCACTGACAAATATGGGGAACATTTGGAACTTGAACATCATTGCACATGACAGTATTAAATCTGTTTTGTTTCCCTGGGAATCGCAACGACATCCAGTTGACGACAATATTATCGATGATATTTTTTATTATCCATTTATTGCAGGAGTAACAGAGAAAGCTACCAACTGCAACGTAGATTGGGCTTGGCAAGGTGGTTTAGTTTATCCAGGTCAACTCTTCGCTCCTTTAGTAATTGCTGCAGATGTAGATAATGGTAGAATAGTCGCAGCTGTAAATTATCCACCAAAAAAAGTAGTACCATACTATGCTGCAGAGCGTATTCATTTTGCTTACAACGACATTAATCTCCGCCCAGGCGATACTATTTCATTTTTTGCTTTAATAGACAGTGTATCGGCAAATCTAGAACAAGGAGAAAAAGCATGGATGCTCGCCCTAGATAAGTACAGAATCTGGCTTGACAGTGTTTTCCCGCCAGTAATAATTCATCCAAAAGTACAAAATGCACATGGATGGTTGATGATAGGACTAATGAACTATCCTAAATTTAACCTAGCCGAAATAAGCCAACTTTGGACTCAGTGGCGAGATAAACTAGGTTGGATGTATCTGATAGGGCAAATGAGTAATTATGCCGGTCCTCCTCATTTAGCCGTTCCTCCATTACTTCCTGGCGAAGCTGTCGGGTGCTGTCTGTTAAAACAAACTATGCATGACAGATATTATCCAGAATTAGTCGACTTTGTTAGAGATTCAGTAATAGCTTTGGGATATATCGGAAACTATTATTCAGCACCATTTTATGGAACAGATAGCTTTCCAAGGCTGTTTTTAGATACACAACCAGGGAGAGACTGGTTGTTCAGCTGGATAAACAAAAACAGGAATCAATACCATGCCAATGCTTTTTACCTTGATGTACTAGGCAGAGAATATTTTGGGGACCCGGAGACAGTTCGTTTGCTTTTCGATGGAATACAAATCCCACCAGTAAGTGTTATGGAGGGAATCGTAGATATTTATCCCATTGCGGGTTTAATAAGTGGGGGGGTAGTAGGTGTAAATATCTGGAAAGGTTCCCCCGATTCAACTCCAGAAAATGCCGTGGCTACTACATTTCCAGCATTCGGACGATATTTGCTTTATGACCGTGATGTTTTTTTGGGGCAATCCAATGGTGAACATATCTTTTGGGGACCTTCTGCTAATTATTGGTTAGAAAGGCAAGCTTTTCTTTTGGGTGCTAAATATGATGTCTCAAATCCGAATGATAATTACAACCCCAATACTCCAAATCCAGCATTGACGCTCGGAATCTCGGAACGCAATAATGTAAATTGGTGGCAAAGGAAGCCTCGATATCTTGATACTAGAGGTATAACCTACATTCCAACCGGAATTGAAGTGAGACGATTTATTGACACTGCTGGATGCAACCTGTTTACTATTGATAACTGGAATCAACGGACCGGGCAAGTATTTGTTTTCGAAGGGAAATCATTTAACATCCCTTCTCAAAAGCTTTCTATTCTTGTTGATTGTACTACCACGGGGGTTAAAAACAATAAAAATGAAATAACAGTTAAATTATCTTCGAATCATTTTAATTCTTATGTTAACATTGAATTTAGCGCAACATTAATAGATGGTAAACTCAAAATATTCAACATATTCGGTCAAGTAGTAAAAGAGGTGAAAAATATCTCTGGACAAACCTGCGTTTTAACTTTAGACAACATTCCAGCAGGGTTATATTTCTTCCAGCTTTCAGAAGACAATAACATAATTGAGACAAATAAATTAATTATTACATATTGAAAAATAATATAACTCCAAATTAACCCAAGTGAGGGTAAAAAGTGTGGAAAAGTTTTTCTCTTCGCTTATTTTTGTTAAGATGGCGCCTTAGTGGAAGAGAAAAGTCATTTTCAGCATTTGGGACACCTACGTAGTATAAACAAAATTTTCTTATTTTGTAGGTTTGATTTTTATAGACTTGAAAAAAAAACGATTTATTATAAAAGAAATACTTAGGTAATGCTATGACCAAAGAACAAAAATTTTACCAAGCATTACAAGATGTATTTATCGGTGCTAAAATTGAAGGCACTGGCGGCTTTGTTAATTTGATGAGGATAAAATCAAATTACTATAATAAGATTGAACAAT
>CAZGCT010000012.1:0-52374 GCA_964524325.1 uncultured Hyphomicrobiales bacterium
GGGACACAGACATTTAACAACGTAGTTGTAACAGGAACATCGGATTTGCAGGGAGCAATTCAAAACAGTACTGGAGATGTAACAATCAATGATGATCTTGATGTTAATGGGCAATTAACTGTCAATAACACCGCTGGAAACACTGCGATTAGCATTGCCGATGATGGCGGGGATGTTAAATTGTCCTATGACTACTACAATGTAACTGCAAATGCAGTTACTATTGCCAACGATGTTTCGGTAGCTTATATTGAAAGTGATGATAATGGTTTCGAAGATGATATTACTTTGCCAGCAGGGGTTAATGGAAAATTCCTCTTTGTTGTGGTATATGATCCGAGTGGTACTGATGATGATGTTGACTTAGGGGTAGGACTTCCAATTAATAGAACTGCGGATTATATGGGTGTTACTCTTGTCTATGCCGGTGGCGCCTGGATAATTGTAAGCGTTTACCAACATAACTAATTTCTATGACTTGTTAATAGTTTTTTTGGGGCTGGAGAAGCCCCTTTTTTGTTTATCGAGAGTTTAATTGGAATTGGGCTTTACTGGTTCATTCGAAGTGTTGTTGATGAGACAGGTTGTAGATTTTTTTTGTTTTTTAATGGAATTCATGGTGTATTCTGTGAGCAAGAGGTGGATTGTTGTACTGGAGCAAATATTATTCGTAAAAATCTTACTAGTACAAAAGAAGAAATGAAATATAAGTTGAAATTCTTTCCAAGCAATGGACCCGATAATTGATTTAGTTAGTAAACTAGGAATAAAGTCATTTCTAATTAATATCGAAGGAAACAGGGTCGGTATTTACGACTAAGAATTAATTGCTAGGCCTAAGTGAAGGACAAAGATATTATCGACCATCTTTTTGAGGTGATTTGTTTTTCAGAAAATCATTTAATTTTAATTGTGGGCTTAAACTGCGTTAATGATTTGTTAAAACTTAAAAAACAAATTTGGTACAGATTGTTTTCTTAACTTTCACTAATAAATGTTTGCTACTCGTTGTTAACTTTTTTTAAATTTGCTTGCTAATTGGGGAAATGTTTAAAAAAACGAGGTGAATATGGTGCTGGTAGAATTTGCAATGTTCCCAACAGACAAAGGGGAAAGTGTAAGCAAATATGTGTCGCAAGTAATTGACCATATCGATAAGAGTGGTTTGAACTATCGACTGACGCCTATGGGAACTATTCTGGAAGGGAATTGGGACGATGTGTTCAGAGTGATTAGCGAATGCTTTAAGATACTGGAGTCGCAATCGAATAGAATCTACTCTGTGATTAAAGTAGATTACCGGAAGGGCGAAGAAAGTAGAATGAAAACGAAGGTGGAAAAAGTGCAATCGTTGCTTCAAAGAGAAATTAAAACTTAGAATTTTAAAGGAAAATACTTTGCAAAATTTAAATAATAAAAATAATTTTGTTGCAAAATCGATATATAATTTGCATAACAATACAAAATAATTAATATATTTGTTTTTGGTACGGAACGTATTAAATTATTTGATTAGTATAGAGTGTATTCATATTATTTATAGGGTACGAAATGGCAGGAAGAAGTTTGAACAAAGCACAACTCATCGGGAACGTTGGAAAAGACCCCGAGTTAAGGAAGACACCACAAGGAAACAGTGTGTGTACACTTCGAGTAGCAACGACTGAGTTTTACCGTGGCAAAAACGGAGAGCGCCGAGAAATCACCGATTGGCATAGCGTTGTATTATGGGACCGACTTGCAGAAGTTGCCGTGCAGAAGATTAAAAAGAGCGACAAAATCTACGTCGAAGGGAAGCTGAGAACAAGGGCATTCGAGAAAGATGGGATAAGAAAATCGGTAACCGAGATCATTGCACAGAACGTGATAATTTTAAGTAGGAAGCAAGCAAGGGCCGATTCCACAATCGCATCGGATGATACTTTCACAATTGACTATCCAAGCGACTACAATCCAGACGATTCTAATAATCAATAAAGATATTTACTTTGGCTACCCAGAAAGCACATTCTGGGTAGCTTTCAAGTAAAAAAGCGAGTTAAATATGCCACTTTCAATGAACAAAGTTATTATTATTGGGAGATTGGGCTCCGACCCTGAAATAAGAACTTCTCCGCAAGGGGTCAATCTTTGCAGGTTTCGAGTAGCAACCAACGAACGCTATCGCGACCGCAATGGTGAATGGAAAGATGAAACAGAATGGCACAATGTTGTAGCTTTTGGTCCAATTGCCGACACTGCGAGCAGGCTTCTTCGTAAAGGGCATCGGGTTTGCGTCGAAGGTCGTAACAAAACTCGCTCCTATGATAAGAATGGTGTTACAAGCTACATAACCGAAGTTATTGCACGGTCGATTGTGTATCTTGAATCGCGTGGGGACCGCGAGCCAATCGAAACTACAACTTATGATGAATCTTCCGACCCCACTTCGTTCTATATTAATGACATTCAAAGCGACAATCTTTCGAGTTTTGATGAAAGAAGTTTAAAGGAAGAAGACGACCTCCCTTTTTAAAATGGAACCAATCCTAATTTTATTCGATATCGATGGAACCATCCTAAGGGTTAAGGATGGTTTGTCTAGAAATATTTTTCAAAAAGTTTTTTGCAAATTTTTTGATTTAGATGAAGTTTCCGTCGATATTGATTTCGATTTTTCTGGCTTGACAGACTTGGATATTCTTTGCCGATTATCAAAAGCTTATCAAGTTGATTTTCGTAGAGTATTAGAAAAATCGGAATATTTTTGGAATGCATTGTTGGACGAATTTAAGAAGACTTGCTTCAAAGAACATATCTATGTGTTTGATCATGTAACGGATATCATTTACGAGTTAACTCGAAATAAACGCATAGCCTTGGGTTTGCTTACTGGGAATTTCAAGGATTGTGCTTATTACAAACTTGGTCTGGTTGATCTCGATAAGTACTTTCCCTTTGGTGCATTCGGCGACGAAAGTGTGTTGCGCAGCGATTTGCATAGAAAAGCAATCGAAAGGGCAAATTTGCATTGCCAAAGTAATTGTTTTACCAACAAAAACACTTTCGTTCTTGGGGATTCGCCAAGCGACATAACTTCTGCAAAGATGAATCAAATTAAGGTTATAGCAGTAGCAACTGGTAGGACTCCTCGCCACGAACTTGAAAAGCATTGTCCAGATTTGACTGTTGCAAATTTTAGCGAGACGAGCAAAATTTTTGAATTTTTTGGAATATGAGCAGAAAGATTGTTATTGCAATAGATGGACCAGCAGGCTCTGGAAAAAGTACGACTGCAAAACTGCTTGCCCAGCGGCTTGGTTACAATTATATAGACACTGGTGCAATGTACAGAGCTGTTACGCTATATTGGCTTCGGAAGAATCTTTTGCTCGAGGAATCAGCCATATGTAATTTATTACCTGAAATTTCTATTTCATTCATAAATTCTGATGGTATATTGAGAATTTTGCTAAACCATGAAGATGTTAGCGAAGAAATTCGCTTTCCAGAAGTTACGAAATACGTTAGTCCAATTAGTACATATAAATGCGTGCGTGATTTTCTGGTGTCGCAGCAAAGAAAACTAGGGGAGCAAGGCGGCGTTGTTATGGATGGTCGCGATATCGGGACGGTAGTCTTCCCCAATGCAGAGTTAAAAATTTTTTTATTGGCAAGTGTCGAAGAGCGTGTCCGACGACGACTTCTGGAATTGAAACAAAAAGGTATTGAGCTCGACGAGCAAGAAGTCCGAAAGCAAATTGTTGAGCGCGATAAAATAGATTCAACCAGAGAACATAGCCCGTTGCAAAAAGCAAACGATGCTGTAGTTATCGACACGACCAACTTGACAATCGAAAACCAAACAGAGATTATTTATAAATTGGCACTTGATATTATAAATAAACAATAAAATTAATCGTTACTAAATTTTAGTTTAATCAAATTTAATGAAAAATGTTAGTTACAATAGATGATAATTCAGGTTTTTGCTGGGGCGTTGTTCGCACAATTGAGATAGCGGAACAAACCTTGGAACAAAATCAAGAAAATGATATATACATTTTGGGAGAAATTATTCACAACCCTAAAGAAGTAGAAAGATTGGAACACAAAGGGTTGAAAACTATTTACCACAATGATTTAGAAAAGCTAAAAGGCACAAATGCAAAGGTTTTGATACGAGCACATGGGGAACCACCAACAACATATGCAACAGCAAAGGAGCTGGGTCTAGAGTTAATCGATGCTACTTGCCCACTGGTTACAGCTTTGCAAAACAGAGTCCGAAAATTTTATCAAGAAGGATATCAAATTGTAATCTTTGGGAAACCACATCATCCCGAAGTAATTGGCCTGCGTGGCGTTTGCAATGATGAGTGTATTGTTATTCAAAATGTTGAGGAAGCACTAGAAAAAGTTGACTTTACACGCAAAACTCTGTTTCTTTCGCAAACAACCATGGATAAGTACTTATTTAACCAGATAAAGTCGGCACTCGAGCTAAGAGTAAAGGAAATTTATTCCTACGACAACTACCAAGAGCAACTTGTTGTTAAAGATACACTTTGCCGTGCCGTTACTGGACGGGAGGAACATTTGAGGAATTTTGCCCAAAACAATGATGTGGTTATTTTTGTTGCAGGAAGGAACTCTTCCAATGGAAAAAGCCTATTTAAAATCTGCCAAGAAACAAATCCGAATTCTCACTTTATTGAAGACATTGAAGAACTAAGACCAGATTGGATTAAAAATGCAAGCAAAGTTGGTATTACCGGAGCAACGAGTACTCCACGCTGGTATATGGAGCAGGTCAAATCCTATATCGAAAGCTTAGCTAAATAATGTGGATCATGTATCTATCTTTTCGTTTATGGATAATTAACTTTTCTTTTACTATTTAATCTTTTTTTTCAAGCTTTTTAGCTAAAATTTAAAACAAATTGCCAATTTTATTTTTTGTATTTTAGTTTTTTGGGGAATAAATTGGCAATTAATGGTTTTATTTAATGAGTGAACTAAACTTGTATATAAGAATTGATGGGGTGGGGAAGCCTCCCATAGTAATAGAGCCGGCAATTGGAAGTTTATCCTTTGAATGGTACTATATACAAAAAGAATTATCAAAAGTAACAACAGTTATTACCTACGACCGACCTGGCTATGGTAACAGTCCAAAATCCGTAACTCCACGGACTAGCAGCATTATTTCTAATCAGCTTTTCAACTTGGTTACTAAATTGAACGTTGAACCACCTTTTGTTCTTCTTGGTCATCTGGAGGGTGGACTTTATGTTCAAGATTTCGCAATGAGGTATCAAAGTTGTGTTGCCGGAATTATCCTAATAGATTCACTTTTCCCAAATTACTTTGCTCTTGAAAGCAATGATTTCCCTGCGTACAATGAACTTTCCTCCTACAATGTTCGTATGGAAAACTTGCAAAAAATAGTGGATCTGGACCAAGAAACCTTTGCTCGTAGGATAATACCAATTTTGAATGAAATCTATGCTGATTTTCCCGACGAATATCGCAATTCAGTTGTTTCTTATCAGTCGGAAATGAAATTTTTCGAGACGATAATAAACGAGATGAGAGTATTAAAAGAAAATGTTGAGCAAATTCAAATTACAGGTTCTTTTCCTGAAATTCCATTGTTTGTTGTCTCTCATGATCCCAGGACCATGGAAAGTCTTTCTATACAAAATGGTATTCCAGAAGACGAGGCAAGAAGAATCGAAGAATTCTGGCTTGAAAACCAAAAAAATTTATCTAAGCTTTCACCAAGAGGTAAATTTTTTATTGCAGAAAACTCGGACCGAAACATACATTACTCAAATCCCTTGTATTTGATAGAAATTGCAAAAAGGATGATAAAGGAATTAAGGATTAATTTGGAATTAACCTGATGTTAAATGTTTTGCTTTTTTTTTTAAAAATAAAAAGGGGCAATTGCCCCTTGCTTTTCTGTAGTTATCAAGTGAATCTGAAGCTGAATAAAATTTGTCCGAGCTAATAAAATTTATTTATCGTCGACAACTGTAAAGTCGGCTTCTTCGACTTTTGATTTGCCTTCATCTTTGGATTTTCCATTGGTACCTTGCTCCTCGGCCTTAGCTTGCGAAGAGGGACCCGTTGCTTGATAAAGCCTTGTGGACGCTTGGCTCCAAGCTTGGTTCAAAGCGTCGATTGCAGAACGTATCTCGGATATATTGTTTTCTTTAATAGCTTTATCCAATCTATCACGAGCGCTTTGAATTTTTTCCTTGTCTTCGGGGGTCAATCTATCTGCAAGCTCTTTGATCTGTTTGTCTGACGAGTAAATTAGATTGTCTGCCTGGTTCTTCAAATCAACTTCTTCGCGTTTGCGTCGGTCTTCCTCAGCATGCAGTTGTGCTTCTCGTTTCATGCGTTCGACTTCTTCTTTAGCCAAACCGCTCGAAGCTTCTATTCTTATATTTTGTTCCTTACCTGTTGCTTTGTCCTTAGCAGAGACTTGCAAAATTCCGTTTGCGTCAATATTAAATGTTACCTCGATTTGGGGAATTCCACGTGGTGCGGGTGGAATACCGTCAAGATGAAAGCGACCAAGCGAGCGATTGTCTTTGGCAAGTGGTCGTTCACCCTGCAAAACATGGATCTCGACTGAAGTTTGATTGTCCGTGGCAGTAGAGAAAATTTCAGTTTTTTTCGTGGGTATTGTTGTGTTTGCTGGAATCATAACTGTCATCACTCCACCTAAAGTTTCGACACCAAGACTTAGTGGTGTGACATCCAACAGCAAAATGTCTTGGACTTCGCCGGCAAGAACAGCTCCTTGGATTGCAGCACCAACAGCTACTACTTCGTCGGGGTTAACGCCTTTGGACGGTTCTTTTCCAAAGAAGCTTCGAACTAATTCTTGTATTTTAGGTATTCGTGTGGAACCTCCTACAAGAATTACTTCGTCGATTTGCTCGGGGGTAACTTTTGCATCGCGCAATGCTTGCTCAACTGGACCAAGTGTTTTTTCGAACAAGTCCATACAAAGGCTTTCGAACTTAGCACGAGTAATTGTCATATTCAAATGCTTAGGTCCGTCGGCTGTTGCGGTTATGAATGGCAAATTAATTTCAGTTTGCAGAAGTTGCGAAAGCTCGCATTTTGCTTTTTCAGCGGCTTCGCGGAGTCGCTGCAAAGCCATTGGGTCTTTCCTCAGGTCTACACCTTCTTGTTTCAAAAATTCGTCGGCAATGTAATCGATTAACCTTTGGTCAAAGTTATCCCCACCAAGGTGAGTATCCCCATTTGTGGATTTTACGTGGAAAACACCTTCGCCTATCTCTAGTATAGAAATATCGAAAGTACCTCCACCAAGGTCGTAAACTGCAACAGTAAGGTTTTTGCCTTTTTTGTCTAATCCATAAGCAAGAGCAGCAGCGGTTGGTTCGTTAATAATTCGCCTAACATTCAATCCAGCAATTTCGCCTGCATCTTTAGTTGCCTGGCGTTGTGCATCGTTAAAATATGCTGGAACGGTAATGACAGCATCGGTTACTTTTTGGCCCAAATAATCTTCTGCAGTTTGTTTCATCTTTTGCAAAATCATTGCAGAAATTTCGGGTGGCGAGTAGAGCCTGCCATTTATGTCGACACGAACGGAATTGCCATCGGGGGAGGAAACAACTTTATATGGGACCATTGTCATTTCCTCGTGAACTTCATCAGGGCGCCGTCCCATAAATCGCTTTATAGAAAACACTGTATTGGTTGAATTGGTTATTGCCTGCCTTTTAGCTGCTTGACCAACAAGCCTGTCCCCAGTTTTTGAAAAGCCAACAACTGATGGGGTTGTCCTACTTCCTTCGCTATTTGCAATGACAACTGGGGTAGTTCCTTCCATTACAGCAACTACAGAATTAGTAGTTCCAAGGTCAATACCTATAATTTTTCCCATAATAAGCCTCCATTAATAAACATAACATTTGATTTTCTTTTTTCAAAAATGATAGCAAAAGTGTTAGGAACACTTCTGCTATCATTTTGATTGATTAGAGACGCTATTGTTTTCACAATATTACATTATTGAACTTCGACAAGCTTTTCCTTTTGTTGCTTAACTTCGGATTTTGCTACTGATACTTTAAGTACACCGTTTTCAAAATTCGCTTTTACCTTGTTTACATTGATATCGTCAGGAAGTTGGAAAGCACGATGGAAATACCCATAAACTCGTTCGCTTCGGCAACAGGTTTTGTTTTCGATGCTAGGGTCAATCTTCTTTTCGCCGTTGAGTATTAATACTTTGTCTTTGTTAATTGTTAGTTTGATATCCTCCTTTCTAACTCCGGGCAGTTCGAAATCGAAATGATAGCTCATCCCGTCACTCCATACATCTACTTTTGGGGAAAAGTCGGATTTTATTTTAACATTATCTCCAATTGTTGAGTCGATCAAGTTGGCTGAATTTCTTATCAAATTTTCTATTTCCCAAAAGGGATTAAACCTGCGAATTATCATATTTCCTCCTTATTAAAGTTAACACAAATCAAAATTAGGGACAAGGGGGTATCCCCTTGTCCAAGATTATATTATAAAATTGGGATATCAATTTGTTTTGGTGGTTCTGGTTCTACTTTTTCGAGCGTAATAGTCAGCACTCCATTGTCAAATTTCGCCGAGATGTTATCCTTTTTGACATTGTCGGGCAAAATAAACGACCTTTGGAACGAGCCGTAACTTCGCTCGACACGAATAAAATTTCGCTCTTTGTCTTCGGTTTTAAACTCACGTTTTTTCTCCCCTTTGATTACCAGGACGTTGTCGTCGTTAATTGTTACTTTTACATCATCTTTGGTAACCCCAGGAATTTCAACCGTAACGAAAAGATTCTTTTCATCCTCGGAAATATCAACCCTTGGGGAGAACTCGTTTGTGCTTACAGTAAATCCACGTTCAAAGTCTTCCAACATTTCGCTCATTTTTCGTGCAAGGGTTTCGAACCCACGAAATGGATCAAATCTTACGATTGCCATAACACCCTCCTTTAATTGTTTAACATACTTTGTTTAACATAAAATCAAATTCAAATGCACTAGTTATTTAAGAAAAAGTATGCCAAACTTATTTTATTTGACAATTTTGCATATATTATGCAAATTTGTCGCTAAAAAGATTTGAGAATTAATAAACTATGCCATTTTGTCGGTGATGAGGTAATTTTGTCAATAGTAAAATATCGGTGTTAAGTAATTTATTTTTTTTTGATCACTAAAAAACCTGCAAAATTGGTTGAGTTACCAGATTTTGCAGGTCTACGAGTAATTTATTTTCAGTAGAACGGAAATTGTTATTTAAGTAAAATCAATATTTAACTGAGCAACCATAAGGTTTTGTGGTTTTTATAGGAGGATTATTTCCGGTTAGTAGGGCGTCGAGCACTTCGCGAACATAGTTTTTTGCAACTGGGATATCATCCTCGCTTGCCGAGGCTTTGTCGTCAATGGCACCGGAATATACAAGGTTACCTTTCTTGTCTATAATGAAAAAGTGAGGAGTGGTTTTTGCGCCATACATTTTTCCCACTTTACCATTGCTATCTACAAGGTAGAAAGTCATTTTTGCTTTGTACTTTTCTATTCTTTTACGAATTTCCCCAGAAGGGAGGTACCCTTCTTTTCCAGGTGCAGACGAGCAGATGGAAAACCAAACGACACCTTTTTTGGTATATTCTTCTTGCATTTTTGGAATATTAGAACTATTATAATGCTTTTTTACATAAGGGCAATCAAAATTAATCCATTCAAGTACGATTATTTTCCCCTGATAGTCCGATAGCAAAACATCCATTCCTGTTATGTCTTGCAATGTAAATTCTGGTGCTTTTTTGTCGATTTTTGCCTCTTGCGAAAAAACAAGATTTATTGAAAAAAAGAGAATTAATATTTGGATTGCGAGCCTATTCATTTTTCCTCCATCTGTTAGTTAACAAAAAATATTAAACTTAATTTATCCAAAAATATTTTTTCTTTCTGTCCAAAAAAGTAATTTCAACAATACCTTCTACATTGGATTTGTCGCCCCAAATGTATTGTAGAAAGGGCAGTTTAATAAATAAAATGTTCTCCTCTACAGTGAAATCGGGTTTTCTCTCGAGTTTGAACAATCCTTGGGTAAGTGGGAAAAAGAACACAGACTTTATTTTTTCGGCGAAAGGCAAATTTGTTTTAAGCAGGGCAAAGTCCTCGAAAAATTCAAAATTTGCAACTAATGTATCTTTTGGGATTGACTTCAATACGGTCATAACCCTTTTGTCGTAATCATTGTTTTTAAGTTTTTTGTTAAAAATAAACTTTTTCTTAAAGTGTGCCTCGCCGGGAATACATTTCTCCTTGCAAACTAACCATTTTGCATAGAGCTTAATTTCGAGAGTGTCGTTGTAAAAATTATTTGGAATGGACAAATTAAAAGGAAAAAAAACATTGCCTTTGTGTTCAAAAGTAACAATTCCATTTGTGTTTTGGTAATTTGGAATTGGGTAGAAAGGAACGATTTTTGAATTAGAAACATTTGTAGAGATTTCTAGGATGGTTGCTTCCCCAGCATCACCCGGATTTAGCCAGTATACGTGCCAACCTTTGGAAAGAGTGATTTTTACAGCAAATAATAGTGAGTCGCTTTTAGGAACAATTTCTTCGCCGTGAACAATCTCTATTTTAATTCTTTTATCAAAATAATAATCCTTTTCCTTAGCAAAGATTAGTGTTGAACAAAGGGTAATTAAAAAAATCAATAGAAAAAATTTCATAATCCTAAAAATAAAATATGTTTAACGAAAAGAATTATTGAGATAGTGTAAGTATAAAATTAATATTTAGTTAAGTTGCTTACAAAATGATAATTTAGGCCAAAAAAAAAATTAACAAAGTTATTAGAATTTTGCTTTTTTTTATTGGGATTAGCTATGAAAATTGCGATTTTTGCTGGAGCATTAGATGAGCATCAAGATGGAGTGACGCGGGTTCTTTATCGCCAAATACGCTATTTCAAGCAATTAGGCTACAAAATGACATTCTTTACTGCTTCGTACAACGAAGACGGAAAACTGGATAATGTTTTTAAAATTCGTTCAATTCCATTTCCACTTTACTCTGACTATAAATTGTCCTTTCCAGAAAAACGAAGGATTTCCAAAGAGTTAAGCAAAACTGATCCAGATATTGTATTTATCAATAGTCCATGCACTCTTGGCTTGATGGCTACCAAATTAGCAAATTCGATGAATATTCCCGTCGTTGGGATTTACCATACTCATTTTCCAACATACTTGAGTTACTACAAAATTTCTTTTTTCGAGAAATATGTTTGGAGCTATATGAGATTTCTATACCGAAAATGCGAAACTGTTTTCGTCCCTTCCAAGTCTGTTGAAAATGATTTAAGACGCAACGGGATTACAAATACTACCTATATACCACACGGAATAGATACAGACGTATTTAACCCTGCCTTTGCGAATTCAAAATTTAAAGCGGAACTTGGGGTACTTGGCAAAAAGGTAGTTTTATTTGTAGGAAGAATAGTAAAGGAAAAAAACATAGACGTCCTTGAGTCAGCGATGGAAATATTAAAAAGTCGCAATGACTTTGCGCTAATTGTTGCTGGCGGTGGTCCGTATTTGGAATATTACCAGAAGAGGATGAAAAACGCAATATTTTTGGGTCACTTGGACACAAAAAAACTTGCTGAGGTATATGCATCGAGTGATATTTTTGTTTTTCCCTCGGTTACTGAATCGTTTGGAAATGTGATTTTAGAAGCAATGGCGAGCGGGTTACCCCCAATTGTTGCTAAATCTTTTGGTGCCTCGGAACTTATAAAAGACTCGGAGAATGGTTTGCTTGCAGAACCTAACTCAGCCACTGATTTAGCAGAAAAAATAGAACTTCTTCTCGATGATGACTTACTTAGGGAAAGAATTAAAAAAAATGCTTATAATTTGGCTCAAAAATATTCTTGGGAAAACGTCTTAAGCACATATAATCGGCAATTAGTTAGCATTAAAAATAAATGGTTAACAAATTATTGCGAAATCCCAATCGAAAAGGAACCTTTGCTTATTGAAGAATAAATCCTTCAAATAAATTAAAGGACCCAAGGTAAGGTGGGTTTTTCTTAATTCGTGGAAAAATCCACTTTTTTGTTTAAATTTGGATTATACTTTTTTGTTAACTTTAGGAAATTCTTATGGCAAAACAGAAAGCTCGCGGTCGAGTAAACACTGCAAAGAGGAAGGCAAAAGTAATTTGGAATTTTTCATTAGATAATAATAATTTGAAATGGTTTGCAATCGGGGTAGGGGTTGTAATTCTTGGGTACATACTTTTGGCTACGGGAATAACAGAAGAACCAGCACTACCGCAAGGGAAATGGAATAATCCACTGGCGGTTAACATTGCTCCAATCCTACTGGTTATTGGATATTGTGTAATTATTCCTTATTCTATTATTAAATCATTTAAAAAGAAACAAGGAAATTAATGACAAAAAAATGTGGCTACATTGCTTTGGTTGGTGTCCCAAATGTAGGGAAATCAACTTTGCTTAATGCTCTTGTTGGGACAAAATTGAGCATAGTTACACCAAAGCCACAAACTACTAGAAAGCGTGTTATTGGACTTCGCACTGAGCAAAATTCCCAGTTGATTTTCATAGATACCCCGGGAATAGTCGATCCGAAATACGAATTGCATAAGCTGATGATGGATTACGTGGAGTTTGCTTTTACCGAAGCAGATTTGATTGGTTTTATGATTGATGCTACATACCAAACCAATCCGAAAGAAGTAATTTATGGTGAATTGGAAGCGAAATTGTCAACAACGACAAAACCAATGATTTTAATTTTAAACAAAATAGATTTACTAAAAGATACTAAGCTTGTTTTACCAATAATAGATGAATTTAGCAAACTAAAATTGTTCCAAGAGTTTGTCCCAATTTCAGCTACAAAACTAGCAGGTATCAACGAGCTGATAAAAGTATTTAAAGAATATCTTCCCGAAGGAGAGTTTTACTACGACGAAGAAATACTTAGCACACAAAACGAACGATTCTTTGTTGCTGAACTAATAAGGGAACGACTTTTTTCTATGTATAAGGATGAAATTCCATACTCATCAGAAGTTCAAATCCTGGATTTTAAAGAAAGGCAAAAAGGAAAATGGTACATAAATGCCGAAATTATTGTAGAAAAGGAAACCCAAAAGCCTATTATCCTTGGCTCTGGTGGAAGTAGAATAAAGAAACTTGGGGAGGAGTCGAGAAAGGAAATTGAGAATCATCTTGGCTATCCCATTTATTTGGAATTGTTTGTTAAAGTCCGAAAAAATTGGAGAAATAATAAAAATATGTTAAAGTTTTTTGGGTATTGATATGGAAGATGTAGTAAAATCCTCCAGCTTAATTAACCAAGACCTTAGCAAATCGGAAATTCTTCAGCTCGTTACTTTTGAACTTAGTGGTGAAAACTTTGGGATAGACATATTAATGGTACAAGAAATTACTCCTATGACAAAAATCACACGTGTACCCAAAGCGCCTAGGTTTGTCGAAGGTGTAATTAATCTTCGGGGCAAGGTGATTCCGGTTGTCGACCTTCGCAAAATTTTAGACTTCGAGGTGCAAGAATTTGACTCTTCTTCCCGAATTATTGTTCTTCAATTTGGAGGAAAAATTATTGGTATACTTGTTGACAAAATGAACGAAGTGGTTTGGGTAAACAAAAATATGATAGAAGTTAACCCTACTCAAACAGACTCCAAAGTTAGCGAGAACTACATTATTGGCGTGGTAAATCTCGAAAACAAGCTTATTATATTGCTGGATTTGTACAAAGTATTTAATATTCAATCTGAACACAAAATTTAATAAATTTTAAAAATTTGCGACTTTTTTTCAATTTATGTGTTATATATATTGTAGATGTTGCATAAATTTATTTAGCCTTTGTGAAGGAGTGCAAGGAAATTTGGAAGCTATCGCTAATAGGAATTTTCGCTGTTTTGATGTTCCTTGCCTGCGACCCTTGTCGTTATGATACATTTTACCATCTTCCCGAGGGTGATATCTATTTTACGGCCCTTCCTGTAAATTCTTTTGAACCAAGCATCTTTCAAATTAATCTTAATCAAACTAATCCCAGAGAAATTATTAAAAATGGAAAAATTTATTCTCCTCCCTCCCAAGATAAAAAAATCGTTTTTGTACGCGACAATTCAACTGGCTCGCAGGATGTAATAGTTGCCAATTTAGATGGAACAAACCAGCGCCTAATTGCAAGTTCCTACTATTGGTATTCTCGCGATTTTGCGATTATCTCGAGCAATGGTTTGCTCATAGCAATTGGTGCTAACGGAAATGAACTGTGGATTGTTCGAAATGAAAATACTTACTATAAGTTATCCAGTTCGTTTTGCAAAGGTACAATACCTTCATTTTCACCAGATGGAACCAAAATTGCATTTATAGAAGGCAAAGATGTTTACACACCTCCACAATCATTAGTAATATTTTACCTTGCAACAGACATTCCGCAAAAATTGTGCAAAAAGATGCTTCCTGGGCAGATGGTTGAAATATTCGGAGAACCAACAATCTCATGGAGCGAAGACAACACATTTGTATATCTCTGTCTCGAAAATAAAGAAACTTATGATTTGATTTACTCTACTAGCTTCGAGGGAAGTTACGAAAAGGTGTGGGAAGTTGAGTTCATAGGTTGTGCAGAAGTCATTCCCACAAAAAACGAAAATGTATTTTACATAACTGGTCGGGATGGCTCCATCTGGTTAGTGAATTTTAATGAGCTTTCGAGTCGATATCGCTTTGTTTCCCAAGCTTCCGGATTTTCTTATAATCTATTTCCGAGGGTTGACAAGAAATTTTCCAATTTAATATATACAAGGTATTACCGAGATGAATTAAATCCTTTTGGTGGAACTTTGGAACTAGTAAGTTTGACCGAAAAAAATGCCAAGCCAAAAATTATTGGGAGCAATGTTTATCGTGCATTTTGGAATATTTTTAAAAAAGAATGAAAGCAAAGTCGAACATAAGCGGATTTACTGATATTGAGCTTTGCCATTTCCTTAGCGAAGCCTCTGAAATGGCTGAACAAGCTTTCACTGAAATTTATAATAGATACAGCAATTCGCTTTTCGTTTTTATTCTTAGAACAATAAACAATAGAACGGATTCCAAGGACATTTTCCAAGAAGTTTTTCTCAGATTTTATGATTATTGTCGAAATGGTGCAAGGGTAACCCATATTCTTCCTTTTCTTTTGAAAATTGCTAGAAATATTTGTTTAAATCATTTTCGGGACAAAAAACCAACAATTTCCCTTGATGAGGTGGTCTCTGTCTTTAAAACAGAGCAGGAAGTAGAAAAATCGGAAATTTCAGAATTAATTGCTAATGCATTATCTTTAATTGATTATCAAACGCGCGAAATTTTTGTAATGCATCATTATCAAAATTTGACATTTAACGAAATTGCTGAAATCACAGGGGAGTCGCTTGCTTTCGTTAAAACACGTTATTATCGTGGCAAAGAAAAGTTAAAAAACTTACTTATGCCATACTTTAAAAAAGATTACTAATCATTAAGGATAGATTTATGGACTACACAAGGTTGGTGGATTTGTATTTGGAAGGAGAGATTAATCCCATCGAAAAGGATTTGCTTTATAGGGAACTCTCCCAAAACCAAGAATTGCAGGAATATCTTGAGGAACAAATCCAATTCAGCAAGTTGTTTCAAAATGACTTCAAGACTATTTCAGTTCCTTCGGATGCAACCAATGGTGTGTTTGCTTCGTTAAATTTTAAAATACCCAATGTAGCTACAACTCCAAGCGTACCAATATATCCCAAATTTTTGTCGAACTTAAAACAATTTTTCGGCAAATTTACTCCTTTTTTTGCTTCGAGCTTGGTTGGAGGAGCGGTTACCTTTTTCCTTGCTTGGCTATTTCTTCCTTTAAACTTTAATATCGAAAGTTTAAATAATCAGGCTAATTTATCTTCGGGAAAAGAGATTCCAATTGCGACCACCAGAGAAATTCCTAATATTTCAACAAGCGGGGAAATTAAAGCAGTTAATATAGAAAGGATTATTAAAGAAACCCTTGAGAATTGGTTAGCAAACTACTTCAAAAATTATCCCTTGCCTAATAATTCTTTAGCAAGAAACGAGGAACAAACTCCGAGTCTGTCGTTTGAACCTTCAATTTTGAACAAAGAATTGCCTACAATTGAATTTACAAATAAAGATCAAATCTACGAAAGGAAGGAGACACTACCGTTAAATTTCCACTCTAATCCTTCAATTGCAAACACGTTATCATCAAATAATTTGACGCAGAAGTTAAGAAACTTTACTCTGGGCTTCCGAGGTTATATGTTGAAATCTAATCCTGACGTAGGTGTGAATTTGGGTGAAAAAGGTATAATTCCCAATGTTGGTATTTCATTAGGTTACAATGTAGCAGCAAATACAAACATTGGTCTTGAGTTCGGGCAAGAGAAATTTGCACAGAAATATACTTTGAAAAGAGATGGGGAGGTGACTTACTATAAACAAAATCCTTTGCTTTGGTGGTATGGACTTTACATTCAACAATCCATAAGCAATTTATTCCAATTCCAAGATATTAAACCAATGGCACGAATCTTCCTAGGTGGCACACCAGTTGGACCACTTGCCCGCGGCGCAGTTGGTTTGCAATATACTCCAGACGAACGAGTGACCCTATTCTTAGGGTGGGAAGCAACATACCTTGGTTACAAAGTGCAAAACACTGTTTATCAAACAAAGAAGGCAGGTGTTACTTACGGAGTTTCTGTAAAATATTAATGAAAAAAAGTCCAAAAAATTTGTTAATAAATTTCATTTGTGCTTTTTTTGGGGTTGTGGCAATCAGTGGTTGCCAGTGTATCCCAAGTTTGGATACTGAAAAAGAAATAACTCCTTCCCAGTATTCCAAATTAATGTGTGTCAATTGTGCTCCTTCATTCGAAAAAATTAAGATTATGGTTGGTGGAGTTTACTTGCATAACTCATTAATTTATGATATGGAAGAAGGATTTAAATATTCCAACGTTTTGCCAGGGGTAACAAACTTTGTGGTTTTATTTAAGACTGATTCAGTTTTGTACAATGGTTTTGCAAATTTGACCAAAGGGGTGCCCTACACTTTCTTGGTAATTCAAATGCAAAGAAGAATCAAAAGTTTGCTTCTTTACGACACTTTGAGTAACTATTTGCCTAGCAATTCCTATTTTCGTTTTGTAAACGTTGCTATTAATTCCCCTTCCTCGTTGGTGTTTCAAATAGAGCAACAATACCCAATATTTGCTCCACTTGGATTCAGGAGTTTTACTCAATTTTTCACAACATTTCCCGAGAAATATAAAATTATAATAAGAGATGCAGAAAAGGATAGCGTTCTTTTTAGCATCCGCAATTTTCAATTGCTCGCTGGCAAGGGATATTCCATTATACTTCGAGGGGATTTTCAAGCGAAAGATTTACGTTATAGAACAAATTTGCTAATTATTCAGCACAATTTTGATGAAATTTACAACTTAGAAACAAAAAGATAAAGAATATTAAAATAATATTTCCATATTTTCGATAAAGTTTGATACGATTTCAGAAAAATTTATTATGTTACATAAATTAAGGGGTAGGTAATGTTTTGGACACCAGAACTTGCAGCATATCTCGAAGATGCTCCATTTCCAGCAACTAAGGAGGAGCTTATTGATTATGCAAATAGAACGGGCTGTCCCCAACAGGTTATTGATAACTTAATGGAAATCGAAGAAGAGGATGCCTTGATAATGGGTATAGAAGACCTTTGGCCTGAGTACGAAGAAATGAGTACCGAAGATTACTTTTACGATGACGACGAAGAAGAGCAGTACATATAATACAAGCAAAGCAGTCGGCAGAGTATTTTGCTTTTCGTTGTAGTCTTTTTATTTTGCAAATTCTATGATTTATTTTTTTCTTCATGCTTGATTTTAAAAAATGGTTGATCTTACTTATTTTCTTAGCCACTGGAAAGCTTTTTTCGAACCTAGCGGAATTAGTTCCTTATCCTTCAGTCTATAATCCTTATTTTTTTGAAATACACAACTTAGAATTTGTTGGCAACAAGTATTTCCCCAGCTCTACCTTAGAAAATATTATTTCAACAAAAGCCAACAACAAAAGTATTCCTCACAAAATTCTTTATTTCTATTTTGAAAACATACAAAGGAATCGTGCTGTACCGAAGCTCCTTTCATCGTCATTGAAAACAATTGTTCTTTCACTTGTAAATGAAATATCTTTTTACAAAGAAGGACAAGTTAAACAAGATAAAAATACACTTACTCTTTTCTACTACCAAAATGGTTTCCACGATGTAAAAGTAAACTACAAATTTTTTCCAGACACTTTGAGCAAAACGAATACACTACGTTTTGAAATTGATGAAGGCAATCAATATGTTGTAAGTTTTATTTCAATAATAGGGTTGGATTCGCTTCCTCGATATCTTCGGGAACGATTAGAGAAACTTCGCTTGCTGAAAGTTGGTATGCCTTACAGCGAAGAACTTCTTGCCCAAGAAATGCGAGCATATCGAATGTTGCTTCGTGAAAATGGATACTTCTACGTCGATTATATGCCACCTAGGGTTGTTATCGATACTACATTGAAAATTGATAGCGTATATATTGTGTTTAATACTGGAAAAATTGTTAAAATTAATGATATAAGCTTTGTCGACAACGTTGGTGATCAAAAACGGGTGGGATATAATGTAAAGATGAACCATTTGGATTTCAAACCTGGTGACATTTTCTCTCAAAGCAAGATGCTTAGTTCGGAAATAAGTTTAAATTCGCTCGGAACCTTTGAACTTGTAAAAATTGATACATCATCAATTTTTTCCCCAAACAACGATTCTTTGATAAACCTTTCGGTTTACCTTCGTTATCGGAAGTTACGCGAGTTTGGGGTTGGTCTTTTTACAAATAGAACTTCATTTGAAAAAGCAATTAATATTGGTGCTGAGTTTTCAATATCCGACAGAAACATTTTAGGTGGCGGTCAATCGGCAAATTTTTACATTCGAGGATTTGGCATAGATTTCAGCAGATTTCTTTTCCAAAAAAAAAGTCTGGAATATGAATTCCAAACCGGTGTTAATTTTACTCAACCTTTACTTTGGGTTCTAGGTAATTCCAGAGTTGGTCTAACTGGCTCTATTCAATACTCGCAAAGAAAAGTTTTTACCTCTTTGCAATTAAACACATTTTCTTTTCCACTAAAGTTTCCAATTCGTTTACCATTTTGGACATACTTCAATTATCTAGATGTTGATTTATTTTTTGAAAGGCAAGTCCCAAAGAATTTTGCAACTGCATCAACGAGATTTTATGAAAATGTTAATACTTTTCAAGATTCCTTGCGTATTCAACAATCACTTTCAATTTTTGGCAACTTAGATAGATACATAAATAAATATCATCCACTATTGACTACAGCTATTTTGGGTTTGAATTTAACTGGGGATACTCGTGATAATCCACTTTTACCAAGAAAAGGAAGACTGACAAATATTGGATTCGACGGATATTTGTTTTTTGGAATTGCAAAATATTATCGATTCAACTTTAATTTTCTTTATTTTACCGACTTGTCGGACTTTGTCGTTCTTGGGACCAAATTTCGTGCAGGACACATATTATGGTTAGATAAAGAAAACAGTTTCGTACCTTACGAGAGGCATTTTTTTGCAGGTGGTGCAAATAGTATTCGTGGTTGGCCTTCGCGGCAACTTAGATATTACAAAGCTGTAAGAATAGATACGGGGAGCTCTGCTTTTATTAATAGTTTTCTTCGCGATTACGTTGGGAATGCAAGCTTGCTAGAAACCTCTTTTGAACTTAGGCTTCGATTCGGCCGCCCAGCATATATTGGTAAAACACTTGCAGACATTCTTGAATTATTCACATTAACTTTCTTTTTCGATGCTGGCAATGCCTATCAATGGCTTGTAAAAAATGAGTTCGGGGATTTTGTAACTAAATACACTTTAAAAAATTATTTCGAAGGAATTGCTTTAGCTACCGGATTTGGCATTGGCTTTGTCACACCCGCTGGTCCTTTCTTTTTTGATATTGGTTATCCTATTTTCGATCCAAATAAGGAGAAAAAAGCATTTAGAAATCCAGTTTTTCATGTTAGACTAGGATATTCATTTTAATTAAAATAATTTGTTTAATTTGCTTTCCTATGAGAAACAGATCACCGCCCCCATTAATTCATGCTATTGAATTATTTTGAAAACCTTCCTTTTATTGTAAGAGAAAAAATTAATTATCTTTTTATGGATTAAATTGAGGAAAAAATGAAAAAATTTTTATTTTTGTTTCTTTTAATACTTTTATTTGCTTGTTCTTCCTCTTCCAAATTTTCACTTCCTGATAAATATCCGCTAACACAGTTAAGCAACGAAAAAGGTGTCGAACTTTACAAGTACCGTAGTTCTCTTGGAAATACTTGTCTTATTGGAGTTATGGCTGGGACTGATAATCCAAACATTACTTTCGTTTCGGGAGTTCTCAACTATGATTTTTTGAAAGGTATGAGCACTGTGGACAAAAGAAGCTTAGAAAACAGTCTAAATCAAATTATTAAAGATTTTGACGTTGCTATTATTGATGACAAGATAATCTTTATGGATCAAGTTGACGAAAAGCTTTCCAAGATACCTCAGGGAATTTTGATGGAACGTGTAAAAAAAGTAGGGGAATTTACTTGCAGTTACGCTGCTATTTTGGAAGAAATTATTAAAAAAGGTGATGACTTTGAAAACGAATGAGAGTCTACAGCAATAGTTATTTTGTAGTTTAACTTATTTCGGTTGCTCTCTAAAATATCCCAAAAATTATTAATCGATCTTGTTTGTTAATAAGCGAGTTTAGATTAATTTTGCTTTGTGTAAATATTTTCGGAGTTGAAAAATATGTTCGAAACAATTCAAACACATTTAGGGGAAGACGTAGAATACCTGCTGGGCTTTTCTAATCCAAAAGTCCCAAAAGATTTACTTACTCTTCCAGGGCCCGATTTTATCGATAGAGTCTTTGCTAACTCAGACCGAAATAACCGTGTTCTTGCTAATTTGAATAGACTTTTCAATACTGGGCGACTTGCTGGAACTGGTTACCTTTCTATCCTTCCCGTGGACCAAGGCATCGAACATTCTGCTGGTGCAAGTTTTGCAAAAAATCCAATTTATTTCGACCCTGAAAACATTGTCAAACTTGCTATCGAAGGTGGCTGCAACGCTGTTGCATCTACATTCGGAGTACTTGGTATGGTCGCAAGAAAATACGCTCACAAAATACCATTTATTGTTAAAATTAACCACAATGAGCTATTGAGCTTTCCCAACAAGTACGACCAAGTTTTGTTTGGAACGATTGAAGAAGCATATAATTTGGGTGCAGTTGCTGTTGGGGCAACTATTTACTTTGGTAGTCCCGAGAGTACCCGTCAAATTGTAGAGATTTCTGAAGCATTTTATTATGCACACGAACTTGGAATGGCGACCATTCTCTGGTGTTATCTTCGAAACTCCGCATTCAAGAAAGACAAAGACTACCATGTTTCTGCAGATTTAACTGGGCAGGCAAATCATTTGGGTGCTACTTTGCAGGCTGATATTATTAAGCAAAAAATGCCAGAAAACAATGGCGGCTACCTTGCTTTGAATACTGAAGGTAAATCTTTTGGCAAATACGACAAAAGAATGTATTCAGAACTTTGTTCTGAACATCCAATCGATTTATGTAGGTATCAAGTTGTTAATAATTATATGGGAAAAGTGGGGTTGATTAATAGCGGTGGTGCCTCGGGCGAAAATGATCTAGCCGAAGCAACAAAAACAGCAGTTATCAATAAGAGAGCTGGTGGAATGGGGCTAATATCGGGGAGGAAAGCATTCCAGCGACCGATGGACGAAGGAATAAAATTGTTAAATACCATACAAGATGTTTACTTGTGCAAAGAAATAACTATTGCATAAAACCTAAATTTATTTTTTTTATTATTCTAATTACTTTTACAAGGGATTGTATATCTATATCAATCCCTTTTGTTTAACAAATTATTTTTACATTTCCCACTCTGCTTCTAAATTTGAAGATGTGATGACAAAAAGAAAGTCCGCTTGTTATATTTATTTTTTTTGCTTTTACAATACACTTTAGTATTAAACGTAAAAGGAATTTATTTTTTCTTCACAAAACGTAATCTAGGGTATATTGGTATATTTATTGATTTTACAAAAATTTATCGTAATTTTGTAGCACTGGAAAAAAGAATATGGTAACGGAATTTGTAAAAGTAATTAACCCTGCGGGGATGCATACAAGACCTGCCGCCGAAATTGTAAAAACATCCTCGCAATTTAAGTGCAAAATTCTTATTGAAGTAGATGGTTATACTGTTAACGCAAAAAGTATTCTTGGACTTATGACGTTGCCTGCGAGCCAGGGTACTATGGTTAAAATTGTCGCCGAAGGTGAGCAAGCAGAAGAAGCAGTAAAGGCATTGAAAGAACTTTTCGAACGTGGCTTCGACGAAATATGACATACTCTACTATGGCAAAAACGACTGAGGGAAAAAATCCAAAAGAAATTTTACTTAAAGGAATACCTGTTTCGAAAGGATATTCTTGTGGTTATGCTTTTATCATTAAAAAAAATAAATTCAATATTAACCAAAATAGTCACAATTCATCACCCGAAGAAGAGCTTGAAAGATTTTCCCAAACTATCGAAGAGTATGAAAATGAACTGGAAAAGTATTTAGGTTCAATTAGTAAAGAAAAATCAATAGCTACCGACTTTTTAGAATCTATCAAACTAATTCTTAGAGATCCAGATATTAAAGAAAATGTAGAAAAACTTATTAAAGAAGGTAGTTCTGCCGAAGTTGCTGTAGAATTGACATACCAAAAATATGAACATGATTTGCTCGCTGTAAAAAACAAAGTTGTACGGGAACGTGTATTTGAACTGGAACAGATTAAGACTCGCTTCCTTGAGCTTCTTGTAAATAAAAAGCTATCATCTATTGTTCCCGAGGATTCAATTGTTGTAGCTCCTAGTTTATCTGCCGACCAAGTGATTGCTTTTAGGGAAAAGAAAGTCGCTGGGTTAGTTACAGAACTTGGAGGAACAACAACACACTCCTCTATACTTGCCCGATCTTTTAGAATTCCGTCTGTCATTGGGGTTCCAAATGCAACTAAAATTATCCAGAATGGCGACTATTTATTGATAGATGGTTACAAAGGGCTAATTACATGCAATCCAACCGACGAGACAATACAAGACTTTAGAAAAGCTGTCGAAAACGAGAGTATTCTTACTCGAGAACTTGGAGAACTTATTATAAAACCGGCCCAGACGAAGGACGGAAGGGTAATTGAACTCCAAGTCAATTTGAATTACCTTCAGGATTTGGACGAAACCGAAATTTATCATTCCGATGGAATTGGCTTGGTGAGAACTGAACATCTTGTTCCAATAAAGGAATACTTCATCAATAAAATAGATTTGACTGGTTTTGAACAAATTCAATTTGAAATTTATCAAGAAGTTGCTTTGAAAATGTATCCCAAGCCAGTTATCTTTCGTGCTTTCGATTTAGGTGGAGATAAGTTCCCGTCCATTTTTGGCGTTGATGAGGTAAATCCAATGCTTGGCTTTCGGGGTATTCGTTACTTACTTGCAAATCCAATTTTTTTCAAAGCACAACTACGAGCCTTTCTGCGTGCTTCTGCTGAAAAGAATGTTTTAATTATGTTGCCAATGATTACTACAGTCGAAGAAGTGCTCGAGTCGTTGAAATATCTCGAGGAGTGCAAATCCGAGCTACTTCTAGAAAATAAAGAGTTTGACCCCGAAGTTAAATTTGGAATTATGATAGAAACACCTTCGGCAGCTCTTCTCTCGGATGTGCTTGCCGACTACGTTGATTTTGTTAGTATTGGAACAAATGATTTGACTCAATATACATTAGTGGCAGACCGAGACAACTCCCACGTAAGTTCTTATTTTTCACCTTTTCATCCTTCAGTCCTTAAATTAATAAATTATATAGTAACCAATCTCAGAAAGAAAATGAAAAAAGTCGGGATTTGCGGCGAGCTTGCCTCGCATCCCGAAGCAACTAGTTTATTAGTCGGGTTAGACTTTGACTCTATAAGTGTCTCTATCGAGAATTTCCTTCAAGTAAAAAAATGGATTTCTGAAATCGACTCCGAAAGGGCTCGCCAAAAATTGCAAAAAGTTTTACAATTATCATCTTCCGAGCAGGTTCGTGAATATTTAGAAATTGATAGGTTATGAAATCTATAGTAATTATTCCAACTTATAATGAAGCGGAAAATATTGAAAAGCTTGTAAAAAAAATTTTTGAGGTAGTTCCAAATATCCATGTTTTAATCGTTGACGATAACTCTCCCGATGGTACTGCCGCCATCATTGAAAAACTACTAGAAACTGAAAAGCAATTACATTTAATAAAAAGAAAAGGAAAGCTTGGACTTGGAACGGCTTATATTGAAGGTTTTAAATATTCCTTGGAAAGAGGGTTCGATGTAATTTTCGAAATGGATGCAGATTTTTCCCATAATCCAGAGGATTTGCCTCGATTTCTCGAAGCAATAGAAGACGCAGACCTTGTTGTTGGTTCAAGATATTTGACCGGTGTAAATGTAATCAACTGGCCTTTACGCCGTCTTATTTTAAGTTATTTCGCTAACCTATACACTCGTGTAATCACAGGAATGCCCGTTAAAGATGCAACTGGTGGTTTTAAGTGCTTTCGTGCAAGTGCGTTGAGACAAATCGATCTGGAGAAAGTTAAAACCAATGGCTATGGATTTCAGATAGAAATGAACTTTCGTTTTTGGGCAAATGGTTTTAAAGTAAAAGAAATTCCCATAATTTTTATTGATAGAATGAACGGCGTTTCAAAGATGAACAAAAAAATCATTTTAGAAGCAATTTTTTTGGTTTGGAAATTAAAGTTATGCAAAGTATTTAAATGCCTTTGAAAAATAATGAATTTCATACCAAAAGTTTCAATAATTATTGTTAATTATAATGTAAAAGACTTTCTGTCGCAATGTTTAAATTCTATATACAATTCCCAAACAGATTTCAACTTCGAGGTTATCGTAGTAGATAATAATTCTTCCGATTCATCTGTAGAATTAATCAAGAGACATTATCCCCAAGTAACTCTAATAGCATTAGATAGGAACTTTGGTTTTGGCACTGCAAACAATAAAGGCTTTGAAGTAGCTTTAGGTAAATACATTTTAATTCTCAACCCCGACACTATTTTACAGGAAAATACCCTACAAGTAATGTACGAATATATGGAATCCAACAGTGATGTTGGAATTGCAGGTTGTAAAGTGCTAAACTCCGATGGGACACTGCAACTTGCTTGCAGACGCGGATTTCCAACTCCTTGGGTGGCTTTTACCAAGCTTTTTGGTTTGCAGAAACTTTTCCCCAAAAGCAAATTTTTTGGAAAGTATAATTTAACATATCTCGACCCAAACGATTTTGCTTATGTCGACGCTATTAGTGGGTCTTTTATGTTTGCAAGGCGCCAAGTTTACGAGCAGTTGGGCGGATTTGATTCAAATTTTTTTATGTACGGCGAAGACCTTGACTTTTGTTATCGCGCTAAATTAAATGGTTGGAAGATTGCGTACGTCCCGACCACTTCAATTGTTCATTACAAAGGGCAAAGCACTAAGAGGAGCATTGTCGATAATACATTTCATTTTTTTAGATCAATGGAGATTTTCACCCGAAAGCATTTTGGAAAATCAATTTTGTTCATTTGGTTCATTAAATTTGGCATTTTTTTTCGACAATTTTTTAGTAAAATATCGAAATACAAAACCGAAATCCTTTTCGTTATTTTGGATCTTGTTTTAGCAAATTTATCGCTTCTTTTAGCAAGCTGGATAAGATTTGGAAATTTATTTAGTTTTCCCGATTATGCATACCCAACTGTTTTTTTGGTCTTGAGTAGTGTAGTTTTTCTTTCGATGGTTACTTCTGGTGAATACTTTGAGTTCAAACATAGTATTTGGAAAACAACCTTTGCATTGTTAATTTCCTTTTTTGTTCTTTCGTCGTTGACATACTTTTTCAAGGATTTTGCATTCAGCCGTGGAGTTTTGCTTTTAACTATTGGGTTAACTCTAATTTTTGCAAACCTTTCCAGAATTATTTTTAACCTTAAGAAGAAAATCGAAGCACCAAGAAGAATTGCGTTTGTTGGATTGAATAAAAATACAAAAGCAATCATTGAGTCGTTCGAAAAATCGCATGAAACCAACTTTGGAATTGTAGGAGCTTTTGTTTTGGACGATCTTGAGAATTCTACATTGGAACTATCTTTACTTGGCAATTTAAGCGAGCTTCCAGAAGCAATTAATCTGTATAATATCAACGAGATTATTGTAACAGACCCAAGGGTATCGAAAATAGAAATGCTCGAGAATTTGCAGAAATTGGAAGGAAGAAAAATTAAAATTTTTTATGCCCAAGGCTACGAGGATATTCTCGCTTCGGAATTAATTGAAAATTTAACTAATGACGCAAATCCATTTGAATCGTTTAATCTTTCCTTGTTTCGTTTTCGCTTCTACAAAAGGGTTTTTGATATTTTGCTTCTTTTGGTTTTTTTTACATTCGGATTTCCGTTGTTATTTTTGTTCTTCGATAAAAACAAAAGGAAATTTAAAAATTTTTTGAAAATACTTCTTGGAAAGATGACATTTGTTGGGCTGGATAAAGAATATAGACAAATATACTTAAAAGACTCACTGGTAACTATATCCGAGGCTAACACTGGTATTTCAATGACTGAAAAGACAAAGCAGAAATTAAATCATTTTTATCTACAAAGTTATTCCCCATTGTTAGATTTAGAAATTTTGTTTAAGTATAAAAGGAGAAAAAATGGGAAAAGTAACACCAAAATATCTACTTGACTTTGAAAAGCCAATATACGAACTAGAGCAAAAAGTTGAAGAGATGAGGTCTTTGGGGGAAGTTATTAATATTGATGATGAAATAACCACATTGCAACAGAAAATTCATGAACTTAAAGTTCAAACATATAGCCAGCTTACTCGTTGGCAAAGAGTTCAAATTGCTCGCCATCCCGAAAGGCCCTACACACTCGATTATATAAACAATATTTTCACAGATTTTGTTGAGTTGCATGGGGATAGGCTTGTTCGCGACGATCCGGCAATAGTTGGGGGTATCGCAAAATTCAATGGAATTTCTGTAATGGTAGTTGGCCACCAAAAAGGACGCGACACAAAGAGCAATCTTTATCGGAATTTTGGAATGCCAAACCCCGAGGGATATCGGAAAGCACTAAGGTTGTTTCTCCTAGCCGAAAAATTTAGTAAACCATTAATTACTTTCCTCGACACCCCAGGTGCATTTCCAGGAATGGAAGCAGAAGAGCGAGGACAAGCGGAAGCCATCGCGAAAAATTTGTTCGTTATGGCAAAACTTCGTGTTCCAATCATTGTTGTAATCATTGGGGAAGGTGCAAGCGGCGGTGCAATTGGTATTGGAGTTGGCGATAGAATTCTAATGTTGGAAAATGCTTGGTATAGTGTTATTTCTCCAGAGTCTTGTTCAAGTATTCTTTGGCGAAGTTGGGATTACAAAGAGCAAGCAGCCGAAGCTTTGAAGCTTACTGCAACTGATTTGCTCGAGCAAAATGTAATTGATCGAATAGTCCCCGAACCTTTGGGCGGTGCTCACACAGACACAAAACAAATGTACGACATTATGAAAAATGTTCTTTCGGAAGAATTGGAAGATCTTATGAAAGTTGAAGTCGAACAAT
Organism: uncultured Hyphomicrobiales bacterium; assembly: GCA_964524325.1. Lineage (GTDB taxonomy): Bacteria > Bacteroidota > Ignavibacteria > Kapaibacteriales > UBA2268 > Naka2016. The sequence continues at coordinate 27,994 of CAZGCT010000012.1, forward strand.
TAGTCCGAATGCGAAAGGAAAAATTTTACAGCAAGGGTGTTTGGGTAGAATTATGATAAAGACCTTTAATCAATTTTTGCGAAGAACTGCGCTTTGGATGGAGAGTTTTGCTCAAACAAAATATTCGCTTTGGGCTTTGTTTGGGTTTGCCTTTGTCGAGGCTTCTTTTTTTCCTATACCTCCAGATGTCCTATTAATTGCTATTGCCCTATCATTTCCTAAAAGGTCGTTTCTTTCTGCGTTTTGGTGTACATTTGGTTCAGCTTTAGGTGGAATTTTGGGGTACTACATAGGATACTCTTTGATGCAAGTTGTAGGAATCAAAATTATTGAATTTTACAATTTTCATGATACTTGGGTGAAGGTGGTCGAAACTTTTAATAGCGATGTTGGCTATTGGTTTCTTGCTGGAGCAGCGTTCACCCCAATTCCATACAAAGTTGCAACTATTGCCGCTGGTGCAACTCATCAGAATTTTATGCTTTTTGTAATTATTTCTGCAATCGGGAGAGGCTTGCGATTCTTTTTGGTTGCCAGTTTTTTTTATTTCATAGGTCCACCAGTGAAAGCTTTCATCGATAAGTATTTCGAAAAATTAACATTTGCTTTCCTTTTGCTCCTCATTGGTGGGTTTGTTGTTATCAAATACATATTTTAGTTGAAGTGGCTAATATTATCTACCTTTTCAAGGCGAAATTCCCGTGGGATGGTAGGCTTGTTAAAATTTGCAATACTTTACAGCAGGCGGGACACAATGTGCTTGTTGTTGCTCGGTGGAAAGGGGAAAGTCAGCAATTCGAGATTTGGAACAGTTTGAATGTTTTCCGTGCTTGCTTCAAGATTCCCACTTTTTTGTCCATACCTTCACCCAACAACTCATTATGGAAGTATAGCTTGAAAGCTATTTTCGAAGATTATAAACCCGATGCTGTTATTGTCCGCGAATTCTTCTTGGTCAAACCGGTAAGAGATTCATTGAAAAGCAAGCGAATTCCGATTATAGTTGATATGGCAGAGCATTATCCGGCTGTAGTTCGAGAATGGAAAAAGTATAACAGAAATCCAATATTAAAATTTTTGGTTCACAATTTGAGAATTGTTGATAAATGGGAAAAAGAAAGTATTGCAAATACTGATTATGTTATTACTGTATGCGAAGAGCAAAAAATAAGATTGCAGGAACAATATGGCTTCGAAGGCGATAGAATTGAAATAATTTACAATACACCAGTACTGAAACTTTTTAAGAATGTTTCAAGATTACAAAGGAAACAACCACGAGTTTTTGTGCATAGCGGTTTTCATACAAGTGAGAAACCAATAAATAAGTTTGTGGAGTATTTTCTATATTTTACAAATCCTAAAGATGGTTTTCGCTTGGTTGTTGCTGGGCCTGGGGAAAGCATTCCCGAGTTGAAAAGAATCGTAGCAATGAAGAAAGCTGAAAATGTAATATTTCTTGGAAAATACCAACTCGAAGAATTGCCAAAGATTTTAGAACAAGCCGACATTGGATTGCTTCCATATCCCCCAAATGAATTTAACAACTTTACATTGCACAATAAAATTTTCGATTATTTTGCTTGCGGAATTCCAGTCTTGGTTTCTGATGCAAAACCTTTGAAAAGATTAGTCGAAGAAACTAATGCTGGAATTTCTGTTCCTTTGGATAAAAATGCTTTAGAACTCTTTTTTGAGCACATAGATGAGTATGATTGGGAGACAATGAGTAAAAATGCTTTTAAATATTCACGAGAAAAATACAACTGGGCAATAGACGAAACGAAGCTTTTGAATTTCATTCATAGGGTATTGAATGATTAATTTTATTTCTAATACAATTCAAGTGCATGTTGCATGTTGTGCTGGCCAAGAATTTCAATATAAATTCCTTGCTTTGAAACGATCTAAGGCAAATCCAATTTATCCCCAATTATGGCAAGCAATTACTGGAACAATTGAAGAAAACGAAACCGCTGTTGAATGTGCCATACGCGAAGTAAAGGAAGAAACCGGTTTGTCTGTGAAAGAAATTTGGACTATTCCATTTGTTGCAGTATTTTTCGATCCATACCAGAATGCTATTAATGCATCCCCAGTTTTTGGTGTTTTAACCGATTTGAATGAACAAGTAAAGATTTCCCCCGAACACGAGGATTTCTGTTGGTTAACTCTTAATGAATTTTTAGAAAGAGTACCACTACCTTCTCATAAACTTGGTGCAGAATATTTTTGGCAGTATATTCTTAGCAAACTGGACAAAGAATTGTTTAAATATATAGGAGAAGTATAGGGTTGTTATTTTATTCGCTAAATTTAAGATTCGATGACATAACATTTTTCAATTAAAAAATTTATTAGTAATTTTGTAACTCTTTTTTTGAACGAGGGCAAGATGAATAAACTGGATTTAGTAAAACATTTAATTAAGGAAAAAACTGACGAAACGCGTAAAGCAATTGGTTCGGAAGGAATCGACAACATACCCAATTTCAAGGCTGGTGACATTGTCAACGTTGCTGTTCGAGTTGTCGAAGGAGACAAAGAGCGAATTCAGAATTATAAAGGGATTGTGCTTTATCGAAGAGGAGAAGGACCCAACCAAACCTTCTGTGTTCGAAAAGTTTCGAACGGTGTCGGTGTCGAAAGAATTTTTCCCCTTTATTCCCCAATGATACAAAATATATCAGTTTTGCAATCTAGCAAAGTTCGACGTGCAAAACTTTACTATCTACGGGGGATGAGTGAAAGAAAGATTCGCCAAAAGCTTCGTGTAAAATGAAAAGAAAAAGTTGGATTGATAAGTTATTCGACTCAAAAGATCTACCAAAGGTTGTTGAATTGAATGACAATGGTGCTATCCATTGGGGTGGCAGAACAATGGTAATTCCACGCCCAATCGATGTGTTTAATCTGATGCTTCAAATTCCATTGGGCAAGGTTTCTACAATAGCAGAGGTTCGAAAAGCTCTTGCCAAAAAGTATAAAGCTGATATTGCTTGCCCTTTGACTACTGGAATATTTTCTTCAATTTCTGCAAGAGCATCGGAAGAAAACAATGACACCAGCAAACTACCTAAAATTGCATACTGGCGAACTCTGAAATCAAACGGTGAAATAAATGAAAAATTCCCGGGGGGAATTGAAGGATTGGCAGCAAAATTGATGGACGAAGGTTTCGAAATTGTTAAAAAAGGCAAAAAAGCAAAGGTAAAAGACCACGAAAAATATTTGTTCCACTCCTACGACTTCGTAATATAGTTCTTTTGGTATTTTTTTATATTTTTGTATTGGTATGTAAAACAATAGTACATTGAATCGAACCCTTTTGATACACATTATTTTTATCTAAAATTAAGTCGAAAAAGTAACTATTTTAGGTTTTTGGTGATAGTTGTGGGGAAAAACTTGGTTTCGGGTGTGTGTCAAAAGGGTTTAGTCTGCAAAAGATTAAACACAAAAACCCGATTTCCCCTTTTTCCTGCGATACTTTTCTTTTTACTTTGTCTTGATGTTTTTCCTCAGCAGTTAGATACTACATTACTGGATATTTATACCCCCGAATTCAAGAAATCTAAGATACCCGAGCGAACTATGCTAAGGCTTGATAATATATATCGCTATCCAGATTTCGATAACCCACGCTTCCGCTATCTTTCCGAAGGAATGATTAAGTATTTCGATATCGATTCCAGTGCAGAGCAACTATACTACAAGTACAATTTCTGGAAAGTGCCGATTTCTTATGATTATACGATCCCATTGGAAGATTATTTATCTTTGCGAAAGGAGGTCATTCAAAGGCAAATTTGGGATTCTCTTACGAAGAGTTACGACCTGAAAGTTGCTTTAAGCGGGGGAGATATCGCAAGAATTTTGAGCCAAGCTACTGGGTTAACCATCCCTATACCATCGAACCCATTAATTACCATTTTCGGGAAACCACAAATTAGCCTGAATGTTAATGGGGAAGTTAATATTCGTGTCGGTTGGCGCTGGGATTTGCAAAATCTTGGTTCCACATCTGCTTTTGGTCAATCGCAGTCCTCACCAATGTTCAGCCAGGATATACGCGTCAATGTTACTGGAAAGATTGGAGATAAATTATCAATTGGTACCGATTGGAATACACGACGACAATTTGACTTCGACAATAAGTTCAAAATTGGCTACACTGGCGAGGACGACGATATAATTAAATTGATCGAGGTTGGCAATGTGACAATGCCCGTTCCATCTTCTCTGATTGGTGGTGGGCAAGCTCTTTTTGGTGTTAGAGCCGATTTCCAGTTCGGTCCCCTTTTCCTAAAAACAATTGCCTCGCAGAAACGTGGGGAGCGCCGTTTTGTTGATGTTCGAGGTGGGACAAGCAAGCAATATTTTTCCTTGCGTGCTTACGATTATTCGAAAAATCATTTTTTTCTGGATACTGCCTATCGAAGCATTTATCGAGATTACTTGAAAAGTGCAACTCCTGTTATTCCACAATCTTCTTCATTTTACAGAGTCAAGGAGATTGAAGTTTACGAGTCGACCACAGACGTACGCGATAATGCTTTCGGAGGCAATGTCGTTGCCTTTGCAGATTTGGAACCGAAAAGAATGCGACAAAACGAACTTTACCCACCAAGCTTAAAGTTTACTCCTATTCAAACTGGAGTGGTCGAACGCGGAACTTTCTTGCGTATAGATTCTTCTCGATATAAAATTGATTACAATCTTGGTACTCTTACAATATTAAATATGAGGCAAGACAGATACTATGCTGTTGCTTATCGAATTGAAGGGGAGACAATAGATACTACGGATGATTTGTATTATGGTACTTTATCTGCTCTTGTTGGCGAAAAAGACACTTTGATATTGAAACTGATATATCGACCAAATTTGCTTCCTGCATACAAATCTCTTTGGGCAAGACAGATGAAGAATAGGTATCAAATAAATGCTACAAATGTTTCTTTGAACGATACAAAGATTAACGTCTGGTACCTCAATCAAAGCAATGATTCAACAGATGTCTTGCCCGGTGTTCCAGATAAATTGGTTACGATTCTTAGGGTTGACCAAGTAAACAATGCTTCGGGAGCACCTCCCGGCGACGGCCAGTTTGATTTGCGTCCGCCATTTTTCGATCCTGTCTATGGGGAGATAACATTTCCAAGTATCGAACCATTTCGCGAGGGTTTACGAGATTATTTTCAACGAGCTGGAACCCCACAGCTTGCCGAGCAATATGTCTTTGGAGAAGTTTACGATACCACTTACGATGTTGCCCGACGCAACACAGCTCGCGACAGATTTGTTATCTCTGGTGAAGTTTCTGGAAGGTTTACCGATAGGATTTCGCTTGGGGCTTTCAATTTGACTCCCAATAGTGTTCGTGTTACTTTAGATGGTGTACCACTACGAGAATACGACGACTACATTATTGATTATTATTCCGGTACTCTGACGCTCCGAAATCCTCGGGCTTCCCTTCCCAATGCCAATCTAAAGATTGAATACGAACAGCAAGATATTTTTAGCATATCAACTCGAACGCTCTTGGGATTGCGAGCAGATTATCAATTATTTAAAACACGTCAAGGCGAGGCTGGGCTGGGTTTCACGTCTATGTTTTACAATCAATCCTTAATTACCGATAGAGTACGTTTGGGGGAGGAACCAGTCCAAAATACAATGTTTGGATTCGATGCAAGAATGAATTTGGAGCTTCCTTGGCTTACCAAAATTGTCGATTTGCTTCCATTCTTCGATACCAAAGCTACCTCGTCTTTCAACATTCGCGGTGAATGGGCTATGATGCTACCCAAACCAAATCGTCGTACCTCCGATGTTGCAAGCGACAATAATTCCCCAGTAGTTTATTTAGATGATTTCGAGGGTGCCCAAAGGTATATTTCCCTAAGCCTTACTCCCCCCTTGTGGGTTCATTGTTCACCTCCGCAAGATGAAATGATAGGTATTGATGACACAATACGCGCAAAATTTCGAGGGCGAATGTTTTGGTATCAATATGCACTACCAAGAGTACCAATTCGGGAAGTTTATCCAAATCGCGACTATCTGCCGGGGCAGGCCAACTTGTCCCCACTTTTTATTGAGTTCGACCCATTATATCGTGGAATATACAATACAAACTCGGAATATCTCGACCCGCTTAATCCTTTGTTCGATTCTCTTGATGCTTTTGGAAATAGACCCGAGAACCGAGCTCGAATTTGGGGAGGCATGACAAAATTGATTTCAACATTTAACACAAATTTCGACAACGATAATATTGAATTCATCGAAATAATGATGAATATTCAACAATACGAACCGGGAAGGACCAAAATGTACATTGAATTGGGACAAATAAGTGAAGACATAATACCAAACCAAAGGTTGGATACCGAGGATGGAATTACATCGGCGAGCCCAATGCCTAATGGTATTATAGATTTTAACGAGGATGTTGGTATCGATGGATTAAACGACGAAAAAGAACAACAAATATATCCATATCCTTTAAGTTTAGAAAAAGACCCAGCACGCGACAATTTTAAATTCGATTTTGGTAAAGAGGATAGCCAGCGTAACCCTAGTGATTTTTTGCAGTTTAATAATTACGAGGGGAACGCAATATCGGAAATGGGGCAATTCCCAGACCAAGAAGTTTTGAACAAAAACAATGGGCAAACAATTTCTCTTGCAAATGATTTCTTTCAATACGAGGTGCAATTAAATCCAGACCCAAATACAAACCCGCAAATTGTAGGAGGCAACCCCGATGCTGGCTGGTTTTTGTATCGTATCCCAGTTCGCAGACCGTCACGGGTGGTTGGAAATCCTACTTTTGCAAACATCCAATATTCCAGAGTTTGGTTCAAAGGCGGGGTTGCCAAAGTAGCAATAGTTGATTGGAGGCTTGTTGGTGCCCATTGGCAAAAAAGCAACAACATTCAAACAAATGTTAACCCAAACGACAGTGTTCTTTCTGTTTCTTTTGTTAATCTTGAAGAAAACAACAAAGCACCAGATTTCTATACTATGCCTCCGGGGGTTCAAGCTCCTCGTCGGTTAGACAATCCAGACCCCACAAGAATTGTAAGAACTAATGAACAATCGCTTTCCATCACAGTCAAAAACCTTCGATATGGGGAAGAAAGGCTTGCGGTTCGCTATTTTAGGCAATTAGACCTTTTCTATTACAAAAAATTAAAATTCTTTTTTCACGGCGATGGAACTATGCCAGAAAATTTAGTTCCTGGGGCAATTCCCACAGCTTATGCATTTATTCGGTTTGGTATTGACTCGATGAATTATTATGAATATCGAGTACCATTGCTGAGTGGTTGGCAAGACATCGAGATTGACCTCGAGGATTTAACCAGTATCAAACAGATTAGAGACACAAATAGAATTTACCAAAGGCAGGTTTTTCCAGTCAAAAACAACCCACTTGCTTCTTATGCAATTCGTGGAAATCCTATAATGACTAGAGTTCTGTTTTTTGGATTTGGAATTGCTAATCCAGCAGAACGCTACCCAAACGAGTTGACGACAACTATGTGGGTGGATGAATTGAGACTAATTTCCCCAGAAAATCGAAATGACTGGGCTGCGGTTGCTTCTTCGGAACTAAAGCTTGCCGATTTTGCTTCGGTAAACACATCCGTTAATATGACTCGTCCGAATTTCCATCGTTTAGAAGAAAGATTTGGCAATCGAAAGACTACCTCCAACTTTTCTATAAGTGCTCTTGCATCGGCAGAAAAGCTGCTTCCCAAGTTTTTGCAGAAATTTAAAATTCCTTTTTCGTACACCCATACAGAAGTGTTTGAAAATCCCGAATTTGTAGCCAATAGTGATATTAAATTGAAAGAAGCTTCGGAAGCAGCCAAACAAAATGCTCTGCTAAATGGAGCAAGCGAGACTGAAGCCCAGAAAGTTGCAAACGATGTTTTTCTCCGCTCGCAAACTCTTAGGATTATGGATAGTTGGGCTATCACTGGAATGAGAATTGGCATTCCCATAAATCATTGGATTATAGAGGATATTTTCAACAAAGTTGCTATCGGTTATTCTTATTCCCAGGAATATGAAAGATCGCCTCTGTATTTTCAGCGTTTTAATTGGAATTGGAATTTAACACTCCAATACGCAAATGCTATACCCGAGTTAATTACAATCAAACCTATGAGTTGGGTAAAGGTTGGATTTTTCTCGATATATACAGATTGGAAAATCAACTTGTTACCCAACAACATAAGTCTTGGCTTAAACATGAGTAGAAGAAGGCAGACCGAACAGTCTAGATTTCTTGACTTTCCTAGTCCAGTTATCCGCAATTTTTCTGCAGTTCGTAATGGTCAGTTATCTTGGAAACTTAGTGAAAATGGTTTATTTAATCCAATAATTGACTATTCTGTGAGCACAACAAGCACTCTTGTACCTTATGAATTGGATGAATTTGGGAGGCAGCGTTCTGGAAGCGAAATTGCAAAAATGATTTTCTTTGGCAATGGTAACTTATTAAATTTTGGAGAAAATAATCTTCATAACCAAAATATTACAATTAACGTTCGCCCCAAATTCCCACTTGGTAAATATGCTCGATACATAGACAATACTGGAAGTTACCAAGTTAACTATAATTGGACAGATCCACTTGCAGAAGATCCGAATATAAAAAACATAGTCAAAAATGCTTCTTGGAACAGCAATATTCGGTTCAATGCTAGTTTGCGTTACAAATCCTTAATTGAAGATATATTAGGAATAGCAACTCGACCACAACCTTTTGCAACTCCGACTTCGAAGCCAGATACTACACCTAAAACTTTTTGGGAACAAGTAGGCTCTATCGCTAAAGCAATATTTGTAGATTTTGAAAAGGTCGACTTTGTTTTCACTCAATCGAATTCCTCGAACAACCCTGGGGTATTTGGTGGCACAGGATTCGATAATTTCTGGGCACGTGGATTAACATTTCGAGGAAGCCAAGAAAGGTTCGGGCCGAGTTTTGCCTACCAGTTAGGTTTAGTTGGTAGCCCCCATGGGAGCTTCTATGTTGTACCAAGCTCGAATTTTCCATTTTTTGGATTTAAGACGAAAACAGGAAGGCGACCCGAGAATGCTATTTTGCAAGAGAATTTTAATCAAAGAACCACATTCGAAATCAGAACCACACGCCAACTTTGGAAGGGTGCAAATCTTGATTTAAATTGGAGAACTGAAGTTGGCTTTAATAAAAATCAAACAGTACTTACCGATTCGCTTGGCACTCCATTCTTTACAAATATTATTGCAACTCAATCCTTTTCGAGAACTTATCTGACCTTGCCTTCCGTTTTTTGGATTAATATTTTCAATAATAATATTGAGCACGTTTTGGAGCTTTATTATGCCGAAAGGGAAAGGATATTGGCATCCAATCTAGATACTATTAAGAAAAACCAATTGCTTTTAAGTGCTCTATCTGAATCGTTCAGAAAAGGCTTGGAAGCCTTCAGTATTTTTACTGGGGATGTTGGGAAATTCCTTCCGGGTATAAATTGGGCATTTCGTTGGGAAGGTCTTGAAAAATGGGAATTGCTTCAACCTATTGCTCCAAAAAGAATTTTAATTGAACATATATACACTTCGAAATATCAAGAAAATGTCTTGATAAATGATAATGGTAAGGCAATTCAAGGGCAATCGGTACAAATGGGTTTCCAACCTTTTATTGGTATCTCTGTTTCCTTCGACGAAAAGAAGTACAAAGGCATTTTCACTGCATCGTTGAGGTACAATACTTCCACATCGTATCAAATTAATTCTACTGCACGTTCTACGATTACTCGCCAAACCACTGACGAAGTCCAGCTTCAAGGTAGTTACACGCTTCGGGGTTTCGAATTCCCATTATTCAACCTTGTTTTAAGAAACGACGTTGAATTTAGCTTCCTTGGTTCACTTCGGAGAAATAAACGAGCCACCTACGATGTTCTTGACTACACTGGGGAAAAGGGAAGGACGCTCGACGGAAATACTCAAATTATTATCGAGCCAAGAGCTCGCTATTCAATAAGTCAACGTCTTTCTGCTTCCTTCTTTATGCGTTACGAAGGAACTTTAACCGAGGGCGCTTCTTCTCCTGGTTTCAGCAACTTTCAAGTGGGTTTAGATATCAGACTATCAATTTCTGGCGGTAGGTAAATGATAATTAAATCGGAATTGGATCAAATTCAGAATTACCTGACAGATTCCTCCAATTTAAAAGGCTTTTGCGAAAAAGTAATTATACCCGAAAATGTCGACGAATTAACTTCATGCATCAAAGATTGTTATGAATGTGGAATACCATATACAATTTCGGCTGGGGGGACTGGGCTTGTTGGTGGTCGTGTTCCTTTCGAAGGTGTTTTGGTTTCAACAGAAAGAATTAATCAAATTATTGAATTCAATCCCGAGTCTCAATATGTTGTTGTTGAAGCTGGAGTAATTCGAAAAGATTTGGATGAATTCTTGGAAAACCAAGGTTATTTCTTACCACCGAATCCCACAGAAGCAAGTAGTTACATCGGTGGAAACATAGCTTGTAATTCTTCCGGTGCGAGAACATTTAAATATGGCACCATTCGAGATTATGTGTTGGAATTGGACATTGTGTTACCCAATGGTGAAAAAATTTTTTTAAAAAGGGACGAGAAAAGCTTGGTAAAGAACAGCAATTTTCTCTTGCCAATGCCAAATCGGAAAAAGATTGAATTCATGATACCCAAGCTTCCAAAAATAAATACTTCGAAAAATACTGCTGGTTATTATCTTCGGGATGGTATGCATCATTTGGATTTGTTTATCGGAAGCGAAGGTTCTCTTGGAACTATTGTTAGTTCCAAATTCAAGATCTTACAAAAACCAGAAAATGTATTTGGCTTAATTGTTTTTTTCGATCAGCTGGAGAAAAGCTTGGATTTTATTGCTGAAACTCGGGTTATGAGTAAAATAAATCAAGGCAATTTGCCATCTGCCAGATTAATTGAGTTTTTCGATAGAAATTCTCTTAATCTTGCCTTGCAAGATTATCCTGAAATACCGACTGGCGCCTGTTGCGCTGTTTGGATTGAGCAAGAGTATGAAAAAAGGGAAGAAGAGAAAATATTGACACTTTGGCTGGAGCACATTGCAAAGTTCTCGATTTATAAAAACGAAACTTGGGTAGCTTTGAATGATAGCGAGCACAGACGCTTTGCTGAGTTCAGACATTCGATACCCACTCGTGTTTTTGAGCTTGTTGCACAAACAAAATACCCCAAAATAGGTTCCGATGTTGCTGTAAGTGATAGCCTATTCAAAAAATACTTCTTAAATTTAGTTGAGCAACTTGACCAAAATAAACTTGAATATTTTATTTGGGGGCATTTTGGAAATTCTCACTTACATTTAAATATTGTTCCAAGAAGCGAGGAAGAAAACAAACTTTCGCATAAAATTTATGATTGGCATATAATGGAAGCTTTGAGTCTTGGGGGAACCTATTCTGCTGAACATGGCACTGGAAAATTGAAACGGAAATATCTCGAGTTGATGTATGGAAAAGATATAGTTCATAAGATGAAAGAGATTAAATTAATTTTCGACCCAAAGAATTTGCTCGGACGAGGGAATTTATTTTTTTAATGCTTTTTTGTATAACCTCTTGTTTTTAATATGGTCTGCAAAAGTGCTTGCGAAACGGTGTCTTCCAGAACCATCTCCATAGGAAACAAAATATAAGAAGTTGTGCCTTTCTGGAAATATTGCTGCTTCGATTGAAGTTACACCGGGGGAACAAATTGGTCCGGGTGGCAAGCCCGTATATTTGTATGTGTTGAAAGGGCTGTCTGCTTCTAAATCAGAAAATCTCATTCTTCTTTTAGTGTTCAAAGCATATTGAACTGTAGGGTCGGATTCTAAACGCATTCCTTTTTGTAATCTATTGTAAAAAACGCCACTGATACGTTTTCGTTCCTCCTTCAAAGGACTTTCGAGTTCAATTATTGAAGCAAGAGTAAGGACAAAATGCCGACTTAACTTTTTTCCCTTACAAACAGAATCGAAATTCTTGAACCAAATTTTATTTTGAGTTTCAATTAGTTTTTCTACGACAAAGTCTACATCGGTTCCATAGTAAAAGAAGTAGGTCTCTGGCATTAGGTAGCCTTCGATACTTCTGATGGGAATTCCTAATTTTTCAGTGTAATTACCCTTTTCAATTGTTTCGAAAAATTTTCCAGTGTCTATCCCCAAATGTTTTTGGGTGATCAAAGCAAAATCTTTAAGGGTGATTCCTTCGGGGTACGTAACCTTAACAACCGAAAGGTTTTTCCCCGAGAGAATTGAACGAATAATATCTACGTTTTTGCTTGCGTTAGGGAACTTATACGTTCCCGCGATTGGAATTTTCCCGGAGATTATACTATAAAATCTTATAATTGGCAAAAAAAATTCCTTTGGTTTTAGAGCCCCGTATTTATTAAATTCTTCGACAATAAATTCGGTTGAACTATTCTTTTTAATGTTTACAATAATTTCTCTTTGATTGATTTTCTGATTCAGTAGCAGATACGAAATTATTAATATAGCTAGGAGGGAAACTAAAGTAACAACAAAAGAAATTTTGAGCAACCGATTTTTTTTTCGCTTCTTACTTTTTCTCATAAAATAAATATATTACCAAGTAGTTATATAGTTTTTTAAGTAAAAACAAAATTATCAAAAAAGGGAGGAAGTATGGGAATAAAAATTGTTTTTCCTGGCAACAAGCGGGTAGATGCAATTATGCCAAGTGGGTTTACAATCCACACAGATCAACCAATGCGAGATGGCGGGGATGGAACAGCTCCTGCTCCTTTTGAATTGTTCCTTGCCTCAATTGGAACTTGTGCAGGAATTTATATTCTCAGTTTTTGTCAAAGCAGGAATATTCAATATGAGGAAATAGAAATTTATCAAGATTTAGTTTACGACCCAATATCGAGGCGAATTGCAAAGGTAAAGCTCGAGATTCGGGTTCCTCCCGAGTTTCCCGAAAAATACCGAAACGAATTAGTAAAGGTTGCAAACTATTGCGCAGTAAAAAAGGCTATTGAAAATCCACCAGATTTTGAAACTTTTACTGTCGTTAGAAACAATTAAATGTTCTTAACCTTTTTTGGCAATAGCTTTTTCCGGTAGATGATGTATTTTTTGTCGACTTAATTCAATAGTTCTCGATGAAAAAATCGGTTTAACAAATTTTAATAAACATTTAAAAAGGAAGAAGTAAAAATAAAAAAATTGTTCCGGAATTGGGAAACAAACTTGAAAAAGAGTTATCTGTAAAAATTTGCGTAACGAACTTGATGTCAACCCAGTCGAAGCCATCGCTCGAAGTGCATTTCTCTGAAAATTTAATCGACTCTGCAAGAACAAAGTAAGGAATTTTCCTTTCAAAGCAAAATTCTGCCAAATGCTTTGTTGGTATTCCATTAACGATCCCTTCTTTTGGACAAATGCAGTCGGCTCCCGTAATCGCGAAGCTAGTTTTTGATGACAGGATTTCCAATTTGTCATTGTCTACAATATCTGTAGCAATTCCTTGTTCGATGCATTTCTTAAAAGTTGATTTAGAATAATCAAAATTTTTCCACCGCGATTTCAAAACAAAAATTTGAATTTTTCGTAATTTTGATAAAGTTTCGAAAAATTTCAAAGCTGTGGAACTATACGATGTTGTCAATATAGATAAATCTCCTAAACGGAACATTTGAGAAACATAATCAATGGCATTCCGTATGGTTTTCTCCGAGGAAGTCTCAATTTTTGCAAGCAAGTTGTCCAAAATTTGGTTTAAAAATGCCAAGCCTTTGGATTCTACCTCGGTTTGAATTAAGTTTATCGAATTCTTCAATGCATGCATAGAAGGTTTAGCATTTTTCAGTTCATCAAGCAAAAAGTTAAATTTCTCACTTTCAAGAGATATGTCTTGGTTAATTTTCTTTAGGCCCAGAAGTGCGTTTTTAACTATTTCTATGCTTCCATTTTTGTAGTCCTCACGGATTGAAGAAACGAAGTTGCTAACCAACTCATTAAAGATCATGATAAATTTCTTCGAAATCAATATTACCAATTTTGATTTTGTAACGGTCTTTTACGTTATTTATTGCGGATTGTAAGTCTTCGGAACTAATTCCGTATTCGATTGAACTTTTTGCTTCAAGGTAGGCAGCCATTTGGTCTGCTGCACGAACCAATTGGCCATCGTATGGATTGAATTGGTCACTGTTGTAAACTTTTGTAATTATGTCTACGGTAGCTACAGTTACAATTTTTCCATTTTCTTCGATCTTGTTAAGAAATTCATCTTGGGTAAAATATTTTATTTCGTCTTTCCATTCCGCTTCCAAAAGGGGATATATTTCGTGTTCGGCAAGCTCTTTTTCTAGGTCGTGTATTATCAATTCAAAGTCAGAGGATGAAGTTTTGACTGGTGAAATTATGTCGCGAGTAACTGTCTCGGGCAGATCGTGGAACAACCCACCGAAGAAATTATTGTAGAGCCTTTTTGGGCAGGGGGAGTTATCCCGAGTTAATAAATAAGTGGCAGAAGCGACAAACATCGAATGACCAAGCACCGATGTTTTTGGTATTCTCGGAGTTTGTGACCAACGTAATTGAAAACGAAGTTGTCCACATAGTTCAACAAAATCGGAAATTCTTTGTTTTGTGATAAGTTTTTGCATACCATCAAGTTCCAAAAAAAGCTCAATATCTTTCAGCATCTCCCTGTCGATTTTTTCTATTTCATATCCACCTGGGTTTATTTGTTTTATCAATAAAAATTCAAGATAGCTAGAATATTTGTGTGCAGCTTCAAGAATGAAGCGGCTAAAATCATCGATAAGGTCTTCCTCTACGATGTAACGTCGGAGTTCTTCGAGTAAAACTTTATCTTCCAAACGTTCGGCGAAATAATTGTAAACCCACTGATTTAGCTTTCGATATACATCCTTGTACTGTTTTTTAATACGAAAGAAAATAGGGTTCTTGATGTCGCGTATAACAATTCGCCGGAGTAATTCATAAACTCCGCCACGGATAATATTTTCCCAATCTACTGAATTTCCTTTCAGTTCCTCGTACTTACCAAGGCACCAAGCAATAATCATTTTGTGGGCGTGTTTGTCCATCTCTATAAATTCCACTGGCCGGAGTTTGTCGTTCCATCTCAAAACTGTAAAACCTTTGAACAAGTCTTTGAAAATAATTGGTTGCGAGAACATTTTTTTCCTAAATCTTTTTACTTAAACAAAACTAATTTATTGATTAAATTTGTATTTTATTACAATGTTTGTTCAAGTTTGAAAGCATCATTAAAAATCGTTCTGATTTTTATTTTTTTAGCATTACAACTTTGGAAATGTTTCGCACAATTACCTTACATTAAATCCAAAGACACTACCCAAATACCCACGGCTAAAGATTCAATAATTCTACCAGGACCTATAGACACTAAATTTTTGCCTGAGCAA
Source organism: uncultured Hyphomicrobiales bacterium (assembly GCA_964524325.1). Classification (GTDB taxonomy): domain Bacteria; phylum Bacteroidota; class Ignavibacteria; order Kapaibacteriales; family UBA2268; genus Naka2016. Next base: position 43,518 of record CAZGCT010000012.1, read on the forward strand.
GATAGTGCATATTTTCGAGCCAAGAGGCTTTCGATTCCACCCTCTGCTCGATTTTATGCTGATATGAAATTGCTAGAACAAGAAATAGCTTTGCAAAAGAAACTCTTTGGGTTGACAGAAAGTGAAATTGCAAAGAAAAACTTACATTTACCACGCGAATTTTATTTACCAACAGGTCAAGAAATTACTCTTTACCAATATGGTTTGATGCAATCTCAATATGTGCCTTTTTTGCAAATTTATAAACCATATGGAGTAAAAATCCCCTTATCTTCAATTGGAAGTCTTTTTGGACTTTCCGAGGATGTTTCACCATTGCTGGAATACACCCTTGAGAACGAGACCGATGTACAAGTTTCTATTTACAACGAAAAAGCATTGCTGGTAGCTACAATTGTCAATACGATACAATTACCTGGCCGTTACCGTTACTATTGGAGTGGCAAAGACGATTCTGGCAGATTACTTCCTCGCGGCGATTACATTGGTGAAATTCGTATTGGAAAGACTCGATTTATACGAAAGAGGATTAGGTTGGATTATCAATGATGGAACAAATCCTTTTCGTTTCGAAGTATCCCGAATTGAATGAGCTAAAGCAAGGATTTATACGAAGGGTAAAAGAAATTGATGATTTGTTTGCAGATTGCAATAGAATTTATCTAGATATACGTTTTTTTTCCTATTCAAAGAAAATTTGTCGCAAGTTCGACAATGTCACACATTTAGTTTTAAATTGGTTTTTTCACTTTTTTTTAATTATTAAACTCTTAAATAAATCTAAGTTGATATACATACACTCTGTCTACAGTGGGTTTAGAATTTTCCCCCATATATTTTTTTCAAAAATTAAAAGAGCGAGAGTATGCATTGATCTACACGGGACTTTTCCCGAAGAGCTTGAATATAAAGGAGAAAAGTGGAATGCCAAATTTTTTGGCTGGGTCGAAAGAAAACTTCTTAAAAGGTCGAAGATTCTTGTTTTTGTCACGAAAAAATTTGAGCAATATTATTTAAAAAAGTACCCATTTATCAACGAGAAAAGGAGATTTGTAATTACCACTTGCCCCTCGAAAGTCTTTGATCATTGCGATAAGGCTCAAACCTCCCTTTTAATTCAAAAGTACAACATATCTAGCGATGATGTGGTTTTTATTTATTCTGGAAGTACCGAGATTTGGCAAAAAATTGATTTAATAATGCAATTTATCCAGGAGAAAATTAACAAATGCGAAAAATTTAAATTCTTTCTTCTTACTGCAAATGTAAAACATATGAAAGAAATTGCTGAAAAATATAACCTATACCCCAATAGTAGAATTCACATTTTAAGTGTAGAACCAGAGGAATTGTGCAACTATTATGAAATGAGTCATTATGGTTTTGTCCTTCGCGATGACCATATTTTAAATGAGGTGGCTTCGCCAACTAAACTGCTTGAATATTTAATTTTTGGAATCATCCCTATTATGAAGTCAACGAAAATTGGAGACTTTATAGATTATGATATTGACTTCGTCAATATAGATAACCTCGATATTGATTTCTCTCCAGTTAAGTCCGAAAAGAACATTACAGTAGCTAAAATGATAACAAAACAAAATATTGAAGAATTAAAAAAATTAAAAGAAGATTTTCTTCGTATCGAAAATGAAATATAAATGGTTCTTTCTGGGAGTAATGGTCTTTGTTGTACTTTTGATAAAGCCTATTATTCCTACTCAACCTCATATTTCCTACATGCTCGCAATCATTATATTTATGGGCATCCTTTGGTTGACCGAAGCACTTCCAATTGGAATAACGGCATTATTTCCGTTAATTCTATATCCCATGTTAAACATTTCCAATGCAAATCAAGTTTCGATTAATTATTTCAATTCTACCATATTCTTGTTTCTCGGTGGATTTATTTTGTCAATTGCAATCGAGAAAACTGGTTTGCACAAAAGAATTTCTTTGTCGTTGTTAAAAATTCTGGGGCAATCGAAAGATGGAATATTACTTGCTTTTACGATTTCCCCTTGGTTTTTGTCTATGTTTATCTCCAATACAGCAGCGACACTAATAATGCTACCAATATCAGTTTCAATAATAAACAACCTATCCTCTGAATTAACATCCAAGTGTCGGGATAGTTTCGGTAAAGCACTCCTTTTTGCAATTGCATATTCATCTTCTATTGGCGGCATTGCAACCTTGATAGGAACTCCACCAAATTTAGTCTTTCAAAAGATATTTACAATTAATTTTCCAGAACTTACTGAAATTTCTTTTGCAAAATGGCTGGCAATCGCATTTCCAATTTCGTTAATGCTACTTATTGCTGAGTATTTGATTCTACGGTTAATATTTTTGAGAAACTTTCCGTCCAAGGTTGTTGATCCCAAAGAATTCAACACCACTATTACCAAAGATACTGAATTTTCTTCCATGCAAATGATTACTTTTTTGGTTTTTATAACTACTTGTTTGCTTTGGATCTTTCGAAATACGATCGACCTTGGGTTTTTGAAAATTCCAGGTTGGTCGGATTTGCTCGGATTGAATCGTTTCGTCGATGATTCTACTGTCTCAATCTTTGCGGCTCTTTTGTTATTTATTTTCCCAGCAAATTTTAAAAATCCAAAAGAACGAATATTGGTCGTCCAGGACTTAAGAAAAGTTCCTTGGGAGATTATCCTACTTTTTGGTGGTGGCTTTGCTATTGCTGATGGTTTCGAAAACACTGGGCTTTCGGATTACCTTGCTCAATCACTCATAGGATATACTCATTTCCCCGATTTCGCTTTGATAGTAATTGTTTCTACCGTTATTGTTATAACTACTGAGTTTTCCTCAAATACGGCAGTTGCTTCCACTTTTCTTCCAATCATTGCTTCTATCACCAAAATTCTTGGCATGCCTCCAATAAAACTAATGGTGCCTGCTACCATATCGTCTTCTTTGGCTTTTATGTTGCCAATCTCCACACCCCCAAATGCCATTGTCTTCAGCACTGGTAAAATCAAAATTCGAGAAATGGCCTTTATTGGTCTAATCCTAAACATAGTTGGTGTTCTAATTGTCTCGCTTTACTTTTATTTCCTTTTTTAAAATTTGGGTGAAACATTAGAAAGGTTGCAAACCCCAAATTCTCATTGGTAAAACTTTAAAACGATATGTGCTACCAACTTATTCCCTATAAGGAGAGCTTCTTAATCACAAAATTCAATTTGGTATTTATAACTATTATCAATATTCTTCTTGCTATTAAGATAACGCATTAACAATTGACCACAATTACTGCCTATTAGATTTTCCTCTAATTCCCCTATGCTAATTATTACTTGAAATCCAGCAGATTTTAATATCTCGATGAACGGGTATTCTTTTGAGCTGGGTAAAGACGAAGTATCGATGCAATGTTCAAGCGATTTGATAGTAGGATTTATTGGGGTTATTTTAATGAGGAAAATATCTGGTGAGAAGAATTTCAAAATAATATCGGGGTTAATTATTGAATTAGGATTTACAGCGAAATTAAGTGCAATTTTTTTATTTCCATCATGAAAAAAGTATTTTCCGTACTCTGATATTTGCTCTAACCCCCATTTTTTTACTGGAATTAACCAATCCCTCTGAGAGTTGTCAGTGGAATGTATTGAAAACTGAAGTTGAAAATTGTCTTTATATATTTTATCCTTGATTTCTTTCAAACGCTGAAAAAATATATGTGTAGATTTTGTTCGAGGTGCTACGGTCGAGAGCGAAGGTAATAGTCCTGGTGCCTTATATTTTTCTGGCAAGGTTTCCAATACACTTAATACCTCTGGATTGAGTGCCGGTTCACCCATCCTTGCAAATTGGATTTTGAATTTTTTGGATATTACATTCCTCTCGTGAAATGACGACTGGACTAGGAAGTCAATTTGCTCAAAAATTTCTTGGGCGGTTAATCTACCTTTGTATTTACCCCCAGCATCACAAAACTTGCACGATACGGGACATCCAGCTAAAGTCGAAACAAGAAGAACCCACTTGTCAAATTTTGACAACGGAGGTGTTATAGATTCTGCAAACTCTACATAGTTGCCTTGGCTTGTCTCTGCAAGATAAACTTTTGCTAATCCATTGTTCCCAGTTTTGGCTAAAACTTTCATTGGTTCCTTTTTTTAAGTTGAAAATACAAATCCATTGCAGCTTTCGAGCCATCCCCCACACTTATTGCTACTTGCCGCAAATCCCCATTTGCAACGTCACCAATAAGATAAAGTCTTTTGCTCGATATCAAATTATCAACAAAATCTTTTTTAAATGGCGAGAGTAAATCATTATTGGGTAATCTTCCGATTGCTATCAGCATATAGTCACAATTAATTGAAATAGAATTACAACCTTTCTCAAATTTACACAATATTTTCTCATCTAAATCCAATTTTGCTGATACAAAAGAAACATTTTCCATATATTTAATTTTTTTAATATTAGTAGCTTCCAGAAATAGCTGGTGGTTACACTTTACACGATTTGAGCGGTTGCAAATAACAACTTCGTTATTCCGAGCTAGCGATAGGGCGTAATCGAAAGCCAAATCACCTCCACCGATAATAACAATTGTTTTAGAATTGCACGACCCAAGTTTTGCTATATCATAAAAGACCTTTTCGGTAATTTCACTGAAATCGAAAATGGGTTCGAATACTTTTGGTTTTGTCCCAGTAGCAATAATTAAGTATTTGCAATTATAAATGCTTAAATCTGAAGAAAGGAAGAAAGTTTCGTCGACGAAATCTATTTTTTTAATCTCCTCAAAAATCACTTTGTTATCCTTTAAAAGATGCTTCTTAAAATTATTGCCTAACTCCCAACCGGAAATTCCATCGGGAAACCCCGGATAGTTATCAACGCGGTATGCATCTAGGATTAAGCCCCCAATTCGATTCATCTCGAAGATTAGGGGAAAGAGACCAAATTTATTTAACTGTAAACTAGCTGCAATTCCTGCTGGTCCAGCACCAATTACACCAATAGTAAACGTTGTCATTATTGGTACAAAGTTTAAATTTACAAATTTAAGAATATTCTCTTTCAGAAAGGTTGAAATTTAGCGGTTTTAAGGGGAATAAAAAACCGGAAAAGAAGTTCATAAAAACTTTCCATTAGCTTATTTTTGAAAAAATTGGAATGATAAAGGAATAAAGAGATGGTGCAAATATATAAAAAAGGTCGGCAGCTACCTACTCTCCCATCCCGGAAGCGGGACAGTACCATCGGCCTTGCGGGGCTTAACTTCTCTGTTCGGAATGGGAAGAGGTGTTTCCCCCGCAGTAATACCACCGACCTTGAAATTTTACGAGATGAGAAAGCTTCTGGGTAAGTGGTCACATATTCAAGAAGGTAAACGAAGCGAATGCCAACCTAAAAATTTATGGTAAGCCCTCGGACTATTAGTACTCCTCCGCTAAACGTGTTACCACGCTTACACGTGAAGCCTATCAACCTGGTAATCTTCCAGGGTCCTTACTCCCTTATGGGATGGGACACCTAATCTTGGGGCAGGCTTCGCGCTTGAGATGCTTTCAGCGCTTATCCTTTCCGGACATGGCTACCCTGCTGTGCCGCTGGCGCGACAACAGGCACACCGTAGGTCCGGTCGTCACGGTCCTCTCGTACTAATGACGGGACCCCTCAAGTGTCCTACGCCCGCATAGGATAGGGACCGAACTGTCTCACGACGTTCTGAACCCAGCTCACGTACCGCTTTAATGGGCGAACAGCCCAACCCTTGGGACCTTCTCCAGCCCCAGGATGCGATGAGCCGACATCGAGGTGCCAAACCTTGCCGTCGCTGTGGACGCTTGGGCAAGATCAGCCTGTTATCCCCGGCGTACCTTTTATCCTTTGAGCGACGGCGCTTCCACTCGCTACCGTCGGATCACTAAGCCCTGCTTTCGCACCTGCTCGACTTGTAGGTCTCGCAGTTAAGCACCCTTATGCCTTTACACTCAACGCACGATTACCGACCGTGCTGAGGGTACCTTTGGGAGCCTCCGTTACCATTTAGGAGGCGACCGCCCCAGTCAAACTACCCGCCTAACACTGTCCCTGACCCTGGTTCAAGGGCCGAGGTTAGAATTCAAATAAGACAAGGGTGGTATTTCACCGGCGACTCCACCCCAACTAGCGTCGGGGCTTCATAGTCTCCCACCTATCCTACACATGCCTTACTCGAACCCAATGCTAGGGTGCAGTAAAGGTGCACGGGGTCTTTCCGTCCATATGCGGGTAACCGGCGTCTTCACCGGTACCACAAGTTCACCGAGCCCGTGGTTGAGACAGTGACCAAGTCGTTACACCATTCGTGCAGGTCGGAACTTACCCGACAAGGAATTTCGCTACCTTAGGACCGTTATAGTTACGGCCGCCGTTTACCGGGGCTTCAGTTCAGAGCTTCTCCCGATGTTGCCACCAGGATAACCCCTCCCTTTAACCTTCCGGCACCGGGCAGGTGTCACACCCTATACTTCCTCTTCACGAGTTAGCAGAGTGCTGTGTTTTTGATAAACAGTCGCTTGGGCCCTTTCACTGCGCTCCGACATTTGTCGGAGACCCCTTCTCCCGAAGTTACGGGGCTAATTTGCCGAGTTCCTTAACCACGGCTCACTCGCGCGCCTTAGTATACTCAACCCACCCACCTGTGTCGGTTTCCGGTACGGTCACCTAAGAAATACCCATAGCTTTTCTCGGCAGTGTGCTTTTCCAACAGGGGATAGCCATTAACCCCCATTGAATACGCTCCTGCGTCCCTATGGTTAACTCTTTTGGTGGTGCAGGAATATTTAAATAACCTGCTTCCCATCGGCTACTCCTTTCGGACTCACCTTAGGGGCCGACTAACCCTGGGCTGACGAACATGGCCCGAGGAAACCTTGGGTTTTCGGCGTCCGGAATTCTCATCCGGATTATCGCTACTTATGCCAACATCTGCTCTTCTGCACGCTCCAGCAAACTTCACAGTTTACCTTCACTGCTGTGCAGAATGCTCCCCTACCGCTCCGACAGTGTCGGAGCCCGCGATTTCGGTGAAACGCTTAGTCCCGATAATTGTCGGCGCAGCGTCGCTCGACCAGTGAGCTATTACGCACTCTTTAAATGAATGGCTGCTTCTAAGCCAACATCCTGGTTGTCTATGCGACGCCACCTCCTTTATCTGTTAGCGTCTACTTAGGGACCTTAATCGGCGGTCTGGGTTGTTTCCCTCTCGGCGATGAAGCTTATCCCTCACCGCCTCACTCCCGACCATCATGTGGCTGGAATTTGTAGTTTATCTGGGTTTGGTACCGCTTTAACGGCCCTAGCCCAATCAGAGCCCTACCTCCAACACACTAAGTCGAGGCTGTTCCTAAAAACATTTCGGGGAGTACGAGCTATAACCGAGTTTGTTTGGCCTTTCACCCCTACCCACAGCTCATCCGAGCGGTTTTCAACCCACAACGGTTCGGGCCTCCACGTAGCGTTACCTACGCTTCACCCTGGCCATGGGTAGATCACCCGGTTTCGCGTTTGCCGCCGCGTACTCAGCGCCCTATTCAGACTCGCTTTCGCTACGGGTCCAGCTCTAAGAGCCTTACCCTTGCACGCGACGAGCAACTCGTTGGCTCATTATGCAAAAGGCACGCGGTCACTCCTCTTCCGCCCGAAGGCAGAAGATTTGCTCCCACCGTTTGTAGGCATACGGTTTCAGGTTCTTTTCACTCCCTTCTGAAGGGTTCTTTTCACCTTTCCCTCACGGTACTGGTGCACTATCGGTCACAGGGTAGTATTTAGCCTTATGCCGTGGTCGGCACGGATTCCCACGGGATTCCACTTATCCCGCGGTACTCAGGAGACTCCTCGCCTACTTCAGAATTTCGCTTACGGGGCTGTCACCCTCTATGGCTGGCTTTTCCAAACCATTCTGCTATTCCTCCGTATAGCTTTAGTGGAGTTCCTACAACCCCTCGATGCTTTGCATCGAGGTTTGGGCTCTTCCCTTTTCGCTCGCCGCTACTGGGGGAATCACATTCGTTTTCTTTTCCTCCGGGTACTGAGATGTTTCACTTCCCCGGGTTCGCCTCCTCCTTTCGGAGGATGACTGGGCATTACCCCAGTCGGGTTACCCCATTCGGAGATCCTCGGATCAAAGCTTGCTTCCAGCTCCCCGAGGCGTATCGCCGGTAGCCGCGTCCTTCATCGCCTCCCTGTGCCAAGGCATCCACCGTATGCCCTTAGTAGCTTACCATTTTTTTAGGTTGGCACACTTACGCGCTTCGTTTTTACCTTCTTGAATATATGACCACCTATGTATTTACCCAGAAACTCTTTCAAGTTTCTCATCTCGTTTTTCAAAGAACTTTTGAGTGGACCTAAGGAGACTCGAACTCCTAACCCCCAGAATGCAAATCTGGTGCTCTCCCAGTTGAGCTATAGGCCCGAGAACACAACTTAGTTAGAAGGCACTCCCTCCGTGGGCCTGGGCTGACTTGAACAGCCGACCTCACGCTTATCAGGCGTGCGCTCTAACCAAGCTGAGCTACAGGCCCTCTCCTTTGGCACTCATTTTTAAAGAACGTATAGTTATCTGAAAACAGGGAGTACAGAGAGAAGCCGAGCAACAGTCTTTACTTAGGATACTCCAGAAAGGAGGTGATCCAGCCGCACCTTCCGGTACGGCTACCTTGTTACGACTTAGCCCCAGTCACCGGTTTTACCTTAGGCGCCTCCCTCTTCGATTACTCGAAGTTAGGCTAGCGACTTCGGGTACCCCCGGCTTCCATGGCTTGACGGGCGGTGTGTACAAGGCCCGGGAACGTATTCACCGCGCCGTAGCTGATGC
>CAZGCT010000013.1:0-36935 GCA_964524325.1 uncultured Hyphomicrobiales bacterium
GTCTGGCTTCTCCAAATCTGCCAGCGCTGCACTCGTCGGATACCCATAGGAGTCGCAGTAATCATAGCCAAATGAATAGGCAGCGAATGGTTTTTGCGCTCGAATTTTGAACACTCCTGTACTTGGCAAATCGAGTATTTTCAAAGCATATTGCTTGTTGTTAACTTTGTATGGGAATAATTCATCTATTCCGGGAAACTTATTTTTGACTTTTTGCCAGACAAATTTTCCGCTTTTTACTTCTGCAAATTCAAGATCGTCGGGGCACATACCAATTTCATCTGCTTCGTAGACAAGGGCAAGGTAATTTGCCATTCTAAATTGCTTGCCCCCAAATGTTCCGGGCATACAAAAAGTAATTTCTTTCTGAAATTGTTCCATAGGAGTGATTACCATAACGAAGGGGTCGGATATGCATGGTTGCCCATCTTCTTGGGAGCCCGTGTTGTAAAGTGTAACACCAATAGGCTTGTCGCCAGAAATTATTGCAGATTTAATTACACCAGTAGTAAGACGAGTCTCAAGGAATCCGTTTCCTTCGACACCGGCGGTATTTTTAAGAAACGCAAATTCTTTACCATCTCGATAAATAGTTGTATTCTTTTCTTTAGCATAGACACGAATTAAAGTTGGGAATTTTCTTCCGGGGATTCTTGGTACGAGATATTCTTTTCCCCAAGTGTAAGTAGGTAGATCCATTTCAACTGTGTAATCGCACCATTGATTACCATTAGGAATGTTTGTGCATTGGTTTCCAGTGACAACTGCAACTGGCTTAGTAGCGATAATACGGCTACCGGAAAGGTCACCATAGTCGCCTTTAGTTGAGATCCCGAGGACATCGCCGCGGTTTAAAATAACTTCCTTAGTTTGCCCGGGACGCAGCCCTCCAGCAGTAACAGTATTGGAGTTTCCACCTACGGTAAATCTAACCTTGGTTTGGTCGTATGGTGCAACAATCAAGCAAACATTTGGAAGGAAAATACGCCAAACTGCGTAGAACATTGGGTCGACTGGATAACCTGCCACAATATATTCTTTCCCTAGAGAAGAGACAGGTATTGCAAGGAAGCCGTCGCTTGTTGCATAATATCTGATAACTACATATACGACTAAGGGGTCATTTGCGTAAATGTGCACACCCCTACCGGGGAATACATTGTCTGGGACCTCTGGGTCGTTGGGTAATTTCCAGTAAGGTTGTCCCATTGTTGGGGTTACTTCGAATACTGTGACATCGTTGGGTACTGTCATCACACTTCTACGCCAACCTTCTCCGGGAACTTCGATTGTGACCAGAGTCCTGTATGGACTTGTAACATATACTTTTATATCATCTGTTGGATCGCTTGGATAGCAGGGAGGAATAGAGAACCAAAATTCTTTGCCAACATTGTTTGCTCCGAGCATTTTAGGCAGGTTTTCCTTAATTTCCTCTTCGGTTGTAAATTGTGCGAGTAAAGTTGTTTGAACGACGAAAAACGAAAAAAGAAGGATTATAGTTCTAAAAAGTTTCATGATTTTAACCGAATTTATTAAACATTAATTTAATCTTGTTATGTATTAACAAAAATAGTAAATTTAAATTTAAAAAAACAATTTGTAGTGGAATTTGTTACAAATTTTTTGTAAAAATTTTGACAAAGTTTAGTATAGCAAAAAGTATTAAATCAGTAAAGAATTTGAAAATTTATAGCAAGTGAGATAATTCTTTTTGCGACTTACAAGATTATAGTTTAAAAAAGATTTTGAATGGAAGCACAATTCAATTTGTTTTTTCCGAAATTGATTTAATTTTTTTTAAATCAGTTTGAAGCATTTTAGAAAATTTGTAAGCTAATAGATTTATAGTTCTTAATAAATGTACTTTTGAAATAAAAATTTTATTGATTTCGTCACTTGTAATTTAAGAAACTCTATGGTCGAAATTATTGTTCAGTATTTTCAAGGGTGTCCAAATTCTAATGAATTGCTTTACCGAGTAAAAGAAGCAATAAAGGATGTTGAGAATATTGTTTATATAGAAGTTTTAGTTGAAAGTGAACAAGATGCACGAAAGATTGGTTTTCGCGGTTCTCCGACTCTGCTAATCAATAGTCAGGATTTCGAAGGTTTACCGGTTCCGTCCAAATCTTCCCTTTCTTGCCGTGTTTATTCGAAAGGATTGCCCACTGTAGAACAAATTCGTGAAAGAATAAATTCATTGCTTGTGGAGGGAAAATGAAAAAGTTTGCAATAATGATTTTACTTATATTATTTTCATGTTCAAAGCAGTATGAAGAAACAAATGGGTACATTTTCACCTCGAATTACCCATTGAAATTGATAGTACAAGAAATATATGGAGATCCATCAATTGTCCAAAGCATAATACCACCAAACATTTCCGAGCATATTTTCGAACCAAAAGTATCCGACGTTCAAAAGTTGGAAAGAGCAAAGGTTTTCTTCTACGTATCTGACGAGCTGGATACTTGGGTTGTAGATAAGGTTGAGAATAAAATTGAGTTGATATCATTGCTACCACAAGAGAGCATATTGTATCATCAAGGTAAATCACTTGACCCGCATTTTTGGACCTCGCCCCGGACAGTTTTCTACATAGTAGATTCAATAGCAAGAATTTTGATTCATAGATTTCCTGAAATGAAGGGGGATATTGAGCAAAACGCCAAAAATTTTCGAATGAAACTGCAAAACTTAAATAAAACACTCGACAGCCTTCTTTATAGCATTAAAGACAAGCCAATTTTTCTTTTTCACCCATCTTTTTTATACCTTATTCGGGATTTTGGGCTCATTTACGGTGGAAGTGTTGAAGAAATACCGGGGAGCGAACCAAGCCCATCTCATCTTGTTTATCTTTCGAAAAAAATCCAAGAAACCAACACAAAGGCAATATTCACAGAACCTCAACTAAATCCACATTCTGCACAAATTTTAGCTATGAATTCAAAAGTAAAAGTTTTTGAAATCGACCCTCTTGGTGTTCAAGGAGTTAGAACATACGAAGAATTCATTTTGAAAAATGCGAAAACATTTGTCGAAGCTTTAAGATGAGCGAAATTGTAGTAGAAGCAAGAAATTTGTCTGTCAATTTTGGCAAGTATTGTGTTATCAACGATATAAGCTTCTCAGTAAAAAAATTAGAATTCCTAACTATAGTTGGACCTAATGGAGGTGGGAAAACAACATTAATTAAAACTATACTAGGATTAATTGAGCCTACAAATGGAAAGATTAAAGTCTTTGGAGTTTCGCCAAAGGAACTAAATTATAAAGACATCGGATATGTTCCACAAATTAAAACTATCGATAGGGGTTTTCCAGCAAAAGTATATGAATTGGTTGCAACTGGTTTGACAGGGAAATGGAGCTTTTTGTATACGAAAGAAATTCGAAGGGAAGTTCGAGATGTGCTTACTTTTTGTGGGATAGAGCATTTGGAAAATAGACAGGTCAATAAATTATCCGGTGGGGAATTGCAACGTGTTTTCCTTGCTCGAAGTATAATTAGAAAGCCTCGATTACTTTTGCTTGATGAGCCAGCAACTGGTATCGATACTCTTGCCGAAACAGATTTCAGCGTTTTACTTGAAACTTTGCAAAAAGATAGTCAGACGACAATAATTATGGTTACACACGATTGGGAATATGCTTTTTATCATTCGACCTCAGTACTTTTGCTTAGCAGGATAATTATTTCATTTGGAGCACCAAAGCAAGTTTTCACCGAAGAAAATATTCAAAAGACATTTGGGCATTTCGGGCACGAACATAAGATTGAATTCATTATAGAAAAAAATGTTTGATTTGCTTAGCCATAGTTTTGCGTTAAATGCATTACTCGCCGGGGCAGTTGTTGGTTATCTTGGTGGGTTTTACGGGAGCTTTGTTGTCCAACGGCGAATGAGCTTCCTGGGCGATGGACTAGCCCACGTAGCATTTGGTGGAATTGCCTTGGGGCTTTTGCTCCAGTTCGAACCTTTTTGGGTTGCAATTCCATTTACCATACTTGTATCAATAGCTTTAACATATTTGAACCAAAATACTATCATTGAAATCGACACAGCTATAGGTATTTTTTTTGCAGTAAGTGTTGCGCTTGGTATTCTTTTTATTTCTTTAAATAAACAATATATTTCCGATGCTTTTTCCTATCTTTTTGGGTCGATTCTATTGGTTTCAAAAGAAGATTTGATTTATTCATATTTGCTTGGACTTTTTACTTTTATTTTGTCTATTTTTTATTGGAAACGTTGGACTTATTCTTCGTTCGACCCAGAACTTGCACGGGTGGATAAAATCAATGTATCGAGGGACAACTATTTGTTATCTATTTTAATTGCCCTTGCAATAGTAGTTTGTGTCAAATTGGTTGGAATTTTTCTTGTTGCTTCGTTTCTTGTAATACCTTCGGCTACTGCGAAAATTCTTAGTAAAACTTTTAGTCAACTGACTTTTGTAAGTATTTTGATTGGTATAATTAGTTCTGAAGTTGGAATTATTTTTTCAATTATTCTTGATTTGCCAACAGGTGCAACTATTATTTTACTTCAAGCAATAATATTTTCTTTTGCTCTGGCAGTACAAAAAATAATTAAGGATCAATAAATGCTTTTTTAAAAGTTATCTATTTTTTTATATTTACATTTTAAATTACTTTAAAAATGACAGCAAAAAATTCAATATTTACTGAATTCGCTTCTGCTGAAAGGGAAAGTAGCGAACAGGTTCAAGAGAGATTCTATGAATTAATTAAGATACCCGAGCTTAAAACCTTTCTGGATGCGATTCCTGATATCTTTGTAGTCCTAAACGATAAACGCCAGATTGTTTATGCTAATTCACGGTTACTCGAAACTCTTGGGTTAGAAAGTGTTGATCAAGTTTTAGGTAAAAGATTAGGGGAAGCATTGAATTGCCAATATAGTCAAAAATTGCCTTGTGGTTGTGGTACTTCACTTTTTTGCTCACAGTGTTCCGCTGTAAAGGCAATGCTTGAAAGTTTAGAAGGAAAATTTTCTGTTCATGATTGCCATATACTCAATGTTGATTATCATGCTTTTGATTTCAGAGTGTGGGCTACACCATATGAATACAAAGGAAATAAGTACTCATTATATGCAATTCGTGATATTTCAAACGAAAAGAGAAGACAATCTTTGGAACAAATATTTTTCCATGATATTCTAAATACCCTAAATGGCCTACTTGGATTCTCCCAGGTACTTAAAGAAGACCCCGAAAAGGTGTATGAATTAAAGGACATAATTTACGAAATTTCTAATTTACTTTGGGATGAGATAAATGCTCAAAAAATGTTGCTCAGCGCAGAGGAAGGGACACTTAGGCTTTCTATTGCACCCGTGAATACTTTGGAGATTATAAATTCTGTAAAAAACATATTTTTAAATAATTTAATTGCCAAAGGAAGAGAGATAATAATTGATTCCAATTCTGTGAATGAAACATTCGCTACCGATAAAACTCTTCTGAAAAGAGTAATAATTAATCTAGTCAAAAACGCTACCGAAGCTATTAACAAAGATGAGAAAGTTACAATTGGAGTAAACAAGGAGGAAGACCATTTGATTTTTTGGGTGCACAATCCTGGGGTTATTCCCTTGGAATATCAGTTGCAACTTTTTCTTAGATCGTTTTCAACAAAAGGTGCTGGACGTGGGCTAGGAACATATAGTGTTAAATTACTCTGTGAAAAATATTTGAAAGGAAAAGTTTCTTTCGCTTCAAATGAAAGCGAAGGAACTAAATTTTTCATAAAGTTAAATATGTTTGAATTTCCTTTGCCTTAAATTACTTTTCTAAAAATAGTTAAATATCCATTTTTGTTTTCCACTTCCAAGAAAATTGAACTGTAGTATGATTTAAACTGAAACCTTGCTTGTTTAATACAACTTTGTTTGCAACTTAACGAAATAAATCACATTTTCATCTTGTTTGTTTCCAAGTAGGGGCATATTTTTGGGAATTAAAGCTCCGTTTTCAGATGAAATACCAAAATCATCGTCGTTTACAATAGCAATCATAGTATTACTGATAACGACTAAGCCCTCTGGTTTGTCGTGAGGATAGTTAGGTATCGACATAATATCGAAAATTTCCTCTTTTGAGACTGGTTTTATTCCAGCTCCAAGTAGTTCATCTTTTGAAAGTTGCTCTAAAGTTTTGCCATTAACTAATAAACCATTTTCATCTTTGCTAAAAACATTTGTAGCGTTTGTAATATCTATTTTATATATTTTCTTAATTATTCCTTGCTCTTTACCGGGGATTTTGCCATCTCTTTCGAGAACTAAAAAAGTAGAATTGGAAATAGCAGTAATTTCGCTAACTGCCGTTGAAGTTGATTCTAGAAAGTAAATGTATTCTTTAAAGTTTCCAGAAGAAAGTTCATAGAATAAAATTCTACAAGCGGTAGCAGATCTTTGAACATCTTTGTTTGGATTCAACAAAGGAGATTGCATCATTCCGACCAAATATTTTCCATCAGGTGTTATGGTTAAACCTTCCATTCCGCGATTAGGTCGTCTGTATTTATAAACAATTGGGAGTTTTTTGCCACCAACACCAGTTCCAAAGGGATTTAGCCACTCTATGGCCTTCCCGTTTGCGTCAAAGCGAATCAGGTGCGGTCCATATTCATCCGAAACCCAGAAAGAGCCATCCTTCATAACTACAATTCCTTCGGGGTCAATTCCTTTGGGGTCGAATTGTATTTTATTTCCATTTAGATCTAATGCATTTTCCCCAGTCCCCCCAAGACCCACAGGGTTGGGTAAACCAGTTAGATTTTTCCCACTTTCATCTTTTAAAAGTATAACTTTTTCAAAATTCAACTGCCCATTTATTAGTTTAAACTTTGCGATTTGTGGTGTGAAATCGGGTTTGGGGAAAATTTTATCATTCGATGTAGCGCCATCAAGGTTTGGACCTCTGTCCGTCAAAAGATAAAAAACCCCAGGTTCATTGGATGCAAGACCAGAACCGAAACCCCCATTAAAAATTTTTATACCATTTGCAGAAGTGTAAATAACATCTCTTTTGGTAACCGATGCTTTTTCTGGATAGGTGATGTTGTTGTTAACAGAATTTTCATCGGAACAGGTGTAAAGATTTAAACAAAATATCAACAAGAGCACAAAATAAAAAAGTTTTACCATAAGTTACCTTTGAATTGTTTAACAAAAAAAAACGAAACTAAATATCGAATTTTAGGTGGTAGTTAACAGTTTTTAAATTTTATGTTAATCCATTCTGGATTGAAAAACAATAAGGGCACACTAATGTGTGCCCCTATTTTTTAAAGAAAAAAATAATTACTTCGAGGTAGCTAGAGCGTGTTTTATAGACATATAGCCAATTGTACCAAAGCCAAGAAGGAACATAATTTGAAAAGGAATTGCGGCTATTTCGAAATAATACAAGGAAATACCGATACCGATTACATAGTAAACAGCGAGAAATAGCTCGAAGAGAACAGAGGAATTAAGTCGGCGCTGTACATACTTTTTGAAGCGCCAGTCATCTTGGTTGGAAACAATTCGGTATTTAGGTGTTCTTGTGAATCCAGATTTTTTCCCAATCAGAGCTTCGATGACTGCTCTGGTATTGTTTATAGCCAGCCCCATACTACCGGCAAGGAACACTGGGAAAAGCAAAATTCTGTTGCGCCAATCAATATGAATGGCTTTTTGAGAATATAAATAGAACAAAAATGAGGATATAGATGCAAGCACAAAAACGCTCATTACGTTGTAGTATACATCAAATGTAGAGAATGTATTTTTAATAACAACAAGAGGAATATTTAACAAGGCAACAATAAGAATGAACGGAAAAACAATATTGCTTGTCAAATGGATAATACCTTCGAGCTTTATTTTCCAGTTAAGATTAGCTTTGAGCAGCATTGGAATGATTTTCTTTGCGGTTTCGACAGCACCCTTGGTCCAGCGGAATTGTTGAGTTTTCAGAGCGTTAATATCTGCGGGCAATTCGGCTGGGGAAACAACATCGTTGAGGAAAACAAATTTCCATCCTTTGAGTTGTGCACGATAGCTCAAGTCCAGGTCTTCTGTTAAAGTATCGGGTTGCCAATTTCCAGCATCAATGATAGTATCTTTGCGCCAAATGCCAGCAGTACCATTGAAATTAATGAAAAAACCAGCCCTATTTCGGGCTTGCTGTTCAATAACAAAATGACCATCGAGGGAAAGGGCTAAAGCTCGTGTTAAGAAAGAGTAATCTTCATTTAGATGCCCCCAACGAGTTTGTACCATACCGACTTGAGGGTCGTTGAAATATGGAATAGTTTTTTCGAGGAAATCTTCGGCTGGTACGAAATCTGCATCGAAAACAGCAATAAATTTACCTTTGGCTAATTCGAGACCATATTTTAAAGCACCAGCCTTGAAACCTTCTCGGTTACTGCGATGAAGGTAATGGATGTCGAACCCCTTAGCGCGAAATTCTTCGACCAATTTTTTAGCTACTTCTTGTGTTTCGTCTGTGGAGTCGTCGAGGACCTGTATTTCTAGTTTATCTTTTGGATAGCGAATTTTACATACGTGCCGAATTAATCGCTCGACAACGTAAAGTTCGTTAAAAATTGGTAATTGAATAGTAACAACGGGCAACTCTTCCGGAAGCCCGTAGTTGGGAAGTGGAATTTGCTGGGTCTTATGATAATAATAAAGTAAGAATAAACCATGAATCCCAAAAAGAAACAAAATTGATAGCGAAAGAAAATAAAAAATTAGTATAGCATATTCCATAGATTGTTTTAAACCTCATATTTATGGACATACCCTTGTATTCATAAATAATTCAAAAATTTTTAAATAATTAATAATAAGAAGAGAATGGACGAATAGTGGGTAAAATATTGCATATTACCAACCTGACACTGTTGCTAATAAAATGTCATCGGTGAGTTTGGTAATAACTTCCTCGATGGCTTTATCCCGAGACGTAGGAATAGATGCTACGCTGTAAATAGCGTAGTTGGAAAATTTTCGGTTGAATATGCTTTTGTTTTTTACAGCATCAAAAAATTCAACTGTTACATCCATAGTAATTTTCCTTTCTTTTTCCAATTCTCCGGGTTTAACGAAAGCTGTTTCGTCTCGGATTGCATTTATGGTTACTGATAGTTTGCTGTCGCCTGTACCTTCTATTACTTTTAAACTATTATCACTTTTAAATTTTTTCATTAATTCATTTACAAACATATCCCTATAAATGGGATTACCATAATTACTATTATCGACAACCGGAGCAAAGGAAACAGTTTTAATATGCTCGGGTAAACTCCCACCTTTAAATGAATAACACCCAATTGCCAATAAATAGAAAAGCAAACTTATGAACTTTTTTCTAACAAAATAATTAAATAAAAATGAAAAAAAATTCATAATTGTTTTTTCTAAAATAACATTAAGTATGGGTTGTAACTCTTTTCAAATCCAACAGTTGTTTGCTTATAATGTCCAACATAAAGTTGGTAATCTTCGGGTAGTTCATTAAGTATTTTGTTTAAACTTTCTTGCAAAAGCGCTGGATCCCCGCCGGGAAGGTCTGTCCTTCCGACGGAAAGGTAAAAAATAGTATCGCCGACAAAAGCACATTTTAAAGAATCGAAGATGTATGCTACGCTACCTTCGGTATGGCCTGGAGTATGAATTACCTTTGTTGTGGCGGTTGCAAATTCAAAAATATCGTTTCTATCGATAAGAACATCTGCGCTGCATGGCTCAATGACAAAATTAATTTCGAATAAAGTATGGTCCATCGGGGAAAGCAATCGGTAATTGTCTGCTCGATGAACATAAATTTTGGCATTAGTTTCGCGTTTTATCTTTGCAGCGTCTGCGCAGTGGTCCCAATGAGAATGTGTTAGAAGAATTGCTTCGAGTTTGCAATCTTCCTCGTTCAATTTATTTAATATTATTTCCTTGCTTTCGGGTGGTGCATCGACTAATAATGCAGTTTTGGTCTTTTTGTTGACCACCAAAAAGCAATTTGTTTCTAAAATACCAGCAACAACTGGTATAATTTTCATAAATTTCCAAAAAAATAAAATCGACTGCAAAATTACAACTATTTTAAATAATTTAGAAATTTATTTTAAGGGTTTGGCGATGAGATTATTGCGTTTTTCGGATTTTTTTATCCTTTTCTTAATTATTTCTTCATTTTTATCTTATTCCCAAAATCCAATTTCGTTGCCTACTGAATACAAGCAACAACCATTTGATGTTGTCCACTACGATGCAACAATTGATTTGTTAAAGGGTATGGAAAAAAGGATATCTGGCGTTTGTTCTATATATTTCAAGTGGACACAAAACCCACAAGGCAAAAATTTTTATTTTCATTTAAAAGACTTAAACGTAGACTCAGCTTTTTATCTTGGCAAAAAAGTGTCGGTTACGTTCCAACGAGAAGATACCTTGGATTACTCTTATTACATATTATCGAATTTAGAGGGGAACGAAGGAGACACTGTAGTAGCCACGATTTATTATTCCGGGGTAGCTACAAACGAAGGTGGGAATAATCCCTTTGGTGGTGTATTTCTAATCGATAGTGTATTTTTTGCAAACGGTGTCGGCTTCCAAAATGAATATGTTTCTGCAACCCAGCACTGGCTTCCAAGTTACGACCATCCATCGGACAAAGCAACATTTAAATTTAAATTTATTTTTCCCCTTGGATTTCAAGTTGCAACAAATGGAAAAATCGAAGAATTTGGCTTGGTTGGCGACTCTGCCAACTACATAGTAGCAAGTTCAAAGTTTCCTATTGCTACATACTTGATGACTTTTGCATTAGGAAGATTTAAGAAAGCAACTTTGGACCCATGGAATTTGCCTGGCAACATCGAAAAAGTTGTTTATTACTTACCACAAGATGAAGAGGCTGTATTGTTTGCTTTCAATAATTTTGCCAAATATTTTTATTCATTGCAAAACCGTTTTGGCAGATATCCTTTTGAACAAATCGGGTATGTAGTAGTACCTTTTGAAAATGGTGCAATGGAACACCAAACAATGATAACCTTTCCTAGCAATTATGTGCAAAGATTATATACCAATAGAGATACAAACAATATTATGGCCTTGCATGAGCTTTCGCACCAATGGTTTGGGAATTCTGTTTCTCCCCTCGATTTCCGCGATGCTTGGTTCAACGAATCTTTTGCTACCTTTTCTGAATCTGTGTATTTGGACATGATGTTTGGGACCGACGCTTATCTTAAAGACTTGCTTAGAAAGAAAAATTACTATATAAATTATGTTACAAAAAAAGAAGGCTTACTCCCTCTTTATGGCTTTTCTCGCAAATCGCCGTCTTCGAATTATCCTTCGACTATCTATGTAAAAGGTGCAGTTGTTATTGGAATGCTTCGTTACATGCTTGGCGACGAGATGTTTTTCGATTTAATTAGGAATTATTTGGATTACTTTGCTTATCAGTCCTGTTCTACAAATGACTTTTTAAATTATTCGGTAGGGTATACTTTACAAAACCTTTACTGGTTTTTCGAGCAATGGGTATTTCAATCTGGCTATCCAAATCTCGAAATTAGGGTTACTCAATATGTGCATAACCTAAATAAGGCCTCGGCATTTTTAACAATTCGTCAAACCCAACCACATAGTTACGGGCAATATTTTAACATACCCGTGGAGCTAAATTTTTTACTTCCAAACAATAAGACTTTAGATACAGTTGTTATTTTACCTTTTAATGAACTTACTTTTTGGATCGATTCACTTCCACCATTCGTATCGTTTAATACCAACCTTGGTCGAAAGGTAGTCTCTCTTTTTTCATCCAATATTTATACGTCTATAGAAGAAGAAAATCGAGAGGATTATTATTGTTTCTACCTTAATGATAAAGTTATAATAAGGATTCCGGTGGTTACAGCAATGGTTGACTTTTCGATATACGATGTATTTGGAAGATTAGTTTTTTCGGGCAAGAATCACATTACTAATGGACTTGCGCAAATTGATGTGTCGTTCTTGAGTAATGGTATTTATTTTGTTTTTATCGATACTGGCAATGGGTGGAAGAAAATGAAATTTATTAAGAATTGATTTAGGGTCAGTTCAGTTTAAAAGTTAAAAAATTTTAAGTAATTTGAAGGATATAACAAAGAATTTTTTAAAATTTTATAGTCAAATTTGGGAGTATAATATGAAAAGGTACTTTTTATTAATGCTTGTATTTTTTTTGCTTCCTTTCATTAATTCCCAATCCCAAACGATCGATAGTCGTGGAAAGGATTTTTGGATAACATTTTTGCCTAATTATCACAATTACAAATTTCATTCGAATGATTTATTTAGACTCGGTGATTCAATTTATATATTCATTGCTGGAGAAAAGGCAACAAATGGCAAAATTGATTATTACGATATTTTCGGGAATCCACAAAGCAAAAGTTTTTCAATCGCCGACCCAAATCAAATTTATATTTTCAAGGTACCTTTCAACAATTATGAACTTGTTGGATTTAATGATATGGCAACTGAGTGGAAGCGGAATATGAATGAAGTTCCAGTTTATTTATCCTTCCACGTCACTGCAGAAGATAATATTAATGTCTATGCTCATAGTCAGGGGAATAAATCCAGCGATGCTTTTCTTGTACTTCCAACACAGTCTTTAGGCAAAGATTACATTGTGCTTGCATATAAGAACGATGGCTATTTTGCCTCGCAGCTTGGGAGAACACCATCCCAATTTGCTGCTGTTGCTGTCGAAGACTCCACATTGGTAAATATTCAGCCAACAACAAAAACCTATGCCAATGGAGACTTACCACAGGAGGTTTTACTAAACAAAGGGCAAGTTTATCTTGTGCAAGCAGAAATCTCCACGGCTAATCCTACTGGAGATTTGACTGGAACAATTGTAACGGCAAACAAACCAATTGCATTATTTGCTGGACATCAAAGAGCAACCCTACCGGTCGAAGCTTTTATAGGTGCAACCTCACCATCGAGGGATTTCCTTTGTGAACAAATACCACCAATTCAAGCTTGGGGCAAAAGTGCTTTTATAGTGCCATTCCCGAAACCCGCTCAAATCACCAATTCTGGATTTGACATTTATCGTGTTCTCGCTGCCAATAACAACACTAATGTATATTTTAACAAAACTCTTGTTGCAACACTCAACAGAGGGCAATATTACGAAGCTCCTATAAATCAAGCAGGTACAATAACTGCAAATGGTCCAATTCTCGTCGCACAATACAAAAAGACCTCTAATGATGGTGGAGCTTCTTACATCAGCGACCCATTTATGATGATTATTCCTCCCGAGGAACAATTTATTGAAAATTGTAAATTGATAAATATTCAAGCCTACGAAATTCAAGAAAATTTTCAGTATACCAAAGTCTATCTAGAACATTACATAACATTGGTTGTGCCACAAGATGCTTTAACATCAACGAAGATCGATGGGGCTGTTGTTTCCCCTGGATTGTATAAACAAATACCAAATTCAAGTTTCTATTATGCAAATGTTCTGGTTTCTGAAGGACAACATACTGTAAATTCCACAAAACCAATTGGTGTTTATGCTTATGGATATGGTCCTGCCAATTCTTATGGTTATATTGGTGGGATGTATTTCCAGGGAAGAGATTGGAACCCACCAAAGTTAATACAAGACTCTATTTATTGTTTCAAAGAGTTTCTTAAATTTTCGGAAGTAGATAACTTAGATACCTGGATAGATACACTGTATATTGGCGAAAATTCCAACAACATAAAATGGTCTGTGTCGCCAAAAAATTGGAAAGGGCAAAAAGAAGTAACCGTGGAGCTTGAGCTAAATGATCCTTTTCAAGATGGTAGTTTTAGCTTGCTTATTGCAGATTCTTCTGGAAATCTTAATATCGTTGCTCGCGAAATTTTTGGATTCACACTAAAGCATCCTTCTGGTACACCTAATAATTATCAATATATTTTTGTGAATTACACACAGGGTGTTCCACTTGATATCTCGATACCAATTTACAATTACGGGAAAGGCAATGTGAATGTTTCTTTGTTGAATATTAGTAGTAATTTAAACTTTCAGTTCAAAGGAAAACTACCTTTTATAGTCAATTCCGGCAAGTTCGATACTTTGCATTTTGTACTCAACGAGACACCATCAAAACACGATACAGTATTTATAAGAATTGGTAACGAGTGCATCGAAGCGAAGTTGGTGGCATTGGTTTTCTATCGTACCGATTGCGACTTTACTGAATTTAGTTTTCCAACATTTGAAAATCCACTAAAAATAATCTTTGTTGGAAATGCTTCGAAAGTTGGCAACTACATACAATTGGCTCCTCCAGCTTTCAATAACTCGGGAGCAATTTGGTATTCTGACCCAATACCTGTTATTTCTGGCTTTCGCACAGAATTTTCTTTCCGTATTCGAAATGGTTCCAATAATACCTGCGAGGATTCATCTATTCCGGGTGCCGATGGTTTAGCTTTTGTAATTCAGAATTTTATACCATATGCTCTTGGAACCCATGGTGGTGGCATTGGCTACGATGGAATTCCCAATAGTGTTGCCATCGAGTTTGATTTGTTTTCTAATGATTCCACACAAATCGAAAATTTCTTCGATCCTAATGGAAATCATATTGCAGTTCAATCATTTGGGCAAAAGGCAAACTCTTCGAAACACCAATCCCCCTACACTCTTGGGATTAATTCTAAGATTCTTCAAATTTTGAATGACGGCACTATATACTATTCGAAAGTGGTTTATAACGAAAAGGAAAAAAGATTGGAAATTTATTTCGATACTACACAAGAATTTAAAGATCCAGTTCTTGTAATTAGGAATTTCGACCTCTTTTCGCTTTTGAAACTTGACCGAGGCTATCGAGCATATCTTGGTTTTACATCGGCAACTGGTTGTGCATATCAAAGCCACGAGCTACTTTCTTGGATGGTTTGTCCGACACCACCGGACCCAACCCGGGATGTCGAAGAAGAACAAAGCTCGAACGACTTTGTTTATCCTAATCCGGTCGTGGATTTTCTATATTTTAATTTAAATAGTACAATTCTCGACATTAAGATTAGAAATCTCTTGGGCGAATCACTTTTAGAGTTAAGCAACTTTTATGGAAAAGAGATTGATTTTAGAGGCTTTCCCGCAGGTATGTACTTTATCGAAGTAATTACAAATTCGGGGAAATTTGTAAGCAAAGTTTTGAAAACGAATTAATAGAATATTATAGGAAATAAATTATTTAATTAGTTCGACTTCGAAAAGAAAGGGCCAAAATTTTCCAGTTAGATATATCTTTTTAGTTTTTTGGTTGTAAGCGATGCCATTAATAACGTCCACATATGCGTTTTTAGGCAAATAATTTCTTAGTGGGGAGACATCAACGAAAAACTTAACTTTGCCAGTGTTCTTGTCGATGACAGCAATTGAATCTTTCATCCAGATATTTGCCCAGATGTCTCCTTCGACATTTTCCAATTCATTTAAATTTGAAATTGGGTAGGTGTCTGCAAAAACCACAAGAGTATTAACAACATTAAAGTTGCTTGGGTCGAGAATTTTAAGGATATTAGTTCCATCACTTTGAACAAGGAGATTTTGGTCGTAGTTAGTTAACCCCCAACCTTCGCCGAGGAAATGGATCTCATCCTCTTTTTGGAAAGTCTTAATATTGAATATAAAACAAAATCCATCGCGCCAAGTAAGCATATAAAGTTTGCCATTGTGCAAAGCTATACCTTCGGCGAAATAAACCTTTTCGATTTCCACAATTTGTTCGATCTTTCCGTTAAATGGGTTGATTTTACGCAGAGAGGAATGACCGTATTGTCCAGTACTTTCATAAATGTAGCCATTGTAAAAAAGCAACCCTTGAGTAAAGGCAAGAGTGTCGTGGGGAATAGTTCTTAGTACTTTAATAGGAAATATTGGAATTATTGGTTTTGTGTTTAATGGTTTGTTAACTTCTTTGTTTTCTTTTTGTTTTGGTTCAAAATTATCTTTCAATTCTTTTTTGTCGTTTGCACAAGATGCGAAGACAAAAAAAAATAGAAGAACAAATAATTTCATAGCATCTATCTTTCGCCAATGAACAAAGTGGAACCATAGGAAGTTTTGAAAATTTGAATATCTGAAAACCAAGCTTCTTTCATCATTAGAAGCACCTCGGTTTCTGTAAGTAGGTCGCCTTGTTGTGTTAAAAGTAAAAGTCTAAGCGATTCGAGGGTAGCGAAAAGTGGGCTGGTTCTGTCGTTGTCAATTAAATTTTCTTGGACAACAATTTTACCTTTTCTTTTCAAAGCATCAAAAATCTTATTTAAGATAATCATTCCTTCTTTGAAGGAAAAATAACGGAGGACATTCGAAACGATGACTAAATCGTAGTCTTTGCCAATTTCAGAAGTGAGAAGATCCCCAGAAATGACTTTAGCAAAGCCAGAAAATCCCTTTTTTTCGACAAATTTCAAAGTAAAAGGAATGAATTCTGGATAATCAAAAAGCACCAGTTCGATGTTAATATTAATTTTTAGAAGTTCAAGTCCGAACGAACCGGAGCCGGTACCAAAATCAAGAGCTTTCATTATTTTAGAAGTATCAATGTAGCGAACAAATTCTGGTGCTTGGCGATTTGAGCGCCAATTCATTAGGAAGAGAATGCTTTCTATGTCATCAGGTGAAATTGTTGATAAATATAAAGGTGGATAAGGTTCACCAGCTTCAATTGTTTCTTTCAAATGGAGCCATCTTTTCAGCAAAAATTTCATTAAACGAAAGTTTCCCATAAAGTTAGGGCCACCTCGTACTAAATACTCCTTTGCTTCGGGGGTGTTTCCATATTTTTGACCATTTTTTTGGAGTAAACCTGTGGCAACAAGAGAATTTAAGAGCCGAGATATTCCTCTGGATGGGCTTCCAACTGATTGGGCTATTTCATCAGCAGTTTTGAAGTCTTCTCCAATTACAGAGAAAATGCCAAATTCAGCAGCGACCATAAAAGCAATACTTTTTTCGAAATCCAAAGCAAGTTGAATAAATTTCTCTGCTGTTGGGTCGAAACTATAGGGAGTAATTTCTTTTTTCATTTTATTTGGTTTTTGTTGTGATTTTATTTTTCTAAAATGTTTTTTAGTTCCTTTACAACTATAAAGATTTCAAAGGGTTTCGGTTCGCCGGTTGAGGTAAAATCTCCACTTTGGTAAATTGGTGCAACAAACAATTTCCCTTTGCTACGGGGAATTTCTTGGATAATTTTATTTATTTCAGCAGTTCTTTTATCTACCAAATCTTTTATTTTTTCTGCTGGAGGCTCTTCTATCGAGACAACTTCTTCCGTTATCGTCTTTTTCTTTTTCTTCTCTGTTACAACTTTTTGTACTGTGTGTACCTTTTTAGTTTTGATGTATGTGTCGAAACCAGTTACTTGTATTTCGAACTTGACATTCCTATTGAATCGTAGGACTTCGTCTAAATATAAAATGCTATCTTTGCAGTTTGGGAGCATATCGGGCCTGCCAGCTTCAAAACAGTCAAACTTGTATGCGACAATGCCTTCTCTAAGATGTTTTACCACAAAGTCTTGTTCAATTTCTGCATATTTATTTGTATCGGGTAATTGTAAAGTAAATTTTTGTCGTACAACATCCCAGTCGTAAATAATAACTTCTATATTATCCCCGCTTTGAAATACTTGTTGATATGCTCCTGAAACAGAATCAGATTTGATTTTGAATTTTTTCCCAATATTGGTTCGAAATTCTATTATTGCTCCTACTGGATTTCCTGTAAACTCATCTGTGACTTTGCCTTTTAAAATTAGTTGCACTTTGGAATTGTTTATAAATTGTGAGTGGAGTAACAGGGGAAAAATAGAAATCAAAAGACCAATTCCAACAACCTTTTTCATTTTTCAAATAATTACAAAATTAGAAATTATTAAAAGAATACTAATTTTCAAAATGTTTTAGGGGTTTTGTTTGTAAATTATTTCAACCTGAAGCACTTACTTAAAGAACATTTAATTTTAAAAAATATTTCTGCAAATTCTCTTAAAATTTTTACTTGCAAAAAAAATTAGCCATCTGCCTTTTTGAAAGATAATTGAGTAAAATGAAAAAAAGTACAATTTGAACTTATAACTTTTTCTTTTATTATTTCTTTTACAAGATCAAAATTTTAATTTTTTTCTTTTATCTTCGTGTAATAAAGTATATATAAGAAACACGGCTGCGGTATTTGTTGGTAAATTTCTCGTGCGTTTTTTCTGTTGCTCTCTTTCGTTTATGATTTGAGGAAGATATTCATAACTTCCGGGTTTAATTTGCAGGCCAATAAAGTTATTCGCTTTTATGTAATAGTCCACATTCTAGCATCTATCCCAATCATCCGGGCTGGATAAATCTTGACGCCTAGTAATTTTTCAAGTTGACCATAAATGGTTTGTATTTCTGATTGATACCCATCGGAAGTTCACTAATAATAAGATTAAAAATTTAATTTATGTAATCATCTTCAGTTAAATTTTCGATTTCCACGTTGCAAATGTCTGTTGCTTTTAAAAAATTTTTCCTACGTTTTCCAAATATTTCTTAGGGTAAACATTTGATAAATAATAATTCTTCCAATCATTAAGTGTTTTGCGTTAGCACCTCCAGAGGTGTTCATAGTAGTTCTTGTACCAAATAAATGCACCTAAATAGTCAAACCCAATACTTTCACATTGTGAAATTATTTCAGAATGTTTTGCGACAACTTTATTGCGAGCATAAATTATTGTGCGTTAAAACTGATCGGCTACGTTCACGCACAATTTTCTGCCGAGTTGTAAAACTCAATAACACTCCTGCCAGGCCAAAAAAGATTTTGAAAAAATATTCCTGCAGAGTCTTTCTGTAGCCAATCTGTCCTTCAACACTACAATTTTTAAATTCCAATATGTGGGTCAAGCAATTATAATTAATAATCAATAATCGATTTATATAGTTAATTTATATAAAGTAAATTACTAAATTCCTTCGTTAATTAGTTTTTTTATTTGTTTAAATTCGTATTTGTACTTGAATTGTAAATATGATTTTCGACCCTAAAAACAAGGATAAGCTCGATACACCAGAACGAAGAAAAATCCTTCCACCAGGGGAAATTCTATTAAAGTCTGGTCTGAAACATGGTGATTTTATAGCAGATATTGGTTGCGGTACTGGTTATTTTTCCCTACCAGCGGCAAGTATCGTAGGAAATAATGGAAAAGTTTATGCTTGCGACATTTCTTCCGAAATGCTGGAGCATTTGAAAGCTTCAATTGAAAAGGAGTTACTTTCCATTATTAAGCTAATTCAGGTTATGCCCTCTTGCTTGCCTTTATCAAATTCAAGTGTAGATTTTGTTTTGATTTCAAATGTTTTGCACGAAGTCGAAAAGAAAGAAATATTTCTTGCAGAACTTCGACGAATTCTAAAATCAAGGGGTAAATTAATTTTGATTGAGTGGCTTGACAAGGAGATGGAGCAAGGTCCTCCTTTGCACGAGCGCTTAAGTGCAAGTACCATTGAAAATTACCTTCATTCTATGAACTTTATTATCTTAAATAAAGAAATTATTTCCGATACTTTTAATTATTACCTTGCAGAGAAAGAGTGAAAGTTGATTGTAGCACAAAATTGCTTGAAATGATTCAGAATTCTTCTTCAAATAATTTGAATCTTCGTTTTATTGATGATTCAGCAAAACATCCTTCCAATGTCTTTGAATCCTATTTTCTTTTCAGGAAAGTTAATAAAAGCTTATTGAGTGTTAGAAGGAAAATTGCTTCTTTGTTTACTTTGTTTTCCAAAGAAACCCGGCTTTTTGGTTTTTTTACTTTCGTCACTTGCGATAAACAGTCCTATTTTAATTGCTTCAACAAATCGCTTTTGCGTGTTGTTTATCATACACTTTTCCAATTTCGAGCAAAAATTGTTTCTAATTCAAATGCTAAAGCAAATATCGATGGTTTTAAAAAAATGTGTTTTTTACAAGGAGATTCTCGTATGAAAAGTGTATTGTATTTCGTGGCTTTGTGTATTTTACTTGCAAATTGCCATTCAAAGAATGTTGAAAAGCAAAAGGTCAATCCAACTAATCAATTATTTGAAGTCTTAGGGTACAAAATACCAGGTGAAAAATTTGATAAATACTTGGTTTATCTTAAAACCGCTTCACCATATTCATCGAATGCAAAAATCTTAATTGAGGAGTGCTGGGTTGAATGCGAGGGAAAGCGAATAGACTTTGCTCCCATTTCAATTGAAACGAGACAAGAATACGCTGTGGATGTTCCAGCTTGGTTGTTCAATATTGAGACTAAAAGACAAATTGATAAGAAAAGTTGTGGGAAAGTTCATATAATTGCAAACCGAGCTCAATATGATCTTGAGGTTATTTTCAAAGAAACCAAAGAAAAGTTCGAAGCAATTCCCCAGATTTTAACCTTGAATGACTCACTTTTTGCATTTGTTCTGGACTTGATCCGATTTAAACCAATCGAAGAGGAATATTTTCCCTCCTCCGAACGACTTCGAATTGAATTATCAAACAACCTTGGCAAAACGATTTGGAATTCAAGCTACGATTTGAATTTTTTACAAATTATTGCCCAAGTTGAGCCAATAGAAGTCGGAAAGGCTCATAGGTACTTCGTCCCGTGGAATAGGCGCGACAACAATGGTAAATTTGTGGAAGAGGGGGAAATTAATGTGGCATATATTTTGCCTACAAAACCAAGTAACATTCTAAAAAATATAAAGTTAGAGTTAAAGAAAGATAAAAAATGAACTCAAAAGAATGGATGCAAAGAGCGATTGAGCTTGCAAAACTTGGTGCAAATTACACACATCCCAACCCAAGAGTTGGTGCTGTAATAGTAAAAGATGGACAAATTGTTGCCGAAGGCTATCACAAATATTTTGGTGGACCTCACGCAGAGATCGAAGCAATTGAAAACTCCCAAGGCATCGATTTAGAAAGTGCAACGCTTGTTGTCAATCTTGAGCCTTGCGCTCATTTTGGTAAAAATCCACCTTGTGTGGATGCTATTATTGAAAAAAAGTTTTCTAAGGTAATAATTGGAACCATCGATCCCAATCCTGTTGTTTCGGGGAAAGGAATTGAAAAGCTCAAATCCGCAGGCATTGACGTTGAGGTTGGAATTTTGGAAAAGGAATGCAAATGGGTAAATAGGTTTTTCTTCAATAACATTTTGGAAAGCCGAGCCTATGTTATCTTGAAAGTAGCACAAAGCCTTGATGGTTCAATTGCGACCAAAACAAGTGAATCACAATGGATTACGTCAAAAGAAAGTAGGAAATATGGGCATTTATTGCGGCGTGAAGTCGATGCTATTGTTGTGGGTAAAACAACTGCATTGAAAGATAATCCAAGTCTGACGCTTCACGAAACAGAGGGTAAAACTCCTTTTCGGGTTATTTTGGATACTAATCTTTCTTTACCTTTGGAGCTAAAGGTATTTATTGACGAAGTTAGAAAATCGACGATTGTTGCTGTGGACGCAAACTTACATCCCACTCGAAAAATGGAGAATCTTAAAATTGGTGGGGTGAAATTTATTCATCTTCCTTCCTACGAGGACAAAATTGATATTCACGCTTTGGTGGAAAAGTTAAAGGACGAGTTTCAAGTAAGTGCTATACTTGTCGAAGGAGGATCGTCTGTATTATCCAATTTTGTTAAAGAAAATCTTTGGGACGAAATTCATTTCTTTGTTGCACCCAAAATTATTCCCGGGGGCAAAAATGCTTTCAGTGGGTATTCCATTACATCATTGCACCAGGCAATAGGGGTGAAGATTCTTGCAATCGAGCCTATCGACAACGACTTCCATATCATTGCAATCAATCCCACAAATAAAATACTGAATTTTTGAGGTGGAAGATAATTATTATAAAACTCTGAAACTAGTTTGTTCTGTTTGCTATTTCTTAAGATTTAAAAATTTGGATATAATTAAGTATAAATACCATTTTTCGGGTATAATATGAAAAAAATTTATTTGAAAGACAAAGCTGAATTTTTAAAAATGAATAAGGGTTGCAAAACTGAAGTTTTCACAGAAGAAATAATAAAGTGCTTGCCAGAAGTCTTGAAAAAGTACCTGCGAGTTTGTAATTACATTAACACCCCTATCCCATTCAATGCTAATGTTTATTGGGCTTATAGCTGGTTGAAATTGTCACCCAAAAAGGATTGGGGTAAACTGCATACAATGCAATTTAACTCTGTGCAACCTATAGGAAGAGTAGCATATATGAAATTTTTGTATATGCCAATTGCTGCACGAGATATTTACCGAGGTGGTTATGGAGAGGTGAATGGCAAGCTTTTGAATTGCATCCAAGTTGTTTTTGATAATAGCAAAGAAACTGCACAATCGGCATTGATAACAGTTTTTTGCGAGTTTATGTTTGTCCCCGGCTACCTTTTACTAGATAATGTAAAATGGGAACAAATTGATGAGAATTCTGTTCGAGGAAAGCTTTCAGACAATGGGTTTATTGTTACTGGAATCTTTCGCTTTAATGACGAGGGGTTGTTTACACATTTTGAAACGGATGACAGATACTATTCGGTTGGCAAAGGCACTTATCAAAAAGTTAGGTTCTCTGCAATTGTCGATAGTTACAAACTGCAGGATAATATCAAGATTTGCCAAGAGGTGAAAGCTATTTGGCATTTACCTGAGGGTGATTTTGAGTATTACAAAGGCACTATTGATAAAGTTGAATTTAATGTTTTCGAATAACTAAAAATTCTTTAAAATTACTTGAGATTTGGGGTGGGTTACTGTTTTTAAAATGATAATGCTTTGATTAGTCAAATTTTTAATAATAATCTTCAATATCCTGTCGGTTAAAGTATTTTTTCTTGAGTCAAAAATTAAGCAGGCGTAAGACAATTTTTTGCATAGATTTGGTTGAAAATGAAAGAAGTTAGTTTTTTGTTTTAGGATAATTTTGAATGTGGAGTTCCAAAATAGAAGTAAAAGAGATGCAATGTGTATTTCCATTTGACAAAAATTACGCAGTCATAGTTGTAATAAAATTAAAAAACTTAGCTTACTGTGTTGGTTTACTTTTTTAATATAACCAAGATCGTTTGGATTTGAAAAGATTTTATTAGCGAAAGAAAGAGATTAATCTGCAACGACCTTTCGAGGTGATGTGCGCCTTCCGTACCTATCTACTGCAACTACGTTAAAAACAAATGGTTTAGTAGCGTCCTTTGGTTTAAGCTGGAAGTATTGTTTGCGGTAAGGTGGGTTTCCGTTAAAATCTTGTAGTTCCCCTCGGAGGTCGATATACTTTTCGGAGACATTTCCATCGATCTCCAAACGGACAATTTCGTTGCGTTCGCGGTTGAAAATCCCAAATGCTTGCGTTACAACTTTGACAACGCGATTGCCAGTATTTATTACGTCGAGAATTTTGGGCAATGGAAAATCTAATACATAAATGGTATAAACTTGGCCAAGCAAATTGTTATCTATGTATCTTTCCAAAGAAAGACGTTTACCAGTATCTGCAAGTTCGGGGGTAAAGTATATCGGGCTTCCGCCAAAACTCGAGGCTCTAATTTTGTTTCCTTCTTTAATTAAGGTTTTCAATTCACCTCCAACTAGGGGCAGCCTTGGGTCGATAGTATCTGTCTGACCAGGATAGATATATTCACGGAAAATGGGCTTTTCAATTTGCTGGGGAACGACTACAAAAGAAGTTCTGGCTTCTTGCCCATCGTATTTCCGTCTAATTACAAGTTCTACGCTCATACGTCCGTAGCCGGGAGTTTTTCCACGAATTACAACATAATCGGGCTTGGTTTCGGAAATTTGAGCAGTCCCACCATTGTTCTCAGGTTCAGTTTTGACAACTAAATCCAATTTTGCGTCGGAGGCAAGATTGACATTGGTTGCATTAATTGTATTTGTCCATTGTTGATATGCTAATTGAACTACATTTGGAGTAGTTACACTAATTGAAACTTTTCCAACACCGAAACCAGTTGGGATTTGTTGAGATTGCTCAAAGATGTTCATCGGGAACGAAGGGCTTTGATTGGGACCTTGTGCAATGGTTTGCTCGCCAGTAACTGCATTCATCAAAACAACGAGCAAAGTAAACTGGGCTGTAGCTTTGTAGGTGAAACGTTCGGGATATTTGGTACCGAAAGCTTTTTTGCTTTTTGCAGTTGCAACTACTTTTACCAAATAAGTAGTATTGAAATTTTCGAGGTATTGCGGTCGCCAGTAAAAAATAGCAGCTTTTTTATCGGGAACTTCAACGACGCGGAAATATTTTGCTGAATAGTTTTTGTCTGGTCTTAATGTTACAGATCGATTAGTAGTTTGGTCTTCAATTGTGAATTCGAATTGAATATCTTCGAAATCGCCTGTATAGAAAATAACATTAGTGGAATCGATTTTAGTGATACGGTACCCATTTGGTTCAACAATAGCGTTGCAAATAAGTGCAGATTTTTCTGGGATAAGCGAAAATCCGCTTTGGAAATCTCCAATTATTTCTTGGCCGTTACCACCTCCAGGCTTAAAACTGCTCTCGGGAAGGATGAAAATCAAGGCTGCCAAATACAAAATGAAATATATTTCAACGATGCGGCGTCTTCTTTTACTGCTTTGCATTTTTGTTATTTATCATATTAGCAAAAAACTTTTCCAATTCCCTTCGTACAGCTATTTCAATTTCTTCTTGTTTTAGTTGGGCTGCACTTTGATTCAGCAGTTGCAAAGTTTTATTGAATTCTTCCAATGATTGGTTTGTTCGCTCCATCACTTCTAAGAGCCGTGGATTTGGGGAGATAATTTGCCGAGTCATCTCATTAGATTCGCGGAGCAAAGTAAGTATTTCCGTTTGTTGTATTAGTAGATTAGTTACATTGTCGCCTAATGATTCGAGTTTGGAAACAGCCGTCGCAAAATCTGTTGCAATTTCACCAATTTCAACTAAGAGCTCTTTTTCGGGTTCTTGGTCGGTTTGGTTAATAGGTAGCGCGTCTTCGCTTGGAGTAAAAAGCATAACAATGAACATAAACAACAACATCAAAGCCTCGAAGGCAACTCCAGCGATTACAATTGTGTCGCTGACCGAGGAAGAAAACCTTCGGACACCAATTAGGACTAATAATATTGCCGCTCCAAAATATACAAAAGAATTAACTGTTGAAAAATAAAATCTGTTGATTATTTCTTCCATCCATAGCGCAGTTCCTCTGAAGAAACCTAAAGGGTGGAGCACTTGAACATTTTCTTTAGTATATCTTGAAATTTCCCGCTCGTTGGTGCAAATTTGCCAGGTTAATGCAAGTATAGATAAATTAGACATTTGCTTCTGATATCGAAGTTCTTGAAATATTCTGAAAAGCAGCCTTCTTCCCTCTATGCTTGATAATGTCTCTATTTGTTCCATTATAACAATTTATTTTTCAAATAATTAACCAACGTAAATTACAAAAAATATTTAAAAAAATTAATTGGATATCCACATAATACAATCAATTGACTTTTGGCCTTCGTTTGTATTAAGAAAATTGGAGGTTTTATAATATTAATTTAGAAAATTTGAATGCTTTCGAAAGGTATATTTTCAAAAAATAAGCACTTTATGACCATTTTCGTAAAGTAATTTTAGGTTAAAATTAAGTTAGCGAACTTGTTGTTTTTTTAATGTATTAATCTTGCTTTTGGAAATCTTCGAATATCTTGTTTAAAATTTCCTTTGCCGCTCGCGGAATAATAGTACCTGGGCCAAATATATCACTAACACCAGCCTTGTAAAGAAAGTCATAATCTTGGGGTGGAATAACTCCACCGACAACAACCATAATGTCGTCGCGACCATACTTTTTAAGTTCATCAATAAGTTGTGGGACCAAGGTTTTATGTCCGGCAGCCAAGGAGCTAACACCAAGGATATGGACGTCGTTTTCAACGGCTTGTTTTGCAGCCTCGTCTGGTGTTTGAAACAAGGGTCCAATGTCTACATCAAATCCCATATCGGCAAAAGATGTTGCGATTACTTTGGCGCCCCTGTCGTGCCCATCTTGACCTAATTTGGCAACAAGAATTCTTGGGCGTCGTCCAGCAAGTAGCTCGAATTTATCGGTAAGTTTTCGTACCTCTTCGATTTCATCTCGGTTTGCATACGCTGAACTATAAACCCCAGTAAAGGAACGGATAACAGCCCTATGTCTACCCCAAACTTTTTCAAGGGCAAAAGAAATTTCGCCCAAAGTTGCCCGAGAACGAGCAGCATCGACAGCAAGTTCAAGCAAATTCCCTTCGCCTGTTTGAGCACAATGAGTGAGTGCGTCTAGTTTTTGCTGGACGAGTGTTTGGTCTCGTTTTGCTTTTAATTCTTGAAGTCTTTGTATTTGCTTTTCTCGAACTGCAGTGTTGTCCACTTCTAAAATTGGAATAGCAGGTTCATCTTCAATTCTGTATTTATTGACGCCAATAATAGTTTCTTCGCCGGAATCAATCATTGCCTGCCGCATAGCAGCAATTTGCTCTATTTTCATTTTAGGCAATCCAGTTTTAATTGCCTGCGCCATTCCGCCGAGCTGTTCAATTTCTTGGATATGTTCCCAAGCTTTAAGTGCAAGATTGTGCGTAAGATATTCTAAATAGTAAGAACCCCCAAGTGGGTCGATTGTACAGCAGACGCCAGTTTCGTGCATTATATACAATTGCGTATTACGAGAAATACGAGCAGAGAAATCTGTAGGTAAGGCGATAGCCTCGTCCAAAGAATTTGTATGCAATGATTGAGTATGTCCTAATACTGCAGCAAGCGCCTCGATGCATGTTCGAATTACATTATTGAATGGGTCCTGCTCTGTAAGGCTCCATCCAGAAGTTTGGCAATGTGTACGCAATGCCATCGACTTTGGGTCTTTGGGGTTGAATTGCTTGACAATTTTAGCCCAAAGAAGTCTTGCCGCACGCAATTTAGCAACTTCCATAAAGAAATTTTTGCCTATGGCAAAGAAGAACGAGAATCGTGGTGCAAATTCATCAATATTGAGTCCAGCTTTAATGCCAGCGCGAAGATACTCCAAACCATCGGCAAGAGTGTAGCCAAGTTCCAAGTCCGCAGAGGCACCAGCTTCTTGCATATGATAACCCGAAACAGAAATTGAATTGAACTTAGGCATATACTTTGCAGTGTAGGCAAAAATGTCTGTAATAATTCGCATCGAAGGTTCAGGCGGGTAGATGTATGTGTTTCGAACCATGAATTCTTTCAGAATATCATTTTGAATTGTACCAGAAAGCAGTTCTTGCTTAACCCCGGATTCTTCAGCAGCGATGATATAGAAAGCCATAATTGGTAGAACAGCACCATTCATTGTCATCGAAACTGAAATTTTATCGAGGGGTATTCCATCAAAAAGTATTTTCATATCCTCGACAGAGTCGATGGCAACGCCAGCTTTACCTACGTCTCCAACTACACGGGGATTATCTGAATCATAACCACGGTGTGTTGGTAGGTCGAATGCAACAGAAAGCCCTTTCTGCCCAGCAGCAAGATTGCGACGGTAAAAAGCGTTGCTTTCCTCGGCCGTAGAGAAGCCAGCGTATTGTCTTATCGTCCAAGGTTGTTGTACATACATTGTGGGGTATGGACCACGTAGGTAAGGTGGAATACCAGCAGTAAAATCCAAATGTTCAAAATCTTTATAGTTCTCATGGGTATAAAGTGGGAAAATGTCTATACCTTCCAAAGTCTTAGCAGCAAGGTCTTCGAAATTTTTACCAGTTCTTTTGTAAAACTCTTTCTTCCATAAGTCGAAGTCTAACTTTTCGCAACCAAATTTTAACTCTATTTTCGAAAAATCTGGATTTTTCATATTTAACTAAATTTTAAACAAATGCAAAAATAACAAAGTCCGAGCAATTGAAAAGGTTATAGGCATAAAGCAAATATGAACTAACAAATAAATGAAATTATTGGCCTTCTGGACCTAAGCAAAGCAAATATATCCAGAATTTCATCGTTTTTTATATTTCTTTCGGAGGACAAATGAAACGAATAGTAATAAATTCTGCAATATTGGTTTTTCTTTCAACATTTTTCCTGTATTCGCAGAAGATTTTAGTACCAATGGATTTAACTCAAACAGACCATCTGAAGGCCTATGGGCTTGCATACTGGACATTGAAACAGGGGCAGACAGTGGATTGGCTGTTGAATTATCGAGGTGGGTCCTTTATGACGGACTATTCCCAAATAGTTGAGACTGAAGCACGCCTTCGTGGTATTTCATTCGAGGTAATCGATGGAGGAACTGCTTCTCAAATTTATGCTCTTGTTCAAAGCCCAGACGAAAATATGGAGTTGATACATTTGGAAAAAGCGCCTAAAATCGCAGTTTATGCAAGTCCGGGAACGCAACCTTGGGACGATGCAGTACTGCTTGCATTGAGTTATTCCGGAATCGAACATGATATTCTTTGGGACGAGGAGGTATTGCAAGGTAAACTCGAGGAGTACGAGTGGGTACATCTTCACCACGAGGATTTCACGGGGCAGTATGGAAAGTTTTGGGCATCGTTCTCTTCTGCACCATGGTATATAGAACAAGTTACAATCAACGAGGCAATGGCAAAGAAGCTTGGTTTTTCAAAGGTTTCTGAATTAAAACGATCAGTGGCATTTAAAATTCGCGAATATGTTGCCAATGGGGGCTTCCTTTTTGCAATGTGCAGTGCAACCGATTCATACGATATTGCACTGGCTGCCCATAATGTAGATATTTGTGAAACTATGTTTGATGGTGACCCAGCCGATCCAAATGCAAATAGCAAGTTGGATTTTACCCAAACATTTGCATTTGAAAACTTTAGACTGGTGATGGACCCATTTGTTTATGAATTCTCTGATATTGATTGTCCGCCTAATATATCCGCAATGGACCCATCAAACGATTATTTTACCTTATTTGATTTTTCTGCCAAATTCGATCCAGTTCCTACCATGCTTACCCAAAACCATGTAAATGTTGTTAAAGGATTTTTGGGGCAGACTACAGCATTTCATTTGGACAAGATTAAGAAAAGTGTTACGATTTTGGGAATTAAAGAAGGTACAGACGAAGTTAAATATTTGCATGGAAATATTGGGCGCGGAATGTTTTCTTTCTATGGGGGACACGATCCCGAAGATTACCAACACGCTGTTGGGGATCCCCCTACCGATTTGAGTTTGCACAAAAATTCCCCCGGATACCGCTTGATACTTAACAATGTACTTTTCCCAGCTGCAAAGAAAAAGACACTTAAAACATAAAACTAACTCTTAATTTTAGGCATATTTTTTGCTACTCCCTACCATTGGTGTGGGAATTTATGCTTATTAAATTATCTGGGATATTACTTGCTTTACTGATGCTCGCCGGGTGTCAGTCTATTGTTTTTTTTAGTAGCAAATTGAAGAACAAACAAGAAAATATTAATTCTATTTCTGAAGATTTAACTCTCGATGAAAGAAGGAAGAAAATTGTACAAGAAGCAAACAGATGGCTTGGCACTCCTTATTGTCTTGGTGGTAACGAGGGTTGCGTAGATTGTTCAAAATTAACACAAAAAGTTTATGCTGCTGTAGGAATTACACTGCCACGGACGGCTGAACAACAATCCCAATTGGGTATTGTTGTCGATCGTCACAAGCTAAGAGCAGGCGACCTATTGTTTTTTGGGTATGGACGAAAAGTTACCCACGTAGCGATATATATCGGAAATGGGGTAATTGTGCATTCATCATCATCGAGGGGAGTGGTGCGCGAAGACCTCGATAGGCTGACATTTAATTTCCTTTTTGCAAGAAGGTTAATCGAATAGCGAAATCATATCGATGTTTCTTTTGCGAGGTGTGCCTTGAACTTTTGCAAAAGACAACGGCTCGATTATTTGAGTAATATAAGATAAGGCGTCGACTTGGTCGTCGTGGTGGCCATTTGGGAACGCAAGTAGCTCTCTTTCGAATTCATCGAGCCAAGGAGCATCGCGAAGGAACAACACACAACCCGAGTCGACCAAAGTAGCTATAGGAAGACTGCGAGCAATTTTGTCACGGTCTGCTTTCAATTCTTTTACTGGAATGCCCTGACGGCGTGCGATTTGAATCAAAGAATATTGATATTGAACCGATTCAATACCAATTAATACAGGTTTCCAGCGGCTGTATATGCTCGAAATAAAGTTCAGATGGTCTGCCGACTCAAATTTTTTTCGTATGACTTCAAGAATAAATATTTCTTTTTTTCTACTGACAGCGAAGACTATTGCACAAGTAAAATCTGAACCCTCGTTTGTTTTAACTGCTAGGTCGATTGTGACAAATATGGAACAATTTTGCAAAAGGTAATATTCTTTGCTTGGTTTTCCATTGTCCATGCCTGAAACGACTATGGTATTGTCGTGCAAAGAAAAGTAGTGGAAATTTTCCTTTTTGAATATTCTTCCAGTGGAGAATATAGGCTCTTGCTGGTAAAGAGCAGAAAACCAAAAGTCTCCTAATATTTTCTTTTGTTCATAAATTGTTTCGATATCGAAACGTTCCTTCCATAATGGTTCGCCAGGCAATCGCCCAATGGGGTCGTTTTCTTTTGAAATAGCAGGTAATTTTAAAATAAACCAATGATTAGCTTTGTTAGTGCATTCTAAATTACCAATGTTGACTTGTGTAATTTCTGTGGAATTGCCAGAAGTAAGAATGCGACCAATCATATCGTCTTCGTGCCATCGAGTGCATACGATTAGCAGCACACCGTTTGGTTCAAGTCGGGTAAATAAAGTTGCTTTGAACCAATCCCATAGTGCCTCCCTTTGATGGGCGCTTAGGGCTTCTTTTTGGTTTTTTATTGGGTCGTCTATTATTATTGCATCGGCGCCCAAGCCAGTGAGCAAACTACCAGCTCCCACGCAAATTATTTTCCCATTATGCTTTTCTATTGTCATGGTTGATGCTGAACGGTCGGCGGTGTCTAATTTAATTTCGAATAATTCCTCTCCGTGGGAAAATATCAGCTGCCGTATCCTTTTGCCCCAAATTTGTGCTAGTTTGTTTTGATAGGTTACAACAATGACATTGCTTTCTGGAAAATTCCCAATATACCAAAATGGAAATAGGATTGATGTCATTAATGATTTGCCATACCGCGGGGGTATGTTTACAATCAATCGAAATATTTCTCTGTTGGCTATTTTAAGAAGCAATTTGTCCAGTACTTGGATATGCTTGGGTTCTTGCCATTTTGTTTTGTATACCATTTTTCCAATTTCAGAGGGTGTATATAGCATAAATATTTTAAGAAAAATTTTCTATTTTACGTTTTCGAAATTGTGGGAAATTTGAATAACAAAAAGAAAATGGTTTTGAAACAATTTATAAAAAGTATATGTTGGATTTAACTGCTTTAATGATTGCTCGAAATGACGAAGAGCATATCGAAAACGCACTACTCTCACTGATTTCCGTTACAAAGCAAATTGTGGTTGTGGATACTGGTTCCGTAGATAAAACCCCGATCATTGCTTCGCGTTGTGGTGCTGAAGTGCATTTTTTCGAGTGGGTGAATGATTTCTCCAAATCCCGAAACTACGGACTTCAATTTGCTCGCTATCCTTGGGTGCTGGTTATCGATAGCGATGAAGTTTTGAACCAAAAGTCGTTATTGGATAATTTCCATTTAACCGATCAACCCAACGTAGGAGGGTTACGAGTTAAAATTACGAATCATGTAAGGCGAGGGGACTCTTATACCAAAACCCACCATTACTATACTCGTCTCTTCCGTAATCATCCTCAAATCCGTTTCGAAGGGCCAATCCACGAGCAGATTGCTCAATCGATAATTGATGCAGGTTTCGAAATCGTTGAGTCTGATATTCAAATTGATCATTTTGGGTATTCATTAATTAATATGGACAAGGTCAATAGAAATAGAAAGATTTTGGAAAAAGTGCTCGAGGAGAATCCCGACGATGATTGGGCTTTGTTCAATATGGCTGAAACTGAATTTTCGGTCTCCAATATCGATAAAGCCGAAAAACTCTACGAACGATTGCTCGATTCCTTTCAATTAAACCCGGAACAAATCGAAATGATTCGTATTCGACTTGGTCAAATTGCTTTGAAAAAGGACGAGTTCCGTAAAGTTTTCAATTATTGCAATTTTACGAGCGAGGACCAACACCGCGAAGGGCTTCGTCTTTTGGTATGGGGCACGGCTCTTCTTATGGAGCATCGTTTCGACGAAGCTAAGCAGATTTTCGACAAACCAGAATTGAAAATTTCCGATATGGTCGACAAAAACCAAATCAAAAATGCTTTGGAAATAATTAGTCTTGTTTCACGAAAAACATAAGCCAATGGATTTTAAAGATTTAAATGTATGGATTACGGGTGCTAGCAGTGGCATTGGGTTTGCTTTGGCAAAACTTTTTGCCGCCAAAGGCTCCACTGTGATTATTTCCAGCCGTAACGAGGAGAAACTAAATTCCGCAAGTAAAGAAATTGCCTCCGACAAGCAGGTGCTCGTCTTTCCTTGCGATGTTTCTTCCCCGGAGCAAGTCCGAAATGTTTACGATACCTTGGTTCAAAGCAATGTGAAAGTAAACGTACTTATTAATAATGCTGGATCTTATTTCAATGGTCCATTTATTAATTTCCCCTTGGAGAAGTTCGACGAAAGCTTTGCTACGAATGTTCGTGGCGTGTTTCTTTGCACTCAATCGGTTTTGCCTCGGATGCTTGAAAGTAACTTTGGAATTATTGTCAACATTCTTTCCGTTGTTGTAACAAAGACTTTTGTTAATGCCTCGGTTTACTCTGCCACAAAGTCAGCTGTGTTTGCTTTGAGTAAATCTTTGCGTGAAGAGGTTCGAAATAAAAATGTTAAAATTATGAATGTTTACCCCGGTGCAACTCTTACAAATATCTGGAGCACTTCGATTGCCGAAAAATACGGGCCTAAAATGATGAAACCCGAACAGATTGCTTCTGCTGTTGTTAGCAATATCGAGGTTTCGCTAAGTAATGGTATAATGATCGAAGAGCTCATTATTCGTCCGCAACTTGGCGATTTGTAACGGTTTACATAAATTTTTATGAAAAAGGTTTTTGTTTTGGTTTGGGTTTTATTTGCTGTCTACCCGAGTAATTTTATTTTTTCGCTCGACAAGGCTAAAGTCTTCGACCAACTACAAAAGAAGTATTTTTCTTCCTCTGCCTTGAAAATCACTTTTTCGCAAGTGAATTCTAATTACAAAGGTATTTTGATTTTCCAGCAACCAAATAAATTTCATCTGGAATTGAAAAAGGGAAACGATATCGAAAGCATTATTATTTCCAACGGCTCGAATATGTGGAACTATTCAATTCGCCACAAAAGGGTTATTATTTCTAAGGTTGTTTCGGAGGACGAACTTAGCTTGCAAACTTTTTTTACCTATCTTCCCTCGAAATTCAAACCAATTTCCTTGTCCAAGGAAATAAATTCCCTCTTGGGTAGTTCGATGGTACTCAAAGTTCAGCAAGTTGGAAACGAATCCCAATCTGTAAAAATCTTTTTGAACAAAAAGATCGACATTAAAGCTGTTGAATTTGATGATGGAAGCAATGTTTTTTTATATTCGATTTCGAAAATCAAATCCTTGGACAAATTCTCCAAGGATTTCTTTGAATTTAAGCCACCAAAAGGTGTCGAAATTTTCGATTATCGCTAAGACCATGGTTTTTTGTATTTTTACCTTTTGTACTTTTAAATCTATGATGTTTGGCAATGTCATTTAATTTGGCAATTAAAACTCCAAAAGAAAAGATTAACAAAGTCTATTTCAATTTGCCGATCGAAAAAAGAAGTTTCGAAGATTTTGTCGGCAAATTAAAAAAATTCATTCGTCAGGTAAATTTTCAGCAAACTGAAGAGTACAACAAAAACATTTTACGCGACTTTTTGCAAAGCACTTTTTACAATGACTACAATGTAAATACTTTTGGCTATATCGACTTAGCAATTTCCAACCGAAACCATGATAATGCTCAACTGGAAGTTATCTTCGAGGTGAAGAGCCCGCAGAACAGCTTCGATATGATTACACCCAATGATGCAAATCGCCGCGCCTTTCACGAAATTCTTCTTTATTACTTTATGGAAAAAGTCGATAAAAATAACCATTCCCTAAAACATATCATTGTTACCAATTGTCTTCAATGGTTTATTTTCGATTCTGCTTCCTTCGAACAAAATTTTCACAGAAATCAATCTTTGCTTACAAATTACATTAACTGGAAAAATCGCAAATTCGACGATTCTTCGACTGCATTTTTCTACGAAAAAGTAGCTAAACCCTTTTTGGATTCTTTTGATGGGGAACTAACTTGTGTTTACATCGATTTAAAAGAATTTAGCAAAGCTTTCGATTCGCACCTCTTTGCTGGGATTCAAGATCCCGATGCTTCGCTTATCGAACTCTACAAATTGCTCTCCCCCGTAAATCTTTTGAAACTTCCATTTGCAAACGACAATAATTCGTTGAATCAAGAATTTTACAACGAGCTGCTCCACATTCTTGGTATCGAAGAAGTTAAGCAAGGCAAAATTTTGATTAAACGCTTGCCTCCAGAAAAAAGACTTCACGGTAGCTTGCTCGAGAACACAATTGAAATGCTCGAGTCGTGTCCACGCCTTGACCCAAATTTGGACGATGATCAGCTTTTCGAAATTGCCCTGGAATTGACTTTAACTTGGTTAAATCGTATACTCTTCATTAAGCTTCTCGAAGCACAACTGATTTCCTACCATCCCGGTGATCCAAGTTTTAGAATTTTGCACAAAGATTTGATTTGCGAATACGACGTACTTTATGAATTGTTTTTCGATGTCCTTGCTGTTCCTTTCAAAGACCGCAAGCCACAAGTGCGTGATTTGTTTCCTAAAGTTCCTTTTCTTAACAGTTCTCTTTTCGAAGAGACTCCCACCGAAACGAAAAACATTTCCATTCACAATTTAAAAGATAGATACGAAATTCCCTATTTCCAGCGAACTGTTTTGAAGGACGAAAATGGCAGGAGGAAAAGTGGCAAGAGCAGAACTCTTTTCTACTTGCTGGATTTTTTAAATTCCTACAACTTTGGCTCGGTCGAAAAATCTATTGTCCAAGAACAACCCAAAACCATTATCAATGCTGCTGTTCTTGGTTTAATCTTCGAGAAAGTCAATGGCTATCGCGATGGTTCCTTTTTTACTCCTGCTTCGATTACTATGTTTATGGCTCGCACTGCAATTCGCTCCCACCTGGTCGCACTTTTCAACAAAGAATATGGCTGGAATGCTTCCGAATTCGACGACTTGCCAAATTACATCTCCCGAAACATTAACCGCCAAGCTATACTCGAATACAACAAGCTTGTGGATTCTATTCGTATTTGCGACCCCGCTGTTGGCTCTGGCCATTTCCTGGTATCTTGCTTAAATGAACTTATCGCTTGCAAATCTGAACTCGGTATTCTTGCTTTTAGCAATGGACACACTCTGCCCGTCAAAGCTGCAGTCGAAAACGATGAATTGCTTTTCTACTGTTCCGATGGTTCCCTTTTTACTTACAATCCTAACGATTTAGAATCCCAAAAAATTCAAAAGACTATTTTCGATGAAAAATTGAAATTGATCGAAAATTGCCTCTTCGGGGTCGATATTAACCAAAATTCTGTATACATCGCAAGACTTCGCCTTTGGATTGAACTTCTGAAAAATGCTTATTACAAAGATAATGGTGAACTTGAAACTTTGCCAAATATTGATTTAAACATTAAGTTTGGCGA
Source organism: uncultured Hyphomicrobiales bacterium (assembly GCA_964524325.1). Lineage (GTDB taxonomy): Bacteria > Bacteroidota > Ignavibacteria > Kapaibacteriales > UBA2268 > Naka2016. The sequence continues at coordinate 35,961 of CAZGCT010000013.1, forward strand.
TTCTTTGATTTCCTTTTTCAAACTCGATGATTCAAGTGTTTCGCAACGCAACTCCGAACTTATTTCTCAATACAAACGCAAAGTATACCAGTACAAAAAAGAAATCGATAAAAACCGTCGCCGCAAAATTGCCGTTGATATCAAAAATATTAAAGATAATCTCAAAACCGAAATTATCCATAAATCGGAATTGTATCACAAAAAAAATCAAATTCAATCAAAAATTAGCGAACTTTCGAACTTCAACAACATATTTGAATTATCTGCTAATGAAATTCAAGAAAGAGTCAAGCTAAAAGAAAGTTTGGAAGATGAACTTAAGAAAATCGATACTCAAATCGAGGAACTACGTCGGCAAACTCTGGACTCCCAGCGCTTCGAATGGCGTTTGGAATTCCCCGAAGTCTTGGACGACGACGGAAATTTCGTTGGCTTCGATATTGTTATTGGTAACCCACCTTATTTGCAACTTCAAGAAGACGGGGGAAAACTTGCTAATTTATATCAAAGCCAAGGCTACAAAACTTTGGACCGAAGGGGCGATATCTATACATTGTTCTGCGAGCAAGGTATAAACTTGCTTAAGCCTGGCGGACTACTTTGCTTTATCATTTCCAATAAATGGATGCGAGCCGGCTATGGTCAAAAACTTCGCAATTTCTTTCTTACGCTCAACCCCTTGCTTCTGGTAGATTTAGGTCCCGGGATTTTCGAACACGCCACAGTGGACACCTGCATTATAATGGTGCAGAATGCCCCTGCTCCTTCTTCTCGGGGGGATTTTGGAATGCAGACTTCCCCCGAGGCAAATGCTCCGATATTCCAGTTGCGGGCTCTTACTTTGCAAAGGCAAGGCATTGAATCTTTCGATATAGAAAAGCAAATTGCCAAGAATAGCGTTATTCTTAATCGCCTTTCCTCTGGTCCTTGGTTTATCGGTACCGATGCAGAGCAACAACTCAAAGAAAAAATAGA
>CAZGCT010000014.1:0-35697 GCA_964524325.1 uncultured Hyphomicrobiales bacterium
GCGAACACTTCCGCCAAAAACGCGAATTTCTCCTAATGAAGTAAGAGAATAAATCTAAGAAAGATGTGAAGTTTCTTTTGGTTGTTTGGTAGGAAAAACAAAAAAAAGGGGTTCAAAAGTTTGAACCCCTTTGGATTTATATCGATGAAGGTATCAGTCAACCATGTTTTCAATTATTGCAGAACCAAATTCTGAAGTTTTCAAAAGTGTAGCCCCTTCCATAAGTCGATGAAAGTCATAAGTAACCCGCTTTTGTTTTATTGTCCGTTCCATTCCTTTCACAATAAGGTCTGCAGCTTCTTGCCAGCCCATATATTCAAGCATCATTACGCCGGAAAGAATAACTGAACCGGGATTCACTTTATCTTGGTTTGCATATCTTGGAGCAGTGCCATGAGTGGCTTCGAAAATTGCATGTCCAGTAATAAAATTGATATTTGCCCCGGGAGCAATTCCAATGCCTCCTACAGTTGCAGCAACAGCATCGGAAATGTAGTCACCGTTTAGATTTAATGTGCAGATTACAGAGTAATCGTTTGGCCGAGTAAGAATTTGCTGCAAGAATGCATCGGCAATAAAGTCTTTTACTAAAAGTTTTCCTTTGGCAAGCTCTTCGGCTTGAACACGATTTGCTTCCTCTTCACCCTTTTCAGCTTTAATTTCATCATATTGACGCCAAGTGAAAACCTTGTCACCATATTCTTGTTCCGCTACATCGTAGCCCCAGTTTTTGAAGGCACCCTCGGTAAATTTCATTATATTCCCTTTGTGCACGAAGGTTACGGAGGGAAGTTTACGCTTCAATGCATATTCTATAGCACTACGAGCAATTCGTTTAGTTCCTTCTTCGGATACTGGTTTAACCCCCAGGGATGATGTTTGAGGAAAGCGGATTTTTGTCACCCCCATTTCTTCCATTAAAAACTTAATAACTTTCTGAACTTCTGGGGTCCCAGCCATCCACTCGATACCAGCATAAATATCTTCGGAGTTTTCACGAAAGATAACCATATTAGTTAGTTCAGGATGCTTCACAGGCGAGGGAACTCCTTCGAAATAACGAACTGGTCGCAGGCAAACGTAAAGGTCGAGCAATTGACGTAGGGCAACATTTAAGGAGCGAATCCCACCACCAACCGGTGTTGTCAAAGGTCCCTTTATGCCAATGATGTACTCTTTAAAAGTGTCCAGAGTTTCTTGAGGCAACCATTCACCTTTTAATTTGTATGCCTTTTCGCCGGCTAAGACTTCGAGCCAATGGATTTTTCTTGCTCCATTGTATGCTTTTTCAATTGCAGCTTCAAATACTCTAACACTTGCTCTCCATATGTCGGGACCTGTTCCGTCTCCTTCAATAAATGGAATAATCGGGTCGTCGGGAACAATTAATTTCCCGTTTTGCATTGTAATTTTTGAACCAGCCATTTAATCCTCTTTTTTAAAATAACCATAAAGATGCAATTTAAACAATTAATTTCTTGAAAAAAAAAAGAATTTTGCTTTAAAAAAACTTATTGGTTACAGAAACCCACTTCTTCTTGGTAAATCTTTAAATATTCAACAAACATCAAGCTGTTTTCATTTTTTTCCTAATGCACAAAGTTTGTTTTGAAACAAAATTTGATGTATATTTAATCTTTTAATTCATGCAAAATTTACAATGATAAAGAAAGTATTAGTAGCCAATAGAAGCGAGATCGCTTGTAGAGTAATAAAAGCTTGCCGCGAACTTGGAATACGCACTGTGGCTATTTACTCGGACATTGACAGGTACGCACTTCATACATTGTTAGCCGACGAAGCAATTTACATTGGTGAATCTCCTCCCTTAAAATCTTATCTGAATATGGAAGCAATTATACATGTTGCAAAGCAAACTCATTGCGACGCAATACATCCTGGTTATGGGTTCCTTTCCGAGCGTGCAGAATTTAACAAAATGGTCCGCGATGCAGGCTTGATTTTTATTGGATCCAATCCAGAATCGATGCAACTGCTTGGTTCGAAAGTACAATCACGACAAACCATGATTGCTTCTGGTGTACCTGTAATTCCCGGTATGAAAACCGCAAGCAAAAAAATAGAAGAATTTCGTTCTGCTGCAAGCGAACTTGGGTATCCAGTTTTGGTGAAAGCTTCGGATGGTGGTGGCGGAAAAGGTATGAGAATAGTAAAAAACGAAAACGAACTAGAAGAAGCAGTGAATTCTGCTATGAGAGAGTCTATATCTGCATTTAAAAGTGATGCTATCTATCTCGAAAAGTATATTGAGTCACCTCGTCACGTTGAATTTCAAGTTGCAGCGGATAATTATGGAAATGCTGTCTATCTTTTCGAGCGTGAATGTTCAATACAAAGGCGACACCAGAAAATCATAGAAGAAACACCATCAGTTGCACTAACCCCAGAACTTCGTAGAAAAATGGGGGAAGCTGCTGTTCAAGCAATCCAAGCAGCAGGATATACAAATCTCGGAACAGTTGAATTTTTGCTCGATAAAAATGGAAATTTCTATTTTCTTGAAGTTAATGCTAGAATACAAGTTGAGCACCCAATTACTGAATTAACTACTGGTGTCGATTTAGTAAAGCTTCAACTTCATATTGCAAATGGTGGCGAAATGCCTTTCAAGCAACAAGATTTAATGCAGAATGGTCACGCTATTGAATGTCGAATATATGCCGAGGATGCAGAAAACAACTTTTTACCGTCGAGCGGAAAGATACTGTTCTTGCGCGAGCCTACAGGTCCTGGAATTCGTTTTGATTCGGGGATCTACGCTGGCTCGGAAGTTCCTATTTTTTACGACCCAATTCTTGCCAAGCTGATTGTTTGGGGAAAGAACCGCGAAGAAGCACGACTTCGTATGATTAATGCTTTGAAAAGCACAGTGATTTTGGGAACAAAAACATCTATTGGTTTCATGATAAAAGTGCTTGAGCATTCTGAATGGATCGCTGGGAATACTTATACAAACTTTATTGAACAACATTTTGGAGGAAATTATTCTGCACCTGAAGAACTTTTAAAATTTGCTATCGTTGGTGCGGAAATAGCATTTAAAAGTAAAAAGAAAGCAACTAAAAGCGTTGAAATAACCGGGGAGATACCATCTCCTTGGCTCACTGTAGGAAATTGGGAGATTGCATTAGGAAATTTTAGGAGAGATAAATGATCATTTCGTATAAAGGGAAATTGTACGAAATCGAAACAAACGATGAAAAACTTAAAATAAATGGAGATCTACATTCATTAAAAATCGATTCATATAATGATAATATATTCAAAATTAGTATCGACGGTATCCAAAAAATTGTGTATGTTGCTAGCGACGACAAAAACGCTTATATTTTTATCGATGGTGAACAATACTCTTTTCAAAAAGCCGACGAAGAATCAAGTTTAAAAGATCGGGGTAATGATTTTGATAAAGATATTGAATATATTAAACCACCAATGCCGGGAAGCGTAGTAAAGTTACTTGTTGAAAAGGGACAAAAAGTTGAAGAAGGGGTACCAATAATAGTCGTCGAGGCAATGAAAATGGAAATCACACTTTATTCATCGATAACTGGCATAGTTACGGATGTTAACGTCCAAGCTGGCGAGCAAGTTGATGCCGATAAGGTATTAGCTGTAATTAAACGCAATGAAAATGTTTAATTTTGCATTTTATCCTTATTATGTTGAAATAAAAAAGAAGAAAAATGAAAATTCACGAGTATCAAGCAAAAGAATTACTTAAACAATTCAATGTTCCAACACTTTTCGGACGGGTTGTGTTTACTCCCGAGGAAGCTGGGCGTATTGCATACAACGATTTTGAAGCTCAAGGTAAAAATGTTGTAGTAGTAAAGGCACAGGTTTTTGCTGGGGGCCGTGGGAAAGGTGTTGTCTTCGAACCAGAAACTGACCAACCTTTGATGTTATTCGATAAAGAGGTTCGTGGTGTTAATGTTGTTGCTGGGGACAACATTGCCGATAAAGTATACCAATGTTCACTGAAAATGCTCGGGAAAAAATTAGTCACTGTACAAACTGGTCCATCTGGAACAATTATCCGAAAATTGTTTCTTGAAGAAGGTGTTTCCATACAAAAAGAATACTACGCCGGTATAGTACTCGACAGAAATGTTGGACAAAATGTTATTATGGTTTCAACCGAAGGTGGAGTAGAAATTGAAAAAGTGGCAGAAGAAAATCCTGAGAAAATTCTTAAAGAGTGGATTAATCCGCAAATCGGTTTTCAAAACTATCAAGCGCGAAGGTTGGCTTTTGGTTTAGGATTGAAAGGCGATGCATTTAAAAGCTTCATCTTTTTCATTACTCAGTTAGTAAAAGCATACGATGAACTCGATTGCAGTTTGTTGGAAATCAACCCTTTGGTTCTTACTGATGAAAATAAAATGATAGCTTTAGACGCAAAGATGAATTTCGACGATAATGCATTGTACCGGCACCCAGAATATGCAGAACTACGTGATGTGACCGAGGAAGACCCCTTGGAAGTCGAAGCTTCGAAATATGATTTGAGTTACATTAAATTAGATGGTAATGTTGGCTGTATGGTTAACGGTGCTGGTCTTGCTATGGCTACCATGGATTTAATTCAACTTTGTGGAGGAATGCCTGCTAACTTTTTGGACGTAGGAGGCGGAGCAAATGTTGAACGCATCGCAAATGCATTTAAAATTATGATCTCTGATCCTAAAGTAAAAGCTGTTTTGATAAACATTTTTGGCGGAATTGTTCGTTGTGATAAAGTCGCTAATGGAATAGTTGAAGCACTAAATAATGCCGAAGTGAATGTCCCTGTAATAGTTCGACTCGATGGGACAAATGCAGAGGAAGGATTGAACATATTGCAAAATTCAAATCTTAAATTCCGAGTTGCTCGTACATTCGAAGAAGCAGCGAAAACTGTTACCGAAGTTGTTTCAACTATGTAATTATTTGCCAAATAAGTTTTTGAATAAAAAAGTACCAAACTTGGATTTAAAATTATTTTTTCTATTTTAACATCTCTTTTTTCTAAATTAAATGGACTAATTGCTTCGGGGGATGTAGTTACGACACTTCTTTTTATTTGTTAACAATGCAAAATTTCTTGTTGAAGGATTAAGGTATCTGGCTTTGAGGGGTAATCGAAGAATTAATGAATGCTAACTTTTTTTATTCTCCGATTTATTTAGAAACTTAATATCTCGAACTCTGGACGATGAGTTTGAAATTGAGTTATAAGCATTTCTTCAACAGAAATTTCCTATAATATAAGCCAGTTTATTCAAGCAATTTTTTATTTTGCTGTACTTCTGCAGAAAAGTTTATCAAAAATGTTTTTCAAAATACCAGAACAATAAGATTGACTTACAAGAAGAATGCAAAGTTGAAATCCACTTTTAGAATTCTTACATTGTTAACTATTTTACCTGAATCTGTTTGAGTAGAAATTTTGCCAATTAATTTCCAGTGTTTTGTAATAGAAATGAAAATAAAACATGGGAATTAATTGCTCTGGCCTATTTCTCACAAAACTCTAAAGTATTTTTCTAACTTCCAAAATTTTACTTTCTCCTAAAAATTCCATTTCAAAAAAATATAACTTCAATGGATTTCTCTGTAATTCAAAAAATGATAAGTGTGTCAATTATAGTAACAATTTTGGAATAATAATTTTCAGAGCATTAACGTTGCTTCTAATTCCAGCACTAAAACGTTTAGAAAATATGCTTTTTCTTATTGTGTTTGCCCATAGATTATGTGGTCACTTATTTAAAACCAATTCAAACCAGAAGCTTCATTCTTTTTTCTACTCAAACCTAGAACTTGAAGATTATTTTTATCAATTTTTTCAATTATTTGTCGTTAATTTTATTTTTAAGTTTGGGGAAAAAATGGGTAAGGTTATCGAAGGTGTTCTCGATGCTAGTGAAAAAAAGTTCGCTATAGTGGTCTCTCGTTGGAATCAATTTATTGTAAGCAAGATGCTCGAGGGTGCTTTGGATGCCCTGCGGCGCCACAAAGCAATTGACAACAATATTACTATTGTTTACTGTCCCGGATCTTTCGAAATTCCTCTCGTTTGCAAAAGATTAGCTTTATCGAAACAATACGATGCTATTATTGCACTTGGTGCGGTAATTCGCGGTGCCACCCCTCATTTCGACTTCATTGCAAACGAAGTAGCTAAAGGAGTTGCCCAAGTAAATCTCGACACTGGAGTACCGGTCGTTTTCGGAGTGCTTACAACAGATACAATCGAACAAGCTATCGAGCGTGCTGGTAGTAAAAGTGGGAACAAAGGTTTTGATGCTGCCATGGCAGCAATCGAAATGGTATCGCTTTTCGAGAAAATTTAAATTTGTATGAGAATAATTTCCCATTTTTTGCTTTTTCTGGCTAATATTATTATCGCAAGTCAATTTGTTTTATCCCAAGCATCTATTAAACTATCCAATTGGCGTGTTTACTCATCCCAGGTTAACGTCATTTCCGCTACAATGGACAAAAGAGGGAATCTATGGTGTGCTACAAACGGAGGTGTTTTTTACTTTAATCCTAGCAAAAACCAAGACTTTGTGAGTTTCAACACTCTTAATGGCTTGTACTCTATCGACACTAGATTTATCACATACAATCAGCATACCGATGAAGTCTATGTTGGGACTTTTGATGGTGTTCTAAGCATATACAATTATGAAACGGGTTGGGAAAATATCCTGGATATAAGAAAATCACAGTTTACCAGATTCGAAATCAATCATATTTTATTCCAAGACACCGTTGCCTACATGTGCGGAGGTTTCGGTTTTACAAGTTTCGACATTCGCCGAAAAGTTTTTTTGAAAACACCATCACGTCTTGGGAGTTTTGCAACAGGGACAACATGCAACTATTCCTTGATTTTCGAAGAATATCTTTGGGTAGCTACCGAAAGTGGTATCGCAAGAATTCGCCTCGGGCAAAGAATTACTAATCCTGATAGTTGGGAAAATTTTACCTCCAATGATGGCTTGACAGACCCAAAGATTAACTTCCTTGCGGTTGAAAACAATACCTTGTTGGCTTTTGCCTCAAATTTGATTTACCGTTTCAATGGCACTAGATTCGATACTTTATCTATTTTAGAAAGTTACGATAAGATCAATTCGGTTCAATTTTTTGGTGGAAAAGTTTACTTCTCGACTCCAAATGTCGTCCGAAATTTGAATATGGATTTGTTCTATTTTATTACCGAGTCCCCACAGAAAGCAAGTATAAACAACTTCCTTTTTTTAAATAACAACAAAATTTGCGTTTTTTTAAATAAAAGTGGCTTAGCTTTAAAAGATTTGCAAAGCAAAACCATAGAGTTTTTCCTTCCGAAATCTCCTATTTCTAATCAATTTACATTTTTTGATGTCGACGAATCTGGAGGTTTTTGGGCTGCCACGAACGCCGACCCTCGTGGCGAAGGATTAATGTATATGAAAGATGGTATATGGACCAATTTCACAACCTTTTTACATCCAGCTATCAAATCCAATAATTTCACCAAGGTAACTTGCGTTGCCGACACTGTATTTGCTAGCACCTGGGGCAATGGGTTTTATATGATTTATCCTTCCTCTGATACTTTTGTTATTAAAAACTACGACAACACTAATAGCCCTTTGACTGGTATCCCCTCGAACCCAAATTATGTTGTGGTCGAGCAAAGTGCATATGAAAAACGAAAATCCATTCTTTGGTTTGTGAACTATTCCGATGCAAAATCTGGTTTTCTACTTGTTGCAAAAGGAAATAATGGTGAATTTAATGGATTCATTTATACCCCACTTCGTAAATTTCACGGTATTCTAATCGATGAATTTGGAACAAAATGGATTTACTCGAAAGATGGATCAGGTTTGTATTACTTCAATGAACGTGGGACATTTAAAGACACCTCCGACGACATTTCCTCCAACTTAACTTGGAATATAACCCTTCCTTCAACCAAAATAAACACTTTAGCAAATGACCTTAATGGTTACATTTGGGCTGGTACAGACAAAGGTATCTTTCTAATTCTCAATCCCGGTGCAGTCCTTAATAACTCCTTTCCCATTATCAAAAGACTTAAAATGCTCGAGGACTATCCTATAAATTGTATTTACATCGATCCACTCAATTTCAAATGGGTTGCAACAAACAAGGGAATTTATGTTATTTCTCCAGATGGAAGCGACATTATTCAAACTTTAACCCAAGAAAACTCCCCATTGCTTTCAAATGATGTTCTTTATATTACCTCTAATCCCCAAAATGGTAACTTCTATTTTGGGACAAACAAAGGTTTGGTTGTTGCTACTTCTTTAAATGTACAACCTTTGGATAATTACCAAATATCGGCTTTCCCCCAACCTTTCCAAATTCCTAGCGATCAATACCTGCTAATCAATGGATTAGCAATGGACACTGAAATCAAAATTTTAACAGTAAATGGAGAATTAGTGCGAACAATTTCTACTCGTAGTCAAAAAACTCTCTGGGATGGAAAAGATTACAACGGCGACTATGTCTCCACTGGTGTTTATCTACTTGTTGCAAAGTCATTGACCACAAAAGAATCTGCTGTTTTCAAAATTGCGGTCATTCGAAAGTAATGAAAAAAAGCATTCTTGTCCCAATATTAATCCTTATTATTATTAATACTTTTACTTGGTCGAAATCTCTGGGATTAAACTTTTATAATGATGATTTTCAAAATCTTGGCTATCTTGGAAAACATTTTGTTGGCAACCCACTTTCGGTCTTTATAAGCAAAGATGTCTCGATTCATTATTTTCGTCCAATTCCAAACTTCTTAAATACAATCACTTTATCAATTTTTGGATTCAATCCTTTGCCTTTTCGAATACTTAATTTGGCCTTTTACCTTGCATTAATAACAACAATATTCATTTTCATCTTAAAAATTTCGAACAGCTCTCTTGCAGCCTTTGTCTCGGCTTTACTATTTTCTTTGTTACCTTCTCACGACATTTTTCTTGCTTGGTTAGCATCTTCTGGTGATGTTCTTTCCACAATATTCCTTCTCCTTTCGTTTTACTTTTTGCTCGACACTGACTCGCCCAAAATTCCAATATTATCTTTGCTTTTCTTTCTGCTGGCACTACTTTCAAAAGAAAACTCTTTACTTGCTCCATTACTAGCTTTTTCACTCATTTTTATTTTCCCAGAGAAACGTATTAGATTACTTTATTTCAGTCTTTTTTCAATATTTCTAATAATTTTGCTCTTTTCCTACCGTTACTTTTGGCTCGAAATTAATATCTTTACCTCACCTAATATCGAAAACATTTCTTTAAGTCAATTACTCACAAATTTCTTTCTTTATCCATTTGTAATTGTTGTACCAACGTTTGCATATACTCCTGAAAATCCTTTTCCAATTTTGCTTAATTTTATTTTCGTTTTAATTTTTGCAACTCTAGGAATAATCTATGTTTTCAGAAATGCAACAAAATCAACAAAAATGATTATTTTGGGTTTGCTCTGGTATTTATGGTTTGTCGCTCCGGCCCTTCCTTTGTTTATGCGTTGGTACTCACTTTTACCCTCAGTTGGTCTGGTAGTTATCTTCGCTGAACTTATTCCTCAAGTTAAACGAAAATTCCTTTGGTTGCTCGTGCTTCCACTTTCTACAATTCTTCTAGTTGTAAATTACTATTCTATGTCTGGGTGGTCAAAAGCTAACAAGATTTCCGAAAATATAATTAAAGCTTCCATGAGCATTGAACCTAACCAAGGAGGCAAAGTTTTACTTTGGTTTTTCCCAGAATATTTCAACAATTACCCTATTCTTCGTTCGGGTACTCAACAAGCGATAAACTTTGTTAGAAATGTAGAATTTACAGAAATTTTACTTCCTATCGCAATCGTTACGACTCCTAAAACAAATGTTTCGCTAATAGAAAGCGATTCAACCTTTTATCGCTTTAATCTCAAGAATGCAAAACCCTACCTTTTCCATAAAAGCGAAAAAGTTGAAAAATTTAAGTCGACCAAAAATGATTATTATTCATTAGAAATTTACCGTAAGAGTGAGTATAATTACATTATAACAATTCGTTTCTTGTGGTACAAACCAGCATATAAAAACTACTACTTCGACGGTAATAATTTCTTTAAATTCTTCTAGCAGATATCCCCCAAGAAATTCAAAACCTTGGTTCTCCTCGCAGCAAGTTATTGTTAATATTACAAAGTTTTACCATCGCAAGCAAAAATTTAAACTTTACACATTTATGATTTATGTTAATGAACCGATATTCTTGTTTTATCTTTGCAAGAAAAAAATTCAATCTCCTAATTGTGACTAAAACTACATTTTACACTCATGTAAGTCAAAATCCCCTAAAAATTTTAGCCATAATTATTGACAAATTGAAAAGTCATTAATTATGATTTCGAATTTCTATTTTGCAAAAAAAATTGTAAAAATTGCCCAGATTTAATAATCAAATCATTTCAAAAGGGGAACGATATTTTACCAAGAGAAAAGCGTGGCTCGCTTCCATCCACTACTTGTTTTGATATAAATATAATTTTCATCCCAGCTGATATCTCCAACTTCCCCATTGGAGTCCGATGAGCCTGTTGGTGTATAAGGAGTTCTCAATCTAAGTTGCTGATATCCATTTGTAGAATGTAGGTCCAAACGCGAAGTTGGATTTGAATGCCCAAGAGATGTATTGCCATTTTTAAGCATAACCAAAGCATTTCCTGTTGATAACGAAGATGAACCATTTCCAACAACAATAAGTCTATCATTCGATTGATAGCCGAAAGGGTCACCTATATAACCAGAATTATTGTTGTACAACCCCAAAGCCACTTCTCCAAAGGACCTAGGTTCTAAACCCGAACCTATTGCCATTGAATTATGTGCTCTAGTAAAATTATATTCACCGGCTAATATTCCAGATCTATTCCCATAAACGTCCCCATCATTATATCCAGCTTGATTATACCATCCTCCACCAACAAAAGCTTGAACACCAAAAGTTTCGTTATAACCACCGCCGCAAACCACTGAATAATTACTATTAACTTCGTTGGAGTATCCTCCACCAATAAATGAATATTCCCCACTCACCCAATTACCAGATCCGCTCCCGATAAACGATTCATTTCCAGAGTAAGCAACATTGTTACTCCCTGCTCCAATGAAAGACCTGTTATCGTTAACTATTCTATTCCCAGTTCCAGCACCAATAAAGTTATCAGACGATAACCAGTCTTCTCCTAATATTTCATTACGATTAGAAGGGCCACCAGAACCTCCGCCTCCAATTGTACTATAATTTGAATTTTCAATTGAATTCTCTGAGCTTCCACCAACTATGCTTGTCCCCGAGTTTATGTAAACAATTCGTAGTCCAACTTCATTGTTTACTCGAAATATTAAAGGTTGATTGTTAGTGGTCCCCAAGAAGTCCCCAGTAGAAATATTGTTCCCACTAGTTGACCAATACCCTGAACCAACTAAATCCCAGACATATATCCATTGTTGAGTTCCGGTTGCGTCAAGAGTTAGAACTCTTCCATATGGACTTTGTGAAAAAAGGTTAATAGAAAAAGCAAAAACAAAAAATAATAAAGTAATTTGTTTTGTAAACATAAAAATTTCCCCTCCGGATGAATAACAAAATTCAAGTTAATAAAAAAAATTTGTTTGTAAATCCTTTTTTTAAAATTTCTATATATTATGTGACTTTTATCGTCGCAAAAAAACTTTTTTATACAAATTAATTATTGAAACATTGCTATTGTATTAAGTACGTTTTTGAAATAATGTAAATAGAGGGCATCAAAATCCCTTAAACCATGTATTGGTAAATTGACGATAAGTACTTATTACATTTTTATTATGACATCAAAGCAAAACACATACTTTGGGAAATTATTATAAAGGATTTAGCAAGAAAACCAAAAAGAAAAATCCAAGGATTGATGCCATAACCAAACGAGCAGTTTTCATATTTGTGGCTTTAATCTGGCTCCACGCTTGCGCTGTATAAAACATCATTATCCATATACCAATAATAAGCAATATTGTCGCAAATGGATCCAAGCGTGTACCAACATAGTATTTCATTCCAAAGTTAGCAACTGAACCATAAACTAAAAGTAGATGTACAACATAAAAATATAATGACTCCTGCCCGCAAAACTGAAGAACTTTTCCTATTGTCTTCTCTTTGTACCCATTTTCGATGAGGTAAAGCAAAGCGAAAGCAGCTACAACCCCAGAAAGCCGAAATAAAACATAAATTGGGGAAACGAACCACCAATCCTTATATTCTGTAAAAAAATTAGTGTATTCTCGGGTAAAGTAAATAACAATCAAAAGTATTGTGCAAGTTACTAATAGGAAAGCTAAAAGTTTCTTTTTATTCTCGGTTTGCAAGAAAATTGCCGTAAAAAAACCACCAGCAAAAAAATAGGCACTCCAAGGAAAAAGTGGAAACTTTGAAATTGGGTACTTAGTAAACCAAGATGCAAGAAATGGGTTATTGAACATATGAGGGTCAATCTTTAAAACAATTGGGGCAGATACCACTACAACAAATGCTATCAAACCAAAAGCCGATTTAAGCAAGTTTAAATTTTTAATCATTAATACCAAGATTAAAGCAATAAAGGAAGAATATACAATTGTCTGAAGTATGTCAAATTGGAAAAAGGAAACCCAGCTATCCCAACTAAGCTTCCACATCCCATAAAAGGTCATTGTCGGCAAATGAAGCCAATATGCCACAAGTAGTATTAAGCCAAGGCGACGAAGATAATTCCAAAAAGGAGGGGCGAATTTACGATAGTCGTCCGCCTTTCGTATTGTTGCTATCCAAAAACCCGCTCCAGCACAAAATAGAAATGCAACCGCAACGAAGCCATTTGAAATATTAATAATATTGTACAGCCATCCCGATTTAAATGTTTTAGAAAGCACAGCATCGACAACATGAGCTTCGATCATCCAAAGCACTGCTAAACCACGAAGAACATCTATAAAAATATACCGATACTTCTTTTGCTCAGAAAGCAAAGTAATCCCAGCCGTTGAATTTAAATATTAATGAATTAGTAGTAGCTGAACTATAATAAATACAGGAAGTAATATTATTATAGAAAACTTATACATATACTCGAGGAAATGAGGCATTGGAACTTTTTCGTTTTCTGCTATTGCTTTCACCATAAAGTTTGGTCCATTACCAATATAAGTCATAGAACCAAAAAAAACACAAGCGGTAGCAATTCCTTCGAGCAGATGTTCCGGTATGCCCCCAACTATAACTGGATCGTTAAATAAATTGGGTTGTTGGGTTACTAATCCTTTTGCAAGCGAGTAGAATGTTACTGCAGTAGGTGTATTGTCGAGGAATGAACTTAAAGCACCCGATGCATAATAAAATGCTTGAATGGTTGTGAAGCCAAATTCTCGAGCGTGGGTCTCTAAATACAGCAATGCAGGAGTCATAGTAATAAATATTCCAAAGAATAGATAAGCTACCTCCTCTATAGGATGCCAATTAAAGCGATTATCCTCGCGGACTTCTTTTTTCGTAAAAACTAATGAAAGAAATGCCATTAAAATGATAACAATTTCCCTAACGTAAGAGCTAATATGATGCGGTTGAATAAATGAAAAGTATAGGGGATTAATAAAAGCAACCGACAAAACAACACCTAAAAGAAAAATTAAGTTGACTTTCCCTTTGATTTTTAGTGGCTTATATTCTTCAAGGTCAAGAATTAAATCTTCTTTTGTTTCTTTCTTGTAATAATGCTTTTCCACAAAATAGAAAATTGTTAATAGAATTGCGTTACAGATAGCCCATTCTTTCACAAGTGTTAAAAACCAAAAGAAAGGAACACCACGAAGATAAAGCATAAATAATGGTGGATCCCCAAGCGGAGTAAGAAGACCTCCACAGTTTGCAACCAAAGCAATAAAAAACAAAACAATATGCGTTTTGTGCTTTCTCCGGTAGTTTGTTTTCAAAAGCGGACGAATCAAAAGCATCGCTGCACCAGTAGTTCCCATAAACGAGGCTAAAACGGTCCCAATAATTAGAAAGACAAGATTGACTTTAGGTTTGGCAATCAAATCCCCATCAAGATAAATTCCGCCAGATATGATAAATAAAGCTCCAAGCAAAATAATAAATGGAATGTAATCGAAAAAAATAGTGTGGCTTAATGCACTGGAAAGATTGTTGATTAACAACCATACTACTGTGGGAATTCCCAAGACTAAACTAACAATTAACTTATTTCTATTGCTTTCCCAAAAATGTGGAGTAATTAAGGGAAGCAGAGCAATAGCTAAAAGCATTAATACAAAAGGTACATTCGCATAAAACGGAATATTCACAAATTCCATAATTTTACCTTTTAAAAAAATTACAAATTTAAAAAATCAAATTCATTGGTTGTTAAATATGGGTGAATGCTACTCAAAAACATTGATTGAAGAAAGATATAGGAGAATTCTCGAAAGCATCGAAAGTCGCAAATCTAAGTTAGGCATTGAAAATGATATTAAAATTGTTGCTGTTAGTAAAACCCATCCTGTAGAAGCTATTTTAAACGCTATTGATAGTGGCATTCAACATATAGGCGAAAATTATGTTCAGGAAATGAAATCAAAATTTGAGCAAATTAATCAAATGGGGATTTCTCAACCAAATTGGCATTTTATTGGTCATTTGCAGACAAACAAAATAAAGTACATTGCTCCTTTCATTTATTTAATTCACTCTGTGGATTCAATCCATCTTGGACAAGAAATTGACAAGCAGGCACAAAAAAACAATAGAAGAATCGATGTTTTAGTTCAAGTAAACACTTCTGGTGAACTGTCTAAATTTGGTTGCGAACCAGAAGAAGCTTTAAAAATAATCGAAGAGTTAAAGAATTTAACCCATCTGAGCATTAAGGGTTTAATGACAATTGGAAGCTTTTCTGACGACGAAAAAATTATTCGCAAAGAATTCCAGAAATTACGTTGCCTACTTGAAGAAGCCCAAAAAGCCTTTCCAGAACTTAAACTCAAAGAACTTTCTATGGGAATGACTAATGATTATTTGATTGCTGTTGAAGAGGGTGCCACAATTTTGCGAATTGGAACGGCAATTTTTGGCGAAAGGCATTATGTTTGATTGAAAATGTAAGGTGGATTCCAAAATCCTTTGGACTTCGCATAGTCGACATAATATTTGTATTCCTCGGGTATTATGCTTCTGCTTAGATGTGGATACTGATACGCAAGATATCTTGGATAATACTGCTCCATTAAGTTTAAATAAACTTCTGTTCCAAGGTTCTCCGAAATAAAATCTATAATTTCAGTAGTATCAGATTGATTTTCGGGAAGTATCAAATGGCGAATGATTAAGCCACGGCGCGCAATTCCATTCCTAACAATTAGGTTTCCAACTTGGCGATGCATTTCAATCAAGGCAGCAGAGGCATAAATGAAGTAATCCGGAGCTTCTGTGTAAATTTTGCTTTTTTCAGGGTCAACAAATTTGATATCCGGCATATAAATATCTATTAATCCTTCAAGCACTCGCAATGTGTCTACTTTGTCGTACCCACTTGAATTGTAGACGGTTGGAACTTTGAGCCCCAAGCTTCTGGCTTCGACAATTGCTTTGGCAATTTGAGGTGCAAAATGCGTCGGTGTTACAAAATTTATGTTGTGGCAACCAATGTCCTGCAATTTCAACATTACATCTACAAGCTCAGATATAGAATACTTTCTACCTTCGCGACAGTGGCTGATTGTATAATTTTGACAAAAGTTACATAAAAGATTGCACCCAGAAAAGAATATTGTCCCAGAACCAAGATAACCAACAAGTTCAGGTTCTTCCCCAAAATGTGGTCCATACGAAGCAATTACAAGGTCAGATGTCATTCCACAAGTACCAACTTCCCCAATGTCGCGATTTACATTGCACGAATGTGGGCAAATATCACAATTTTTTAGTCTTGCAAATAATTCATCTAATGAGTTCATAAGATTTCAATTTAAGCAAAAGTCAGAATATTTAGATGAAGTTATTTACTATCTGGTCTTGCAATATGATAATGTTGCTCAACCCAAGCGACAACTAAACCATTTTTGAGTTCCTCGTTTTGATGTTCCTTTAAATATTCCCAAATAAGGTCGCTTATTGTTTTTCTACTTATCTCCAACCTTGTAATGAATTTTTTGATTCAAAATTTTTTATTCTAAGATTAATCTTTTTTTTGCAAGTTCACAGTATTTTGCATCAATTTCAACACAAATGCCAATTCGGGTTAAGAAAGCAACCGCTACTAAAGTCGAGCCGCTCCCCAAAAATGGGTCCAAGACAACATCTTCTACAAAAGAAAGCAATTTTATGCTCTTTTTGGCAACTCGACTTGCAAAGGTACTGGATTACCAATCTTAGAGTTGCTTTCCCCAGCAAAGTTCCAGACTCCATTGGTCCACTCCAAAAACTCAGATCTTGTGATTTCCGAAACTCCATAGCCATTGTTTTTTCCATTTGTTCTTATAAAATACAACTTTCATTTTGAAAAGGGCAATCACATAGGGAGCAGATGCTGACTTCCAAGATCCTCAACCGGTCCTCCATGATATGTTTTGTTCGTTCCAAACGATAGTTGGATGGTTTTTTAAACCAATTTTTTGCCAAATGAACAATATTGGCATAGACGCTTTGTTGACCACCTTTGTTCTTGTCTAAAGGAAAATTTAAACCTAATCTGCCATCTTTTTTCTAAAGCAAGTAAGACTTTTCTAACCACTTATTTGTAACACGAGATAATCATCTTATGTAATCTTGTCGTTAAAAGAATTATACTTTACATCAACATTGTAGGGCGGTGAAGTTACAATCAAATCGACACTATTTTCTTCAATAGAATTTAGTTCAATGAAATCATCATTAATGATGTATATATTCTTTTTTGATAAAATAAATTATTATTAAGAATTTTTACCATCCTAACAAAAAAACAAAATACTTGACTTATATATCCAAATTCCTTACAAACTGGGCATTTTCTTCGATAAACTTTCGCCTTGGTTCTACTTTTTCCCCCATTAATGTTTCAATTATTCGTGCAGATTCTTTTGCATTTTCAATAGTTACTTTTAAAAGTGTTCTTGTTTCCGGATTCATAGTAGTTTGCCACAATTGCTCGGGATTCATTTCTCCAAGCCCTTTGAATCGAGAAACAATTATTCCACCACTCGAAGCACTTTGTGGGTCTTCTTCGTTTTCATTTACCACATCAATGTTAGGAGAATTTTTCTTAAGTCTATGAATTATTTCGTCTCGTTCATTATCGTTGTATGCGTAAAACTCTTGTTTCCCTTTTTTGATTTTATACAACGGTGGCTGGGCAATGTACAAACGCCCGTCCAATATAATATCCCGCATATAAAGATAGAAAAGAGTCAAAAGCAAAGTTCGAATGTGGCTTCCGTCAACATCAGCATCAGCCATAAGTATTATTTTCCCATAACGCAATTTACTGACAGAAAATGTATCTTCTTGAGCCTCGTCATTGCCATTTTCTTTTTCACTACCGTTGCCACCTATTTTGCTCAACCCAGCCCCAATTGCAAGGAAAATGGATCTTATTTCCTCGTTCTCCAAAATCTTTGAAAGACGAGACTTTTGAACGTTCAAAATTTTTCCTTTCAATGGTAATATTGCTTGAAAACGGCGGTCGCGACCTTGTTTTGCAGAGCCACCTGCACTATCTCCCTCAACGATAAAAAGCTCAGTCTTTTCGGGGTCGCGCAATGAGCAGTCTGCAAGTTTTCCTGGTAAGGGACCAGATTCCAATGCATTTTTCCTGCGCACCAGTTCACGGCTCTTCCGTGCCGCGATCCGAGCCTCGGCTGCAAGATTTGCTTTCTCAATTATTTTCTTTGCAACGTTGGGATTACTTTCTAAGTAATCAGCTAGTTTTTCATTTACTATTTGCCGCACTATACCTTCGACTTCACTGTTTCCAAGCTTTGTCTTTGTTTGTCCTTCAAATTGTGGTTCGGGAACCATAACCGAAATAATAACAGTAAGCCCCTCGCGAAAATCATCTCCAACAAATTGCTCTTTTGCCAATTTATTTGAAGTAGCATACGTATTCAACGTACGCGTCAAAGCAGAACGAAAACCAGAAACATGAGTTCCGCCTTCGATTGTATTGATATTGTTTACATAGGAAAGCAAATTTTCATTGTATCCAGTGTTATATTCAAAGCAAACTTCTACTTTAACTTCCCCAATTATTTCAGAAACTACTGTCCCGGCAAAATATATCGGTTTTGTTAGAGGGGTTTCCAGTTGGTCGATAAATTTTACAAAGTCAACAAGCCCACCTTTGTAATGATATGTTTCTTTTACATTTGTTCTTTCGTCAATAAGATTAATAACAACCGTTGGATTTAAAAACGCAAGTTCTTGCAATCGCTGTGCTATTCTTTCGAATTTAAATGTTGTTGTTTTGAATATTTCTGGGTCGGGTTTAAATTTTACAATCGTACCTGTTGAATTAGTCTCGCCAATTTCCTCCACCAAAGTCAATGGAATACCACGAGAGTACTTTTGTTGGTATATCTTCCCGTCGCGATACACAGTAACAATCATTTCTTCGGAAAGCGCATTCACGCAAGAAACTCCAACCCCATGCAATCCTCCAGAAACTTTATAAGAGGTCTTATCGAATTTGCCACCAGCGTGCAAAGTACACATTACAACTTCAAGAGTAGATATCTGCTTCACTGGATGCGGTCCGACTGGTATTCCACGCCCATCGTCTTCTACGGAGCAAAATCCGTCATTATGAATCGTGACAGTGATATTTTTACAAAACCCAGCAAGTACCTCATCTATTGAATTATCGACAACTTCGTGAACCAGATGGTGCAATCCACGCTCGCCAACGTCTCCAATATACATTGCAGGACGCAAACGAACTGCTTCTAACCCTTCGAGAACACGTATGCTTTCTTCTGTATAACTTTGCTCAAGTTCTTCCAAATCAGAATTTTTTACGACTTCCCCGTTTTCCATAAACACACAAAAATTATAAATACAAAATTACGAAATTGACCTAGTTATTTAAGACGATGATTCCTTTTATTAAACTTAAATTTGTTTTAAGAATTGGTATTTTTGCTAGGTTTTAAAATTTTTCCATTAATTTTTTGTCTTATGCCTTTTTTTTGTTAATTTTGTAAACTTTATTTTCGACCCTGTAGCTCAGGGGTAGAGCACCTGACTTTTAATCAGGGGGCCGCAGGTTCAATTCCTGCCAGGGTCACAAAATTACTTTCAAGCAAATATGTATTAAGGTTACAGCATTTAGCTTTCATCATCTTGTATTTCTTTTGCATTATACTCTTTAAATTTAGTATTTAATTGAATGATCTTCAGCTCCGCTTCATCCAAAATTTTCCTCAATTCAAAAGCAAGTTCCATTCCTTCTTCATAAAGTTTAATTGATTCCTCCAAAGAAACACTGCTTTGGTCCAAAAGGTTGACTATTTCTTGCAGTCTTTTCAATCTTGTCTCGAATGTATTTTCCATATTATTCCTCGACAACTTGAATCTGCACTTTCCTTTCTTTCAGGTAATTTAATATGAAATTAAAACAGTATTCATTTCGCCCAAGCACTTCCGGAGGAATTATCCCTTTTTCATCAATTCTGTTTTGCAACATTAAGTTTGCTGTAGCACAAGCAACAAATCCCGTAGTTCGGCCCATAGAGTAATCTTTGTTTTCCTTGTCGGTCCTATCGAATAATTCGTAAACAATTTTTCTCTTATTTTCTTTGGAAGTAAGCACAATTCTCATTACTGTAAATTCCTCATCTTCGGGTTCAAGTTTCCACAATGAGAACAAAAGTTTTTCGGTAAGATCCATTGGTACAGCTTTCCCACCCCTTGTGTCTATAGGATTATTATCCAAGAATCCGCAAGCCTTCAAAAAATTAATCTTTTCTGCATAACCAGGAAATCTTAATGTCTTTTCTTTCATATTTGGAATATCTACTGTAGTCAATAATGTTCGTAAGCCGTCTGTTAAAAATGCTTCTAATGTACCAATTCCTTTGAAATCAATAAGCTCAATTTCGGTCAAAGGTTCCTTTTCTACAATCCTGCCCTCTTGTAAATAACGCGCAGGACGAATATATTCCTCCAAAACATCAACTGGGGAAAATGGTGCTTTGTATTCAAAGGGAAGCTTCCTTTCGAAAGGAAGACCTCCGACATATATTAATGCTTCATCTATTGGTTCTATGGTAGAGTAATACCCAAGAACTGCGTGGCTTAATCCCGGAGCAACCCCGCAATCAACAACGCAAGAAACATCGTTTTTCAAAGCATAGTCGTGCAAGTCGAATGGACTTTCGGGGAAGAATGCTATATCCACTACATTTTTTCTAAACTCTATGAGTGTTTTTAGAACATTAAAACCCAGAAAGCCCGGCACAGCCGATACAATTAGTTCATATTTGTCGACTAAAGTTTCGAGAAAACTTTTGTCAGATGCATTCCCCAAATATGTTTCGCACTCTACAAACTTTGTTATTTCGTCAAGGTTCGATTTGTTAACATCCACAACACCAACAAGATGATTCTTAGCAAGGTCTTTAATAATTGTTTTTCCAACAAGTCCGCACCCAAGAATTAACACTTTTCCCATTTTTTGTTTTTGAATTTATTTAACTAAATTAGAATTTAAAATTAATTAAACTTTATGTATTCTAATACATCGAGCAATAAAAAGTTCAAAGTGGTATTGTGTTTTTTATTTTTGTTTTTGATATCCTGTTTAAAAGAGCCCGAAGCAAAATTTAGCAACGAAGTTAAAATGAAACTCGAAGAAATGCCAGACCAAATTGCCAAAGACTTGCTAGTGGAATTTTTAGATTCCTCCCTTTTGCGAGCAAAATTGTCGGCAAAAATTGGAAAAGTTTTTTACCAACGCGGTGAAACCTGGCTTTACGATAGTATTAAGGTTGATTTCTTTTCCCGTGCAAATGGTCGCAGGCAAAGTATTCTTACAGCAGATAGCGCAAAAATTAATGACAGAACTAAAGATATGTTTGCTTATGGCAAAGTCGTCGTCGTTGCTGATAGCCCAAAAATCGTTTTGAAAACTTCATTCCTCGAATGGCGAAACAAATCCCAGCGTCTTTATTCCAATGAATACATTGAAATAACTACTCCAGAGGAAGAAATCCGTGGCTATGGTTTTGAATCTGATTTAAATCTAACAAACTATAAAATTTTCCGCGTAAGTGGAGTAAGAAAATGAAGGAGATGTTAATAGCTGGAAATTGGAAAATGTACAAGAATTTGACCGAGGCTGTAGAGCTGGCAGAGATAATCTCACGTTGGGTTGAAGCAAATCGACCAAAAAGCACAATTGAAATTTCCCCTCCATTTCCATTTCTTCATCCAATTTCCAAAATTATTGAAGGCACGATGGTAAAGCTTGGAGCTCAAAATTGCCATTACCAACCCGAGGGAGCTTATACTGGCGAAATTTCCCCTTCGATGCTTGCATCGGTCGGTTGCCAATATGTTATCATTGGACATTCGGAGCGTAGAACATTTTTCAAAGAAGATGATATTTTGATAAGAAAAAAAATCCATTCAGTGGTGAATTATTCTTTGAAACCAATTTTTTGCATTGGCGAAACCCTTGATGAACGTCAAAACAATCTAACCTACAAGATTCTCGAAAAACAAATCCAAACTGGCTTAACAAATTTGCCAAAAGAGTTTATCCAAAACATTGTTATTGCATACGAACCTATTTGGGCTATTGGAACTGGTATTTCCGCAACCACCGAACAAATCAATGAAGCACACGAATTTATTCGAAATCTTTTGGTTGAACTTTTTGCTGATGAAGGAAAAAAAATGCTTATTCTTTATGGTGGTAGCTTAAATTCCAAAAATGCAAAAGATATTTTGTCGCTTCCCAACGTTCACGGTGGTTTAATTGGAAAAGCCTCCCTCGATGCAAATGAGTTCATTAAAATAATAGAATATGCAGAACAATCGCATTGAATTTATGAATTACATGAATTTGCCCAATGTGATAAGTCTCACAAGATTGATAGTTTCCCTAATCTTTTATTTTTTGTTTATCTCCGGAAATAGACATTTAGTGAGTATCGCTTGTTGGATATTTATTATTGCTTCTATCACGGATGTATTAGATGGCTGGGCAGCACGCCGCTTTAGAATTGTCACAAAATACGGTGAATTTCTCGACCCACTTGCAGACAAAGTCCTTACGCTACTTGCTTTGATTGCATTTGTAAAAATGGGAATTATTCCTGCTTGGATGGTATTTATCATTTTTGCTCGTGATGTAATTTCTACCTCAATGAGAGTTGTTGCTTTGGCAAAAGGCTCCCCAATGGAAACTTCAAGAAGTGCCAAAATTAAAACCACTGTTGAAATGCTTTTCATTTCTTATGTATTGATTCTAATATTTGTAAAAATTAATTTTAATAGAATAAATCCAGATATTATTGACAAACTAATTTTTTCGCAATTCACATACTTAATTGCATTGTCTGTAACGATTATGGCACTCTATTCACTTGCAGGATACGCATTGAAATTCAAAAAAAACATAAAAACTAATTGAAAAGTTGAAAAAATCAAGAAAAAATCATTAAAAGGGCTTGACAAATAAGAAAAAATTTTATATCTTGCATTTACTTCAAATTAAGAACCTATGAATTTATTATTTAAAGTACATTTAGAACGATTTTTTCTCGATTTTGAAAAATTTTACAAGCACTTACAAAGAAATGTTCCCCAAAGTGTCGACAGAAAAGAATTTTAATATGTTTAATGGCGGTTGGTTCCCCCAATCGCTTTTGTTTTTTGTTTAACAAATAGAGGTGAAGCATGGCTTTAAACAAACAGCAATTGGTTGCTGAAGTTGCAAAACTCGCGGGCATCAAAAAAGGAGACACAGAAAAAGCAATTAATGGAACAATCGCTGCAATCACAGAAGAACTTGCCAAAGGCGGAAAAGTTACCTTAGTTGGCTTCGGGACATTTTCTGTAATTGAAAAGAAAGAACGAATGGGTATTAACCCACGCGATCCCAAGAAAACACTCAAAATCCCAGCACGAAAAGTTGCAAAATTTAAACCTGGAAAAACTTTGAGAGATAAAGTAAACGTTACAACAGGGACCAAGAAGAAAAAGAAGTAAGCGAAACTAAAGATAAACCCGGGGTTTTGATTTTACACAATTTACCCCGGGCTTATTTAATAGCAATTAAGAAATAAGATTCCTAAGAGAATTAGAATTTATATCAACATAGACTTTTGTCTTTCGGTCAAGAATTTGTCGTGATCGCGAAGAAATAACTCTAGTCCTTTGTCTGTAAGCGGATTTTTCAATGACTGCATTAGAACATTATAGGGAACAGTGGCAATATCTGCACCTGCGCGTGCAGACTCAATAATATGCAAGGGATTTCGAATTGAAGCAGCAATTATTAAAGAATCATATCCTTGGACATCCCAAATTTCGCAAACATCGTTCAGAATAGCAATCCCATCGTAAGCAATATCATCCAAGCGACCAAGGAAAATCGAAACATAGCTTGCTCCTGCATGGTGAGCTGCTATTGCTTGAGTTGCAGAAAAGACAAGAGTAACGTTTGTTGGTATGCCACGACTGGAAAACTCCTTCACTGCAGCAAGTCCTTCTGGTATCATAGGTACCTTTATTGTTGCCTCTGGGAACCATTGAAGTATTTCCTCGGCTTCTCGGATCATGTCGTTCCTGTGGGTTGAATTCACTTCGACAGAAACATGCCCTCCAACAATTTTGTGTATTTCAAGTATTCTGTATTTAAAGTCTACGCTTGGGTCCTCCTTCGCAAGAAGAGTTGGATTTGTTGTTACTCCACGAATTATCCCAAGATCTGCTACTTCTCTTATTTGATCTAAATTTGCTGAGTCTAAAAATAGCTCCATATTTACCTCGTAGTAATTGTAAAATTACAAAAATATCAAGTCCTAGTTAAACTTGAGTACAAAAATTTTAAATATTTCGAAACAATAATCAAGGCAAATATTCCTAAAGTAATAAAAAGAACAATTTTCGATTGGAAATGGATAAAAGCAGATAATTGAATAAAATTCTCTGGTATCAAAAAGAAAAAAAATGGTGTTAGAATTGTGGCTACCGGATTAGCATAGTTCATATCCTTTTTTACATAATTGTAAAAAGTCACCCAAATTATGAACCAAACGAGCAATAAAATTGGTTGGATTAATAACAAAAGGCCAGATGTTGTTGCAAGCCCTTTTCCACCTTTGAACTTTAAGAAAAGACTAAAATTATGTCCCAAAATAACAGAGGAACCGGCAAGCAAAATTGCCAAATCATTAGAAGGAATGAAATGATTGGCAACGATTAATGCAACAAATCCTTTGAAAAAATCCAGTAAAAAGACCGAGATTCCTATCCATCTATTTCTTGTAATTTCGTAAGAGTTCATTGCTCCTACGTTTCCACTACCTTCAATAAGTACGTTCTTCTTTGCAAATAGCTTAACCACAAAAAACGCAAATGGAATGGACCCCAAAAGATATGAAAACAAAGAAAGAATTACAAATTGCATCTTTCAATTACCTTTTTGAATGTTTAAAAAAGTAATCCAAAAGCAATTTAGTAGATACGTTTACTTCTTTTTCAATATCTTTTTTTTCAATTTGGTAAAGCAATTTGTTAGCAAGTTGCTTACCAAGTTCAACACCCCATTGGTCGAATGAGTTAATATCCCAAATCACTCCTTCTACAAATACTCGGTGCTCGTAAAACGCAAGAAGTGAACCAAGCGTTTTAGGTGTAAGCTTACGATATAAAATTGTTGTCGATGGTCTATTTCCCGGAAAGATTTTGTGGGGTAGCAACTCAACCCTGTCCAATGGATCGACATCGCTCCGAGAAAGTTCTTCTTCAACTTCTTCTTTACTTTTTCCTTTCATTAATGCTTCGGATTGTGCAATAACATTTGAAATCAAAATCCTATGATGATCAGCAAAAGAATGGAATGGCTCTACGGGTGCAAGAAAATCTACTGGCACAATAACCGTTCCTTGGTGCAAAAGTTGAAAAAAAGAGTGCTGGCAATCGGTCCCAACTTTACCCCAAATGATTGGGCTGGTTGGATAATCAACTTCTGTGCCGTCGGAAGCAATACGCTTGCCGTTGCTTTCCATAATCAATTGCTGAAGGTAATCGGGAAGCAAACTCAATTGCAAATCATAAGGAATAATTGCCTGCGAGTGAAAATTCCAGAAATTGTTGTACCAAACAGAAATTAAACCCATTAAGACTGGGATATTTCGTTCAAACTGTTCATTTCTAAAGTGATTATCAACGGAAAATGCCCCTTCGAGCAAACTTTGAAAATTTTCGAAACCAATGTAAAGAGCTATTACCAAACCAATTGCACTCCAAAGGGAAAATCGCCCACCAACCCAATTCCAAAAATGGAACATATTTTCGGAGGGGATGCCAAACTCTTTGCATGCCTCTTCGTTTGTTGATATTGCTATAAAATGCTTTGCCATATCTAATAGCTTTGCATTAGTATTTCGCAAAAACCATTCCTTGGCAGTATTTGCATTAATTAGAGTTTCTTGAGTAGTAAAACTTTTGGAGGCAATAATAAACAAAGTACGAAACGGATTTACTACATTGAGTGTCTTTTGAATATCTCTGCCATCGACATTCGAGACAAAATGAACATTTATGTTCGGAACTCGATAGGTTTCAAGTGCTCCACAAACTAGACGAGGTCCAAGGTCCGAACCACCAATTCCAATATGAACTATGTCAGTTATTCTATCTCCACGAAATCCACGCCAAAAACCATTGTGTACCATTTCAGTGAAATTTCGCATCTTAAGTAGCACAGAATTGACTTTTGGCATAACATCCCAACCGTCAACCTTAATCGTACGATTTGTAAAATTACGTAATGCAATATGTAGCACTGCCCTTCGTTCAGTGAAATTAATTTTTTGCCCTTCGAACATTTGCTCAATTTTTTCGTAAAGATTTTGTTCCTTTGCAAGTTCAATTAGTAAGCTCAAAGTTTGCTTTGTAATATAATTCTTCGAAAAATCAATCAAGAAATCTTCGAACTCAAAGGCGAAGTTATCAATCCTTTCTTGGTCAAGTGCAAAAAGTTGGGACAAATGAATGTTTTCAAGGCTCCTTTTGTGTTCCTTCAATTTTTCGTAACTCAAAGTATCTGTGAGTTTTGCCATATCTACAAAACAATATTTACATAAATAAATTGTTTCTAAACTATGAAAAAAACTTGAAATCGAAAAGATGGCAATCTTAAAAATAGGAGAAAAGATAAAGTTAGAAAATGCTGTTGTATTAGCCCCAATGGAGGATGTTTCTGAGTTGCCATTTCGTATTATTTGCAAAGAATTTGGTGCTGACATCGTTTATTCAGAATTTATTTCCAGCGAGGCTCTGTTTCGAAAAGTTGAAAAATCTATCAGAAAAATCGATTTCGATGAAATAGAAAGACCCATCGGAATTCAAATTTTTGGCGCAAACGACGAGCCAATGGTCGAAAGTGCTAAATTGGTGGAACAATTTAATCCAGACTTTATTGATATCAATTATGGCTGTTGGGTAAAAAACGTCGTCAAAAACAATGCCGGTGCAGCCATGTTGAAACAACCAGAGCGAATGCAAGAGTTAACCCGACTGGTTGTCAAAAGTGTAAGCCTCCCTGTTACAGTTAAAACCAGACTTGGCTGGGATAAAAACACAATAGTGATTTGCGATGTTGCAAAAAGATTGGAAGATGCTGGTATTGCTGCTCTTGCAATTCATACCCGAACAAGAGAAGACGCACACAAAAATCAAGCCGATTGGTCTTGGATTCCTAAAGTTAAGCAAGTTGTTTCGATACCAATAATTTTAAATGGTGATGTTAAATCTGCTTTCGACGCAAAAAGAGCGTTCGACGAAACTGGTTGCGATGGAGTGATGATTGGGCGTGCTGCCATTGGCAATCCTTTTATTTTTCGCGAAGCCAAAGAATATTTACGGACTGGGAAGGTTCCTATCCCACCCACCGTAAGAGAAAGAATTGAAGTTTGCTTAAAACATTTGGCAATAAATATAAAATACAAAGGCGACAGACTTGGAATAGTTGAATTTAGAAAATTCTACAACGGATACCTGAAGAATCTGCCAAACGCAAGCAAAGTCCGCACCAAGGTTGTAACTTCCAATTCTTTCCAAGAAATAATGAATACTTTGCTGGATTATGCTAAGTATTTAGAAGAAAATTTTGAAATTGAGCATATTAACTTTGTTCAACCCTTAGAAGACTAAAAAAGATTAATCGAGGCTCTTTTAATTTTCTCAAATTTGTTTTTTATTTAAAATCTTCTTAATTTTGAAACTCTTTTTTTAGCAAAAAATTAGAAAATTATTTAATTGGTGTTGTATGAGCATTAGAAAGATTTACGAAACAACTTTTATTGTAAATGCAGCCTTAGAAGACCCAGATATCGAAGCTATTATTACAAAGGTTACAAACTACATTCAAAATCTGGGAGCCGACATTTTGCAGATTAATAAGTGGGGTCGACGTCGTTTGGCTTACCCTATAAACAAAAAGTATAATGGCTACTATGTACATGTTATTTTCGACGCTTCCCCAACAATTATTCCTTTAATCGAAAGATTCTTGGTGCTCGACGATACAATACTACGACATTTAACACTTGCATTACCTAAAAAATTGAAAGAATTCCGATTGAAAGCAATTACCGAAGGCAAAGCAATGGAAATTGCACCCCAAGAGCAAACCACGACTCAAACAACTACACCGCTCGACACCTCCAACAGTTCACATGATGAAACTCCCTTAGATGAAAACCAACAAATCGTTGAAACTTCTGTGGTATCATAGATTTATTTTAGCAAGGAGACGTTGAGATGAAAGTTATTTTAAGAAAGGATTTAGAAAATTTAGGTAAAATCGGCGATGTAGTTACAGTTAAAGATGGCTATGCTCGTAATTACTTAATTCCACGCGGCTACGCCTACTATGCAAGCGAGGGTGCTATCCGAGCTATTGAAATCGAAAAAAAGAGAAAATTAAAGAAATTAGAACAGGAAAGATCAAAAGCAGAAGCCTTCGCAAGGGACCTTTCCCAAATTCAGATTACTATTCCTATGAAAGTTGGCGAGGAGGGAAAGCTTTACGGTTCTGTAACTCCTTTGATTATCGCCGAATATCTTAAACAAGAACATAATATAGAAATAGACAAAAAGCTTATTATACTAGATGAACCCATCAAATCTCTTGGTATCTTTGACGTAAAGATCAAATTGTTCCAAGATATCAGCACAACAATTAAAGTTTGGGTTATCAACGAAGAAGAAGCATAAGAGAAATGTTATTTGACAAGTATAGGCTGTGCTAACAGAGGTACAGCCTTTTTTAATTTAAATTATGGATAAAAACCAGTACAAAGTTAGAATCGACTCTATTGCTTTCGAAGGTAAAGGTGTTGCACGCTTAGATGGCAAAGTAGTCTTTGTTCGAAACGCAGTCCCCGGGGATTTTCTCCAAATAGAAATGACTAAAAACAAAAAAAGCTATTCCGAAGGTAAAATTATCGAAATAATCGAGCCTTCACCATTGAGAATTGAACCGCTCTGCAATCATTTTGGAGTCTGCGGGGGCTGTAGTTTTCAAAACATTCCATATGATGAACAATTGAAATGGAAAAGACAATTTGTTGTAGATGCTTTCGAAAAGATTGCTAAGCTAGAAAACCTTGAAATAAAAGAACCGATTCCATCTCCAAAACAATTTGGATATCGAAACAAAATGGAGTTTTCCTTTGGGACCAGCCGTTGGATCACCGAGGAAGAAGTGCAAAAAAATATTGTCTTAAGTACAAAAGACAAACACTTTGCTTTGGGATTTCACTTACCAGAACGCTTCGATAAAATAATTAACATTGATAAATGCTTATTACAAGATAATCGCGGAAATTTTATCTTGAACGAAGTTCGAAAAAAAGCATTAGAACTTCAGATACCAGCATACAATTTGCGAAGCCACAGCGGTTTTTTGCGCAACCTTGTATTTCGATTTTCTACGTCGAACAATGAAATCCTAGTAAATTTAGTAACCACCTCGCAAATCCAAGAAAATGAAAAAACTTTTCTCGATTGGTATGGCACTTGCATCAGACAATTAGACAATGTTGAACATCTTGCCCACACTATAAACGACTCTTACTCCCCAACAAGCTATGGGGAAGTTAAAATCCTAAAAGGGAGTGGTTATTTGTTCGAAAAAATTTTAAACGTTGAATTCAGAATCTCCCCATTTTCCTTTTTTCAAGTCAACACCTTGCAAGCAAGCAGTCTTGTAAAAAAAGTTATAGAACTTGCGAACTCAGACAACCAAATTGTCTGGGATTTATATTCAGGTGCGGGCACATTTTCGTTAACCATTGCTAGTAAATCTAAATTTGTCTATGGTATAGAATTGCTCGAAAAAACAGTCGAAGATGCTATTTACAATGCAAATTTAAACAAAATTGATAATGTCAAATTTTTTGCAAAGGATTTGAATTCCAAAAAAATCTTGCAGGAATTATTACAACTAGAGCCCCCAAATGTTGTTATAATTGACCCACCAAGAACTGGAATTCACAAAAATTTACTTTTCTCGCTAACCAAAATTCTACCAGAAAGTATAGTTTACGTTAGTTGCAATCCAACAACTCAAGCACGCGATTGCTTCGAATTACTCAAGTTTTACAATCTAGTAGAAATACAACCCTTTGACATGTTTCCCCAGACTTATCATATAGAGACAATTGTATTGTTGGTAAAAAAATAATGTGAATAATATGGGACTATTTGAAACAATTCTGAAATTTAAGTATAATGTATCGGAGGTATTTACTTCAATCCAAGGGGAAGGAAATCGGGCTGGGCTTCCTAGCGTGTTTATTCGACTTCAAGGTTGCGAATTGCGTTGCAAATGGTGCGATACCCCTTACGCACTCGATCTAAAAGAAAGATCGACCTTACTTTCAGGTGAAGATTTAATTAACAAAATATTTTCCTCCAGTGTAAAAATTGTTACAATAACTGGCGGAGAACCTTTGAACCAAAAGGCAATTTTGCCATTGATGTCTTTTTTGTGCGACAAAGACTTTGTTGTTTTGCTTGAAACCAACGGACATTTAGATATTTCCGAAGTAGACAAAAGAGTAGTAAAAATTATGGATATTAAATGTCCAGGCTCTGGTATGGAAAAATTTAATAATTACAAAAACTTGGATTCATTAGACCAAAAGGATGAAATAAAATTTGTTATTTTAGATAAGCAAGATTACAACTGGGCAAAAGACAAAATCATTGAGTATAATCTAAAAAAACGTGTTGGCACAATTCATTTCTCTCCAGTATGGGGTGAACTCGACCCCAAATATTTGGCAGAATGGATTATTAAGGATTCTCTCGATGTTCGATTAAACTTACAAATTCATAAATACATTTGGGGAAACATTAGAGGAGTTTAATTTATGAGTACACACACGGTTGCGATTGTCATGGCTGGAGGTTATAGTCCCACCCTTTGGCCAAAAAGCTCTGAAAAGTTACCAAAGCAGTTTCAACATTTTATTGGAAAAGGGACATTGTTACAAAACACAATCGACCGAATATTAAATATTTTCCCAATTGAAGACATTTATGTAGTTACTTCACAGGAATTCTCATCCATTGCCGAAGAACAGCTCCCCGAAATTCCAAAAAGCAACTTGATTTATGAACCATTTCCCCGCCATACACTTCCTTGTGTTTCGCTTGCTCTAACCCAACTTTCCTTGACTTTAATGGAAGACTCTGTTTGTGTCTTTTTTCCATCTGACCATCATATCGCAAATATCGGAGAGTTCTACCAAACCCTCCAAGTCGCAATTGAGTTCGCTACTCACCGAGAGGTAATTGTAGCAATTGGTGTTACACCCACCAGACCAGAAACCCACTACGGTTACATCCAAATTGACAAAAGTGATAAAGGAATAGAGTATTATTTCGACAAAGGGATTCGACATTCCAAAACCTTTGCCGAAAAACCAGATTTCGAGACTGCAAAAAGATTCCTTTCAACTGGAGAGTTTCTTTGGAATACAGGTATCTATGTTATGAAAATTTCTACATTTTGGAATACCTTAAAAGTCTGTTCTTCTGAAATTTATAATTACTTTGCTATACTAAAGAAGTTTGTAAGTCGGCCCCAATTTGAACAAGCACTTTTGGAGACATTTAGACAAATTCAGTCAGAATCTATTGATACCGGAATAATGGAAAGGACTAGCAATGTATTTGCCATTGAGTCGGGATTTACCTGGAGCGATGTTGGAACTTGGGACGAAATTTACCGATTAAGTCTCAAAGATGCCGAAAACAATTGCCTCGTAGGGGACGTTTTTGCTCTGGATACAAAGAATTGCTTCATCCAAACCTACGAAAAACCCATAGCTGTTGTTGGTGTCGAAGATTTATTGGTAATAGACTCGCAAAAAGCTCTTTTAATAAGCAAACGAGGTCAATCCGACCGTGTCAGCGAAATTGTAAGTTATTTAAGAAGAAAGAATGCTGAACCGCTGCTTTAATATTTTAAACTTCCTTCCAATTGTTTTATTTGTTACTTCATGCGTTTCTACTGTATACTATAAATCTTCGGAACCTTACAACTTAAAAAATACTCCTAAAAATTTCGTCGAAATTGGCCTTGCTTCGTATTATTCCGATGAATTCACCGGCCGAAAAACAGCGAGTGGCGAAATTTACAATCCCGATGATTTCACAGCTGCTCACCCCTCGCTACCTTTTGGAGTTAAAATTAAAGTAACAAATCTTGAAAACGGGAGGGAAGTCGTTGTTCGTGTAAACGATAGAGGTCCTTTTGTTCAAAAACGCATTATAGATTTATCTAAATCCTCTGCTCAAGCATTGGGCTTTATCAATAAAGGAGTTGTTCTGGTTAAAATTGAAATTGTTGATTAACACAATGTGCAAATTTGTGCACACTGTAAGAAAATGTTAACAGTTCTTAACGAAGATTAATAAATTTTGAATTTAAAAACATGAATTTCTCTTTTTTTTTTACAATAAACACTCTTTAAGATGTTTAAATTAGTGGCAAAACTTATTTTTTTTTAAAAAAAGGTGTTCTATGAAATCCGATTTCAAAAACTTGATTTCATCATTGTCATTAATCCTTATTTTGGCAGTTTATCCTTCAAAATCGCAATTGCTTACTGAAATGACATTCTCCGTCTCTCAAGGTTCATGGTCGCAAGCCACTGGGTGGACAGTGCTTGCAAATGTCGTCGACGATGCTTCTTACTACATATCTCTTCCCTTTCAGTTCAAGTTCGATAATTACTTCAACTCATATGTTTATATGAGTTCGAACGGTCACATCTCTTTTTACCCATACTACGGGTATTATAACTTAACAAATTATTATCTTACCTACACTTACGCATCCGTACAAGTAATGAAAAGAGACCTTTACGTTTACAGTGGGATGGGTTACGAAGTTCAAGGTGTTGCCCCAAACCGTAGAATAGTTTTCCAATGGTTAGGCATGGACTTCTACTATGGTTACAATGCTAACATGAATTTCCAGGTAATACTTCATGAAACTTCTAACCGAATCGACATTGTGTTTGGACCTATGAATTATGGAACATTTCCATTCCAGGATTATTATTACTACGCTCCTCATCTTGGCTTTACTGGTATCGATGGTGCTCGTTATATTAACATCGAACCCGGTCCAACATTTGTTGCTCACTTCTCTAACAGAAATCCTGAACCAAGATATAGTAGCTCTTATATCACAAGCAGCCAAATTGCAAGCTATTTAACTCAAGGGCTTACTATCTCTTTAACTTCATTCCCTTCGTTGGTTGATGTTTGGCCACAAAGTGGCACTATTTTAAGAAGAGGTAACGTATACGACGGAACTGGCGGAACAATGAGGCCTGGCATGTATTTCGATAGAATTTCCGGTCAAGCCGAGGTTTATGGTAGATACCAAATTTCTGGCCCATTGCCAGCCGACCCAAGAAGGAACCCGCAATACAAAGTAATCTACACCGGGACAAGAGCCGGCAATCCCACCGAGGAATTAATATACTTTTCACCACAACCAGTTGGCCAACCTTCTTTTGCAGCAATTCCTGCAGCAAAAGGAATTGCAGCAAGAAGTAATGGAGCCTTAGATCTATTCACTAATCGCAGCCAAATTCCCGGCGGCGAATACATGGTCGAAGCACGAATGGAATTGCCAAGCTTTAGTTATGTTCAAGCTATCGATCCAGTAATCTTCGTAATTGCAAACGATTTCGATCTTTCCGTTTCAAGTTTGATTTCCCCAAAGCCTAAAGCTGAAAGAAAATATCCACTTTCGGTTAATATTCCTATCCAAGCAAGAATTACAAATATTGGCATTGCAACAATAGATTCATTTATTGCAACTGCTACTGTTTTAAAAAACGGAAATATTGAGTTAGTTGATACAATCCGCTGGCCTACCGTCGCAAATACCCCAGGGTTAACAACTGGCCAAAGCGTTCAAATCAATTTTCGTTTGCTCCGGCCTCGCGATGTCGGGGATTACGACATTGTGGTTACAGCTACCCCTACTTATCCGCCTTATGACGACGAAACTTATAACAATAGGTTCCCTAGGCAGGGTAACACATTTACTTTCACCATCGCTTATGACGTCGAGGCTGAAGCCAAATCAATTTCTACTCCAGAAGACAGCGTTTTTGTTGGCAGACCTTTTAGAGTGCGTGCTACTTTCCAAAACAACGGCGTTGCAGTAATTTCCGACGCTCCAGCTTATGTCTACATTGTGAAAATGGAACCCCCCTACGATACTGTATTCCGATCTACAACCCTCGTGCAAGACATTCCAACTGGTCGAAACAACATTTCTTCTATCATTTTCCCGGATAATTTTATCCCGCCGTCTGCCGGAACTTATAAAGTTTGCATTGGAATAAAAGCCGAGGGGGACCCAGTTACTTCAAACGACGAATATTGTAAGCTCTTCCAGGTTGTTCATGCTATGGCTGGGACCTATACTATTGGAACTACAAACGCAGGCAATCCACGTAACTATCCCACAATTCAAGCAGCTATAGACGATCTTTACAAACGTGGTGTTACTGGGCCGGTTGTTTTTGAACTTACTGATTCATTCTACGAGGTTGGATCTCTCAATGCTCCGCTTCCTGCACTTGACTTAACATCGAAGATTATTGGAGTTAGCCCTGAAAACACTATTACATTTAAACCATCAATTATGCGAAGTTTGGCTCGTGCTTCAGTTACTATTAAGCTTAATTCTGGAATTGGAATCGGGATTTTGATTGGGCAAAATTCTTCACCATCAAACAATTTTGCCCCAGTCTTGGAAGTTATTCCAAGCATTATTCGAAAATATTCAAATTCTGATGGTTATTTTATCTTCGATGGTGGAAAGCAGAAATCCTTGCGCTTTGCTTTGAACACAAATAACACCTTCCGCGCCGTGTTTTATCTTGGTAACGGGGCTTCTAATATTACTATCCAAAACTGTATAATCGAAAACTTCGATAACGCTAACATATCGAAACGAGTTTTTCTTCCTTTAACTCTTTACAATTCTGCTTTGTCTATGTTTCAATTCCAAGACGACAAACGCTCCGACACTGAAACTTATTCCGCTGGCATTGTATTACGAAGTAAAGCACCGACCGATAAAAACGATCCAACAGCAAATACATTCAACCTCGACACAGTTCCTAATACAAATAATATTATTAAAGGAAACGAAATCAATGGATTCGGATACGGAATTGTTTCTTTGGGGATCGGGCCTCTCTTTAATGCTGGGAAAGCTACTTATGTTCGGTACTACAACAAAAATAATTTAATTTCTGACAATAAAATCTATGATGTTTCAAGAGCTGGCATTTTCCTTGGAAACGAAGAAGGAACAAAGGTTAAAAACAATCGTATCTATGGTGTAAGTGCTCCAAGTGGTTGGGACGCTGCTGGAATACTACTTGGTGGGCAACGACGCACTGGGTTCAATGGTTACAATAATATTGAAATTGATATAGACGGCAATGAAATAAGCGGAATTACTTCTTCCGTTGGTTCCTGGGGTATAAAAGTTGAGCAGGCCCTAAATGCTTATCCATTTACGAACCCACCCCAAGTTTTTTACCCCAATGTAGATGAAAATATTAAGATTTTCAACAACATCGTATGGGGATTGGCTTCAACTTCCCAAAATGCACACCGTGCAGGTATCTACCTATTAACAGAAAGAGGAAGATATTTGGAATTGCCTAACGTTACTGGTTATTACACACGAAACGATAAAATTGTAAACAATACCGTTATTATTCAAAATATTGCTTCCGTTTCTACTGGCTATATAGCAGGTATTGCTATACAAAGTGCAAAGAACACATTGTTGATGAATAATGCCATTGCTTTGCTCGACATGAATGTC
>CAZGCT010000015.1:0-34308 GCA_964524325.1 uncultured Hyphomicrobiales bacterium
TAATAAATCCAATTTAGAAAGCTACATCTTTATTGGTGAATAAAATTCTTCCTTAGTGGAAAACCAAATCTTTTACAAAGATTAATTTCGTTTATTAAATTGCATTTTTAAATAGTTGAACAAAATGAAATTAACTGTTTTCAATCCCATTCACAAGGCACTTGGTGCCAAAATGGTTGAATTTGCTGGATTTGAAATGCCAATCCAGTATCAAAAGGGCATTATTGCCGAGCATCTTGCTGTTCGAAAAAATGTTGGAGTCTTCGATGTTACGCATATGGGCGAGTTCGAGATTGTCGGACCCGAAGCTATTAATTATGTTCAAAAGATTACAATTAATGACGCAAGCAAGTTGTACCCCGGTAAAGTTCAATATTCTGCAATGTGTTATAACCACGGGGGAATAGTCGACGATTTGCTTGTTTACCGTTTGGATGAAGATCGCTTTATGTTCGTTGTCAATGCTGCAAACATTGAAAAAGACTTCAACTGGTGTCTCGAAAATGCAAAGAATTTTAATGTGGAAGTCAAAAATATCAGCGACGAAATTAACTTACTTGCAGTGCAAGGACCCAGTTCACTTAAAACATTACAAAAATTAACAGAAACTAACTTGGAGGAGATGAAGTACTATACATTTACCCAGGGTAAGCTTGCTGATGTTGGGATGCTAATTTCTAGGACTGGTTACACCGGTGAACTTGGATTTGAATTGTATTTCCGCGGGGATTATGAAGTGGCAAAAAGATTATGGGATGCCATTTTCGATGCTGGTGAAGAGTTCAACATTGAACCTGTTGGATTGGGTTGCCGTGATACTCTTCGACTAGAGAAAGGTTATTGCTTATATGGTAACGATATTGATGAATCTACAAATCCAATTGAAGCTGGTTTAGGATGGATAACTAAGTTGGAGAAAGGGGACTTTAATGGCTTTGAAGTAATTTCAAAAGTTAAAGAAGAAGGACCCAAAAGGAAGTTGGTAGGTTTTGTTGGTTATTCTGAAAGATTTATCCCAAGGCATAATTACAAAATCTTTGATAATGATAAAGAAATTGGATTTGTTACAAGTGGAAATATTTCCCCTGTTCTTGGTAA
The DNA here is from genome assembly GCA_964524325.1 of uncultured Hyphomicrobiales bacterium. Taxonomy (GTDB): domain Bacteria; phylum Bacteroidota; class Ignavibacteria; order Kapaibacteriales; family UBA2268; genus Naka2016. The sequence goes on from CAZGCT010000015.1 coordinate 1,099, forward strand.
ACCCATTGGAATGGGATATATCCAACTGGATTATGCAAAACCAGACACAGAAATACAAATTCAATCGCGCGGCAAGTTTTTCCCAGCAAAAGTAGTGAAAATCCCTTTTGTTTAGCTTTTTATTACTTAGTTATTATTTGCGAAAATTATTTTAAACTGTAAGAAAAAGTTAAATTGATTAAATTTATTTTCTAAACTTAATATTTGCAGCAGTTAAAATCTATATATAAATAATATTAATATAGATACCTTAAGTCACATCATTCAACAATGATGCTCTTGGTAAATTGATGTTAAAATTAACTGCGTTGTTATTGTATTTGAGAAAAAACTAAAATTCGAGCTCCATTAATATATGGTCTTTTATTACAACCTCGCCGACCTTAACATTAATTGATTTTACTTTACCATTCAGGGGGGAGAAAACATCATTTTTCATCTTCATTGCTTCTAGCACCAAAAGAGGTTGTCCTTTGTGAACTTCCTGGCCTATTTCGACATAAATTTTATTAATAGTACCTGGAATAAAAGCACGAAGTTTTGAATAATCAGATGGTTGATATTTCTTCCTTCTTTGGAATTTTTTTGGCAGAAGTGTAAGATATTTTGTTTCGTCAATAATAAACTCTGAAAAATTCTTTTTTTCATCCATATCTAAATCCTAAAAAGGTGGAATTCCATGTTTTTTGGGCAATGTAAGTTCAGATTTGTTTTTTGCAATAAACAAGGAATGGAGAACATATTTTCGAGTTTCGTCTGGGTCTATCACTGCATCGATGTAACCATTTGAAGCAGCAACGAAAGGATTAGCAAATTTTTCGATATATTCTTGCACTTTTTGCCTACGGGTCTCTTCAGGATTGGAAGAATTTGCAATTTCGTTTTTATAAATAATGTTTGCAGCTCCTTCTGGTCCCATCACAGCAATTTCTGCAGTTGGCCAGGCAAATACAAAATCGGCTCCCAAGTGGCGAGAACACATTGCAATATAACCTCCGCCGTAAGCTTTGCGCATAATCACTGTAATTTTGGGGACTGTGGCTTCGCTGTATGAGTATAAAATTTTTGCTCCATGACGAATAACTCCGGAATGTTCTTGGTCGACCCCAGGTAAATATCCAGGAATGTCCACTAAAGTAACCAATGGTATGTTAAATGCATTGCAGAAACGAATAAATCGTGCAGCTTTGTCAGATGAATCAACATCTAATACCCCTGCCAGAACCATAGGTTGGTTGGCAACAATTCCAATTGTTTCTCCGTTCAATCTTGCAAAACCAATAACTACATTTGGAGCAAAATATTGCATAATTTCGAAGAAGTCCGAATCATCAACTATTGCTTTTATTACATTACGAACGTCATAGGGTTGACGAGGATCTTCCGGAACAATTTGTGAAATTTTGTAGTTAACTTTTGGTGGTTTTGGTGGGAATGGATCTGCCTTTTTCTGATTATTCCAAGGTATAAACGTTACCAATTTTTTTACTTGTTCAAAACATTCTTCTTCTGACTCAGCGAAAAAGTGAGCATTACCAGCGATTTCGGCTTGTACCCTTGCCCCTCCAAGCTCTTCCATAGTAATTTCTTCACCAAGTACTGTTTTGATTACCTCCGGACCCGTAATGAACATTTTCGATATTTTATCCACAACGAAAACAAAGTCTGTTAGTGCTGGGGAATAAACAGCTCCACCAGCACAAGGTCCAAGAATTATCGAAATCTGGGGAACTACACCCGAAGCTCTTGTATTTCGATAGAAAATTTCACCATAACCAGCAAGGGAATTGACTCCTTCTTGAATTCTCGCCCCTCCACTATCATTGATACCAATAATAGGTATGCCAAGTTTAACCGCATGGTCCATAATTTTAGTGATTTTTCTTGCATGAGCAAGACCAAGCGAACCCCCCGCAACGGAAAAATCTTGTGCATAAATACAAATTGGGTGACCCATAATACTAGCAGTTCCAGTAATAACACCGTCCCGAGGAAGGAATTTTTTGTCCAGTCCTAAATCAGTTGAAGCCTGTTGCACGAACATATCCCATTCGTGAAACGATCCCGGGTCCACAATTTTTTCAATTCGCTCTCTCGGGGTAAGTTTTCCTTGCTTTTGTTGTTTCTCTTTTGCTATTTTCTCGCTTTCTATTACTTGTTGTTTCTTTTTAAAAAAGAAATCTAAAAGTTTCTTTATCATTTTTTCTCCTTTCTTTTTTCATAATTATTTATATACTCAACAAGATTGTCGAGGGGAAAATCCTTAACATCCTCTGGCAGTAAAATTCTAATTGTCTTTTTACTTAGAGCTCCTTTAATTGTGTATTCTCCTTTTACGATGACTTTGAAATAAGGAAGATTAAACTCTTCGAATAGCAAAAATTTTCCAAGTTTTCCCAGATGTTCTGCAAACTCTTTGGTGATCGGACAACTCAATAAAAAATCTATTGCATTACTGCTTTCGTAGCAATCTTCTATTTTCTTTTGTTTTAAGACTTTCATTTTCTTTTTGGAATTGTAGTGATTTTTTGTAATGCTTGGATAAAAGAATATATTTCCTCTTCTGTTGTAAAATATGAATGGCTTGCTCTAACAGTTCCCCATGGTTTTACCCCAAGATATGGAAGCATCAAAGGTGCACAATGCAAACCCGTTCTTACCCAAATATCAAATGAGGCTTCTAAAATATATCCCACTTCTTCGGGTACCATACCTTTTACATTAAAGCAAAAGTTGGAATAACTGGTATTTTTTTCGGGACTATAGATTTCAATGTCTGGATTATCTCGCAATTTATCGAACAAAACGTTATATAATTTCTTTTTGTGTTCAATTATTTTATCCAACCCAGTTTGAAGGACAAACTGCACCCCAGCATAAAGTGAAATAATCCCTGGGGTATTTGGGGTTCCAGCTTCATAATGTATTGGTAGCCCTTCAGGTTGCAGCAATAATTCGCTTAAGATTCCAGTTCCACCAACTTTAAGAGGTTGTAGCTCAATTCCTTCCTTGATATATAAACCACCAATCCCTTGCATTCCATACAATGATTTGTGGCCAGTAAATGCAAGTAAATCAATGTTCCAGCTTTTACAATCGATAGGAATACTTCCAGCAGATTGAGAAGCATCGACTATTATGTAAGCTCCCGCTGAATGAGCAATTTCTGAAATTTCTTTAATGTCGAGAACTGCTCCTGTAACATTTGAACAATGATTTACAACGACTGCTCTCGTGTCTTCACGGATAACTTCGGAAAATTGTTGTGGTTCGATGTAGCCGTTTCTGTCGCATTCAACGATTGTAAGACTAATTTTTCCATCCTTCTCTAATGTTTTTAGTGGGCGAATTACTGAATTGTGTTCAATAGCAGTGGTAACGACGTTTCCTCCATACAATTGCAACCCTTTGATAGCTAAATTCAGAGCTTCGGTGCTACCAGAAGTAAAAATGATATGCAATGGGTCATCGATGTTGAGTAAATCAGCAAGTCTAGCTCGACAAAGGTAAATAATATCATCATCTTCACGCTCTAATCCTGTGCGTGAAAAGTGGACTAATGGACCATTGAACGATGCTAATACAGCATCTCTAACTTCCTTGGGTTTTGGAAAACTTGTTGCTGCATTGTTTAAGTAAATCATAATTCAACTTTCATTTATTAAAATTGTGTAAGTACCCTAAGGTCATTAATATAAAACATTCTAATATCGTCTATGCCTGTCAAAAGCATTGCAACTCGTTCTATTCCAAGACCGAAAGCATAACCAGTGTATTCCTCAGGATCAATTCCTCCTGCTTTTAAGACATTTGGGTGAACCATACCACATCCAGCAATTTCCAACCACCCAGTGTATTTGCAAACTCGGCATCCTTTCCCTTCGCAAAGAAAACAACTAATATCCAACTCTGCGCTTGGTTCTGTAAAAGGAAAAAAAGAAGGACGAAAACGAAAACGAAGGTTCTCCCCAAACATTCTTCTTGAAAATTCAATCATTGTTCCTTTTAATTCAGCAAAGGTTACATTATGATTTATATACAACCCTTCTATTTGATGAAATTCTGCAAGAGAGCGAGCTGATATTGCTTCGTTGCGATATACTCGCCCAGGCATAATATATCGAATTGGTGGTTTTGTTGAATGCATAACTCTAATTTGGACTGGGGAAGTATGAGTTCTTAAAAGTAATTTCTTTTCCGATTTTATGAAAAAAGTATCTTGCATATCGCGAGCAGGGTGATCATAGGGAAAGTTCAATGCATCGAAGTTGTGGTATTCATCTTCAATATCGGGACCTTCGGCGATTTTGAAGCCCAATTGGACAAAAATATCCACCATTTTATTCATTGTTTGATAAATGGGATGCCGATGCCCTAAATAATCAAGCCTTCCTGGTAGGGTTAAATCGGTTTTGGATTTTCTTTCTTGATTTATAGATATCTTTTCCAGAAGCTCATTGTATGTTGTTTCGGCAAAATTTCTTAGTTCGTTCAAAAGACGCCCAGCTTTTGGTTTTTCTTCTTTAGGTAGTTCTCGCATCATTTCGAAAAGTTGCTGGATTTTCCCTTTTTTTACAAGAAATTGGTTGCGAAATTTTTCGAGTTCGTCTCGAGTTCGCAAATTCTCTAGGAATTCTTTTACCTCTTCTTCTACTTTTTTGATTTCTTCAATCATGATTATTTTGCTAAGAACAAAATTAAATTGCTGTTAAAAATAAGTTGTAAATTAAGTAAATTTTACATTTGGGAATAAATATTAAACAAGGAGAGAAAGCCTCCTTGTTTGTTAAATTGATTTCGTTGATTTTTTAAACATTAACCCAGGAATAAGGGAAATTTAGCCCAAAGCAAATTTTACCAATTTCGCAAAGTATTCTGGCTTATTCATTGCAAAGTCTGCGAGAATTTTTCGATTGATTTCAATGTTTTTCTTTTTAAGTGCACCCATAAAGCGTGAGTAGTTGATTCCGTTCATTCTGCAAGCAGCATTAATTCGGATTATCCAAAGCCTTCGGAAATGTCGTTTTTTCAGCCGGCGGTCTCGATACTGATATTGCAATGCTTTTTCAATATGGTGCTTTGCTATGGTCCAGACGTTTTTTCTCCGTCCCCAAAACCCCTTTGCCAACTTAAGGAACTTCTTCCTTTTTTCTTTTGATGCTACTTTGTTTACTGCCCTTGGCATATTAACCTCCTTTTTTTGGCTTAGGGGGAGCATCTTCCCCTTTCGCCTAAAGTTGTGTTACATTTTATAAATATTCATTTATTTAATTTATCGAAATTACGCTAACCCAAGCATTTTCTTAATTCTTTGTGCATCACTTGGATGTACCAAATCATTTTGCCTTAGATTACGCTTTCGTTGTCTATTCTTTTTTGTTAAAATGTGACTTCGATATGCTTTCTCTCGCTTCAACTTCCCAGTTGCAGTTACTTTAAATCTTTTTTTTGCCGATGATTTTGTCTTTAACTTTGGCATTTTTGTCCTTCAAAAAATAAAGAGTTACAAAATTAAAAAATTTAATATTTACGGCAAAATTAATTTTCACACTTTCAATAGATTTTGAAATTCATCAGTTTTGAGTAAACTGAATAATTTAAAATTTAAGTGAAAAACCCCGTTTTGAGCTTGAAAATAATAATTTCTTTAAATCTAGAATATTACTAATAAAGTTTGTTAAATAAATAAACTGTTTGGTTTAGTGTTTTAGCGACCAAACAAATACCTTGGATAGAAACAGGGATAAAAGAATGATTTACATTTATTTGGTTAATGCTAACAAACTAAAAGCCATAACACCCATTCCAGCAACTAATCCATAAATTGCTGTATGGTGTTCACCAAATTTTTCGGCAGTTGGAAGTAATTCATCAAGAGAAATGAAAACCATTATACCCGCTACTGCAGAAAGCATTATTCCAAATAAAAGTGGGTTTAAAAAGTTCTTCAAAAGTATGTAACCAACAATCGCCCCCAATGGTTCTGCAAACCCAGAAAGAAATGAGTAGACGAAAGCTTTCTTTTTATTTTGAGTTGCATAGTAAATTGGAACCGAAACAACAATTCCTTCTGGAATATTGTGGATTGCAATAGCTATTGCGATGCTAACTCCTAAAAATGGGTCGTTCAATGCAGCAAAAAATGTGGCGAGTCCCTCGGGGAAGTTGTGTATCGAAATTGCAAAAGCAGATAAAACTCCAGTTCTAAGTAATCTTCTACTTCCATTACCAAGATCGCCAGCATTGGATTTTATTACTCCAATTTCGTGAGGGTTTTCGAATGTTGGGACAAACTTATCTATAAGGGCAATAATTGCAATTCCACCAAAAAAAGATGCTATTGTGATAAAATATCCAGTAAATGTTCCAGAAATTTCCACAAGCGAGGATTTTGCTTGAGCAAACATTTCCACTAAAGAAACATATATCATTACACCAGCAGAAAAGCCCAAGGAACCTGAAAGATATTTTGGGCTGAAACTTTTTGAAAGAAATGCCAAAATGCTACCAATTCCAGTGGAAACACCAGCAATTATTGTTAATCCAAATGCAAATAGTACGTTGTTATCCATGAATTAATTTTTTACTTTTAAAATATAAAAAAGACGAAAATAATGTTTTAATTAATATTCCCGTCAATAAATTAAAATCAAAAAAACGTAAATTCGTGAGAATTCTTTTTAAAGGCTAAGGATGATTGAATATCTAACATGCTTTTGTGCATCTAGCGGTAGGGTAGACCAATACTATCTCGACTCCGCTTATGAGCTAGGTTCTATCCTTGCACGCAACAATAAAACGGTTATTTATGGTGGTGGAAAAGTTGGTTTAATGGGTTGCCTTGCTCAAGGAGTGCTCGATAACGGTGGCAAAATTATTGGAATTATTCCAAAGTTTATGCAAGCTTACGAACTGGGACACAATGGTATTACAAAACTTATTGAAGTTCAAACAATGCACGAGCGAGAGGAATTGATGATTAATAAAGCAGATTGTATCATCGCCTTGCCCGGCGGTTGCGGTACAATCGAAGAACTACTTCAAGCTATCACTTGGAAAAGATTGAACTTAATTTCTTCCCCAATAATTATTGGCAATCTTAATAACTACTATTTACCTTTGATTCAACAATTAAACAAAGCCGTGGACGAAAACTTTATGAGGAAGGAACACCGGCAGATTTGGGAAGTTGCTAATTCAATCCCAGAAATTTATGACATAATTCGAAATTATGATTCTAATAATCAACAAATTCGACTATTCAATGTTCAACCTAATGTAACTTAGTCAGTATAATTTCGTTAATTTAGATTTGTTTTATTCGTATTGATGTTAAGGAAATTACCAAATAGTAGTTTCAGATTGATTTTTTTATTTGCAACGTTTTTTATTATTGGTTTTGGTGTTTACCTACAAATCAGATCTTTGTCGTTGCCCACTGATGAAAACTTTTTTACCGACCCGCCATCGAGAATAATTAATATTGAGAAGATTGTAGGTTTCCAAAAGGAAAACGAATTTTCCGAGCTAGACTTTATTCCAGAAGGAAGCTTAATTATTGCTATTAATAATATTAGTACTTCCGATACTATTAGCTTAATCCAGGCTATTAATTTAAGTAAGGATATTGCTAATGTAAAATTTTTCGACCGAAATAAAAACCTAATTCGAAATATTTTTGTCAAGCGAAACCGACTGAATCTTGCCAAATTTTCCTATTTGGGTTCAGCTGTAATTATCTATTGGGTTAAGTCTGGGGGAGCAAGCGAAGAAGCTGGATTGAAACCCGGGGACTTAATCATTTCAATAAATCAACAGAAGTTTTCAAATCAGCGACAAGCAGACTTGATTCTTATAAATGCAAATCCAAGCAAACCGGTAAAATATGAAATACTTCGTGGCAATGAAATAATTACAAAAGAAATTAAATTGGCTGCTTTTAACATTACATTTGATTCAATTTATCGTTATCTTATCGGTACAATATTTCTTTTCTTTGCAATTCTTCTTGGCTTAAAGCACTGCAACGAGTTTCCTATTCGACTTTTAGCATTATCTTTTCTTTTGCTTTCTGCTATATTTATTACAACTTACCATAGAGGAGGCGAAAACATCCTTATTGGACAAATTTGGGTAGTAGTTGTGGCATTCTCTTTATCCCTTTCCTTTGGTTTTCTGTCCCATTTTTTGCTTTATTTTCCGATCGAGCAGCAAAAACTTCTTAGCAGAAAAAAAATTGTTGCAACGATTTATGTAATATCATTTTTGACTTTCTTTTTGGTTTTATTTTCATTTTTCTTTTTATCAGGAAATTTGTCTTCTTTCATTGTAAATTTGTCTTTCCTTCCAATTGTTGGATATCGTATTGCCTTGAATTTGTTTTATAAAAGAGAAATAATTCCGGACCCACATAAAATAGGGAAAAAATTGCTCTCGTTTTTACGGCTTTTAGTTATTGTAATTATCGTATACACAGTTTCCTTATTGACCTATTCAGGGTACGAAAGTGTTTTATCGATAATGTTTTATTCCTTGTTGGGATTTTTCCCCTTGCTTTTCTTTTATATTTTGAACAAATATCGTTTTTTTGGAATTTACTACAAGATTAGAAGAAATTTTTTGTACATTGTAAGTAAATTAGGATTAGACTTATTCTTCTTACTTCTAATTGTTTTTACTTTCTATACACTTAGCATTATCACAATCAAATTCCCTAATCTCCATCTTGCTGGCACAAAAATAGAGGTTCTAAACCGACCACTACCAGCACATAAAAATTTTCAATATGAAAAAGTTGCAATTATTCTTTTCTCACTTCTGTTTATCCTTTTAATATACAAGATTAAGAAAAAGACAAATAAATTTCTACTGAAAAAGTTTTATAGAGCTAAATTTGATTACAAAAAGACTGCTGCAGAACTTTCGGAATTGATTATTCAGAACATTAGTCTTCCCGATCTTGCTCGAAATGTTGTAAGGGAACTTGAAAAATCTATGTTTTTGAAAAAAGTAGTGCTGTTAATTTACCAAGATAATAATTTATGTTGCTTGGAATTTTTTAAGGAGAAGGAGGAAGAATTTATTTCTTTTTTAAAAGAAAAATATTCGTTCTTTTTGGAGCTTTCCTCTGAAGCCGAGGGACTAACAAGTTTCAACCTTCTTTCGGACCCTTTCACTAAGCTTATGGAAAAATATAATTATTTATATTTCCTACCAATAAAGTATGAAGGAAAGATACTTGGTACACTTTTGCTTGGAGAAAAACTATCCGAAACTAGATATACTTTCGAAGACATCGAATTTCTCGAAATTGTTTCGAAGAACATTGCAATTGCAATATTAAATTCTTTGCTTTTCCAAGAGTTAGCCAATCAGGAACGATATAAGCAAGAGTTGGAAATTGCTCAAAAGATTCAGTTTGCATCTTTGCCCAAAGAAATGCCCAACCCCAAAGGTTTATCAGTGGCGGCTGTAACTATTCCTGCATTGGAGGTTGGAGGCGACTTTTTCGATTTCCTTCAAAACGGGGATAAATTTACTGTTGTGGTAGGAGATGTTAGCGGTAAAGGGATTTCTGCTGCTCTCTATATGTCGAAAATCCAAGGAATCCTTCGAACCTTAAATGAATTTAACCTACCACTTAAGGAAATGCTGTTGAAGACAAATGAATTGCTGGTATGCAGTATCGAAAAAAACTATTATATTTCTGCGATTCTATGCCAATTCGATGTTAAAAATTCCATTGCAACTTTGGTTAGAGCAGGGCATTTAGCTTTATATCTTTTCGATGGAACAGAAAAGTGCATTAATAAGATTATTCCACAGGGTATTGTTCTTGGAATCTTACCTTCAAATAAGTTTGAGGAAACTTGCCAAGTAGCCAGTCTTCCTTACAAAAAGAATGATTGCTTTGTTTTCATTACCGATGGTGTTATCGAGGACCAATTGAAAGGCGAGGTCTTTTCGAAAGAGAGAAAACTAATTGAAGTTATTGAGAAAAACTTTGAATTATCTCCCAACCAATTGATCGAAAAAATTTTAACAGATGTTTGTTTTAGCAACGATACTCAAAAATTATTCGACGACTTGACAGTTTTGGTTGTTAAACCAAATTGAAAATGGACAACAAGGATATATTTGAGAAAGTTTTCGAAATTGTAAGACTAATTCCCATTGGGAAAGTTACTACTTACGGTCACATTGCAAGAGTAATTGGGATTAAGATGTCGGCAAGAATGGTAGGCTGGGCATTGAATTCTCTTGCGTTTCAGCAGACTGATGTTCCAGCACACAGAGTTGTAAATCGTCGAGGGGAGCTGACTGGTCGAAAGTATTTCCCTTCGCCTTGTTATATGAAAGAATTGCTAATTTCCGAAGGGGTTTCTTTTGTTGGGGATGCAGTTGATTTGAAAAAGCATCTTTGGATACCTAAATCTGATAATCAATAAGCTAAGAATGCAAGAAATCCTTTCAAAATATTAGATCGCCAAAATGGAAAGTATATTTACCCTTGCTTCGATTTTTTTCTTAGGTAGTGAAGAGAGGTGCCAAGTTGATTGAAACCGATAGGTCTTCCAAGCTTTTGAATTCGAGATATAAGGCTTTCTGTGGAGGCTGATGGGTCTACTTCGATGTAAGGTTTCCCTTCGTACAGTAAATACTCTTTGCGATATTTTACAGGTGTAAGTAGGGGCATAACGACATTAGCCCCATAGCACAGTCCAATGTCACGTCCTAATGGATAAAGTGCGTCCAATGCTGTAGTCGAAGCAATATTTACATCTTTTAATACCAATCGAGTTATTGCAATCATTTTCAAAGCTAATTTAAATATCCTTTCTTTGCTTTTTCTAAATTCATCGTAGTAAACCACAAATGGAGTATCTGTGTGAAGGACATATGGTCCCATACCAATCATATCAGCATCGATTTCTTTGAAGAAAAGAATATCGTTTGCAAGGTCTTCCAATGTTTGGTTGGGTAGCCCAATCATAACACCAGTTCCGACTTGGAAGCCAATGTCTCTTAGGAAGAGCAGACATTCTTTCCTACTTTCGAACGAAACTTCGGGTGGATGAATTTGGGCAAAAAGTTTAGGATTGCTTGTTTCAATTCGCAATAAATAACGTTCCGCTCCAGCATCGAAAAACCTTTTATAAGTTTGATAACTTTGCTCCCCGACACAGAGAGTTATACCAAAGCCATTTGGGAACCTTTCGCAACGAGTTTGGGATTTGATTAATTCAACTAAACGGCAAACATAATCAACAAAATTTTGATCACGTCGTTCTCCAGATTGTAAAACAATAGACGCATAGCTATTATTCATTGCGAAATTTACACATTCCAAAACTTCCTCTTCTTTTAAAATATATCGTGATATATTTTGATTGCTTTTACGGATACCACAATATAGACAATCGTTGGTGCAAATATTTGAAAATTCAATTAAACCCCGAATGTGAACATAATCACCAAGATTCTCTTTCATCACCTTGAAAGCTTGGGTACGTAATTTTGCGAGTGATTCTTCACCCTCTAAGGAAAGCAATAATACAATATCTTCGAAGTGCAGATTATCTTTATTTAAAAGTTGTTCTAAATTTATCATAAACTACGGAGACGTTTTATGAAGTAATTTTGTTTTTTTGTTTTTATATGAAACGAACAGAAGCAAGAGAGTCGAAAATCCGTCGAGTTTTAGAAAATCGACAACTTGATTTGACGGTTGTCCTAGAAAATGTTCACGACCCTCACAATGTATCTGCAGTTCTTCGTACTTGTGATTCTGTTGGGATTTACGAAGTATCTTTAATTTATCATGGCGGACAAAAATTTCCAGATTTAAGTAAACGAAGTTCCGCAAGTGCAATTAAATGGATTAAATTAAATTTCTTCGACAATGTAGAGGAATGCTTCACTTTGTTGCGGAATCGTGGATTTAAAATTTTTTCCACAAAATTAACACAAGAAAGTATATCAGTGTATAGGCTTGACTTAACTCAAAAGATTGCTTTGGTTTTTGGGAATGAACATACTGGGGTATCCGAGTCAGTCGTATCACTTTCAGATGGAAACATACGAATACCACAAGTAGGTATGGTCGAAAGTTTGAACATTTCGGTTGCTTGTGCAGTTTGTCTTTACGAAGCATTTCGGCAAAGATTTGAAAAAGGATTTTACAACTTTCCCCAAATAACTGGAGCTATGTTTGAGGAATTGTTTGAAAAATGGCTACAAAAGTAGTTTAGAAAATCAATTTTTACCTACTAAATGGAAAATTGAAATCTCGAGGTCAGGCTTCTTTTTTCTTTAGTATTTCTATTAATTTATCTTCGGCAAGTGCCAATGTTGGGTAAATATCGAAAATGGTATCTAGTTTAGTTATTTTAAACAAATTACGAATGTAATCGTTTGGAGAAGCAAGAACTAATTTGCCACTGTTGCGTTCGAATAAAGCATTAACAGAAAGAAGAACACCTAATGATGCTGAACTCAAAAAGTTTGTTTTTGCAAGATTCGCAATTGCGAAATTATGATCCTTTTCCGAAATTGTCTTTAAAGTAGAACGAAGTGTACTTATGTCCTCGTTCGAAACAAAATCACCTTCTAAATTTACTATGAAATATTTGTCTTTCTCTTCAATTTGAATTATAGCCATTTTGAACCTTTAAAAAAAACTAAAATAAAAAAACTTTTTTTATTGCTTGCAAAATAAATTTAAAAAATATAATTTTGAATGTTCGTCTATTTTAAAGTATGACAAAGTTGCTTAAAAAAGTTGCAAGTTTAATTCTTTCCGTTGGAATTGTCCTTTCCTCCTCTGGGCTAACTATTTTAAACCATTTTTGTACGGAACAACAAAGAGCTTTTGTTAGTGTTGAAGGAATTTACTATAATATATGTGCCCATCACGAAACATTACACTCTTGTTGTAATAGCGAAAGTAAATCTGAGTGCCATTCGACCGAAAATAATAAACCAGAACTTAGCATAAAATCAACTGATGATTGCTGTAAAGATGAAAAAATCTTTGGCAAAATAGATCTTCTCTTTTATGAAAAGAAATCCAAAAAGATTGGCGAAAACATTAAAATTACTCAAAAAATTGAATTTGTTAAGGGCATTGTTTCCAAATACATTAATCAAAAAATTGGATCTGTCGAAACTAATGTAATTAATCCCATTAATAAAATAATTCGTTACATTAGAATTATTTCAAATCTTTTAAACCCCTCAGATAAATCTGCACTTTGATTATCTGCGTTTCTTTCTAAAAAATAACTTAAATCACAAAAAATTTAATTTTGGCAACATTTATTGAGGTGGGAAAATGAATCTATCTAAATTATCAATAATAAATTTATTCATTACCAGCGTAGCTTTGATGTTTAATATTAGTCTTGCTAATAGTAAAACTTTAAAGGGCAAAGTATTTGGTATCGACGAAAATGGGGAGAAAAAGCTACTTCCCTCTGCTACAATTCTTATTGAAGGAACAAACAGAGGTACCTTTACTAATGCTTTTGGTGAATTTTCTATCGATGTAAACCCGAATCAAATGATAATTGTAAGTTTTGTGGGGTACAAAAAGCAAGCAGTATCCGTAGAAACTGGAATGTCTTTCGTTGAAATTACTCTTGAACCTGAATTAACCTCCGATGAAGTCATCGTACAAGCAAAAAAGCCAGACCAAATTGTGGATAAGTCAAGCATTACTAAAACTGAAATAATTACCTCATCGGGTTTGAAAAAAGCTGCTTGCTGCAATCTTTCGGAAAGCTTTATTACCAATCCAACAGTGGATGTTACGTACTCCGATGCAATAACTGGAGTAAAACAGATTCAACTTCTTGGATTGGCACAAAATTACACACAAATTATGCTCGAAATGGTTCCAAACTTTCAAGGGCTTGCTTCCAATTATGGACTTCTTTTTATACCAGGTCCTTGGATGAACTCAATATCTATTTCCAAAGGTACCTCCTCTGTTACTCGTGGGTATGAATCAATAACAGGGCAAATAAATATTGAATTAAAAGGTGCAGAAAGCGAGGAAAACCTTGTCTTCAACAATTATTTAAATAATATTTTTAGATTTGAAGGAAATATTGTTTTGAAAAAAGAGATTACGGATAATTTGGTCCTTACAAATTTTGTTCACGGGAACTATTTCAATAAAAAAGTCGACCATAATGGTGATGGTTTTTTGGATTTACCAACCAATAAACAAATTAACCTACTTTCTAGATTTGACTATAACAGTGAAACCTACGAAAGCAAAACTTTTATTCAGGCTTTGATTAATAACTCTAAAAGTGGACAAGTTGACTTTTTCGATAAACCGAGTTCTAATGGAGTTTGGGGTTCCAAGGTTGATATTCGAAGAATAGGTATTTCAACCAAAAATGGTTTTTTGATTGACAAGGAAGAATCTCTAAGTCTTGGTTCCATATTTAGTTTTGTGCATCACAAACAGAACTCTTTTTTTGGTAAGAGAACGTTCAACACTGAGCAGAATTCAATTTTTGCCACCATCTTGTGGACGTCTCCGTTTAGATTTTTTGACTATGAAGTTGATAGACTGTTGAAAGATGATAATGGTGGAAATCTTATTCTTGGCCTAAGTTATTCCTACAATAATTACTTGCAATATATTGGTAACATAGATGTTTCGAAAATGGAATCTGTACCAGGATTTTTTGCGGAACTCACGATTGAGCCATTACAAGAATTTCAAGTAATTGCTGGTGCAAGGGTAGATTTCCACAACCATGCTGGGAAAATTTTCACTCCTCGATTCCATTTGAAATATTCTCCAGCCGAAAACCATACTTTCCGATTCTCCATAGGTAAAGGTTATCATTTTCCTTTGCCAATCGTCGAAAATCAGAGTATTTTAACTTCCTCAAGGGAAATTATTATCGAAAATACTCTTTCAATGGAGCAAGCGTGGAATCTGGGGTTAAATTATTGTCACGATTTCGAGATTTTAGGTAGGCCTTTCACTTTGAACTTAGAATATTACTATTCCAAATTTATCACCCAAACTATCGTGGACAGAGATATTTCCCCAAATAAGATTTTTATTTACGATCTTAAAGGAAAATCCTACTCAAATAGCTTTCAAATAGATATTATGGTCGATTTACTTTCGAATCTGACGGCATTTTTTGCATATAGATTAAATGATGTTTGGATAACTACAAATGAACAATTTCAACGTAAAGCCTTGATCAGTCCTCATAAAGCATTGTTGAACATAGCTTACTCTCCTAATCCTTTATCTTTGGACTTTACAATAGAATACAACAGCGGTGGTAGAATTCCTTCCACAAAATCAAATCCAAGTGAATTTAGATTATCCGACAGTTTCGAACCATTTTTGATTTTCTACGGTCAAATAACATTCAAAATTGGAAAGTTTGAAATTTATCTGGGAGCAGAAAATATCTCGGATTTCCGTCAGCCTTTGCCAATAGTTGCATATAAAAACCCATTTTCTGAATACTTCGATGGTTCCATGATTTGGGGTCCAATTGAAGGAAGGAAAATTTACATTGGGACAAGATATATTTATTGAAAAGTTTTAAGATTTTGATCAAATTAGAGTGGTGGCTACTGGATTCGAACCAGTGACCTTTCGCGTGTGAGGCGAACGCTCTCGACCAACTGAGCTAAGCCACCATTCTATACAAAATTAACTAAAAAATTTGCAAAAATTGGCTTGCTATTAATTAAATTTTTATTACTTTTGTAATGTTCTAAATAGCATAAACATTAGGTGAATTATGATGATACAACCATTAAATTATCAACAACAAAATCAGAATGAAAGCTCGCAAGTTAATCCCCAAATAGAAATACAAAAGGATCAACTACGCCAGGCAATAGGTGCCTCCCCTAACTCTTTGCAATCACAATTGCTTCAATTGGTAGCTTCCGGAATTCAAAATCCACAACAAGCACAAGCTACTGCACAAGCTCAAATATCCAAAGGATTTTTGGATATTAAGATATAATAATTATTCTTTTCAATTATTTATTACAATAAAAATAATATTTAATCTTCACTAACTTTTACTTTTGTTCAATTTTTAAATGAGGTAAAAATGGAAGGAAGAATGCCCTTGATAGGCGACAGATTTCCAGAAATTCAAGTACAAACAACTCACGGTCCAATGAAATTACCTAATGATATGGTAGGTAAATGGTTTATTTTATTTAGTCACCCAGCAGACTTTACTCCAGTATGCACTACTGAGTTCGTTGCTTTCCAAAATCGCTACGAAGAGTTCAAAAAACTTAACTGTGAGCTTATTGGATTAAGTATCGACCAAGTTTTCTCTCACATTAAGTGGGTTGAATGGATTAAAAATAATTTAAATGTAAACATTCAGTTCCCAATTATTGCCGACACTGGCGACCTTGCTAATACACTGGGTTTGGTACATCCTTCAAAAGCAAAGAACACAGTACGTGCTGTTTTCTTTGTTGATCCCAATGGTATTATTCGTGCTATTGTCTATTACCCCCAAGAGTTGGGTAGAAACTTCGATGAATTCCTTCGAATGCTTAAAGGTTTGCAAACTGCAGATGAGCAGAAAGTTGCTATTCCCGCAAATTGGCCTAACAACGAACTTATTGGTGATAAGGTCATTATCCCACCACCTACTGATATTAAAGCAGCTGAGTATAAAAAAGCTAAATACCAGAATTTCGATTGGTGGTTCTTGTATCGCGATCTTAACGCAAAAGATTAAAATTTTTACTGCTAAATTAAGGTTTGAGCAATCTTAATTTTAGAGGAAACTTATCTTTAAATTGGTAACAAAAGTTTATCTCGAGCAAACAAAAGGGGCTATTGAAAGCCCCTTTTTTGTAAAGATTATTCCGTGCAACTTAGCGGTTAATTTCAATTTCCTCTTCATCGATTGGTTGCTTCCTTTTACGAGGTTTTGGAGAGTCGTCGCGTTCGTCCCATCCTTTGCCTTTTGCTCTTTCAATTATAGCTTTCTGTAGTCTTTCCCGAAATCTTGTTTCGAACAAGATATATTTTGCAAATTGCTCCTCCGTTAGGATAGATTTAATCTCTTTTTGCTGATCGAACATTGTATTTAATAAGTCTCGTTGTAAATCAATTACCTTTTGGGTTTGCTTTGCAATTTCTTCCTTGCTCGACTTTTTGCGAATTAAGTATTCCAAATCTAATGTAGCTTCCTCCAACTTATCTTGCTTTTCGCGAATTATTCTTTCTGCTGAAGTGTATTTAGAAAGAAACTTGTCGGATGTTTTTTCGTCAAGTTCCAAGACTTCCAAAAGTTTCATTTTCTTGAACTCGAAAATACGTTCTTTTGCTCGAAACGCTGGTTGGGAGTAAGAATTGGTTGCTAACACAAAAAGTATAAGCAATGGTAATAATAAAACTTTAATTTTAAATTTCAACATGTTTTAACTCCTCTATTATTTGCTGAAAATCGCTTTCATCTAGATTATCTAGTCTTTTAAATATGTCGAAATCAAAGATATTTGGACTGGGTTTCGCATCGGAGCCAAGAAAATCGACAATTTGCTCGTTTACGGCTTTCTCGAGATAATCCGCAATAGCTTCTGAGTAATGGGAGATCTCGAAAATGTTGCTTGAATTAAAATTAGAAAAGTAAGATAAGTTTAAATCGTCATTGTTTGCAAATTGTTCGATAGATTCAAGTTGAGGGAAAAGGGGGGTTGTATCTTGTAAAGCTAAATAGTTGTTTGTCTTTTGAGTTTGAACAATTTCTTGGTGCTGATTCTTTGAAATGAAAATTGATATAGTAAGCAAAATTATAGCGAAGCTGGCAACAATTGTTACAAAAGCAGGCCGAGCAAGGATGTTGAACGGGGCTTTCCTTTGTTGCAACTTCTTTGCGACTTTTACGGGTATGTTTCTTGTTTTCCTTTCGACAAATTTATTTAAATCGGATTGCTCAAGCTTCGAAAAAACCTTTCTTACATCCTCAATTTCTTGAATTAAATCTGGAAAATTTTGTAAAGATTGTTCGAAAATTTCGAATTCCACTTTTGGCAACCGACCAAAGATGTAATCAGGCATTCTTTCTTCAAGATCTTTTCGGTTAAATAATCTTGCTTCCATTTTTATTCCTCCAAATATTGTTTTAATGCCGAAGCGATTTTACGAACGGCGTGGAAGTAATTGGCTTTCAATCCACCAACCGATCTCCCAAGCATACTAGATATTTCGTTGAAACTGTAATTGTCGAAGTAACGCAGCGAAAAAACCTCTCGTTGTTTTTCTGGCAAAGATGATAGTATTTCAAGAAACTTTTCCTCGAATTCTTTTCTTTCGAGGGCACTGTTTTCAGTATTGTTTGAAAAGTCAAATTGCTTATCGTCGTCATCTACTGTGTTTCCAAAGGAAACGATAGTCATAAGTTTTTGTTTACGCAATAAATTTTTGGACTTATTAACAGCAATTCGATAAAGCCAAGTTTTCAAAGAACTTTCTCCCCGAAAGTATTTCAATTTTTCAATTGCATTGATGAAGACTTCTTGTGTAATATCCTCTGCGTCGTCGTGGTTTTTTAAATACCTAAAGGCTACAAGATAAACAAAATTTTTATAACGGCGAACAAATTCGCTAGCTGCCTTTTCTGTGTTTCCTTTTAAATATTCCTCGATAATCTCTTTGTCTGTTTGCAAATTTATTGCCCAAGTTGACATTGTCTTACCAAAATTAACTAATTTATACACATTAATTTGACAAAACATAATTGGAAAAGTTTAATTCCTTTTATTTATTTAATTTTGCTTTTTTAAAAATGAAAAAAAGTACCTATTTAATTGCTATCTTGTTATATTCTTTAATGATTTTTCCTTTTGTTTTCCTTCCCATAGGTTACGACTACTCAATCTTTATGCTCGGTGGAAAAGCTATTACCAATGGTGGTAAATTATATGTTGATTTCATAGATGTAAAACCACCACTTTTGTATTACATATTTGCTTTGATGTATTTGCTGTTCAAAAAAAACATAATTTTATACCAAGTTGCTAATGCTTTTTTATTACTTCTTACTTCTTTAGCAATTTCAAAAATTTCTTCATATATTTTCGATAAGAAATGGCCAATTTACTTTTCTCCTATACCATTTATTCTATTTTGTTCAGCATTTAATTATAATTACATATTTCAACCAGAATTCTTGTTTGCTTTCACTTTTGGGGCTGCAACAATCCTAATTTTTCAAAGACCAGACTCAATATTTAATGCAATAGCTGCTGGAATACTTTCCGGCATTGCATTTGGATTTAAATATTCTTTTGGTATTGTTATTGTTCCAATTATTATTTATTATTTTCTTAGTATTCAACCTTATAAAAAATTGAATGTTGTAGGGCTCTTCTTGCTTTCATTCGTTGTAACTTCCCTTGTTCCTTATCTTATTCTCTATTTTCAAAATGGAACTCTGAAAGATTATTTTCATATATTGGACTTTTTAATTTATTATCAAGGAACAGCAGACTTATCTGAAAAATCGATTAAGAGAATAATTAATGCTCTTGAAATTATTATTGGTGTCCATTATTCACTTCTGTTTTCTATTGGCTTTTTCTATGGTGTTTGGAAAATACTAATTCATGAATTTAATACAATAAATAAAGTAAACAAGTATCATACTTATCTTTTAGTAAGTTTTTTGTTTATTTTCTTTTCTTTGGCCGTTGAGCGACAATTTCTAAATTACCATTTTATTAGACTAGGAGTCATGCTTTCGATTTATACTTCCATTGGCTTTGTGTTTATTATTGAAGAGGGGAAAAACATACCTCGCAAATTATGGTATATTTTGGCCCCAGTTGCAATTTTCATTTTACTTTTCTATACTCCATTACCTAGGTATTATAGGACAGCTATTCCTACAGTTTTCTATTTCACAAATAAAGATAAATTTATCGACTTCCACGAAAATCCGAAAACTGCACACACACTCCACAGGCAACATACTTCGATTGCAAATTTTTTAAACAAATACATAAATGAAAAGGATACAGTCATAATTATTGGTGGGGCTACCCACATCTACACTTTATTAAAAGATTGCTATTATTCTGCTTTTCCCTCTTCTGTTTTTGTCCTTTCAAAATATGATAAGCCAAAGGAATGGGAAGATAGATTTATTAAAGAGTTAAAAAATGCAAAATTTTTAATAATACAAGATTTCGACCATACACATTTCTTTGGTCAAGAGAAGTCATCATGGGAGTTGTTCAACGAAAATAAGATTTATAAGAAAATACTCGACGATAGATTCCATTTAATTTGGAAAACTTTTTCGTTTTATGTATTTCAAAGGAGAAATTAAGTGTATTTCGAAGTTGCTGGTATTTCAGTTAATCCATTTGTGCCTCCCCTGGTGGCTTTTTTAATTTCATTGTTTACTTCAACGGGAGGTGTAAGTGGTGCTTTTTTGATATTACCTTTTCAAGTAAGCGTACTGGGGTTTACTTCTCCATCTGTGAGTGCTACAAATCAGCTTTACAATGTTTTGGCTATTCCAAGTGGAGTGTATCGATACATCCGCGAAGGTAGAATGGTTTGGCCTCTTACCTGGATTGTAATTGTTGGTACTCTACCAGGTGTTTTTCTAGGTGCCTTAGTTAGAATCAATTTTCTCTCTAATCCAAATTCTTTCAAAATTTTTGCTGGCTTTGTTCTTTTATACATAGGTTTAAGGATTTTGAGAGACAACCTTTCTAAGAAAAAGATGAACACTGTTGAAGCCGAGAAAAAATTTAGCGAAATCGCAATGAATCATTTGAACCACAGGAGAAAAGTGAAACTCCCCAAAACAAAGGTTATAAAGTTTGATTTGAAAACCCTTGATTATGAATTTGTTGGGGAAAGGTTCAAAATTAAAACCATACCCGTTTTTCTAATAAGTACCCTTGTTGGATTAGTTGGGGGTATATATGGAATTGGGGGTGGTGCAATTATGGCTCCAATTTATGTCACTTTTTTTAATCTTCCAGTCTACACCGTTGCTGGTCCAGCTTTGATGGGTACTTTTATTACTTCTTTTTTTGGAGTGATTATTTATGAAATTTTGGCACCCTTCTATCCTCATTTATCGATTGCTCCAGATTGGAAATTGGGTTTATTGTTTGGCATAGGTGGTTCCATCGGAATTTATATTGGGGCCCGTATTCAAAAATATCTTCCAGCAAGAATTATTAAGTTTATCCTAAGCTTGGGTATTCTATTTCTTGGGGTAAGATATGTTTTGAACTTCTTATGAAAACAGTGTAAAATATTGTAAGCCAATTGTTAACTTTCAAGCAATTTAAATTATTCCTCTCTATAAAAATTGGGTGGAAACAAGTAATTCTCTGGGCCAGTTTTAATGTTTAGCTTTTCTGTTGGGTCACTAAAGTGATACTTCATTGAATTCATTCTGCTTCCTATTGCCTCGACAATCACTGAAATATCCCTTACTCTGTGTACATCTATAGGGTTAATCATAACGGGTACGTTAAGAATGGTACCGGGAAAGGTTCCAGAAGAAAATCTTGTATTAATTGAATATTTTAATATTCTTTTGTAAATCTTTAATTCTGCATCAATAAAATTTGTGTCCGGAATTTCCGTAAATTCTTCGAGCAATTTTGATTCATCAAATTCTTTTTCAAATGCTAGTTTATCTTCAATGTTTTTTGTTTTGGAGTTTTGTTTTTTATAATACTCTTTCATAAATGAGGTTACTTTTTCAATTAGATTTTTTTGTGAATAAAGAAAAACGACGCTTTCGATTTCGGACAAAGACTTAAAGTGATTTACGCCAAACAATTGAGTAATGTCGAAAATACCAGCCCCTCTAATTTCAATCCACTTTTTTACTGATTGGTTGCCATATCCTAAAAGTTTATGCCCATATTTTCTTATAACAAAGACTATATCATCTGCAATGAAGAGATGTCCTTTTGCAACCAATTCCATGGTTAATTCGCTTTTTCCGATACCACTATCCCCGATAATCAAAATCCCTACACTAAAGACCTCGACCAAATTCCCATGAATCGATGCTTTTGGTGCAAATAAGTCGTCAAGTATATCCATTAAACGATATACAAGTAATGGTGTTTTACCTTTGAACCCAAATATTGGTATACCCCTTTCTAAAAAAATTTCAAAAATTGTTTTGTCGATCTCATATTCTCCGAAATTTGTAAAAAATATGCAAGGAATTCTGTATTCTGCTATTTTTTGTAATCTTTGGTATCGGGTTTCTGGCTCTAATTCGTTTAAGTACTCAATCTCGGTTTGCCCAAAAATCAAGATGGAATCTTCGACAAAGTTTTTTGTATAACCAGTTAATGCAAAATGTGGCCTTATCACAGTGGCGTGCTTTATCATTCGAGTCTTTAATTCAATATCCTTTTCATTAAATAATGCAACCAGTCCAAATTCATTTCTTTTCTCTTTAACTATCGAAGCTACATCAATCTGCTCATTTCTCATGAAGCTTTGTTCAAGAGCAATTGGTCCTTCGAAATTCATCATAGTCAAATTCATTTTTTTCTAAAAACTTAATTTACAAAAGATTTGCATCTTGTGATTAAATTTTTTTTTAGTGGCAGGAAAATTTTAATTTGATAAAGAACTATACTGGAACTCTTATTCGCAAGATTTTCTTATTATTGTTTTTTTGCAACATTTATTTTGTATGTTTTCGCGAAGAAATTTCATTGCACTTCTAGGTGCAAGCATTGTTGAACTTGCTGCATTTCGAAAATTTTCACTTTTAAGTAAAACAAAAGTTGCATCGAATATGATAAAACCAAGCCCATTGCAACCAGGTCAAGTGGTTGGCGTTGTTGCACCAGGGACTGCGGTTCCAAGTCCGGACGACTTATTTCGTGCTAGTGAAATTATCGCGAAATTGGGGTTACGCCCTAAATTCTCTCGTAGTATCTCGAAGGGGTCCAACTACAGAACTCGTTCGGTGCAAGAACGGCTCGACGATTTGATGGAAATGTTTTTAGATAAAGATGTTCGTGCTATTTTTTGTATTCGTGGTGGCTATGGGAGCGGTCAACTTTTGGATAAAATCGACTACAAGATTGTCCGAAATAATCCTAAAATATTTGTTGGCTACAGCGATATTACAGCATTGCACATTGCCTTCAATCGGTTTGCCAATTTGGTTACATTTCACGGACCAGTTTTATTATCTACTTTTAGTAGATACACACTTGAGTCCTTGAGTTCAGTAATTATGGGTACCAGCAAAAAGCCAATTATTCAAAATCCTTCCGAAGGTGATTCTATTAGGGTTTCCCATTACATTCGAACAATAAATTCTGGAGTAACCGATGGCTTTGTAATTGGAGGTAACCTTTCCATTATTTGTTCCTTGCTTGGTACCCCTTACGAATACAAATTCGAAGACTCAATTTTGCTACTCGAGGATGTGAAAGAAGAACCTTTTCGTATCGACAGAATGCTGAATCAACTTAGACTTTCTGGTGTCTTAGAAAAAGTAAAAGGACTTGCCTTTGGTGAGTGTTCGGATTGCATATCTACTTCCCCAAACATATGGGATTTTTCTTTGGGCGAAGTCATAGACTATTATTTTGCTAAATTAAATAAACCTTCTTGCTATGGAATTTGCATTGGGCACACAACTAACCAAGCTACGTTTGCTATTGGGGCAAAAGCTGAATTTGATTCGGACAGGGGGGTTATTCAATATTTGGAGGAGGTAGTTTCCTGATGGCCAAGTTCTTTATCAGAATATTTTTCCCTCAATATCCTTGAAATGACTTCTGGGCATGGAACAAATCTTTTCGCAACAATGAAAACGGAGACAACCAAAAGTAAAGTGGAAACAAATCCACCCTCGACGCCAAAGCTTCCGCCAAAAATATATTCATTTAGCTCGGTTATTTTAGTTTTTAATAGAGAAGAGCCCCATTGTAAACCGCTGATAGGTGAGTCCAAAACCAGTTTTTGCCAAAAATTCCAACCAAAATGAAAGCCAATCGAAAGCCACAACATTGCTGTTCGAATGTAAAAGAAACCAAGCACAATCCCCGCAAGAAAAACATTTATTAATGCTATCAAGTTTACATTTGGATTAAGTAAATGACCCAGTGCAAAGATTATTGAACTAAGAAATATCGCAAAAATTTCTCCCTTTTTGTCAATTAACATTTGAAAGAGAACTCCACGGAAAAACAATTCTTCGGCTGTTGCAGCAAATCCAATGTAGTAAATGTAAAAAAATACATCAAGAGCTTGGATATTTGTAAGTCTAATGTCAAAAAACATAAGAACAAAAAGGATTGGCAAAAATAGTAAAAGAGGCAAAAATAAACCATAAACGAAGTGGGTAGGAGTATATTTATTGATAATTGTTCCGAAGAAATGCCACTTCCGATAATTTTGAATTAAGACTACTGCAGAATTTGCGACGAAAGCCGAGATGAAGAAATATAGCGGATAGATTTGAAATGAAACGGGGAAGACAAGATTTAGAATGGAAAAGCAAGCAAAGGAAAATATTAAAAATATTGCTAAGGACATCCACCAACTTTTTTGAAGATGGGAAAAAGAATTAGACCGTAGGTTATTCATGAATTGCTGTCAGCAGATTGTTTTGCTTTCAACTCTTCAATATGCTTTTCAATAGCTTTACGCATTAGCATCACAACTTGCTCGTGCTCGGTTCCGTTAATCATAAGATTAAGTTGTGGACAATAAGATGCATAATCATTTTCCCCACGGCGCCGCACAAAAATTTCGTAATCGAAAAAATCAGTAGATTGAGATTTTTCTATTTCCATAACAACCAATTTCAAAAAAAGCAAGTTATTAAATTAACTTCAATTTGTGAAACATAAATTGACAAATATTACTAATTTTGTTGCTTTAAATTAATAATAACTTTAATGACAAAAAAATTTTGTGTTATTGGTCTCGGTTATTTTGGGATGAATCTTGCTTTGCGTTTAAGCGATTTAGGTGCCGAGGTACTTGCAATAGACAACCACCAAGATGTTATTGATAAGATAAGCGATCGTGTAGCTCACGCTGTTTGTATGAATGCAACCGACGAACGTGCTCTTCGAAGCTTAGGCTTGAAAGATATGGATGCTGTTATTGTGGCTATTGGCGAGGGTTTCGAAAGTTCTATATTGACAACCGCAATATTGCAGGAAATTGGAGTTACAAATATATACAATCGTGTTACATCCCCAATTCATGAAAGGCTACTTAGGTTGATGAACGTTACAGAAATCCTTGTACCAGAAGCTATGGCTGCCGATCAACTTGCCAACCGCTTGTTGATGCCAGGCGTTTTGAATTATTATTTAATAACTGAAGAATATGGGATATTCGAAATCGAGACACCCGAAAAATTCTTCAACAAAACTTTGGCTCAAATTCAGTTGCGGAATAAATATAATCTTAATTTGATTACACTAAAAAAATTAAAGAAATCTCGAGGTTTACTTAGCTTAGGGGAGAACGAAGAATTTGAAGTGGTTGGAGTTCCTACCGCTGAACTTGTTCTTTCAGAAGGGACAATTATGGTTCTTTTCGGCAAAGAAGAAGATGTAAAAAATCTTTTGAACTTATGATATGCGACTCAAATTCTACCCATTTTATTTTTTTATTTTTTTCAGTACTTTACTTTTTGCTTTCCACTTTCCCAAAATAAACTTTCAAATTTCTTTAGCAAGTGAACCAGAATGGACAAACCCAATTAATTTAAGGGAATTAAATTCCTCGAAAGACGATTTTGCCCCGCAATGGAATAGATTCGAGCGTAGGCTATACTTTGCTTCTAATAGGATTGGAAATTCTAAGTTCTTTGTAAGTGATTTAAATTTTGTATCTCCAAAGGAATTGACAGATCCAATCAATAAAAATACAAGAAATGTTTCTTATATTAGTTTCTTTTCCGAAACAGAAGCAGTTTTGAATGCTTTTCGAAAAGGTAATGTACAAGCCTATTTGAATGTATTTTACACCCAAAGGCTTGCTGGACAATGGCAACGACCAACTCCTCTTGATAGCTTGCAATGCGATTGTTTCGTTTTACATCCAACAATATCCCCAAGTGGAACTTCCATTATCTTTGCCTCCGACAAAGAATCCCCTGGGCAGTTAGATTTGTATGTCTCATATCGAAGTCCTAATGGTATCTGGGGCAATGTCGAAAAAATCGAGGAATTGTGTACAGATGAGAACGAAATTACCCCTTTCCTTGCTTCGGACGACACACTTTATTTTGCAAGCAATGGCTTTGGTGGCCCTGGCGGTTTCGACCTTTTTTATTCTGTTAGGAAGGAAAACTCTTGGGATAAGCCCATTCCTTTAAGTCAATTGAATACTCGTTTCGACGAGTCCGATTTTGTCATCATCAACGACACACTTGCTATTTTTGCTTCAAATAGTATTGGTGGACTTGGTGGTTTGGATTTATATCTTGCCAAAAGAATTCGAAAGGAATTGGCGACCGAATATCCCCCAAAGCTCGATTTAAGTCTTTCGGTGCAAATACCAATTGTTCGAGTAATTCAGGAATGCGAATACGAGCTAGTGCAGTTCCCTCAAATTGTCTCGTACCCATTCTTATTAAGTAGTGTCAATTTTCAGGATTTAGACGAAAATCTGATTCCATCTATTGATTTATTTGAAAAAGGGTATATTTCTATTTTATTTAAAAGAATAATTTCCTCTAATTCCGAAGTGGTTTTATCATACGATACCTCCAATTCAGATGTTCATTTACTTATTTTACAAGCAATAGATTTTTTTACCCATAAGTATTCAAAATTAAAGGAATTAATTAAAATTGAATATTCTATTCAGGACTACCTATTTGTTCAAGCAAGTAACCAAAACCTTTTTAATCCAATTAAACTTGGCAAACTTAAACAAGTTTATGAACCTCCTGTCCTTGAAATCTCAATTAATGCCAGGCCTGAGAAACTGCTCTCCAACTTTGAGTTCAAGATTCGAAATACCTTCGTTAGAAGAAATGGGAAAAAAATTCCTTTTTATAGTTCAATCGAGTTAATACAAGATAGTTTAGTAAATATTAGCAATTCAGATACATTGATTATTGATTTGGTTGCCGAAGATACGTTTGGCTTGAGATATACGACTAGTTATCCAATTTTACTTAACCGTTCATCGGTTTTATATCGCAGTACAATTAATTTTAAGGGTAAAAAATTCGAAAAAATATTTCTTGCCTCTACCACACAAGACTTGGACATCAGGAAAGATTTTGCAAAATTGTTTGAGGAATTACCCCAGTATTCAGACAATATCTCTGAAATAATATTAGTTGGCAAATTTGTTACAAAACCAATCGGGCTTATTTCAAAAATTGCTACCACAATGAACATTCCGCAAAATAAAATTGTGTTAATAGAAAATGTGGGGGAGTTCGAAAAAAGTTATGGAAAAATTCCTCCTAACTTTTTCGTTTTGCTAGTCGAAAGACGTTAGTTTTTTGGGTGTAGCTTCTTTCTACAAAGGCTATCAAGAATTTCTGAAAGTTGCCGTGTGTGCTCTTTCCTTGAATATTTGGCAATTTCATCCAAATTTGGTTCAAATTTTGTTTTATTTAACCAAAGATTGAACAAGTTTAGGAAATTATTTCCTATTTTATCAATTTCGCTTTGATGTGCTACGAGCCCTGCTTGAGTTTCGTACAACAATTTTGCTACTGCTCCATTAGTGGGGCCAATTGCTAAAATAGGTCTGTTGGTACCAAGATATTCATATACCTTGCCTGGAACAATTTCATCGCTTTCTTTCGATTCATCGACTATTAGCAACAAAGCATCAGATTTCATTAAATGGACAAGGCTTTCGTTGTGAGGCAAGTAACTAAGAACTTCAATTTGGTTTCTGATAAATGTATTTTCAATCATTTGGTGGATTTCATTTCCGAACCTTCCAATAAGTCTAATTTTAAATTCATTTGATTTGACAATTCCAGCATTCATTAAATTTTCCAATGCCTTGAAAAGGCTTTCTGGATTGCGTCGCCCATACAAAGAACCTGTGTAAGTAATCGTGAAAATATCGTTTGGTTTGTATTTTATGTCTGGAAAATCTGCTGGGTCAAACCCATTAGGAATATGAATAAATTTACCTAAAGGGAGTTCTGGGAATTTAAATTGAGCATCTTTTTGTATTCCAAGCCAAGCAACCTCCACCAAATTGGCTTCTTTGAATACTGAATGCTCAAGGCTACGGTCGATTAATGCAGGAAGGAACCATCGCTTTGGTGCCGAAATAAAACCAGTCCAGGGATCCCGGAAACCAGCCACCCACGGAATATTTAATTTTCTTTTTACGTAGCGGGCAATCAAAGAGCAAGTATATGGGGGAGAGGAACTATAAACTGCATTCACATTATGTTGTTTACAAATCTCAATTGCTTTTTTTTTTGCCGTGAGAAGCCAACCAACTCGTGCATCTGGTATGAAGAAAGTTGCCCGGATAAATTCTGCTATTTGTTCTTTGAAACTTAACTTTTGCCCCTCTTTTTTAATTACATTAACATCAATTGCAATACCTTTTGGTTTACCCGTAAATATTCTGTAGATTTCGTATGGTTCGAGTATTTTAGTTCTAAAAACTTTAGTGGTTTGGGGTATTTCTTCCAAAAGGGAGTAGTCAATTGCTGGAAAAGTGCCATTTTCTACTGTTAAGATTATTGGTTCCCAACCGAATTCGGGTAAATATTTTGTGTATTTAAGTACCCTCTGAACGCCCGGGCCTCCAGAGGGTGGGAAATAATATGCGACGATTAATAAACGTTTCATTCCATCTCTTCTCGGTTCAAATATTCGTATGCATTATGGATAATTCCGTTCATATAAATTTCCGGCACAATAATGTTGCAAGTAACATAGCGAAGCTGAACTCCAGCCTCTAAAAACATTTCTGTCGTCCGACGATGCTGTTCGGACCATTTTCCATCTGTATGTTTATCGTAAAAATCCTGTCCATTACGATGGACAATAACCTCTGAAATTCCAGTTTGAATTATCGCTCTAGCACAATCGGTACAAGGTAGCCAAGGAACGTAAATTCTACAACCTTTTAGTTGGGTGCCACGTCGGGCGGCGTTGTAAATTGCATTACGTTCGGCATGCTCTATCCAATAATATTTTTCACCATTTTCTCGGCTAATTCGCTTTCCATCTTTATCCACTTCTATACCACGAGGTAGTGAATTATAACCAGTGGATACGAGAACATTGTCTTCGTCGGTAATAACCGCACCGACATGAGTCATATCGTCGCGACTCCGCATACCAACAAGATAACAAAGAGTAATGTACAATTGATCCCAATTTGGTCTTTTCATAACCGTATACAAAAATTACAAAATTAGAAGAAAAAATATTTAATTTCTCGGCATTATTATTGTATTACTATCCAAACATTTCTTTTATAATGATGTAGTAATTTCAAATCGTAAATTGATTGAATTTTATTATTCCATCTTGAAAAATTTTCCTCTAAATAAACCAGCTTTCGCAAGGTAGATACCTTGAGGTAAATGAGATATGTCTATAATTTGTGTAATTTCAGGATTTTGGATATTTATGGCTACAACACATTCTCCAAGTGAATTATAAATAATTATTTCATTGGGTTGACTTTCTGCAGGAATTGTGAATGAAATGAAGCTAAAAGCAGGATTGGGAAAGATTAGTACCTCGTAACTTCTTATTTCGGCCGCAAATCCTAAAAGTTTAGGGTTTACTTCGACAGCCCCAATTGAACGAGGTAAATTATAAAAATTATCGAAAAAGTCTTCAATTGGTTCATTTACTTCTTTTCCCTTTCCTGATACTGGGGAGGACCTACTAATTGTAATCCCAAACTGATTATCTTCGATAAGCATTGGGTCGATATTTTTAATTCCATTAGATTCATTCGATGGTAGGTTTGGTCCTTGCCAATTTGGATTGTCCTTGTTGTACCAAAGGTTGTTTGCAAAAATAAATGTTTCGGGGGCAGTATTTGAACCAATATTTATTGCTGGATTTGTTGAAGTGTTTTCCAAATACAAAATATTGTTAATGAAGCTGTTGTTGCCACACTTAAGAAAATGTGACTCTGTTGTTTCCTGAAGTATTCTTATCGCCCATTTGCTTGGTTTGTATACTGTGTTGTTAATAACATTACAATTAACTGCGGTAACGAAAGCTATGGGAGCAATTGAACCAATGAAAATATTAGAGAAAACAAATATCTCAGAAGCTTCGTAATTTACACCTTGTGGTCGAAAGTATTGTAAACCTGTTGAGCCACCAATGTTTAGGCTTCGTTGCCCACCATTAATGAACAGATTTTTTTGAATTACGATTTTACTTGCCCCGCCTTTTGTTTGGATTGAATTAGAGCCTTGATTTTCGAACCTACACTTTTCAATTAAGCCAAAATGACAACCAACTATGTCTATACCACTTCCCCCTGGTGAACCATTTTTGAACTTACAGTTCCTTACGATAAAAGAATCAACACCCGACATTTTTAACATATCGTTGTTTCCAGTAGCGTTTATACTTCTCCATTCACAATTTTCAATGATTATATGATGTGCGGGGGTATCGTATGTTCCATAATCATCGATGTTTACACCATTTGAAGTCTGAGCTTCGAAAATCAAACCAACGATTCGTACATAGGCTGGGTCGGACAATTGTATGGCAGTGCTTTGCCCACGAAAAATAACTTCTTCGTTTGGCGCATTTGTTATGGTAATCCAATTGTCCGAGGTGCCTTGTAAATTTGCAATGAAGTTGTAATTGGTGTAAATACCTGCCCGCAAAAGGATACTATCCCCGGGTTTAACATTGCTTGCTGCCTGTTCTATAGTTCGGATTGGGCAAGAAGGGCATACTTCGATAACTTTTGGATTTACCGTAAGAAAAGGGAGCATGGAATAAAATAAAAGCAGTATAAATAATTTTTTCATAACTACACCAATTTTATTTAAAAGATACAAATTTTTTTAATTTTAATTTACTTATTTTGATAATTTTAGCAGAAGATTTTTGTGTTTGATTATGAACATATCTTCTCGAAAGGAATTATGATTTTGTAAAATTTAAATTTTATTATCAATGAGTGAGAAAAACAATCAAAGTTCGGTTAATATTTTGCAATTATTATGCTTTTCTTTAATTTTGTAGTTCTTTTTTTATAGCAATTTTTTATAGCAACTTAAATGTTCGAAAGTTTACAGGAAAAACTTGAGCTTGCGTTAAAAAGGCTCAAGGGGCAGGCAGTTATAACTGAAAATAATATCGAGGAAGCTCTCCGAGAAATCCGCCGTGCTTTGATTGAAGCAGATGTCAATTTCAATGTTGCAAAGAAGTTCGTCGATGATGTAAAGCAAAAAGCCCTTGGTACTCAAGTAAAAGGTAAACTCTTACCAGAACAGGTAATTGTCAAAATTGTTTACGATGAACTTGTTGAAGTACTTGGGAAAAAACTTTCGGACATTGTATTTTCACCAACACCTCCTACGAAAATTCTTGTTGCAGGCTTGCAAGGTTCTGGAAAAACAACATTTTGTGCAAAATTAGGTAAAAGCTTAAAAAAGAAGGGACGACAACCTTTACTTGTTGCTTGTGATATACATCGACCTGCTGCTATTGAGCAATTAAAACAGCTCGGAAATCAGGCAAATATCCCAGTTTACAGTATTTCTGGAGAAACCAATGCTTTAAAAATTGCTGAGGAGGCCCTTATTTATGCCAAGAAGTTTTCAAGGGATGTTTTGGTTTTCGATACTGCCGGACGAACGACTATAGACCAAGAAATGATGGATGAAGTTGAGAAGCTTGCAAAGCTAGTAAACCCGACTGAAACATTATTTGTTTGCGATGCAATGATTGGCCAAGATGCTGTCACCACTGCAAAAGCTTTCGACGAAAAACTTCCCTTAACTGGGGTTGTGCTTACCAAACTTGACGGAGATACACGTGGTGGGGCTGCTCTTTCTGTGCTTTCTGTTATTGGTAAGCCTATTAAGTTTATCAGTACAGGCGAAAAGATTGATGCAATAGAACCCTTCCATCCCGAACGTATAGCTTCCCGTATTCTTGGAATGGGCGATATTGTAACCCTTGTGGAAAAAGCCGAGCAAGAATTTGATGAGCAACAAGCCCAGAAGTTAGAAGAAAAGATTAGAAAAAACCAATTCACATTCGAAGATTTTCTTGAGCAATTGCGAATGATAAAAAAGATGGGTTCGCTTCGTGAACTCTTAGGTTTTCTTCCTGGTATGGATAAAGCTCTTAAAAATGTGAACATTGATGAAAAACAATTTTCAAGAGTAGAGGCAATAATACTATCGATGACAAAAGAAGAAAGACAAAATCCTAAAATTTTAAATGGATCTCGTCGTCGTAGGATTGCATTGGGTAGCGGAACAACTATTCAAGATGTTAATCGTTTGATTAAGCAATTTGAAGATATGACAAAAATGATGAAAACTATTTCAAGAGGTGGAAAAAACAAGTTCTTAAGAAATTTCAATCTGCCTCCTGGTTTTGGAATGTAATTTTTAAATAGAAAGGTTATTATGGTAAAAATCAGATTAAGAAGAAAAGGAAAAACTCATTATCCAGTTTACGACATTGTTGTTGTCGATGCTCGTGTTAAAAGAGATGGGAAGTACATCGAAAGGTTAGGATTTTATAATCCCAACACCCAACCATCGACAATTCAAATTGACTCTCAGAAAGCAATTCATTGGTTGAACCAAGGTGCACAACCCACCAATGTGGTTCGAAACTTACTTTCTTACGAAGGAGTTCTTTTGGCAAGGCGCATGCAAATTTTGGGTAAAGCTCCTGAAGAAATTGAACAATTAGTAAAAAACCATAAAGAAAATGCTTCCTCACGTTTTTGGCGGCGAAAAGAGCTACGTAAAAAAAGAGAAGAAGCTAAGAAAAAAGCTCAAGCCAAAACCGAACAAGAACAATAAACCTCTTAACTTTTTCGTAAACTTTTTACCTCCTAGTGTTTTGAATTAGGAGGTTCTTTTTCTATTTAAATTCTTAGTTTTTTTATATTTATCATTTTTCCTAATGTTACTTGTAAATTGTTTTGTAATATCGCTATTGCAATACTTAGAATCATAGGGAGCTCCAAAGTAG
>CAZGCT010000016.1:0-25622 GCA_964524325.1 uncultured Hyphomicrobiales bacterium
TCATCCCAGTAATTAGTTGGGCTACCAAGACTGAAAGTAGTACCGGCAGGTACAATGTCGCTATTAATTCTTGAATTAAAGACAACTTGGTCATCTGTGAGCGAATTACCAAGGGTAATTACGTTGGGATTCGGGTTACCAACCGAAAGATCATTGTTCCAGTCGGTTATTATGCCTGGTTCGAACCAGTTGCTTGTCTGATTCCATCTAGGCACCTGACCATTTGTAGTAAAATTGTTAAATGATGGAATACTCATCCAAAATAAGTTGCCCGAACCATCGGTAACTAAAGCTTGGTTAGGAGAACCATAGCTGCTGGGTAAGGTAAAGCTCAAACTAGATGTTAATCCAGTTGGTGCCCAAAAGCTAATGTAATTCGAACCACTCGTCAAGCCAAACCCACCAGTTGTCCCAGTATTCCAAATCACCAACCTTTCGGCATTGTTCGCGTAGATTCGCAGTGGATGATTGCTAATGGTTCCCAAAAATGGGTTGGTAACACCCCAAGGATTCGGAACTGAGAAATCATTTCCTGACAAAGACCAACCAGAAAATTGGATTGATTGGGGAGGCAGGAAATCCCAAATTTGTTGGCCAGCACTGTTTAGAAAGAGGACTCGGCCAAGTGGGCTTTGTGCCAAGAGCGAAGAGGAAGCTAAAGCAAGAGCAAAAAGTAAAAAGAAAACCTTCTTCATAATATTACCTAAATTTTGTTAAACAAAAAAAAGATACTATAAAAAATTATCATCAAAAAATGTGCCAGGTAAAAGCAAATTTTTTGATTTAAATGTGAACATACTTATCTTAAAAAATAAAAATTAATGTAACAAATTTAAAAAAATTGAAAAAAATTAAAGTAATTAATTCCTAATCTTTCTTAAAGCGTCTTTTATTCTTTTCTTTTGTTCGTTATTCAAGGGAAGCAATGGTAGGCGGTAAACTTCCTTGGTAAAACCAAGGAGGGACATAATGAATTTCACTGGGATTGGGTTTGGTTCGATAAAGTTTAGTTCCATACATTCGAGCAATTTATAATGGATTTCGCGAGCTTTGTCGATTTTGTCTTGAAGAGCTAACTTCACCATTTGCGAAAATTCTTTAGGAAAATAATTGGAAATGACGGAAACAACACCTTTGCCTCCAAGTACAATAATTGGAAGCGTTAATGAATCGTCACCGGAAAGCACTGCAAAATTTTTTGGCGATTGTGCAATTATTTTCATAATTTGATCAAGATTGCCCGAGGCTTCCTTTGTCGCAACAATGTTTGGACAATCATTTGCAAGGCGAATTTGTGTTTGTGCAGTAATGTTTACACCAGTCCGACCGGGAACATTGTAAAGAATGATAGGGATATCGACTTCCTTTGCAATAAGACGAAAATGCTCGTACAAACCTTCTTGATTGGGTTTATTATAATAAGGAGTCACCAAAAGGGAGGCCGAAGCACCATGCTCTTTGGCAAAAATAGTCAGATTCAAAGACAACTCTGTTTCGTTTGAACCTGTGCCGGCTATGACCGGGATGCGGCCTGCAGTATGTTCAACCGCTTCGATTATGATAGCCTGCTTTTCCTTCAACGAAAGAGTGGCACTTTCGCCAGTTGTAGCACATACAACAATACCATCTACACCACTTTCAATCTGGAAATCAATTAATTTCCGAAGCATCTTAAAGTCGACTTCACCTTTGCGGTTGAATGGAGTAATTAGAGCAGTGAACGTTCCCAAAGGCGAAAATTTCTTCATATTTTTACTCCAGTATAATTAGTTTCAACAAAAAAAACCACGTTTTGTCAAATGAACTAACATAAATTAATTAATTTTTGCTAAAAACAAAAATTTTTTAACAAAAATTTTGGCAAATAATCTTTTTTAGCAAATCAAAAATTTATTTTTAGCCTTTCAAAATAATCTAGAAGAATTCGTCGTCATTTAATTTTCTATTTTTTGTGACTGGTTATGCGGTTGAATACATTATTCACTACGCTTACTTTACTTTACTTTACATTGGCGCTCAAAGCCCAGGAGCAATCTATCTCGGTTTCAGGTACAGTAATTAATGCCAACACTGGAAAACCAATCCCCGGTGTCACTGTTTTAGTGGAAGGGACAAACCGGGGAACGTATACAAATAGCCAAGGTAAATTTCAAATCAAAGATTTAAATCCGGGTACTTATTCTTTGCGTTTCTCTTCGGTTGGGTTCGAGACTTTTGTTAAATCAAATGTATATGTCACAAATGTAAAACCAACATTTATCGAGATTGAATTAACCGAAAAAGTTATCAACATCGAAGGCTTAGAGGTACGTGGTAAATATTTCGAACGTTTTGTGGAAACCACAACAAGCACAAGCACTTTCAGTGCCGAGGAAATTCGTCGTGCTCCCGGAGTCCAAGAAGACATAATTCGTGCAACTGCTTTACTACCGGGCGTTGCAGTAACTTCGGTTGGACGGAACGACCTTATAGTCCGCGGAGGTGCTCCATTCGAAAATCTATTCATAATAGATAATATCGAAGTACCAAATATTAACCATTTTGGAACTCAAGGAACCAATGGTGGCCCACTTGCTATTGTTAACATTGATTTTGTAAAGAATGTACAATTTAGTGCTGGGGGATTTGGAGCAAAGTACGGAGACAAAACTTCATCGTTGACTCAAATTACTTTATACAATGGTAATGAAGAAAAGTTCGGGGGCAAGGTTGTTGTCTCGGCAACTGGCTTTGGCTTGAACCTCGAGGGTCCATTGGATAGCAAAGGAAGTTTTTTCTTTTCCGCTCGTCGAAGCTACCTTGATTGGATATTCAAAGCCGCCAATTTTGCATTTGTCCCTGAATATTGGGACTTCCAAGGAAAAATAAATTACAAAATCGATGAGATAAACACATTGTCTTTTCTTGTAATTGGAGCCCTCGATTACGTAGCATTGAATAATGAAAACGACGACAACAAGTATAAAAACAGTAGGGTTGCTGTCCCAGAGCAAAAGCAGTACTTTTCTGGCCTGTCTTGGAAACATACCTTGAACAATGGATATGTTAACTTTGTTCTTGGAAGAACTTATACCAAATTCAACACCTTTCAAAACGACTCAAATCTGGTCGAAATTCTGAAAAACAATTCAATCGAAGGTGAAACTTCCTTGAAAGCCGATATGGAAGTTAAGCTATCAAATATATTCAATCTTTCATTTGGAAATCAGCTAAAAGTTGGAACAAAACTAAATTATGATATTTTTGTCGATGGAAGATTCCGTTTAGATTCACAAGGAAATCCCACTTCGAGAAAAGTGGACACTTCTCTTTCTACTTTAAAAAATGGAACATATATCAACCTTGCTACATCTATAGGTCGACATAGAGTCTCCCTTGGCTTACGTGGGGACTACTACAACTTCACCCAATCAAAATATTTCATTTCCCCAAGAGTTTCAGTCTCTTATATGATAAATCCAGTTTCTACAATTGTCTTTAGCCTTGGAAGATATTATCAATCGCCTTCATTTATTTGGCTAATTGGAGCTCCAAATCAAAAACTTGAGCCAATAAGAGCCGACCAAATAGTATTCGGATACGAGCATACTCCCTTCGAGGACTTGCGTGTGCAATTGGAAGTATACTATAAACGTTACGCTAATTATCCTGCAAGAGTTTTTAGACCACAAGCAGTGCTTTCACCGAGTGGCTTCGATGATTTAAGCAGCGACATTCCATTTGGTATCGAGCCATTGGTCTCCGAAGGCAAAGGCTGGTCGCGTGGTGTGGAGCTCTTAGTTCAAAAGAGATTTAGTCCAAACTTACCACTCTATGGACTTCTTAGCGTTACGGTTGGTCAAACCAAATTCGCTGGGCTTGATGGTATCGAACGACCTAGCACCTACGACAATCCTCTAATCTTTAATTTAGCTGTCGGATATCGGTTTAGCCCCGAATGGGAAATTAGCTACAAATATCGTGCTGCAATTGGTGTTCCGACCACACCGTTTTTACCCAACGGGCAAAGGGATTACGCTCGATACAATCAAGGAGAGCGGCTTCCAATTTTCCGCCAAACCGATTTTAGAGTCGATAAACGCTGGTTTTTGAAACAATTTAATATCGTTACATATCTTGACATACAAAATATTTTTTCAACAAAGAATAAATCGGGAGTTCGATGGGACTTTAGAACCCAAAACACAGAATATCTTCAATCCTTAGGTATAATACCAAGTATCGGAATTTACTTCGAATTCTAAAACATAAAAGAAAAGCTTCAAAACAAACTTCTTTTTTTGCTGTTATATACCAGTGCTTCCGAAACCGCCAGTGCCGCGGGTCGTCTCCGGAAGGGTATTAGTTTCTTCCCACTCTACTTTTTCGTATTTACTAACCACGAGTTGGGCAATTCGGTCGCCACAATTTATTGAAAAGGGTTCTTTCCCAAAATTGGCAAGAATAATTTGAATCTCGCCTCGGTAATCACTGTCGATTGTTCCCGGGGAATTTAATGCAAAAATGCCATGCCTAAGAGCCATTCCGCTTCGGGTACGAACCTGACATTCAAACCCCGCAGGCAATGCGATTGCAAGATTTGTCGGCACTAACACAATACCACCAGGAGGCACTACAATCGGCTCCTCGGTAGCTGCAAAAACATCCATACCCGACGAACCTTCGGATTTGTATTCCGGCAATGGCAAATATTTGTACTTATCCGAAAGCCTTTTTATTTTCACTTTCATTCTTCGATTGAAAAAACAAGCAAAAAGCAAATTTAATGAATAAAGAGCGAAAATTCGCTAGAAAGGATAGTTTTCCTCCTGCCATGGTTAAGTTGAACTTCAAAAGCGTCGGTTGCATAAAAAGAAAAATCTAACTAAATTTTCCATTTAGTTATTATTTAAAAAGTAAAACCTTACACCTTTTCAAAATCATATTTCGAAGGTTAATTCCATCGACGAGCTTTAAATTATCGTTTAGTTAATGTCAAAAAGGTTAAGAGAACCGGAAGAAAATCAATTGGTGCATCTTTATTCTAAAATAAAAGTCATAATCAAATAAATTTTTTAAAGTCAAAAAAAAATTTGGAAATAAAAATTTTATGTTTAATTTTGTAGTGGGGAAATTGTCAATATATTTCCCAAAATTGATAATATAAGTGGGGCATTGTGGCAACTTTTTTTCAAGGCTGTGAAGAATATGTAATAGACAACAAGGGTAGGGTCACTATACCTCCGTTTATGCGCCGTGCTTTAAGTCCCGAAGCACGGGAAACATTTACTTTAACCCGAGGGGTAAGAAAATTTATTGCAGCGTATCCAATCGACCAATGGGAAAAGATACAGAATAAATTAAAGGAATTGAACCCATTCAACCCAGAAAATGACAAGATTATTACCTTTTTGACAATGTTTTGCAAGGAAGTAAGCTTGGACACTCAAAATCGAATATTAATACCGAAAGATTTGCTTACATACGCACGCATTGATTCTAAAGCC
Source organism: uncultured Hyphomicrobiales bacterium (assembly GCA_964524325.1). Lineage (GTDB taxonomy): Bacteria > Bacteroidota > Ignavibacteria > Kapaibacteriales > UBA2268 > Naka2016. The sequence continues at coordinate 5,487 of CAZGCT010000016.1, forward strand.
TTGATTGTTGGAAAAATTGACCATATCGAAATTTGGAATCCTGAAGAATTTTCTAAAATTTATTCGTTTGAAGAAGAAGATTACGCGGCAACTTTCGAAAAAGTTCTTGGAACAAATCATTTTAACAGCAGAGCCCAAAACTCGGAAGTTGATGAGGTCAATTAAATTCAATGAGCGGTTCAAGCGAAAAGTACCATACACCAGTTCTTTTACAAGAAGTAGTTGATTTGCTGTTAACCGACCCAAATGGAATATATGTCGATGGCACAATTGGAGGGGGTGGCCACAGCCAAGCAATATTGAAAAAATTGGGCAAAACTGGAAAGATACTAGGTTTCGATAAAGATAGGGAGGCAATTCAAAATTGTCGAGAAAGATTTAGAGCAGAATTAGAAAAGGGTGAGTATTCAAGAATTGAGCTTTTCAATGAATGTTTTAGCAGAGCATGCAGCATAACGAGACATCGGGGGAAATGGACAGGTTTTCTGTTGGATTTGGGGGTATCGTCACGGCAGCTCGATGAGAGCCGCCGTGGTTTTTCTTATCGTGCGGTTGGACCTTTGGATTTGCGTTTTGCACCGCACGGTAGAACAGCAGAAGACCTTGTCAATGCAGAAAACGAGGAAGTTTTGGCGGCTCTTCTCCGTTCGTACGGAGAAGAGCCATATGCCAAAAAAATTGCACAAGCAATTGTCCAGCGAAGAAAAATTGCCCTAATAAAAACCACTGTCGAACTTGCAAAGGTGGTCGAAAGTGTTGTTCCCAAAAAATTGCTTACAAAATCCCTTTCCCGGGTGTTCCAAGCAATCAGAATAGCAATTAACGACGAACTAAATGTCTTAGAAAAGGCGTTGCATTCATCGATGGAATGCCTAGCCAAAAGGGGTAGAATTGTTGTAATTTCATACCATTCGCTCGAAGATCGGATCGTCAAAAATTTCCTTCGTAAATATTCAACAAAGGAAAGAAATTTAGCAACAACTATGCCAAAAATAAAAATCCTAACTAAAAAGCCCATTGTTCCAAGTAAGGACGAAATAAAAAATAATCCGAGGTCGAGAAGTGCCAAATTAAGAGCTGGAGAAGTAATTGATTAGACGAAGATCATCAATATCATCGAAATAACTGTTCCAAATTTAAAAATTGATTTTAAAAGTCTTCTTTCGGAAAAAAGATTTTCAAAAATAAATACTAAAGCAAAAGATACAACGACAACAAGACTTGATAGAACAAATGATTCCAAAATCCCAAAATTTTTATGGTATATAGAAGCCAAACTTGGGTACCACGGAAAACCATAAAGAACAATCAAATGAACTACATAAACAAAAAGTGCATTTTTCCCAAGAATAAAAGAGACTTTATTAATTATTTGATACTTAACTAAATATTTTTGGTAAATTAAAACTATAAGCGAAAGGCCCAGTCCTATACAAGCCAATCTAATAATAGACATACCCGGATTAGCCTTGAATACATCAAAAAAGGGCAAGTTCAGCAAATTTATTAAAGAATAAATAACAAAACCAAGAGGTAGGAGCAAAATTCCCAAATAAAAACCTTTTCGTAGCATAATTTTAGCTCTGTACTCTAGTGGATACCGCTCCAAATATGTGCCAAATGCAACCCCCCAAAAAAGGAAACCAGAAAAAGGGAAAATCGTAAAATAAGAACCTTTTACTAAGGAAAAATAAGGAGCTATAGGTAACGGAAGTATTTCAAACCAATCTACTAAATGAACAAATGGGGTTAAGGCAAAAATAATAATTCCGGTAACAAGTGAAATAAAGCCAAGCTGTCTGTTATCTTTAGTTAATACAAAATAAAGTAACAACCAAAGTAATGTTATTCCAGTTAGTTGTAATATGTTTACCTGAAAAAAATTAATGAGTGCATCAGTGGTCTGAAAAAAAATGTGAAATGCTCTTTGGACGGGGAAATTTAGAAAATATGCTAGAAAGATTAAGAGCAATGCGGTCCTTATTCTTTTGTGGACTTTTGCCTTTGGCAACTTTCCTTCTACTCTCTTGTTAGCAAAAACTTGAACAATTCCAGAGACAAACAAAAAGATTGGTGCTGTCAAGCCCCGTAGAAACTCCCAAACAACCCATGGAAATACATTGATATTTATGAGATTAGCGCGGACCAAGTCGAAAAAAGAATGACCAAGTATCATCATAATCATTGCGATGACACGAATCAAGTCTAAATAAACGAGCCTTTGACTTTTTTCCATTTCTCAAGCCAAGTTTTAAAAGAGTCGAATCGCAACCCTTTTTATTTGATAACAAACATTCAAATTTGTTTGCAAAAAATTTGTTTAAACTTGCTTTTTGTTAATAATTTTGCTTTTTGAGTTTAGGAATTTGTAATTGAAAAGTATCTGTATTGTCGGCGCGGGTAAAAGTGGAATTGCTACTGCTTTGCTTGCAAAAAGGCAAGGGTTCGACCGTATTTTTGTTACCGAGAAAACCCCCGAAGATAACTTCCTCGACTCTAAAAAAATACTAGAAGAAAATAATATCAATTTTGAATTTGGAAAGCACTCTATTAACTTGTTGGACGAATTCGATACTATTGTTGTTTCGCCGGGTGTTCCGCCCGAGGCTGAAATAATAGTCGAAGCAGAACGAAAAGTTAAGAAAATCATCAGCGAAATTGAATTTGCATACCAGTTCAATCGAAATCCAATTATTGGAGTTACTGGTACTAATGGTAAAACAACAACTACAGCATTAATTGATTATATCCTTAAGAATTCTGGTAAAAAATCTATTGCAGTAGGAAATATTGGCACTCCATTTAGCCAATATGTAGACAAAGTGGACCCAGGCACTATTATTGTCCTCGAATTAAGTAGTTACCAACTAGACCGTATAGAAAAATTCAAACCAGAGGTAGCAATTATTTTAAACATAACCCCAGATCATTTAAAATACCATAAAACTTTCTCAAATTATCGGGAAGCAAAATTCAAAATATTTGCCAATCAAAAGCACAACGACTTGTTAATTTTGAACTTTGACGACAAAGAAACATTTTTAGCAAAATCGCAAGCTAGGGGACAAGTTGCCTTCTTCAGTTCTTCACCAATAGAATTTGGTGCTTATTTAAAAGGCGACGAAATTTGCCTGCGGTTTCCTGAAAGTGCCAACGAGGAAGTAATAATGAAATCTGAAGAAATTAAAATACCTGGGCTTCACAACGTTTACAACTCTCTTGCGAGTATAGTTGCTGTTCGATTTTTCAATGTATCCAACGAGGAAATCTGCAATGCACTTAAGTCTTTCGAAGGTGTCGAGCACCGTATGGAATTTGTAAGAAATCTTGACGGAGTTTCTTACATTAACGACTCGAAAGCAACTAACATTGATTCTGCTTATTATGCAATATCAAGCTACAAACAACCCGTGATTTGGATTGCTGGGGGCAGAAGCGACGAAAACGACTATGAATTCCTTGACGATGTTGTCGAAAAAAACGTTAAGGCAATCATTGCAATTGGCGAAGCAAAAGGCGAAATATTCAGTCATTTTTGCACTATGAAACGCTGTTACCTCGAAGATACTCTCGAGGATGCAGTCTTTCGAGCAAGACAGATAGCCGAAGCAGGCGATATTGTACTTCTTTCTCCAGCTTGTAAATCGTTCGATATGTTCAGAAATTTCGAACACAGAGGACAGACTTTCAAAGATATTGTCGGCAAATTACAATGATTAAATTAGCCATACCAAAGAACGAAATCTACCAACCTTTATTCGAAAAATGTGAAGCTTATTGCCAAAAAAATAACATTAGATATTATTTGCTCACGGAAAATGAATGTAGCGACTTCCTTCTAAGGAATTTGGTTGATGCAGCTTTTCTTTCTCCCCTTGGTTATGGCAAAGGGGTAAAAGTTGCAGATTACAGAATCGTACCCGGACCAGCAATTTTTTCCGAGGATTTTACCGGCTTGGCTACTATTTATTTCAACAAAGGTCTATACAATATTGGTTCAATTCAATCCAATTCACCCGGCGATTTTATGATGTTAATCGCCCGACTTTTACTTAACGAAAAATTCGGAATCAATTTAAATTTGCAACACACAAATGACTCCAAATTGGAAATACTTGCTAATTATGATTCTGCAATCCTGTGGGGATACGAAAAAGGTGACTACGTGACGCTAGATATAAGCGAAGAATGGTACGACCTTTTCGAAGAACCTCTACCGTTAGGCTTTTGGGTTTGCCGTGCCGAAACATATCCCCCAAACATTAAAGATATTGTAACTGCTATTGCATCCATCTCGTTGCCAAGTCAACAAGAAATTGAAGAAGAAACTATGGGAAATTCAAAACACTATAAACGAAAAGGAAAGATATTTTGGAAATGGGATTCAATGCTCGAACCAGCCCTCGAAAATATGCTTATTTTTCTGTATTTGCACCAGCTATTAAGCGATATTCCAGCTGTTAAACTGCTTGATAGAGACTAAAATCACATATTTAGCTTCGAAATAAATTCCTCCACCTCAGGTATGCCACCTTGAAAAATGAGATAAGCATTGGTTTGTTCTCGTTCAGTTACTTCTCCAGCAATAGGTGTTAGCATAATTTCTTTTACTTGCTCTGGGTCAGTTGTTTGCCCAAGGGTCCAACACAATTTCATATAAGCAACTTCTGGCAACATATTTTCTCCGGGAACAACACCTAATGACATCAAATCCCTACCAGTTTCGTAAACATACATTTGTACATAGCCCCAAAGTGTTTGCACTGTCATAAGAACAAAGATTCCTTTTTCATTAGCTTTTTTCAAGGCTGAATAGATTTGCTTATTTACGTGTCCGAGCCCTGTCCCCGCAATTACGATTCCTTTGTAACCATTGTCTATCAAAGCCTCGATAATATCGGGTTTCATATTGGGAAAGTAGTAAATCAAAGCAACTTTTTCTTCGAATGCTATTTGAAGGTTGAAATTTCTATCTTTTCGGCGCCGATTATAGTCAGAACGCAATGGGACAATCTTTTCTCGGTCAACAATGGCAAGAGGTATATCCCCAATAGTCCTAAATGTAGAGCGATGCGAAGAGTGCATTTTGCGAACTCTCGTGCCCCTATGCAAAATACCATAAGAATCCGATATTGGACCAATAGCACAAACAACTACTTCTGCAATATCACTTTCTGATGCGGTTTTCACACTATAAATTAAATTCAAAGGAGCATCCGATGCAGGTCGGTCGCTGGAGCGTTGAGAACCAACCATAACGATAGGAACGGGTGAATTTTGAATCATAAAGGATAAAATTGACGAAGTGTAATGCATTGTGTCTGTACCATGGGCAATCACTATTCCGTTATATCCTTGTTCAATTTCTCGAGCTACAGCATTTGCGATACCTATCCATTGCTCCGGACCTATGTCCTCGCTTAAAAAACTATAAAGTTTTTCAGTGGTAAGATTACAATAGTCCGAAAGCTCGGGGACGAAAGCGTAAAGCTCTTCGGGCTCGAAGGCAGGAACAACCGCTCCGGTTCTGTAATTTAACCGGGATGCAATAGTACCTCCTGTTGTAATTAATTTTACTTTTGGTTTTCTGACATCGTAGGGTATTTCTTTTTTAATGACTGCTTTTGGTCCTTCTATTTCGCTTAGCAATTCAATTTCGACAACATTTTCTGCTTTTATGCCAATATTATACCCCGTTCGCAATTTAATTACTATGAAATTATCACCTCCTCCAGCACTTCGTGGAAGAATTATTCCTAAATGCTGAGTCTCGTTAGTTTTAATTCTTACTTCGCTCCAGACATTGGCCCCAAATTCCTTTAGGACCGCCAAAGCCTTGCCACTATAACCTTTGTAAGCTACGTTGTCCATTCATTTTGTTCCAGTTTGTTTCAACATATTTACAAACAAATGCACCTTTCGCTTTACCCCGAAGTTGTTGCATTATCAATCCAATCGCAATTTCTTTCATTTTGCTTATGTTACGTATTTTAGCATTGTCAATATATAATTTCGCTCGTTTAAAAGCAGTTTCCACATCTCTCTCATTAACTGGTGTAAGCAAGTTAACAATGTATCGCTCTTGCCCTTTTAATATAAGCTCCAATGCAAACTGTATTCCTTCCTCGATTATTCTTCCCTCTTTATAAAGTTTAAATACTTGCTTTATTTGTTCATTCGATAAAAATGAAATTTGGTATTTATTTCGCTTAAGCCAGTTAAGAGAATTCAGTAGGCTTTCGACAACGAACTTTGGGTCCAATCCCAAATCGATTGAAATTTCCTTTATTAGCTCATACCGACGCGAAATAGCAACTTTCCTAATTTTTCCTACAGGAATGCCATTTTCTAAACACCATTTAAATCGGCTACCATAATTTTCAGGAAGGTTCATCCTGAGCCTTTCGATCTTGTTTCTATCTAAAACGATGCTTGGTAGATCAGTGTCGGGATACATTCTATCGTTACCGGGCAAAATTCTTTCGAAACCAGTAGTTCCATCTGGCAAGGCTCTTCTGCTTTCTGGAGGAATACCGATAGTGGCTTCGTAAACTCTATTGATTGTTTCATCAATAGCCATTTTGACGTCGTCAGAACTTCCCCAAACAATAACAAAAGCATCTTTGGCAGAAGCACCAATATACCTTTTTATCTTGTCTATCTCTTCGCGGGAAATTGTGTTGTCGATGATATCCGAAACTATTATATTAGGCATTTCGGTTAAGCATGCAATAACTTTAACTCTGTCGGATATTTCCTGCGAAAAAACAGTGTAGCGTTGCGTGTTCCATCTGAAATAACCCGCCCATTTGGGAAATAAAACACAATGGACTTCGCCACCATTGGCAAGGAATTTTTGGATCGGAAAGTACTGTGTGTTTTTTAAAATCTTATGCAAATTGAAAGTCTTAAAAGTAAACGACTCGGGGGTAATACCCTCTTTGTTTAGTTTATCTCTAAGTTGAATTAAATTCCATTGCCGTAGCACTTCATTGTAAGCAACAAGTGGCACCATTTTAATTTTATCCAAACCTTTTATTTCGGTCCTAGTTCCGCCGGTAATACTTAAATTTAAATCGAATCGAAAGGTTCCACTACCACTACGCACCCTTCCAGTTGTCATTAAATAATTTCTAAGTAACTCGCAAAATTCTTTTACTTCTGTGGGCGATTTCAGTTCCGGTTCAGTAACGATTTCTACCAAAGGTATCCCCAGCCTATCTGTGTAAAACGTTCTGACATGATAATTATCCGAAAACTCTCTTGCAGCGTCTTCCTCTATAATTATTTGTGAAATATTAATTTTCCTTCCTCTTAGTTCAATAAACCCATCGACTCCTACTAAAGCAGTTCTTTGAAAGCCGCTTGGTATGCTTCCATCGAGTTGGTGTTTCCTCAAAATAAAAATTTCATCAATTGGTTTTGCATTGAATACATGGCAGCATTGAAGTGCAATATCCAAAGCTTCTGAATTTATTTCGAAGGGTGGTGTTTGATCCAATTCGTAGGTACAAATATTATCTCGATTTACCCTATAATGAATTTCCTTCCGCGTCTTGTATTCCATCAAAATCGATGGGTCGATTTCTCCAAGTTCGGAAGGTGTAGGTCTCATTGTTCTCACTAACTCGGTGTGGTATACATCTGAATATGGTGGCATCGGAGCTGGACAACGGCAAAACAACTTTTGGCTTGTATCCAATTGTTGGTGAATTTCTACTCCAGCACGAAAACCAAGAGCCTCGTAGTCCGATTCAGTAATTTCCTCGAAACTTTTTAAAAAATCGTTTCCCATTGTACAACAATTTTAAAATCAAAATTACAAATAAAGATTTGTTTACTCGTTGACCTAAAAACAAATAGAACAGTAAGAAGTCAAATAACCAGGGAGGGAAGCACGTAGAATACATTGAGGTAATAAGTTGATCGTGTAAGATGCAGTTGCCCTTACAATAAATATTTATATCTTATTGCAAAGCTCATCGGCAACTTTCCATATGTTTCCAGCACCAAGTGTAATGACAATATCGTCTTCCTTTAAAATTTTTAGCACTTCGGAAGCTATGTCTTGAAAATTGGATATATAATGAACAAACTTATGTCCATACTCGCGGGCAGCGTCGGCAATAAGTTGCCCGGAAACACCTTCTATGCGTTTTTCGCGGGCGGGATAAATATCGCTAACAAAAAGAACATCGGCTTGGTCGAAAGCAGAGCCAAATTCCTTTGCCAAAGCAAGGGTTCTGGTGTAAGTATGAGGCTGAAAAACTGCAACAATTCTTCTATTCCAGCCATTTCTAGCGGCAGAAAGGGTTGCAATTATCTCGCTTGGATGGTGCGCATAGTCATCTACAATCATTATTCCTTTCTTTTCTGCTTTGATTTCGAAGCGACGATGCACCCCCGAAAACTCAAGTAATGTTTGCTTAATAATTTCAAGGTCAACCCCAAGATGAATACCAACTGCTATAGTGGCAAGTGCATTTTTCACACTATGCAAACCTGGTATGTTCAAGGTAAATTTGCCAAGCGAGGTGGAATTATTGAGGCATTCAAATGAAGTTTGATTACCCGAATAACTAATTTTTTCTGCACGAAAATCAGCAAAACGGGATAAGCCAAAGGATACAACTTTACGCTTAATGTTTTTTAAAATTTCTTTAACTCCAGTGTCGTCGATACCGGCAATTACTAAACCGTAGAAAGGTACTTTGTTTAAAAATTCTTCAAAAGTATCTTTGATGTCCTCTAAATCTTTATAAATGTCAAGATGGTCTGATTCTATATTGTTAACTATTGCAATGGTGGGTAAAAGTTGAAGGAACGAGCGGTCGTACTCATCGGCCTCGACAACAGTCCATTCCCCATTCCCAAGCCGAGCATTTATACCACCAAAGGAACGAAGTCGCCCCCCAACAATAACGGTTGGATCGAATCCAGCATTAATTAAAAGGTGGCCACAAAGCGAGGTAGTAGTTGTTTTTCCATGTGTGCCTGAGATTGCAATGGTGTAGTTTAAGCGAGTAATTTCGGCAAGCATTTCCGCTCGCCTAATGATTGGTATTCCCAACGACTTTGCATGAATCGTTTCGGGATTCTCCTCGGGATTTACGGCACTTGAAAATACTACTACATCTGCATCTTGAACATTTTCAGCGGCATGACCAATTGAAATTTTTATTCCAAGCTTTTTTAAATATTCAGTGTTTTCCGATTCCTTCAAATCGGAACCAGATATAATAAACGATTGACGGTGAAGCACTTCTGCTATTCCGCTCATTCCAATGCCGCCAATTCCAACGAAATGAATTTTTTTTACTGCAGTAAAAAAACCTTTCCTCAACTTATCTCCTATGTGGAAAATTAATTGATTATTTAGTGACCTCACTCACCCAATTTAAATATTCTTCCAGTCCATCTTCAATTTTAAATGAAATAATCTCGGGAACTTTATCAGCATGAAGCTCTTTAATCCTACTTTTTAATTGCTCAATCTTATCTTTAACAGTTTTAATTAGAATAAGATTTTCCTTGCGTTCTTCAAGTTTGTCATCCCATTCATATACCGAGGTAGAATTTGGAATTATAGTGCAACAAGCCGCAAGCTTTTCCGTGACAAGAATTTTTGAAATTTGATGAGCCTTGATAAAATTTTCCACGGTTGCCAAAACCAAAATGAAATCTGTTTTCATAACCCAAATTTTTGTAAATTAATCATTTGCAAATTAATAAAGTTTTTTAAAATGATTGAAATTTTAATTTTTTATTTCCACATCTTGGCTTGGATTTATGCCTTTTCAAAGGTCTATCAAGAAAAAGGACTAAAATTTGCCTTTCTTTCTTTTGCTATACTTGCTTTCGTATTTATTGTGCTTTGGACTCTGACAAGCCCTATTGCACGATGGATTTACCCAGAAAAACCAATTGGTCCTTATTTTACTGCCGACACTCTTTCGTTAATTTTACTTATTTTTCCAGAGTCTGTCTTTTACTACTTTTATTTCATTAAAGCAAAATTTTAAATTTAAATATATTTCATTCGTTTGTACTCTTTGTTTATTTTAGAGGAAAAAATGGCTTTGCAGGTTGGAGCTCAGGCACCAAATTTTAAGGGAATAACTGATAGCGATATCGAAATAAGTCTAAACGATTTCCGTGGCAAATGGGTTGTACTTTACTTTTATCCCAAAGACAATACTTCTGGTTGTACTCGCGAGGCTTGCGACTTTCGCGACAACTACGAACGAATTACTAAATACAACGCAGAAGTCATTGGAGTTAGTCCAGATTCTATTAAATCCCATAAAAATTTTAAATCGAAATACAACTTAAATTTTCATTTGCTTTCAGATCCAGAAAAAGAAATTTGCAAAACATATGATGTTTTAGGTGAAAAATCAATGTATGGAAAAAAATATCTTGGAGTTGTTCGGTCCACATACATAATCGATCCCACAGGTTTCATTCGCTATGTAAATCCTAAAGTATCCGTCGATGGACACGTCGATGAAATCATCAAAGAGTTAACAAACCTTCAAGCCAAAAATGATTGACACACACTGCCATTTGGATTCCAAAGAATTTGATAACGACAGAAGCGAAGTTATTAAAAGAGCAATCGATTCAGGTATTGCTGCAATTGTCGCTCCTTCAATCGATCCAACTAATATCGACAAAGTTATCGACCTAGCAACAAAAAACGAAAATATATACGCTGCTATCGGTGTTCATCCTCACCACGCTAATGATTACAATGATTTGGTAGAAGAAAAACTCGGAACAATTTTGCAGGATGAAAACCCAAAAATTGTTGGTATAGGTGAAATTGGTTTGGACTACTATTACAACTTTTCCCCAAAAGACAAACAAATAGAAACTTTTCGAAGGCAACTACGAATTGCTAAAAAATACAATGTGCCAGCAATAATACACAACCGCGATTCAAATGATGATTTAATTCAAATTATCAAAGAAGAACAAGATGGAAATTTGAGGTTTGTTCTTCATTGCTTCTCCCAAGACATAAATTTTCTTCAAAAGTCGTTAGATTTAAATGCATATATTTCTTTTACCGGAAATGTTACCTTTAAGAACAATAAGTTTAAAGACCTAGTGGAAAAAGTCCCCGACGACCGCTTTTTCTTAGAAACAGATGCCCCATTTATGACACCTGTGCCTTATCGTGGCAAACGGAACGAACCATCGTTTCTTCCTTTGGTTGCTCAAAAAATAGCCGAAATTAAGTCATTAGAAATAAATAAGGTTATCCAAATGACCACTGAAAATGCCAAAAAATTTTTCAACCTAATTTTTGTTTTTCTTTTCATTTTGATTCCATTTTCAATATATTCCCAAGAGGAAGAAGAAGAATTTGAAAATCCCTACAAAAAGTTTATTGGTATCGGTACTACTTTCGGTTTCAATACAATTGTCATTTTTCAAAGTTGGCAAGAAGGATTAACCAACAAAGAAAGAAACTCCGCCCTCGAGGGCAAAGTCCTTTTCGGTGGCAATTTGAGTCTTTCGCCAGTCGACTTTAACATTAATAGGCTTGAGTTCACATATACTATCGATAGAAGGTACAACGATACAGCTTATCCCGATCTGTCGCATATTAATCGAACATTATCAGTTACCTCTCTCTTTCTTATTAATCCCACGATGCGAGTTAACTTTTACGGTGGGTTAGGACTTACTTATATTTTTAACAGTTTCAATCTTGGACACCCATACCGAGATTTTAAGTCAAGTTTGGGAGCAAACTTTTGCCTTGGCTTCATTGCAAATATTCCGGTTCAAGGCGTTGGCTTGTTTACCGTATCCGGCGAATGGCTTATGGTTTTCGATTTATCAAACTACAAAAATATTTACGATGTGGAACTAAAACGCAACGTTGATGCATATTACTATTATTCTCAGCCACGTGTGATAATTAACTGGTATCCAGAATTTTTAAATAATCTCCGATAAAATTGCAAAAGAAAATTTTTCTACTCGGATTGATATCGGGCGTACTTCTTGCATTATCGTATCCACCATATCCTTTCTTTCTCTTTGCATTTGTTGCTTTCGTTCCGATTTTTTCTACTTTCCATTTAGTTAAAAACAAATGGTGGCTTGTTTATCTTATTTTTTTCATTTATCACTATGCAACTAATTGGTGGATAAGTAGTTGGCAAAAGGATACAGATCCATACCTTTTAGTCTCGGGCTTTGCAGTAGCTTTTGTTCATCCACTGTTATTTATGTTTCCATTTGCAATTTTAAATTTAATTTCCAATAAAATTGGCTACCGCAAAGCAATTGCCCTGTTCCCATTTATTTGGATTTGCTTCGAATGGCTTCATAGCCTTGGCGACCTTGCATATCCTTGGTTAACTTTGGGTTATACTCAATTATATAATCATTTTTGGATACAAATTGCCGACCTTGGGGGTGTTTGGCTTATTAGTTTTCTAATAATGTTCATTAACATTTTGGTTTATTATTTAATCGAGGATTTCAAAAATTCTAAAGACAGGAAAATATTTTTTCTTTGGAATAGTAAAGTAATTGCAATTTTTTTGATTTTACTTTTGCCATATATCTATGGATTCATTCGAGTTAGGGAGTTCAAATACCAAGATTTGGTTGCAAATAGGGAGCTTATTCGCGTTGGTATAGTTCAGCCAAATATTAATCCTTGGAGGAAATGGGAAACGGATGCTGTTTCGCAAATACGCACTCATCAACATATCCAAGACTCCTTGCAATCGAAAATTCCCAACATTGATTTATTTGTTTGGAGCGAAACAGCAATAACAATGTACGACTTGGATGTAAATGCTTACCACAATTTCTCCCCATTTTACGATATGACAAGCAACAATAATTCACTTTTGACTGGTTTCGCCGATTTTCGGTTCCTTGCTCCCACCGAAAAACCATCTTTCACAACCAAGTATCTTTTTGGGGATTCCACCAAACCCTACGACACTTACAACTCAGTCCTTTTACTTAATCCCGACAAAACCTTTGAGATATACCACAAAAACCGCTTAACTCCATTTGGCGAACAGATACCCTACGCCCAAATTCTTGGCTTTGCCAAGTCATTTTTGGAATGGAATGTTGGCATATCCAGCTGGGCTAAAGGTACAGAACAAAATGTTTTAAATATGCAAACCACAAGCAAACAAAGTAAAATTGCTCCCATTATCTGCATAGAATCAATATACCCAGATTACTGCCGTACTTTTGTTAGAAATGGTGCAGAAATTCTTGTAATTATTACAAACGACGGCTGGTACGACCATACATTTGGCCCCCTTCAGCATTATCTTATCGCATCGATGCGAGCAATCGAAAACCGCCGCTTCGTTGTTCGTTGTGCAAATACTGGAATTTCTGGCATTATTACTCCAACCGGTACCTCATTGATAAAAGCTCCCCAATATCAGAAAGTTGGAATTGCTGGAGATGTCCCCAAAATGAATGAGACCACTATTTACAGTTTAGTTGGGGACATCTTACCCTATGTCTCCTCATTTTTAACATTAATTGCAACACTATTTTCATTTATATACAAAAAGAAACAATAAACTAACTCAATCTCAATTATTATTAAGTTGGAAATATTAAATTTAGAGATAAGCTTATAATAAATTACGGAATTTTATTAAATTGCTTGTCTTTAAAATATTAATTTTAAAATTTCGTTTCAGTTTGCAAAAATTATTATGGATGGGAAAATGACATTTAAAAAGAAAATTAATCCAATACTAGTTCGGATGAAAGAGACGGAAAAAGGTCTTCTTTACCAATCAATAGTTGCAATGGGAAAACGTGCTCGGCAAATAAACGATTTGTTTAAACAAGAACTAAACACACGACTTGCCGAGGTTATTTCCGCGCCAGAAGGTGAGCCAAACTTCGAGCAATTTGAAATCAGCAAAGAATTCGACAAAGTCCCTAAACCCACCATCATTGCAATGGAAGAATTATTCGAAGACCAATTAAAATACGAATATCAAGAAGAGAAAAAAACGCCCGGGACCTAAAATTTCATCTTCGATTTAAGTTAAATAAATAAAAGATTGTGCTTTCAAGCACAATCTTTTTTATTGTTGATCAATAATACAAACCTCTTATCAAAAATATGTCTTTGTCGCATAGTTGAAGCAAACATATCACAAACTTTTTCAAGAGCCGATTTGAAATCTGGGAAATTGTTGACTTTCGAAATTCAACTCAACAATATACCGAATCAATTGATTCATCGAATTTTGCACAAGTCTTGAATCAGCTAAAATAATTTCCTTCCGTATTTGAAAATGCGTTTGCGATGCAGCATACGAGCCACCCTCTAATTCAGTGGTAAGCGTTTGCGATAATATTGCCTTCGATATTTCATTGTTTGCAAAGCGAATAAGTTCAAGAAATAAGTCTACCGAAGAACTGCGATTTGCTTCGTGCAATTCAAGTTTTACATCCATCGGTGCAACAAGTATAGCATCCTCGTAGATACTATCCAAATCACGTGCAAGTTGCTGAATCTCATCGTTCGTTGCACCACGCTGATATTGCCCTATGAGAATTGGCATACCATATCTTTCTGTAAAATTCACCCAGAATCGTAGTCCTCCATTTTTAAATGTAACTGGCCAGTAACATTTAGCAAGCAAAGAATGTCCATAAGGATTTATTGCCGAAGCTTCGTGTTGCACATTAATAATTTTGTATTCTGGAACCTTTGAAAATTGCATTCCGTGCGAACCTCTGAAAAGCAAATTCCCTTCTACGTCGTATGCAAACCACTCTTGTGGCCGGGCTTTCAATTGTTTTGGAATTATCCGCCTTTGGTTATTTTCCCAAATTATCTCTATTGGTTGAAATCCAAAAAGTGGTGCTTCCAAAATGTCCGACTCTATTTGGTAAATATCTAACTTCTCGAAAACTTCGAGCACGAAATGATAAATAACATCAGGTACACTATTTTGCTCGATATTCCAAGGCAAAGAGAGTGTCCCGCTTTTGCGCGATTGTATGCAACTCCAAACGTGCGCATCGTTTTTTAATTCTCGATACACCTCAATTCCTCTTCCGATCTTTCTCAGTATCGTGTCGGGATTTGGCAATAAATTCGTCAAGCGATAATATAAATTGTATGTTTCTTGCAGTAACTTTTCTTTTGTCTCTTTTCGTTTCATTTTCCACCTATTTTGCCTTGCCAAGAATGTAACCAAATGCAATCCCAATAATAGTTGGAACAACGTAATCCATCCAATGATTTTTCTTTTGTTCTTTCGAATAGATAATCTTTGGAACTCGGATTGTATCTGAACTGGGCAATATTTTCAAATCCATTTGGTTTTCTGGAAAGAAGTACTTTGCTTGAATTGAATCTTTTCGAACGATCGTATCCAAAACTGCAACATATGGTTTGCTTTCGACAATAGTATCGCGCAAGTATATTATTTTAGGTTTTCCTTTTTTTATGATAATCTTCTCCCTTGGCTTGACAATTTCAACAGTATCGATACGAACAATTTCTATCCTCTCAATATTTTTCCGACTAAGCTTGCTCGCCAGAATCCAAGCAAGCAAGACAATAATAACCAATACCAACAAGTTATTTGCTTTCATACTCGCAACCCAAAAATTGCTTGCATAAAAAACCGTAGAATAAATCCAACCTTTGACTTATTTCCGAAAGTCTTTCGTTTAGCATGCTTGCAGTGTATTGCGCTTGTTGCTCAACTATTGCGATTCGTTTTTCCAATGAATGAAGCCTTCGTTCTTCGGTTAGCCGAGCCTCGACAATTTCTTTTTGGTGGCTTTGTATTTCTTTCCTTATTTTGATAAACATAGTAATCATCGATACAAATATTCCAATTGTTACCCCGAGTATTTGAATTAATGGATTTTCCATTTGCTAACCTTAATCTTCTGTACAAAATAATTGTTAAGATATCCTCTGCCAAAAGCTCCTCTCTTATCTCGTCGAAAAACATAAAGAGAACCCCATGGGAAATTTGTTCATCTATATAATGCTCCAACTGTAAGGCTTCCGCTAGAAATACCATTTGGCTCGAATATTATTTTATAATACAAAAAAGATGGATAAAATATATTTAAATACAAGGCATTCCCAATATTGTTTGCCGATACGATTTCGAATTCCTTTAAAATTTTGCTCGACTTTTGGTTGTTCGAAACCAGAAATTGAATTTTACCGCCTGGAAAACCAACCACTCCTATCCAAACAAACTCTAAGCACGAAGCTTCCAAATATCCATTCCCAGTGGGGTATGTTTCTTCGACTCGAAATTGCATCCAGTTGCTTTCCCAGCGGCGGGACATGTCCCAGCTTTGCACTATTTCAATATACATCTTCTGCCTTTGTAAAACCAACAATCCCAAGCAAATTCATATTACCGAGCGGATGGTACAAATTCCTACGCCAGCGAAAAACTCCCTCGCGCCAGCTTCCACTTTCACTTTCGTATCGCCTAGTGTTGAAACCAACCGTCTCCACCCATCCTTTGCATTGCACTTTTACAACTCGCTCTGTGTGTCCGCTTAGGGTTCTGCTTCTCTGCCAAATTATCAAATCATCGAGTTCTACTTCAAACTTCTTTCGCTTTCCCATCCTCTTTGAGTAATAGTAAAGTTCTATGGATAGACCTGTTCTGGGCATAGGATTCATTTTGGGATCTAAAGACAACCGCCTCGTCGCTTCGAAAAAGCAATAATATTGCCCAGCAACGCAATAAGGGCTCCCCTTTGGCAAACCAAGCATCTTTAAATACTTTTCGATTTCTTTCCCGTCATTTCGATTCCTTTCCTCCAGCGTCCCCACTTGCTCGATTAATATTTTGCGTGAAAAAAGCAGCAAATCTTTATTGCATGGCAGAACATGTTTTTGCAGGCATTTCGCATTCAAGTTCAATACAAAAATCGCTACCCAAATTACTACTTTCATTCTCATTTCAACCAGCAAATTGTGCTAAATACAACGCAAGTATCGAAAAGCCAAGGCAAATGTGTACACCTAAGAAAATCAATCCAAGATTGGGCGCTTCGGGATTATCGGTGAATCTAACTCTTGTGAATACAAATGCTGCCAAACTAGAAAACCCAATAGCCATACACTCTAGCAACGAAGCAAGTAGGAAAGCTCTTAGTTCCGGCTTTTCTAAATTCGCACCAGCAACGAAAAGAATTAAAAAAATCAACAAAATGCTATATCTTCGAATAAAATCTAATAAAGTTCCTTTCATTTTACAACTCCACAAATTTGTCCAGCAAATCATCATTAAAAAGCCGATTTTCATTTTCTTTGTTTGTCAGCAATGTTCGTCGATATTCGCTTTCGTTTGTAAATATTTGCAAATCACCATTTTGGATTTGCCGCAGTAGATACATCGCATAGGATTTGCGTTTTGCAATTGTGGGTGGCAAAAATCCAGTGTGATTTGCATATTCAAACAGATTTGCAATTGTCAATTCCCTTGCAACAAGCTTAATCATCGGTGGGACTGGGGAAAATGGTACGGTAAACCTGTTTCGCAGAAAACTATCCACCAAATTGCTTGCATTTTCGATTGCATATGCAATTCGCGTATGATTAATATTACCTCCCGAGGGGTCGCCCGACAATCGGGCTAATTCCTCGGGACCGAATTCCAATAATAATTCATTTAGATTTGTGTACATTTTCCTTTCGACGTTATGGAACAAGAAGCACACGAACGAAATCGCCCGGATTTGCGGAATTAAGTGCTCTACCATTTATTTCTGCTCCGGCTACAGCAACGATAGCTTTCCCTTGGCCATCGCTTGTAAGTTTATCGCCAGCAGCGATTATTCCGCCAGCCTCGACTATTGCTGTTCCAAGCACAATTATACTTGCGTATTTTCCGTCCGACCATTTTCCAATCGAAACACCCAATGCTTTCTGGTTTGCATTGCAAGTTTTTCCTTGTATGTCCACAAAGCGATAAGCTTGCAGCTCCGTTGTTGTTTTGATTGTCAATGTCAATATTGGTTGGAATGTCTTTGTTGGTATAACCATTTTCTCCTCACAAAATATTTTGCCTTCCACATTTTGTTAGCTAATGTGATTTGTGTTGTAAATTAGAAAAGCTGCTTCAGGAGTTGTTGTCACAAAAGTATACGCATCAGTTGCTCGAATAATTTTGATTTTACCACCGTTTTCGAAGTATGTATCAACTTCGGGAAAGCCTTTCTTTTGCAAAAAGTAGCCGAAACTGGCGCCCATACGAGTAGTTTTCCCACTATCCTTCTCTTCTACATATGCAAGTATGATATTGTCCCCCCAGATGTCCACAAAATCGACACCATTTTTCGAATAAACTCCCATTCCAATGTAAATGTTT
Organism: uncultured Hyphomicrobiales bacterium; assembly: GCA_964524325.1. Taxonomy (GTDB): domain Bacteria; phylum Bacteroidota; class Ignavibacteria; order Kapaibacteriales; family UBA2268; genus Naka2016. The sequence continues at coordinate 23,867 of CAZGCT010000016.1, forward strand.
GGTACATCAACTAATTCTGCTAAATTTTTAAGATTGATTTTGTTCAATCCAACGAATTTCACTCGGTCGGTCACTTTTGGATGAAACATTAATGCTCGATATGTGCTTTCCCCGATTATCATTACATTCGGAAAACAAGAAATTTTTTGTCGTATCTTTACTACTCCTTCTCTTATTTTCACAATTGGATCGATTGTTTTTGTGTAGTCGTCGAATGCGTTCGCAGAAGTAATTTCCATACTCATCCCGCTAAGATAATTACTTGGATTTTGCACATAATCGGCAATCTCTTTTTCTCGTCCAAGCAAAAGGATATCTACAAGCTCGTTTGTGGCTTGGCGTTCGATTTCTAAGAAATCCGAAAGTTCTTCTTCTTCGATATAATCGAGAGAAACTTCGACATCCCTTTCCTGCATTTCGTATTCCAAATACTCAATTTCGTTTGGGGGTATTCTGTTCGAATTGCTTCGAATTGCCCGAAAAGTTTCGCGATGAACAAAGGCTTGTTTTCCGAATATTGGGATTTTTCCTTTGCGTTTTGTTGCCGAAATTACTGGAAACAAATGGTTACCTACGAACTTTGCGTTACGATATTCTTGGGCAATCGATGTTAATATCGGGTCGACTGTTCTAAGTTCTGCTGCCATTTCACACCTACTCCTTGTTTGCCATTATTAATGCTTGTTCATAACTTAATAGCGGATTTTCTTTTTGTATTTGCTTTGCTCGTATGTGTAGATTCATTCTGTCTTCGAGCACCCTCTTTCCTTCGAACTCATTCTCGAATGAAATACTATCGCTTCGAGCTATTGTGTATTCTTGGCGAATTGGCACTGGTTTCAACTCCGAAACAAATTGCTTTACGCGCTCGACAAAGGAAAAACCTTCGGGCAATCCTGCATCGGTATTCATTTTCAATTGTTCATCAGCTTTCGCGCAGAAATGCAAAAGTTCTACGAATGCTTCTTCTTTGCTTGGTGGAATTATCATGTATTCGTTCGACTGGTTTACTTTGCGAATAAATTCGCGGAAACTTTGAGCAAGAGATTCGTTGTGGAGCTTTCGGAGTTGGGTTTGGAGAGTTTCGTTGTGGCGGGATAATTGCGAGTTCTCGAGTTCGAGGCGTCGAATCTCTTGCCTAAGTTCCGCAAAATCTATCGTATCTGCTGAATACTCGAAAGCTAAGCTTTCGTCGAGGTTCACAAAGGAAATTGGTCGTAAACCTTTTACTGCCGGCGATTCTGCCCCAAGCAAACCAATATGACGGAGTACCAAGTCGGGATACATCGAAATAGAGACACGGCGATATTTCCCAGCTTTGATTTCGTCAACAATTTCGCTGGAAACGGACTTAAGTTTGGCAAAGAGTTGTTGTCCTCGACGTGCAAGACGCTCCACCCATCCGTAAGCAGGGGCATCGTCCTTTGGATGACCTTTCACAAGTGGAGCCTCGTAAGATGGATTATCACCGACACGCTCATTGTACTGCTGTGCAATTCGTTCCAAATCGTTTTCAGCGAAGGAGTGTCGGCGGCCATTGCTATCGATAAATGTTCCAGTCCGAAAAATTTCAATCCACATCGTTACCCCAGTTTGTTCAACAATTTGCGAATTCATTTTCGCTCGGATGCAAATCTATCTAGTGCCAGGGCAACAGTAAAAGAAACCATTTCGAAATTATTTCGAAATCATTTCCGTACAGGCAATTCATTTGATTTGTATGGACAATTCATTTGATACGTAGGGGCAATTCATG
>CAZGCT010000017.1:0-10309 GCA_964524325.1 uncultured Hyphomicrobiales bacterium
CTTTTCCATATTTTTCACTCGGGATCACCTTTCGCGACGAACATGCCCGCCCAACTTGTCATTATCGAGCAAATGACTGATGAATTCTCCCTGACAGCATAATATCATGCAAAACGAATAATATGATCCCCCAAACGACCGATTGATCAGTAAATCGGTAAACTATGCACAACGGTTCTCTGGAGCATGTCATCATAACCCGCCAATCTGTGGAGTCACCTCATGGCTGACAAACCGAAAAAACTGCTCGACCAGGTGCGTGACAAGTTGCGTCTGAAGAACTACAGCTACGCCACTGAGAAGACCTATATCGGTTGGATCAGGCGCTATATCCTCTTTCATCAGAAGCGCCATCCTGTGGAAATGGGTAAAACAGAGATCGAAGCGTTTCTCACCCACCTGGCAGTTGAGGGCAATGTGGCGCCCTCCACGCAGAACCAGGCGCTGCACGCGTTGCTTTTTCTCTATCGGGATGTGCTGGAGCAGCCGATTGTGGGCAACGTTGAAGCGCTGCGAGCGCGTGAGCGGCGGCGGTTGCCGACTGTTTTGACGGTGGAGGAGACGCAGCGCGTGCTCAACCATCTGGAGGGCGTCTACCATCTGATCGGGCTGCTGCTCTATGGCAGCGGGCTGCGCGTGCAGGAGTGTCTATCGCTGCGGGTCAAAGACGTCGACTTTACGCGCCGGGAGGTCATTGTTCGTAGCGGCAAAGGCGATAAAGATCGGGTGGCGATGCTGCCGGAGAAGGCGATCCCCGAACTGGAGGTGCATCTGGCGCAGGTGCGGGTGCAGCACGAGCGCGATCTGGCGCGCGGCCATGGCAGGGCGCCGCTGCCCGACGCCCTGGCGCGCAAATACCCAAATGCGCCGCGCGAATGGGCCTGGCAATTCGTTTTTCCGTCTGCCTCTCTCTCCAAAGACCCGCGCAGCGACGACGGCGTCCTCTATCGTTTTCACTTGCACGAGAGCCAGGTGCAGAAGGCTGTCCGCAAAGCTGCGCGACAGGCTGGCATCGACAAGCCGGTCAGCCCGCACACCTTTCGCCATTGCTTCGCCACCCACCTGCTCGAAGCCGGTTACGACATTCGCACCGTGCAGGAGTTGCTTGGACACAAGGATGTGAAGACCACGCAGATTTACACGCATGTTCTCAACCGTGGCCCTCGCGCCGTGCGCAGTCCGCTTGATCGCTGAAACGAACAACAAGACGAAGCCGTTGGTGAATTGCCCTAGAAACCGCATTGTCTCTACGACCCCAAGCTCACAGTAAAGTAATATTGACCCGTTTTGATGGAAAGAAAATTAAGCACCAACCTTTTCGGCGCACTGAGGGCGCCCAAGTGACGCCGTTCAAATTCCACCGGACTCAGATAGCCAAGAGCCGAATGACGACGGCGCAGATTGTAAAAGCCTTGATGTAGAGGAGGATGTCGCAACGCGCAGCGGCGTGCGATGCGAAAGGCTGCTCCTCGACGAGTTCGGTTTTGAGCGTGGCCCAGAAGCTCTCCATCAAAGCATTGTCGTAACAGGCGCCGCTTGCTGACCTGCGCCTGGGCGACCTGCAAGCGAGCCCGGTAGTCGTGGCTGGCATGCTGGCTGCCACGGTCAGAATGGTGCAGCAGCCCCGACGGCGGCTGGCGCGTGACCAACGCTGCGTCAAGCGCACGCTCGACCAGTTGACTTGTCATGCTTGCATCCATCGCCCACCCAACGACTTTCCGAGAAAAGACATCCATAACCACCGCCAGATAGAGCCACCCTGCATCGGTGGGAATGGAGGTGATGTCAGCCACCCACTTTGTATTGGGCTGCTCGGCCGTGAAATCCTGCTGCAACACGTTCTCGGCCACCGGCAGCCTGTGCTGACTCTCCGTCGTGCAGATACGCCGACGCCCTTTGCAGCAGACCTGCCTGGCGCATCACCCGCTTCCGGCCATAGCGCATCCCCTGCGCTTGCAGTTCAGCATGGATGCGGGGACTGCCGTAGCGCTGGCGGCTCTCTGCATGCACACACCGAATCGGCTTGCTCAACCGTTCGTCTTCCTGCTGGCGACGGCGGGGTTGGCGTTTCCGCCAGGCGTCATACCCGCTCGCCGAAACCTCCAGCACTCGACAGAGCAGGGTCACTGCACACCCTTTCCGCTCCTTTTCTATGCAGGCGCACTTCGCTTCGGCTCCTGCGTGAAGATAGCGATCGCTTTTTTAAATCTCCCGCTCTTGGCGCAAGTCTCATTCTCACGGCGCAACCGCCGCATCTCTTCCTCTGTCGCTTTCAGGCGACCGGGGCCGGGAAATGCTGCTTCTCCGTCCTGTTTGGCCTTTCGCACTCACTGCTTGAGCAGCCCCTCTGACAGCCCTCATTCGCGTTCGACTTCGGCTAGCGGCCTGCCACTCCTCGCTGCGAGTTCAATCGCGAAGCGGTTGAACTCGCAGCTGTATGTTCGTCGTGTCTTACTCATTGTCATCATTGCCTCCATTCGTAGTGTAAAGGATTTATCTCTCCCTCCACTAAAACGGGTCAATATCACAGGCTGTGATTGAAGTTGGCGTCTCAATCCTCTGACGAGGATTCACTGTCTTCCGACAGGATAAGTCCGATAAAAGCGGACGCGATAAAAGCGAGTCGGGTCTCAATCCCCTGACGAGGATTCACTGTCTTCCGACAGTATTGGGGCGCCACCATACGCAACTTTGATGTAAGTCTCAATCCCCTGACGAGGATTCACTGTCTTCCGACCCAAAAGGTGATCAAGGCGCCCAATTTTTGGACGCGTCACGTCTCAATCCCCTGACGAGGATTCACTGTCTTCCGACCGTTCAAGGGCGTTGCCAGTGAAGTCGCCAAACTCATATGAGTCTCAATCCCCTGACGAGGATTCACTGTCTTCCGACTTGTTGTGGGTGAAGCCGACCAGGTCCGGCGTTGGAATCTGGTGTCTCAATCCCCTGACGAGGATTCACTGTCTTCCGACACGCAACGTCTGTTGGTGGCCGGCCTCAACAAGGCGTTGCGTCTCAATCCCCTGACGAGGATTCACTGTCTTCCGACAGAAGCAGGCGTCTGCGGCGCTGCGGTCGAAACATAGTGGGTCTCAATCCCCTGACGAGGATTCACTGTCTTCCGACCGCGCCAGCGTGGTGTTGGCGTGTTGGTCGTCTGATGTTTTGGTCTCAATCCCCTGACGAGGATTCACTGTCTTCCGACGGAAATGGTCATCAGGGACGTACCCGCCATCATCGTACGCGCCGTCTCAATCCCCTGACGAGGATTCACTGTCTTCCGACAGCGCTTCATCACGCTCCCCCCGACACCGCGGCGGCGGGGTATGTCTCAATCCCCTGACGAGGATTCACTGTCTTCCGACAAAAATGTACGAACGAAACAGGAAGCCGGCGCAGTACCTCGCGTCTCAATCCCCTGACGAGGATTCACTGTCTTCCGACGGATTGTATCTATCGCCCCTGCACCTTGGCTACTGGGACGTCTCAATCCCCTGACGAGGATTCACTGTCTTCCGACCGGCGCATTGCGTGGCGCAAGGACTTATGACGCTCAGTCGCAGTCTCAATCCCCTGACGAGGATTCACTGTCTTCCGACACAGCGAGCACTGCGCAAGCTCGTGCAGCGCAAGGCCGCCGTGTGGTCTCAATCCCCTGACGAGGATTCACTGTCTTCCGACTCAAAATGCGACGAACGCGCTTTCGGGAGCGAGGTTATCCGAGTCTCAATCCCCTGACGAGGATTCACTGTCTTCCGACAAAATGTACAAACAAACGAAACAAGGAGCCGGCGCAGTACCTCGCGTCTCAATCCCCTGACGAGGATTCACTGTCTTCCGACACGGCAGGCCCTTCCGCCGTCTGGCGTCGTAAAACCTTTGGTCTCAATCCCCTGACGAGGATTCACTGTCTTCCGACTTAACCAAGTGGGAGGAGGCATTTGGCGCCACCTCCATTTGTCTCAATCCCCTGACGAGGATTCACTGTCTTCCGACACACGCAAACATAAGGAGAGCCTTATGGCAGATTATAGCAGTCTCAATCCCCTGACGAGGATTCACTGTCTTCCGACCCTGGTGCAGGCCGCACCGTACTGCGGCTGCTCGACGCCCTTGCGTCTCAATCCCCTGACGAGGATTCACTGTCTTCCGACTGAATATCAGGGTTATTCCGCACGTCGAGCTTAACCGGGTCTCAATCCCCTGACGAGGATTCACTGTCTTCCGACACAGCGCAATTCGAGCGTTCGTCACAGACTGGGAGAGCCGTCTCAATCCCCTGACGAGGATTCACTGTCTTCCGACCCGAATATCTACGCACGGTTTCCACCGGCGATAGCTTCTTCGACAGGTCTCAATCCCCTGACGAGGATTCACTGTCTTCCGACATGAGCGTTCGCCTGCTTCTCAAAAGCAAGCGCTTCCAGCAGCGTCTCAATCCCCTGACGAGGATTCACTGTCTTCCGACCTTCTTTCTACACCTTCGCTCAAAAGGAAGGACTAGACATCGTCTCAATCCCCTGACGAGGATTCACTGTCTTCCGACTTTTTTGTCAATAACGCTCTCACTACTGCTGTACGAATTCGCGTCTCAATCCCCTGACGAGGATTCACTGTCTTCCGACTGTGCAGGCCAAGGCGTCATCTACACGCCGGAAGAAGAAAGTCTCAATCCCCTGACGAGGATTCACTGTCTTCCGACCACAAAATTTATGTCCTCGCCCCAAGATGAGGCGAGAGCGATGTCTCAATCCCCTGACGAGGATTCACTGTCTTCCGACACGGTTTGCAGATGGCGCGTCGTTAGATCGTCGAGCGGCGCGGTCTCAATCCCCTGACGAGGATTCACTGTCTTCCGACTGATATAAACCGCTACGTAAACCGCTGCATGAACCGCTGTCTCAATCCCCTGACGAGGATTCACTGTCTTCCGACCCTTAAACGCAATTTTGACACGCGCCGAACTCCGCGTCCGCGGTCTCAATCCCCTGACGAGGATTCACTGTCTTCCGACTCCCTGGCGCAAAGAAGCGCTAGGGATTTTTTTTAAGAAGGGTCTCAATCCCCTGACGAGGATTCACTGTCTTCCGACATACGGTGCAAGAATCCCATAGATGACGTTTTCGAGTTGTGGTCTCAATCCCCTGACGAGGATTCACTGTCTTCCGACGAAGCCGCTGCGGGCGATCGGCACAGCGAACATTACGGTCTCAATCCCCTGACGAGGATTCACTGTCTTCCGACCCCCAATCCATGCTGCAGCGTTGCGTTGTTCGCCGTTGCGGTCTCAATCCCCTGACGAGGATTCACTGTCTTCCGACGGTTGTCTTTCTCGTTGTCATGTTCATTCTCCCTTTACACTGTCTCAATCCCCTGACGAGGATTCACTGTCTTCCGACCGTCCATAAGATCATTAACATCAACGGCATAGATATTATGTCTCAATCCCCTGACGAGGATTCACTGTCTTCCGACCGGAGGAATTACATGACTACGATCTCTTATCAAATCTTGCAGGAGTCTCAATCCCCTGACGAGGATTCACTGTCTTCCGACGCGCCGTTGTCGCCTTGCCCCGTCGCCGTTGACGGGGTTGGGGTCTCAATCCCCTGACGAGGATTCACTGTCTTCCGACGGCGGCCTTCGCCGGTGGGGAGCATGAAAAACGCCGAACGTCTCAATCCCCTGACGAGGATTCACTGTCTTCCGACTTGCAAACTTTGTCTCGCTTGCCGTCTAGCGCACGTTATTGTCTCAATCCCCTGACGAGGATTCACTGTCTTCCGACAACACCAACAAACAAAAATCGCCTCGGCGTTACGCCGTCTCAATCCCCTGACGAGGATTCACTGTCTTCCGACGCAGGCACGAAGTTCTTGTAGCTCTTGTCGTTCATGGCCACGTCTCAATCCCCTGACGAGGATTCACTGTCTTCCGACCAAATTAATATCTTGAATCGCCTTGTTGATGAGCTCTGTAGTCTCAATCCCCTGACGAGGATTCACTGTCTTCCGACTCTGGGAGGAGTAATCTCCTCCCAGGCTAGACAAGAAAAGCGGTCTCAATCCCCTGACGAGGATTCACTGTCTTCCGACCGAGGCCAACCGCATTTACGCCTGACCCCACCCAAAAAGGAGGTCTCAATCCCCTGACGAGGATTCACTGTCTTCCGACCTCAACGAAACGCCCGTATTCGGCGCCGACCGTCACGTCTCAATCCCCTGACGAGGATTCACTGTCTTCCGACCAAGAACCCCGTAGACCGTATTTTCCAGTTGCAATCGGGTAGTCTCAATCCCCTGACGAGGATTCACTGTCTTCCGACAGATAATGCAGGAAGGGCGTGCGCTGCTCGTAGTGCTGTGTCTCAATCCCCTGACGAGGATTCACTGTCTTCCGACCAAGGCCGGTTCACTAATGGCCGGCCGGGAGGGCATACTGTCTCAATCCCCTGACGAGGATTCACTGTCTTCCGACCGCATCAGACAAAGGGCGAGTGGCGTTGGACGTGATCCAGAGTCTCAATCCCCTGACGAGGATTCACTGTCTTCCGACGAAAATCCTAGGAGACGCTAACATTGTGACCTGCTTGCAGTCTCAATCCCCTGACGAGGATTCACTGTCTTCCGACCGCCGTTGCGCAGCGTTGCGTGGCGCAGTGCGGCGTTATGTCTCAATCCCCTGACGAGGATTCACTGTCTTCCGACGAAACATTAAAAAATTTCTGCAGCCCAAAAGATTAAAAGTCTCAATCCCCTGACGAGGATTCACTGTCTTCCGACATGACAACGAGAAAGACGGCCAAGACGGCCAAGACAAACGTCGCGTCTCAATCCCCTGACGAGGATTCACTGTCTTCCGACTCTCCTAGGATTTTCGCGAAATGCTCCCCCACGCTGATTGGTCTCAATCCCCTGACGAGGATTCACTGTCTTCCGACGGTCTACAACATCATGGAATATCGCTTCAAAAACAACGCCTTGTCTCAATCCCCTGACGAGGATTCACTGTCTTCCGACGGAAAAGTATGAGTGCGGCGTTGTCTTGTGCGAATGCGCCACGGTCTCAATCCCCTGACGAGGATTCACTGTCTTCCGACGTGAGAGTCTATCCGTCGTTCTGGCGCGCGGGCGCGCCACTCTGTCTCAATCCCCTGACGAGGATTCACTGTCTTCCGACGCTCGCTGCCAGCACGCCATCGAGCGCAGCGGGGGAAGCGGGTCTCAATCCCCTGACGAGGATTCACTGTCTTCCGACGCAAAACGCATTTAGGCCGCCTGCTCGGCGATTGGGCTGAGTTTATGTCTCAATCCCCTGACGAGGATTCACTGTCTTCCGACAAAACCGAAAGCCCCATATGCAACCGGTCAGTTGACGTCTCAATCCCCTGACGAGGATTCACTGTCTTCCGACGCTAAAAACGCTCCAATCGATCCATCGCTCTACAACTTCGCGTGTCTCAATCCCCTGACGAGGATTCACTGTCTTCCGACACAAAAAGAAAATATGTCTGCGCTGGAACGCGCCGCCGCCTCAAAAGTCTCAATCCCCTGACGAGGATTCACTGTCTTCCGACGTACGGCCATGAGATCGGCGACATCGACAGGCATTTTGTCTCAATCCCCTGACGAGGATTCACTGTCTTCCGACTATTCAAATAAAGGCGACTTTAGCCCTGTCCTTCATCAAGGAGTCTCAATCCCCTGACGAGGATTCACTGTCTTCCGACACAAGAAAAATGAACCTAATGTTTCCGTCATCGAAGCGAGTCTCAATCCCCTGACGAGGATTCACTGTCTTCCGACACACCCAGAGGCCCAAGCCTGAGGAACTCCGAGATGTCGTGTCTCAATCCCCTGACGAGGATTCACTGTCTTCCGACGGAAATATTCAGTCGGCGGAAATATGCTTCGCCCCTAAAATTAGTCTCAATCCCCTGACGAGGATTCACTGTCTTCCGACCGTAGTACATGAAGCGCTGCACAAGCGGCGTGTTCGGCTCGTCAGTCTCAATCCCCTGACGAGGATTCACTGTCTTCCGACTTGGTTCACGTCCGCGCTCACGCGCGGTAGAGGAATCAGGCCTCAATCCCCTGACGAGGATTCACTGTCTTCCGACCATAAGTTGGCCAAAACTTTAAACCGACTTGCACAACAGGTGTCTCAATCCCCTGACGAGGATTCACTGTCTTCCGACAGCTCGACCGCGCCGGCGCGTTGAGCGGTGCGGCGCTGCGTCTCAATCCCCTGACGAGGATTCACTGTCTTCCGACCCGGCTGGCTCCAAAATGGCGCAGCATGGACGCCGCAACTACGTCTCAATCCCCTGACGAGGATTCACTGTCTTCCGACGGAAGTGAACCAAGTGCTGCGAAACTGCGCCAATTGGCCATGTCTCAATCCCCTGACGAGGATTCACTGTCTTCCGACAGCGCTGGCGGCCTGGCGCATCAACCTAGTGTTGGATTGGGGTCTCAATCCCCTGACGAGGATTCACTGTCTTCCGACGCCATCGCCGAAGCGGCGCAAATCGTCGCCGCCGTCGCCGCGGTCTCAATCCCCTGACGAGGATTCACTGTCTTCCGACACAACAGAGACATTAGCAACGTTCGTCTTGGTTGTCGTCTCAATCCCCTGACGAGGATTCACTGTCTTCCGACTGACCCAATGCTCTACACTGTGAAGCTGTAGAGCATTGGGTGTCTCAATCCCCTGACGAGGATTCACTGTCTTCCGACGCCTGAAGGAAGCGCAGCGGCGACGCAGAGCACAGACGTAAGTCTCAATCCCCTGACGAGGATTCACTGTCTTCCGACCGGAGATGTTGCGCTCGGTCATGCCGTGCGCCGTCAGCGTCTCAATCCCCTGACGAGGATTCACTGTCTTCCGACTTTGCTTGGTGCATCCCCCAGGCCGCCGCATCGGGCGACGCGTCTCAATCCCCTGACGAGGATTCACTGTCTTCCGACCGTAGTACATGAAGCGCTGCACAAGCGGCGTGTTCGGCTCGTCAGTCTCAATCCCCTGACGAGGATTCACTGTCTTCCGACTTGGTTCACGTCCGCGCTCACGCGCGGTAGAGGAATCAGGCCTCAATCCCCTGACGAGGATTCACTGTCTTCCGACCATAAGTTGGCCAAAACTTTAAACCGACTTGCACAACAGGTGTCTCAATCCCCTGACGAGGATTCACTGTCTTCCGACAGCTCGACCGCGCCGGCGCGTTGAGCGGTGCGGCGCTGCGTCTCAATCCCCTGACGAGGATTCACTGTCTTCCGACCCGGCTGGCTCCAAAATGGCGCAGCATGGACGCCGCAACTACGTCTCAATCCCCTGACGAGGATTCACTGTCTTCCGACGGAAGTGAACCAAGTGCTGCGAAACTGCGCCAATTGGCCATGTCTCAATCCCCTGACGAGGATTCACTGTCTTCCGACAGCGCTGGCGGCCTGGCGCATCAACCTAGTGTTGGATTGGGGTCTCAATCCCCTGACGAGGATTCACTGTCTTCCGACGCCATCGCCGAAGCGGCGCAAATCGTCGCCGCCGTCGCCGCGGTCTCAATCCCCTGACGAGGATTCACTGTCTTCCGACACAACAGAGACATTAGCAACGTTCGTCTTGGTTGTCGTCTCAATCCCCTGACGAGGATTCACTGTCTTCCGACTGACCCAATGCTCTACACTGTGAAGCTGTAGAGCATTGGGTGTCTCAATCCCCTGACGAGGATTCACTGTCTTCCGACGCCTGAAGGAAGCGCAGCGGCGACGCAGAGCACAGACGTAAGTCTCAATCCCCTGACGAGGATTCACTGTCTTCCGACGCAATCGTACAATACACCTGTTTTCCTTTTCGGACAAATCGATCTGTCTCAATCCCCTGACGAGGATTCACTGTCTTCCGACACAAAAGACGCTCCGCCGCCTCCCCAGGATCGTCGGTCTCAATCCCCTGACGAGGATTCACTGTCTTCCGACCCAAGATGAGGCGAGTTTGATTTTGGGCGCATCGCGCCCGAGTCTCAATCCCCTGACGAGGATTCACTGTCTTCCGACCCAATTCGGCCTGCGGCCTTTCTCCCCCAAGGCCATGCGAGGTCTCAATCCCCTGACGAGGATTCACTGTCTTCCGACGCTGCAAGACGGCGGACGATTTCGTGACGGCGCTGCCGATGGCGGTCTCAATCCCCTGACGAGGATTCACTGTCTTCCGACTGAGACAAGCGTCCTCAAAAAAACAACCGCAGTCTATTTCGTCTCAATCCCCTGACGAGGATTCACTGTCTTCCGACATGGAGACGAAGATCGCT
>CAZGCT010000017.1:10409-21272 GCA_964524325.1 uncultured Hyphomicrobiales bacterium
ACAGGGCCAGGCTCTCCAGTCTCAATCCCCTGACGAGGATTCACTGTCTTCCGACCAGGATCGCCTGCTCGCTGCGGCGCAGCCCGTAGCGGCGAGTCTCAATCCCCTGACGAGGATTCACTGTCTTCCGACTTGGCCGTTCGCGCTTGACGATTCCCCTACGCTTCCGTCTCAATCCCCTGACGAGGATTCACTGTCTTCCGACTTGCGCAACGGCGTTCCCCTGGCTGATATCCTCAAGCGTTCGTCTCAATCCCCTGACGAGGATTCACTGTCTTCCGACATCACCGCCCGCTCAATCTTCGTTGGATGCTCGATATAGCCGTCTCAATCCCCTGACGAGGATTCACTGTCTTCCGACCGGGCAAACTGTTGTGAACGCTCCGGTAATTGGATTTCTTGGTCTCAATCCCCTGACGAGGATTCACTGTCTTCCGACTTGATAGCACGCTCTGCAGCTACACGATCGCCGGTGGTAAGTCTCAATCCCCTGACGAGGATTCACTGTCTTCCGACGCCATGGTTCGACTCCATGGGCGCGCACCGCTTAGGCGTCGCCTTAAAGTCTCAATCCCCTGACGAGGATTCACTGTCTTCCGACCGACGAATATGCGGCCTGCAAACTCCACGGCGCAGCGCACGGGATGTCTCAATCCCCTGACGAGGATTCACTGTCTTCCGACCTTGAAGACGCCGAGCAGATTCATCTGCGGCGCGTCGTTGGGTCTCAATCCCCTGACGAGGATTCACTGTCTTCCGACCTTGAATATCATCCGCGCGGCGACAAAGAAGAGCTATACAACGGTCTCAATCCCCTGACGAGGATTCACTGTCTTCCGACTTTACAGCCCTCGGTTGTAAAGGTGCAAGATGAGGACGGCCGGTCTCAATCCCCTGACGAGGATTCACTGTCTTCCGACTTATGTAGGTGGGCAGACGGTGTTGGTGGTTGGTCGTGTGGTCTCAATCCCCTGACGAGGATTCACTGTCTTCCGACCCTGAATGGGGCTGATCTTTGCCATGCGGATATGGAGGAGAACGTCTCAATCCCCTGACGAGGATTCACTGTCTTCCGACAAAAGCATAGCAGACTATGTTCGTGTTTATTGCGAATTGAAAGAGTCTCAATCCCCTGACGAGGATTCACTGTCTTCCGACCGACATTGGTACTGGCTTGGAATGGTTCCCGACGGCGCAAGCGATGGTCTCAATCCCCTGACGAGGATTCACTGTCTTCCGACTGTGAACATACGTTGATGGGGGTTTGGTGCGTTTATAGGCGTCTCAATCCCCTGACGAGGATTCACTGTCTTCCGACCGCATACGGACGCGCATATTCCGCATCAACTTATATCTCGTCTCAATCCCCTGACGAGGATTCACTGTCTTCCGACGGGGTGAGGGAGTGTTATTTGTATGCGGTGACGGAGGTGGGGTCTCAATCCCCTGACGAGGATTCACTGTCTTCCGACCTAAAAACCCACGCACCCGCTCGCCAGGAGCAAGCTCGGTCTCAATCCCCTGACGAGGATTCACTGTCTTCCGACCGCGTAGGCTGCTGATGAATGCTTGTCTCCCCCCATTCCCCCAAGTCTCAATCCCCTGACGAGGATTCACTGTCTTCCGACCCCATTTTTAGCCCCCCCCACACGCCCCCACATAGCCCACACACGTCTCAATCCCCTGACGAGGATTCACTGTCTTCCGACGTATTTGTGGTGTAGAAGATATGCGTCCTGCTGCGGGTCATATTGTCTCAATCCCCTGACGAGGATTCACTGTCTTCCGACGACTTTGAAAGAGGCTACAGCTTCAACGACTACAATCTGTCTCAATCCCCTGACGAGGATTCACTGTCTTCCGACTGTGATTGGACGGCTGACGTTCGCCGCACGCCGTTGCAAGCTTTGTCTCAATCCCCTGACGAGGATTCACTGTCTTCCGACTCAACCTTGCGGCGTATCCGGATGAGCGTGCGGCGCTGGAGGTCTCAATCCCCTGACGAGGATTCACTGTCTTCCGACGACGCCTGGCGCTGCGCGTCCTTGACGCGCTGGAGGCCGCGTCTCAATCCCCTGACGAGGATTCACTGTCTTCCGACCGCGCATAGAGCGCCCAGTTGAGCGCCGGTTTCACCCGCATATGTCTCAATCCCCTGACGAGGATTCACTGTCTTCCGACCCGAAGCTGGGCGCGCGTCATGCGATACGCCCTCGTCTGGTCTCAATCCCCTGACGAGGATTCACTGTCTTCCGACCCTTCCTTTTGGTTAGATTGTGTTGGTTGGATTGTGGTTGGTCTCAATCCCCTGACGAGGATTCACTGTCTTCCGACTCAGGAACTCGAAAAACGCACCACACCCGATTGTTAGTCGGGTCTCAATCCCCTGACGAGGATTCACTGTCTTCCGACTTGACCCCAAGCTCTACAGCTTCACGCTGTAGAGCTCGGGCTTCGTGTCTCAATCCCCTGACGAGGATTCACTGTCTTCCGACCACATTAGCCCCTCATACACACACAGAAACATTAAAAATTGTCTCAATCCCCTGACGAGGATTCACTGTCTTCCGACACAGAATCGAAAGCAAGCCGACGCGACGCCTTTCGGGCCTCGTCTCAATCCCCTGACGAGGATTCACTGTCTTCCGACACAATCTAACCAAAAGGAAGGGAAACCATGACAACGAGAAAGTCTCAATCCCCTGACGAGGATTCACTGTCTTCCGACCGCGTAGACTGCTGCGTAGGCTGCCGCGTAGGCTGCCGCGTCTCAATCCCCTGACGAGGATTCACTGTCTTCCGACTTTTTAGCCCCTCACGCACCCACATTAGCCCCTCATGTCTCAATCCCCTGACGAGGATTCACTGTCTTCCGACAGAGGCAGAGGAATCAGGCGGGTTCCAAAACTCCGCTTGCGTCTCAATCCCCTGACGAGGATTCACTGTCTTCCGACGGCGAACGTCAGCCGTTCAATCACAATCTAACCAAGTCTCAATCCCCTGACGAGGATTCACTGTCTTCCGACAGGTTTGGAAAGAAAGATGGCTAGCTGTTTACGGGCACAAAGGTCTCAATCCCCTGACGAGGATTCACTGTCTTCCGACCCCCGAAGGCGGCTTGTGCCGATACACCACCGGATACACCGGTCTCAATCCCCTGACGAGGATTCACTGTCTTCCGACGTCGCGACGGGCCCCAGCCGACGACGCCCGTCCCTCGTAAGGTCTCAATCCCCTGACGAGGATTCACTGTCTTCCGACACAAGTTGTATCATAGACAACTTGAGCTCGAGGAGAAAATCCTGTCTCAATCCCCTGACGAGGATTCACTGTCTTCCGACGCTGATGAGGAATTGCCAGGTGGGCGCCACGGTGCACCGGTCTCAATCCCCTGACGAGGATTCACTGTCTTCCGACTCCAAGAGCGCCAGACCTCACCGTCCGTCAGCCCACGCTGGGTCTCAATCCCCTGACGAGGATTCACTGTCTTCCGACACAAGTTGCATCGCACGCGTGTGATTTTCATGGCGCAGATGGTCTCAATCCCCTGACGAGGATTCACTGTCTTCCGACAAAGCGTGAGTTTCATCGCAGCTCCAACCTCCGACAGTCGCAGTCTCAATCCCCTGACGAGGATTCACTGTCTTCCGACAGAAGCACGCTGTGGCCAGCGTTGGCCAACGCCAGGCCTATGTAGGTCTCAATCCCCTGACGAGGATTCACTGTCTTCCGACCGAATCACAAAGGCGGCAGTGGAAAAACCACGACCACATAGTCTCAATCCCCTGACGAGGATTCACTGTCTTCCGACAGAAACGTTGGTGGTTGCGCTCTTCTTTTTTCGCGTTGTCATGGGTCTCAATCCCCTGACGAGGATTCACTGTCTTCCGACGCTACGATGTCACCGAACTTCATCCCTGATCTGTTCACATTGTCTCAATCCCCTGACGAGGATTCACTGTCTTCCGACCCGATTGTTAGTCGGATGGATAGCGGTGGCGATGCTGGCGTGTCTCAATCCCCTGACGAGGATTCACTGTCTTCCGACACGTCGATCAGTGGCAAAAGTTTCGCATTCATGCTTTCAGTCTCAATCCCCTGACGAGGATTCACTGTCTTCCGACGTGTTTTGGTGGCGTCGAATTATGTAGGTGGGCAGACGGTGGTCTCAATCCCCTGACGAGGATTCACTGTCTTCCGACAGGAGTATGACGTGCATTTGCGCGATGGTTCGGTGATGCGGTCTCAATCCCCTGACGAGGATTCACTGTCTTCCGACGGTGGGTGTCGTGGATTTGTTCGATCCGGCTGACGTTCAACGTCTCAATCCCCTGACGAGGATTCACTGTCTTCCGACTTGGTGCGCAACAGCCCATACACGCTCTGAAACGCCTGCGTCTCCGGTCTCAATCCCCTGACGAGGATTCACTGTCTTCCGACATTTTTAACATCGCCAAGGCCATAACGCTGGACGATCTGCCGTCTCAATCCCCTGACGAGGATTCACTGTCTTCCGACCGTCCGTGCGCGTGTGGCGCGCAGATTGCGCGTGTGGCGCGTCTCAATCCCCTGACGAGGATTCACTGTCTTCCGACGTGAGTCGTGAGGTTTGAAGAATGAACGAAAACAAAATGAGTCTCAATCCCCTGACGAGGATTCACTGTCTTCCGACGCCAGAAAATCTGGTCGTCAAAATCGCGCAGCTGCTTGGTCTCAATCCCCTGACGAGGATTCACTGTCTTCCGACCGCACAATGAGAAACGCAATGACGGCGACGACGGCGATGAGTCTCAATCCCCTGACGAGGATTCACTGTCTTCCGACACAGCAAGAACACGGACATGCCTCCGCCTGAAGTGCCCACGTCGTCTCAATCCCCTGACGAGGATTCACTGTCTTCCGACATATCTCAGCGCCGGACGCAACTGCTCCAACGGATACACCTGTCTCAATCCCCTGACGAGGATTCACTGTCTTCCGACGCCGACGTAGATAGCGGCGCGCACGGGCCAACGCCGGTCAAGGTCTCAATCCCCTGACGAGGATTCACTGTCTTCCGACGCGCGAAACTGTAAAAGGGATTCTGAACGTCGTCCAGAGCTTGTCTCAATCCCCTGACGAGGATTCACTGTCTTCCGACATTTTTGTCAAGTTGGGTGGGATTGAGCGCGGAAGTGCGGTCTCAATCCCCTGACGAGGATTCACTGTCTTCCGACTTGCGCAGACGCTTGAGCCGGAAAAGCTTGAAGACTTGTATGTCTCAATCCCCTGACGAGGATTCACTGTCTTCCGACATGGTGAGTTGCAGCAGCGCGCGGCCGCCTTTGAGTCTCAATCCCCTGACGAGGATTCACTGTCTTCCGACGCTCTGCCTGGCGCAATGTAACGGCGCAGCGTCTCCGTGTCTCAATCCCCTGACGAGGATTCACTGTCTTCCGACGGAGTAATCTCCTCCCAGGCTAGAAGAAGAGCGCAAGCCTAGGTCTCAATCCCCTGACGAGGATTCACTGTCTTCCGACAATCTAAGACCGGCGTTGACGAAAGAACGCTTCAGGTGATGATGTCTCAATCCCCTGACGAGGATTCACTGTCTTCCGACCTTCCCAAAGATTAAAACTCCGTCCGCTCCAAAATGGCGCAGCGTCTCAATCCCCTGACGAGGATTCACTGTCTTCCGACGGGACAAGCGGCTTCGTTGCATTCGATGATTTCAATATCGGTCTCAATCCCCTGACGAGGATTCACTGTCTTCCGACGCAGAGTTGGCCGGCATGACGGAGCCGGCGAAAGTGTATCTGTCTCAATCCCCTGACGAGGATTCACTGTCTTCCGACCCAGCCTCCTCTGGCGTCCACCCCTCAGCGAGGTCGGTCTCAATCCCCTGACGAGGATTCACTGTCTTCCGACTTGGCCGGCTGCGGTTTGCGTTTGAAGAAGGAGGGGGTGAGTCTCAATCCCCTGACGAGGATTCACTGTCTTCCGACACGATTTAGCAAATCTGCGCACGCGCGCCGAACGTCCGTTCTAGTCTCAATCCCCTGACGAGGATTCACTGTCTTCCGACTCCAAAACTCCGCTTGCGCGTCTACCGCGCAAGCGAGGGGGGTCTCAATCCCCTGACGAGGATTCACTGTCTTCCGACCGGAGACGCTCAGGTAGCTCATCCAGTTGGGGTCTATTTGGTCTCAATCCCCTGACGAGGATTCACTGTCTTCCGACACCTGGCGTCTGCGCTGGTCGCTTTGCGCGACCGCGTGCAAGTCTCAATCCCCTGACGAGGATTCACTGTCTTCCGACTGTCCAAAATCTCGTGGAAGATTGGCGCGTCAAAAACGCGGTCTCAATCCCCTGACGAGGATTCACTGTCTTCCGACCGGATCGGTCCCCTGCGACGCTGCACGCGTCGCCCAGTAGTGCCGGTCTCAATCCCCTGACGAGGATTCACTGTCTTCCGACAACGATCCCGTCGCCCAGTAGCGGTAGGCGATCGGCTCGTCTCAATCCCCTGACGAGGATTCACTGTCTTCCGACTTATGGGAGGTGCTTTGTATGCATCATGTTGTAATGTTTGTCTCAATCCCCTGACGAGGATTCACTGTCTTCCGACTATGGCTAAGGTTCAGCTTCCGCTGCTGGGTGTTTCTGCGAGTCTCAATCCCCTGACGAGGATTCACTGTCTTCCGACAACAACTACATCGAAATCGGCGAGTCGCCGCCGTACGGTCTCAATCCCCTGACGAGGATTCACTGTCTTCCGACGACAACGCCGCCATCGTGGCCCAGGCGGAAGCGGCCAAGGGTCTCAATCCCCTGACGAGGATTCACTGTCTTCCGACGGAAGAGCAGTCGGTGACGGTTGAAGGCGAAGTAGGTCGTTTTTGTCTCAATCCCCTGACGAGGATTCACTGTCTTCCGACATTGTCAATCGACTGGCGCGCTTCCAGGTCGGCGAAATAGGTCTCAATCCCCTGACGAGGATTCACTGTCTTCCGACAGTCGCCGAAGTCGCCCGTCTGCGCGTCGGCGATCTTGTCTCAATCCCCTGACGAGGATTCACTGTCTTCCGACGTGTTCGAGGTGACGACGGACCGTGACGTCTCGTGGCGTCTCAATCCCCTGACGAGGATTCACTGTCTTCCGACCGTCGCCATGTCTCTCGACAACCTTATCGGCGATTTGCGTCTCAATCCCCTGACGAGGATTCACTGTCTTCCGACCTACCTGCTCAGCAGCGAGCGCGAGCTGTGGGAGCAGATGGTCTCAATCCCCTGACGAGGATTCACTGTCTTCCGACAATGCGCCGCCCAAATGCGCAAACGCAGCATCCGTATCGCCCGTCTCAATCCCCTGACGAGGATTCACTGTCTTCCGACCCTCCGCGCCGCCGACGCCGACGCACAGCAGTTTCGACAGTCTCAATCCCCTGACGAGGATTCACTGTCTTCCGACATCATCAAGACGAGCGCCTGCATCTGATCGACGCCATCCGCGTCTCAATCCCCTGACGAGGATTCACTGTCTTCCGACCGAAAATGCGCCAACCGACGGCCGCTGCAATATAGGTCTCAATCCCCTGACGAGGATTCACTGTCTTCCGACCGAAGCTGCAGCGTTGGATGGCGCAGGCGAACTGGCTAAGTTTCGTCTCAATCCCCTGACGAGGATTCACTGTCTTCCGACCCGGGTGCAGACCCCGGTCACGCTGCCGGACATGCTGCGTCTCAATCCCCTGACGAGGATTCACTGTCTTCCGACGAGCCAGGCCCCGGCGCAGTACCTCGCCTAGAGCACTGCCGAGTCTCAATCCCCTGACGAGGATTCACTGTCTTCCGACAGAATGAGAAAACGGACGTGGAAGCGAACGGGCGAACTGTCTCAATCCCCTGACGAGGATTCACTGTCTTCCGACCGAAGGCTGGTTGGCCAAATGGGAGGAGGCGTTTGGGTCTCAATCCCCTGACGAGGATTCACTGTCTTCCGACCGTTGGGCGCTGCAATTTACTTTAATGCGTTTGGCGTCAGGTCTCAATCCCCTGACGAGGATTCACTGTCTTCCGACGAGTTAAGAACGGCGGTGTGATATGCAGTTGCAGATTGAGTCTCAATCCCCTGACGAGGATTCACTGTCTTCCGACGGAGAAGAGAGATGTTCATCTACACAGTCACAGTTGTCTCAATCCCCTGACGAGGATTCACTGTCTTCCGACTGTCCAAGCTGTTTTCAAACATCAAGCTTCCCGCAGATATTGTCTCAATCCCCTGACGAGGATTCACTGTCTTCCGACGGAGGAAAAGTGATGTTTTTCAAGCAACCGGCTCCCGTCATCGTCTCAATCCCCTGACGAGGATTCACTGTCTTCCGACCAATTCACCGCCTGGCAGCTTCCCCTGCGCCCCCGCTCCACCTCGGGTCTCAATCCCCTGACGAGGATTCACTGTCTTCCGACGAACGCAGCCGCAATCACAGAACGCACCCTTGCACGCATCGTCTCAATCCCCTGACGAGGATTCACTGTCTTCCGACCGAATTTTCTCGTCAGCGCTTCTGATTTTAAAACCTGATCAGCCGTCTCAATCCCCTGACGAGGATTCACTGTCTTCCGACGTAACAACAAGAGGAAAAGGAGAAGAAAAAATGTTCATCTGTCTCAATCCCCTGACGAGGATTCACTGTCTTCCGACCTTTAAGAGTCGTGAGACATCGGTCGCCGACCGGCCTTCCCAGGTCTCAATCCCCTGACGAGGATTCACTGTCTTCCGAGAAAAACGACTCCACACGACTTGCGCCTGAGGAGGTCTCAATCCCCTGACGAGGATTCACTGTCTTCCGACTCAGCGGAACCATATACACGTCACCCCCGTCGATCGGATTCGTCTCAATCCCCTGACGAGGATTCACTGTCTTCCGACGGAAGATGTCGCCTTCATCCAAGCGATTGACCCGTCGACCGAGTCTCAATCCCCTGACGAGGATTCACTGTCTTCCGACAGTCGCTCATCGAGAGCTTCATACTGTTGAATCTTGACGAGTCTCAATCCCCTGACGAGGATTCACTGTCTTCCGACTCGTCATTTCGAGATTCTGCAGCGTTGCGCCGGGAGTCTCAATCCCCTGACGAGGATTCACTGTCTTCCGACAGGCTACAGCATGAACGGACGGGGAGGACAGCCTCGGCGCAAGTCTCAATCCCCTGACGAGGATTCACTGTCTTCCGACAAAAGTTTCTGATCCGCGAGGCCCAACGCTGGTGGGCCGGCGGGTCTCAATCCCCTGACGAGGATTCACTGTCTTCCGACAAAAATGACCATCGTGATGAATACCATGGTAAATGCCCAGGATCTGTCTCAATCCCCTGACGAGGATTCACTGTCTTCCGACTCTTCAAACGTTTGCCAGATGTGCTTGCCGCGGGAGATCCGTCTCAATCCCCTGACGAGGATTCACTGTCTTCCGACAAAAGACTCGATTCATCGGCATCAGGCTCGAAGACAAGCACTGGGTCTCAATCCCCTGACGAGGATTCACTGTCTTCCGACAATTGCTTACCGTCCCCCACGCCCACGCCACCGAAAGTGGTCTCAATCCCCTGACGAGGATTCACTGTCTTCCGACCCTATTGCGAGAAGAATCACCCCCGCCCCGAGGACGTCAAGGTCTCAATCCCCTGACGAGGATTCACTGTCTTCCGACGGCGAAAGGGCGATGTTTCACCAGATAGCGGGCGATGCGGCGAGTCTCAATCCCCTGACGAGGATTCACTGTCTTCCGACTGTAGACGAAGAGTTGAAGCTGTTTGCGAAGATGGCGGATTTTGTCTCAATCCCCTGACGAGGATTCACTGTCTTCCGACTGAATAAATCCGACTACGAAATCGGCTGGGACTTGTTCCTGGTCTCAATCCCCTGACGAGGATTCACTGTCTTCCGACTTGACGACTCCGACCTGCGCCGCGCGCTCGACCGGCTGAAGGTCTCAATCCCCTGACGAGGATTCACTGTCTTCCGACTCGACTTGGCCTACCGCTGTGACCTATGGGCAGCGGAAAGCAAGTCTCAATCCCCTGACGAGGATTCACTGTCTTCCGACTTTTTTTTGAGGGCAAAATGAACGTTGAAAAACTGTTCCGTGTCTCAATCCCCTGACGAGGATTCACTGTCTTCCGACATGTGATCCTCTGCTGACAATGTGTGGCCTGAGCCACAGCATAGTCTCAATCCCCTGACGAGGATTCACTGTCTTCCGACCTGTCGCAATCGCTGCACAGAAGATGTCGAGCTTGTCGGTCTCAATCCCCTGACGAGGATTCACTGTCTTCCGACCGAAAAAAGACCAAATCGTCTTTGAGCTGAAAGAATGCCCCTGTCTCAATCCCCTGACGAGGATTCACTGTCTTCCGACCGGAAAGATCGGCGTCGCGCAGGTCGGCGCCGCGGAGATGTCTCAATCCCCTGACGAGGATTCACTGTCTTCCGACGGAAATTCGCATCATAGCCGACCCGGCGCTGCTCGGCGAACTGTCTCAATCCCCTGACGAGGATTCACTGTCTTCCGACGAAAAAAGTCAAGATTGCCTGTTGACAGACTGCGAATATGTCTCAATCCCCTGACGAGGATTCACTGTCTTCCGACAAACTACAAGCGCTACAACCTGCAGCGCACGGACGCGGTCTCAATCCCCTGACGAGGATTCACTGTCTTCCGACTCGACGAGGAAGGGAAACGCCTCTTCCGCGATGGCGAAGAGGGTCTCAATCCCCTGACGAGGATTCACTGTCTTCCGACAGGCGGAGGCTCGGCTTTATGGCCAGCACTCCGTAGTGAGCGTCTCAATCCCCTGACGAGGATTCACTGTCTTCCGACGC
>CAZGCT010000018.1:0-16202 GCA_964524325.1 uncultured Hyphomicrobiales bacterium
CACAAGGTTGGTCAAGGCATCGATAAGTGTTGGCGTTTCAGGATGCCCGTAGATTCCAATACGTTGCAAGTCCCAACCGAGGCCGACTTTGAACTCGAAGGGGTTCACGGGGCGTCCCTGGAGCCATGCGTTCTCGGCCTGTTTCCAGCGGAAAAAGAGGGGTTGAAAAGCGTTGACCCGGTCGTGGGTATCTGTATAGTGCGGGGTCATACGGATCAATATGGCAGTGATTTGATAGACGTGGTCGAGGACATTAGAGGACATCTCTTGCATCTCTCTTTCTTGTGACAATAGGCAAAGGTTTACGCCACACCCACAGACATCAATACCAAGCCTCGAGGTGACAACCCGCCTTGCCGTAGGCGGTGAACATACGGCGCAGATCCTCAAACTCTTCTGGGGTAATATCATACTCCTCCAAGAACGACGGATCGTAGTTCATGCTGTTGAGACGCTCGGCGATTTGGCGCACCTCCGAATTGCTCAGGTCATTGTGCAGATCGAACCCAAGCACAGACACAAAGAAATCATTGTAGTAGCCGCCGCGAAACGAGCCGTTGCCGTGCTCGCTGAACAAACCGCCCACCAAATTGAGTTCCGGGTTGAATTCCAGATACGTCTTTTCGCCGTTCCGGTTGTACCAAATGTTATCGAGTCCCATAGCGAACCTCCTGGTTGCCGGGTTTCCCCTATCACCTAAAGGCGATAGAGGAAACCCGTATGTTTTAATGGTTGATCTACCAATCCTGGACGCGCTGGATTTTATATTCCACGAGCATCGCCCCGGCGTTTTCCATATCCTGGAGGGTATATTCCTGACCTCGTGGTGCCTTACCGACGGGGTACTCGATGGCGATATAGCGGGCGGTAAGGGCAGCAAGGTTAGCGGGGAGGTTGCCGGCGACCTCGTTATCGCGCACCAGGTCCTCGGAAGCCTCCTTGTAAACGGGGGCGTCGGTGAATTCGGGCAGGCGTTTGCGGATGAATTCTGCGGCGGCGTCATGACGGGTAACGATGAGTTTCATAAGATGGTCCTCCTTCACGAGTAGATAGTGGATACGTCTAATAGGTTAATCTTCACATCGGGATCTGTCATGCGGGAAAACCCGTAATTTTCACTCCCAGAGGTAGAGTTCACTGGTATCGATAGGAGTTGATATAGATGAGGTGCTTTGCTGGATGGCGGCGAAGGCCTGGCCGAGGAGGGAGCGCATATTTGGAGGGACGACCTGGGTCAAGGATGCGGTGACGCGTTCCTGCCAGTTATCGGGGGGATAGTAATCGCCGGGGTGAGCGGCGATGACATCGCGGATAAGTTGACGGACGCGTTGGTGGTTGACGGGGACGAGGGGGTCGACGCGGATGACGGTTGGGGGTTGCCAGCGCCCGCCGATGCGGGCGCGCAGCCAGGCGTGGAGGGAAGGGAGATCTGGGGTGACATCGCCGTAGCGCATTTCAGAGGACAAGGTTTGACGGATGAGGTTGGCGTCCTCGGGGTCCGGGGAGAAGAAGACCTGGGTACTGGTGTTGGCCAAGAGGGACTGGACGACGGGGAGCATTGTTTCGATGGAACGCATCATAGAGAGGGACTGGGCCAGGACGAAGGTACGTGCGCCGAACTTAGCGCCCTCGGAGAGCATAGATTCGAGGCGCATGCCGACGCCGATTTCCTGGGCTTCGTCGATGATGAACCAGAAGGGGATAGGTTGGGTCAGAGTTTGCTGGCGGTAGGCGGCCTCGAAGACGTTATAGACCACGCTGGCGACCAGGCGGGCCGACTCGCGGCCCATGGTGCCGGTAGGCAACCGCAAGACGATCCAGGCGCGCTCCCGGATCCATTGTTCGATGGGGGCGAAAGCGTCCTGGTGCATAGAGGCGAAGAGCCAGGGGGAGAGTTCGAGGGCCATGACCTTTGAGATAACGGGGGAGACGACCTCGGTAACCCAGGACTGCTGGGCGGCGTTCATGTTCTCGCCGGTAGTCTGGCCGAGGAGGGCGTCGAGGGCCATGGTGCCGAGGCGTTCGGCCGGGGGGAGGTACTGCATAGCGGTTTCGTGACGCCAGCGGGGGTTGAAGGCGAGGAAGACGGTATGGAGCAAACCCATACGTGCGCTGGGGTTATGGAGGTTCCAAGCGTGGGCGAGGCGGAAGAGGCCGAGGAGGGTTGCCTGCATACGGGGACCCCAGTAGTCCTCCCAGATACGGCGTCCGATTTGGATGATGGCGTTACCGGCCCAGGCGTAATCGGGGACGGCGAGGAGGTTGAGGGGGATGAGTTCGGGTTCATCGGGGGTGATGATACGGAGGCGTTGGACGGCGTGGGCGCGTTGGGGTTCGGGGAGTTCGTCGAGGGCCTGGAGGAAGGCGTCGGCCAGGCCGAGGTGGGGATCGACGAGGAAGATGCCGGGGGCGTTTTCGCCGCGGGTGACGAGGTTGCGGAGCATTTGATAGACAAGGGAGGATTTACCGGTGCGGGAGCCGCCGATGATAAGACCGTGGCCGTCGGGGTCGATACCGATAGGAGCCTGGTCATGGGCGCTGTAGCCGACCTTGAAGGGGGCGTTGAGGAGGGCGGGGGAAGCGGGGGGAAAGGGAACGTCCTGGCGGGCATCGGGTGCCCAGAGGGCGGTGCCCTCGCTGCTTTCCGGAGGGGAGATCAAAGCGGCGAGGTCGGAAGCGGGGAGAGGGAACTGGTAGCGGCGCACCTGGGGCCAGATGGAGCCGGAGAAAGGTTTCCAGGTAGCGTTACCGCTGAGGGGGTTGAAGTTATGAGAGGCGGCGTAGAGGATGATGGCGGTGGCGAAGAGGGGTTCGCGAGCGCGTTGGAGGAGGAGTTCGCGGGGGATGGAGCGGTAGCGCATCCACTGGGAAGCGTTGACGCCGGCGATGACGGTAAGGATACCGCCGGCCATAGTACCCAAGATAGCGGCGGGGTAAGGCCACCAACCGGCGAGTGCGCCGCCGGCAAGGGTACCGGCGGTGAGGGTACCGGTGATGGCCATGAGTTGGTTGAGGCGGAGGCGGAAGTTCCAGAGGTTGGGGTGGTCGTCATCGACGCCGCCGGAGGAGCCGTAGGAATAGGCGGCCAGGGCGCGGAGTTCGGACTGGAGGTGGTGGAGGCGGTCCAGGAGCCAAATTTGGAGAGCGGCGGGTTGGTTGGTGCGGCGGGCGATATCGAGGAGGTAGCCGGCGAGGGCGAGCATGACATCCCCCTCGCCGGTTCCGATGGCGGGGAAGAGGTCGGAGGGGATGAGGGCAAAGCCGCCGCTTTGGAGGGGGGAGTGGGTACCGAGGGCTTCCCAGCGGGCCTGTTGGTGGACCAGAGATGCCCAGGTACCGGTAGCGGCCTCACCCTGACCTGGGGGGGCGTAGAAGCGGAGGCGGAAGCCGTATACGGCGTCGGCGGAGAGTTCGAAGATCACGGGGAGGGTGAGGTGACCGAGCCAATCGGCGATCTGGGTGCGGATGCGTTCCACGGGGATAGACGGGAGGCGCATTTCCCACATATGCCAGAGGCCGGTGCAATAAGGGCAATGGGGGAGGGACTCGTCGAAGGCAGATCCGCAGGTGAGGCAGAAGTTAGGGGTCATCGTTGGTTCACCACGGGGAGTTTTTGAGGTTGGAGGCCGTTGAGGAGACTGGTTGCGACCCATGTGCCGGCGTAGCGTCCGCGTGCGATGCGGGCCCAGGTGCGATCAGGGGAAACGCCGTCGATGCGGAAGCAGGTATTTTTGCTCACGGTGGCCACCACTCCCCCACCGGGAGCGGAGCGGATGTTGAGGCGGTCGACGGTGGCGCAGCCCCGGGGCAAATAGATGCCGCTGGTCCAGATGCCGAAGCCAAGGGAGATCAGGATAAAAGCGGCGACTGCCAGGGCGAACCGAGGGGTCAAACGCTTGTTTGCCACCCTGGGCTCCGAGGCCACCGGGATTGCATTAATCCGCTGGGTTGGCTGGAGCTTCCAATCCCTGGCCAGGGCTTGAAGGTGTGCGGGGGTATACGTCAAGGCAGTGCTTTCGGCGGCATAGGCATCGTGGATTTTGATGCGTTCGACCAGTTCATCGAGGCCGAGGGTGATCCAGACATGGCGGTGGTGTTGTTTGAGCCAGGACGAAACGCGGAAGGCGGCCAGGGTGCTGCGGGTATCCGGGCTGGGGTTGGGGATGAGGACATAGGCGTGCACCCTGCCGTTGAAGGTCATCTTGCGGCTCTTGAAGAGTTTGAACAGGCGGGTTCGGACGTGGTTGGCGATGTTTTCGGCCTGTTGGACGGGGGTTTCCGGTTGCTCGCGATACAGGTTGACGATTTCCTCGCCGTCCAGCCACCAGCGTCCGTCCTGATCGATGTGGATATTGCCGACTTTATCCTTCACCTCGACGACGTGGACGGCGTGTGGGGTAACGATGACGAGGTCCGGGCGTCGTCCGATGTCCACGTTGAGGCAAATGGCCATGGCGTCATCCTGGAGACGCCGGGACAATTCTCGCACCAGTGTAGCGCTGAGGTCTTCGACGATGGTAGTATCCTGACGGATCAGAATCTGGACCAAGAGGGCCTCCTGGGGCGGGGTTTGATGGTAGGGAGGAGGGCACGGAGCAGGTCGTAGCTGGTCTGGGAGCGGGGGTAATAGCGTCCTTTGATCTCCAAGGAACTTGAATTATCGACGTACACGATCTGCTCCACGAGGTCGTTGAAGACGGGTTCGTCCAGTGCCCAATCCTCGGGGCCGACGCCGATGTAGGCTCCGGTAGCTTGATCGAGGATCCAGAGGATGGGCCAATCGTTGACCACTTCGACGTAGAAATCGGTTTCCGACCAGACGGGGGAAGGCATAAGAACACCTCGGTTTAGCGGTTTTTGTAGTAGTTCCAGACCCGGAGCCAAGCGTCCGGGACGATGACACGGACGGGGAAGAGGGCGGAGCGGCGTCCGGCGGGTGAAGCGAGGAAGACGCGTGGAGGGAGGGCGGTGATGGTTTCGGCGCGGCTTTTAGCCTCGCTTTCGGGGATGCCGATGCTGCGCAGGAAGCCGTATGCCTCGTCCAAGCCAAGGCGTCCGACGAAGGTGGTCGAGGCCAGGCTGAGGGAGGAAGGGTTAGCGGAGAGGTCGCCGGGCAAGTGGGTGACCAGGGTGACGCCGATGCCGCGTTTGCGGGCGCGGCGTCCGAGTTCGTCGAGCATATCGCTGAAGACGCCGCGGCGGCCCATAAGTCGCCAGCCCTCGTCGATGAAGACATCGAAGGGGTGATGGCCGTGGGTGACGGCATGGTAGATGAACCAGGCGAGCATGAAATAGACGACGTTGCGGTTTTCCTCGCGCAGGGTGGAGAGGTCGAAATTGATCCAGCGGGGGTGGTCGAGGGTATTGAGGAGGGAGAGGGAGATCAAGGCCTTAGGGCGGTCGAAGAGGCCGTCGAGGATGCCGCCGGCGGCGTAGATGCGGAGGGTGCTGACGAGGGAGATGGCATTGGGGTCGGCGGAAGTTGCCAGTGCCTCGCGCAGGTCGGCCAGGGACATTTTACCCGGGCGGTGCTGCCAGCGTTTTTGGACGGCGTCGTGGAGGACGGCGATTTCCTCGGGGACGAGGGGGGAGCGGAGGGCGCCGAGGACGAACTGGGCGGCCATGAGCATATCGGCGGGGGTTTGTGCTTCCAGGGGATGGAGCAAGCAGGTATCGGGGTCATCGGGGATGCGCATGGGGAGGTTGATGCCGCCGAGGTGTTGGCAGAGGCGGCTGTTTTCGCCCTCGGGGTCGAGGGTGATGACGGTGCGGCCCTGGAGGAGGCGTTGGGTGAGGATGAGGCGCATGAGGGTCGTTTTACCGGAGCCCATTTCACCCAGGATGAGGGTAGTAGCGTGTGGGGGTTGTTCGGCGGTAGGGTCGAGGCCGTAGAGGAAGGAATAGTAGACATCGCGTCCGTCATGCTCGTGCATACCGATCCAGACGGCGTCGCCGGGGACGGGGATATTGCGGGATGGGAGGGGCATGAGCGGGATGACATCCTCGATCATCAGGGTGGTGCGGTCGAAGGGTGGGATGAGGTTACCGCCGGGCTGGAGATGGAGCAGAGCTTGTTCGGGGATATAGTAGAAGGTTTGAGGGATGAGGCCGCGGGCGCGCAGGGTTGCGGCGACGATACGGCGGGCCTCCTGACCGCGGTCGAGGAGGTCTTTTGGGGCGAAGTAAGCGGCGGCGGCGAAGGTGTCGTAGGCCGGATCGCCCATGGCCAGGCGGGACTCGGCGGCGTCGAGGGAATGATCGACCGCCTGTTCGGCCATAGAGGGTCGGCGTCCGGTTTTTTCGGCCAGAGCCATGAGGACGCCTTCCATGAAGGTGCGGCGGGCGCGCAGGGCATGTCCGGCGGTATCGGGTTGGAGGCGGCGCAGGGTGAGGGAATAGAACATCGGGATGCCGGGGGCAATGAAGTCGGCGGAGCGCAAGCCGTTCCAGCCCTTATGGATCAATCCGGTTGAACGGAGGGTGAGTGGGAAGAGGCCGCCTTCGGGGAAGAGGAGATAGTCCTCGCTGAGGCTGAAGGCATCGGGGGCGGTTTGGGCGTGGATTTGATCAAGGGGGACGACGGTTGTTGGGGGCATCAGGGCAGTTCCTCCTTGAGGTGATACCAAGAGCAATCGGCGGATTGTCCGGGGAGCCAAATGGCGTTAGGATCAACGGGTTTCCAGCGTTCCTCGCGTTCGTTCCAGAGGCGCACCTCGAAATGGACGTGAGGGCCGGTGGAGTTGCCGGTGGAGCCGCAGCGTCCGATGGGGGTTCCGGCGGTGACGATATCGCCCGGGGCGACCCAGAGTTCGGAATTATGGGCCAGATAGACCTGGACGCCGTTATTTTCGATCACGACGAGGTTGCCGTAGCCGACGCGTGACCAGCCGGCGAAGACGACCTTCCCGCCGTAGGGGGTATAGACGGGGAGGTCCTCACGGCCGTAGCAGCCGAAGTCGATGCCGGAGTGGACGTAATTGCCTCCTCGGTAGGTGCCGTAGGTATCGGTGAGGTAGCCGTACTGGGGAGGCAAGATGCAGGCGAACGAGACGGGGCCGGTGTAGCCGTCCTTGGGGATGCTTCCGCCGCTGTAGGGTTCGCCGCTGGTGCCCTCGTGGTCGGTATAGGTCTCCTGGGGGACATCGTTCAGCCAGGCCTGGTAAGCGCCGCGGGCGGGGTCGGGGATCTGGTTGACGATGCTGGCGGCGGCGGCGGCGAAGAGGGAGACGTAGCACAGCCATGTAATGAAGGGGAGGGCAATGGCGGCGATGAAGATTTTCTTCACAGCAGTCGTCCCATGCGATCTAGGGGGATTTCGCCGACGCGTCCGCGGGTGAGGCCGATCGAGGCTTCGAGGGAGAGGCCGTTGCGGATCATGTTCATGGAGAGCAGGTAGCTGGTGACGCTACCGAGGACGACGGGGATGAGGAAGACGGGGGATTCGGTCCAGATACGTCCGAACTCAGGGGCAATGAGGTTGATGAAGAGGATGACGCCGGTAGGGACGAGGCCGATAAAGCGGGCCTGCCAGACGGCGCCGGCGGAGGCGGCGCGGGCGCGGGAGAGGATATCCATGACGGCACCGAGGTTGGTGCGGAGGGTACCGACGAGAGAGGCGATCTCGATGCGTCCCTCGAACGCGGCGATGAGGGCGGTGCCCATGATGTCGACGCCGGGGCTTTGCCAGCGCTGGGTCCACTGGCGGATGACCTGAGGGTAATCGTCGACGGGGGCAGCGCGGAGTTGTTGGACGAGGTCGCCGATGACGCGCTGACCGGCCTGGCCGACGGAGCGGGCGGCTTCTTCGAGGGTATCGTTGAGGGAACGTCCCTGGGAGAGCATAGTTTCGATCAAGCCGAGGGCGCGGAGGATATCGCGTGACTGTGCCATGCGGAAATCCTGGCGTTTTTCGCTCAGGGAGGACTGGTAGAAGATAAAGCCGACGCCGGCCAGGGTAACGGCGGCGACAGGGGAGATCAAGAGGCCGGCCAGGAAACCGCCCAGGGTCCAGAGGAAAAGGCCGAGGAGGAGTTGGGAAGGTTTGAGGTTGGTGCCGGTTTGGAGGGCCCAGGTTTCGAGATCGAAGCGTTTACGGGATGGCGCGGCGATGCCCAATGCGCGGGCCATTGCTGCGTCGCTGAACGAGCGACGCCACCCCAGAGCGATGGGGATGGTGGCGAGGGCAAGGGCGCCGAGGGCAGCGATTAGGACCATGGCAAGACTCCTTGGATTAGGGTTTGAACAGGGAAGCGATTTCGGCGGCACCGCCCTGGTAGAGCCAGACGACGAGGTAAACGCCTAAGACGGCCAGGGCGACGGTGATGAGGGAAGAGTAGCCGATGTCGTCCCAGGCCCACTGGACGGGTTTGAACGAAGAGGGTTCAGGGGTCCGTGGAGGTGGTTCTGGAACGGGGGGAGGCGAAGGGGGTTGAGGGGATGATTGGGGTTTGTAGTAAGTGTACTGGCGGGCAGCGCGCAGGTAGCGCAGGCGGCGGATGAGCCATTGTTCCGGGGGCAAGCGATCCGGGCCGACGCGCATGAGGGCGATGGCCATGCCCAGGATCAGGAAGAGGATGCCGACGGTGAGGCGGGCGAAGAACGGCAGAGGGATGAACAGGGCGATCAAGGCGAGGACGGCACCGAAGCCGAGCCAGAAGGCGTCACGACCGAGAAACATGCTGGACCTCCGTTGGGGTGGGTCAAGGGGCTTGGAAGGGAGGGGGTGGGGTATTTTGGTAGAGGAGGGTACCGAGTTGAGGCAAGACGAGGAAGACGATGAGGACGAGGATGATGAGGCCGATGGCACCGAGGATGGCGGTTTTGGTCGCGCCGCCGGCACCGATGGCGGTTCCTGCGGTACCCTGGAGGACGTAGTAGAGGCCGCCGAGGAGGGCGACGACGATAATCAGGCCGACCAGGAAACCCCAGGCTTGGGTGGCCAATTCGATGATTTTGGTCATAACGGGTTGGAACATTTGTCAGATACCTCCGATGGATGAGATTAGCAGGCACCGAGAGAGGCCTGGATGAGGGGGACGATGATGGTGAGCAAGAGGGCGGCGGCGACGATTTCGGCGATTTCGAGCACGGCGGAAGCGACGCCGCTGCTTCCGCCGGCGGCGCTCATGACGATGGCGGTAAAGACGGCCTTGAGCATGCGCACGGCACCGATGGCGACGAACAGTTGTAGCGCGAGGGTTGTGGCGTCGGCGAAGAAAGCGCTTTGTGAGCAAGCGGGGAAGGTGTCGGCGTAGGCCTGGAGGATCCCGCGGACGAGGTGGGGGACGAGGTAGAAGGCGAAGATGGCGAGGAGGAAGATGGAGAGGCCGGTGCCGAGGGCTTGGGCGAGGGGGTACGAAGCGCCGATGGCGGTGCTGGCGGTAGCCTTGAGGGCATTGGCCATGAGGAGCAGGGTGGTGGTAACGGCGATGGCCAAGGCCAGGAGTTGCCACACGTTTTGGAGGATACGGATGAGCAAGCCGCCGAGTTCGGTCATTAGATAAGAATCTCGTCGTTCTTGTCTTCGTCGACAGGGGTTGCGATACCGCTGGTGGTATCGAGTTTAGCGATGGTAAAGCGTCCACCCCAGAAGAGGAGAGGAATAGCGCGCAAAGGGGCCGTGCGGTCTTTGAGGACGTAAGCGGTGAGGCGGGCGCAGCATTGGCAGGGAAGGGAGTGCTTGCGTTGGAGGTAGATGATGCGGTCGGGTTCGTAGGCAACGCGCTCGTCGCCGAGGAGGAGGCTGAGGTCGGGGTGGAATTCAGAGTCGGTGGGGGTGAAAGCGTTTGAGCGCACGGCGGCGGCGGCGATGACGGCCCAGCCGGTTTCGCGGGCGAGTTCGCGGAGGGCAGCGGCGGCCTCGCCGGAGCGGATATCCTCGCGCACCAGGCCGGTAGCGTTGAGGACGGGGATGCGCTGGAGGTAATCGATGGCGAGGAAGGCCGGTTGGCCCGGGGTAAAGGCGTGGTCCTCGATCAGGGTTTGGCGGATGGCGCGCACGGTATCCTGGTTATCGTGGGCCTGGATGAGGGTAACGCGGGTACGTGGGGCGAGGACGTTGAGGAATTTTTCCTCTTCGTATTCGGCCCCCCAATGATGAGGTCCCCAACAGATGGCCCTGGCCTGGTTGACAAGGCGGTAGAAGAGTTCATCGGGGGTATGTTCGTAGCAGATGAGGGCAGCGGGGATATTGCGGTAAGCGGCCTCGGCGGCCATTTGGAGCAGCCAAGAGGTTTTACCGGTTCCCGGAGCCGCGGCGAGCAGGGTCAGCCCCCCACCCCAGAAAGCGAGGTCGAAGTGGGAAAAGAAAGGCGAGTACGGGTCGTTCCAGGTGCGTTCGAGGAGATCGAGGTCGATGGGCATGCTATCTCCGGGCCTAACGAATGTTGAGGTCATACAAGATTATAGTGAAATCCCCCTTGGATTTCCCATTTAGTGGTTATAACAGCAGTTGAGCGGCGATCATGAAGGCGATCAAGAGAGGGATGGGGTCGGCGGAGAGTTTTTGGCGTCGGTAGGCCAGGAGACGCTGGAGTTCGAGGATGGCGAGGGCGACGAGGGGGACGGGCCAGGGGAAGGCGAAGGTTGTCATGACCAGGCCGAGGAACTCATTCTCGTCGAGGAGACCTTGTGTGGTAGCGCTGGCGGCGATGGTGACCGGCAGGCTGAGCGGATAAAGTTGGAAGAGGCGGTAGATGGCGGGGTAGCGAATCCAGCCCTGGCCGAGGGTCAGGGCGGCGAGGGTGAAAGCGGGGATGGTGATCGGGGCGCGTTCCGGGGTTTCGATCAGGGAAAGCCAAAAGAGCCCGGCGAGCAAAGCGGGGGTAGTGAGGTATTTTGTTCGGGGTGGGCTAATGGCGAGGAGCCACAGCCAGATGGGGGCGATGATGGGGGCAATGGTCGCGGTCATACCTCGCTGAGGGGTGGTGGTGGGGGGTTATGGAGGTGATAGGGAGGGGCCTCCGGGGGTTCGTCTTGCTGTGGGAGGTAGAAAATGGGATAGAGGGGATGATCTTTGGGGATGGAGCGGATGACCTCCTCGACGGGGGTAGTGGAGGAGGTTAAGAAGAGATCCTGGAAGTGGTAGGGATATTCGCGGACGCCCTCGAGGAAGGCCTTGACGGTATGGTTTTGCTGGGCGTGTTCGTAGAAGCGGATAAAGTTTTGGGCCAGGGTGGGATGCTGGTTGGGGTCGGGGACACGTTCGAGAAGGCCGGCGAGGGCCTCCTCGCCGCCGCGTTCGAGTTTGAACTGGGCGGCGATATTGCGGGCATACTGCCGGATAGGGGAAAGGGATTGTGGAGGATGAGGGAATGAAGACGGGGGGATACCGGTGAGTTGGCCGAGGGCGGTGGTGATGAGTTGCTGGCGCTGCCAGCCGGTGGGGTAAGGTGGAAGGGGAGAGGGAGTTGAAGCGGTGGTGGCCGCGGCAGTGGTGGAGGCCGAGGTAGTTGAAGCGGCGAACGAAGTGGTAGTTGAGGCAGTTGAAGCGGTGGTTGTGGTAGCGGCCAAGCCTGCGGCGGAGCCGCCGGTGAGGGCGGTAGCGGCGATGACGCCGGCGGCCTTGAGCGTACGGGCGGCGCCGGTAGCGACGCTGCCCCAGGTGAACTTGCCGATCAAGCCGGCGGCGGAGAGCATAACGCTGGCAGCACCGAGCATGAAGATGGTGCGCACGAGACCGCCGAAGATGCCGCCGCCCAGGCCTTGGGGGAGGATGGTAACGGCGCGGATGACGAGGATACCCAGGAGAGGGAGGAGCAAGATGAGGGCGGTGGTTTTGATCAAGGTGCTGCGCACCCAGCGCAGTTGGGGGATGCAAGCGATGATGCTGACGATGGGGCCGATGGCGGAGACGATGTAGAGGATGACGAAGGCGGAGAGGAAGCCGACGAGGAAGGCGGCGAAGGCGATCATGGCGGCGACGGCCAGGCCGAAGCCGATGACGACGGCGAAGAGGCCGTTAGAGAGGCTGTTACCGAAAGTGGTCCAGAAGTCGCCGGAGAATGCGGAAGCGACGTCGGTGGTGAGGGCCTGGATGCCGAAGGTACCGACGGCCCAGTAGATGAAGCGGTGGATGAGGTTGGCGGTAGGTCCGATGAGGAGGGCGAAGGCGATGGCGGTGAGGTAATCCATGCCGACGGCGGCGATGGAGTCGTCCTCGCCGCCGAGGCGGTTCCACTGGTAGATAACCAGGCGGAGCACGAAGAAGAGGGGTGCGACGGCGGCGGCGATGGGGAAATACTTTTTGGCGATGTCGGTGTAATCGACGAGGATGGCGTTTTCGCCGCTGACGGACTGGAGGAGTTGCTGACCGCGGGCGAGTTCGGCGGTGATGGCGGACTGGGATTTTTCGAGTTGTTTGGCGATAGAGCGCTCGACGGCAGAGGAGAGGGTTGACGAGTCGAAGAGGAAGCGGTTGGTGACGGTGACCTGAGAGGGGGGTGGATTAGGGGCGGGAGTAGTGGCGGGGGGAGGGGGGTTGTGGGGTGGGCGCTTGGGCGAAAGCGCGCCCACCCTTGGGGAGGAGGATCATGGCGAAGAGGACGAGGGCGGCGATCAGGAATTTTCTGGGCATAAATCTATTATAGGTCGGTTTGACGTGCATTGCCGGATTTGTGGCGCAAGGTGGTGAAGGCGTTCAGTTGAGGGTTGAGTTCCTTATCCAGGTAGCAGAGGTGGGTAAATGCGCAGGACTGGCACGCAGAGCGTCCCTGGGCGGCGCGGAGAGGGGGATAGGGGCCGTTGCGGGCCAAGAGGGCGAAGTCGGCGATCCAGGAGCGGAAAGTTTCGGTTGACAGGGCCATGAGGGGCGAGGACACCTGTCCGGTGGTTGGGTTGAAGACGTAGGCGTGGGTTTGTTGTTTTTTGAGGAAAAGGGGGCGGACGGCCTCCTCGAGGAGGGAATGGCGGATGGGTTCGAGTTCGCCTGGGGAGAGGATCAGGGAGAGAACGGATGTTTGGTCGTCGGTGGTCCAGAGCCAGAAGGGGTAGTGGAGCGGGGGGAGGTTGCCGCCGGGTGAGATCGGGAGGAAGACCTGTTTGAGGTTGGGTGTTTGGGGGAGTTGAGCGTAGTTGAGCCAATCGCGGGACACGATGAGCCAGACGCGGATGTATTCGATGAAGTTGTCCCACTTACCGGCGAAGTGGTCGTTGATAGGATTTTGGAGGCCGAAGCGTCGTTCTGGGGGGATGGTGTAGCGGAAGATGGGAAGGGTTTCGGGTGCGGGGACGGGATGGTTATTCCGTGCGATCTTGACGCTGCTGAAGTAGTGATAAACATCCATTTCGAGGGCGGAGAGTCCCCACTCGGCGAGCCGCTGTTTGAGTCCTTTTTCGGGGGCCTGGGCGCGGTGGCTGAGGACCTGCCAGGCAGGGTCGAAAGGAGGGGTAGGGACGGCACCGGCGAGGTACCAGTAGGCGGCGGTAGGGCAAAAGGCGTAGAGGAGGGCAGCCGCCACGGGGTGTGGGCGGTGGTTGGCGTTGTAGGTAACGGCGGTCCACAGATCGGTGATCATAGCATCCAGGCGGTGGTGAAGATAGCGATCAAGGCGTAGACGAGGGTTCGCCAGGCTCCGGGGGATGGCGAAGGGGTTTTGGTGACGAAGCGTTGAAGAAGTGTGGTGGCCGTCATGGTGATTCCGGCGAGGGTGATGGCGAGGAGCGATGGATAGGGAGAGGCGGCGAAGTCGGCGGTGAACCACCAAACGAGGGCGATCCAGAGTTTAGCGTCGCCTCCGCCCATCCAGCCCATGCGCCAGGCGGTGAGGATGAGGAAGGAGAAGGCGTAGAGGGGCAAGTCGCCCGGGAAGGAGCGGACAACGGCGATGACCAAGAGAGGGAGGGTGAACCCGTTTGGCACGCGGCGGAAGCGGAGATCATAGGCGCTGGCAGCGGCCAAGAGGGTGATGAGGATGCTGTTGGCGATCAGGGTGAACCCGGCCATCCGATCTGAGCCTGTCCTTCCCGGACGCCCCAATAGATGGTGCCGCCGAAGGCCCATTGGCGACGCCAGACGGGGTCATCGATGCGGTTGATGTCGTTCATGCGGCGGATGATGAAGTTGCGGTTCCAGATGGCGTCGGGGATACCGTCGCCGTTGAGATCGGCTTTGAGGGCAGCGGGGGCGTTGATAGATGCGGCAGGGAGTTCACCGCCGAGGGACTTACCGACCCAACCGCTGAAGACCAGATGATCCTCGTAATGGCCGTTATTGTAGCGGAGGTTGCTGTTGGTTTTGCACTCGTAGACGGGGCGTCCATAGCGGTCGTAGTCTTTGGGGCCGCGGACGCAGGTACGTTCCCAGACCTCCTGGTACTCCTCGTAGGTAAGGGACCAGCGCAGGCCGTAAGCGGCGGCAGCCTGGCCGACGAAGACGGGCATATCGGACGGGGCCTCGTCGAAGCCCTGGATGGTGCCGGCCAGAGGGCCTCCGCCGGCGGCGGGGTGGGAGGAATAGGGGAACTTGAAGAGGACGGGCGGAGCGGTGTCGTTGACGAGGGGGAGGGTAAGGACGGGGACGTGGGGGAGCCAGGCGTAGGCGATGCCGAAGGGGTAGAGGGTCAGGCTGAAGCGGACGTTGCGCCAATCGCCGGGTTTAGGGCTGTCGACCGAGGTACCGCCGCCGAAGTTGACGTAGGGGCGGAAATCGGTGCCGGTAGCGCTGCTGGCGCAGGAATAGCGGGCGGCGGAGGGCCAATTGACCAGGCTGACGGGATAAGGACGCAGGTCGATACAGTTGCCGGGGAAAGCGACGGAAGCGTGGAGTTCGATATCGAAGCAAGTGCTATCGCAGGTCAAGCGTCCGTTGGTGTAGCTGATGCGGTCGCAGACGGGCTTTTGGTTGTAGGTACTGCTGGTACCCTGACACTCGCCGGGGGTGATGTTGGTAATGCCGCCGTAGAGTTCCTTTCCGGTGCACGAATCAACGGCGGATGACCATTGATAGCAGAATGTTCCGCCGCCGATTCCCCCGCCGGTAAACGTATAGCTTTTTTCGATGATCCCGCACTGCTGGGAAGACGATGAACCGCCGCCGTCGCCGGGGTTAGTCTCGCCGCCCTCGTTGCCGGGGATGCGGATCTCCCCGCCCCCACTGCCCCCCCCGGGCGCACACCCGCCGGGACAAGTGTCAATGGGAAGAGTGCTATCGCAACCTTTTTCACAATCTGTCGGTGGGGGCTGGGTATCAGCCCAAACCTTGTCGGGGGTTCCCAGAAGCGCCCCCCCGGCCAGCAAGACGATGGCAATAAGCAAACGGCGCATGGCAGGCACCTCCTATGGCGTTGATGTCATCTGAATCACAACCGTGCGGAAAAACCGCGTGTTGGCGGCATAAATCTCCTTCAAGATCGGCTCGTTGACCTCGGCCGGCACGTCCAGCACCTCCCAAGGGACAGGCTTGGGGGCCAGGCCGAACTCCTGTTCCACCCACGCCAAGTCCATCGGGGGCAGGGCCGGCTCGCGCAAGCGGTACACCTGCAAATTCATGTCATACTGCTCACGCGTTGGGTAGCTCTGGATGGTATGCTTGTTGAATCCCAAATACATCCACACCCCGTTGCCCAGGTAGCCGTAGTAGCGCTCGATCTTGTACCCCGCGGCCTTGGGGTCTACGTTGGGGTAATTCGACATCAAACTTGGATCGAAAGCCTTCAGGTGCTTCTCATCGGGCGCCTCAAGGGCAAGCACTACCACCGGATCATACGGGATAAACTCGGCCACGGTGCAGCCGTAGGGGAGGTCGCGGTACTCGCCCGGGGGCTGGATGTATATCCTAACGTCCTTGTAGCACCCGCTGAGGACGTACTGGGAGCGGTTCTCGCGCGTGGCTGGGTCAAAGTCCCACGCGCGGTTATAGAAAGGCGACTCCTGGGTGATCGGGCTGTACCAGACGTCGCTCTGGGTCTCGGTATTGACCAGGACCCCAGCGATGTAGGGGTAGGGGTAGCCGTAGTCGTGGCCGAGGGCCTGGTAGAGTTCCGGGAAGATCCAGCCGCCGCTTGAGCGCAGGAGGGTAAAGGCGACGGCCTTTTTGAGGCCTTCGTAGGCGCACTCGGGGAGGCGGTAGAGGTGGGGCTCAGGGGAGCCGGTGTAGGCGGGTTCGATGGGGGTGAGGGACCAGTAGGAGGTATCGTAGGTGCAGGGGTCGACGGTAGGGGAAGGTTCGGGGGTAGCGGTGGGGATGTCGGTGGGGGTAGGGGTAG
>CAZGCT010000019.1:0-15620 GCA_964524325.1 uncultured Hyphomicrobiales bacterium
GCCGCCGGGAGGGGGCGTGCACGGCATGTGCGGCTATTACGCGGCGCAGACGGTGCTGAGGGATTGGGGCTTAATTGGCCGCGGCGAGCAGGCGTCGCGCTGTCAGATGGTCGGTCACTAATACATTGACCCATCCACCGCGGATCGCACCCAAAATGGCGTGAAACTTGCGCTCTCCCCCTGCTACGCCGATCGAGCGATCCACCATGCGGAGTTGCTCTAACGGCATAGAGATCACGCGATCGTTGAGCGGCGTGCGCACAGGCGAACCGTTGATGTCGAAAAAGCGCAGCACGACATCGCCGACTGCGCCTTGCGCTTTCAGCGCCTCTAACTCTTCCAGAGAAAAGCGATTGCCGCTGTCGGCTAGCAATTTCGACGGTTCAATGGCTCCAATGCCAACCAGCGCCGTCGTCACTTGAGAAAAGAGCGCCATGGCGTGCTGAACGAAGGGATCGGCCAAAATCACCTCGCGAGCGGCCGCCGAACCGACAATGCCGGGTGCAGGTAGAAAGATCGCCGTGCCGCCGAGAAGCTGGGCAAGCCGCGTGGTTAACCGCCCGGCGTGCGCCTCCGCCGACGGCGAGCCTACGCCACCCAGAATTTGCACGACGCGAATGTTGCCTTTGTTCGGCACCGGGTGCATGGCGTCCACCAACGCCAGCAACGTCGAGCTCCAGGAGGAGATGCCCACCACCTCGTTGGGCCGCAGCGCCGACTCCAGATAATAGGCGGCGGCTGCGCCGATCTGCCGTTCAATGAAACGTTCATCGCTTTCGCCGCTGCAATCCACCACAATCGCATCGCGCAGACGATAGCGCAACACCAGCTCCTCTTCCAGGTCCGTGTAAACGCCTTGAGGAAC
Organism: uncultured Hyphomicrobiales bacterium; assembly: GCA_964524325.1. Lineage (GTDB taxonomy): Bacteria > Bacteroidota > Ignavibacteria > Kapaibacteriales > UBA2268 > Naka2016. The sequence continues at coordinate 866 of CAZGCT010000019.1, forward strand.
ATTTACGGAAATTCGGATGACGCCCATGTCCTTCGCCTGTTGCAATAGGCGCGACACCGTCGGCTGCGAAAGACCTAACTGCCGGGCGATGGCCGTCTGTTTCATGTCCCATTCGTAGTACATGCGCGCAACGCGAACAACTAATCGCAATTCATCCATCTGCGCCATGGCGTCCTCTATATATATTTAAATATGAATTTATATTCAAAAACGCTTGTCAAATAAATTATACCACGGGTAAGCTTACATAGATAGAATGAAATTGCAATATTGAATATTTATTCAGATTCAACACAACTTTGTCCTGGTTTCAACATCATGCAAATCGCCGAGCTGGAATACAAGTCAATTCAATATCGTCGCGCCATACTGTCGAGCATTGCGCATGCGGGCGCGGGGCATACAGGAGGGAGCCTTTCGTGCACCGACATTTTGAACGTGCTGTACAACCATGTCATGCGTGTGGACCCGCGCAACCCTGCCTGGAGCGAACGAGATCGCTATATTCACAGCAAAGGTCACTCCGTTGAGGCGCTCTACGTTGTGTTGGCGGACAAAGGATTTTTTCCGCCAGAAAAGCTCAAGACGATGAATCGCGGCGGTTCGCACTGGGTGGGTCATCCGACGCGCAAGGTGCCGGGCATTGAGCAAAACACCGGCGCACTGGGGCATGGACTTTCGGTGGCGGTCGGCATGGCGCTCGCCGCTCGCATGGATGGCCGCAGCCATCGCGTCTTCACGCTGTTGGGGGATGGAGAGCTGACCGAGGGCTCGGTGTGGGAGGCGTCGATGAGTGCGGCCTTCTACCGGCTCGACAACCTGGTGGTGATCGTCGATCGCAATACGCTGCAAATCACCGGTCGCACGGAGGAGGTCATGGCGCTAGAGCCTCTAGAGGAGCGTTTCACCGCCTTTGGCTATGCAGTGCGCACTGTGGATGGCAACAATATCCGCGCGTTGGTCGATGTCTTTGCACAGACGCCCTTTACGCGGGGCAAACCCAGCATGATTATCGCGCGGACAACGAAGGGCAAGGGCGTCAGCTTTATTGAGGATGCTGCTGAGTGGCATCATCACGTGCCGACCCCCGACGAATTAGCGAGAGCCCTGGCCGAACTGGATCAAGCTGAACAACGCTGGCAGGAACGTTATGCAACCGTTACAACTCGGCATTCCGAATCAACAAGTCTTTTCTGATACGTTGCTGGAATTGGCGAAGCGCGATCGCAACATCCTGGTCGTCACCAGCGACTCGCGTGGGTCAGGGCGGTTGGTCGCCTTTGGCAGGCAATTGCCCGACCAGATCGTTGAAATGGGCATCGCAGAGCAGAATCTGGTGGGTGTGGCCGCCGGTCTGGCTGCCGAAGGCAAATGCGTCTTTGCGGTCTCCCCGGCCTGCTTTCTGACCGCCCGCGGGTTGGAGCAGATTAAAAATGATGTGGCTTATTCCGATCGGCCGGTGAAGCTAGTGGGCATCAGCGCGGGTGTGAGCTACGGTGCGCTGGGCTCGACGCATCATTCTCTGCACGATTTGGCGGTCTTGCAGGCCATCAACAACATCGATATCGTCATTCCTGCGGACAACTTTGAGACGCGCGCGGCGGTGCTGGCCGCCATTGCGCATCCGCGGCCGCTTTATCTGCGCCTTGGCAAAAAGCCGATGCATCATCTGCACGCTCCGGATACGCCTTTCATCCTTGGCAAAGCAATCCGCGTGCGCAGCGGCGACGACGTGGCATTGTTGGCGACAGGTGAAACGGTGGAGATTGCGGTGCAGGCGGCGGATCTATTAGCAGAGCGCGGCGTGAAGGCGGACGTGTTGAGCATCCATACGTTGCGTCCATTTGATGAAGCGGCTGTGCTTGATGTTGCGCGGCGCGTGCAGGCGATTGTGACTGTAGAAGAGCACAGCGTCTATGGAGGACTGGGAAGTCGCGTGGCGACGTTGCTGATGCAGGCCGGCGTTACGCCGTCGTTGCGCATCGTCGGCATCCCGGACGAATACACTTACACCGGCAGTCAACTAGAAATTTTTGAGCATTACGGCATTACGCCGTCCGGGCTGGCGGCGACGGCGGAGGGGCTGCTTGAGGGGAAGCGTATGGCGGCCTGAGTCTGTGGCGTGCGTGCAGGATGCCCTTTCCCCCGTGCGTTTTTGCTTCCCAGGGCGCACGGCGATTTATGACGTCGGCCTAAAGCTGTGTTTTCTTCGTAGCCAGCTTTCGGTGTACAGATCGAACAATCCTCTTTCAGGAGGCTTCGGGCTTCCTGAAAGAGGGTGTAAACACTTGCATGAAATTGAAAATCGAATTGGCCCCCCTCTTTTTTAATGGTGCATCCATACATTGAGATACGTGATATGTTGGCATGAGCGAGATTAGTGAGCCATTCATTTTAGCAATCGATCAAGGGACGACGAACACCAAGGCGGTATTGGTGGACGCGGCCGGGCGGATCCGGGCGCGTGCATCGACTGCATTGGCGGTTGCTTATCCCCAGCCTTCATGGGTGGAGCAGGATGCCGAGGCAATTTGGGCGAGCGTTTTGCGCGTAATAGAAGAGGTGTCGGCGGGCATTGCAAAGCCTCCGGTTGCGATTGGCGTCTCCAACCAGCGCGAGTCGGTGGTGCTGTGGGAGCGCTCCACCGGAAAGGCGCTCGGCCCGTGTGTGATTTGGCAATGCCAGCGCGGACGCACGTTGGTTGAGCAACTCAAGGCGGAACCGGGCGTGGGCGCAGAAATTCATAAGCGCACCGGCCTGACAATCGATCCAATGTTTTCGGCAAGCAAGATGCGTTGGCTCTTGGACGCTGTTCCTGGGGCGCGGCGGCGCGCTGAACAGGGCGAAGTCTGTCTGGGCACAATCGATAGCTGGCTGCTCTTTCGGCTCACCGGCGGCGCCCTCCATGCCTGTGACATGACCAACGCTTCGCGCACCCTTCTTTTCAACCTGCATACGCTGGATTGGGACGACGCACTTTTGAATTTGTTCGAGATTCCGCGGCGGGCTCTGCCGGCTGTGCTGCCATCCACCGGCCTTTTCGCTGCAACGGCGGCTTGCGGCTCGTTGCCAGCCGGAATTCCGATTGCTGCGTTGATCGGTGATTCTCATGCTGCGTTAGTTGGACATGCTGGTTTCACGCCTGGAGCGATCAAAGCGACCTATGGCACCGGCTCCTCGGTGATGACGCCGATCGCTAAGCCGATCCTTTCGCAGCGTGGATTATCAACCACTATCGCCTGGTCGCGTCCGGGAGAAGTCATTTATGCGCTAGAGGGCAACATCTACTCGACCGGCGCCACAGTTCAATGGCTGGGCAAGCTCTTTGGGTGGCCCAACCCGGCGGAAAAAGTCACCGAGCTTGCGGCGACATGTCCTGACAGTGAGGGCGTGTATCTGGCGCCTGCCTTTGTGGGGTTAGGGGCGCCGTGGTGGGCGCCCCATGCGCGAGGTATGATTTATGGGCTGACGTTGAGCAGCAATGCGGCGCATCTGGCGCGCGCTGCCCTGGAGTCGATCGCCTATCAAGTGTATGACGTCTTTGCGGCTGTGCAGGAAGAAGCTGGTGTGCCGCTGACGACATTGCACGCAGATGGAGGCGCCAGCGCCAATCCGTTGTTGATGCAATTTCAGGCCGACTTGGTGCAATGTCCTGTGCGGGTCAGCGCCTCACCCGATATTTCAGCACTGGGGGCTGCTTATCTCGCCGGATTCGGGGTGGGTGTTTGGAAGTCCACCGCAGAGCTGGCCGGTCTGGAGCGAGGTGAACAGCTTTATATGCCCGCCATGTCGGAGTCGCAGCGAAGTAAGCTTTTGGCAGGTTGGCGCGACGCAATCGCAAGGGTGATGCATCGGTGATGTTGAATCTGCACCGGGGCGGGAAAAACCGTTTGGCTAAGATGTTCTGAACAAGGAGGGTTTGTGAACTCCATCATGTTTGAGGAGGGGAAGGTTCATGAAATGACCGCCATGAAATAACTGTTTAGGAGGAATGATGTGGTTGCGAAGGCGAGACTTTAATTGGGCTGGATTTTTTGTGAATCTGTTTTAGTTCATAAGGAGACTGGCTGTATGCGGATGCACTCTCGATCGATTTCCGTTCTCGTGCTGTTTGCGTTTCTACTCAGTCTGATTGCTGCATGCGGTGGGCCGGCGGGGCCTGCTGCACCAGGCCAACAAGCAGCGCCGGCGGCTGGCGCCATGACCGAAGTCGGGACCCCGCGTAACGAGACGTTGATTGTTCAGACGTTCGACGGCAGAACCAACTCCCCCGACAACATGAACCCCCTGATGAGCGGCTACGCCATCTGGCGCGGCTTCCGTGAGCTGGCATGGGGCTATCTCTGGGAGATGGACACCGCCACCGGTCAGTCGTATCCTGAACTGGCCGCCGACATGCCGAAAGTGCTCAACGCCGAGTACACGCAATTCGAGGTTCCGCTGCGACAAGGCGTGTACTGGAGCGATGGCATTGAATTCACCGCCGACGACGTCATCTTCACGCTTGACACCTATTTCAACCATAGAGACAAGCTCACCTACTTTGGCGTGCCGGTGATTACGAACTACGTCAAGTCCTACGAAAAGGTGGATGACTACACGGTGCGCATCGAGACGGTGAAGCCTGCCTATGACTTCGTCACCACGTTGGGGGTCTACACCTGGGGGTCGGCTTTCAACATTGTGCCCAAACATGTTTTCGAGAAGGTTGAGGACTTGACCGCCTTCAAGAACGAATATCCGGTGACGTTAGGGGCCTACACGCTCAAATCCTACGATCCCAATGGTCAGTGGCATCTGTGGGAGCGACGTGAGGACTGGGATCGCTCGGCTACGGCGCCGCTGGGCATGCCTGCGCCCAAATATGTCTTCTACAAAAACTTCGGCGACGAGCAGACGCGCACGCTGGCCTTTATTAAGAATGAATACGACGTGGACACCTTCATGAGTCCGGACAGCATTCAGGCGGCGCAGGCGCAGAATCCTAGAATTCGCACCTTCTCTCCCACCTTCCCCTTCCATGACATGAACGACGCCTGTTCGTATGGCGTTCTGATTAATAATTTGAAGCCGCCGCTGGACAAGCCGGAGGTGCGCTGGGCATTGGCGCTCTCTCTTGATCTGCAGAGCGTGGGGATCAACGCCATGAGCGGTCAGATCAAGGCCTCGGCGCTTCCCATGCCGGATACACCGATCAAGCGCCCCGCCTACTTTGAGCCGTTGCACGAATGGTTGAAAGAATTTGCCTTGCCCGACGGCTATCAGCCTTACAACCCCAACTTTGGCGCCGAGATGGTGGCGCGATTGGCGGAGATGGGTGCAGACCCCTCTCAACTGCCGACAGGCGATGCAGTGACCGATGGCTTTGGCCTGGGGTGGTGGAAGGCTGACCCGGCGCAGGCGGAGAAATTGATGAACTCTGTCGGCATGACCAAGGGCGTCGATGGCTTCTACACCTTGCCAGACGGTTCGCCGTGGACGTTGGAGCTAGTTATTCCCAGCGACTGGAACAAGGTGATGCAGCGCGTTGGCTTCTCAATCGCCGATAGCTGGACCAAGGCCGGCTTCCGGGTGAACGCCCGCCAGGTGGACAACGCAGAGTTCACGACCGTGCAGAACACCAACGCCCTACTGCAGACGATGGTGAACTGGACGGCGAGCTGCGTCTTCAACATCAACTTCGTGAACAACTGGCGTACAATCACGCCCGAAAATCTGAAGCCAGCGGATTCCAATGATTTGATCACCGGCAACGTGGCTCGCATCAACAATCAGTTCATTTTCGACAAGATTGCTGAAGCGGCGGCGATGGATATGTCCAAGCCGGAGTTCCAGGAGGCAGGACGGGAAATCATCAAGGAGATGATCCGCAACATGTATTACATCAACATGATGAACATCCCGACCACCATTCCGACGAACGAAACCTACTGGACGAATTTCCCGAAGCAGGACAACCAGTACGCCGTGCCATACACCTGGTGGAGCTCCTTCAAGAAGATTCTCGTAAACGTTAAGCCCGCCACGCAGTAAGGAGGCGATTGCGTGCCCCTAGAATGGGGAAGGGTGGCGATTGTCTGCAGAGGCAATCGCCACCCCGGTGATTTTTTATCGAGGAGAAACATGAAACTGGCGCAATATATTGTTCAACGCGTTTTTGCCTACTTCTTGGTGTTGTTCGTTGGCGTCACCATCACGTTTTTTTTGCCGAGGTTGATGCCGGGCGATCCGATCAATAACTACATTTCGCAGGTGCAGGCGCGCGCCGGACAATCGCTTTCCGCTGAAGCCGTGCAGCAATTGCGCGATTCGCTGGCCGAGCTGTATGGCCTTCAGGGGAACTTGTTTACGCAGTACATGAATTACTTGAAGCGCGTCGTGCGCCTGGATTTTGGACCTTCGTTCACATATTATCCAGAGCCTGTCTCAGAAATTTTATTAGAGTCGATGCCGTGGACGGCCGGACTGTTGCTCACCACCACCATCCTTTCGTGGTTGATCGGCAACGGGATCGGGTTGATCGCCGGTTATTACAACAAACGCCGTGGCGCCGCTGTCCTTGAATTTATCGGTATCGTTTTATATCCGATTCCCTACTATATTCTAGCGCTTGTCGTCATTTTAATACTCGCCTACTGGTTGGGCCTTTTTCCGTTGTCTCCCACCTTCCTGCCAGGCCCCATTTCGTGGAGCAAAGTGGTTTCCATTCTTTACAATTCCTTTTTGCCTGCATTGACGCTGGTGCTGGCCGGCTTCGGCTGGAATGTTCTCTCCATGAAGGCGTTGGCCATCGCCACCAAAGAAGATAGTTACGTGCAATTCGCCCGTCTAAAAGGGACGACCGACCGCACGCGTATGGTGAACTATGTGTTCCGAAACGCCATGTTGCCCCAGATTACGGCATTGGTGCTCTCCTTAGGGTTCATCTTCAACGGCGCCCTTCAGACGGAAATCATTTTTTCCTATCCGGGGCTAGGCATGACGATGCGTGCAGCCGCCGGAGCAGGTGATTACAACCTCCTGTATGGGTCGATCGTAATCACGATCCTTTCGGTGGCGACAGCGGCGCTGGTGCTCGACCTGATCTACCCGCTGTTTGACCCGCGCATTCGACTGGGAAGGTGAGCGAGATGAACGCACAAACAAATCGACGTAAACTGCCAAAACTGAACGCACGGCTTACTATAGGTCTGACCATCGTCATCCTCTTGACCGTGAGCAGCCTTGTCTTGCCCTTTTTCACTTCCGTCAATCCGGCTGCGCAGGGCACTTACTTGAAAAATTTGCCGCCGAGCCTGAAGCATCCCCTTGGCACCAACGCCTTAGGGCAAGACATTTTCTGGTATCTGGTCTTTTCTGTGCGCAACTCCTTGTTGCTAGGCGTCGCCGTCAGCATCGGCATCACCGCCATTTCAACCTTTCTGGGCTTGAGCGCAGGCTTCATCGGCGGTTGGTATGAGCGCATCGTGGTTGTCTTTATGGACACCTTCATCACGATTCCCGTCTTGCCTGTTTTGATCGTCTTGGGCGCAATTGTGCGCGGCAATACGTCGTTTGTAGTCGTCGCGACCATTCTGATTGTCTTCGGCTGGGCGTGGAACGCGCGCACGGTGCGATCGATGGCGTTGTCGTTGCGCGAGCGAGAGTTTATCAATATGGCTCGATTTTCGGGCGCCGGCGCGCTGGCCATCATCGCTCGCGAGATTTTTCCCTATGTCTATGCGTACATGGTTGTGAACTTCATCAACACAATCCTGTTCGCCATCAATACGGAAGCAGCCCTGGCCGTAATCGGCCTCTCCAACGTCGTGGTGCCTACGTTAGGGTCGATCATCTTCTGGGCGTTGAACTACAACGCCATCATGATCGGTCAACCTCTCTGGATCATCGCACCGATCGTCACCACCGTCCTTCTTTTCTTGGGCTTGTTTTTGACGTCTACGGGGTATAACGAATTGTTTGCAGAAAGACGAGGTGTCGCGTGATCCGGCTTGAAAATATCGTAGCGACGTACACGGCCCATCGGGGCCAGGTCAACGCCGTCGACGGCGTGACGCTCGAGATCCCAGACGGCGTCGTTGTGGGCATTGCCGGAGAATCCGGCTGCGGCAAAAGCACGCTGATGAAGGTGCTGTACGGCGACATTGGCTTTCCGCTTAGCCTTTCTTCCGGCAGGGTGGAGTACGGGTTCGTCAATGATCGCGGGGAGCCGGTGACCACCGAGAACATCCGCGAAGAATGGTTTCGGCGCATCTCGTATATTCCGCAGAGCTCCATGAGCTCTCTGAACCCGGTGATGCGCATTCGCGATCAGTTTGTAGACTTTCCGGCTACAGCCGGTCGCAAGAAGGAAGTGTTGGCGCAGGTGCGCAGTTTTGTCCAAAAGCTTGGACTTCCTCCGCAATCGATCGACGCCTATCCTCATCAACTTTCGGGCGGGATGCGCCAGCGCATTATGGTGGCGATGGCGACCTTTTTTCAGCCGGAAATTATTCTGGCGGATGAGCCGACGACCGCGCTCGATGTGGTGGTGCAGAAGAGCATCTTGCTTTTGTTGCTCGACCTGCAAAAAGAGATGGGCAACACGATTCTGCTGGTCTCCCACGACATGGGGGTGCACTATCAGATCACACAGAAGATGTTGATCATGTACGCAGCGAAGGTGGTTGAATACGCCGACACTGATGACCTCTTTCAGCAACCACTCCATCCGTACACGTTGATGTTGATCCATTCCCTGCCCACGATCGGCGACGACCGCGCGCGCCATGGATTGCCGGGAAGCCCGCCGAGTTTGTGGGAGATGCCGCAAGGATGTCGCTTTGCGCCGCGTTGCCCGCTGGCGACAGCGCGCTGTCGCCAGGAAGAGCCGCCGCTCAAAGAGCATGTGCGAGGGCGCTTTGTCGCCTGTCATTACGCCGAGAGCGTGCCGGAGTTAAAGCGAACTCTGGAAGCAGGGCCAAAATTGAGCGAGATCGACGTGATGGAACTGACGGCGGAGGCGGAGCGAGATATATGAAGACGATTCTGAAAACGGAGAACCTCAATAAAACCTATCATCTAGGCAGCTTCCCGCGCAGCATTAAGGTGCACGCGCTCAATAATGTCAATCTCTCCATTCAAAGCGAGCAGCCAGCCATCATCAGCCTGGTGGGTGAATCTGGCAGCGGCAAGACCACGCTGGCGAAAGTGATCCTACGTCTTGTCCAGCCGACCTCCGGCGCAGTGACGGTAGCCGGCCATGTCGTGGCCGGCAGAGGCGTTCGCCCCAGTCAGACGGAGTTTCTACGCACCGTTCAGCCGATCTTTCAGAATCCTTTTGAGGCGTTCAGCCAATATCGCACCGTGGACGCTTATCTCTACGAGACTGCAACGCGCGTGGCTGGGTTGTCCAAAGACGCAGCGGTGCAGGCTGTGGAGGAAGCCCTCTCCGCTGTAGGCATGGAATACAAGGATGTGCGCGGCAAATACCCCAATCAATTTTCCGGCGGCGAGCTGCAACGCGCCTCGATCGCTCGTGCGCTCATCCCGCGGCCGCAGCTCATTGTCGCCGATGAACCGGTGAGCATGATCGACGCCTCGCGCCGCATGATCATTATCAACCTTTTCCTGGCGCTCAAGCGAGAATATCAGACCAGCTTCCTGTATATTACGCACGATCTCGCCACCGCCTATTACATCAGCGACTATATCGCAGTCATGCACAAGGGACGCATCGTCGAATTTGGCGATGCCAAGCAGGTGCTGTCTCGCCCTCAACATGAATACACACAACTGCTGCTGGACTCCATCCCTCGACTGGATGTTCGCTGGGTGGATCAACGCAATGCAGCACAAAACGGAAAGGTCAATTATGCTTCGCGTCAGTGAAAACCGTCGCTTCCTTATCCACGATGATGGAAAGCCTTTCTTTTATCTGGGCGATACAGCCTGGGAGCTGCTCCATCGTTGTACGTTGGAGGAAACCGCCTACTATCTCTCCGACCGCGCAGCTAAACGTTTCACCGTAATTCAGACAGTTGTATTGGCCGAGTTGGATGGCCTGCACACGCCCAATCGCAATGGCGATCTGCCGTTGATCGACGATGATCCCGCACGCCCCAATGAAGCGTACTTCGCCCACGTGGATGCTGTCGTGAAGATGGCGGCGTCGCTGGGATTGTATATCGGCATGTTGCCGACTTGGGGGGACAAGTGGAATCAGAAATGGGGCGTAGGCCCGGAGATTTTTACACCGCAAAATGCCTATGTGTATGGTGAATTCCTTGGCCGCCGTTACGTCGATGCTCCGATTATCTGGATTCTTGGCGGCGATCGACCCGTCGAGAACGAAACACATCGGCGAATTTTGCGGGCGATGGCGGAAGGATTGCGCGCCGGCGACGGCGGCCGCCACCTCATCACCATGCACACGTGGGGGCCGCACAGCACCTCCGAATATGTGCACGATGAATCCTGGCTCGATTTTCACACCTGCCAGAGCGGCCATGCGCGCAATTCACCCAACTGGCGCTTCATCGAGGCGGACTACGCGCGCACGCCGACCCGCCCCTGTATGGACGCCGAACCCGGTTATGAAGACATGGCGGACAATATTCGCAACCTCGACGGCGGTTATCTGGATGATTGGGACGCGCGCAAGGCGCTCTATTGGTCGCTCTTCGCCGGCGCCCATGGCCACACCTATGGCTGCAATCCCGTCTGGCAAATGTGGACGCCCGGCCACGATCAGGTCATCTACGCACGGCGCCCCTGGTATGAAGCCATCCATCTACCTGGCTCCGGCCAGATGCAGCACGCCCGCGCACTATTGCAGTCGCGTCCGTTCCTGTCTCGCATCCCAGACCAAACACTCATCGCCTCAGAAGTGGGCGAAGGGACGCATCACATTCGCGCCACACGCGACGGCGAGGGGCGCTATGCCATGATTTATATCCCGGCGGGCCCCCTCATGGGCGCAGGCAGCGTCGAGGTGGATGCAACGTCGCTGTCCGGCGAAGAGCTTGTTGCATGGTGGTTCGATCCGCGCACCGGCGTCGCCCGCTGTTTGGGGCGAATGAAAAAAGCCCCGCGCATGGCCTTTACACCGCCTCAAGGCGGTCCGGATTGGGTGCTGGTGCTGGACGATGCATCCTGCGATTTCCCCGCCCCAGGCCGGGGATAGCAACTATCCTGCTACGACACGGAGACTACAAGAGCCCCGTTCGGTTGCACCAGAAGCGCGCCCTACGGAAGCTGCATGGTGCGGTTATGTAGAAATCGGGAAAGCGCAGCTTCAAACTGTTCTCACAGATTAGGTAACATTTTTTATCGGGCAATTCTGAAGGAAACCAACAATGACCGACTTCACAACTGTTTCTACGTCGCCCTGGCGCGAGGTGGAAATTGCGCTAACGGCTACACGAGAGTACGCCAATGGTTACACCGACGTAGAGGTGTGGGCCGACTTCATTCACGAGGACGGCGCCGTGCTGCGGCGACCGGCTTTCTGGGATGGCGGCCGCATTTGGCGCATTCGGTTCGCTCCCCCGCGCCATGGACGCTGGAGATGGCGCAGCTTTAGCACGACGGACGACGCCGGGTTGGCAGGGCCGTCGGGAGCGGTCGTTTGCGAGGGAGAGGCTGCGTCCTCGAACCGTTTTTACCGACATGGGTTCTGGCGCATGTCGCCAGGAAAGCGTAGCCTGATTCACGCCGATGGTCGCGCAGCCGTGCTGGTGGGCGATACAGCGTGGGCGTTGCCCTGGCGCGCAACGCATGAGCAGTGTCGCATCTACGCCGCCGACCGGCGCGCTAAAGGCTTCAACGCCGCACTGATGATGAGCGTGCAGCCGGACATGGAAGCGCGCGGCCCTCGCGATCGCACAGCAGACGAAGGCTTTGATGTGGGTTTCGAGGACCTTCCCAATGGTCATCTCAATCAATTGAATCCGGCCTATTTTCAATACCTCGACGGCCTGAGCGACATCCTGGTGGAGCATGAAATTGTCGCCGTTTGGCAACCTGTCTTCTTCGGCTTTGGCTGGAAGGGTCTGCGCACCGCCGGGCCAGTTGTGCCGCCCGCCGAGTATGCGCGCTATTGTCGCTACCTTGTGGCGCGCTATGGCGCGCGGCCGGCCATCTACCTCGTGGGCGGCGATGGCACCGGTCGCGAGCCGCAAGTCGCCGCCGGCGGCGAAGAGATCGAACGCTGGGACGCCTATCACCAGCCGACGGGCATTCACTATCGCCCACACATCGTCGCCAATGCACACCAGGACGCCGATTGGCTCGACTTTCAATGGTGTCAGACGGGCCACAGCGGCGAGCACGTACCGGAACGCGTCGCCGACATGTGGCGCAACCTGCCTGTCAAGGCCGTCGCTAATGGTGAGCCGACTTATGAACACGGCGGGCGGCGTGGCCGCGCCGCAGGTTGGTGGCAAGGACATGAAGCGTGGTGCAATCTCTGCGCCGGCGGCACGATGGGCGTCGTCTACGGCGCCGGCAGCCTCTGGCAGTGGGCGCATCGTGGGGACGAGCCAGGGCAGTCGGATTTCTTTCTTGCGCCCGGCGCAGGCTGGCGCGAAGCGCTCGACTTCGAGGGGTCAAAGTACGTCGGGTTAGTGTCCCGCATTCTGGATGGGTTGCCTTTCGCCGATATGGCGCCCAATTGGGAGGTGACGCTAGGACGTCGGGGGGTGCTTGTCCCTGGGCGGTTCTTCCTCTGCTACACAGAAGAGGGCGGCCCCCTGGCGATCTTCGGCAACGAGGTGCCGCGGCGCTATCGTATCATCGACCCTCGCACAGGCGAAGTCGTGGGCAGCGGCGTGCGCCCCCAAGGACAACAAGGGCCACGCGAATGGATTCCCGCCGAGTGGGGCGCGCCGCGTCTTTATATTTTTTGTGAGGAATAGAGTGCAGAGAGGGTGAAGAGAGGCGGATTTCTGATGATCTGTGCAGAATTTATTCCAATCTGTGCCCTCCGCTTTTGCCATGTCCTAGATTGAGTTACGCATAGGATTTCAAAAGGAGATTGCTATGGCTCGGGCGACCTTGGCGGTGATCTTCGGCAACCGCGACTTTTTTCCGGACAAACTCGTGACGGAGGCGCGCCGCGATATCTTCACACTCTTTGCCGAGATGGGCATCGAAGCGGTGGCGCTGGATGAAACGGAAACCAAGCTCGGCGGCGTGGAGACATGGGAGGACGCGAAGCGCTGTGCAGAACTTTTCCGTCGCCACGCCGAGCGCATCGATGGCGTTCTGGTCTGTTTACCCAACTTTGGCGATGAAAAGGGTGTGGCCGATACGATCAAACTTTCCGGCCTCAACAAGCCAATTCTGGTGCAGGCGTATCCGGATGATCTCGACCAATTTACGGTGGAGCGGCGGCGCGATGCTTTTTGCGGTAAAATTTCCGTTTGCAATAATTTGCGACAATACAACTTCCCCTTCACACTCACCGAACTCCACACCGTTCATCCGTTGACGCCCGAATTCCGCCGCGACCTGGAAAATTTCCTGGGCGTCTGCCGCATCGTCAATGGCCTGCGCACGGCGCGGTTAGGCGCCATCGGCGCGCGACCCGGCGCATTCAACACCGTTCGCTATAGCGAAAAGTTGCTCCAAGCATACGGCATGAGTGTGCAGACGCTTGACCTCTCCGAGGTATTGGGGTGGGTGCAGCGCCTGCCGGAAGATGATGCCCGCGTCGAAAAGAAGCTGGCCGACATCAAAGCCTACGCCGACTATGGCAGTGTGCCGCCGCCTTCCCTGGTCAAGATGGCGAGACTAGGCGTGGTCATTGAAGATTGGATGGACAAAAATGATCTGGTCGCTACAGCCATTCAATGCTGGACTTCTCTTCAGCGCAATTTCGGCGTCAACGTCTGCACGCTGATGAGCATCATGAGTGAGCGGCTGATGCCTTCCGCGTGCGAAGTGGACATTACCGGCGTCATTTCGATGTATGCGCTGCAACTGGCCTCGAATTCACCCAGCGCACTGGTGGACTGGAACAACAACTACGGAAACGACCCGAACAAGTGCGTGCTCTTTCACTGCGGCAACTGGGCGAAGACCTTCATCCCCGACGCCGCCATCAAGACGGCTCCCATTCTGGGCACGACGCTCGGTGAGGAGAACACCTACGGCGCTATGGCAGGTCGCACGCCCGCTGGGCCTGTCACTTTTGGCCGCGTGAGCACTGACGACGTCCACGGCCTCATTCGCACCTATGTCGGCGAAGGCGTCTTCACCGACGACCCATTGGACACCTTCGGCACGCGCGCGGTCGTGCACGTGCCAGGCTTACAGCGATTAATGAAATATGTATGCAAGAATGGCTTTGAGCATCACGTGGCGATGAACGCCTCTCACACTGCAAGCGTCGTAGCTGAGGCGTTCAGCACGTACTTTGGCTGGGATGTGCATATCCACGAGGCTGATTGATGTAGTGTGGCGATATTAGCGGATTGACGCCAGAAGCGGGCGTTTGTAGATTGGGTGCTCGCTGATGCGTGTGGGGAACGATGAAACCAGGGAGACGAGTGTCCTCCCTGGTTTCATTTTGTTGCCATTATTGAAAGTTTGTTGGTCATAAAGTTTGTTGGTCATTTGGCCTCACATTGGTTACAGCGCAGGTTTTTAGGATTGCCCCGAATTCATCGCTCGCAGCCCTACAACGCTCATTGCGTCATCATAAATCGCGTAACGCAGGGCGCCGTCTTCCGGGACGCCTGCGCTGCCTACGCCGACGATCGTGCGTTCATCG
>CAZGCT010000020.1:0-4862 GCA_964524325.1 uncultured Hyphomicrobiales bacterium
GGTCTAGGCAACGATCCAACAGCGAGGATACTGAAACCGCGCACTCCACATGCCGACGAATGTGGAGAAGATGGTCTAGGCAACGATCCAACAGCGAGGATACTGAAACCATCCAGCTCGACCGCAAGACGGCGAAACTAGTTGGGTCTAGGCAACGATCCAACAGCGAGGATACTGAAACCGCCGTGCTCGACCTGGCGGCGGCGGGCAATTTGAGGTCTAGGCAACGATCCAACAGCGAGGATACTGAAACATCGAGGAAGCGGCGCTTTCCACCTCGACGCAAGGCGGTCTAGGCAACGATCCAACAGCGAGGATACTGAAACGGCTTCCCAGCGGCGCAGAAACTCCAGCAGGATCGGGTCTAGGCAACGATCCAACAGCGAGGATACTGAAACCTGGCGTGCGCCATTTGACGCCGCTGGAATGTGAGGTCTAGGCAACGATCCAACAGCGAGGATACTGAAACAACACGGAGATCAGCGTCCCCGCGCTGACTGGCTCAGGTCTAGGCAACGATCCAACAGCGAGGATACTGAAACACAAATCCAGCGAACACCTTACCGCCGCCGGCTTCGGTCTAGGCAACGATCCAACAGCGAGGATACTGAAACCAAACGATATCAAGTTGCAAGCGGGGGGGGCGGGAGGTCTAGGCAACGATCCAACAGCGAGGATACTGAAACGGACGCGCACGATAGGTGCGCACGTCATCATGACGCGGTCTAGGCAACGATCCAACAGCGAGGATACTGAAACTCTCCTGCCCTGCGCACAACGCTGGCGCTAACTTCGGTCTAGGCAACGATCCAACAGCGAGGATACTGAAACACTTCGTCGGCGTGGCCGATGCACCACAAGATGTCGTGGTCTAGGCAACGATCCAACAGCGAGGATACTGAAACCCTGGCCTCTCTCAAGTCCGCCAACGTCAAATCAGGGTCTAGGCAACGATCCAACAGCGAGGATACTGAAACACATGACGATGCAGCTGAGCGCTGGGGCGAACAACGGTCTAGGCAACGATCCAACAGCGAGGATACTGAAACAGCGTCGTCGAAGTGCGTTTGACCACCGACGCGAGGTCTAGGCAACGATCCAACAGCGAGGATACTGAAACAGATTCGTCTACATCCGCTGGAAACTCAACGCGCGCGGTCTAGGCAACGATCCAACAGCGAGGATACTGAAACACGCGTATGCGTCGGCGGGGGTCGTCCATTTGGCGAGGTCTAGGCAACGATCCAACAGCGAGGATACTGAAACGTCCCCACGCGAATGCGCCCCGCGGACTCAAGCGCGTCTAGGCAACGATCCAACAGCGAGGATACTGAAACGCCGTGCTCGACTTGGCGGCGGCGGGCAATTTGAGGGTCTAGGCAACGATCCAACAGCGAGGATACTGAAACATATGACGTTCCTGTCCCTGTGAGATTTAGATATTTAGTCTAGGCAACGATCCAACAGCGAGGATACTGAAACATGGCGAAGCTTGGCGCGTTGTTGTTCGCCCCAGCGTCTAGGCAACGATCCAACAGCGAGGATACTGAAACCTTTCGCCGTCTCGCCGACGGCGAAGGACGCTTCGGTCTAGGCAACGATCCAACAGCGAGGATACTGAAACCTACGGGGACGCAGACGTCTCCATAGAGGCGCCGGGTCTAGGCAACGATCCAACAGCGAGGATACTGAAACACGGCTATACGCGCGGCGGTTGGCGGCTAAGCTGCGTCTAGGCAACGATCCAACAGCGAGGATACTGAAACCTGATCGTCAACGCGGAGCCATTCCACGACAGATAGTCTAGGCAACGATCCAACAGCGAGGATACTGAAACTCCGCCATCGCCTCGACGCCTGGCGGTTTCTGCATTCGTCTAGGCAACGATCCAACAGCGAGGATACTGAAACTCGAGATCAGAAAGCCCAGCGCGCGATCCAGTTCGTCTAGGCAACGATCCAACATCGAGGATACTGAAACCGCAGGAGCCAGGCGATGAACGCCAAGACGCTTGAGGTCTAGGCAACGATCCAACAGCGAGGATACTGAAACTCAAACAGCTGCAGCGGCGTGTTGCGCAACTCCACGTCTAGGCAACGATCCAACAGCGAGGATACTGAAACAGCGCTTAGCTGCATCGTCATGTTGGCGCCGTCAAAGTCTAGGCAACGATCCAACAGCGAGGATACTGAAACCGTTCAATTGGAACACATTTTCTACACATGGTGAAGTCTAGGCAACGATCCAACAGCGAGGATACTGAAACAGGCCACGTTCAGATCGCCGCCGCTGCGCGAGAACTGTCTAGGCAACGATCCAACAGCGAGGATACTGAAACTCATTTCAGCAGCAGCGCCCGTAGCGCCATCGGCGTCTAGGCAACGATCCAACAGCGAGGATACTGAAACGTCGGAGAGCGCAGGACGGATCGCTTCCGTCCAGGCGTCTAGGCAACGATCCAACAGCGAGGATACTGAAACAGGGCAGCGCCGAGTCTGCGCGCGGATAAAGCGTGTCTAGGCAACGATCCAACAGCGAGGATACTGAAACAAAAGGAGAGAGACCATGGCGAGAAGACGACTCGCGTCTAGGCAACGATCCAACAGCGAGGATACTGAAACCTGAAATCCAGCGCTAGCAGCAAACGTGGCAGCGGTCTAGGCAACGATCCAACAGCGAGGATACTGAAACAATCACGAATTCAAGCATGCGTCCTCCTATCGCAAGTCTAGGCAACGATCCAACAGCGAGGATACTGAAACTGGTTCGCCGGTGGGAAGCTTGTCGCCGTGCGCTACCGTCTAGGCAACGATCCAACAGCGAGGATACTGAAACGGTCGTTGCCCAATTCGGCGGCGCGCAGCAGCACCCGTCTAGGCAACGATCCAACAGCGAGGATACTGAAACGTGCGCGCGCTGTGGCGTTGGCGCCCGTGTGTTGAGTCTAGGCAACGATCCAACAGCGAGGATACTGAAACAGCGCCGCACGCACCGCCGCACCGAACTCTTTGAAGTCTAGGCAACGATCCAACAGCGAGGATATTGAAACCACAATTCACGCTGAGTTATGTCGACTTCGCTTAAGGTCTAGGCAACGATCCAACAGCGAGGATACTGAAACACGTTCACTCCGTACAGCGGCGAATTGCCGACCGGCGTCTAGGCAACGATCCAACAGCGAGGATACTGAAACCGGCGATGTATACGGGCGCCGTGCAGTTCATCGCGTCTAGGCAACGATCCAACAGCGAGGATACTGAAACTGGCGCGCCGCTCGCGTCGGTGGTCAAACGCACTTCGAGTCTAGGCAACGATCCAACAGCGAGGATACTGAAACATGCTTCCGGCTGTCTTCTTCCCGAAGCGTCTTCGAGTCTAGGCAACGATCCAACAGCGAGGATACTGAAACCAGGCTCTTCGCCTGGGGCTTTTGCTTTGGCGCAAGTCTAGGCAACGATCCAACAGCGAGGATACTGAAACAGTTTTGCAGCGCTGTGTCGTGACGATTGTTGATGTCTAGGCAACGATCCAACAGCGAGGATACTGAAACCACGCGGCGCTTTGCGTTTCGGCTAGCGCTGGCGGTCTAGGCAACGATCCAACAGCGAGGATACTGAAACGGAAATGTAGACCCCAGCTCGACGTATGTGCAGCGGTCTAGGCAACGATCCAACAGCGAGGATACTGAAACCTTTGTCGCCCTGACCGCTCGGCGTCTTCGGTCTAGGCAACGATCCAACAGCGAGGATACTGAAACGCCACGCGCACGGTGCGCGCGCGGTTTGGCAACTTGCGGTCTAGGCAACGATCCAACAGCGAGGATACTGAAACCCTTCTGGAGCCCTTCCCACTCCTCTTCCGCTTCCGGGTCTAGGCAACGATCCAACAGCGAGGATACTGAAACCCGCGCCGGGCTGGCTGACCAGCTTGCTGTCGTTCGGTCTAGGCAACGATCCAACAGCGAGGATACTGAAACGCCACCGGACGCGCGCTAACGCCGCTGGCGTGGACGGTCTAGGCAACGATCCAACAGCGAGGATACTGAAACTGTCCCCGTGAGATTCAAGTATTTGTATCGATATGGGTCTAGGCAACGATCCAACAGCGAGGATACTGAAACAGTTTTGTCCTGGGCCTACATGGCTTCGGGCGATAGGTCTAGGCAACGATCCAACAGCGAGGATACTGAAACCTCAAACGCCGCCAGCAGCGTCTCCGCGTCGATCTGGTCTAGGCAACGATCCAACAGCGAGGATACTGAAACTTTGACGATCTGGAGCAAGCTTTCGGGCGGCCAGCGGTCTAGGCAACGATCCAACAGCGAGGATACTGAAACGCGTCTAAAGCGAGGGCGCCGTTGCGCGTGACCGGGTCTAGGCAACGATCCAACAGCGAGGATACTGAAACAAGCCAAGACCGGGCCAAACCCATCCTGAATGAGTGGTCTAGGCAACGATCCAACAGCGAGGATACTGAAACTTCTGTTTGCCTCGTTGCTTATATTCTACCATGGTTGGTCTAGGCAACGATCCAACAGCGAGGATACTGAAACCTCTGGATCGCACTGGAAATCCTGAGCGAAGTTGAGGTCTAGGCAACGATCCAACAGCGAGGATACTGAAACCGTCGAGAGACGCAACGACTTCACTTGGTAGATTCCGGTCTAGGCAACGATCCAACAGCGAGGATACTGAAACACACCGGCGCAAGCGCCAGCGGCAGTCCGGCGACGCGGTCTAGGCAACGATCCAACAGCGAGGATACTGAAACCCCCGACGGCAGCCGCTCTGCTAGTTCAATCAGATGTGGTCTAGGCAACGATCCAACAGCGAGGATACTGAAACCCCCGACGGCAGCCGCTC
>CAZGCT010000020.1:4962-12257 GCA_964524325.1 uncultured Hyphomicrobiales bacterium
GGTCTAGGCAACGATCCAACAGCGAGGATACTGAAACCCCCGACGGCAGCCGCTCTGCTAGTTCAATCAGATGGGTCTAGGCAACGATCCAACAGCGAGGATACTGAAACTCCATAACTTTTTCGTGCAGGTGTTCCACCAGCCGGTCTAGGCAACGATCCAACAGCGAGGATACTGAAACCCGCGCTGGTATTTCATCACTCTCAAAAAATTTGAGGGTCTAGGCAACGATCCAACAGCGAGGATACTGAAACCTGTATGGCTGGCGGCGTTCGTCTACCACGTCAGCGGTCTAGGCAACGATCCAACAGCGAGGATACTGAAACCCGCCACGGCCACCACGTCGCAGCCAGTCTCGTAGTGGTCTAGGCAACGATCCAACAGCGAGGATACTGAAACCATAGACGCGGCTGGGGTCGCGCTCGACGAATCCGGCGGTCTAGGCAACGATCCAACAGCGAGGATACTGAAACTACAGCTTGTTCACGAAGTTGCTGCCGCGCAGCGACGGTCTAGGCAACGATCCAACAGCGAGGATACTGAAACGAAAACTGGGTCAAGCTCATCCAGGATGGGTTTGGGGTCTAGGCAACGATCCAACAGCGAGGATACTGAAACACAGCAGCGGCGCCTCTTTGCCGCTCACGCCCTCCGGTCTAGGCAACGATCCAACAGCGAGGATACTGAAACTGACGCAAGCGATGGCGCGCGTGGGGGCGGCGGGGGGTCTAGGCAACGATCCAACAGCGAGGATAC
The DNA here is from genome assembly GCA_964524325.1 of uncultured Hyphomicrobiales bacterium. Lineage (GTDB taxonomy): Bacteria > Bacteroidota > Ignavibacteria > Kapaibacteriales > UBA2268 > Naka2016. The sequence continues at coordinate 5,719 of CAZGCT010000020.1, forward strand.
TGAAACCCGCCACGGCCACCACGTCGCAACCGGTTTCATAGGGTCTAGGCAACGATCCAACAGCGAGGATACTGAAACACTCATCGAGTAGGACAACCGTCGGGCGCCCGTCAGGGTCTAGGCAACGATCCAACAGCGAGGATACTGAAACAAAGGCGGCTTGGACTGGCGTCCGTGGGCAAGTCGGGTCTAGGCAACGATCCAACAGCGAGGATACTGAAACAGCCGCGGCGACAGATCAATGTCGTTTGCCTTTTCGGGTCTAGGCAACGATCCAACAGCGAGGATACTGAAACGATCATCGTAATATATTGGGGCGTTTCACAAAAGGAGGTCTAGGCAACGATCCAACAGCGAGGATACTGAAACCGCTGGATTCGTCGAACGGGACGCTGGCCGCGTCTAGGTCTAGGCAACGATCCAACAGCGAGGATACTGAAACCAAATGCAAACGCCAAGGCGTCGATGATCTGTGCTGGTCTAGGCAACGATCCAACAGCGAGGATACTGAAACCTTCCTGACACGTCCTGGATGCTTAATCCTTTGCCTGGTCTAGGCAACGATCCAACAGCGAGGATACTGAAACGGAAGAAATCAACGAAAATTGGGAAATCGTGCGGAGGTCTAGGCAACGATCCAACAGCGAGGATACTGAAACCTCCTCGTCTGCAACTCGATATTGTTTGCGACGATGGTCTAGGCAACGATCCAACAGCGAGGATACTGAAACCAGTGCTGTCGTTTTCGTTTACGCTTACTATGCTGGTCTAGGCAACGATCCAACAGCGAGGATACTGAAACACCTGGAGGAGCTTTTCCAGCACCGGTCGCAACTGGGGTCTAGGCAACGATCCAACAGCGAGGATACTGAAACGCACCAGTCGTTCGATGTAGTCGTCGTCGAAATTGGGTCTAGGCAACGATCCAACAGCGAGGATACTGAAACGCCTCGGCGCACCATTCGGCATAGCTGGCGTACAGCGGTCTAGGCAACGATCTAACAGCGAGGATACTGAAACGATGGAGGCGGCGCAAGCCAACCTTTAGGAGATTGGCGGTCTAGGCAACGATCCAACAGCGAGGATACTGAAACGACTTTCAGCAGCGGCTCCGGCTTAGACATCAACGCAGTCTAGGCAACGATCCAACAGCGAGGATACTGAAACAACAACTCATAACGATAACGCCAAACGGGCAGACCGTCTAGGCAACGATCCAACAGCGAGGATACTGAAACGTGTACGCACACTCACGAAACACCCGCACAAACCTAGTCTAGGCAACGATCAAACAGCGAGGATACTGAAACCCCGCGGCGCGAACGCTTCACGGAATGGCTGTTGCGGTCTAGGCAACGATCTAACAGCGAGGATACTGAAACTATGAAACCAGAACAGGAATTTTTCCTGTATGCTTTGGGTCTAGGCAACGATCCAACAGCGAGGATACTGAAACATATTTGCGTTGCGCGCACTTCAGAAGACTTACCCGGTCTAGGCAACGATCCAACAGCGAGGATACTGAAACTGATGTTGTCGATCGAGACTCCGTTCAGCGGCCCGGGTCTAGGCAACGATCCAACAGCGAGGATACTGAAACGTCGACGCTCGACGATCACTTGCTTGTCGTCGACGGTGGTCAGGTCTAGGCAACGATCCAACAGCGAGGATACTGAAACACGCGTACGCGTCGGCGGGGGTGTTCCATTTTGCGAGGTCTAGGCAACGATCCAACAGCGAGGATACTGAAATGGTTTCAATCGTTGGGGCTTGACCGACGAAAATGGGGGGACAGACAACGCCCAATAGCGAGGATATTGAACATCAGCTGCATGCGGACGAGAGGAGCGTATCGGTTCATGCGCTGGTTTAGGCAGGCCAGCACTTGTGAGCAAGGCGCTGCCCTCGCGCTTAAGACCTGCTCTGGTTGAGCATCTGATTCAGGATGAAACGATAAGCCCACTGCGCTTTGTCTACTCCCCGGAACTCGAAGGAAAAACTACCTGCCCCCGTAATAAGAGTGATCTGGCTGCTCTGAAAGATGATTCCCTCGTCAGCCGCTGCAACGCCGATAACTTGGTTGTACGGAATGGAAACCATCGCCTTCTTCTTGAAAAGTATACCTTGGTCATAGAAGATAATGCGTCGGTCTGTGATCCCTACAAATCCCGTGCCTCCACCTTTGCAGTCATAGACTGCATATAGCGTTTCGCCAGGGAGGATGTAAGCTGCAATGCGTTTGTACTGACTCTCGTTGTCAAAGATGACTTTGACTTCTGGCATTCATCGACTCTCCTCGATCCTGAACGAGAAAGCTTCTTGCCTATTCTCATTTTAGTGGCCCCCCGGCGAGAGTCGCGCCAGCCCAAGCGCAGCAGGGGGCAGCTTCATCCGCATGTTAGCCTGGCTGGTCGGAAGAAAGAACGGGCCACACAACGATTCTTAAGGCGCCGGGATTTGACAGACGCAACTCATCGGTAGTTAGAGGGTAAGCGGCACAAACTTCTCACCAATTGTTTCATCTTCGTTTTTCCAGCTGCATTTGCAATTAAATGACGTTCCCGTATCAAGGGTTAATGCAGCAGGTATGGATACACTGTGTCCTGGTGGCAGGCTCTTGACAGGAAAGACCTTGTCGAAATTATCACAAAGCGGGCTTGATCTCCCCTCAGGAATTTCGATCTCTAGCGTTATATCTTTAGCAACTGCCTGACCTGCATTTGTAACCACTACACGCTTCGTGTTTCCAACTTTCTGCAGTTGACAGATGATATCCGCTTTCGTCCGACTGGACAATTGCGCATTAGCCAATTCTAGTTGTTTCGCAGCCAGTTCGTTCTGCTTTTTCTGAAGCGACCAGCTGTGCCACAAAGAGAGAGCGGCAATTACAACTGCAGCAACAGATAGCAGGAGGTTAGCTATTTCCATTGTGACACTCTAACAACACCAAGCTCGGCTGCTGTGACCAAGGCGGCGAAGCCGCCAAGAAAGCAGTCGGCTGCAGCGAGATGTTGGACGATTAGCTTCACCGTGTACGATCGCGGCGTCCGACAATAATTGCGATGAGATTAACGACCGAAGTGGTGGCTTCTGCACATAAGGCTGCTTGACGGTAATCAGCTATACAGCCTTATCCGCGCTCTTTCCAGAGTTTTCCGTGTAATCTTTTGCATCGGCTGTCCACGGGAAAGGCGCTCTTCAGCACCGGCCTTCCTATTTTCCCAGGCGAATGCCATTATCTCCGATCGGATCGCGCCATGCGCCCTTCCAGCCGCGCCAGGAGCCACTCCGAGACGATCGTGAGCACCCAATAGATGGCGGCCGCCAGCAAAAACATCTCCATGTACTTGCTATCTCGCCGCGCAAAGCGGTTGGCGCGGTAGGTGATCTCCCACACGCCCATCACCGACACCAGCGAAGAGTCCTTCTGCATGGCGATGAACTGGTTGCCGACCGCCGGAATGATGATCTTGATCGCCTGCGGCAGGACGATCAAGCGCAGCGTCTGCCAGCGGCTCATCCCTAGTGCTGCGGCAGCCTGCCACTGTCCCTGGCTGACCGACTGGATGCCGGCGCGGAAGATTTCGGTCATATACGCGCCGTAGTTGAGGCTGAGCGCCAGCACGCCGGACTGAATTGCGGTCAAGATGAAGAGCGCACCCAACCAGGGATACCCACGCGCGGCGATCTGCTGTCCGATCTGCGGCAGGCCCAGGTAGATGATGAAAATCTGCACCAACAGAGGCGTGCCGCGAAAGATGGAGACGTAAAAGGTGGAGAGGCCGTGAAAAAACGAATTGGTGGAAAGGCGCCCCAGTGCGCCGAAGAGGGCGATGATCGACGCAATGGTTATGGAAACCAGTGACACGCCGAGGGTGACGCCGATGCCCAACAGGACAAATTCGGCGTTGTTGACCGTATAGCCAAAGTCGATGTTGAGGAAGGAAAAGACAAACCAAAGGATGGCGAAGAGCGCGATCCACACCGCAAAGACGCGAATGCGTTGCAGCCTGCGTCGGCGTCGCTCCTGCGCCAGAAGATGTGCGGCGAAGGCCTCCTGATCCTGCTTGCGCGTTAGATCATAGTGTCTACGGGAAGCAGGTTCTTCGCCCGCCCGTGCTGTCATGACGTCTTCCTTTCTTCCAGCCGAAAAGGAGACTGACGGTCAGCTCAGTGCTGCGCAACGCCGCCGGCCAGTCTCCTCCCCCGCACCGTTCCTGCTACTGCTCCAGGCGGTCCAGGTCAAACTCCGCCGCCGCCGTAGTCAAGTCCACCCCGTAGTACTGCTCCGACAGCGCCAGCAGCACGCCTTCGGCATGCAGCTCCTGGATGGCTTTGGAGACAGCCTCGCGGAAGGCGGTCGTGTCGTGAGGAGCAGATTTGTCGATGGCGCCGGCCAGGTACTCAAAATAGACGGGATCGCCAAGCTGCTTGAGCGGGCCGCCGTTTTCGATGTAGGTTAAACCGGTCGGCTGCGCGGTCAACACGGCGTCGAGGCGCACGCCGTCGCCCAGCGCCAGGTCTTCCAGCGCAGGCACGTCGGTGTCATAGCCGACGATCTGGGCGTCGCTCACTACAAATTCAATGGTCTCGCCGGGGATGCTCAGCGTGCCGTCCAGATAGGACTCGTAGGTGCAGCCCGTGCAGACGCCGATGCGCTTGCCGGAGAGGTCGGAGGGCTGCGTGAAGGTCGTGTTGTCCTGATGCACGAAGAAGGCCGCCGGCGTCGTGTAATAGGGCTGCGTGAAGTACAGGTTGCGCATGCGCTCCGGTGTGATCGTCATGGAGCCGATGCTCAAGTCCCAGCGACCGGCCCAACCGCCGGCGGTGATCAAGGTCCAGTCCGGCGTAACGAAGCAGGCTTCCACGCCCAGCTTCTCGGCGATGGCGACCGCCACGTCGATGTCGAAGCCGCTGAACTGATTGGCGGGCCGCTCGTCGCCGGTGCATTTGGTGTCGGCCGGCGGTGCAACGCCTGCAACCAGCTCGGACTGCGGCGGATAGGCGGGGTCGGTGGAGACGATCAGCTTGCCGCGCTGCTGCACAATGGAGAGCAAATCGGCGGCGGGCGCTTCTTCGCTGACAGGCGTCGCCGCCGTCGGTGCAGCGACCGGCATCTGACACGCGCTCAGCGCCAGCAGGATGAGCATCCATAGGAAAAGGTGCATCGTGCGTGACTTCATCAGGTTCCTCCTTGTTTGTCCTTAAATCAACCCGGATTCCAACACTTCCAGCGCCGCGTTGCGGCCGTTGACGCCGATCACGCTGCCGCCGGGATGCGTCGCCACGCCGCACAGGAAGAGGCCGTCCATCGGCGTGCGATAGGCCAGCCGTTTGTCCCACATGTAGTCTGGCAGAATTTCGCCCTGGAAGATGTGGCCGCCGACCAGCCCCACTTTTTCTTCGATGTGCGGCGGGCCCAGCACCTCCATGTGTTCGATGGCGTCGGGAAAATTGCTGACATAGCGCGCGATCGAAGCGACGGCCAGCTTGCCGACCTCCTCCCGACGACTTTCCCAGTCCCCGTCTGCAAAGGTGTGCGGCACATATTGCGCAAAAACGCTCATCAGATGACGGCCTGCGGGTGCAATGCTGGGATCGTACGTTGTCTGGATGTAGAGTTCGGTCCACAAACGCGGCGGCAAGTGACCAGCCTTGGCGAGGGGATGATACTCTTTCCACTCTTGTTTTGTCAAGGGCGTGTTAATTTGCCCTCGATGCAGCTCCTGCGAGTCCGGCCGCGCCGTGAAGATGGGCAGCTCGCGCAGCGCCAACGTCACCTTCACCGTGCAGCCTTCCTGCGGGATCGCCTCGACCTGCGCCCGCCAGCGGCTGTCCGCAGCGTCGCCCAGCAGGCGCAGGGTGGTGCGCGGGTCGGCGTTGGAGATGACCACCGGCGCGTGGATGCGTTCGCCGCCGACAAGCTCCACACCTTCGCCGGGCAAGATGCGCGCCACCGGCGTTCCCGCTGCAATCGTGGCGCCGAGGTCGCGTGCGATGTCGGCCAGGATGAACGAGACCATGCCCATGCCTCCGCGCACGTAGCCCCACGTGCCCACCGTGCCGAACAGCCGCCCCGACGAGTGATGGAAGTTGATGGAGGCGGTGCCGGGATCGTGCGGGCTGGCGTTGGTGCCGATCACCCCTTGGCCGAGATAGGCGGTTTGCAGCCGTTCATCGTGGAGATACTCCTCGACGTACTCCACCATCGACCAGTGCAGCACCAGGTTGCGCGCCTCCGGGTCGTTCTTCAGACGGTCCTCGATCATCTCTCGGGACGGACGTCGGCAGAGCCAGATGTCGTCTTCCGTGGGCGGGCGCAGGGCGTTGCGCGCGCGGCGCATGACGTCGGTCATGGCGCGCCAGCCCGCCACATCGCGCGGGGAGAGGCGGCGAATTTCCTCCTCGCAGCGCTCGTCGTCATCCCAAAGCTGGATGCTTTCGCCGTCGTCGAAAGGAACGAACATGCCGGCGGTGGCCGGCGTCCAGTGAAAGCCGTAATCGACCATGCGCAGCTCGTCGATGACGATCGGATGCAG
>CAZGCT010000021.1:0-9399 GCA_964524325.1 uncultured Hyphomicrobiales bacterium
CTCAAATTTTGCCTTTCCCATTATTCTTCCTCCTTCAAAGTCTCTTAAACTTTTAAAATTTTTATTTTATTTCCTCTTACTTAAGCCCATGACCGGGATCGAACCGGTGACCTCGTCCTTACCAAGGACGTGCTCTGCCGACTGAGCTACATGGGCATAAAAAAGCGGGAAACGGGATTTGAACCCGCGACCCTCAGCTTGGAAGGCTGACGCTCTACCGCTGAGCTATTCCCGCAAATATGGAGGGGGAAGGATTCGAACCTTCGAAGGCTGACGCCAACAGGTTTACAGCCTGTCCCCTTTGGCCACTCGGGTACCCCTCCGCATTAATATTATATCCTTTTATTTTCAAATAGTTCAAGCCACCGAAGGGATTCGAACCCCCGACCCGCTGATTACAAATCAGCTGCTCTACCCACTGAGCTACGGTGGCATTCACAACTTAATAATATAAGAACTTTTAAAATAGATTGTCAACTTTTAGAAAAAAAATTATAATAATTTAATTTTAACAAAATATTTTAAGGAGGTAAAGTATGCTTACAAAAGTAAAGGAAATAATGAATACTAAATTAGAAACAGTAATACCAGATGCGACAGTTTTCGATGCTATTGAAAAATTAGTTGATAAAAGAATACGTTCAATAATTGTTCTGCCAAAGGACGATAAGGATGTGTATGGAGTAATAACAGTAAGAGATATTGTTTTCAAAGTTTTAGCTAAAAATTTAGACCCCCGTAAAATCAACGTGGAACAAATTGCATCAAAACCTGTCATAAGTATAGATAAAGAAACAGAACTAGAACATTTAATTAAACTTATGGAAAAATTCAACATCGCAAGAGTGTTTGTTCACGACGGAAGAGAAATTACAGGAGTTGTCTCTTTGCTTGATGTATTATCAGCAACTTTAATAGAAAAAGCAAGGAGATCCTAAAACATGCTTGGTAAAATCATAGGTGGTAAATTAGAAAAAAAAGTTATTGAAGATATAAAAACACATATAAAAATACTCTGCTCAGCTGCCGAATGTTTCAAAAATTCAATTTCTACCGAAAACAAAGAAGGCACATTCTGTGTGACAGACCTTGAAAGAGAAGCTGATTCAGTTAGAAGAGAAATTATTTCAAATATACATCAAGGTGCTTTTCTTCCCTTTATAAGGCCTAATATATGTAGATTTATAGAAATGGTTGATGAAGCCTTCGATGTTCTTGAGGATGCAGCCTTTGAATTTAGATATGTAAGAGATGACCTATATAAAATAATTAAGCCTGAATGTGAGAAAATAGCCAAGATTAACGCTGCAATATGTGAACTTCTTCTAATTGCATTTGATACATTAACAGCGAGAGGGGACATTAAAGAAAAAAATCTTGCTATAAGAATATATGAAAAACAGGTAGATGACCTTAAATTCGATATAATTAACAAGTTAAGAGCTATTGAACTAAATAATTTCTGGGATGGCAAAATAATATCTGACTTTGTGGAATATAACACGAAAATAAGTGATTTAATAGAAGATGCAAGCGATTATTTATATATTATTGAGATAAGCCTTAAATAAAATTTCCTTCCAAAATTATTTAAAAAGGAGAAAGATGATAGAAGTTGCAATAATAGCCAGCTTTCTTATTGCCTTTGGAATAGGCTCAAACGATGCTTCCAATGCACTTGGTATCTGCATAGGAGCAGGAATAATAAAATTAAAAAGAGCAATATTTCTATTTGGAATTCTTGTCTTTCTTGGTATTCTCCTACAGGGACAGAAGGTCATGAAAACAGTGGGCAAAAATATCGTGGATGTGAATTTATCAATAGCAATAGTAGCCCTTGCTTTATCAGCTATATTGATAATAATTTCTAACTGGCGAAGGCTTCCTCTCTCTTCCCATCAAGTCATTATAGGAAGTTTAATAGGTTCAGCAGTTGCCTCTGACAGTGCCATCAATTTCCTATCACTAATAAAAATTATAGTTTCATGGATAATCTCACCTTTTGTAGCAATGTGTTTTTCTTTTCTTTTGTATAAAGGACTTGAAAAAACCATATCAAAATTTCCGTTCTTTCAGATTGAAAAACTTTTAAGATTTCTTCTTATATTGAGCGGAGCGCTCATTTCTTATAACACTGGTGCCAATGAGCTTGCCACAGTGCTCGGTCCACTTATGCATTCAGGAATTAAAATAAATAAAGTTTTTCTATTTTCAATTGCTTCAATTATGGTTTTCTCAGGCGCACTTCTTTTAAGTCATAGAGTAATTGAAACAGTTGGTAAGGGAATCACTACATTAGACCCCTATTCCGGCTTTGCTGCTCAACTTGGGGCAGGAGCATGCGTCTTGTTTTTCACTTTTTTAGGTATGCCAATATCAACAACCTATTGCATTATAGGTGGCATTAGTGGAGTAGGATTAACAAAAGGTATCAAAACAGTTAAACTTGGACTTTTGAAAAAAATTGCAATTAATTTTGTAGTAACTCCTTCTTTAGCTTTTTTATTAGGCTATTTTGCTCTTAAATTAATTTATTAATTAATTTATTCCTAAATATTCCTTTATTTTTGATACAGCTTTTGGTATAGCTGACTCTACAGAAGGACTACACTCTCTACTTAAAGTTTCCACATCTTCTACTTCTACACCGATAATTTTGATTTCCTTAGGCATTTCATCAGGAAATACTGAATATCCAATTCTTATAATTTCAAAGATTGAAAAATTGTGAGTACCGCTTGCATAAACATTTCCCCAGAAGTCAACATTAAATTCAATAATGCTTCCGGGTTCTTTTCCTGTCTTTACTCCATCCACAATCACTGCTTTGTCATATCCTAATAATGAATCAATCAAATTAAAACCTATATTTAAAAGTGTAACCTTATCAACATCTCCTTCAAAATGTTCCACTATTTTTAAACCAACACCATCATCTTTAAAATTAGGATTACCAATACCAATAATTACACTTTTCATTTGACCTCACTGAAATCTCTGAATATAGAAAGCGGGGGTAAAAACCCCCGCTTAAATAGAAGTCTTTTAGGCTAATTCATAGTTTCTTAGGCTTTTTACAAGTTCACCGTGATGGTCTATTATGTCTATTCTTACAGGAATTCTTCCTGGCAATGTATGAGTTGAACATGCGAAACATAAGTCATATGGACGATAGGCAATCTCAACAAGATTAAGTATTCCTTCATCAACCTTGCCACCCTTGATAAAGTTCTGTGCTGCTCTCTTTACTGCTATATTCATTGGTCCTTTGTTATGAGTTGTTGCAACAATGAGATTTGCATCTGTAACAATTCCCTTGTCGTCTGTTTTGTAATGATGAATCAGCACACCTCTTGCGGCTTCAACAATTCCTACTCCTTCACCAACAGGAGTACCGAGTTCCTGACGGACATTGGGATCTGTAATACTTTCATCAGAGGCAATTTGCTTTACTTTCTCTGCAGCGTGCAAAAGCTCTATTGCTCTTGCCCAGTGATATGCTAATGTATTGTGAACTGGCTTTCCACCAAAAGCAGCAAGCATTTTTTCGTAAGCTTCCTGTGCACCTGGTGTGTCAAATCCGCTTGAAACATTAAATCTTGCAAGAGGACCAACACTATAAATACTCGTTCCATCACCATCTACAAGACCGGTCCATCCAAGTTTCTTTAGATATGGTGCTTTCTGATAACTCCAAGGTAGAGTTCTTTCTGCTATGTAGTCAAGATACCCAATTCCTTTAAATCTGCCTAATTCGTTTCCTTTTGTATCAACAATTTTCTGAGTCCCATCGTAGTATGTGGTTTTATCATTTTCATCAACTGTACCAATATAATTGCTAACTACTTTATAAACATCTCCTGTTACAAGTGCCATATATTCTTTGTTTTGAAGAACAACTTTATCAAAAACATCCAATGTCAATTTTGCAAGCTCTATACAGTCATCAGCACAGGCAAGAATTTCTTTTCTCTCTTCTTCAGAAATTCTCTTTGACCAACCACCTGGAAGAGCTGCAACTGGGTGACTTGGTCTTCCAGAGGTAAGCTCAAAAATCTTGACTGCTGAATATCTCTTCTTTAGGACAAGCTTTCCAACATCTGCACCTACCTTAAGAACAAGGCCTACTAAATTTCTTTCAGCAGGTGATGCTGTCGGACCACACACGAAATCTGGAAAACCAAGAGCATAAAGGATCCCTGTGTGGTCTTCTACATAGTGAGCGTTATAGAAAAGCTCTCTTATCTTTTTAGCTGTTGGGGTGGGTTCTACCCCGTAAACTGCGTCTGCAGCCTTCACTGAGGCTGTATAATGCACGCCCCTTCAGACTCCGCATATGGTGCTTACAGTTCGGGGAACTTCCTCAATGGGCATTCCTATTAGAAACTTCTCATAACCCATAAACTCAACAACTTGCATAAAAGCTTCTTCAACATTTCCTTGTTCATCAAGAAATATAGTTATTTTTCCATGACCTTCAAGTCTTGTCATCGGATTAATTTCAATTTTCTTCATTCCCTTTCCCCCCTTCTGGGTTAATTTTTTTATTATATCTATCAAGCCCATTTTTAGCTCTTTAATCTTTTATATGGAAAAGAAGATGGCAATGTATATCTGTAGAATAGATGAACTGGATCAGGAATCTGGTCAACAAGTTCTTCATTATCAAGCATACTTGCAATAGCACTTATTGCACGCGAGCTATAATCCTTGACACCAGGTATTGGTCCACCACAGCCTCTACAAGGAATATTTGCTGCTGGACATTTAGAACCACAATCTCCCTGCGTTACAGGACCTAAACAGAGATATCCTTCCTCAAGAAGACAACCATCTTCACTTGGTGCCCCATCAATTGTTCTCTTTATAGTTGTCGCAAGCTTCTTTGGCTTACCCTTTAACACTGGGTTTCTACCACAAACTTCACATACAGCTTTACCCATTGTTATCCATGAACCAGGTGGGGGTAGTTGTCCTGAAAGCAATGCTGTAAATGCTGCTTTTACATGTTCATAATGGGGTGGACATCCACCAATATAGTAGTCAACCTTTACCACTTCATCAAGTGGTCTTGCATACATTAAAGTTGGAAGAGTTAATTCATATTTTCCATTTACAACACAGCTTGTCTGTGGTAATTCTTTATTAGGATTATCAGTACTAAAAGTATTTATATAGGCTTTATCAAGAAGCTCTTCTGTTGTATGAAGGTTAACAAGACCTTTTATACCACCACAGGCTGCGCAAATTCCAAAGGCTATTAAAACTTTACATTTATTTCTTAAAACCTTTGCAATATGCTCATGCTCTGAGTTTCTAACATTTCCTGTAAAAAGACCTACATCAATAGAGCCATCTGGCATCGCTTCTAAATCTTTATATTTTACATCTGCAACTGTTGGTGCCCAAAAAACAATATCTACAGCAAGAGCAACATCTATCAACATTTCAGATATATCTACAACTGCGATATCGCATCCACCACAGCCACCAGCTAAATAATATGCAAGTTTTGGTTTACTCATTATGCCCCTCCTTTCAAAGGACTTGGTCCAAGTTCTCTTATCCTGGCATCAAAAGCTGTCATGGCTTCAGCAAATTTTTTACCTTCGCTTCCTGAAATCCATTCAAGCTGCACTCTATCAGGTTCAACTCCAAGTTCAGTAAGAGATCTCTTAAGAAGCTTAAATCTTCTAATTGCTTTGTAATTACCTTCTTTATAATGGCAGTCACCAAAGTGGCATCCACCTATAAATACTCCATCTGCTCCTCTTTTAAGAGCTTCTGCTATAAATTCAGGTTCAACCCTTCCACTACATGGCACTCTTACTATATGCACTGTGGGCGGATATGAATAACGTAAGCTTCCTGCCAGGTCTGCCCCTGCATAAGTACACCAATGGCAGGCAATAACAATAAGTCTTGGCTCCCATGCCATCTTAATTCCCTCCTTTTATCTTGGTTATTACTCCATTCAATGGAATTGATGCCAATGCTGTGGCTTTTTCAACATCTGCACCTAAAGCTATAGCTGTAAGTTGAGCAATGTGAAGAGCAGGGATCTTATAATTTAATTTCTTCTGCTCTATTAAAAGCGACTGCCCGGCATCAAACTGCAGTAGGCAAGAACTACATCCAATAACAATTACATTTGGATCAAGCTCTTCTTTTATCACATCGAGCTTCTTTTTGAATAAAGCAAGAGATTTCTCTGGAGCATTTGATCTTAAAGCACCCATTCCACAGCAATCAGTTATGGTGCTATAGTGAGGTGCAACTCCACCCATTGCTTCACAAATCTCCCTAAGTCTTGTTGGGAAAAAAGTATTATCCTCATTGGTTGGATAGGCTTTACTAGGCCATAGATTATGGCAGCCCGTTTGAACTGCGCATTTTAGTCCATTGAGATTGTTTTTGATTTTTCCTTTTATATTGTCTAATCCAACCTCTTCATATAAGAAATTTATAAAATTTGATATCTTTGCTGTACCATTATATGTTTTTCCTACTTTGGCAAGAATCTTGTTTACCTGCTCCTTAATTTCAGGATGTTTTTCCATATGATATCTTGCCTCATTCAATGAACCATAACAAGAACCACAACCTGTCAATATATTTACACCTTTCTCTTCTGCAATGGTTAAATTCCAAGCTGAAGCAGCTGCCCATCCTACAATATCTAATGAAGGCATTGTTCCAAAGGCAGGGCAGCAAGTTGCACCCTCAAGCTCTACTATTTCATAGCCAAGCTCATTGAGAAGATATCTTGCAGAATATTCAATATCTGGCCTATTAAAAGGTATGTTACAACCAAGGAAAAAACCTATTTTTTTCATCTCTTGCCTCCTTAGTCAAGCGGGAATGGTGCTATTTCTTCCAGGATAGTATTTCTAAGTATTTCCTGGAATTTCTTTCTTAGCTCTTCATTGCTAACAGCTGTTGGCGGTTTTTCAGGTAAACCTACTTTCTTTCTTCTTTCCTCAAAGCCCTTTGGGAAAACAGCATGTCCAAATCTATAGAGATTTCTAAGACCTTCATAGGTATTTGCTGGGCATGACTCCACCTTAACAGCTGCTCTTCTTACTGCTTGAATTACTTCATAGGGCTTTACATCCATAGGACATATTTCAACGCAGCGGTTACAAGATTGACATCCCCATACAGAGGAATCCTCAAGAAGAATATCTCTTAATCCTAAATTAGCTGCATGAATTATTCTTTTAATATAAAATTCTAAACCTGATAAAGCCATTGGGCATGTGGATGCACATTTTCCGCACTGTATACACTCTTTAAGCTCATCTGCTCCTAATTCTTGCAACTCTTTTATAAAACTTTCATCACCTTGGGTGAGATCAATTACATTTACTCCACCCTCTTCCATTTTTCCCTCCTTATATTATTTTAGTTTTATGCCTCTGTTAATGCATCAATCTGTGCCATAATCTGCTCTGTTGTAAAACCATGGAAAGTAATAGCTTTTGATGGACAAGCACTTGCACAGACTCCACAACCAGCACAAAGTGCAGGTTCAATATAAGCTTTTTCCTTACCTTTATATTCTTCAATTCTAATAGCAGTGTAAGGGCAGAGGGGTACACATACACCACAACTGCTACATTTATCTCTGTCAACTTCAGATACTATAGCCTCAAATTTAATCTTACCAGGAATAATCAAAGCTGCAGTTGCTGATGCTGCTGCACGAGACTGGGCTATTGACTCAGGAATATCCTTTGGTCCTTGAACGCATCCAGCAATAAATACACCTCTTGCTGAAGTTTCAACAGGATATAGTTTTGTATGAACTTCTCTTAAGAATCCCTCCCTACCGCAGGTTGCACTAAACATTCTTCCAATTTCTTCAACACCATCTGGTGGTTCAATTGCTGTAGCAAGTACAACTAAATCAACATTTACCTCTACAGGTGAACATAGATCAACATCAAAACCTCTTACTCTAAGTTTTCCATCAGGTCTTACATCAACTGCTGACACTCTCCCACCTCTTATTATCTTTGCTCCAAGCTCTCTTGTGTAAACATAGAATTCCTCAAAATCCTTACCTGCTGTTCTTACATCTATGAAGAACAGATAAAGTTTTATATCAGGATATTTTTCTTTAAGAATTCTTGCATGCTTAAGCATATACATACAGCATACTTTTGAACAGTATCTATGATATCTCTCATCTCTGCTTCCAACACATGAAATCATGGCAATTGATTTGGGTTTTGTTCCATCTGATGGTCTTTTTAATTCAGCACCTGTTGGTCCTGTTGCAGAGAGAATTCTTTCAAATTCCATTGAGGTAATAACATCTGGGCTATGAGGTGAATACTCCTTGAAATGAGTTTTTGCCATAGGTTTAAATCCTGTAGCAATAATTACAGCACCTACTTTAATATTTAAATATTCGTCTTTATCTTCAAATTTTATAGCATCTGCAGGACACCCCTGTATTCCCTTTGGTGGGATACCTTTTTTGCATATTTCACATGCAGGCTTGCCTGTCTTTTTCATTGATTTGAAGTACAAACAATTTGGTTCATCTATAACTGCTTTCTTTGGTACTGCCTGAGGATACTCAATATAGGCAGCTCTTCTCTGATTTAATCCATAATTATATTCATTCGGAACTCTTGCGGGACAAATTTCTGTACAGATACCACAGCCTATGCATTTATCCCAGTCAATATATCTGGCTTTCTTTTTAATGCGAATATCAAAATTGCCTACATAACCTTTAACATCATCTACTTCTGCGTATGTGATAAGCTCTATATTTGGATGCTGGGCGACCTCGCCCGTCTTAGGTGTGAGTATTCAAGCAGAACAGTCCATGGTTGGGAAGGTCTTGTCAATCTTTGACATATTACCGCCAATTGACGGCTGTCTCTCAACAAGATAGACCTTTATTCCCATGTTTGCAAGGTCAAGAGCTGCAAACATGCCTGCAATTCCGCCACCAATAATTAAAACTGATTTTTCCATATCTCCATAGCGATCTTCAAGAGGCTCATTAAGTCTTACTTTGGCGACAGCACTTCTAATAAGTCTCTTTGCCTTTTCAAGAGCACCTTCTTTGTTATGCCAATGTGGCCAGCTATCCTGATCTCTTATGTTAGCCATTTCAAGAAAATATCCATTAAGTCCTGCATCTTCAACTGCTTGTTTAAAAATTGGACCGTGCGTTCTTGGTGTGCAAGCTGCTACTACTACACGATCCACTGCACCGCTTTTAATATCTTCTTTAATTAAATCTTGTCCTGGGTCAGAACACATAAAAACATAATTTCTGACCAATGCAACATCAGGAAGTGTTTCCACATACTTTTTCAGTTCTTCGATATCAATGGCGCCTTTTACATTCTCTCCACAGTGGCACAGATAAACCCC
>CAZGCT010000022.1:0-8607 GCA_964524325.1 uncultured Hyphomicrobiales bacterium
TGCAGCCGACGCCGCTCCGCTGCGCTTCGCGGCGCAGGTGAAGCGCAGGCCGTTGGGCACGTTCCTGATCGCAATGAGGAGGTATTAAGATGAACCGTTACCTGAAAATTGTAGGGGGTTTGCTGGGTTTACTCGCCTTGATTGTCTTAACCGTAGGACTTGCTCTCTTACTCCGCGTTGCCACTCCGTCAATGGTTGGACAATCTCCCATAACTTCTCCCACACCTTTGGCAATAATACATTCCCCTCTTCCCACGCCCACACAGGTGCCTGTGCCCCCTAAACCTATCCCTTCCGTGGCGGTTGATCCCTTGATTAAAACTGCCACGGGTAACACGTATCGGCTCATCACCCTCCCTCGAGAGACATTTAAGGGCCAAGGAGAATTGTGCGCTTTGGAGGCTTCTCCAGATGGCCGCTACGTCGCAGTCAGCATCTGCGCCACGGAAGGGGTGATTTTCGATGTCTTTATCGTGGATCTCGTCCACGGCACAGGATTCCAAATCGGCATTTGTCATTTGGATAAGACCAACGGTTGTCGGTTCAAAGAGACCTGGTTTCGAGGGTGGTTCCCGGATTCGCGTCGGGTGCTACTGATGAGCGACTGGCTGGAGATCCTGGACATTGAGACGGGGGAGTCGCAGCGGATTACGCCGGAAGGCGAGACGGTGACCGATGCCGCCGTCTCCCCGGATGGCAACACGATTGCCTATACCGTTATCCAGGGCGACCGGTTGATCTTTAGGGATACGACTGGCCGCCTCTCCCACGAAGTGTCCGCACCTTCGCCTAAGCCGGGTGACAGGCCAGAATTCATTAGCTGGTCACCGAATGGACGATTCATCGCCTACATCTGGGATCAGACGGTCATTCAGTTTAACAGTTTTGGTCCACTATGGGTAATGGACGTTCAGACTGGTAAGCAATGGCCCCTCAGCCCGGAGGGGGTGTTTGACAGTTTCCCCACCTGGTCGCCTCAGGGGGATCAAATCCTGGTGGTGCGGCGGGAGAATATGGAGGACCGATCGGCCGATTTCGATTTGAGCAAACTGGTCAGCAATCTGTGGATAGTGGAGGTCCCTTCAATGAAGTGGCGTCCGTTGACCTCACTGAAGGGACAAGGGGCTTGGTCACCGGTTTGGACACCCGATGGTTCAGCGGTGGTGTTTATGGCCAACCTGGATGGTCAGCCCAATGCCTGGATCATCAACGCCGATGGAAGCGGCTTGCTCCAGTTGACTCACAACAGCCCGATGATGCCGCGGCGTGTGGATGTGATCCGCTGAGGAGGCTCCGAATGAAACGCCTGAATGTGGTCTTGTTGCTTATCAGCTTACTCCTGATCATCCCTTCCGACCCCGGCCCCTTCGTTTTGGCTCAAACGGAACCGCGCTTCTCCTATCCAGGTGCGAGACGCTTCCGGCTCACTTCGTACTTTGACCACTCCAATCCGAATTATACCGTTGATGGCGTCTTGACCATTTACACCAAGGAGAGAGGGCGTCAAGAGCATGGATGTGCGGATTGTTACTGGTCTGGTGGGACTCGGGTCTGCGGCTACCATACAGAACCTAACTGCGGTGGGCGGCGCATCTACTATGACGGCCATCCGGCGATTGATTACGCTTTTCCGTTGAACACGCCGATCGCAGCCGCGGCGCCGGGTACTGCCTATCGCCGCACGATTCTGGGTTCCGCTGTTGTAATTGATCACGGCGGTGGCTACTGGAGTAAATATGGTCATGTAGATCCCGGTTCTCGGATTGCTGATGGCACTCAAGTTGAGCGAGGGCAGCAGATTGCATTGAGCAGCAACACGGGCACCGGCGCAGCACACCTGCACTTTGAGGTACGCTATGGGGGTGAAGATGGGGATGTCGTGGACCCCTACGGCTGGTGGGGGGAGTGGTACGAAGATCCCTGGAACCGACCGTGGGGGCACACCCACGATTGGTGGCGCAGTCGCGATCCGATCCCGATGGGGTATCGGGATCAGAATGGCATTACCTATGGCCCGTTTCAACTGACCGGCGCCATCCGTGACCAGTGGGAGGCGTTGGATGGCGAACCGGGTTCTCCCCTTGAGGCTCAGCATAGCTGCTCCGGAACCTATGGCCAGTGCCAGTCTTTCGAGAAGGGATACATTCGCTGGGATTACAGCACCACCACATACCATGCTTATGCCGAGACCCTCGTTCCTCGAGTTTTCTACCTAGCTGGCGCGAACTGGAACACCACACTATCCATTCGGAACACTGGTGGTACTTCGGCCCAGGTGAGCGTGATCTTTCTGGAGAATGGCCATGTTGTCGATTCGCGCACCTATCGGGCGCTACCAAGTGGCTCCACCTGGCTCGTAGATGCCCGGCAGATCCTTCAAGAGCTGACGGATCGCTTTGCAGGGGCAGCGGCGGTGTATGCTAGCCAGCCGATCGCCCTCTCGGTCACCCATCAACCCCCATTGCATGATGCATTCCTGCCGCTGGTCTTGAACAATCGTTGAGCGGCAGCGCGGGCAAGGTGATCAAGCAATAGATGGCCAACCGTGCCCAACCTGCGCTTGGAGCGGACGGCGCTGAAAGCGCCGCCGCTCAAGCGCAAGCCGTTAGGCCGCCCCTCGCCTGGATTTACTTCGGGTGAGGGGCAAGTATCAGCCAGTATGGAGGTGTGAAATGAAAGGCTTGCTCACCATTGCTAAAGGATTATTGGGCCTGTTGGCGCTCGGAGCGCTGGCAATTGCTTTGGCTCTCACTTTTAGAGGATTGCAAAGGGAAGCAAAACCGGCGTCTCAGGCGTTCCAATCGCCCATCGAGACGCCCATCCAATCCCCTTATCCACCCCCGGCGACACCTCCATCGCCTGGCCCGCCGACGGCACCGGCGCCCCCTTGTACGTTTGTGGGGCCTCCTGCACCTGCTCAATCTGAATATCCCTTAGAGACTTATCGGTTTTCCGAACCCCGCATCGCGCTGACTCATCCGGGGGCGATCGGTATTGCCGGATGGCTACCTGATGGCCAACGGTTGCTGATCACCCGGGATGTCCCCGGCACGAACCGTCAAACCATTGACGTTTTGGACGTCCAGACCGGTGAGTTGATCACCTATGCCGAGCGGGAAGGGAACAGCGGCAAACCGGTCTGGTTGCCGGCTTTGCAGGCTGTCGCCTACTTGACCCTGGTGGCGGAAAAGGGGGAGGAACAACCAATACGCTACCATCCGGAATTGTGGGTTAGCTACGGGACTCCTCAGCAGGTGGAGCGCCTGACCTCCGATGTGTGGGGGGCTCTGGCCGTTGACCCCGATGGGAAGCGGCTGTGGTTCTTTCTCCGCTCGGAGCCGGATCGCTTGCAGGTCTACGATATGGAAACCAAGAGCATCCAAGTAGCCCCTTTAGACCTTGCCCCATTGCGCTATCTGAAACCGGGGTTAGAGTGGGCCGTGCGGGATCGGTCACCCGAGTTCAAGATGGTTTGGCGTCCCGATGGTTCACAAGCGGTGTTCTATTCGCAGTTCTGGACGTTCTTGCTGGACCTGAAGACAGGTCAATGGTGCGAACTGGCTGTAGGCGACTATAACGCCGAAGCGATGGACATTCCCCCTTGGCCTCTGCAGGCGCAGTGGAGCCCGAATGGACGCTATGTGGCATTCATCACAACGGATAGCCTGCAGATGCCCTTTCGGCGCACGCAGCTTACCGTCCTGGATATGGAAACGGGAGAGCGCCGCACGGTGTCCCCAGGCCCAGACATCGAGCCAGGACGGCATTATGTGGCGGGTATCGCTTGGGCTCCAAATAGCCAAATGTTGACCGTATTAGCGACTGTAGAATATCGTGATGGGGCAACGTGGGAGGGTCTTTATCTTGTCGAGGGTGTAACGGGACGGAGCAAGCCCGTGCTGCCTCATATCGTATTTCCAGCTGGTGATGCAGGCTGGGATTTAGCTTGGTCTCCGAAAGGTAATTTCCTTGCCGTGACCTGCTTATATGGCCCATTATGCCTAGTAGAAGTATCAGGGCCGTAAGGAGGGTATGATGCTATACCATCGCTTTAAATCTCTTTTAATGACTTTACTCTTTTTGAAGGTGATTAGTTTTCAGAGCGTTTTTGCCTCTTTTGGTCCTTCATCAAATATCACCCTACGTGTGTATAGATTGGAGTCAAGCGGCGCCCGCTGGGTCAATCCGGTTACTGGGGCCTATCACCTCTGTTCATCCAATGATACATACTATGGCTGTACAGCCTTTTGCGATGACTATAGCTCCCCAATATGCGAGAGAAGTCACAGGATAGGCTACCCATATAGCCAAAATCCAATCACTATTCCGATCGAATCTGACTATTTGCTTGATGTTGTGCCCAAGGAGATCAGCGTGGAGGCGTTCCACCCCACCGCTATCCAGGCGCAGGCCATTGCCGCTCGTTCCTATGCCTACTGGCACATCAACCGAGGAAGCACCATCAACAACTCCACCCAATTCCAGGTCTTTGTGCCCTATGCTTTTGAAGCCCTCCCGTCAGCCACCTTCCCCGATAATCCGAGCAACCCTTGTATTAGTAGCAATCTCAACCCTAATCAGCGGATCGTCTGCAGCGCTATTGCTCCTCGCCTCTACCTCTCTTACGGCACCTACCCTCACGATGACCTACCGGCCTTCACCGAATACTTTAGTGATGTTCCTACTCGAACGGTAAGTGGTGGGTATCCCTATTTGACAGCGGTTGACGACCCTATCAGTTCTCATCCAGACATTGTTCGAGATAGCCATGGCCGCGGCATGAGCCAGAAGGGAGCCAGCCGCTGGGCGCGGGGCAATCTCAGCTTCAACCTCAATCGAGACCTGGGCTCCTGGAGCGTGCGCTGGGAGCGGGCCGAACAGATCCTGGTGCACTACTACACGGGGGTGCACATTCGGGATGCCAGCAACAGAACTCGGCTCACTCCGTTTTACCGTTGGAACCCCTTGCAGATCAATTGGGGCACGCCGGACAACCGCCCGCCCACAATGTCTCACGGCAGCGCGTATCCCATCTCGGTGGAAGTGCAGAACACGGGCGTTTCCGATTGGACGTGCGGCTATCCCAACTTCAGTTATGCACTGCGGTATCGCTGGGCGAAGACCGGCTTTGGGGAGGTCACAGGCAGCGGTTCGGCCTCGGCATGTGGGACGCCCAAGGGCGATCCTTCGCCGACGGTGAACCTGACCATCCAGAACATCCCCAACTGGGGCCCCGGGGCTTATACGATCCGTTTTGATGTGTATGTGACCTCCGCTAATGGCAACTTCTGGTTCAGCGAGCGGGGCTGGCGCTCTTATGACGTCGGCGTGTGTGTGGATGGGCCGTGCAGAGTGTATATTCCCCTCGCCTTGAAGACCTATCCGTAAGGGCGGCCTAACTGCTCGCTCCAGCCGACTGCTCCCTCGCTCGCTTCGCTCACTCGGTCGCAGCGGCTGAGCGGCAGATCGTTGGGTGGCCGACAAGCATCAGGAAAGTCAGTCATAATTGGGGAGGATAGTATGGAAGCAAAGCACAAAGTGTTCACTGTTGTGTTTTTGATCTGGGTCATTTTCCTGATCGTTAGTTGTGTCCAGCAAGAAGAGACGCCTCAACAGGTTCACTTGGCGTGGGAAAAATTGACCGACCAGGTATCCGGGAAAAGCGATTACAGTTACGAGGATGTACCAAGGCTAAAGGTGATTACTAGCTCCAGCGATGTACAGTCTCTTAGTGGACAAGTATATCCAGAAGTGCTAGAACAAATACACACTGTCAACTTTTCCACATTTTTCGTCATAGCCGTTTTCCAGGGCCAACAATACACGACCGGGTATTCTGTTGAAGTGACAGATATTGAGCTTAAAGAAGGAACTGTCTTTGTCTATGCTAACTTCAACGAACCATCTCCCGGAGAAGTCGTAGGTGAAACGCTCACTTCTCCTTACTATATCCTCAAAGTGCGTAAAATTGAAGACCTTAAGGGTTCCCTCACTTTTGTTCTAATTGCCAACGGTGAAGAGGTCACTCGACAAACATATGTCATTCCTTAAAACAAGAGGAGCGCACCATGTTCAGAAAGATTCGCACAGAGCACATAATCGTCGGTGGGGCATTAGCGGTTGTTTTGATATGTCTGGGCATTGCCGCCCGCCCCTCGCAATTGCAGGCTTTCCAATCACCTTTGCCCACGCCGGAATCGCAGACTTCACAGCCGCTATATTTCCAATCGCCTCTGCCTACTCCAATGCCCACACCGTTCCCAACCATTTCACCCAACCTTCCCAACTCTGAGCGTGCCTTGCTGTTCATCGCTCAACGTAAGCAAGTACCCCAAGATCGGCTACTGTTGGTAGACGCTTTCACAATCGGGTTTCCATTGACGCATCGGTCTCTCTGGCAAGGCCTCGTACTGGATAGCCAGGACGGCACCCCGGTCCTCTACGAAGTGCTTATCGACGGGGATACGAAGGAAATCCTGACTGAGGGGTTAACCGATCCAGGGGCCTACTGGGCAACCGAGGAAGTAGCCTTCCGCGAGCATTATGCTGATCAGATCTTGTCTCTGGTATCCCGACGAGAAGGGGTACCGGTAAGCAGCCTGGATATCGCAGCAGGCATGATGGAATACTATGCCCTCACCGGGCAGATTGTGTGGCGGGGCAAGATACAGGACAGTACGCGAGGAGACATCTACGAGGTAGCCGTCAATGCACAGGGGCAATCGGTAAACGTTGAGGCATTGGAGGCAGCAGAAAACACGGCCCGACGGTCACGGTACGGCAAGATGGAACTTCCGCTGTACTACTATCTGCGAACGCGACCCTCGCAAGAGAAAAGCCGAGTGTTGTTGTGGGTAGGTGGTGTGGATTACGAATGGGTCAACGAGGAACTGGCCAGACGCTACCCTCAAGTCCAGGCCTATCGCTTCGCCAGCGGTCAGCCTGTAGATGAGCGTGGTCAGCCCATACCGATTGAACGTGAGCTATTTGACAGAATCCGGCGGGACTACAATGATCTCCTCGATCAAGCCCACTTGCAAGCCGCAGAGCCGGTGGCGGCTTTTCTGCGGGCGAGGGGGTATGAGGCCAATGCTCTGAGTGCTTTCCCCGGTATAGAAGTCGAGTTGCCTGCCAAAGTGATTTTGGAGTTAAACCGAGCCTCGCTGGAGAATCTTGTGGCTATTTACCACAGGGGAAGCAGTGAAGTTGTACCAGAACTGGATTCGGTAGGGGGGACAATCCGGGCGTCCGCAGCCTGGAACAGCGGTTACACCGGTCAGGGTGTGCGTATCGGTATGATAGACGGAGGTGTCGTGAATCCTAACGTTACCCACCGAGCGCTTCAGGGGAAAGTTGTGGCTGCCGATAGTAACAATCCCACGGACTGGCACGCAGCTCTCGTGGCAGGGGTAATGATCGGTGATCATCCCAACTTTCCCCAGTATCGGGGTATTGCTTATGGAAGCGACGAGTTGGTGAGTGCTGGAGGAGGAGTAGGTCCCGGCTCAATCAATTTCCTGGTTGATCGAGACGCTTTCGTAATCAATGCCAGCATCTCTACCACGTCCACGCGGGTGATGCAATGGGAAGACCGTGTGTTTGACTATCTGGTACGTCTGCGCGACCCCACGATCGCTGTGGCCGCCGGAGCCGGAGGCGGCAACGTGAAAAGCCCGGGCAAGGCCTACAACGTGATCACAGTTGGTGCTTCTGATGATCACAATGATCCCCATTGGAATGACACGATATGGGCCGACTCTGCTTACATAGACCCCTATATTGACGGCCAGACTACTTCTGGCGACCGAGAAAAACCCGAAGTGGTAGCTGTAGGTGTAGATGTCACGACGGTCGATATTAACCGCGGAGATGATGGATTTTGGCCTCAAACTGGCACCAGTGTAGCCACTCCTCAGGTATCTGCCTTAGCAGCCTTATTGATCCAGCGTTACTGGTACATACGCACTAACCCTGAGGCAGTGAAGGCTATCATCATGGCCTCGGCTATCCACAATGTAGAAGGGGATGCTCGCTTGAGTGAGAAAGATGGGGCCGGTGCCATTGATGTGGCTTCTGCGCTTGCCGTCTTTTACAGTGGAGGGTGGGGCTACAAGATCATCCATAATATCACCGATCCCAATGACCCCAGTAATCCTTTTGATGGTTACGGGAGTTCATACGATTTCAGAGGCTCTGACTTTGTGGTTGGAAGCACACACGCCTATGCAGGCGAGCGCATACGGGCGGTGATTTGCTGGGATTCTAACCCAGCAAGTGACTATTCTACAGATCCTTTGTCTACAGACTTTGATCTTCTGATAATCTCCCCAAGTGGGAGCACAGTGGCTTCTTCGGTGAGTTGGCACAACAATTATGAGATCGTGGACTTTGTTGCTCCAGAAGCCGGTGAATACAGAATGCGGGTAAAATACTATGCTCGCACGCCTGCTGAGGGATTGGATTTGGGCCTGGGACTTGCCTGGCTTCGTATTCATCGGGTTTACTTGCCTCTGGTGATGAAAAACCATTAGCGGCCACCCAACAATGGCTTCCACCCGACCGCGCCTCCGCGCTGCGCTTCGCTTGCGCTCCGGCGCGGCGGGTGAA
>CAZGCT010000023.1:0-8379 GCA_964524325.1 uncultured Hyphomicrobiales bacterium
TCCACCCGCGCCCGGGCGGCCTCGAGGGCCATCCCCTCCCGGAGGCCTAGCCTCCGGGCCAGCGGGCAGAGGGCCACCACCTTCCCGCCCCGGTGGACGGCCAAGGGGAACCCCCTGAGCCCGGGATCCTCCCGCCTCAGGAGCCAGACCGGCCAGGGCAGGAAGAGGGCCGCAACCACCATCTAAAGCCTCCGGAGAAGCCCGAGCCGCTCCAGGGCCTCCCGGCCCCGGAGGAGAAAGCGGAAGACCCCCTGGACCTCCACCTCGCCAGCGGGAAGCCGCAAGGTGGGGTAGGCGGGGTTGTGGGGCTTGAGGACCACCCATTCCCCCTCGGGGTAGACGTACTTCAGGGTGGTCCTCCCCTGGTGGAGGACCGCGGCGATCTCCCCCCGCCTGGGCCTCGCCCCCCGCTCCACCACCACCACGTCCCCCTCCAGGAGGTACTCCGCCATGCTGTCCCCCTCCACCACCAGGGCGAAGAGGCCGGGCCAGCCGGGCAGGGCGATGAGCCCCTCCGCCTCCTCCAGGGCGATTTCCGGCGGCCCAGCGGGGATGCGCCCCACCAGGGGGATGGCCAGTCCCGCCAGGAGGGCCCCCTCGGGGGTGAGTTCCAGGTGGGTGGGCCGCCCGTGCCCCCCAGGGTAGAGGCGAAGAAGGCCCTTGTGTTCCAGAGCCTGAAGGTGCTGCCGCAGGCTCTGGGGCCTCATGCCCAGGAGCTTGGTGAGGTCGTGGGCCGTGGGGGAGAGGCCTTCTTTGACCATCCCCGCCACCGCCTTCAGGACCCGCTGTTGCCCAGGGGGGAGCTTCATAGGAAACCTCCTTGTACCTGTTATAAAACAGGTATAAGGGAGTGTCAAGCCCTGGGGGCTTACCTGGGAGGGCGCGGGTGAGCCAGGTCCTTGGGCTCCGGTTCCCCCCGAGGAAGGCGGGGCTTACCCACCGCCCGACGGATGGCCCAAGAGGGCCTGCAAGGCAGGCCCTCTGCCCCTTGACAAGGGCCAGGGGAAAAACTATCATGCGCTTCAATCAAGGTCTAGAGGTTAGACCAGTAGCCCAGTATGCAGCGCGCCCGGATTGCTACCCTTATCGCCAAGGAGCTCGAAGCCCTCATCCGAGAAGGGCTATGGAACCCCGGGGAGCACTTGCCCTCCGAGCGGGTTTTGGCCGAGCGCTTCCGCGTAAGCCGGGTTTCGGTCCGGGAAGCCCTTCGGCTACTGGAGGCCTCAGGGCTCGTGGAGATCCGCCATGGGGATGGGGCCAGGGTAAGGGCTCCGGCCTCGGCGGTGGGTCATCTTCTAGCCCAGCGCCTCGAGGGCCTCAACCTGCGGGACCTCTTTGAGTTCCGACAAATCGTGGAGCCAGAGGCGGCGGCCTTGGCCGCTGAGCGGGCTAGCCCGAGCCACCTGGCGGCCCTGGAGAAAACCCTAGCCGACCAGGTCCAGCACGCTGCGGACCCCCACGGGTTTCTGCTTCTGGACATGGAGTTCCATAGGCTCATCGCCGTAGCCACGGGAAACGCTGTCCTCCTGGAGATCGTGGCTGCCCTGAACGCCGGGCTTCGCGAAACCCGGTTGCGGGCGATGGCCCGCAGGTATGACCCTTTGCGCAGCTTGGAGGGCCATCGGCGGATCCTCGAGGCCCTCCTCTCCCAAAATCCGCTGGCGGCCCGGGAGGCCATGCGCCAGCACTTGCACGAGGTGGAAACGTCGGCCCTGGTCGACGTGCCACAAGGGGGTGATGCGGGATGAGAAGGTGGTGGGTATGTGTGGCGTTGCTGGTCCTGGGTTGGGCGGCGGCAAAGACCACCGTCACGGTGGGCTTGGATGCTGATCCCCCAAACCTGGATCCGGTGTTCTCCTCGGCCCTGGTGGACCGACAGGTGCTCAACCAGATCTACGACAAGCTGGTGGATATCGACAAGGACCTCAAGGTGGTGCCCATGCTGGCCACCCAATGGTCCGTCGAGGGGAACGGCACCGTGTACACCTTCAAGCTCCGCCAAGGGGTTAAGTTCCACGACGGGACCGACTTTGACGCCGAGGCGGTGAAGTTCAACCTGGAGCGGGCCCTCACCGCCGACGGCTCCCGCCGCAAGGGGGAGCTGGCCCCGGTGAAGGAGGTCCAGGTGGTGGACAAGTACACGGTGCGGGTGGTGCTCAAAGAGGCCTTTTCCCCCTTCCTTTACGTCCTGAGCGACCGCGCCGGAATGATGGTGAGCCCCGCTGCGGCCAAGCGGTATGGCCAGGATCTGGCCAACAACCCCGTGGGGACCGGGCCTTTCCGCTTTGTGGAGCGGAGGCGCCAGGACCGCATCGTGCTCCAGAAAAACGAGGGTTACTGGTGGAAGGGCTACCCCAAGATCGATGAGCTGATCTACCGCCCCTTCCCCGACGACGATGTCCGGGTGGCCAACCTCCTTTCGGGGGCGGCCACGGTCATTACCCCGGTGGCCCCCAAGGATCTGGCCCGGGTACGGGCGGACGGCAACCTGGCCCTCTACGCCTTCCCCGGATTGGGCTTCCAGGGAGTCTGGCTCAACGTGACCCGGCCGCCCTTCAACAACAAGGCCCTACGCCAGGCCTTCGCCGCCACCGTCGACCGGGAGGCCATCGACCGGGTGGTCTTCCTCGGCACCGCCACCCCGTCCAACGGGCCCTTCCCACCCGGCTCCCCTGCCTACGATGCCGCGATTCCCGTTCCCAAGAGGGATGTCGCCCTTGCCAAACGCAAACTACAAGAGGCGGGCTTCCCGAGCGGCTTTTCCTTCACCCTCCTTACCGCCCCGAGCCCCCTCCTCACCCAGCTGGCCCAGGTCTATCAGGCCATGGCCGCAGAGGTGGGAATCCGCATCCAGATCCAGCAGGTGGAGTTCGGCACCCTCCTGGACCGGACGGACCGGAGGGACTACGAGGGGGCCCTCTTGGGCTGGAGCGGCCGTCCGGATCCCGATGGGAACATCTACGACTTCATGCGTTGTGGGGGTCCCCTCAACAACGCGGGCTACTGCAACCCCAAGGTGGATGCCCTGCTGAACCGCGCCCGGGCCACGCGGGTGATGGAGGTGCGCAAGAGCCTCTATAGCGAGGCCCTGAAGATCGTCTTGGAGGACGCCCCTTACGTCTACGTGTACCATCCCCAGGTGCTCATCGGGGCCTCCAAGCGGCTTGCCGGCCTACCCCTAGTCCCCGACGGCATTCTGCGCTTCGCGGGGGTGGAACTGCGGTGATCTCCTACCTCCTCCGCCGCCTCCTGGAGGCGCTTCCCACCCTCCTTTTGGTTTCCGTGGCGGTCTTCGTCCTGACGCGGGTGCTCCCTGGAGACCCGGTGAGGCTCCTTCTTGGGGAGGAGCCCGATCCCCAGGTGGCGGCGGAGTTGCGGCGGAGCTTGGGTCTTGACCGCCCCTTGGTGGTCCAGTACGGCGGCTGGTTCTGGGGGTTGTTGCAAGGAGATCTGGGGCGCTCCATCAAGGATGGGACCCCGGTAGGCCACCTGATCTGGGAAAAGCTTCCCACCACGGTGGAGCTCTCCCTTTTGGCCATGGCGGTGGCCTTAGCCATCGGCCTGCCTGCGGGGATGCTGGCCGCGGTCCTTCGGGGTTCCTGGTTGGACGGGTTGGTCACGGCGGGTTCCTTGGCGGGGGTTTCCGTACCCAACTTCTTCCTGGGGATCATGCTCATCTACCTTTTCAGCCTCCGCCTGGGGTGGATTCCTCCCTCAGGCTACGTGGAGCCTTGGGTGGACCTGAGGCGCAACCTGCTCCTCATGGTTCTGCCGGCGGTCACCCTGGGTACGGCCCTCGCTGGGGCCCTGGCGCGCTTCACCCGCAACAGCCTCTTGGAGGTTCTCTCCCAGGACTACGTTCGCACGGCCAAGGCCAAGGGCCTGGCCTTTCCCAGGGTCCTGGGCAAGCACGCCCTGCGCAACGCCGCCATCCCCATCCTGACCGTGATGGGGCTGCAGCTTGGGGGTCTTCTGGGGGGAGCGGTGGTGACGGAGCAGATCTTCTCCATCCCCGGCTTCGGGCGCCTGGTGGTGGACGCGGTGCTGACCCGGGACTTCACCGTCCTGCAAGGGGTGGTGTTGGTGTCGGCCCTTCTGGTCTTTTTGGTGAACATGACCGTGGACTTACTCTACGCTTTGGTGGACCCGAGGATCCGGTACCGATGATCCTGCCTGGTCGGAGAGCTTGGCGTCGTCTTCTAGGCCACCGCATGGGGGTTTTGGGTGGCCTGGTCCTGGCGGGCTTTGTTTTGGGTGCGCTCTTCGCTCCCTGGCTGAGCCCGGCTTCTCCCACGGAAACCCATTTTGACCGGCTGCTCCAGCCCCCATCCTGGGCCCACCCTTTTGGGACCGATGAGCTGGGCCGGGACGTGATGGCCAGGGTTCTGCATGGGGGCCGCATCTCCCTGGCGGTGGGGGTGGTTTCCGTGGCCTTAGCCCTGATGCTGGGGGGGCTTTGGGGACTGGTGGCCGGCTACGCTCAAGGCTGGCTGGACAGCGTGCTCATGCGCCTGGTGGATGCGCTTCTCGCCTTTCCCTTCTTGGTGTTGGCCATCGCCTTGGCGGCGGCCCTTGGTCCGGGGGTGACCAACAGCATGCTGGCCATCACCATAGTGACCTCGCCCGCCGTGGCCCGCCTGGTCCGGGGCCAGGTGCTGGCGGAATTGGGCAAGGACTACGTGACGGCGGCCGTGGCCCTGGGGGCTCCCCATTCCCGCATCCTCTTCCGCCACATCCTGCCCAACCTCTGGGGTCCCTTGATCGTCCAGGGGAGCCTCTCCACGGCCAACGCCATCCTGGCCGAGGCCACCTTGTCCTTCCTGGGGCTCGGGGTGCAGCCGCCCACCCCTTCCTGGGGGTCCATGCTGAACGTGGCCCGGGGATACCTGGAGTCGGCACCTTGGCTGGCTATCTTTCCGGGAGTGGCCATCTTCCTCGTGGTCCTCTCCTTCAATCTCCTTGGGGATGCGCTGCGGGACGCCTTGGACCCGCGGACGACGGGGGGGTGAAACCTTGCGGAGGAGGAGGTGGCGCCACCTGTTTCAGGACCCCTGGGTGGTGCTGGCGTGGGCGGTGGCGGTGCTCGTCGTGCTGGTGGCTGTGCTGGCCCCTTGGCTTGCTCCCTACGATCCCGCCCGCCAGTTCCCTGAGGGCCTGTCGTCCGAAGGCCAGCCCTTGCCTCCAAGCCCGAAGTTTCCCTTAGGTACCGATCTGCTGGGAAGGGATCTGCTTTCCAGGATGATCTGGGGTGCCCGCACCTCGCTTGTGGTGGGCGTACTGGCCAACAGCGTGGCCGTGGGGATCGGGGCGGTGGTGGGCCTCATGGCCGGGTACTTCCAGGGATGGATCGGTATCCTGCTCATGCGCTTTACGGACGTGATGATGGCCTTCCCGGCCCTTCTCCTGGCCATTGCCCTTGCGGCCATCTTGAAACCGAGCCTGGGCATTGTGGCCCTGGTCATCGCCTTGGTGAACTGGGTCCAGGTGGCCCGCGTGGTCTACGCCCAGACCCTTTCCCTGGGCCAGCGGGACTTCGTGGAGGCTGCGCGGGCGCTAGGGGCCAGCCACAGCCGGATCCTCTTCCGGCACTTGCTGCCCCACCTCTTGCCCACCTTGGTGGTTTGGGCCAGTCTGGGGTTGGCCTCCACGGTGCTCCTGGAGGCCGCCCTCTCCTTCCTGGGGGTAGGGGTGCAGCCCCCCACCCCCTCCTGGGGGGGCATCATCAACGAGAGCCAGTCCTACTTCACCCAGGCCCCATGGCTGGTGGCCTTTCCAGGAGCGGCCATCCTCCTGACCGCTTGGGCCTTCAACTTGGTGGGCGAAGCCCTTAGGGAGTCGCTGGGATGAGGGCGAGCTACGTTCTCATGCGTCTGTTGCAGGGTCTCGGGGTGCTCTGGGCGGTGGCCACCCTTACCTTTGCCCTGCTCTACTTTCTGCCGGCGGACCCTGCGCGGCTGGTGGCGGGCAGAAGCGCCAGCCCCGAGGCTGTGGAGATGGTGCGAAGGGAGCTGGGCCTGGACCGGCCCGTGGGCGAACGCTATCTGGCCTACCTGGGGCGGCTCCTTCGGGGAGATCTAGGCCGTTCCTACGTGCAGCGTACCCAGGTGAGCGACCTCCTGGCCTCGAGGCTCGGTCCCACCCTGGAGCTTACCGCCTTGGGCATCCTGGCCGAGTTGCTCATAGGTCTACCCCTGGGCGTTCTTGCGGCCCTGCACGCGGGGCGGGCCTGGGACCGGGCGATCACCCTGTGGGCCTTCGCCATGGTAGCAGCGCCCCAGTTCGCCTTAGGCCTGCTGCTCCTCTTCGTGTTCGCTTATCTCTGGCCGATCTTTCCTCTGGGGGGGTACGGGAGTCTGGCCCACGCCGTTCTGCCCTCCTTGACCTTGGGATTAACCGGGGGCGGTTGGTATGCGCGGATGATGCGAAGCAGCCTCCTGGAGGTGTTGCGGGCGGACTACGTGCGCACCGCACGGGCCAAGGGGTTGCCCTCGGTTCAGGTCATCGTCAAGCATGCCCTCAAGCCCGCGCTGCTGCCCATTGCCGCCATGGTGGGAAGCGATCTCGGGGTGTTCATGGGGGGCGTGGTGGTGGTGGAGTCGGTCTTCGGCTGGCCGGGGATTGGCCAGCTGACCTGGCAAGCCATTCAGCAGGTGGACATTCCCATCATTCTCGGGGCCGTGGTCCTCACGGCCACCTTCATCGTGGTGGGGAACCTGCTGGCGGATCTGGCGTACACTTTTCTTGATCCGCGGGTTCGGTACGGATAGGAGGAGGTATGGGACGGATCAGGTTTCTCTTGGCGTGGGTTCTTTGGGCGGGATTGGCGGGGGCGGTTTGGGCCCAGACCGCGCGGGGGACGGTTTACGTGTCCTTCAAGGACGACATCGCCACCCTGGACCCGGCCATCGGGTACGACTGGCAGAACTGGTCCATCATCAAGTCCATCTTCAGTGGGCTGATGGACTACGAGCCAGGCACCACGAAGCTGCGCCCTCATCTGGCCGAGCGCTATACCGTTTCCAAGGACGGGCGCACCTATACCTTCGTTCTGCGGCAGGGAGTTCGCTTTCACAACGGGAGGGCCTTGGTCGCCCAGGACATCAAATACAGTCTTGAGCGTACCCTCAATCCCAAGACCCAAAGCCCTGGCCAGAGCTTCTTCCTGGGAATCCAAGGGGCCAAGGCTTTCGTGGAGGGGAAGGCCAAGGAGGTCACAGGGATCCGCGTGGTGGACCCGCGTACGGTGAGCATCACCTTGGAGCAGCCGGACGCCTCCTTCTTGCACAAGCTGGCTCTGAACTTCGCCTATGCGGTTCCCAAGGAAGAGGTGGAGCGTTGGGGTGCCGACTTCGGAAAGCACCCCGTGGGTACCGGAGCCTTCCGGCTCAAGGAATGGGTTCTGGGCCAGCGGGTGGTCTTGGAGCGCAATCCCCAGTACTTCGTCCAGGGGCGTCCCAGGGTCCAGGAGATCGTCTTCCTCATTGGGCTCGATCCCAACGTGGCCTTCCTCCGCTTCCAGAGGGGAGAGGTGGACCTGCTTGGGGACGGGATCCCTCCGGCCCGCTTCAATGAGGTGATGAACAACCCCAAGCTGCGGGCCCTGGTGGCCATAGGGGACCAGCTGCATACCGGTTACGTCACCCTCAACGTCAGGGTAAAGCCCTTGGACAACCCCAAGGTGCGGCAAGCCTTGAACATGGCCATCGACAAGGCACGGATCGTTCGGCTGATCAACAACCGTGCCGTGCCCGCCACCCAAATCCTGCCGCCCCTTATGCCAGGACACGCAAAGGACTACGCTGGCTATCCCTACGATCCCGAGCGTGCCAAGAAGCTCCTGGCGGAGGCTGGCTACCCTAACGGGTTCAGCACCGTTCTCTACGCCAACAGCACGGACCCTAACCCCCGTATCGCCCAGGCCCTCCAGCAGGACCTGGCTCAGGTGGGCGTGAAGGTGGAACTCAAGACTCTGGCCCAAAGCACCGTGATCCAGGCTGCGGGCACGCCTGGGCAGGCCCCCATGGTCTGGTCTGGGGGCATGGCCTGGATCGCCGACTACCCGGATCCCAACAACTTCTACTGGCCGATCCTGTCTTGCGCTGCGGCGGTTCCTGGCGGTTGGAACTGGGCGTGGTACTGCAACCAGGATTTGGAGCGCAGGGCGCAGCAGTTGGACGCCATGGTCCAGCCGGAGCAGCAGGCGGCCCGGACGGCGGGGTACCGCGACCTCTTCCTCAAGATTATGGAGGAGGCGCCCTGGATTCCCATCTTCCACGAGAAGCGCTACACCCTCAGGTCGGCTCGCCTGGGCGGCCCAGACAGCATCTACGTGGACCCCATTCATATCCCGGTTAACTACGAGGAGGTGTACCTAAAATG
>CAZGCT010000024.1:0-8264 GCA_964524325.1 uncultured Hyphomicrobiales bacterium
AGCTTGAACGGAATGTTCGTCAGTCATAATGACACCTCCCTTCTGCCGCCCAACGGCACGCGCTTCACCTGCGCCGCGCAGCGGAGCGGCGTCAGGTGGAAGCGTATGTTGGGCGGCGTAATGGATTGGATATACCCCGCTCGGTTGAAAGCACAAAAGAGATTTTTGACTCCGACTTTCATGGGCTTTTACTTTTGTCGTAGCAGCCGCGCAGAATTGGCAAGGATGCCCAAATCTGGCAATGACTGGGCTGCCGCGGCAAGGGTAGGTGGTAAGATACCCATAGCAGCCAACATCAGACCGAGCAGGTTATACAGTGCAGTAAAAGCGATGTTCATCTTGACAACGCCCATCGTATGGCGGGCAATTCGTAGAACTTTCGGGATGAGTGCCCAGTCTTCACGCATCATAGCAATGTGGGCAGCTTCAATAGCGATGTCCGTGCCTGCCGCGCCCATGGCAATGCCGATATTCGCTTGTGCTAACGCCGGCGCGTCGTTCACGCCGTCTCCTACCATGATAACCGTATGTCCTTTGGCTTGGTAGTCCTTGACAACATCAATCTTGTTTTCAGGCAGGAGGTTGGCACGATACCGGACGCCAAGGCTTTCAGCCAGCGCAGCGGCGGTGCGTTCATTATCGCCCGTGAGCAGTTCCACATGCGTGACACCGAGGTCACGCAGTTCGGCCAGGGCGGCAGGCACTTCAGGGCGAAGTGTATCGGCGGCAGCGAGAATGGCGGCAGGCTTGCCATCCAGGGCAACCAACAAGAGCGTTTTGCCTTGCGCTTCCAGTTGATAGGCGATGGGCAAGGATTCTGTGCCTGGGATAAAACGGCGGTTGCCAATGGCAACAAGACTGCCGTTCACCCTTGCCCGAACGCCCATGCCGGGGACCGCTTCAAAATGCTCAGATTCAAAGAGCGACAGGTTTTGAGCGCGGGCGGCTGCACGCACGGCCTGGGCTAAGGGGTGTTCCGAGTAGCGTTCAGCAGAAGCGGCAAGGGCAAGAATTTCCGACGAGGACATACCGTTGAGCGAAACGACGTCGGTGATTTGTGGTTGACCCAACGTGAGCGTGCCAGTTTTATCGACCAGCACCACATCCGCACGCGCCAGCGCTTCAAGGTACTTGCCGCCTTTGATCAGCAAACCGCGCTTTGCACTGGCACCTATCGATGCCAGCATCGCAACAGGCGTGGCTAAAGCAAAGGAGCAGGAGCAGGCTACCACCAGAACAGCAGCCGTGGCCAGGGCATTGCCACTAATGAGAAAGGTGAGCGCCGCGATTCCGGCTACAATCGGCAGGTAGTATGCGCTGAATCGGTCGGCAAGACGCTGTATGTCGCCGCGATGGGCTTCTGCCTCTTCCACCATTTTAATCACGCGTCCGAACGTGGTGTCCGCGCCGACACGAAGCGTTTTCACACGCACACTGCCCAGCTTTGTAATGGTAGCGGCGAAAACATGCGAACCCTTTGCGACTTCAACGGGCATGGACTCGCCGGTGATGGCTGCCTGGTCAACTGTAGCATGTCCGGCAATTACTTCGCCATCAACCGGGATCTTCTCGCCAGGGCGAACGATCACGGTTTCGCCCACGCTCACTTCTGCCACCGGCACTTCCACTTCTGTGCCGTCCCGCTCCACACGGGCCGTTTGCGGCGCCATCGCAGTGAGTTCTTTCACGGCCCGGCGGGCACTTTCGGTGGTGAAGCGTTCGACATAATCACCAATGCGCATGAACATCACCACAATCGCCGCCGCCACCCATTCGCCGACGGCGAGGGCGGCAATCGCTCCAACCGTCATGAGCGTATGAGCGGTGATTTGCCGCTTAAGGGTGGCTCGTGCAACGTTACGAAAGACCGGAAAGCCGCCCGCAATGACGAGGGCAACGCCGATGGGGAAGGGGACGAGTTCATTCAGTTGGTCGAATAGACCAAGCCATTCCCCCGCGACCACGATGCTCAGAACGACGCTGAACACGACGGCAAGCAATACCGTCATCCGGCGATTAAAGCTGTCTATCGAGGCAGTTGGCGGCGTGACCGAATCAGGGACAGAATAGCCCGCGCTCTCTACGGCTTTACGAATCGTGGGCAAGTCAACGCGAGTGGGATCTAGTCGAATGAGGGCTTTTTCGGTAGCAAGCAGGACGTTGACCGACTCCACGCCTGGCAGTCTAGCGATGGCCTGTTGGACGTGCAACGTGCATTCAGCACAGTCCATGCCTTTGACAGGAACTTCGAGTGTTTGTAGTTTAGCCATGATTGGACTCCTGTATGTTGTAACGAGTGCATTCGTAAACGCCTTTGGCGACATCGGCGAGCAGTTCGCCGGCAAGGCGGAGCAGTTGCTCGACGCGCTGGTCGCTCAAGGCATAGGAAACGAACCGCCCCTGCTGTGTGGCAGTAACAAGCCCGCAGTCACGCAGACAGCCGAGATGGTTCGATACGTTGGGCTGGCTGAGGCCGGTGGCCTGGACGATTTCGCTGACGGTAAGGGGGCCATCACGCAAGGCTTCGAGAATGGCAAGGCGTGACGGGTCAGCGAACCCACGAAAGAGTTTGGCTTGTAACTCACTGGTCTTGGGATTGGCGGCGATAAGCATAGTGCGTTTTATAAATTATCATATCAGTATATGATGATATTATAGGCAAAAAAACAGCGGCAGTCAAGTGGCCTGGACGGATTGAATGGATTAAGAGTATTCCGAATTTGGCGGAAGCCGCCCAACGGCACCGAGCTCAGCCGCTGCGACCGAGCGAGCGAAGCGAGCGAGGGAGCAGTCGGCTGGAGCGAGTGGTTAGGCGACTTTTGGGGCTTTGCTGTTAGCATTCCAACTTTATAGCTTCTGCTCAGCCCTGGGTCCAGATCTAAACAGGCTCACCTTTTTAGGGCAGCCTTAATAGCTTTGCAGGTTACGATTCACAAAATAAAGGGTAAGCGAGGAGCAGATGATAAGGAAAACAAATGCCAGTAAAAGGTGGCTATCGAGTTGTCCAGTAAGCGTTTGCCGGAAGGCTAAAGCAGCATATGTACTGGGTAAGATCCAGCTAAACTCACGCACCAGAATGGGCAAGCGATCCATAGGTATGACTATCGGGCCTAGGGCAGCCATAATGAAATTGATCAGGTTGGCTAATACACCAGCAGCTTCATAATTCCGAGCTCGGAGACCTATCAAAGCACCTAGCGAAGCAAACGCTAAAGTGCTGAGTGAGAAAGTCAAGAAGATGAGTGGGTGGGGAGCAATAGGTAGTGTGAATAGTAACTTGCCTACCGAGAGAGTGATAATTACACCTGGCAATGTCAGAAGCAAGAAACTAGTCATTGTGGCAAGGACAAGTCCGTTCATAGACTCTAGCAATGCACGATAGTAGTGAATAGCCTTTGTCTCACGAAGGAAAGCAAACCGATTCGCGGTCCGAGAGAGGGCGGTGAAGAGCAGGCTGATCACCACGTTGCCTGTCACCAAGTGGAGCGCAACCTCTGGGTCGCGTACATTTGCGAAAAACTGCAGGAAGAACATGAAACTGAGCGGGACAACGATCCCGCCAATGAGCATGCCTTTCCACGCCCATCGCCAATTTGCCAGTTGCATTTGGAAGAGAACACAAAATTCGCGGATGAACTCCATCATCGTTATCTTTTTCACTCCTTCTCATTCCAATCGCTCATGAGCTGAATGTACACATCTTCCAAATTGGCGCTCTGAATCCGAAAATCCGCTAGTTGTTCAATATTCACCTGGCTTAGTAGGAGCTTGATCGCGGCGTCAGCCCGCGCTCGTTCCACCAAAATGAGGACTCGATGCTTACCTATCCAGCGAATACTGTTAGATTGGAATAGAGTTTCGCAAACGTGATTAACCACACTGTTGGGTTTAAATGTTAAATCGAGGCGAATTCGGTTATCAACCTGAGCTTTAATTTCTCCCACACGCCCTATACCCACCATCTGGCCATTAGCGATGATGGCCACTCGCTCTAGTACCCGTTCAGCCTCCACTACATTGTGAGTCACTAAAATCACGGTAGTGCCCTCTTCGGCGTTGAGTTGACGTAAGTATGTCCATACCTGTTGCCGTTGACCAGGATCGAGGTCGTTTGTTGGTTCATCTAACAATAAAACTGGTGGCCGTCCAATGAGAGCAGTAGCCAGACCAACTAACCGCCGTTGTCCACCAGAGAGGTGGCGAACAAGTGTGTGGCTTATCTGCTGAAGTTGCCATCTATCGATCAATTCGTCGGTCATTTGTCGCGCCTTCCGTGGAGATAATCGGCGCAGACATCCTGTGAAATAAATGGCCTGTTTAACAGTCAGGTCTTGTAGAGCAAAAGGCTCTTGAGGTAAATAGCCAACAGAGCGCTTAACCAACGTTGAATGCTGACGTAGGTCCTGTCCACAGAATAAAATACGGCCTTGATCCGGGGTGAGCAGGCCTATCATTTGGAGGATAAGCGTGCTTTTACCCGCCCCATTTGGTCCGAGCAGACCGAAAACTTCTCCCTGCTCAACTGCCAACGTGATACCCTTGTTCGCCAGTATCGTTCGGCCATCATGACGATAAGACTTCACGACCCCTTCAATGTGATATACAGTTGCCATTGGATAATCCTTCAGGCTAATCTCCAGGTTCCTTCGGAGCACAATCGACCACAAAAATCGTTTTGACCCTGAGCTTCTTTATCTTCACACCTCAAAGCCAAAAGCAAAGGCGATGCTAAGGCTATTGACCCTTTATCATTTCCAGAACCTGTGAGATCAAGGTTTGTTCATCCATTGTCGCAAGTTGTTTATAGGCACGCTCTGCGACTTCTATTTCTTCGGGCTTGAGTTGTCCTTTTTGCTCTCGCTTGGCA
Source organism: uncultured Hyphomicrobiales bacterium (assembly GCA_964524325.1). Classification (GTDB taxonomy): domain Bacteria; phylum Bacteroidota; class Ignavibacteria; order Kapaibacteriales; family UBA2268; genus Naka2016. The sequence continues at coordinate 4,868 of CAZGCT010000024.1, forward strand.
ATTTCATTGTATATTTGAATCGGCAGCTTCCCGATCTTATACTGAAAAAAGAGAAAGACAGTCGGCGATGAATGTTTCTGGCAAAAATACTTGTAATTACGTAAATTACTTTTCAACATCGCTTCCCACTGACGGGGGTGCAGCTGATGATAAGCGGTTACTCGGGCAACAAAGGCGAAACGAGCCCCAGCCTGGTACAAGCGATACTCTAGTTCCAGGTCTTCAAGTCCCCATCCGAGGAAATTCTCGTCAAAGCCATCGACATCTTCTAATAACTTCCGTTGCACTGATAGGTTGCCCGCTCCGCCGGTAATCCAAGGGATAGCAAGATCTGTCAGCTCGTCACCAAATAAAGCACTAATGTGATGTTCGCGAGTAAAGGCTAGCTGCTTAACCTGGCTGAAATCATGGACAATGTCATAAGGCTGCAAAATGGCGACCAAAGGGACCAGGGCATTTTCTGGCTGATAGTCAATATAACTGAGTAGCCGCGGGTGGCCAGATTCAAGGATCGTTTTGCGATCTCCTGCGCTGAGAGAGTTGAACCAGTTTGGGTACCAGATGGTGAGAGCGCGGTGAGAGCCACCTCCCATCACTACAGAAAACCCTCGCTGGTGGTAGTTATCATGTATCTCCAGCAAATCAGGTGAGGCAAGCATATCATCGTCTAAGAAAAGAACAATCTCTCCATTCGCAAGAGTTAAGCCTTTATTGCGAGCAGTAGCTTGGCCGCAACCATCACCACATAGAACGTATTGCCAAGGACGTTGTGCCAATTGATCCTGAAACTGAATTAGTATAGAGTTTGCCCTACCTCCACAATCATCAACGACGATAATCTCATACTTAGAGGATGACATAGATTGATGAAGGATTGAAGGTAGAGTTAATTGGAACCAAGAAGGCTTATGCACGGGTATCACAACGCTGAATCGCATAGTAACCTCCCTACAGGTTATGTTACTTTGGGACCATGTGGAGCACCGATGCTATTATCCTGGGCTAGTACAGGCAAAACACTGGTGTTAGCCAAGTTCCGCTACCACCATGGATTTTTAAGTTGTTCCAGGCGAGCATCGCACTACCACCTGGCAGTAGTACATCATCGACGGAAAAGACGTTCTCCTTGCCAAGAAGACGTATCCTCATCAGCCCATCGGCATGCATAATAAGGACTGGATAGCGAATGGGTTTGACGAATTCCTGGATCACTAACCGCTGCCGTTCACGAAGTGTTTGTAGTGCCTCCCCCACCATTTCCCAGCGTTGGAAAGGACGGAACAACCGTAAAATGATCACGCCTCGCGCTCCACTGCTATCGCGGCTCTTTAGGACATATCTCTTAAGATCAAGACTTGTAATTTGCTCATGCCGCCCATCAGGCCAGACTATACATCCTCTTCGATCCACTACGCCGGTGATAGGCAGATGAGTCTGTAGGATATTATAATAGTGTTCTCCCACTTTTTCCCGAAAGACCTCCGCCCACCGTTGAGCTTGGATAAGAAATGGAACAACATGACTAGCGAGATAACGCCGCCATGGAGGTATGCAACACACAGCTAAATCACGGGATGCCTGGACAAGGGCTTGAACACCTCTCTGTTCGCTCTCGCTATACCAAGGCCACAAAGGGGTACGGACGAATCGGAAGGCAATATCAACTGATCGGTTGCCAATAAAGAGGGTGCGGTCATCGACACGGTAAAGTAACTCTTCAGGCCTAGTAACCGAAACATGGTCAGCACCAAAGTAGGGAATAGCCTCTTCCGCAGCTAAGGTAAACTCGCTTCTTAAACCACTGCCGCGGTTCACTACGAACACCAAGTGCGGCTGTGGAGTGGGAATGTGCCCGGCATGGCTACAATGTTCACGATACAATGCCTTTGTTGTTTCCCACAACAGGCTGGTGTCAAAGCTGAGGATCTTATGCCCTGCTATGGAATCATCGAGCCAATCTCCGAATATCTCGCGAAATCGGCGACACAAACGTGCCGTGATGAACGTCCCCCCAGGAAGCTCATTACGATCAACACAATACTGGAAACGAATAAAGTCCGAGCGTGACCAAGGAGTCAACGAAGAATACGATGCAGGTACGTTCAACGTGCTTTCCATGGATTCTTCATCGCCTATTATTTCAGCTACTTCAGGGTCTTGACGGTATAGTTCTAATACGACGTGAAGTGCCCGCGTCCACGCCCGCACAAAGTCTGCTAACTCGACCATTTGCTCTTGAGACATGAAAAGCGGAGAAAGTGCCACCTGTAAGGCCTGAGCAACAAACAGGCGATCTCCATCAATGATCACCCGGTGCGGTGGCATATAATCGCCTGGTCGAACCTGATAAAATGCACGAGCCTGCAAGTCGAGGAATTTTTCTTGATCGTACAGATAAACGGCACCTTCCTCAAAGAGCGACTCATGCAACTGACGACCGCGCTTATAGGCCTCTCTAGGGAATCTCAAAAGCAGATTTTGCCACTTTTTATGCATTTCTCCCAAGTACTGTTTACTCGGAAGCATTATCGCCCCCTGTCCGAACCGTTTAAGTTACTGTAACGTTCGACGACGCTCCAGGTCTTCTCCACCGCATCGATTACACTTCGCAAACTCAGCAAGTACCCAATCAATATCCTGACGAGTCAGTTCGGGAAATAGCTTGTTGATGAAGAACAATCTCGCTTCTATCGATTGAAGGAGTAACATATCGCCTATCTGAGGCACACCACCGGTACGTAGGATGAGATGAACAGGTAACTGCACCCATAGAAAAGAAGCAAAATCTGCAAAGCTAGCTCCAGGGGGACACTGATCTGCGGCACTGAGGATCTCGCGTCGAGCACTATATCCAATAAGTAGAGTAAGGAGATTATGATGATGAATGGTAGCAGCCTGTAAATGCTTAAGGTTTGTATATAGCGAGATAGGCAAGAGCTCTAATTCTCCTACTGCTTGCAACTGTATATCAAACTCGGAACAGAATATGTTGCATTGGGCCAAGAAGTCGGCAAAAACCCTATACAATGCTTGTAACTGACCTTGTGGCCGGGTTATGTGGGTGGATGGATGCGTAAGATACACTGTAACGTTTGGAATGGCGTGCTCGTCAATAAGCCATTGAATAACTTCTAACAAGCGTTGGGCACTAACTTTGTAAGCCTCCTCAATGGTAAGTCCTTGTTTAATCGCGTAGCGACGGGTACCGTCTGGGCAGATCACGACGTGGTTCGGGCGATCCAATGGGAAAGTCATAGGTCGTTCAAGGGGGTGTATCATATCATGCTCCGGTCTGTATTTCATATTCGTTTGTACTAGCAACCCTGAACAAGTGACAGCCGCCTAACGATACTGGCGTTCAGCGGCGGACGCGAGAGGGAGCGAAGCGACCGACGCG
>CAZGCT010000025.1:0-7853 GCA_964524325.1 uncultured Hyphomicrobiales bacterium
TCATGCTATCAGCTTATCATGCTCTCTGTCTAAAGTGCATAACAGCCTCTAGGCTCTACGGCCGTGGTCGTCAGCGGGGCCGGCGCGGCCCTGTGGCAGGACCTGTGCCTGCCCTACGGCGACGTGCGCCACACCTGGCGGAACAGCGCGACGCTGGCCCTGCAGACGGGGTATCGCTACACGAGCCAGCGCATGGAAGCTGGCGTGGGTGCGCCCAGCCCCGTGGGCGGCCTGGACCGGGGTTTGTACGACTACAACGCCCGCTGGTATGACCCGGCGCTTGGTCACTTCCTCTCGCCGGATGCGCTTGTTCCGGAGGCGGGCAATGCGCTGGATTCCCATCGCTATGCGTATGTGCGGTTTAACCCGCTCAAGTACGAGGATGAATCCGGCCACTGCGCCACCCTCGCCAACGGCGAAGCGGACTGGGAAAACGACGCAGCGTGCTGGCAGCTTGCCTACGCCATCTACGGCTATGGGTTGGGCGACGGCCCGCTCGCCCGTCGCTTCGCCGCCGACTGGAAAGTCTCGCCGCAGGCGTGGCTGGTCAACGTGGCGTCGCAACCCTTCGCCGACGCCGACTACCTGCGACCCTTCGCCGAGCAGTATCACAACGAATGGGCGAGTCGGGCTGGGCTGCCCGTCCATCCCGTGCAGTGGCATCCGCCGCCGGACCAGTCGCTGACCTTCCCTGGCTGTGACATTTGGGATTGCCCGGCGCTTGTGCTTGACGTGGGGTCGCTGCTGCTCTCCGCTGTCGGCGACGCTGCGCTGGTAGGCTGTGCAGTAGCGACAGAAGGCGGCTGCTTGGTTGCTGTCGGTGCTATTAAGATTACCGACTTCCTGGTAACTGCCGGATCTTTCACCTACGCTGCTCATCAGTACTATAGTTCCAAGAATGCGTCAGACCTAGATTTAGTCGTTGCGCTCGCCGATCTAACCAGCAGCGTCATCCCTGGTCTTGGAGAAGCATCAGGGATCGTATCTCTCGGATGGGATCTCGCTCGTCCCTGGATTCCAGCAGAGCAGTGGGTGCCCCGAGGAGTGGTCAAATGACAGGCATCGTTATAATACAAGTCGCTTTACTGGCAGGTGGCCTGTTAGGGTTGATCATATTAGGTTTGCAACGACGGTGGCTAAGCTATTTATGCACAATTCTGGCCGTAATATGGTCTGGCTATTGGTGGATGCAAATTGTTCGTGAATTTGGGATAACAGATCGGGGTTTTCTGGCATTAGTTGCGATAGGAGCAGGCGTAGGGGGATTTCAGGTCATGAGGGTGATTTTGTCGCATAGATGGCGATGAACAACCTTCAAAACCTATAAGATAATTCAGGAGGCATTTATGAGATTATTTGTTGCACAGTAAAAGACATCGATAGGTCATTGCTTTTACTGCTTACTTAAAGGAAGCAATTTTAGGATTCTACTATCACCATGCCCGTTGGTATGACCCGGCGCTGGGGCGGTTTATTCAACCAGACATCCTTGTCCCTGACCCCGCTGACGCCAGGATGTTCGACCGCTACGCCTACGTCAACAACAACCCGCTCAAGTTCAACGACCCGACCGGACATGAGCCGCACATGCCCAATGATCCTTGCAGTTATGAACATTGTCGATGGGACCCGCTGGCGGGCAAATACGTGCGCATCTCGTACACACCGCCTGACATGGAGTTTGAGCCACAGGTCGATCCCAAACTTGCTGCGTTGACCGAACTACTGAGCAAGGCTGCGACCATGCAGCTGCACTACACCGAGCAGGGCGAAATTGACTTTCGGCGAACGCTGGAGACGGAGTTAGGCGAAGCGATGTCCGTGTGCGCCAAGGCGGTGGGCGGCGTCTGTGGATTGAGTTTGGGGGCGTCCGGCTCTGTCGTGGCGTTGGGCGGCAAGGCGTCGGTGGATTTATTTGTCGACCAGCAAGGGGAGATGGCAGGGTATGTCAGTGCTGGCGGCGGCGGATATGCAGTCTTTTCTGCAGCAAATCTCAGTGCTCTTGGGATTGCTGGAATCGCAGCACATGGAGCAACTGTTGATGATATGGCTGCTTGGTCGGTTCAATTTGGTGGATCCGGCAAATTGGCTGCAGGTATGGCTGTTGAATGGATCGTGGGGAGAAACTCAGATGGAGATAACTGGCACGGTCTTATGGTAAGTCAAAATGCTGGCCTGGGTCTCGAAGTTCATGCCACCACCACGTATTCATGGCTTGTATACCGATCAAGAGGTGGAAGATGAACGATATAGAAACAGAAATGCTGCGCCAGCTGATTCTTGTTGGAATTGCTACACTCTTCTTTACTGTTTGGAGTGCTTACTGGTATCGTAACGCCGAAAAGGTTGACCGGTGGATGATGGATGACCGAACTCGCAAATTTGTTGAACACATTCCTAAAGAAAAGCGATTAAAAAAATTCCGACGGCATATGATACCAGGATTAATTGGGATTGTCACGCTTTGGCTCTTCTTTTTATGGCGTCTGACACAATTTCTCCAGGCGTTTTTGTTTTGACATCTACGAAGAGCAGCCATGTGGTTCAGTATCGTCACAGTGGTGATTGGCGTAACCTTCATTACATGGGGTGTCTTTGCCTCAGTTGCACCTGCGCAAACTTGTCATGCAATCGACATTATGCTCACGAAATTGCTGATATATTATGTAGGAAAGCAAGTCGACCTGGACGTGCTCATCAAGCGTATTGAGCTATATCGGAATAATCCAACACTCTATACTCAACAATATCATTCGGAAATTCGTTCTACAAGACTGGGGGGCATCTCACTAGCGATTGCATCATGCTTGGCATTGTTGTGGGGCCTGGGCATAATCGGGTAAGCTTTAAAATGATAAAGCGTTATGACCCGGCGCTGGGTGCTTCCTCTCGCCGGATACGCTTGTTCCGGAGGCGGGCAATGCGCTGGACTACCATCGCTATGCGTATGTGCGGTTTAACCCGCTGAAGTACACCGACCCCAGCGGGCATTGCCCTTGGTGCATCCCGGTCGCCCTCGGCGTCCTCAAGCTCGTAGACTACGGCTGGACGACCTACGACACCTGGCAGGCTGGCCGCATCCTGGCCAACCCTCAGGCGTCGGACGAGGACAAACTCATCGCCGGCCTCACTGTGGCTCTGGCCGGGCTGGAGGTGCTGGAGCCGGACGACTTCCTGCCAGCCAGCCTGCCGCTGGACGATGTGGCCCGTCGCGCCGTGACGGGTGGGGCGCAAGAGGCGTTCCAGCAAGGCGGCCTGAGAGGAGGCGTGCAGTTCCTGCGCGGGGCGCTGGGCGAGGCGGCGCCCGGCGTCATCCGCAACCTGTACGACCAGGGGATGTTTCGGGACATCCGCAGCGCAGGTGAGTGGCAAGGCATCCTGCAGGGCATGCGCAAGGAAGCCGGGCTAGAGGTGCATCACCTGATTGAGCAAAGGTTTGCGCCAGCGTTAGGTTTGGATCCAGATAGCATTCCCAGCATCGTTTTGACCAAGGAGCAACATCAGGTGTTCACCAATGCGTGGCGTGCCAAAATCGGATACATCACCGACAATACGTCTCTCACGACAGCAAACGCTACAAGAGAAGATATCTGGGCAGCCGCTCAACAAATTTATCGCGACCATCCAGATCTTCTGGAAGCAGTCCGCCAGTCTTTGCTCGGCAGATAGGAGATAGTCTATGGAGATCTGGCATAGAGTGGGCTTCCACAGCAAGGACGCTGTAGATTCTATCCTCGAGAGATTGGGTGTCAAATTCAGAAAGACACCCCTTCTTGGTGAGAGCTACCTGATCACCTTTGAGATGAAGGAATCTGATCCGCGATGGCCAGAGATAGCCCTCTTGATGCAGGAGAAGGGCGTACCAGACCGTTTTTTTGAAACTGTCTTCACGCCTCAGGAAATATTGAGTGCCAAGTGGGTGCGTTTGATTCCCGTCTTTGAGCAAGGCTATCCACAGCCGGAGGCAAGCTGGGTCACAACTCCGATCAACTATGAGGGCGAGTGCCGGCAGTGCGGGGCTGGATACCGGCAGGTCGCCCCATTCCGTCTGGCCAAAGAGCCTCGTATGGGCAAGCACGATTTCCTCTGCCTTTATTGGACCTACACCGTCTTCGTCACACCACGGGTGATCGCAGCCTTGCAAGCCGCCCACATTCGCGGCTTTGAGATCTGGGAGGCGATTCTGCACAAGACGGGTCGGCCTTCTCAAGTGGTCTCGCAGCTGGTTTTCCCTCGCATTGCCGAACCCGGCTTGCTGGAGGAAGGAGCACTGGAAAGGGAAACCTGTCCGCAGTGCGGGATTACCAAATACAGCTACCATCGGCGGGGCTATATGCACTTTCGGCGGGATGCTTTACCTCAGGATGTCGATTTTGTGCAGACGTGGGAGTGGTTTGGGGCTGGGAGTCGCAGTGGGCATCGGGAGATTCTGATCTCGCACCGAGTGGCGCGTTTGATCGTTGAGCAGGGGTGGCGTGGGGTGCGATTGAAGCCGGTGGAACTGGTTTAGGGGGCGCTTGTTAAGGGCGCCTTTACAACCTGTTGACTCAGGGTTGAAATGGCCTGGTGGCGCTGCCTACCAATCGGCCGAGTGCGCTATGAGAATGGCGCGCCTCCACGATCTACACCTGTAGCAAGCAGCGACTGAAGGGGATGGGGCTGTTGGAATATCGTACGCTGCTACGCCCCCGTGCTGGAGGTGTTTATCAGCCTGACCTCCCTCGTCCCCGAGCCGGGCAACCCCAGGCACTGAACCGGTATGCCTGGGGCGGGTCCAGCGCCGCTGTGCCCCTCCTGGGACGACGCCGACGAGTTATCGCTTCACGGGGCAGCGGGAGGAGGCGGCGCTGGGGCTGCACTTCTACAACGCCCGCTGGTATGACCCGGCGCTGGGGCGGTTTATTCAACCAGACATCCTTGTCCCTGACCCCGCTGACGCCAGGATGTTCGACCGCTACGCCTACGTCAACAACAACCCGCTCAAGTTCAACGACCCGACCGGACATGAGCCGCACATGCCCAATGATCCTTGCAGTTATGAACATTGTCGATGGGACCCGCTGGCGGGCAAATACGTGCGCATCTCGTACACACCGCCTGACATGGAGTTTGAGCCACAGGTCGATCCCAAACTTGCTGCGTTGACCGAACTACTGAGCAAGGCTGCGACCATGCAGCTGCACTACACCGAGCAGGGCGAAATTGACTTTCGGCGAACGCTGGAGACGGAGTTAGGCGAAGCGATGTCCGTGTGCGCCAAGGCGGTGGGGGGCGTCTGCGGATTGAGTTTGGGGGCGTCCGGCTCCGTTGTGGCGCTGGGCGGCAAGGCGTCAGCGGATTTATTTGTCGACCAGCAAGGGGAGATGGCAGGGTATTTGACCGCCGGTGGTGGTGGATATGCAGTCTTTACCGGAATAAATGCTGGAATTAGTGGATTGTCAGGGATTGCCATACACAATGCCTCTGTTGATGACCTACAGGCATGGTCTGTGCAGTTTGGTGGTTCTGGCAAAATAGTGGGTGGACTAGCCATCGATTGGGTTGTCGGTAAGAACTTCAAAGGAGAGCCTTGGCATGGGCTGAGTCTCGGCTCGACTGGAGGGTATGGGCTTGAGATTCACGGGACAGCCTCCTACTCATGGCAAATATATCGTTCCGGAAGGCGATAATGGCTATGAATACTCCTCCAGGCGTTGACCGGATTGCATTACTTGCAGTTTTTATGCTTCTATTTGGTGGCTGGGGATTGTATTGGTATTGCAATGCGGCTAAGCTAGATCAATTGATGACTCAAGATTGGTTAGCTCAAATAATGCAAATCGAAAACAAAATTCCAAAGGAGAAGCGGATCGCTGCATTTCGTAAACGCGCATTCACAATGATTATGCTTGCGATTGCTTTGCTCCTCTGGTTATTGGCGGATGTATATCAGCTAATAAAGGCTTTGTGGGAATAGCTCTTAGAAGTTTTCACATAGCCATGCATTAGTGTTTGATGTTTATACCCAATAGCGATATCAGAACAAGACTCCTGGCAGCATTATTCACAGGTGTTTTTGGAGGGGTCATCTTTGCATTCGGATTTCCACACCAGATGCGCGGGTTATTCCCAAAACGATAAGAAAGACTACGCCTACGACGCCAACGGCAACCTGGTGAGCCGCACGTCGGGTGGGCAGACGCTGAGCTTTGTCTATGACGCCGAGAACCGGCTGGTGGGGGTGAGCGGTGCGGCGAGCGCAAGTTTCGTCTACGACGGCGACGGCCGGCGGGTCAAGGGGACGGTCAACGGCGTCACGACCTACTACGTGGGCGACCACTACGAGGTAAGCGCTGGCGTGGTGAAGAAATACTACAGCGCCGGCGGCCAGCGCATCGCCCTGCGCGACGGCGGGACGCTCTACTGGCTGCTGACGGATCACCTGGGCGGGACGGCCTACACCGTGAGCGGGACGACCAGGACGGGCGAGCTGCGCTATCGTCCCTTCGGCGTCACCCGCTTTGCGTCGGGGACGACGCCGACGAGTTATCGCTTCACGGGGCAGCGGGAGGAGGCGGCGCTGGGGCTGTACTTCTACAACGCCCGTTGGTATGACCCGGCGCTGGGGCACTTCCTCTCGCCGGACAGCATCGTTCCGGAGGCGGGCAATGCGCTGGACTACCATCGCTATGCGTATGTGCGCTTCAATCCGCTCAAATACACCGACCCCAGCGGGCATTATAGCGTCGAAGAACTGATGCAACATTTCGGCGTCGATTCCTTCGAGGCGCTCATGGCGCTCTTCGGCGAGGGCGGCCCCTACGCTGGCAACTCCGGCTGGTACGACATCCTGCGCGCCGCCCAGGACGGCGACCGCATCACCGCCACGTTGCCGGATTACCAGACCTCCATCAGTGGAAGCTTCGTGCGCACGGGCGAAGGACGCATCCTGATTGACATGGGATACAGCCACCTCGTGCCTGAAGCCGAGTTTGCGCGCTTTGGCGGGCGTTGGGCGGATGCTGCGTCGCATGGCTGGCCGTCCGAGTACGGGATGTATCGCTTGCAGGGCGCCAACGGCGAACGCTGGGCGACCGCCGCCAGCGGGAGCCAGATGCTCAACGACATTCCCTGCAACACGTGGGATTGCGTGGCGATCGGCTACGATTTGGCGGCGATTGGAGGCAACGCCCTTGCCAGCGCTTCCCTGGCTGGCGCCGCACCCAGCGGTGGCCTCACTCTGGCTGGAATAGCTGCAGGCACGACAATGAATCAAACTGCAACGGCAGCAGGACTTGCACATACATATCGAGGATTAGGGACGGGCAAGGCGTCTAGAATGGATGCACTTGTTGTCAGCGTTACAGCTGTTCTCAATCCTTTCCCATTCATTGGTACAGTCTCAGGCTTCGTACAATTGGTGTACGATCTCGCTGATCCACTAATTCCAGGAGGTTGAGTGAGATGATCTTTAAACCTTTTTCGGAAATAGAGGGTGCGTTTGTTCTGGGGCTGTTTGCAGTGATGGTGTTACTTTTGTATTTGTATGCGTTTGAATTTTTTCGTTATCGAACCGTGCGCAATAAGTTTAAGCGGAAGTACAATGTTATCCTTCCTATTTGGATAGGCTTCTTCGGTTTATACATTTTGATCCGCTCATCCCTAATCATCGGGTTGATTACAATCGGGTTAGGCGCCCTTACATACATGTGGGATAAGACGATGATGAAAAGGTTAACATAAACAAATATGAATGCAGAAAGGATTTCGTTTCACCGAACAATATAGCCGAGCCAGTTTAACATACAAAGGTTTCTGGCGGCGTGGTGAAGAAATACTACAGCGCCGGCGGCCAGCGCATCGCCATGCGCGAC
>CAZGCT010000026.1:0-7391 GCA_964524325.1 uncultured Hyphomicrobiales bacterium
CGGATCATGCACGCTCACGATGAACGGTTTCTTCAGCTCCCGCCGCGCCCAACGCGCCCACAGCCAGCTGGAGGGGTAGCCGTCGCTGTTAAACAGGTGCAGAACGTCAGGTTTTAGGACGCGTATCTCCAGAAATCGTCGCCGCGCCCATAAGGGACTGAAATACGCCGCCAACTTGCCTCCGCCACGACGGCTCAGGGGATACTTGACTACTCGGCACGGCAAGATCTCACCGTCAAACAAATTGGGCACATAGAGTGTCATATGCTTGGGCGCAGGATAGTGACGCGCCATGGCGTGCAGATGGTAGCTCATCGCTCCACGCACTGCAGGACACATTACTACGATGCTCATACCGCTCATCGTCCCTCCTGAGATTTTCTGGGTAAAAGCCAACGCTCATACAACCAGACGCCTACTACATACACCACTGTAGTAAACAAGAGTGCCTGCACACTGGTTCGAATGAAAGTCGCTGCAAGAATCGTGTAGAAGAAATAGACCAAACACGCATGAGGACGCCGATTGAAAAAGCGAATCGCAACGTTCAAGACTAAGCCGTATAAGAAAAGATTAATCGCGCCGCCCAACCAGCCAAACTGCGCTAAACCCTCTCCCCATGGTGTAAAGGTATGTACCGAAATTTGCGCATCTTCGTCCAGCAAACTGTTAAATAAGTTAATTGTCCAGCGCGCCTCAAACGAAGTCTGTGGCTTATCTGCCCAAATCATGCTCGGAACTAGGGTCAACGGCAGGTAGTAGTAGTAGTTGGCACCGTATTCCAGAGTAATGTTGCCATCTATATACTCTTGCCAGAGACGGTGGAAGCTTTTCATGACCACAATCTCGGCGATTAGGCGGTCAGAGACCGTCCACGCGAGCAGCGAGCCACTGCGTACCCCTTGTAGTATGGTTATCGCTATCGGCGCAGCGAAGAAAATCCCCACAAGCAGCAGTTTATTGATTCGACGCACAGTGTAGTGATAGTAGGCAATCGGGATTGCCATGTTCATAATCAACGGAATGCGCGTGGAAGCAATAAGAGCCACAGAGACTATCAATGAAATGTAAACGCCAAACGCTATCAAATAGTGACGCCGCTGAAACAGGAAGTAGAGATGCATTAGTAACAATATGGTGAAAAGGTAGGATACGATGACAGGTAGTGCGCTGCGTATCCCCTCTGAGGCGAGCTGAGCGTGGATGCGTAACGCACTGAGGGCGAGTATCTCGCTCAGTGTCAGTCCTAACCCGCGCATGCGCTGGTAAAAGATGAGCACAACAGTGAGTACCAAACATCCTACGAGCAGCAACACCACCAGTTCGGTGCGCTGTTGCAGCCATTTCAGGGTCAGTCCAAGCTGCGGCAGGCGCAGAAGGGGCAAGTGCAGTTGCAGATGTAAGCCCAAATAGTACGACGCTAAGCCGCTCCAGACAAATAGACTGAAGAGCACCTCTTCTGTGAAGTTGCGGTGGGGTAGCGGTGATGCCACCGTGCCCAGCCCAACGAGAAAGAAAATCATCAGGTCGCACATGAAGTACGGGCTGAGCGCGTTGAACTGCCAGCCCCGCACCCGCAACCAGAGCTGATGCCCAATCACTAAAATCGCGACACCGAAAAAGAGCATGGTTCCTTTCGCGCAAGTTGAACGAACGCTTCTGCGAGTGGCTGCACGAGCGACGCTTGCTCGATGCGCATTAGCTGAGGCTGGAGGGGATGCGCTCGTGCTTGCAGTTCCCACGCGCGGAACGCTTCCTCCGTCAGCTGCGTAAAAAACTCCTGCAACGCGCCCGACTCGTTTGGAGCGTAGCGCACGCCCGCAAACGGCTTGAGGAGTTGCCAGGTCGGGTCGTCGCGCTCCACCCTCTGATAGATATACAATATCGGACGCCCCGACGCCAGATACAGGAACGTTTTGCCCGGTATCTGGTAAGGGCTTTTGTTTCCAACCAGTATCAGTATACCTGCATGACAGATATATCCTATGGAGTTGCGATAGGACACTCGCCCTGTGAATTCGATGGCACCCAAGCCCAATCGCTGGGCAGCAGCCTGGAAGTGGGCGCTGGCGTCGCCCACAATCTGGAGTTCGAGCGGGATGGTATGGCGTATCGTCGCCAACGCCTCAATCAGGGGAATAAGATTACGGGCGCGTCGACTCGCTGCACCTACATAGCTCAGGCGCAGGGGGAGCTTGGCAGGCGTCCATGTGTAGGGCGAAAAGTCTGCCTGGCGATAGCCATATGGAACCACGAGACTGGGAGGCACACGTACGCCCCACCACTGCTGATAGGCGCGCTGAGTGGGTTCTGTCGTCCAGATGAGCAGGTCGGCATGGGGCAGCGTGCGCCGCTCCAGCCAGCTATTTTGAATCGCCTTGAGCCAGGTGTCTCTGTGTTGCCAGTCGACCCACGCCCACGGATCACCCAAATCCGCTGCCCAAGGCAGCCCCGTCTCGTGTTTGAGCGCAGCGGCGGCTAAGTGCGCTGTGCAACTGCCCGAAGCCGACAGAATCAAGTCGGGGGGGTATTTCTGCACTATTTCACGCGCGAGACGCAGCGCATCGCGTTGCCAGCCACGGCGCACATCGGGCGCGTAGAGCCGATAGGCAAGGTTCCCGTACAGGTACGCGCCCCAGCGGTTGCCTGCGCGTTTCAGCGCATCCATCTTGCGGTCGTAAGCGGGCGTGGGTGTGCGCCAGATACGTACAGAAGATGGAATCAGTTCACAGAGCGTCTCATCAGAGGCGGATGGAGGTACTTGCGCCGTAATGAGGTCGAACTCCACCCCTTGCTGCGCCAGCGCCTCAATCCAATACGCGGAGCGGATGGTTTGCGACTCGGCGAAGGGCGGCAAGCTAAGGCTTATCATTAGGACTCTCATCCACGCACACCCTCCTGAGTCAGGCGTTCGTAGTCGGCGTGGTAGCGTTGCGCCAGATGGTGCCAAGTGTGGCTTGCCGCATACTGAGAGGCGCGCTGATGATAATCTTTCCAGCAGTCTAACTCGTACAGAATAGGTTGGAGTACGCTGCGCAGCGCGTCGGGGTTGCGCGGGGGAACCAGCGCGCATACTTGCGCCAACCCTCGATTCTGCCCCACCGCGGTGGCAACCACAGGCTTGCCGTAGCTGAGCGCGTGGTGCATCGGACCGCTTGCACCCATCACACGGGTGTAGGGCACGACCAGCACATCACACGCACGAAGATAAGCGTGCATACGCTCGTCGGGCAGATAGCCAAACTCCAGCCGAATCTGGGAGGATTTGCCTAACTGTGCGTGCAGATTTTGCAACTGTTGGGCGTACTGCTCGCCCCGCGCACCGCGCGGGTTGCCCGCAATCAATAACAGTAGGTTCGGGTCACGCTCTAACATTGGCGCAACTGCTTCCATCAGATAATGGAAGCCTTTGTCGGGGCGCACGAAACCGAACGCGAACACCAGCCGCTTGCCTTCCAGCCCGATGGCGGTTTTAGCGGTATCGATGCTGAAGGTGGGGAACGCCTCGCACGGGTGCGCCTCTGCGCAGATTTTGAAATGCTCCAGCCCCCACTCGCGCTGAAACTCAGCAATCAGCGGGTTCTCGTCACCTGAGACCAGCGCATTCACTTGAGTAGCGAGCGTGAACAGTTGCCTGAAGTATCGGGCGTAGAGCGTCTCCAACAGTCCGAGCATCCGCGCCGATTGTCCGTGCTCCTGCGCCATCTCCAAAAAGTCCTCACGCAGCCACAGTGAATGGAGTGTGACCAGAGTTGGGATACGCCGACGGCGTAGCCAGCGAAAGAGATACAACAGTGGCTCGCCGTACAGACCGCCGTATAGCCCCTTATGCGGCGCCTGAAAATGCACCACATCGGGGCGGAACGCCTGCAGAGCGCGTTTCAAGTAGATTGGTGCGAGGTGACGTTTGAACCGATGGTAACCATAGGTCACGCGCTGGATAGTGTAATGCGGCAAGGGCGACTCGGTGGGGGGGGAGTCGGGCTGGAAGTGAGCGCAGGCGAGGAGCGTCTCGTGCACTTGCTCGGCGAGCGCACGGTAGACGCATCCTGCATAGTGCGCCTCACCTTCGGGATTAGGCGGAATGCCTCCCACAGTCGCGATTCGCATCTTCTGCCCTCCTCAGCCTATGAGTCCTTCGTGGCGTAGCCAGCGGGTTAGTCCCTCGCGCAGGCTCACCGTCGGTTTCCAGCCCAGCGTTGCCTCAAGTTTGGAGACATCAGCGCGCTGATGGGGCTTGTCGACAGGGCGCATCCGCGCGGGGTCTTGAACCACGCGCAACGGCTCACCCAACAGCTCGCCCAGAATGTCAACGACTGCCTGCACGGAATACTCAACCCCTGTGCCCAAGTTAAACACTCCCAGCGCGTCCGTGCAAGTGCCCAGACGATAAAAGCCCTCGGCGACGTCTTCCACGTAGATATAGTCACGTTTCGGGTGGAGGTTGCCCAACTTAAGTTCCCGTGCGCCCCGTTTGAGCGTGTTGATGATATGCGGCAACAGGTGTGGGTTCGTCTCATAAGGTCCGTAAGTATTGAACAGGCGCACAATCGTGGGCTGAACGTCGTAGCGATTCTGGTAATAGGCGATGGCAGTCTCGCCGTGCAGCTTCGTTAAACCGTAGATGTCTTGCGCTTGGAGTGGGGTGTCCTCTGTGAGGGGCGTATCGAGAGGCGGATAAAGCGCGCCTGTGGAGGCGAACACCACGCGGTTCACTCCTGCTATGCGCATCGCCTCTAACACAGAAAGCGTACCCAGCACATTCACCTCGAAGGTCTCGCGCGGGTTCGCCTCACAGTAGGGAATGTAATGCAGCGCCGCAAGATGATAGACTGTTTGCACACTGTGTCGTTGCAGGCACTGGGCGATGCGCTCAGTTTCGCTCAAATTAGCTCGCACAAACTCGAAGCGTCCTTCCAGTTCCATCAGGTTCTCCATCGCACCCACCGAAAGGTTGTCGATGATGCACACGGTGTATCCCGCTTCGATGCACCGTTTCGCGAGCCACCGTCCGATAAAGCCTGCACCGCCAGTAATCAGTACATTATGCACGGGTCAGTTCTCCTTCCAAGATGCGGATTTTGCTCTGTTGAATGCGCCGCCAGCCCTGCGTATCGGGCACAACCGCGACCATATCCGCCATTTGACCGTTTAATTTCACATTAAGATTGCTATAAGGCTCCAGCGCCAGCGAAGGGATTCCTATCGCGTTTCGGTGGAAGTGAGGTTTGAAAAATCGGTAGCCGAAAGCATTCAGGCGTCGCTCGATGTCGCTGGCGTAGTAGCCGCCTTTCGCCAGCACAGGCGGGTTTACCTCAATCCAGAAGATGGGCTGTGATTGGCGCAGGATTTGGGGCATGCCGTCCAGCACAGGCGGCTCGTAGCCTTCCACATCGATTTTGACGAATCTGATGCGAGCGAGTGCTTCATCGCCCAGCGTTTCGGCGACAATAGCGTCAACGGGCTTCACTGGAACCACTTCACGAACGCTGGTCTCAGATGGTTTGTTGTACACAGATGAGTAGCCGCACTCTTCAGGGTCGTACCACATTTCCAGTGTGGTGTGAGTATCGCCTGCCGCAGCATTAACGCAAGTAATCGTTGGGAAACCGTTGCGCTGCACATTTTGAGTCAGTCGATCGAAAGCGAAGCGTGTCGGCTCTATGGCGACTATGCGTCCAGTCGCGCCTGCGGCACGAGCCATATGCATCGACATATAACCCTGATTTGCACCGATATCGAGGCAGGCGTCTCCCTCGTGGACGAACTGGTGCACGCAATAGACAAGGTGGCTTTCATAGTAGCCCATCATCACGGTGCTACCGAACCATTCGTTGGGGTCAATCAGCATCCAGAATCCGGCGGGGACCTTCTGCCATTGTGTCTGTCCCGCCATCGCCTCGAGGCGGCGGCGGCGCAGATGGTGGATTACCTTTCGCGCGACTGGTAGTATCATTGTTTTGCTCTCCGCATACTTGCGCCTATACTATGCACAACATAAGCCAACGAAATCACGAACAAGAGGGATTGCGAAACCAGATAGGCGAGGCTCAGACCCGCTGCGCCTCGGTGCAGCGTCAACCCTGCTATTGTAAGGAATGCCGCAGCCCACAAAGTGTTGACAGCAAGCCCTTGCCAAAACCTTCCCATTCCGATCATAGTGTACCCCAGTACACCGCACAGGGCGGTCATCACACCTGAGAGTGCCAGCAAGCGCAGGGTCAGCGCGTCGGTCGCCGAGCCTAACTGGTAAAGATGCAAAATCGGCGCGGCGCCAAGGATAATCACAATGCAGGGCGCGCCCGCTGTCGCCAGGTTCAGCAGCAGGTTCGTGCGCACCAGTACGCGCAAGCGTCCCAGCTCACCCGTACTCCAGAGGTTTGCCAAAATCGGCGAAGTGGACTGACTAATCTGTGTGGGCAAAAATAGCATTACGGTTTTCCAGTGGTTGGCGGCGTTGAACAGAGCGACTTGCGTCAAGCCGTTCGGCACGCGCGCCAGCAGGATACTGCCCGCCCACATCGTGAGCGAGCTGAGCACTGTTGAGAGGAACGAGGGCAGCGATACATCGCGTAGCACGCCCGAACCGCGCCGCCATGAGGCGCGACGAATTGTGAACCCGCGCTCGCGAAAGAGATTCGCCAGGAACACCACGCCCACCAGCGCACTGAGGAAGCTGGAGAAGGTAAATCCCCACGCTGCACCGATGAGTCCACCCCCATACGCGCCACCCGTCATCAACGCCGCTAATAGCACGCCGCGCAGAGCGTTCAAAATCGCGCTCTCGCGGAACGCCTCAAACCCTGCCAGCAGACTCACCTGCAGGGTGAACACCCCATTGGCGAACACGGAGAGGGCAGCAATCTGCAACGCGGTCTGAGTGCCTGTATCCTTAAACCAGTAAGCGCACACCCACGGGGCAAACGCCGTTAGCCCAATCGCCAGGACAAAGCTCACCAACGACCCCACTTGCAACACCGCGCTACTTAACTCGCCGAGTGCGTTCATATCGTGGTCACGCAGCGTAGCCGCAATCCGCATCAGCGACCAGCCGAAACTGGGCGCGATAAAGGTGACCAGCGTGTTCAGAGTGAACTGGATTAATCCCAGCCGTCCGAAATCCTCTGCGCCCAGCCAGCGCGCGGTGAGGATGGAAGCAATCAAGAACAGCCCCTGCGCCGCGCCCGTACCCAGCACCGACCAGCTTACTGCGCGAATCAGACGGCGTTTGAGCGGCGTATCGCCAATCAGGACATGCAGTCGCTCTCGCGTGTTCGCCATGCACCGCTCAGATGATACCTGCTATGCCTCAACCAGCGTCGGCCTATCCATTCTGCCCGACTCATCCGCCGCTAAAGTGACTGCCAGCGTTTTCACGCCCTCGCTGTAGT
>CAZGCT010000027.1:0-6213 GCA_964524325.1 uncultured Hyphomicrobiales bacterium
CACCCGACCGCGCCTCCGCGCTGCGCTTCGCTTGCGCTCCGGCGCGGCGGGTGAAGCCTGGTCGTTAGGCCGCCACGAGTTGTCTTCGTGGCGGAGTGCAACATCCTTAACGGAGGCGCACCATGAGACACTTACAGAACTCGCACGGAAAGTCGCTGGCCGTTGTGGCCCTGGGTACCTTGGTCATCGTTATAGTGATCGCCTTCAGCGGCCTGGGCGGGAGCGCCACCGAGTTCACGGCGCAAGCGTTTCAGTCGCCCATTGAAACACCGACTCCAATCCCTTCCCCAACGCCAACCCCGCTCTCCCCGACGCCACCCTCCGGCCCCTCGAATGAAGCGCTACAGGCGCTGGCCTATGTGGCCGAGCGCTATGGTCTGGCGCCTGAAAACCTCTCGGTCGCCAACGAGCATCGGCGCGACTACCCTCTACTGGGACGTTCGTTTCGGGCCGTCAGTATCTATGATCGCGGCGGCAGTGGCTTCTATCGCCTGTTGGTCGATCTAGCCAGTGGTGAAATTGAAGAGGATGTGACGAAGATCGAACGTGCTGCAGCTCTTGCCTACCGCCAGAGATATGGTCGGCTGCATCCCAGGCTGTACGAACGGCTCCAGCAGATGGGGGATGAGGAGGAGATACCCGTAGCCATCTGGAGTGGGACGCCCCCTGGCCGTAGTCAGGCGCAGTTGTATGCAGCCTTAGCGGCGCGCTTTCCAGAAGCAGCGGAGGCGCTGGCCCGCTCCGGTATTCCCTTTGACGTGGGGGATCGTGCGCTGGCAGACCGTATTCGGGATGCCTACATCCAGATGCTGGCGGAGGACACAAGGGCACGGCTGGCGCCGCTGGTGCAGCACTTGGAGGCTCGCGGCATCCGGGTGCAGAGGTTCGACCCGCTGCCGACCGTGGCAGCCCGGCTACCGAAACGCATGATTCAAGCGCTGGATCAGCGAGAGGATGTGGGGATGATCTTCCTGATCGATGAACCGGCGCATCCGGCTCTCGACGTGGCCATATCGACTGACCTGATCGATGCGGTATGGGACCACGGTTACACGGGCGCAGACGTTCTCTTGACCATCCTGGAGATGGGGAGGATTGCTCCCATTGATTGCTTGGTTGACCGAATCGACTCCGTTCGACCAGTTCCGACGCCTACCGTCACTCCAGTTATTGAGGAACACAAGACCCGAGTGGCTAGCGTCGCTGCCTGTGATGATACCACATATCGTGGTGCCGCGCCGGGTGCTAGGCTTCTGGATGCATGGTTCGATGGAGCCAATCAGCAGGATGCGGTAGATGCTCTGCTGTGGGCGTCCCAGCGTGGCTCTCATGTAGCCAATCTCAGCGCCTACTGGCAACAAAACCCATGGATGGAATGGACGGATGTGGCCTTCGATTACTGGCTGCGGGAATCGCGCATGGTGATGACAGTGGCAGCTGGGAACAGCGCCACCTATATCGGTTCTCCCGGTAAGGCCTGGAACGTGATCACCGTCGGCGCGTACGATGACCACAACTCGATCTCCTGGGGTGACGATACCATGTGGCCGTCCTCAAATTACATAAACCCCCAACTGTATTTCGGCACCCAGGATCGCGAAAAGCCTGAATTGGTGGCACCAGGAGTAGGGATTCGAATGATCGGAGGAAACAATGCCCCTGTGCTGCCGCCAGGCCCAAGTGGTACCAGCTACGCAGCTCCCCAGGTGGCCGGTCTGGCTGCCTTGCTGATGCAACGCAACCCGCAGCTGACCACGCTGCCCAATGGGGTGAAGGCCATCCTGATGGCTTCCGCCATTCACAACATCGAGGGCTATCGCGACTTCCGGTCCGATCCCAACATCCCCGATCTGCGAGACGGTGCCGGTGGGATCGCGGGTGCTTTCGCCGACACCACGGCCCAGATGCGGGCCGATGTGAATGACACGTGCACCAATTCTTGTTGGTGGAACGTTGCCATCACGGATACGGTGTTCACACGAGGTGGCGGCTATATGCTGCCCCTGCATTTCAACGCCACAGCCGGGAATCGAATCCGTGTGGCCATCTCCTGGTGGGCCCAGTCCGTAGCCACGCCGATCCCGATTTGGGCGGGCGGCGGCTGGCATTACAGCGGCAATGTGTTGAGCATCAACCTGGACATCATCGTGCGGGATCCAACGGGTCAGGAAGTCGCCCGTTCGGCTACCTGGAGCAACAACTATGAGCTGGTGGACTTTCTGGCTCCCCGCAGCGGTGTGTACACCCTCGAGATCTGGCGCACCGACAGCACGGATACGACCAACGAGGTTGGTGTGGCTGTGACACGGGTCTACAGAAACTTGATACCGTTGGTGATGAAGGAGGCTCCGTAGGAGGAAGATCATGAGCGATGATGCCTGGACTCCGAAAATGGTAATTGTGCTTTCTCTTGTCATCATCATCGGGCTTGGTGGTTGTGCGCCGCCAACGCTCGAACCCTTGCCCACGCCCACCCCCTATGATCTGACAAACCTGCCCGAGGGGGCCATCGCTTTAACGTGGGAAACCATCAAGTTGTCCGAATGGGGAGGCTACACAGGAGATGGTCCGACTTTGCGCGTAGTTGCCAGCCCAGAAGATGTCGCGGATATAGAGGGCCTTATCGAACCGGATGCGTTAGCCATTGTGCAAGACGTTGACTTCGATAGAAAATTCGCCCTGATAGTCCTACAAGGACTAAAGAAATCAACCGGGTACAAGGTCGAGATCCGAGCGGTAGTGCGCCAGGAAACTGAAATCGCTATCCATGCCTATTTTGTTGCTCCACGCCCAGGTCAGCCTGTAGGAGCATCAGAAACATCGCCGTATCACGCTATCCGAGTCCGTAAGGAAGGCAAGTGGGATGGAGAATTCACCTTCGTCCTCTATGACGATGACAAGCCCCTAGCGCAAGTCAAACATTTCGTGCCGTAGACGCCTGGAAAAAATCACAAAACCGCTCCACGCGGTAGGCGGCCTAACCCTCGCTGCAGCCGACCCGCCTCCGCTGGCGCTCCGGCGGGCGGCTGAGCTTTGTCGTTAGGCCGCTATGTGCCTGCCTACTGCCGCTTGTGGCAGGCATATGTTCAATCAATTGTGGAGGTGCAAAATGAAACGCTTACTGAGTATCGCAGGGAGTTTGTTGGGCCTGCTGGCGCTCGCAGTGCTATTTCTTGCCCTTGCTCTGACCTTTGGTGGACTGCGTAGAAATGTAGAACCAGTGTCTTGGATGTTCCAATCGCCCATTGAGACACCGACATTGCCGCCCTATCCACCCCCGATGACGCCGACATATCCCCCTTCGAAGCCAACACCGGTGACACCGCCACCCACTATCCCGCCAAAACCTTCGCCACCTACGGTGACCGTCACTTTGCCGCCCTATCCGCCACCCCAGACTCCGACGCCACCAGGCACTCCAACCGCAGTGCCAACACCCCGAGCAACGGCTATACCCCCGGTTCCAGGTACTCCCACGGCTGTGCCTACATCACCGGGGCCGCTGCCACTTGGGCCAAAGGTAGTATATGGAGAAACTGATAGCCTTTCTGGAACTACGACGATCTGGCTTGCCAGCACTGCGAACCCGGAGTTGCGGAGAGCACTTACCACCTTCGTCCACAAGGTGGGATATGGTGTGCAAGGGGCTGTCTCTCCTGATGGAAATAGCATAGCCTACCTCATAATCCCTCGCGGCACTAGCGAAAGGGCAGCACGAACAGCCGGAGGGGAATTATGGGTTATGAATTCGGACGGGACAGACCCTCACCGTATAGCAGATCGGGTAGGCTGGGTGAGTCCTCAGACGATGTGGGCACCTGACAACCGCACTTTGGTGTTTGGCCGCCGAGTTCCGATAGCATCCCCCACCGGTTTTCAGACGCCATTGCGGACAGAACTTTTCGTAGTGACAACGGACGGGGCAGAGCCCCAGCTCATTTTGTCTGATGACACGGCTCATGACATCCAACCGGTGGGATGGTCCACAGATGGACGTCTCTTCTACTATGCAAGGTGGACGAATCTTCAGGACCGGTGGGAGCTCTGGAGAGTTGATGTACTTAGTGGTGCTATGCAGTTTCAAATAACTGCCCCTTTCCCGAACGCTCAGAGTCCTATCCTTGCACCAGATGGAACCAAGGTGGTTATTTCAGCCCTGGAAGGGGAGCAACGTATTCTTGTCACACTAAGCATTGATGGGCGAGAGCAAAAGACGGTCGTTAGGGGAGCCACAGGCGATCAACCTATCAATCGGTATGCCGCTATCTGGTCACCCGATGGTCAAGATCTGCTGGTCCATATCCCACCAGAGGCTGGGCAGCCAGCTCGACTAGAACGGATCAACCTCAGGACGGGACAGAGGCACATCGTTATAACGGAACCGGTTAGCGGTGAGGAGTTCTTCATTCCCCGATCTTGGTCGCCAGATGGGGTGTGGTTGGTCGTTCTCAAATATCCTCGCCTCCAATCTCTCGCTTACCTGTTGAGGGTCGCAGGAGGACCGATGGCACAGATACCTTTGTCCCAATCTTCCAATTGGGTCACCTTGCTCGGGTGGACAGACTGGTAGATAGGCCCCGAGGTTGCTGTTCAGCCTATCCTGTTCCAGAGCATATAGCGTATCGTGAGGGAGAGAGCGATGTTAAAGATCGTCAAATGGTTTCGGTCTCTTGCACGAAGTAACACCCGTTTGCTGCTTGTGGCCTTGCTCAGCCTTTTCCTGTTCGCACAAGCCAGTGACCCTTCGAAATGTGCAGCCCAGGGAAGCTGTCCTGAACCCGCGGCTTACGGGCGCCAGCCCTATCCAGATGAACTAGTGGATGCCTTTGAACGAGCAGGTACTAACCGCCTAGGAGACAATGGCCCTGATCTACCGCGGATCTGGAAGGGGTATCCGCCCTCTCAGGCCAAGTTAGTCGCCCCTTATGTACCTTGTATCTTGCTTAAGGCCATTGGCTACACTGAAAGCACGGGCTGGAAGCAGTTCAATGCAGATTATGGCCAGTACGGCTACACTGTAATCAGCAGTGATTGTGGCTATGGCATCATGCAGATCACTTCCGGCATGGGAGGTGGTGCTGGCTTCGAGCCTAATCGGGTGGCAGCAGAACCTGCTTATAACATTGGTACCGGTGCGCTCTTCTTGATCCAGAAATGGAACGGGCTGGATTATTATGTTGGAGACAATAACCCCCACGTCGTTGAAGATTGGTACTATGCGGTTTGGGCTTATAACGAGGGCTATGTTGGACCGTACAATAATCCAAACAGGAACTGTCCGGACTCGAATCCCGATTGTGGAACCGCATGGAATCCCTTTCGTCCCCCTTTCGATGGAACTCAGCCACGTCGTTGGTATCCGTACCAGGAACTCGTTTGGGGCTATGCGGCCAATCCACCTGCTTATCTGGGGTCACCGTTTTGGCAAGCAGCGTCACTCACACTGCCACCCAGCCAGTCCATCACTGATCCACCTCCAACACACATTGACACACCCCAGCCATCGCACGGCTCGTGCAGCGTAGTCTACCTGCCAGCGGTGCTCAAGAACTACCCGCCTTGCGCCCAGCCCATTCAAAACGGCGACTTCGAGGCTGGCCCAGCCTATTGGACACTGGGCGGTCTCACGGCTATCAGCACTAATACGCCCCATTCGGGCAGCTACTCCGCCTGGCTGGGCGGTTACAACAACGCCAACGACACCTTGTACCAGACCATTACCATTCCCAGCACTGGTCCGACAGGGCAACCCGTCGTCAATGCGCGCTTAAGCTATTACTGGTACATGAGCACTGAAGAGACGTCCACTCTGAACGACTACGATTATCTCCGCGTGCGCATCAGGAATACCTACGGTTCCACGTTGCGGGAAGTGGAGAGAGTGACGAATCGAAGCACCAAGGATGCGTGGGTGTATTCCAGCTTCGATGTGAGCGAATTCATTGGCCAGACCGTTCAGATCTACTTCCAGGCCACCACAGACGGCTCCTTCAAAAGTAGCTTTTTCATCGACGACGTGAGTCTGTATGCCTGCGAAGGAGGTTAGAAAACGTCTATCTTTGCTTGGGATAAAGGGCGGCCTAACCACTCGCTCCAGCCGACTGCGCTCCGCTCGGTCGCTTCGCTCCCTCGCTCCGCGCAGCGGCTGAGCTCGATGTCGTTGGGCGGCAGAAGGGAGGTGTCATTATGACTGACGAACATTCCGTTCAAGCT
>CAZGCT010000028.1:0-3491 GCA_964524325.1 uncultured Hyphomicrobiales bacterium
GTGGGGGTTGCGGTCGCGGTCGGTTCTACCGTTGCCGTTGGGGTAGGTGTCCAGGTTGGCGTAGGGGATGGGGTGTGAGTCGGGGTTACGGTCGCAGTCGCAAGAGCAACCGTTTCGGACGGGACCGCCCCGGAGGGAGGCGTCCGCAAGGCCAAAAAGCCGAGCCCGGCGGCAAATAACAGGATGAGGGGGATGAGAAAACCTCTACGCATACTCATTCAACCAGTTTGACAAAAGAAAGTCCAAGAGTTTGACAGCGATTGAACAGTTTTTTGTCGGCTGTGTAGAAATCCACTTGCAGACGTTCAGCAAGGGCAAGATACTGGGCGTCGTAAGCCACCATTTGCTCCAGTTTTCCAGCCCAAATAAGCGCTTTCTGGTTCAAGTCGGTATCCGGTAAATAGATCAGCACTCCCCACTTTTCCATTTTGGCAATGGCTTGTAGGGCGCTTTCCTGATCCATTTTTCCGGCAAATACAAGTTTGCGCAAACCGGAAATCACTTCGCTTGTCCACAAAGAGGGTGCACACACCCGCACATGCTGGCGTTTCCACTCTATCATCCTCTGTTCTGCGGAGGACGTGTAAGGACGTTCTGCCAATAACGCAATAGCAATATTTGCGTCTATGACCACAGCGCTCATACATCTTCCATCTGGCGTTCGCGTTCTTCACGCGCCTCGCCAATCGGGTCGCCCTCATAAACACCGTATTGAGCCGCGTTCTTCTCACGAATCTGGCGCAATTCCGCCATAGCAGAGAGAAATTCTTGCAGTTCCTGTTGCTCACAGGCTTCGAGATAACGAGTCACAGCTTCTCGGATAGCCTCGGACAGGGTTCGCCCGTGCTTTTCAGCCACATCCTGCAAGCGCTCAAGATCACGTTTATCAAGAATTACCTGGGCACGATAAGACTGAGCAGACATTTTTACCTCCGCCCTGATTATGCCACAACTTTAATTGATAGTCAATAGTATGTGAGTATGTAATATTGAATACTTACCACTTTTCCAGCCAAAAGTGGCTCAAATCGCCTGCTCTAGCCTGCTGTGCCAGGGTGCGCAGGTCGGCAGCGCGTCCGGGGATGCCCATCGCCTTGAGCCGCTGCACCATCCACTTCCGCGCTGCCGGGGTGGGCACAATTAGATTGGCCTGACGCATCCTTGCCCACTTGTCGGGATTGTCGCGGGAGCGGGTCTCCACCTCGCAGTAGTAAAACCAACCTTCGGGGTCGGTCAGTTTCAGGTCAGGCTGAAACCAGGGTGTTGCCTGCGGGTCGAACGGCATGACCTCCGCCTTCCACCCGCGCAGGCGCGCTTGATAGGCGGCCATCAACACCAGGGCAGCATGTGCTTCCTGTACCTCTCCCTGGTGGAGACGGGCAATTTTCTCCCAGTCACTTTCCACGGGTTCAACGCCAAGGGCGCGGGCAAGCGTTTTGCCGTAGTCGGATAACTGCAATACACGCAATCTAAACGCACCCCCTGGCAATTTAAGAGTGTGATTTTCGACAATATCATGCGCCACCCACTCATCGGCAAAGGTTTGATAGACCAGTCGGCGCAGCGAATTAGCGTTCGGGCTAACGCCTGTCTTTTGAGACAACAGCCAGAGCAAATCCAGCGCCGTGGATACGCCCGTTTCCGCCAGTAGCCTAACCGCCAGGATGATGCGCTCCCAGTGATCCGCCCGCCAGCGCCAGCCAATCCATTGGTGTCCGATGGGTAAATGTTTGACTTTTTTCCTGCTCATGGTTTCTAGCATAACAAAACAGATTTCTTACCGCAAGTAGTGTTACTGTCCCTCTTCTGTAATTGGTACTACCGGCCAGCCCCCCTATCCTTTTCCCCCTCTCCCCCTCGCTTTTGCCTCGGGCAGGCAGGGCAAACCTGACCCTGCCGCCTCTAGCCAGCCGGGGAGATCACCGTTCCGTCCACCTCCTTCGCTTCCCCTGCCCGTTTTCCTCGTGCGATCTCGTCCAACCCCGCCGGAAGCACCACCAGGTTTCCCCCGCTTGACCCACAGTGCGGGCAAGAGTCCGGCAGCATCACCCCAACCGGGATCACCGCCCCACAGGACGGGCAATAGGCATGCCAGTGACCAACATGTGGAATGTGCAACGGCTCTGTTGCCATGCTATGACACTTCCCCGATCCAGTGTGCCCAGGTTACGCCCTGCGCTTTGAGGGCATGGATCAAGCGCTGGTCGGCGCTCCACAACTCGGCGTTCAGACTCTCGGCCAGTGCGACATACTGCGCGTCATACGCTTTGCTCTGCCCAAGACGCTCCGCCCAGCGCAGGGCTGCATGGTGGAGTTCCACCGTAGGCATGACTTGTTCAACGGCCATCCCATCCAGATCAACCAGGGCTTCATCCGCTTTGGCCAGAGAGATCATTCCCAGTTGCACCGCCTTATACAACCCGTTAGCGCATTCATAGCCCCACAGTGCCGGAGCATATAAGGCTTGACGCTGCTTTTTCAACTGCTCCATGAGCCGATAGGCACTATCGGAATACGGCAGGTTCAGGAACAGCGCCAGGGTGACATTGGCGTCAATTACGGCTCCCCCCGCCATACTCGCTCCATGTCCGCATCCCGCTCCTCACGGGCTTCGTGGATCAAATCTCTCTCGATCCTCGGCATGTGAGCCTGCTCTTCACGCCATTTGGCCAAGATCTGCTCCCGCCGCTCCCAAACGTCCATCTGGCGCTCCAAGGCGTCCAGCCCTACGTCCAAGGCCTGCCGCAAGACGCTGGCCAGGGTGCGCTGCTGTCGCCGAGCGATTCGCTCCAGCCGCTTGCGCTGTTCAGGTTCCAGCAAGACCTGATAACGCTCCATGCTCACCCTCCAAATTAGATATACATCATCATACGTCTGATAATGTATATCGTCAAGAACTTTCCTTCGGCCACTTCTGCGGCTACCTCCGCCTCTACTTCCCGCTACGGCTCAATGCGCCGAAACTGCGCATCTTCCAGCAGGTAGATCAGGATGTTCAGGTTCAACCCCGCCAGGATCGGCGCATGCCGCCCATCCGTCAACTCCACCGTCACGTATTCCATCCGCCCGCCCGGCCCCTCGCTCACCACGTAGGCCACCTCGCTCACCGCCCACCCCGTGAGCCCCAGGCTCACCTCCGCCGCCTTCCCCGTCCCCGTGTCCAGCGCCTTGACCACCGGCAGGATCATCCCCCCTTCCATCACCAGCGCCGGGTGCGGGTAATCGGCAGGATCCGTGCTCGGCGGAACCACGTCCACCACCTGCCGCCCCGCCACCCGTTCGGCGACCCACTCCACCAGACACTCCGCTTCCACGTCCTCCGCCACCTGCACCAATGGACAGCCGTGCTCTTCACACCGCTCAAAGTCGTCCAGATCGTAGTCGTGTTTGCGAAACGCCATGATCATCTCACCCCTCCAACCGCCTCACCGCCTGTTCCAAATCCCGCTCGCCGGGCGTCACATACACCCGCGTGGTGTTCAGACTGCTGT
>CAZGCT010000029.1:0-2661 GCA_964524325.1 uncultured Hyphomicrobiales bacterium
CTTTGTCCCGCCTTTGGCCTTTCAGTATCCTCTTGCGGATCGTGGGGGATGAAACTGTCAAGACTCAATTTTTCGCTTTTGTGAGCTACTAAACTTTCAGTATCCTCTTGCGGATCGTGGGGGATGAAACTGGGGGGAAATACAATACAAGCTGACGGACAAGTTTCTTTCAGTATCCTCTTGCGGATCGTGGGGGATGAAACGGCGAGAAAGCCTTGTCGCACCTTTGATCCATGCTCCTTTCAGTATCCTCTTGCGGATCGTGGGGGATGAAACTTCTTGGGACAGTAGATTGCTGAGGCATATTCCCGTTTCACTTTCAGTATCCTCTTGCGGATCGTGGGGGATGAAACCCGTAATGGTACTCGAATATTACCTTCACTCTCATACTTTCAGTATCCTCTTGCGGATCGTGGGGGATGAAACGGCGAGAAAGCCTTGTCGCACCTTTGATCCATGCTCCTTTCAGTATCCTCTTGCGGATCGTGGGGGATGAAACTTCTTGGGACAGTAGATTGCTGAGGCATATTCCCGTTTCACTTTCAGTATCCTCTTGCGGATCGTGGGGGATGAAACATGACTGTGTCATTGAGACGCATATCCACGATTGTGTCTTTCAGTATCCTCTTGCGGATCGTGGGGGATGAAACAAGATGTTGCCCCTGCCCTGCCCCGCTGGATTGGGGCCTTTCAGTATCCTCTTGCGGATCGTGGGGGATGAAACAGCGCTGCCTCCAAAAGCAAGACTTTGTTTGTAATTCTTTCAGTATCCTCTTGCGGATCGTGGGGGATGAAACTCTAACTCTCCCCCTCATAACCCGCAACAAGAAGACCTTTCAGTATCCTCTTGCGGATCGTGGGGGATGAAACGCGTGGCAAGACTGGTCGCTAGACAGTGTAATCCGAGCTTTCAGTATCCTCTTGCGGATCGTGGGGGATGAAACTTTCATAATTTATAAAATAATCTTTAGACTTTCTTGGCTTTCAGTATCCTCTTGCGGATCGTGGGGGATGAAACCTGGCGCATGGTAATCCAGTCCCGCAGCCACTCCCAGTGCTTTCAGTATCCTCTTGCGGATCGTGGGGGATGAAACCAAACTGGTAAATAAGTTTGGGGAAACACACTACGTCACTTTCAGTATCCTCTTGCGGATCGTGGGGGATGAAACAACAAAGCTTCGAGCTCGTCCTTCGTCCCCTTGGCCTTTCAGTATCCTCTTGCGGATCGTGGGGGATGAAACAATGTTTGACACCCTAAGATCGATTTTCGATCAGTACGCTTTCAGTATCCTCTTGCGGATCGTGGGGGATGAAACAAAGGAGCGTGTTATAGAGCATCTTTCCCAATTCAACTTTCAGTATCCTCTTGCGGATCGTGGGGGATGAAACAAGCTTTGTTGTCTGAGTTGTGAGTTTATTCAATAGGCTTTCAGTATCCTCTTGCGGATCGTGGGGGATGAAACGAACGAGAGTATGCCTCAGCGATTTATTGCCCCAAACTTTCAGTATCCTCTTGCGGATCGTGGGGGATGAAACACAGTTTAGGCGAACAAATCACACCTCAGGGAGTATTCTTTCAGTATCCTCTTGCGGATCGTGGGGGATGAAACCCCCCCAGCCGACCTCCTTAATCTCCACCCCATATCTTTCAGTATCCTCTTGCGGATCGTGGGGGATGAAACATTTTTCAAAATCATTATTTCCTTCACTACCGTAAGCCTTTCAGTATCCTCTTGCGGATCGTGGGGGATGAAACTTTGGTCAGGCCCATACGGCCTTGACGATGACCACTCTTTCAGTATCCTCTTGCGGATCGTGGGGGATGAAACACCTGGGGGGAGATACAATACAAGCTGACGGATAGCTTCTTTCAGTATCCTCTTGCGGATCGTGGGGGATGAAACGACGGGAGGAGGAATAGGTATTGATTATTCTTTAATCCTTTCAGTATCCTCTTGCGGATCGTGGGGGATGAAACGATATATGTACCCGTCCGACCAATAAGTATCGTAATCTTTCAGTATCCTCTTGCGGATCGTGGGGGATGAAACCAGCTGATTGGCTATCGCCTGCTCTGCCTCTCGGAAACTTTCAGTATCCTCTTGCGGATCGTGGGGGATGAAACCCTGTCTTGTTGTTGCGGGAGGGGTGGATTAGAAGCTGTCTTTCAGTATCCTCTTGCGGATCGTGGGGGATGAAACATGTCGTCCACTTTGCTTTCAGCGCCAAAATCTTTATCTTTCAGTATCCTCTTGCGGATCGTGGGGGATGAAACGTCCATTTCATCAAACCAATAATTGTTTTCTTTTAACTTTCAGTATCCTCTTGCGGATCGTGGGGGATGAAACACCTGGGAGGGACCCTACGGTCTCGGAGATGACCACTCTTTCAGTATCCTCTTGCGGATCGTGGGGGATGAAACATCGCCCATTGCTGTGGCGATTGCCAGCAACTTTTCTTTCAGTATCCTCTTGCGGATCGTGGGGGATGAAACTATTGAGACACGCTGGTACAGCGTAGAAGGGGACGATCTTTCAGTATCCTCTTGCGGATCGTGGGGGATGAAACAGGGAGGGGGGTTGTTTCATCACCCAACGTTCCCTGGGCTTTCAGTATCCTCTTGCGGATCGTGGGGGATGAAACCCTGTCTTGTTGTTGCGG
>CAZGCT010000029.1:2761-3419 GCA_964524325.1 uncultured Hyphomicrobiales bacterium
CGCCAAAATCTTTATCTTTCAGTATCCTCTTGCGGATCGTGGGGGATGAAACGTCGCGCAGCAACCCAGTCCCGCAGCCACTCCCAATGCCTTTCAGTATCCTCTTGCGGATCGTGGGGGATGAAACCAGATGCGGTTGTCCGAGAGGTGATCACGGGATCGTCTTTCAGTATCCTCTTGCGGATCGTGGGGGATGAAACTGCAGCGATTGCTAACAGCCGCTTTGGGCAATAAATCTTTCAGTATCCTCTTGCGGATCGTGGGGGATGAAACATTATCGTGGACGTTATGATTACAATATTTTTTATGACTTTCAGTATCCTCTTGCGGATCGTGGGGGATGAAACTATATTTTGGATGAGCAAAGGAAAAGAAAGGAAAATCCTTTCAGTATCCTCTTGCGGATCGTGGGGGATGAAACATGCCATTGCAGACTACATCAAGGAGCGTGTTATAGCTTTCAGTATCCTCTTGCGGATCGTGGGGGATGAAACCGCTGGTCAGGTCCACACGGACTTGACGATGACCACCTTTCAGTATCCTCTTGCGGATCGTGGGGGATGAAACATGCCATTGCAGACTACATCAAGGAGCGTGTTATAGCTTTCAGTATCCTCTTGCGGATCGTGGGGGATGAAACCGCTGGTCAGGTCCACAC
>CAZGCT010000030.1:0-3259 GCA_964524325.1 uncultured Hyphomicrobiales bacterium
AGGACGGCGAGGACGGCGAGGATGATGGCGGCGGCGACGACGAAGCGGCGGGGGTGGCGCTTGCCGGAGAAATCGCGGTAGGTAAAGTCATCCTTGATCGTGGTCATGAGTGTTAGGATCCTCCTTTCGCGGTAGGGGTTGGGCTTCCGTCAAACCACTGACGAGGGCCTGTAGGGCGAAATCGATGGCGGAGGCGTAGGCACTGCGTCCCTGAAGGCCGAGGCGCTGGGCGATCACGTTGAGCCAGCGCAGGCGCTGAGGGGTAAGGCGGTAGGACAGGAAGCGTGGTTGTTTCACGGCTTGAATTTAACACAAATGTGTTAAGCATTTCAACCCTACCACGAGGTCTTGTAGTGATCGTCCACGACGTTCTGGAGTTCGTCGTAGAATGCGTCGGGGACGGGGGCGGTGCCGGTGTTGACGAGTTCCTCCCAGTATTCGGGGAAGGCTTCTCGGAAGCGTTGGAGGGAGGATTCCGGGACGTAGCCGACGAACATTTCGCCGTTGGTATAGACGCTGTGACGCATCAAGTCGAGGAGTTGGGGGCCGAGGTGGGAATGGACGAGGACGATTTGCATGATCGGTCTCCTACTGACGTGGGACATCGTAGAGCCACATACGGTCGAATTCGAGGCTTTCGCCGGTGAGGTTTTGCCAGAGGGAGCGGGCCTCGAGGTCGAAGAAAGCGCCGTGGGTGAGGACGGAGCACTCGTAGACGGGAACTTTGCGGGGGTTTTTGCCGAGGAGGGTGACGACGGGGCCGGTGAGGCGGTTATGTTTTTTGCCGTCGACCTGGTTGGCGGGGATGAAGCGTTCCGGGGGGACGGGGGTCAAAACGAGTGTTCGCCCGTTGGAAGTGGCGACGAGGGCCTTGACATTGTTGTTTTCCCAGACGCTAACGTTCTCGACGGGGACGAGGGTACCGAAGACCCTGGAAGCGGTTGAGGTAATCCAGTGTTTTGGATCGTCGACGTGGATTTCGCCGGCGGCTCTGGCGCGTTTCATACGGATATCCTCGGCAGCCCAACCCTCGATCTGCTTGCGGATATCCTCGAGAGCGCGGCGCTGGCGTTCGTTACCGACGGAGATGATCATGCCCAGAGCGATGATACCGATGAGCACAAAGAAGGTGAGCATAGCGTCCATAGGATCAGTTTCTCCTTTCGTTGCGCAGAGATTCGATGGTTTTAGCCAGGCGTCGAGCGGCGACGTAACGTCGGTCGACGGCTGACGAGACGGAGAAAGCGACAACGATACCGAGTCCGGCCAGGAGCATAGCGAAGCGGTAGAGGTTAGGCTTTGGTGCAGGTAAGGGTTGGGGTTTAGGGATGGCGGTTGGAGTAGGCGCAAATGTGGGTGTGGGCCGGAGCGGCGTGGGTGTGGGCCGAACCTCGACTGCCGTGACGGGAAGAGCCGTAGTTGGCGTTGGTGTAGGCGTGGGTGTAGGTGTCGGCGTAGCGGTTGGTGTGGGCAATGGTGGGATAACGATGGTGCCGCTGACGGACACGGTGCGCAGAAGCAGGTCGGTGACCGAGAGGACGGCGGTGTATTCGCCGATGGGGGCCAGCGTTCCGTCTCCGAAGCGGCGGCTCCAGACGAAGCGTGAGGGCACGGCGTCAGGGTTGTCCCAGCACTGCTCCCAAGCCGGCCAGCGGTTTTGAGGATCCTCGACCGAGAGGCAGACCCGCAGGATGGGCAGGGCGCCTTGGGAGACGTGGATTTCGGCCTCTTCCCAGATCATCCAGCGGGAGGGCAGGTAAGCGCCGGGCAGGGCATTGGCCACGATGACGCGGCGGGTGAGCGTGCTGATGTTGCCGGCCTGATCCGTGATCCGCAAGGTGATGTCCACAGCCCCCTGTGCGCCTTGGGTGGTGTCCCAGGTGTATGACCAGGCGATCCCGCCTGCGCCGTGGGACGCCGAAGCGGGCGCAAAGGTCAAGCCGGCCACCTGCCAGCCGTCCGTGCGGGCGATGGTCTTCCAGGTCTGACCCTGATCGAACGAGACCTCGACCTTGGCTACGCCGCTCGTGGCATCTGATGCCGTGCCGCTGAGCGTAACGCTCTGCGAGAGGGTCTCGCCGTCCTGCACGTTGATCGTGGCGCTTGGCGGCGTCATGTCCACCTTGACCTGGGTCTGAACGCTTGTTTGCCACCCGGCCTCATCCTGGATCACGATGTCCAGATCGTGAACGCCCTCGTCCAGGGTGAGGTCAGGCGACCAGGTTTGACCGCCGTCCGTGCTGACCTCGGCGCGGACAACGCCGGAGGTGGCGTCCTCGGCGTCCAGGGTTACCTGGACGGATGAGCGCCACCAGTCGCCATTACCGGGTACGCCGGCCAGAATGGCCCGCCCGGTGGGCGCAGTGGTGTCCACGGAGATCGCGGCGCTCTGTGTCGTGGTGTTCCCGGCCTGGTCTTGGGCCTGGAAGGTCAGGGTGTGGCGTCCCTCGGTGAGGGTGATGGGCAGGCTCTGCCATGCGCCGCCGTCCACCTGCACCAGGACGGACGCCACGCCGCTGGTGCTGTCCAAAGCGCCCGCGTCAATCTGCGGTTCGGAGACGAACCAGCCCAAAAGCCCGTCCGGGGTGGGTACCTGCGGGACCAGGTCGGGTGCGGTCACGTCCACCTGCACGGTGCGGGTGATCTGGGTGATGTTGCCGGCCTGGTCGGCGGCGCGGAAGTCGAGGGTGTAAATGCCGTCCTGGTCGAGCGTAACGGGTAGCGACTGCCAGGGGCCGCCGTTGACCCGCACGCTGACGTCATCCAGGCCCGAAAGGGCATCCGAAGCCGAGGCGTCAAAGTCGGTACCGGACACATACCAGCCGTTCAGCCCGTCCGGGGTCGGCAGGTGCGGAGTGAGGCTGGGGGCGGTCGTGTCCACGTTCAGGGTGCGTGAGACGAGGGTGGTATTCCCGGCCTGATCCACGGCGCGGAACTCCACGCTGTGCACGCCCTCGGTGAGGGTGATGGGGAGTGACTGCCAGGTACCGCCGTCCACGCGGACGTGGAGACTGCTCAATCCGCTGGTGCTGTCGGAAGCCGTAGCGTCCAGGTTGGGCAGGGAGACATACCAGTTGTTTTGTCCGTCCGGGGTAGGAATATGCGGCGTGAGTGAGGGTGCGGTCACGTCCACGTAGAGAAGGCGGGTTTGGCGGTTGACGTTGCCGGCCTGGTCAATTGCCTCGAAGGTCACGGTATATACGCCGTCTTGATCCAGGGTCAGGGGCAGGGACTGCCACGAACCGCCGTTGACCTGGAC
>CAZGCT010000031.1:0-3209 GCA_964524325.1 uncultured Hyphomicrobiales bacterium
TCATCACCGACGAGCTGGTCGAGTTCAAATACTGGACCCAAAGTTACACGGAGGGCCATATTGACAAACTTGCCCGTCAGCTCATAAGGTATCAGGGTTCCGGTCGCCCGCTGATCCTGGAGCTGGCGCGGACCAGGACCAACCCTATCACCGAGGCGAATATTGACGAGTTGCTGGCTAAGCTTCAGGCGGCGGGTGTCCGGATCACTCGCGAGCAGATTCGGCTGATAGACCTGCCATAGGGAGGTGCGCCGTGCGCTACATCCAACCTGGTCTTGAGTTTTACCAGGTCAAAGTCTCCCGGCGGGTGGAGGACGTGCTGCCGTGGATGGAGGCGGTGGCTGCCCGCGGCGCCGAGTTCTGGACGAGGGACGAGAAGCGCCCGGTGCCCCGGGAAGAGTGGGCAGAGATCGTGCAGGCGTGGATGCAGAAAGACTGGGGACCGTCAACGGAATGGTGGGTCTCCCTCAGCCTGCGCTTTGAGGACCTGCCGGAGGTCTTCCTGCACTTTAGCATCACTCAGTTCAATGACGGAGGAAACAAGTTTGAGATCGGCACGCTGCTGGACTTTCAGTTCTTTCAAAAGGACGAGCGCCACCTGGTGGAGCCGGTGGCGCAGCGCATCCTGGAGCTGAGCCGCCTGCTCTACCCGCTCATGCAGCCGTGGTGGGGGGTGGTTGATGCTGACAATCCGCTTCTCCATAAAGACATCCCAAAACGTCGGCTCAAGCACGTCGGCTGGGTGAACTTCTTCGGCCCGCCGTATGTGGAGAAATACGGCCGCGACTTCCTCTTGGGCCTGCCCGGCTACAAAACCGAAGTCCTGCCTGATGGCGGCGTCTTCCACCAGCTCTCCCCCACCTTCGTCGCCGCCGACGAGGCAGAAGCGAAGCGCCTGCAGAGAGCGGTCATCGCCTACTGCCGCCAGCACGGCCGCAAGGTCACCTGCTTCGCCCCCTACGTCATCCCCGGTCTCACCCGGCTTACTCCGCCCGAAGAACCCCTGGACGACGCCCAACTCATCCTCTACCTGGATAACGTCCTGCCCACCACCCTGGTGCTGGACGACGGCACCCGTCTCAAGCATTTATACATCCCCTGGCGCAACCTAAGCGGCGCGCAGCGGGAGATGACGCTGGCGCGGCTGAAGCAGGCGCTGATCGCCGAGGTCAAGCGCGGGGGGTGGAAGCGGCTGCGGCTGGAGTTCAACGAGATCCCTGCCGAGCTGGAGCAAATGCTGCTGGAGGTGTTCGGGTCGGACAACCCGGACGTGGAGTGGGGGGAGGCGGCGATGGGAGAAGCGTAGCCGGCCGGGGAGGCGCGCCTTGACACCGAGCCGTCTGCTTCTCATGGCAGCCGGGGTCGCCGGCGGTGCTGTGAGCGCCGCCTTCGTCTACGACGGCGACGGCCGGCGGGTCAAGGGGACGGTCAACGGCGTCACGACCTACTACGTGGGCGACCACTACGAGGTAAGCGCTGGCGTGGTGAAGAAATACTACAGCGCCGGCGGCCAGCGCATCGCCCTGCGCGACGGCGGGACGCTCTACTGGCTGCTGACGGATCACCTGGGCGGGACGGCCTACACCGTGAGCGGGACGACCAGGACGGGCGAGCTGCGCTACCGTCCCTTCGGCGCAACCCGCTTTGCGTCGGGGACGACGCCGACGAGTTATCGCTTCACCGGCCAGCGGGAGGAGGCGGCGCTGGGGCTGTACTTCTACAACGCCCGTTGGTATGACCCGGCGCTGGGGCACTTCCTCTCGCCGGATACGCTTGTTCCGGAGCCGGGCAATGCGCTGGACTACCATCGCTATGCGTATGTGCGTTTCAACCCGCTGAAGTACGAGGATGAATCCGGCCACTGCGCCACCCTCGCCAACGGCGAAGCGGACTGGGAAAACGACGCAGCGTGCTGGCAGCTTGCCTACGCCATCTACGGCTATGGGTTGGGCGACGGCCCGCTCGCCCGTCGCTTCGCCGCCGACTGGAAAGTCTCGCCGCAGGCGTGGCTGGTCAACGTGGCGTCGCAACCCTTCGCCGACGCCGACTACCTGCGACCCTTCGCCGAGCAGTATCACGATGAATGGGCGAGTCGGGTTGGCCTACCCGTTGATCCTGTGCAGTGGCATCCACCGGTCAATCCGTCTGTCTGGTTGCCTGGGCAGGGACTTGCAGAGACGGTCGTCACCGATATTTCTCTCTGTCGCAAGAGTTGGCAGGACTGTGGACGTGCGCTCGACGACGCGTCGCTTGCAGCATCCTCGGTCGCTGTAAGCTGCGGGATGTTAGGGGTTGCACCTTGCGCTGCAATCGCCTCAGGAGCAAGTACGGTGCTCGGCACTGTCAGCACTGGCATTACTGGGTTTTCAGTGATACAGGATAAAGCGACTACTGTCGATCTTGCAGTTGCTGTCACAACTACTACAATCGGAGGTGTTTGGGGAGAAAAGCCTGGAGGAAGTATGCTCGTTGGCTTTGCTACAAGCATCATCCAATGGATTTGGGATCACCTGGAGCGATAGAGAATGTCTCTGGTGATGTTCCTGATCTGGCTGTTGTCTGGCATCATTGTGATTTGGCTTCAATTCAAATATCGGGATGCGGGTTATCCGCAAAGTTTTCGGTGGCGCTCAATATTATTTGTGTCCGGCTTCATCAGCGGAAGCATCGGATTACTGATGTTTACGCCAAATAGCGACATTAGAACAAGATTTCTGACAGCATTATTCACAGGTGTTTTTGGAGGGGTCATCTTTGCATTCGGATTTCCGCACCAAATGCGCGGGTTGTTTCCGAAACGATAAGAGAGACTATGCCTACGACGCCAATGGCAACCTGGTGAGCCGTACATCTGGCGGGCAGACGCTGAGCTTCGCCTACGACGCCGAAAACCGGCTGGTGGGGGTGAGCGGGGCGGCCAGCGCCAGCTTCGTCTACGACGGCGACGGCCGGCGGGTCAAGGGGACGGTCAACGGCGTGACGAGCTACTACGTGGGCGATCATTACGAGGTCTCCGGCGGCGTGGTGAAGAAATACTACAGCGCCGGCGGCCAGCGCATCGCCCTGCGCGACGGCGGGACGCTCTACTGGCTGCTGACGGACCACCTGGGCGGGACGGCCTACACCGTGAGCGGGACGACCAGGACGGGCGAGCTGCGCTATCGCCCCTTCGGCGTCACCCGCTTTGCGTCCGGCACGACGCCGACGAG
>CAZGCT010000032.1:0-3160 GCA_964524325.1 uncultured Hyphomicrobiales bacterium
TTCAAAGCGAGGTGGAGAAACTGGACAGCCGCCTGGTGCTGGTGGTGGCGCTGTTTTTCTTCGTGCCGTTCGTGGCGCTGCTGCTGTTTGCGGCGCTGGGACCGGTTCTGGCGATTTTTGCGGAGTGATGGCGATGAAGAAATTACTATTCTGGATAGGAATTTTCTCCTTGTTGGTGTCTGTATCCGCTGTCCAAGCCCAATCACTGCCCTGGGTGGAGATATGGGTGGCAGTGCGGGATGGACGGACAGGGACGCTGATTACCGGCGCCCAGGTGGAAATCCCGCAGTGTCAGAATCTCCCTGCCGACTCGTGCACCCGCTGGGGTGTGTGGGACGGGACGCGACAGGTGTACCTGCTCAAAGTCCCGCGGCTGGAGGCGTATGATCTGGTGGTAAGGCGCAGTGGGTACGAGACGCAGATGCGCAGCGGCACGGCGGTTGACCCGGTGACCACCTGGGACGTGCGTTTGTACCCGGCGGATGCGCCGATGCGCCCGCGCGTCTTTCTGCCGCTGATCCTGCAGGCGGGCAGTGTTCCCCCGCCGCCGGTATACAACCCAACCGCGGCGGTGAACCGCCTCAACTGGTGGCGCATGCTGGCGTTTGCGCCGTCAGTGCAGGGCAACCTGGAACTGCATTCCAACTGCCGCGCACATGCCCGCTGGATGACCAACTGGCAGGTGGCAGCAAAGACCGAAGACCCCAACCTGCCGGGTTACACGCCGGAGGGCGACTTCTGCGGGCAGGCGGCGAATATCGGCTTTGGGGTGGACGTCTTCCCCACAGACGAGCAGGCGGTGGATGCGCTGATGGCGTCCCCCTTCCATGCGCTTTTGGCGCTGGATCATCGCTTGACAGAGGTTGGCTTTGGCAGTGCAAGGCTGGATACCGCCTGGTCGGGGAGTTACACTGCCGCAGCGCTGGATGTCTTTCACGGGCTGGACTACGGCCGCAGCGTGAGTTATCCCTGGACGTTTCCCGGCAACGGAAGGCCGCTGCCCTTGCTGGCGTATGACGGCCGGGGTGAACCCAACCCGCTTACAGCCTGTCCGGGGTACACTGCGCCCACGGGTCCGGTGCTCATCGCCGCTTTCGGCGAAGGGGCAGTGCAGGTAGCGGAGAGTTCCCTGTTAGACGGTACAGTACCGTTGGGACATTGCGTCGTAACGGCGAACAACTACGTCAACCCGAACCTGGAACTCCAGCAGCAGGGGCGTACCGCTCTGTGGGCGCAGGGTGCGGTGATGATCATCCCGCGCTATCCGCTTGCGCCGGGCAAAATCTACGTCCTGCGGGTGCGGACTGCGGACAACCGCCTGGCGGTGGCGTACCTGTATGCCCCGCCAAACTCGATGCTCTCCCAGCCGCTCAATCCGGTGTGGATGGAGGTGCGGTAGGTGCAGGTGGAGATCGTTTCGCCGGTGAAGTTTGCCGCCTTTTTGGCAGGAATGATCCTGCTTTTGGGCGGGGTGTGGGGGTCGGTGCACGTCCCCGCTGCCGCAGGACAGGCGCAGGGGGATGCAGCGCCTGAACTGACGGTCGCAACTATCGAGAGGGTGGAGGTGACGGAGACGCCTATCCCCACACCCTTACCTACCCAGACAGCGACGCCAACACCTGTCCCCACGCCGGACAACGTCGCGGCGTATCTGCGGGGGTGCGGGCAGGGACGCCTGTTTGCGCCCGACTATCCAGAGGCGGTGGTTTTGCCGTCCTGCAACCACGGCGGGGAGAACCGCCCGCAGGCGGTGGTGGTGCACGCCACCGAGGGGGAACTGGCGGGGGCACTGGCGCATCTGCGCGATCCCGACAGCCGCGTCAGTGCGCATTACGTCATTGACCGTGATGGGACGGTGTATCAGTTGGTACCCGAGCAGGTGGTGGCGTATCACGTGGCCTGCGGAGTAGAGGGATGCATCTTATCCTGCCCGGCGTTTCTGTGCGGGGATGGCAAGCCTGAAAGGCGCACCATCGGAATCGAACTGGTGAATTTGGGAACAGTACCGCAGGGTTGGAGCGGTGGCGAGGTGTATGAGGACTACGGCATGGCGTTTGGCTGGCGCTGGTGGGAGGACTTCCCGGAGGCGCAGCGGCAGGCGTTCAAGCGACTGGTGGAGGACATTGCCCGCAGGTGGGGTTTTCCGGTGGATGCGGAGCACGTGGTGGGTCACTACCGAGTGCAAGGTAAGCGCGATCCGGGGCCTGCCCTCAACCTGTTTTGGGAGCGCAACGGCAATCCGCCGAGGGAGGCGGTCTTTCCATGAGGCTTCATGTTGTTATTCTGCTCTGGCTTGTCGTGTGCGCCGTCTTTGACCTGCGCCAGCGGGAAGTGCCGGATGGGCTGACGCTGCCCGCTGCCCTGCTGGCGGTTGTGTGGCAGGCGGCGCATCCTGGTGGTTGGCTGCCCTGGGCGCTGGCGGGGGTGACGGTCATACTCACCCTGGCAGGGGCGCTGCCTGGAGGCGACATGAAGGGGCTGGCGGCCATGGCGCTCTTCGACCCGCGCCTGTACCTGCTGGCGTGGCTGGGGGCGGGTGCCGTGTATCTGCTCTGGCGGCTCTTGCGGAAAGAGCCGCGGATGCCGGGGTATGTGGGGTTTGTGGTGGGAGCGGTGGGGTGGTGGCTGTGGACTTAGTACAGCTGTTTCGGGTTAAAACTCGCAATACAAGAGGTGTTGTATTGCGTAAAAGTGCCAAAAACGCACGAAAACCGGGCATTTTTGCCCCCGTAAGGGGCAAAAAATACGCAATACAACTGAGCGACTTGCGCGCTTATTCTGATTCTGGTATCCTACAAGCAGACGTGCACCGAAAGCCCCTGCCCCGGGGAGGTGCTCGTTTTGTTTTAATCCAATCTACATAAGGAGGTTTTTTATGCTTACCAAACTGTACGTCAAACTGATGTCTCGCCGCGCCGAACTGGACGAGAAAGCCCTGCTCATCGCCCTGTTCGTGATTGCGGCCATCGTCGGTCTGTCCCCGCTGGGACAGGCCATCGCCGCCAAGTTCCAGCAGTTAGCCAGCCAGCTTGGCGGGTAAGCGGGAAAGGAGGGCAGGGATGATCCGACGGCTCTTCTCAAAACGTGCCGAACTGGACGAAGCCGCCTTCGCCCTGCCCGTCCTGCTCCTGGTCAGCCTGGCGCTGGTCAACCTGGCGCT
>CAZGCT010000033.1:0-3092 GCA_964524325.1 uncultured Hyphomicrobiales bacterium
ATCGGCCACAGAGTAAAATGTCCTTGTCGTCGGCCATACCGTCGTCTGTTCGACGTTGCTCCAGCCGCTATCGCCCCACGAGTTAGTCGCCTTCACGCGGTAGTAATACCTCCCCGGCGCTTTCCCCGTCGCCGTCCACGATGTCCCCGTACCGCTGTAGCGCGTCACCGCTCCGGTGAAATCGGCGTTGGTCGCCTCCTGCAAGGTGTATGTGCTGGCAAGATAAGCAGGGTTCCAACTCACCGTGTAACTGGAACTGCCGTTGGGGTTGTTGATGGGGTTCAGCACCGGCGTATCCGGAATCGGCGGCCAGCGCTTCAGCGCCAGCGGCAGGTAGACGCGATACCTCACCGGCGCAAACCGCACGGCGTCGGCAGCCATCATCGCATCGGTGATCGGGTCCAGAGGTGCCGACTCCAGCCGGACATAGTCTGTGCCGTATTGGTTGTTGAAATAGTACGTGCCGATGTAGACCCAGGAGGAATGATAGGTGTTGGGATAATCCGACTGATCCACCGCAGCCCAGGCGCTCTGTTTGCTCCAGGGGCGGTCAGGCGACTCAGTGTGGCGGATTGTGTACTGGGCTGCGTCGGTGGTCGCGTGGTTATTGGGGACGTAGACGAAGACGTTGTAGCGGCCGGGAGCGCCAGGAAAATTCCAAGTGGCCGTGCAATTACCAGGGTTCTGAAACGGCACATTCCGCCAGCGGTGATCGCCGGCCCAGCCGGCCGTGGTGTCCGCTGTCCAGCAACCGGCAGGGTTTTCGACAAAGCCGGTATCGCCGTCGTCCACGGTAAACGCACCCGGCTCATTCTCGTTGATGGGTGGGGCGGTGAGGGGAGTACCGGAGGGATACACATTCCCGTTGGTGATACTGGGGTAGCGTAACCAAACGTCGTGGCTGGCAAGCCCCGACCAATTTTGCCACGGGTCATTCCCTGCTCCTCCAATCCAGCCATAGGGATTGACAGATCTATCGTCGTTCGGAGGTTCTAATTCGAAGTGAAGATGAGGACCAGTAGAGTTCCCCGTGTTGCCGCTGATGCCAAGGATACAACTAAACTCATCGGTCTCGCAGATGTCCTCGTCGTCTGTACGCACCCGCAGGACACTCATATGACCATACAGCGTATCGTAGTTATTGCTGTGACGCATATAGACGTATAGCCCCAGTCCCGCATCGGCCCCACTGTGACTGGTCGGCTCGTCCCACCCGGCGTAAACGACGTCGCCCGGCGCTGCCGCGCGCACCAACTCATAATTGAGGTCATAATCAATACCATTGTGTCCATCGTAACTTTGGCGGGCTCCTCCACCAGTAGTAGTATTGTCGTAATGACGCACCCAATTGTTGACATCAGTTTCAGGCCAGTTGTTGTAGGTCGGGTATTCGTGGTCATACACGCTGTTCACCGTGGTAGTTCCGTAGAAAAGCGAGGAAAGGAAACGCGCTGGCTGCTGCAGCACCGGAGAGGCGTCTACCTGAACCACTGAGGAGTCTGCAGCCCCAATGATGGTCAAGAGAATGACAAGTACTACCAGTAATGGCTTGCACTTGACCAGAGAGGTATTCACCATCTTTAACATCGCCAACTCCTTTACTGATGCTCCTGAAGAGAAGCACTTTCTGGAAGCCACAGTATGCTGTTCACACTGTAGCCCGACAGAACCTGATAGCAACAGCCGTTGGATATGTCCATCAGATACAGATTTCCATTCCCTAACAATGAGTAGAACGGGGAGAAGGCAAAGTTTCGTTGGTCAAGTGATAATGCACCAACTGAACAGGGAACCGCACTAGGGGGTATTCCTG
Organism: uncultured Hyphomicrobiales bacterium; assembly: GCA_964524325.1. Lineage (GTDB taxonomy): Bacteria > Bacteroidota > Ignavibacteria > Kapaibacteriales > UBA2268 > Naka2016. The sequence continues at coordinate 1,814 of CAZGCT010000033.1, forward strand.
GTATCATAATCGTTGCCAGTACATGCGTAGTGCCATCACTATGTACCTCCACAATCTGATTGGTCTGCAAAGCGCGGCTACATGCATAAAAGATCATTTCAGCCTGATCTTCGGTCCATCCTACAAGATCAAGGATATGACCTCCTGGCAGAGTTGCCACCTCCCTTATCTCGGAACCATCAGCCCTTGCAATGTAGACAGGAGCATATTCGGCAAGTCCCATAGGAACGGGATAAAGGACTAACTGGTCTCCTGCTGGCGACCAAGCCACATTTACGACATGTGATCCGGTGGGGAAAGTCATCAGTTCTCTCAGACCGGTTCCGTCGATGTTCAAACGATACACCGCCGTTGTCTCAGAATCAAGCGCAAATTCAATAACCACCAACTGCGTTCTGTCCGGTGATACAGCAATATCAGATATGGAACTCCTTCCAACCTGACGATCCGTTAGTTGGCGATGTTCCTCCCCATGCACATCTGTTAGATAAATATTACTTGAGGAGTCCGCAGCATCTATTGTCCTACCGGCATAGACTAACAACTCGTTCGATATCCATCGCAATCCCCACGCATGTTGGGAGGTGCTATCAGGTGTCACAGGCCAGGCTTGCCCGGTCGTAAGGTCTAGGATATAGCCGCGCCCTGATGAGTAGCGCTGCTCGCCGATGTCGATGTAGTGACTATCACTGAAGGCGAGTCTCGTGCCATCGGGCGACAGTTGCAAATCGCTGATAGTGCCTATCCCCTCGTAGATTTTCTGCATACCACTGCCATCGCTGTTCATGAGATAAAGGGAGGTGTGGGTACAGAGCGGTTCGCTCCTGAGCATTTCATACTCTCCACACCCAGAGAATATAATTCGACCTATTGGTTCACCAGACATCGCTGTGGGACATAGCGTGACAGCAGGCCAAGGTGTTGCCGTGAATGTAGAGGTTGGCACAAACGGGGTTGGTCCCACTGTACCCGTTGCCCTCGGCGTCCAGGTCGGCGAGGGCAACGGCGTGAAGGTCGGAAGGGGAGAAACCGGCGTTGACAGAGGAGACGTCGCCAGGTTGGGCGCACAAGCTACCAATCCCACTATGAGAGCCAATACGACTATTGGCCAAAGATGAAGTCTGCTCATCTCATCCCCCTTTCACTTTCGTCCCGCTATCCATACCGGACAGCGCGCATCGGCATTCTGCGTCACCTGCTGCACCGTGCCCGTCGCTACCTTCACCAGCCACACGTCGGCCACACCGCCGGCGTCGGTGCTGAATGCCAGCCACGCCCC
>CAZGCT010000034.1:0-3049 GCA_964524325.1 uncultured Hyphomicrobiales bacterium
GGTGGAGGCGGCGCATCATAGGCCGCAGCCCAGGTCTCGGCAGGAGCGGGCAACGCCCAGGCTTCCACCAGGCCGCGCAGCAGACGGCGTAGCCCCGCGCGTCCAAAGTGATGGTAGCGATGGGGCACGTGCGGCGCATCCGGCGCGACCACGGCGGCCTTGCCCTCATCGCTCAGGCCAGCAAGGCCCAGCGAACTGTCGTGGCAGAAAATCCACGTGTGGCCGCTGATCTCCAGCGTGAAGTCCCCCTGCGGCAGACGACGGCGGAAAGCCTCCCACAGGCGCATCTGGTCGTGCTCCAGCGCCAGGTTGCCCACCACAGCGCGGTAGAGTTGATCGTACCAATAGGGCGCGTCCAGGTGTTTGGCGCCCGGCGCCCACGCCTGCGCCAGGCGGTTGACGCCCTGCGCGATCTGCTTTTGCGCGTCGGCGGCTTCAACGGCAAAGTTGGATTCGCCCACGCACTTAGTCTCCAACAACTCCACGTGCAGCGGCAACTCGCCGTCCGCCTCCGGCGGGATGGCGACAAAGAGCAGGTCGGGGAGGCGGCCGTCGAACCAGTGGGCAAAATCGTCCAGGTAAATCCAGGCGGTCAGCGCGCCGGGGTGCTGCTCCAGATAGCGGCGCTCGGTCTCGTGTTTGGCGACGACCATCCCGATCAGCTCGTTGAGGTACGCGCCAGGGCCGGCGGCGCGCAGGACAATGTCACCGGAGACCTGCTTGGCCTGCGCGACCAGCCGCTGCGCCACCTCACGGCGGAATTCGTCGGGTGTGCCGGGCAGCAGCGTTTCCAGATTGGCGGTGAGGCGTCCGGTTACAATGTCCCGCGCGCGGTAGGACGATGAGACGGTGAGGTTGTGCCGCCGCTTGGCTCCCAGGCCCAACGAATAGCGGATGATCTCTATTGTCTCCGGGAATGTGGCCTCCAGCAGGAAACGATCCACGGTGGTATCGTAGCAGGCCACCCAGTTGAAGCGGCGATGCAGTTCGGTCAGCGGCTGCTCCCAATCCAGCAGCGAAACGCGCTGGAAAAAGTGGGGCGTTTGGTCGGCGGGCAGTGCCTTGCGCTCCTGCGCGGCCCATTGGAGACGATAAAAACGCTGCAACAGCGTCGGTTGCGGCTGCGGCGTGAGCAAAAGCGCGCGGGTAAATTCGCCGCGCTCAAAGGGAGCCTGCTGGGCGCGGTAGAGCGGCCATTCGTTCTCATCCGCAGTAGACCGAGCAGGACGCATCTCCGCTTCTACCGCCTGCCCTTTTTCGGCCAGCACATCGGGCAGGATGACCAGGTCGGTATCGCGCACCTGCCGGAAGAGGTCGCCGAATTCACATTCCAGCACCCGCAGCGCCACTGGCGGGAAATAGCCGCTGTCGGGACGGGCGACGAACGCTTCGTGGGCCTTGAGCCATTCCGTGACCCGCCGGTAGAGCGGCGCGCCGCGGTCGGTGCTGTGGACAACCACGTTCAAGCGCAACCCCCACCGACGCCGGCGGGCCAGTTTGTCCAGCCGTTCCACCAGCAGGCCGGGCAGCGCGCCGTTGCGACATTGCAGCAGGTAGATTTCCAGGCCGTCGTGGGCAAAGGGATAGGTCTCGATGTAGTCCTGCACCACACGCGCCAGTTCGGTGGCCGCGACCTCTGCCGCCTGCTCGCTCTCATCCTCGGAGACCAGGTCGGGATCCAGGCCATAGGCCAAACCGGCCAACCCCTCCTGCCGGAACAGTTCATACCCCTGCATCTCGTGGACGGGCAAGAAATAGGTGGGGCGGCGGTCCTTGCCCGGCAGGGCGACCAGCGCCGGATAGCCCGCTGAGCTGTAGGTGACGGTCAATTCCTGGCGGAAGCGGTGCACATCTACAATGGGCGCTGGCTCAACCGCAAGCAACGCGCTGAGAAAGCCCGCGAAGCGCCGGGCGCGGGCGCGATGCCAGTGCAGTTTGAGCGGATGCAGGAGCGGCATCACCGCCCATTCGTCAAAGGTCTCCGGGCCGACCATCCAGGCTTGCACCAGCCAGCGAAAGCCGTGCAGGACTTCCTGACCCTGTTGTAGATGCGCGGCGGCGGTCGTCAGCAGTTCCTCGTAGGCGGAAAGCAGAGCGTCCAGGTCGGCGGCCAGCAGGCCACGCTCGTAGGCCGTCTTCACAAAGGCGGCCCAGGCTTCTTCCAGGCGCGTCAGGGCGGCATCTACCGCAGCCAGGGTCTCTCTCCGCGTCGTTTTTTGGAGCGCCGCGCGCAACTCGGCCCCCAAATCGGTCGCCTGCCGGTACCACGCCCCCAGGCTGGCAAGGGGACGGCTGAGGTCAAGGTCGCTCACCTCGTTGGGCGCGGGACAGGTGTTGTAAATAGGGATACGCAGGCGGGGCGCGACGGTCTGGAAAAGCGGGCCGCCGCCCTGCTGCGCGGAGAGGAGTTGCGCTTCGGCCTGCAGATGGGCCAGGGTCGCCGCCGCCGGTCCATCGGAGCGATAGTGCCAGGTGAGTTCGGCGGTTGCCAGCGCCTGCCCCTCGCCATCCGTCAGGGTCACGCGGAAAGGCAGGTTGGTCTTGATCACCTTTTCGCGTTCGCCCTCGGTCTCTTCCTCATCCGGCGCGGGTTCTTGTCCCTGCGCCAGCGCCCACAGGTCGTCCAGTTCCCAGCGGATACCCGGCATCGCCGTCTCAATGCCGCCGTAGAGGGCGCGAAAGGCCAGCACCGCCTCGGCTTCCCTGGCTCCCACCTCGCGCCCTTCCCAGCGCACGGTCAGCGTCGCGCCCGGTGGCAGGTCGTCACGAGCGGCGGTCAGGAATTCAACGCCCAGGTAAGTCACGCCGGCGATGAAATCGGTGGTCTGGTGCTTTTTGATGCTGCGCAGCCGGCGCAGTTGATTCTGCGTCGCGCGGGGCAGGCTATCGCCGTAATCGGCCAGGAAGCGCTCAATGGCCTCGTCCTCCGGCTCTTCACCGACGGCCAGGTCGCTCAGCATATCCTGCGCCGCTTCGGGCAGCGACTCGGGCGCGATGCGCTGCGCGGCGAGGGCCTCTTGCAGCGCGGCGGCGAGGGCCTGCATCTGCT
>CAZGCT010000035.1:0-2972 GCA_964524325.1 uncultured Hyphomicrobiales bacterium
ACACCGCCCTGGCCCAAAATTGAGCAATGTCTCTGTTTTTTCAGCGAATAAACAGATTGAATATTCAAAAAGATATATTTCAAGTTTATCTTTTTCCCAAAGGTGCTTGTCCAGTTGAATCGTTAGAGATGAAGGATGTACAGCCGCGTAAATGGGGATGGATTGACATACGCCCTGGGCACTTGTTTGAGCGTGGTGGCGCTACAATTCTTCTCCTGTCAGTAATCTGCGGCGAAGACTTTGACGTCGAGCCAATCCATCCGGCTCGTTATATTCACTGGCTCCGCCGTAAGCTCAGAAATCAAACGTTTGTTGGGGTTAAGATCAAAAGCGAAGAGTCTCCAGGAGAGAGGATTGTTCGCGACATCCGTTACTCGAAGCAAGCTTTGCTATTGTATCGTTCTGGCGTTATCTGGAAACAGGCCACCAATGATAAGACCTTTTTTACACCGATCGAAGACAAGGATGATCTTGCACAAAAGAGTGCAGGGCGATAACGCAGACAACGGTAAGAATAAGGGGGGCACAGAATCTCCGGCGGCGTGGTGAAGAAATACTACAGCGCCGGCGGCCGGCGCATCGCCCTGCGCGACGGCGGGACGCTCTACTGGCTGCTGAATGACCACCTGGGCGGGACGGCCTACACCGTGCGCGGGACGACCAGGACGGGCGAGCTGCGCTATCGCCCCTTCGGCGTCGCCCGCTTTGCGTCCGGGACGACGCCGACGAGTTATCGTTTCACGGGGCAGCGGGAGGAATGTGATATACTGGCAGAATGAAAGTCTATCTGGACAATTGCTGTCTGCAGCGCCCTCTGGACGACAAGAGCCAACTGCGCGTACAGATTGAATCCGAGGCGGTGTTGGCGGTGCTCTCGTTGCATGAGCAGCGACAAATTGAGCTAATCTCTTCCGAGGTTCTTGAGTTCGAAGTTGAGCAAAATCCTGATAGGCTTCGTCGCACATACGTCTTAGAAGTTCTGGCGCAGGCGGCGATGGTTGTGCGCGTAGATGAGGCAATTCACATGCGAGCGCGCGAATTCGAGTTCCACGGCATTCGAGGCATGGATGCACTCCACCTTGCCTGCGCCGAAGCGGCCGGCGCCACCTATTTTTGCTCATGCGATGACCGACTCTTACGCAAGGTGCGTATGTTCTCGTCGGTGCGAGTCAAAGTGGTGTCATTGCTGGAATTGGTAGAGGAGCTAATGAAATGACAACACCTACGACAACGACATCTTTACAAGAGCTAACAAGCGCAACAATCCAGTTGTTATGCCGAGAGATCGGCGTAGTCAACACAGCGCGATTCCTGAATCAGTTCACCGTTGGATTCGGTAATTATACGGAAGAACGAGAACACCTCATCGGTCATTGGAGCGTGGACGAAATTGTTGCAGAGATTCAACGTCGTCGACGCCTCGCTCCCCCGCAATAACCTCGATGCTCCCCCAGAGAACTGTGGCGCCCTCTTCCGACGGAGCAACCACCTCTGGGCGGGACGGCCTACACCGTGAGCGGGACGACGGAGACCGGCGAGCTGCGCTATCGCCCCTTTGGCGTCACCCGCTTCGCGTCGGGGACGACGCCGACCACCTACCGCTTCACGGGGTGGCGGGAGGAGGCGGCGCTGGGGCTGCACTTCTATGACGCCCGCTGGTATGACCCGGCGCTCGGGCGGTTCCTCTCGCAGGACGCAATCGGCGCCCAAGCCGGGCAATGCTCCAGGTTGCTTGCAGCTTGTCTCTCCTCTGAAACGATAGTACAATCGGCAGCCAGGAGACCAAGTCATGATGGATATCGACACAGGAGCGGCGGTTCTCTCTCGGCAGGTCTACCTGGACGTATGTGCGCTCAATCGACCTTTCGACGACCAAAGTCAGATGCGTATTCGACTGGAAACAGATGCAGTTCTGTTGATTCTGAGTCACGTGCGAGCGCAGACGATTCGCATGGTTGTCTCCCCTGTGCATTTGAAAGAGGTTTCTGCGAATCCAGACCTATCTCGTCGTGAACATATGTTGGCTTTGTTGCAAATGTTCGGCGCGGCGGTGACTCTTGACCTCTTGCGGGTGCGCCGACGCACGGAAGCGTTGCTGCAATACGGAATCGGAGTTGCAGATGCCGCCCATGTAGCTTTCGCTGAACTGTCCGGCAGCGATTTTATTACGGTGGACGACCGTTTGCTTCGCCGACTACAGCACATTGACGTGAGAGTTTGGTGCGGTGCGCCGACCGCCTATTGCGATAAGGAAGATCTACGATGACTTCTCAAACCTATTTGTCTGAAGAAATGGTTGTACGTCGAGGCATTGAGGCGCTGTTAGAGGCTTTAGGGCCGGTGGAAGCTGCTCGCTTCCTATCCTTACCCCGCTCTCGACTTGAAGATTATGTAGAGTGGCATCGACGCTGGCAGGCCGGTCTCGATGCGCAAACCTTTTTAGATGAAGTTTTCGGTCGTTCTGGAGGAAGTGAAGAGCAAACCGGGGCCTAGCGTCGTCATACGATTAGCACGACGACGCAGACCTGCCAGTTGCACTGCTACCCCTAGGGCTTCACTCGCTTTGTGTCAGGTGCGGCATCCACGAGCGAGCGCATCCTCTCTGTGCGACTTCCTCCCATTCTCCCCTGTTCCATGGTGCAATAGACCCTCATGAACGCTGGCGGCAACAGCCGCACGACAAGCTCTTCCGCACCGTCTTCACCGACGTCGAGAGGCGGGGCGGGCTGCCGCGGTGATTGCGCCGGAGGTCTTCTATCAGGAGGAGAGCGAGTGGCGCTATTCGACCGAGTTCGCCGGCCTCTTCGCCGAGGGTGTGCGGGAGATGATGGCAGTCTATCCGAAGCGGGTGCGCAAGGCGCTGCGGCTGGCGGCGCCGTTAGCGGCGCAGTTGACGCGCACCGGCGGGCCCGACCCTTTATCGCTTCACCGGCCAGCGGGAGGAGGCGGCGCTGGGGCTGTACTTCTACAAC
>CAZGCT010000036.1:0-2943 GCA_964524325.1 uncultured Hyphomicrobiales bacterium
CAGGTGCGAAGTATTGCGTGTCGTTAATCCACACCTGCTCGCCGTCATGGCGCACGCGTTCCACCGTATTGTCGCCCGACACAGGGAACTTGCATAAAGGGATGTGCAAGTCGGAATGTTCAAGCAGGTGCAAGGCGATAAGCTCTTGCCCCAGCGCGCTGAGCTTCTCGAACGCCTCGCGGTTGGGCGGCAGGGGGATGCGCGGGAAATCGCGCCGCAGAAATTCAGCGTAGCGCGTGCGATAACGGGGGGCATGTAAAGTCGCGTAGATGTAGGCGAGGATGGACTCGGGAGTTGGTTTGCCCTCCACCCCCAGCCGCCTCTCCGTAAACGGAGAGGGAGAGCCAGCATCGTGCGACACGGCGGACTGGGGGGTAAGGTTCAAAACACTCTCCAACGCCGTCATAAACCCCTCACTCAAATTCACCCGACGACCACCCGACCACAATCCCCTCTGTGCCTCCGCCGAGTCGTAGAGGTAAAGCGGATAAACGTTACCCCTGCCTCGCCGATAGATGTTGAAGTCCACGATCTGACGCGAAACGAATACAATATTCCACTCCTCGTCGCCCGTTGCTGCGCCGAAACGCCCCACCACTAATGCCACATTCTCACCTGCCAAGAGGTGGTGCATGACTTTCGTACGCGGCGCACAGTGAATGCCCCGCGACCTACCCGTGTAAAAGGTGTAGCGCCTGTCGAAGGGTCGATACAGGATGGGGCGAATGTGCGCCTTCGCTCCCTCCCCTGACACGCCCGCCCAACGCAAATCCTCCTGTGCCCCCGCCACACTCCAGTCAAGCACATCCCTGCCTAAGTCGAACTCCGTCCGTGCCTGTTCTGGCTCTAACTCGACGAACCGATGCATCGTGCGCCACACCGCCTCTGGCGTCCAGTGGATGGTTAGGTTGTCGCGTGCGGTAACGATACCCACACTATGCGTGGGGAAAATATCAGGAATGCGCCAGCCCCGCTCGTACTCCCCTTGCAACGACACATCCTGTGGCACAAACAGATACATCGGTGATTGTGGTGTCAAAGGTATCCACTCGATAGATTGCAGCTCGTGCGCATCCAAAAACGCATACTTCACTTCGCGCCTCCCCCACAAGTCGTAGTAGAACACGCGCGGATAATTGCCCTCACCTTCTCCCGTGCCGTGGGAGACGAGCTGAGGATGCGAACGCTTCTTCACCGCAATCAGGATGGCTGTGCCCTGCTGAATGTCGAACACATTCTCATCGGGGCTGCCATCAGGGGCGGTTTCCTTGCGCCGCGCGTTGCCATGCAGGTTAAGGATATACAGGCGGTCGAAGCTTTGCAGTAGGCTCGCCCGCATCCCGCGAAAGGTGGGGTTATCTAAGTAGCCGTGATTAGTGATGAACGCCAAGACGCCCTCGCCCGTGTGCTCTATCCGCCATTGCCCCCAGCGAATGAACTTCACATAGTCGTCTTGCAGCCATTTGGGGTTCCTCTCCTGCAGGGGTTGCCCGTCCACGCGCTTGTAATCCTCCAGCCGTTTGCCAATCCAGGTGAGGGTGCGTCCATCGCGGCTGCGATTAGCGGAGTGTCCGCTGTAGGGCGGGTTGCCCAGCACCACGAGAATAGGTTCATCACGTTTGATTTTGGCGGCACCGTCTGCCTCGCGAGCGATGTACTCGCCCAGCAGCAGCTCGGTGCTTTTGAGGGCGGGTTCTAAGGTGTTCGTGAGGTACACGCCCAGTCGCTCGTCCTGCTGGAAACGATAGCCAAGTTGCTGTAGTTGCAGGGCGAGTTTGAGATGCGCAACGGCGTAGGGGGCAACCAGCAGTTCGAAGCCGAACAGTCGGGGGAGCAGTCGCGTTCTCACATAGTCCTGCCACGCGCCTGCACCGTAAGCCTCCTGCACGCGCTGGTGGATGTGTTGGATAAGTTCATAGAGGAAGCTGCCCGTGCCGCAGGCGGGGTCTAACAGAAGCGCAGTGGGGTCGGCGACGCCGAGGGGTTTATCAAACTCAGTGCACAGTAGGTGATCTACGGCGCGGGTGATGAAGCGCACGATAGGTTCAGGGGTGTAGTAGACGCCGCGTAGCTCGCGCAGGGCGGGGTCATACTGGTGCAGGAAGTCTTCGTAGAAATGAACGATGGGGTCTTCTTTGGAAAGGCGGTTGCCGAAGTCTTGCAACACGCTGTGCATATCAGTATGGTGGAGCAGGTTTGCGAGGTCGTCGGCAATCCAAGCGAGTTCGGGTTCGAGATCATGCGCGGCGAGTTGCTGAAAGAGGCGTCTCAGGAACGGATTGGTGGGCGGGATGAGGCTGGCGGCGTGGGCGCGAGTGAAGGACGTAGCATGGACATTCTTGTCCATGCTTTTGCCCATAGTTTCAGGCGCACGGATAGGACTGTCCGTGCTACGTGCAGCGAACAGCCCGTAGGCAATCGTTTGGGCGTACAGGTCGGCGAACTCGGCAGGCTGTAGGTTGGGCAACAGGGTCTCTTGAAAGGCGCGATAGAGGCTGCGCAGTTCCAGATGGGCGTTGGGTGGTTGCTTGAGTTGGGCTTCCAGCGTGGCATAGAGGATGTGCTTGAGTTGGCGGGTGCGCCTTGCCAGATGCACGGCGAGTTCTTGCGGCGTGCGGATGGGCAACGGCTGCGCAGAGAGGAAGGCAAGCAAAAGATCCGTAGCACTAACAATCCTGTCCGTGCCCCGTGCTTGGACAGGATTGTCCAAGCCACGGAGGGAGGCTTCCATCACACACGTACCTCCACGGTAAAGGCGGAACTCCACGAAGTTGGTCAGCAGGAAGTTGTCCAGGTTCTGAGCGAACGCCTCCACTTGGGCTTTAGCGTGTCCCGATAAGTGGTTTAAGTCTGCTCCGAACGCTTCAGCCTCGATATATCCTGCGGGTGCGCCGTTTTTGAGCAAGATAAAATCGGGTCTACCGATGACCACGCATTTGGGTT
>CAZGCT010000037.1:0-2892 GCA_964524325.1 uncultured Hyphomicrobiales bacterium
ACGCTCGGCGAAGACTGCGGTCTAGGCAACGATCCAACAGCGAGGATACTGAAACGATCTCGCTGGCCAAACTCTGGCGCTGCAGGTTGGGGTCTAGGCAACGATCCAACAGCGAGGATACTGAAACAGCGCATCCAGTGCGGCGACAAGCTCCTGCGCCTTGGTCTAGGCAACGATCCAACAGCGAGGATACTGAAACGCATGAGGCGGAGTACAAAGCCTTCGTGCGCATCGGGTCTAGGCAACGATCCAACAGCGAGGATACTGAAACTTGTCATTGTAGCGGATGATGAAATTGTTGTTGCGGGTCTAGGCAACGATCCAACAGCGAGGATACTGAAACTTTTAGACCAGAAAGGAGAAGAGTCATGAATTCCCGGTCTAGGCAACGATCCAACAGCGAGGATACTGAAACGCTGAAGCGTTTTGCGACGCGACGCTAGCGCGCGCGGTCTAGGCAACGATCCAACAGCGAGGATACTGAAACCACCGCCGCGGCGGTGGCGATGGCGTGCGTGTGGTTGGTCTAGGCAACGATCCAACAGCGAGGATACTGAAACCACGCGGCGCTTTGCGTTTCGGCTGGCGCTGGCGCGGTCTAGGCAACGATCCAACAGCGAGGATACTGAAACGGCAAGGTAGCGGTCGAGCTCGTCCGCCAGCGCATGGTCTAGGCAACGATCCAACAGCGAGGATACTGAAACAAGGTAGTGGCGAAATACTCGCCTACGGTTGGCGTCGGTCTAGGCAACGATCCAACAGCGAGGATACTGAAACTCGTCAGCGCCTCAGGCGCCTCCGGCGGATCGGCGGGTCTAGGCAACGATCCAACAGCGAGGATACTGAAACCTTCCTCGACTCGTTTTCTGGCATTGTGCGGCTGGCGGTCTAGGCAACGATCCAACAGCGAGGATACTGAAACCTTTCAGTCGTGGTTAGCGAAAGCATATGAATATCGGTCTAGGCAACGATCCAACAGCGAGGATACTGAAACTCCCAGGGGTGCGACTGGGTTAACAACGCACGCATAATCCGGTCTAGGCAACGATCCAACAGCGAGGATACTGAAACCATAACGCACGCGGATGCGTGCAATTTCATGCGTGGTCTAGGCAACGATCCAACAGCGAGGATACTGAAACCACAAAATCCCCAGGCTGAAACACCGCTATGTTGGGTCTAGGCAACGATCCAACAGCGAGGATACTGAAACGCGATGCTGCCGCTTTGCGCCGTGATCGTCCCGGAGGTCTAGGCAACGATCCAACAGCGAGGATACTGAAACATTGAGGAAGCGGCGCTTTCCACCTCGACGCAAAGGGTCTAGGCAACGATCCAACAGCGAGGATACTGAAACAGCGCGCCGATCTGGCGCTGTTCGCTGAGTTTCTGGGTCTAGGCAACGATCCAACAGCGAGGATACTGAAACGACGGATTGGGCGGAACCGCCGGTGGTGATTGGCGGTCTAGGCAACGATCCAACAGCGAGGATACTGAAACCCGCGCTGACCGGCTCATGATGCGCCGCGGGATCGGGTCTAGGCAACGATCCAACAGCGAGGATACTGAAACGCGAGATCAGGTCGGAGAAGGACAGCGCCTCATCCGGGTCTAGGCAACGATCCAACAGCGAGGATACTGAAACCTCAAACGCAGACAAGCGGCGCAGGCGGCGGCGTGCGGTCTAGGCAACGATCCAACAGCGAGGATACTGAAACATTTAACCGGCGCCGATCTCTCTGACGCCAACCTGCGGTCTAGGCAACGATCCAACAGCGAGGATACTGAAACAAACGATCTCGATCGGGCGGAACACATCACCGTCAAGGTCTAGGCAACGATCCAACAGCGAGGATACTGAAACGCCACCGGACGCGCGCTGACGCCGCTGGCGTGGACGGTCTAGGCAACGATCCAACAGCGAGGATACTGAAACCAGATACACAAACGACCCGCAGAAGGACTTTGAAAGGTCTAGGCAACGATCCAACAGCGAGGATACTGAAACGCGTCAAAGTCTGCGTCGCCGTGCGCAGGTTCGAGGTCTAGGCAACGATCCAACAGCGAGGATACTGAAACAACGCCTGCCCCGCCGCCCCCACGCGTTCCATCGCGGTCTAGGCAACGATCCAACAGCGAGGATACTGAAACTTGCGCTCTATGTGGCGCGAGGCAAGGGCTCCAAGGGGTCTAGGCAACGATCCAACAGCGAGGATACTGAAACTCGGTCGTCGTGGTGGAGACCAACGCCATCGGCGCGGTCTAGGCAACGATCCAACAGCGAGGATACTGAAACATGGCCCCTGCTGCTCTGGTTGCGCGCGCAGCGATGGTCTAGGCAACGATCCAACAGCGAGGATACTGAAACTTACGGCGTTTGGCCAGCTTCCAACTCCAATCAAAAGGTCTAGGCAACGATCCAACAGCGAGGATACTGAAACCCTCCACGGCGTCGGCGTCGGCGTCGGCGTCCAGCGGTCTAGGCAACGATCCAACAGCGAGGATACTGAAACGCTATTCGAGCGCGAAATCTTTGCGCTCGACGCGCTGGTCTAGGCAACGATCCAACAGCGAGGATACTGAAACCATAACTGGCTGCTGCTTTTGCCTGCACCCTGGAGGTCTAGGCAACGATCCAACAGCGAGGATACTGAAACTGATTGCAACAAAAAACGCCTGCCTGGCCCCGTCCGGTCTAGGCAACGATCCAACAGCGAGGATACTGAAACGTCCGGGTCGATGTTGGCGTATGCCTGATCAGCGTGGTCTAGGCAACGATCCAACAGCGAGGATACTGAAACCCAAAATCGTGTTGCGTTTTTTGCGCGCGCTCTTGCGGTCTAGGCAACGATCCAACAGCGAGGATACTGAAACCGCGCACTCCACATGCCG
>CAZGCT010000038.1:0-2868 GCA_964524325.1 uncultured Hyphomicrobiales bacterium
CACCGGGGTGGCCGGCAGAATCGCCGGATAGCATCTCAATACCAGCGGCAGATAGACGCGATACCTTACGGGCGCAAACCGCACGGCGTCGGCAGCCATCATCGCATCGGTGATCGGGTCCAGAGGTGCCGACTCCAGCCAGACATAGTCTGTGCCATATTGGTTGTTGAAGTAGTAGGTGCCGATGTAGACCCAAGACGAAGGGTGATCGGCGTTCGGATAGGCCAGTTGGTTTACAGCGGCCCAGCTGCTCCGTTTGCTCCACGGACGCTCGGACGATTCGGTGTGGCGGACGGTGTACTGGGCTGCGTCGGTAGTGGCATGGGTATTGGGAACGTAGACGAAGACATTGTAACGACCGGGCGTGCCGGGAAAATTCCAGGTCGCCGTGCAATTGCCCGGATTCTGGCGCGGCACATTCCGCCAGCGGTGATCGCCAGCCCAGCCGGCCGTGGTGTCCGCTGTCCAGCAACCGGCAGGGTTTTCGACAAAGCCGGTATCGCCGTCGTCCACGGTAAACGCCCCCGACTCGTTCTCGTTAATAGGTGGAGCGGTGAGGGGACGGTTTCCGGAAGTGTAGATAACGTGCGGAGCAATGGATGGGCGCTCGGTCCAGAGTGTATTGGCAGGATTGCGGTTGGGACCGTAGGGGTCCACCACTACTCCGGCGGCATTTCGCACCTCAAAGTGTAGATGCGGGCCTGATGACCAACCCGTATTGCCGCTGATACCGAGAACACAACTGAACTCCCCGCTCTCACAGATGTTCTGGTCATTGGTACGAACGCGCAAAACGCTCATATGGCCATAGCGGGTCTCATAACCATTGCCGTGGCGCAACCGGACATACAGGCCTAAACCTGCTGCTTCTGCCCCTTCATGTACGGCTGGATTAAACCAGCCAGCGTACTCAACATTACCAGGCGCAGCGGCGCGAACATAGCCATAGCGGAGACGATAATCGATACCCCTATGGTTATCGTACCAGAGATAGTCGTGAATATCGCAACTGTAATACGCCCACTGGAAAGTCGGATGAACACACCCTCCTGGCGGCGCGTCCGGGCAAGGACAGTTATTGGCCTCCGCTGCGGCTCCCGTAAGAGCCAATATTCTGCCCCCATTCGTGTCGTGGTCAAAAATGGAAGTCACCGAAGTCGTGCCGTAATAAGGGGCTTGCAAGAAAGCCGCTACTTGCTGAGCGTTTCCGGAAGAGTGGCCGGGAATTGTCCTGCTGAGGGTTACCGCCAGGAGTACGGCGATAAGTAACGAGGTAAGCCATAACCTTTGCCACCCGCTCATCTTGCATCCTCCCTCTTTACATCCAGATACAGGAAGGCCCCATGTTGGGTCAGAGCCCAGATTTCTCCATTCGGACTGCTCTTGATGTCCACCACTCTGTCTAAAGTCGGATTGACCGCCTTTTCCCAACTTTGTCCGTTCCAGTGAAACAACTCGTCACCACCAACCCAACCATTATCTGCTGAGAGCATCAAGATAGAGTTTGTCCATCCTCTCGCTGGTAGCTGCATATCTAGCCACTCTGCGTTGTTCCAACGGATGACGAGTCCTCTATCATTCGCTCCTGCTCCTCCCAATAATGTCCCGGCAACCCAAATATCCTCATGGGAGCGGGCGCTTATGGAATATAACCAACATCTTCCAAAATCTAACAAGTCGAAAGGATTGGGAACTTCGTGCCAATTAGTTCCATCCCAATGAAGCGTCAAGCAGCCTCGATGGCCTTCCCCCACTGCCCAACTATCTTGTGGTGAAAATGCTACTACACCGAAGAGAAAGGGTGGGGCAGAATAATAATCATATGGCGATGGCACTCCCGGTGGCTCTTCCCAGGTGGTGTCACCCCAATGCATGACAAACCCCACACTACCACCCTCTGAGGATTCATACCCTACAACCCAACCATCATTTAGGCTTGAGAATGCTACTCCCTCCCAGGTTAAATAATATCCTCCCGGTGGCGGAGGGAGTTGACTCTCCCTCGTCACTGACCACGCTCTTCCGTCCCAGTGCAAAATCAAGCCGCCTTCGCCCACCGCCCAACCGTTGTCCGGCGAGAGGAAGGCCACATCGTTCAAATCCTTATCCGTCGGACTCTCCACCCGCGTCCAGGTGTAGCCATCCCAGCGGGCAATGTATCCATCTGCCCCCACTGCCCACGCCTCTGTGTCGGACACAAAGGTCATCTGCTTCAAGGACAGAGAGGCATCATACGGACAAGGTACGCTTTGACCTCTTTCCCAGCACTCCCAGACTCCGCCGGTGTACAAGGGCGCAGGTGTTGGAACCGGCGTCTCTGTCGGGGTGGGCGCTGGTGTTTCCGTAGGCGTTGGACTCGGTTCCGCCGTTGGGGTCCAGGTTGGAGAAGGCAATGGCGTGGATGCCGGAAGTGGAGAATCCGGCGTCAATACGGGAGACGGCGCGCGAGTGTGCGGATTACAGGCTATCAAGGCCAGCATCACAACCAATACCACGATCATCAAAAGGCTGTTCTTGTTCATCGCGCACCCCCTTCTCATTTCCGACCCATCACCCATATCGGGCAACGGGCATTCGCATTCTGTGTAACCTGTTGCACCGCGCCCGTCGCTACTTCCGCCAACCACACGTCGGCCACACCGCCGGCGTCGGTGCTGAACGCCAGCCACGCCCCGTCCGGCGACCAGGCCGGTGCTTCGGTCAGCGCACCTTCAAACCGCGTCACCGCCCGCACATTCCCAGTCGCCACCTCGGCGACGTAGATGTTGCTCTCCAAATAGGGCGCGGCAATGTCGGCGGCGCTCTCCTCCGGGTTCTCCCGCACCACGAACGCCACCTGCCGCCCATCTGGCGACCACACTGGCGGAT
>CAZGCT010000039.1:0-2788 GCA_964524325.1 uncultured Hyphomicrobiales bacterium
TTACTTCATTAGGAGAAATTCGCGTTTTTGGCGGAAGTGTTCGCTTGCCATGGTAATGAAGTACATTCCGTTGGACAAGTCGGATACATCAACACGAACAGAGTAGTCTCCAGCCTTCATCTGACCAGTTGTTACTCGTTTTACAATTTCGCCAGCCGTGTTGACTATTACTATCTCTGTCCAACCATCGAAAGCTACTGCAAAGCTCACTTCGACCGACCCATTCTTGACTGGATTGGGACGAATATCGGCAAGATAGTATTGATTTGCTGTAGTGGCTATCCAGCGTAAATCGTATACGCAGGTGGGTTGCAGTTTAACTTCGCTACCAATATCGTCTACCAGCAGGCATTGGGTGCCTCGAGCTTCTACATCAATTTTGAGTGTCGAATAGTCGGTTCCAACTTCCTCCGTCGGCAAGAACGAGTCGAATCGGAATCTCAGTATCTGTCCGCTTTGATTCAATATGTTGTTGCCAGTTGCAACTAAGCGCAAAGTCATCTCCCCTTTCCCGTCGTCAACATTTAGGTTTTGTACATTGAACCGCCCGCTCAATGCATTCCCTACTTCCACTGAATTTCGGTCGACTTTGAGTAGTCCCGGCTTGTATGTAATTGTTAATTCTAATTCTTTTACTTGTGCAAGTATCAAGTTGTCGCTTGTTGTAAATTCTACTGAAATTGGTATCTTGTCCCCGGCAACTGGCCAAGCTCGACCAACATTCTGTGTGACTACACTTATCTGTGAGGTTCCTCTGTATTGTACCGACTCAAGCACAATTGCACAACTGTCGGGATTCTTGTCCAAAGTGTTGTTTTCTACCATTAGCCATATTTGCTTTCTCTCTACTTTCGTCGGTTGATAGATGAATTTCACTTCTCGGTTGCCTCCGGCTGGTATCCTAAATCCAAGAGCATCTGCTGGATTTAAAAATGCTATGCCTTCGATGTCGCCATTAAGATATAGTCTGTTGACAATTAATTCGCCTTGTGCTGGATTGTCTATCCTGCATGTTATCTCTGCTCGGTCTCCAACGCATATCTTTGCACTACCGCCCGTGGAACGAATGCCTAAGGAAATACCAGAACCGCTCCATGTGCTGGTAACTTCTTGTATTGCATCGCTAACTGTGGTCACTGTTGCACTCGTTGCTTGTACCTTCTGGGCAACAAAGTATCCATCAAAGTATATTCTCTGCCCCGGTTGTAGTGTTACCGGTAATCCTAAACTTGCTTTGTCGTAACCAAAGCCTTCTGTTCCATAGCTTGTTCCATCTTCTGCTATTGCTGCTGCTGGGTTTACCACTAGGTCGGTAATCGTAACAGAATCTTCCCACTGATACGACTTGTTCTCGATGTACATCGTCTTCCTCTGTTTGCTCGATTCGTCGAATATTACCATCGGGTCGAACGTTAAGTCTATGGTCGACAATTCTCCTACAATGCCAATGCCTTCGAGTATAGTCTCCGTCTGACTGTTTGCACTGTTGTCGAATCGTAAGCGTAGTCGGTGTTCGCCAGTGCTGGTTGGATGGAATACCACGGGTATGACACGTTCCTCTCCCGGTTGAAGTGTTAAATTGTTGAATGCACCACGGTCGAATTCGAATGCGTTTCCGTTTAGGTCTTCGACTATGATTATGTTTCTAATATGTACCTCTTGTGTTCCAGTGTTCCTTACCTTGATTACATCGGCTGTCGGCACTGGATATGGTCCTGCTGGATGCCCTGCTCTGTCGATACGCTTTCTACCCCAGTTGTAGGAATTGCTCTCCAAGCCTGGTTTTATTCCTATTCCGTAGAGCTCACAAATGCTGTCTCGTTCGGTTGCATCACTGAAGAATATGATTCTGTCGGGATAATCTTTCTCTGCATCTGGAGTAAATTCTACCGTGTAGCGTACTTCTTGTCCAGGCTTGATTACTATCTCTTGTGATAAACGATTGTTTATATCCACCGGTGGTAAGCTGGGGGATTTGTAAACAATGGCATTGCTTGCTCCACTATAACCCCAGATATGTAAGTCTGTTGTCCCGGGATTGCGGATAGCAAATTCGCGTGCCACAGTGTTGCCAACGGTGACAGAGCCAAAGTTGATATCGCTTACCTCTATCATTGGCTGACCAACCGAGGCTTGAACACGTGTCTTGTATGCAAATACGCATGTGTCGCCAACTCCGATTGAGTCGGCAAATGTGCCGTTCTCTACTGGGTTGAACCAGACTAAAAATCGAACTGAATCCTTTGCTCCCAGCCAGAAGGGTAGAGTTCGACCAAGTAAGTCTAACTCAAAGTATTGGTTGCCACTCTTAAGTTGCAAATATGTAACTAATGCTCCGCTTTGCTCGTTTTCGTTGATAATCCAAAATTCTTTGGAGACTTTGCCGCTGTTCTGTTTCAGTAAGCCCCAGTTGGTAAATGTTGGGCGTATGGTTAACTTCACTGCCTTGTATTCAATAGTGATTGTGGTGTCGTTGCCACGACGGTCGGAAAATGTAATAACAGCACGAGCATCTTGTGTCTTGTCGATGACTTCAAGGCGCCATGGAACGGTGCGAGTCTCCCCGGGAATGAAGTCTGTATATTTGAAATCGACATTGAAAGATTCTGGATAAGGATGCAACACAATCATAGCCATGTTGCTACGGATAGTAGGGTCCTCTGGCATGTCTGTCACAGTAGCAAAGGAAATGATGCCGCAAGAGTCTTTCCATTTTGGTACTGGTGGCAATGTGTCTGGCTTCTCCAAATCTGCCAGCGCTGCACTCGTCGGATACCCATAGGAGTCG
>CAZGCT010000040.1:0-2717 GCA_964524325.1 uncultured Hyphomicrobiales bacterium
GGACGACCAGGACGGGCGAGCTGCGCTATCGCCCCTTCGGCGTCACCCGCTTTGCATCGGGGACGACGCCGACGAGCGTTCGCTTCACGGGGCAGCGGGAGGAGGCGGCGCTGGGGTTGTACTACTACAACGCCCGCTGGTATGACCCGACGCTGGGGCATTTCCTCTCGCCGGACA
This sequence comes from uncultured Hyphomicrobiales bacterium, assembly GCA_964524325.1. GTDB lineage: Bacteria > Bacteroidota > Ignavibacteria > Kapaibacteriales > UBA2268 > Naka2016. The sequence continues at coordinate 178 of CAZGCT010000040.1, forward strand.
CGCTCGTTCCGGAGGCGGGCAATGCGCTGGACTACCATCGCTATGCGTATGTGCGGTTTAATCCGCTGAAATACGAGGATGAATCCGGCCACTGCGCCACCCTCGCCAACGGCGAAGCGGACGAAAACGATGCGGAATGTTGGCGGCTGGCGCGCACCATCGCCAATCTATGGAACGACACCGACTACTGGCGCACCCGTTTCGGTGAACTTGACGTGTGGAACAATCATATCGCTCCCTCCGCCGTCACCACTGAGTTTATGCAGGATGAGCTCGACAGGTATCTGCAAAGCGATGCATACAAGACGTGGGCAGCAGTACATCCAATGAGTGGCGACGATTCTGGTGGAGCGGTCGACTGGGGAGATTACTGGTCTGTAACCTTACAATATGCTGTAATTCAAGGAGGATTTGCAATTGACGATCATGGGAATGGCTATCTCCGCATCGGTCTTAGTTTCGGTACAACGGGGATAGCGATTAACAGGGGCGATGTCATTGTGTATAAAGAAGGACAATATGTTGACATTGACCAGCTATATCTAAGTCCAGACATGGAATCCGTGTTAATGCAGGAAGCGTTATCTGGAGCCTCGTCCGGTATAAGCGGAGGATTTGTTGTTGGACTTAGTGGTAGTAGAGGTTTATCAGCGCCTCACCATGCAATGTTGGAAGGAGGCTTAGCTTTTCCTTTTGGCGTCGCCATCGCTATATCGCCATATTCATATACCTGGTCATTTCCCAGGTGACAATGGAGACGAAAGTGAGAGATTTCCAAATACTTGCGCTTCTCCTGTTCACCGCAGTAGTGACAGGTCTTGGTAGTTGGTGGGCGTGGTTTAGGCCGAAGGAGTTTCAAAAACTTCTGGACACTTTTGCCCAAATATATCGGGGATGGCTACCTATCGGCGAGCGGACTATGAAGTCAAAATTGAATTTTCATATTCTACGCATCGGAGGCACAGTGCTATTTTTTGTTTCGATTGCGATGATTGCATATAACGTATTCTTGCGTTAACGCTAGTTTGGCCTTGAATTTAGCGCAGTGGACCTGGAATGCAGCTGCAGAAGTTGGATTACCATCGCTATGCGTACGTGCGGTTTAATCCGCTCAAGTACACCGACCCCAGCGGGCACTACTCCGACCAGGCGTTGATGACCCACTTCGGCTGCGAAACGTGGGCGTGCGTGGAGGCGCACTTCCAGGAAGGCGGCTCGCACGCCGGGCTGTGGGGCTGGCTAGATGTGTTGTTGCAGGCGGAGGATGGAGACTTTGTGCAGGCGATCATCTCCTTCAACGGACAGATGAGCACGGTCAGCGGTCGTTTCGCCACCGTGGAGGGCAAGATCACCGTGCAGGGGCCGCAGCTTCAGTTCGGCAAGGAGGCGCCCTTCAGATACGCCGAGGCGTGGAGCGAACTCACCTTTGCCCAGATGGCGCGCATGAGGTCATGGGAGACCGGCCACAACGCTTTCTACATGGGGCGGCATGGCGCCAGCGTCTATGACCAACGGTATCCCGACTGTCGCCATCAGGACTGCGTGACGCAGGCGCTCGACGCTGCGGCGACGGCTTCCTCGGCGGTGGCCGCAGGGTGTGCTATAGCAGGCGCCGCACCGTGTGCTGCACCCTTTGCAATAGCTAGTGTTTGGATCAGTGGATTTAATACAGCCAGAACGGCATTTATGGCCTTGACTGCTGACGGTTCAGCCTTGGATGCTGCAATAACAATTGGGCTGTTTCGCACAGGAACAAAAGCAAGTCCCAACGTCAGCTTGATTTTGAATCTGGCGCAGTGGGGTTGGGATTCCGCTACAGCAAAGTGGGAGAAACCTTAATGTTTGCTGTAGCGATTAAGCTTATTCTTTTGGTGATATCATTGATGATTGCCGCGTATATCCAACTAACTCACGCAAAGGCAAATTATCCAAACACCAGGAGTGCGAAAATCAGATTGTTTCTTAGCGGTTTTGCGGGCGGAACATGTGTGTCTTGGCTATTTTTCCCTGGGGTGTCGATGGATGGGTTTGTGGTTTCGGCTTTGGGTCCCGGTCTTATTAACGGTTGGGCCGCGGTTTATTGGTTTCCGATCAAGATGAGAACCATCATGCGAAAGGCGAAACCATGAGCCTAGATCAACACATCGCCCTGCGCGACAACGGCACGCTTTACTGCCTGCTGACAGATCACCTGGGCGGGACGGCCTACACCGTGAGCGGGACGACCAGGACGGGCGAGCTGCGCTATCGCCCCTTCGGCGTCACCCGCTTTGCGTCGGGGACGACGCCGACGAGTTATCGCTTCACAGGGCAGCGGGAGGAGGCGGCGCTGGGGCTGTACCACTACAACGCCCGCTGGTATGACCCGGCGCTGGGTCACTTCCTTTCGCCGGACACGCTCGTTCCGGAGGCGGGCAATGCGCTGGACTATCATCGCTATGCGTACGTGCGCTTCAATCCGCTCAAATACACCGACCCGACCGGGCATTACAGCGTCGAAGAACTGATGCAACATTTCGGCGTCGATTCCTTCGAGGCGC
>CAZGCT010000041.1:0-2560 GCA_964524325.1 uncultured Hyphomicrobiales bacterium
TGAGGTAAAATATACCGTAGCACCCGCTCTTCAGGGCGGGTGAGGATTGAAACATTACGTGGGCGCGGGAAGCAAACCTGCCTACTCCCGTAGCACCCGCTCTTCAGGGCGGGTGAGGATTGAAACCGGTGAGGGCACCTGCTACAGTCTACAGTTGGCTGTAGTAAGTAGCACCCGCTCTTCAGGGCGGGTGAGGATTGAAACGCGCCTGAGCAGACGCGCCTGAGTAGACGCGCCTGTAGCACCCGCTCTTCAGGGCGGGTGAGGATTGAAACGATGTTCTGGCCTACAACCTGGAGGCCATAGAAGAGTTGACGTAGCACCCGCTCTTCAGGGCGGGTGAGGATTGAAACCGCTCCGCTCCGCTCCGCTGCGGAGCAGGTATCTGCTGTAGCACCCGCTCTTCAGGGCGGGTGAGGATTGAAACCCATACTGCGCCATTACAGCGCACAAATCATTCAGTAGCACCCGCTCTTCAGGGCGGGTGAGGATTGAAACTGTTTATTGAGGCGGTATTCGTGCCTCAAATCGATCATATCGTAGCACCCGCTCTTCAGGGCGGGTGAGGATTGAAACGCTGTTCTTCATGTTGGTTCCTCCTGCCCCAATTGGGGGTAGCACCCGCTCTTCAGGGCGGGTGAGGATTGAAACAGATACGTTGTCTCTCCCACAGTTGGCTGCATGGGTAGCACCCGCTCTTCAGGGCGGGTGAGGATTGAAACGTGGATGCACGGGCGAAGCATGAACACGCGGTCTGTAGCACCCGCTCTTCAGGGCGGGTGAGGATTGAAACGGTACCGTCTCCAAGCATCGTCGGCACTACAGTCGCGTAGCACCCGCTCTTCAGGGCGGGTGAGGATTGAAACGTGGCGGGTCGGGAACGAAACTTTGGGGTTTTGGCGACGTAGCACCCGCTCTTCAGGGCGGGTGAGGATTGAAACCGATGGCTACAGATGTACCGACGGCACGGTGCAGACGTAGCACCCGCTCTTCAGGGCGGGTGAGGATTGAAACATGCTGTACTCCATATTACACACCTGTCGGTATGTGTAGCACCCGCTCTTCAGGGCGGGTGAGGATTGAAACCTGATCGGCGCGATCCTGTAATAAGGACGCGCCAACGTAGCACCCGCTCTTCAGGGCGGGTGAGGATTGAAACTCAAGCGGGCGGTACCGTTGACAGCCGTCAGTGCCGTAGCACCCGCTCTTCAGGGCGGGTGAGGATTGAAACGCTGCGACAAGCAGCGAGCTTAACCGAAGAGTCGTCAAGGTAGCACCCGCTCTTCAGGGCGGGTGAGGATTGAAACAGGCGCGTTTGAGGCGTGCCTGCTGAGGCGTGCCTGCTGGTAGCACCCGCTCTTCAGGGCGGGTGAGGATTGAAACACCCGATCCCAATCCTCAGCTAGGAAAGGGATCAGTAGCGTAGCACCCGCTCTTCAGGGCGGGTGAGGATTGAAACTCCTCCTGCCCGCTGGTTGCGGGCATTTACAGCGTCGTAGCACCCGCTCTTCAGGGCGGGTGAGGATTGAAACTCTAGGGGCACGGAGAACTGTGGTCTCTCCGTCGAGGTAGCACCCGCTCTTCAGGGCGGGTGAGGATTGAAACTCTCAACGCCAGCAGGTACCTGCAGAGCCGATACCTGCAGAGCGTAGCACCCGCTCTTCAGGGCGGGTGAGGATTGAAACCCACTCGTCGCGTTCAGGGTACGCGCACGACCCCGAGGTAGCACCCGCTCTTCAGGGCGGGTGAGGATTGAAACAAAAACTGCAACAGCAGCGCGATTGTCGCGATGAAGTAGCACCCGCTCTTCAGGGCGGGTGAGGATTGAAACCTTGATACAGGGGACCAATACGATCCCCTCGTCCATGTAGCACCCGCTCTTCAGGGCGGGTGAGGATTGAAACCTCCGGGACAACTCGTACTCATGCCGTATAACAGGCATTTGTAGCACCCGCTCTTCAGGGCGGGTGAGGATTGAAACGCGTCGCCGGGCGTCCCGTGCGACGGATCTCTTCTCGCATGTAGCACCCGCTCTTCAGGGCGGGTGAGGATTGAAACATTACACACAATTGTAATTTTGAATCGCGCTTTTGACGAAGCACCCGCTCTTCAGGGCGGGTGAGGATTGAAACCGTCACTAGCGGTGGGATCTGTACAATTAGATCCCTGTAGCACCCGCTCTTCAGGGCGGGTGAGGATTGAAACTGTTGCCAGTATTACAACTTCTCCAAACACTACGCGTAGCACCCGCTCTTCAGGGCGGGTGAGGATTGAAACTGCGACTCGTTGTAGGTATGCGGGTACGTCGCCCCGCGTAGCACCCGCTCTTCAGGGCGGGTGAGGATTGAAACGTCCACCTACCGCGATTTTTTCGGTAGGCATAATACAGGTAGCACCCGCTCTTCAGGGCGGGTGAGGATTGAAACAAAGGATCGACCTGAAATCAGGTCGATGAAGTCCTGATCGTAGCACCCGCTCTTCAGGGCGGGTGAGGATTGAAACACGGTGGAGCTGCACGCCGATACTGCCTGCGTTAGGAAAGGTGGACGGAAAGTTGAAG
>CAZGCT010000042.1:0-2504 GCA_964524325.1 uncultured Hyphomicrobiales bacterium
TCGGCGGAGCATACTGCGGCGTGCAGCCTCCACCACCGGATGAGCCAGTGCAACAAGAAACCTCTTTCTTGTTGGCAGTTTTATTTAAACTACAAGACGTCCATTCACATTTGCCAACATACCAATACGTAACCCAGCCACGCCCTGATATGTATTCTTTTGTCAAGCGATCAGAGTATTTACCCACCCAGGTCACCAAGCAGTCACCTGAGTTTTCGCAACGTGCCGATATTCCCCTCTCCATTTGTTCTATGCAACTAGAGCCAGACTTTTGGCAACCATACACCACATCAAATCCTGCCGTTGGCCCACAGCACTGTCCGCTTCCACACCAGCGATCCCGCGGTGCATCGCAGGTTTGCGCCACGGCACATTGGGCTTGTGGAAACAGGGCGATCCCAATGGCAATGAGCAGCCCCATGAGAGCCGCTTTCCACCACTTTGACAAGACAAAACGCCAGTTAATGTTCATCGTTCACCTCCTTATGGCAAATTGATTTTCATAAACTGTGGATCAGCATTTTCTTCCGTTGCCGCGTCCCACATCCACGCTAGCGCCCAGCCCTCTGGAATAGGGAAAGCCCCCATGATCTGGTGGGTTACATCGTCGTCTAATCCGAATTTTTCCTGCATATACTGTCCCAGACGACAGAATGTACCTTCGCCACAAGATTGCCAATCAATCCCCCCATAAAGGCTGACATATCCACCCTTCACAGATTCGATCCCTGGAAACAACAACCGTCCCCGCTCGAGAATTGCGTGTTCTCCCAGATATTTGAGATAACTGTTACGGTTGTGTTCTCCAAGATAACGGGTGTAGTACGGCGTGTATCTATCCTTGTCCTCTACGCCCACAACTAACGGGTAGAATGCGGGTCTGGGGCTGCCGTTGCGCTCGTACACCCAAACAACATCTAAACTCCAATCCCCAGCCCTCAAACTCTCAATTTTTCCACTCGAAACAACCGTGAGGGAAAAAGCAGAATAAACCGTCCCGTCAATCGGTGACGTAATCTCGCTGTAATATCCCTTGAACGGCTTTGGAACTTGCTCAAGAATCATCTTTGACGTCTCATAGTCAGGGGTTGGGTAATACCTTGGTTCAGGTGTTGGCGTCATCGTTGGCCTTGGCGTTGGGCTTGGCGTGGGCGTGGACCTGAGACCGCACCCTACCAGCAAGAGTGAGACAAGCAGAAGAACCAATTTGCGCATCCTTTACCTCCGTATGTCCTGGCATTAACGAAAAAAACCCACACCCGAAACGGTGTGGGCGCTTTTTAGAGCGTTGACCACCCGTATTCATCGGGCTATGGGTTCACGTCTGACCCAATGCTAACAAAAAAGAGCGCCGCCCGCAAGTCGCGGTTGGCGCTCTAAAAGGTCACCTTCGCCTTACAATCACCTTACATTTGCCCCCTCAGGCACTACTGCCCAGATGCGGATGAAACCGTCTGTACCGAAACTAAGCAGAAAATTCTTGTCTTTAGAAAATCTTATAACAGCGTTTGAGTAAGGATAAATGGTATCGATTTGTCCTACCATCTTTTTTTGGTCAAGGTCAATTGCATAAATCACCCCAGCGGTGCTAACCAAAAACAAATTTTCTAATTTGTCTGCTGCTTCTGCAACCTCTTCTCCTGAAACTTGCCATGTATTAGCAAATTTCCATCCTGGAACAGGAACGTAATATGACTGTCCAGTTGAAACATCGAGAACATAAACAGAAGGGCCGCCATCATCCCATCGCCGCTTTGCGATATACACTTTATCTTCAGAGAAATACAGCAAATGATTGTCCTCTTTGTACCGTTTTACCATCCACTTTTCAATGTCCAAAATCTTTAATCCCTCGCCGAAGATTTCAAAAGCAATTTTCTGCTTATCGAAGTCAAATAAGACATTCCCAGAAAAACTATTAGCGATATTTGCTCGCCTCCCGTCCGAGCGATAGGCGGTGATAAACGCGTTTGTTCCTTGTGTGATTTCGACAATTGCAACATCACCAAAACGACTTGGAACCACCCAAAATTTTATGTATGCCTCCTTTGGAGCCAAAAAAGAAGCCAACACTTCCTCGCGTTCTTTCCTCACGATTTTACAGATACTGTTGCTGCAAACCAGTGTATAAGATGCCCCGCTTTGATCAATAAATCTGTTTTCCAGAGAAATACGATTGCATTCTTGATTTACACAAACAACATATTCACCACCAACGAACTCCCTGACAATAAGTTTTGTGCCATCTACGCTAACATCAGGGCGAAAGAAATAAGGCATCTCCCCCTCCGCCTGCCACCGGAACGTCCTCACCTGCCCCGCTTCCAGATACGCAAAGCCGTCCTCAACCTCGCTCCTGCTCAGCCACTCCCCGCTGGCCACGTCCACCACGATTGCCTGCGCCTTGACCCGTATATTCCCCTGTCTATCATACATCGCAGGCGTGGTAATCAGCATCGACCCATCGGCAAACTGCACCTGCGGCAGGGCGTAATTATCGCCCT
>CAZGCT010000043.1:0-2372 GCA_964524325.1 uncultured Hyphomicrobiales bacterium
AATAATAATTTTCAAAAACAAAAACCCGCTGGCGGATCACCCGCCAGCGGTTCGATTTTGTGATCTTAAGCATTTATTTCACTATGGTTACGCTTCGTGTAATGGTTTCGTTGCCAATCTTGACTACTAAAGTGTATACTCCGCTTGGTAGATCGGCTACACTTGCGCTCACTTTCACTACGTTGCCATTGCCAATACCAGTGTAAACGCTCTTCATCTCTCGTCCAGCCATATCGATTAGCTTTGCTTCAATGCTTGAGCCTTCGGTTGCTGTAATTTCAAACTTGATTTCGTTTACGCTTGGATTTGGCATCACATCGCTTACCCAATTGACCTCGCCTTCTATTTTCACCATTACCTCGCGACTGTAACTTGCACTTCCGTCAACATCGACCACTTTTAGTCGATAGACATAGCTCTTGCCAAATTCTACTCCTCGGTCTACAATTGGTCCGTAATTCCTTGGGCTTGTGCTTACTCCTGCAGCTTTCTCTTCGCCTACTTTTACAAATTCGCTCTTCAAGTTGCTTCTCCATTCGGCTCGCTCAACTTCGAATTTGCTTGTGTTGTATTCGCTTTCCGTTGTCCATGTCACGTGTACTGCATTGCCTATTGCCTTGGCATTGAATTGGCTTAGTTCAACTGGTATGATGAATCCACCATTCCGGTCTGCATAATCTATTATCGCACGGATTATTAAGTCGTTTCGGCCCCAGTGTCGCCAGTCGACACCAAAGAGTATTACATTCCTTGTTAACGTTGAAGTGGCAACTCCAGCAATCGAGTCGGTTACGGTTGTGGCACGATTGCGATAATATCCAGCAGCTAATGCTTGTCCTTCGCCACTGGGTTCTACAGCCATTAAACCGCAGTATGGTGGTAAATCACCGCTGTAAGCAGTGCTTTGTATCCTCATTGCTAGTTTCCTTCCTACAGCTAGCCCGATTACATCGTTGCCGTTGTTGTTTTGATTTGCTCCCATTGGATTGCCCGGAGCAACGTTCCTTGCTCGCAACAAACCGCCAATAAATTCTGAATCGGCAGCATTGCTTCGTATGATCTCTTGACTACTGATGACTAAATTCCTCTTGGCATCTATCTTCCCACTTGTCAAGAATCGTCGAATATCTATCTTCTCGAATCTGGTCAATGCCTTGTCGTTTCCATCTCCCCACAAAATTGAGCCGAATAATGTGTAGTCGACAGCTCTCGGTTCCCAGCCTTTGCGGTCGAAGATGTCGAAGTCATATATTCCTTCGGCGATGTCTATCAACCAGCCTAACTTGCGGAAGGCAGCTACTAAGCTATCGTAGTTCAATTTTCCAGCTATCTCGTCGACTGTCGAGTTGGCATCCAATCGAACCATGCTATTTTCTACGCTTAACACAGCTCGTGTCTTGCTCTGAGGTATGTAATATCTTACTATCTTCGAAGCAATGTTGTTAGCATTCTGCTGGTCGCTTCCCAATGAAACTACTATCGTATATCTTGGCGACACGTTAGCTTGCATTGTCAAAAATTGGTCTGGAACGTAATAGCCTTGGTTTGAAAGCTCTCCGTAAGATTTCGGTTTGAAGTCGGGAGCATTCCCATCGTTTAATTTGAAATCAACTTCCGCACTTTCGCCACTTGCCAATGTTACTTGGCGTGTAGCAGTTACTTCTGGAACAGTGCTGAAGCTACCATTCGGTAATTCTCTGTAAATATTGAGTGTTACGGTTACGGTAGATTGTTGCAAATTGCCGTTGTTTCGTATCAACGCTTTTACATTTGTAGGTGAATTGTCCATTACATACTGAGCATCGTTGAATAATCCAGTAGAGGACTGATATTTGGCTGGATAAGTAATTTTAACTACTTCAAGGTCGCTCAAATGCAAACGACCATCAAATTCGACTGCTCCAATGTCGTACTTCTGCCCAGCAGCTCCTCGGATGTTACCATCGATGTCGTGGGTTACCCAATCGATAATATTGCCACGATTGTTTAGCAAGGAGCCAAGAGGTGCTGGATTGCTTGCTATTCTTAACTTCTGGTTCGGTTCAAATCCTTGGTAAACGAAGTCAGTTGTGAAGTTGCCAAATACAGAATTAGCATCCTGAGCGGTCCAATTTTGCCATTGCTCTAAAGTAGCAAAGTCGTTACGATTTCCGCCATTGTCCAATATGTTGTCGTTCTTGTCGGTCTCGACAAAGCGGAAGACTGCTCCACCACTACCGTTAGCATACCAGAATGCATTGCGGTCGCTTGTGAAGCCCATCTCGCTGGGCATCATGCCTTGGTAAAATACGCAAGCATAAACAGAGTTGTTCGGGTCGACATTCATGTCGAGCAAAGCAATGGCATTATTCATCAACAATGTGTTCTTTGCA
>CAZGCT010000044.1:0-2253 GCA_964524325.1 uncultured Hyphomicrobiales bacterium
CTGGCTTCTCCAAATCTGCCAGCGCTGCACTCGTCGGATACCCATAGGAGTCGTAATCAGAAAAGCCATAAGAGTAGGCGGCAAATGGCTTTGGAGATCGAATCTTGAATACACCAGATTGAGGGAGTGTAACAACTTTGTATGCAAATTTCTTGCCATTAACATCGTATTTGTAAATTGGGTCGACACCCGGAAATCTCACATTTACTTTTTTCCAGATAAATTGACCGCTTTTTACTTCTGCAAATTCAAGATCGTCGGGGCACATACCGAGTTCGTTTGCTTCGTACACTATACCGAGGTAGTTTTCACTGAAACAATCCCCACCAAAAGTACAAGGTGTGCAAAATGTAATTTCTTTCTGGTATTGTTGAAGTGGAGTGATTACCATAACGAAGGGGTCGCTATTTACGTAGTTTTGGGCGTATTGGTCTTCTTGGACACCGGGATTGTATAAAGTAACGCCAATAGGTTTATCTCCGGAAATAACAACGGGATAGTGAGCAAATTTTACCATGTTGGGGTTCATCCTAGTTTCCAACCAGCCATTCCCTTCAGTTCCATTAGTTGCTTTTAGAAAAGCAAATTCTTTTCCGTCCCTGTAGAGAGTAGTATTTTTTTCTTTTGCAAAAATTCTAAGAAGTGAAGGGTAAGCACGTTTGGGAATGATTCCGACATCGGGAACGTGATAATCGGTGCCCCAAGTAAATGTTGGCAAATCCATCTCGACAGTGTAATCGCACCATTGGTTGCCAACTGGTATGTTGTTGCACATGTTACCAGTTACAAGAGCGACAGGTTTGTTTGCAATTACTCTACTTCCAGTTAAATCCGATGCGTCCCCTTCTGTAGAAACCATAAAAACATCACCTTTATTTAGTATTTTTTCGACGGTTTGGCCGGGACGTAACCCACCAGCGGTTTTGGTGATTGAGTTGCCACCGAGAGTAAATCGCACTTTTGTTTGATCATATGCTGCAACTATTCCGCAAGTGTTTGGCAATTTATAGTTCCATACCGCTCTAAACATTGGATCAACCGGGTGACCAGCAACGATGTATTCTTTGCCTAAAGAAGAAACCGGAATTGCAAGGAAGCCATCACTGGTCCAACGATAACGAACTATACAGTAAACAACGATGGGATCGTCTGCAAATATATGAATCCCGGCTCCAATCCAAACTTGGTCTGGGACTTCTGGGTCGCGGCCACCTTTAACATAGGGTTGCCCCTGTGTTGGTGTAATATCAAAACTTATAACATCGTTTGGAATAGACATTTTCGAAGAGAAGTAATTTTTCCCCGGAACTTCGACTGTGACTCGGGTTCTGTAGGGCGAGGTCACAAAGATTTTTATAAAATTAGAAAAACCAAAGCTTTCATCTTCGAAGCAAATTGGGATGGTGAACCAAAATTCTTTGCCTACATTATTTGCTCCGAGCATTTTAGGCAGGTTTTCCTTTACCTCTTGCTCATTGGTAAATTGTGAGTAGAGAGCGATTGGGAAAGAAATTATTATTAGAAGGTGCAAAATGTGTTTTAACATTTTCATATTGCCTCCATTTGTTCTTAACTAAAAAGCAAATATAAAAATATAAATATAAATATATTCCTTTATCTTAATAATAACAAAAAAAAGTGCGAATATGTTACATTAAAATTAATACATTTGAAAACGGTTAGCTCGAAAGATGAGCTCAAAGTAAAAATTTTTGTCTGCTTTATTCTAAAGGGTGGAACAATATTTGTCTTAGCGAGAAGAAAGGTTTGATGACATAAAGTATTCGAAGAGTCGAATTTACAGTTCTTAATTTTTTTGGAAAAAAATTTTTTTAATATATTTATTTGTATTTTTGTTTTTTGTATTTTTTAATTTTGTATAACTAAAATTTTGAGTTAGGGAGGTTAAATAATATGAAAACATTTATTACTTCTATGCTTCTTGTATTATCCATTTCTCTTCTTCAAGCACAAAGCCCACTTGGCAAGGTTCTTTTCCTTGATGCCAACGGAACGCAGAAATGGGATTTTCTTCCACCAGCTTCAATTCAAAATTCTGCTTGGACGCTTATCGGTAATGATTTAAGTTCTGATCCAAATTGGTTTTTGGGAACTACATCAAATCACCCCTTAAATTTCCGAGTACACAATGAAAGAGCTGGCAGGATAGAAAAAAATGGATCTACATTTTTGGGACATCAGGCGGGAAACTCAAACACATCTACAACTAATGCAGGATTTGGTGCTTATGCA
>CAZGCT010000045.1:0-2081 GCA_964524325.1 uncultured Hyphomicrobiales bacterium
ATTATATTTACAAGATAGCGACAATTGAAGACGAAGATATTATGCCTGGATTTAAGAACAGGCTTTTTGGTGATAATGAAATAATTATTTCAACTGAATGGGAAAATCCTGAAAAAGGTTTGACTTACAACGAAATAATTGAGTTGAAAATTCCAAGATACCTTAAGAATGACTATCTGAGTGGTTTCTTTAATGCATTATATCCTAATCAAGAAATGTCAGATTGGTTGAACAGAAAAGTTGAAATTGGTATTGGCTGGATTGATGACCCTGAGTTGAATGAAGGAAGAATATTCTGGTTATTTGTTGGTTATATTATCGATTATTCTTATGACCCTAATTTTTTAATTTTCAAAGTTAATTTTGACTTGAAAAATATTGAAGTTCCAACTGAAAAATTTACTAAATATGAATTTCCTAACATTCCTGAGGAGAATGAAAACAAAGTTAAACCGATTGTATTCGGGCAATTAGACTATTCATTCCTTTACTTTGACGATGGGCAAACTAATTCAGTAATTTTCAACATCAATCAATTAGCTCCTGCAGTATTAGTTGATAAGACTAATGCTACTTTTTTTGTCTCACAGCACAAAACTTATGTAACTCCTGACTTAAAACAACTAAACTTATCAGATACTTATAATCAGTTTAATCATTTAGTCTATTATGACAATGCAAATGATTGTTGTGTTGCTTTCATTAATGATTTAATAAGTGGTGGAGCTATTGTTAATAACACTAATAATTATACAATACAATTACTCAATCAATATGATGTCAATGAATTAAGAGTATATTTCAAATTTAAACCTAAATCACTTGGCAAATATTCAACTCAAGATGCGATTAAATTACTTGAACGAACAGCTGGAGTTGAAACTTATGCATTTGCTCAATATGCAGAGATGAGTTTTGACTTGTTAGACTTTTTAAAAGAAAAATATGGTTATTATGGAATTAATAATTTAAAATTAATCCTACATACTCCAACAACTAATCAGCAATTGCGATTTGCTTATTTTAATAAAAACACTAATTCATTAGAAAATATGTCAATTATAACAACATCAAATCCTAAAACATTTATTACAATAATGCCTGATAGACTGAATAAAGAAAATGAATTATATATTCAATCATATTCGCAACCTTTGTATTTAAGGAATGTGTATTTAATTGGGTATAATATTGTTCAAACTAATCAAAGTTTATTATTTGATTAATTATGAGAGACAGAAACAACAGATTAATAACGACTAAGTTAAGAGATATTCCTGAACGAGGAAGTTTCAGTATAAAGAAAGAAATTCAAGAATTCGTAAAACTTGATAAAGATAAATTCTTTGCAACAGCTACTGCAGTTAAGTATGGTGATTTAAGTTACTTCAATCGTGAAACATTCCCATTCAGTTTAAGTGATTACTTGAGCAATCCAATCTATATTATTGAGTTTTTATTAAGGAGATATACTAATTACGGTTCGATGATAGATACTAAAAATTTTGATGCAATTGCTCCAACCGTGGAATTGAATTATAATTTTTCACTGAACGAAGAAATTAGTCTTATAACATTAATTAATGAATTATTGAGACCATTCTTTGGTACTATTTATATACTGACAAATAAAATTAGAATTAATACTTTATTGGATAAAAATGTTATTGATACTATTACAACAGATGAAGTTCTTAAGATGAATGGTCAATTATTAGTTAAGTGTTCATTTGATTACAACTTACACTCGAACTTTGAATTTAATCTCGGCTATCAAACAACTTCGAAAGAATATGCTTATAAGTTTATAATTAGTCCTGAGTATTACAACATTAACTTTCCTGACATTCAAGAGCCGAACACAATTTGTCAAGAATTAAAGTCTAATTATAACATAAATTCCAAACTTGTATTTAACTATAATTATGGTAATGAAATCTGGTGGATTAAAAAAGTCTTTGATTATTATACTAACATTAAGATGATTGTTGATTTAAAAATGCCAATTAAGACAGGTATTGTGTTTGAGATTGGAGATTATGTGTTACTAAATATACCAGAAATGATACCGAGTAGTTACA
>CAZGCT010000046.1:0-2036 GCA_964524325.1 uncultured Hyphomicrobiales bacterium
TATAATGAGTTGGTTTTAATTTCCTCAAAGAACAATTTGAAAGCAAATCACAACCACGAAGGAGGCATTATCAAAAAAGCACACGTTGGTTTTAATTTCCTCAAAGAACAATTTGAAAGCAAATCACAACAAAGTCTTGCGATACGGTGGATTAGCACTTGTTGGTTTTAATTTCCTCAAAGAACAATTTGAAAGCAAATCACAACAAACCCCGATCCGTTGAAGTTCTTCAATGAGTTGGTTTTAATTTCCTCAAAGAACAATTTGAAAGCAAATCACAACAAACCCCGATCCGTTGAAGTTCTTCAATGAGTTGGTTTTAATTTCCTCAAAGAACAATTTGAAAGCAAATCACAACATGCCTCTTATTTTGTTACTAATATAGTATGTTGGTTTTAATTTCCTCAAAGAACAATTTGAAAGCAAATCACAACTGAAGAAGTCATTCTTAGGCTCACAATCAAGTTGGTTTTAATTTCCTCAAAGAACAATTTGAAAGCAAATCACAACTTAAAGGCAAGATAATATATTTAGGACGAAGTTGGTTTTAATTTCCTCAAAGAACAATTTGAAAGCAAATCACAACAACATTATTCGTTCTCCTCTTCATTAATTGGTTGGTTTTAATTTCCTCAAAGAACAATTTGAAAGCAAATCACAACTAAATTATTAATTTTTTCATTATCATTGTTGTTGGTTTTAATTTCCTCAAAGAACAATTTGAAAGCAAATCACAACTCTCTTTCGAGCATTACATCTTTAATGACGGTTGGTTTTAATTTCCTCAAAGAACAATTTGAAAGCAAATCACAACTTATTAGATAACTCGTCATTGAGTTTTGACGTTGGTTTTAATATCCTCAAAGAACAATTTGAAAGCAAATCACAACGTTGAAGTGCCTGGCAAAGGATTACTATTCGTTGGTTTTAATATCCTCAAAGAACAATTTGAAAGCAAATCACAACAGAATTGTCAATTATCTGCCAACCAACCCAGTTGGTTTTAATATCCTCAAAGAACAATTTGAAAGCAAATCACAACTTATGTCAACAACAAATTTAACTTCAAGAAGTTGGTTTTAATATCCTCAAAGAACAATTTGAAAGCAAATCACAACTAGCATCAGATTAATGTAATGCCTTGCCTGGTTGGTTTTAATATCCTCAAAGAACAATTTGAAAGCAAATCACAACATTTCCTGACATTAACCCAGAGTTGGATGAGTTGGTTTTAATATCCTCAAAGAACAATTTGAAAGCAAATCACAACTGAGTATTTCCATTCTTCTCGAGTGTAATTGTTGGTTTTAATATCCTCAAAGAACAATTTGAAAGCAAATCACAACGAATTAATTTGTCCATTATCAAAGTAAAGAGTTGGTTTTAATATCCTCAAAGAACAATTTGAAAGCAAATCACAACGATATTGTTTTAAAATAACAAGGCAGTCCAGTTGGTTTTAATATCCTCAAAGAACAATTTGAAAGCAAATCACAACTTTCTTGCTTTTTTTCATAACAATTAAAAAGTTGGTTTTAATATCCTCAAAGAACAATTTGAAAGCAAATCACAACCACTAAGACGAAGAATTTTAGAAGAATTTAGTTGGTTTTAATTTCCTCAAAGAACAATTTGAAAGCAAATCACAACCCCAATGGAAAGAAGGATAGATTGACAAAAGTTGGTTTTAATTTCCTCAAAGAACAATTTGAAAGCAAATCACAACCACAGTAGACACATTTAATATTATTTGTTTGTTGGTTTTAATTTCCTCAAAGAACAATTTGAAAGCAAATCACAACCTTTTCTGTGAGTTGTCCATCGTGGACTTGGTTGGTTTTAATTTCCTCAAAGAACAATTTGAAAGCAAATCACAACCTCGATAAACACTAATAGGAATTATTCCAAGTTGGTTTTAATTTCCTCAAAGAACAATTTGAAAGCAAATCACAACAGAACAAGAAAATGAAACTCAAAGATTACTGTTGGTTTTAATTTCCTCAAAGAACAATTTGAAATCAAATCACAGTGTAGAT
>CAZGCT010000047.1:0-2028 GCA_964524325.1 uncultured Hyphomicrobiales bacterium
GTTGCACCCGCCTCGATCCGTTAGTGGATACTGAAACGGCGAACTCGCCGAGGATGTTAAATGCCTCGGGTTGCACCCGCCTCGATCCGTTAGTGGATACTGAAACCGAAGTTGGATTCAAACGTTTCTTTGTAGACCTCGACCGTTGCACCCGCCTCGATCCGTTAGTGGATACTGAAACACCTGGGGAAAGGAGGACCAAATGGACACGTATATGTTGCACCCGCCTCGATCCGTTAGTGGATACTGAAACGTTTTGCGTCACGTGAATTACCATGCGCTCCTTTATGTTGCACCCGCCTCGATCCGTTAGTGGATACTGAAACGTCATCATCAAAAAGCCACTTACCTTGTCCTCTACGGTTGCACCCGCCTCGATCCGTTAGTGGATACTGAAACACAAAGCGGTTGGTATGCGCTTTTCGGTGCGGCAATGTGTTGCACCCGCCTCGATCCGTTAGTGGATACTGAACCAAGGCTAAGGCCGGCCAGCTATTCTCATTGAGGAGGTGAAAATATGCATCATGAGGACAAGCTTGACTTTGATTCGATTGCCGACGAACTGAACTATGAGGCCGAAATCCGCAAAGAACTCGACGAGTTCGATCCAGATGATCCGAGCATCGAGTGGAAGCGTCCGAAGAAAACGATCCTAATCATCAACGACGATGGCACGAGAACTTTGAAGATGATCTTCACCGATGACGAAGATGAGAACGAGGATGATCAGGGGAACATCGCA
This sequence comes from uncultured Hyphomicrobiales bacterium, assembly GCA_964524325.1. Classification (GTDB taxonomy): domain Bacteria; phylum Bacteroidota; class Ignavibacteria; order Kapaibacteriales; family UBA2268; genus Naka2016. The sequence continues at coordinate 743 of CAZGCT010000047.1, forward strand.
CGATTCTCATCGGAGGACGAATGGAATCACCTATGACATCACGATCCGAGCCTTCACTAACGTTACATCGAAACGGTCAATATAGTTAAGCCAAGGAAAGCACTTATCCGATGTCCTTGGTTACTTATGCTTTGATCCGTTAGAGACTGAAATCCTCAATCACCAGGGGGTGTTATATGGAACTAATTGTCCTGCTGATTGCTCTGCCGCTCTTTATTGCGGCATGGCTTGAAGAGGAAAAACAGAAGCAGAAGCGTCGTGAGCAGTTCAAACGCAACGCCGACTACTATTTCTACTCCCAACTCCATCCCATCAATCATGACGGCAATCCCTATAACGATCTGCCCGGGGCGGATATGATCCGGGGGACGGATGCCTTCAATCACTGGAGACGCTGAGACCCTGCAAGCCGTCCGTTGGCACCCACCCCGATCCGGTTATGGATCTCGGAACGCGAAAAGAGGTAGAGTATGGCGATTCGCTCCAATGCACTTTCTGAAATGACCCGCTTCTGGCTGCAGGCACGTCATGGGTGTGTGGTCAGCGAAGCGGTTCCGGTCAAAGTCCCCTATAACTATTCCGACATCGATTTTCTCGCCCTACGTCCTGACCTCACACCCTGGACACTACCGGACGGCACCCCTATCACGCGGGCCATTATTGAGACCAAGGATGAACATGACTTTGACCCCAAAGGCAAGGATTTTGGCCGCCGTCTAAAAGAGGATGTGCAGGCGCTCTCGGACGCGTTGTACATCTCAAAGCCGAAACTGGCTCACTTCAGCCTCTTACGCCAAGAGCACTATGAATTGGCCACCAGGATATTCGGGACGGCGGATTTTGATCGTTTGTTCATTGTCCACGCCTTGGATCCCGACGTGCGGAACGAGATTTGCCCCATTTTGGCAAAAACGAAACGCATTTACTGGTTGACGGTTCACGAGATCGTCACAGATTTGTTCCAATGGTATCAACGGGTTTCAAATCGTGCCGGGCTACGCCATTCGCTAATGGGGGATTTGTGGCACTTATTGGTCGGTTATTGTGGTTTTAGGCCATCGGAGTGAAGGGATTTCTTGGGCTAGGGGAGGGCAACTTGGAGAAAAGCCGCTTCCTTGCTCAGCCCTGCACCGCCTCTCCCTCCACTTCGGTTAGAATTAATGTATGGACACCCTGGCCACGCCGTACCGGCTCGGCAGTGGTGCGCTTCTCCCGCTCCCTCTGGCGCGCTACCTGCCGCGCCTGCCTGCCGGTGCCCTGCGCGAATGGCTGAATATCCACGTGCC
>CAZGCT010000048.1:0-2006 GCA_964524325.1 uncultured Hyphomicrobiales bacterium
CGAGGAGGTCCTCCTCCTGCCGTAGCCGCTCGGCTTCAGGAGCATCCTCTATTTCATCCTCGTCCACCCGACCCCCCTCGGCCAGCCATTGCCCCAGCGAAAGCAGTTCCTCGAGCCTCGATTTGCGGCGCTCCAGTGAGCGACGAATGGCACGCACACTGGAGGCCATCCGTCGCTGCAGGATGAGCAAGGCGAAGGCGACGTTCCGTTTATCGGCCGCGAGCGCCTTGTTGTAGGAGGTCTCCACGTATTGAGTGACCGCGTTGTACAACCGTTTCTCCTCGTCGTTCAGCCGGTAGGGCCGGGTGGAAACGTGGCGCGGCGGGAAGAGGGGCCGCCGCTGAAAGTCGCGCAGGTCTTCCTTGAGCCGGCGTAGAAACAGCGGATTGTCGCGGTCTTGGACTGACTGCTGAAGCAAATCAGTATTGGCAAACATGCCCGGCTCCAACAGGTCCAGGAAGAGGCGGAAGTTCTCCGGATCTCCCCGGTGTGGGGTGGCGGTCAGGAACAGGAGGAATTGACTAGTTCGGGAAAGCAGCTCCCCGAAGCGGTAGCGTTCGGTTTTGCTGGTTTTCTGCCCATAGCGGTAGGCAGCCATCTTGTGGGCTTCATCCACCACGACCAGGTCCCAGCGCACCTCGCCGAGCGTGGCCATGACATCGTCTTGCTTGGCAAAATCCATCGAAGTGATCGCCTGCGGCTGTTCCTGCCAAGTGTTGCGGCCCCATGTGGCATTCATCATATTGCGGTCAATAACCGTGAAGGTCTCCCCAAAGCGCTCCTTCATTTCCCGCAGCCATTGATCTTTCAAATGGCCTGGAACGACGATCAGCGTGCGATGGACAAGGCCGCGATACTTGAGTTCTTTCAAAAGCAGGCCGGTCATGATTGTCTTGCCGGCACCTGGATCGTCTGCCAGCAGAAACCGAATTCGCGGATTCCGCAGGATGTAATGATAAACCGCTTCAATCTGATGGGGCAGCGGGTCAACCTGCGAAATGTTGACCGCAAATAGCGGATCAAACTGGTAGGCGAAGCGGATGCGGTGCGCTTCCATCGCCAGAAAGAGGCCCTCACCCCGGCCGCAAAAATCTCGCGCGGCTTCGGTGGCAATGCGGACACGCTCGAGATCGGCCTGGCTGAGGATGTTGGGATAGAAACGTTGCGTCTGGGTGCCTACGGATTCGAGCTTGATACGGCCTTTGATGTCCTGCACGGTGAGCACACGGATTCGCTCGGGCCAAAAATCGCCCTCTAAGATGGCGCCAGGTCTAAGCTCAATCATAGCTCACAACTCCGCCTCATCATCTCAACCTTTTATCCGGAACACAACGCTGGTTGGAGTGGTCATTGCACAAAGTGTCGCCATTGGCAATCTGGCCCTCGATGCCACGGATCGCCAGGTTCATCTTCGCAAGGCGCCAGGTGGTGTAGTTCGACTCCTGGCCGTAGATGGAGATGTCGGCCTTGGCCTTGCCGCCATTGCCGTTGCCAGTCGCGTGCGCGCGGATGAACTCCATTGACTGCACGAACATGCCGCCAGAGCCACAGCAAGGGTCGTAGACGCGGCCGCGGTAAGGCTCGAGCATCTCGACCAGGAGCTTGACCACGCACTTGGGCGTGTAGAATTCGCCGCCTTTTCTCCCCTCGGCGCTGGCGAACTGCGAGAGGAAGTATTCATACACCCGGCCGAGCACGTCCTTGGCGCGGGCCTCCTCGTCGCCCACCTTGATGTTGCTGATCAGGTCAATGAGCTGGCCCAGGCGCGTCTTGTCGAGGGCGGGGCGGGCATATTCCTTGGGCAGCACCCCCTTGAGCGCCGGGTTATCGCGCTCGATAGCAGCCATGGCGTCATCTACAAGCTGGCCGATGGTGGGCTGCTTGGCCTGCGCTTTCAAGTTTGGCCACCGCGCCTCGGGCGGCACCCAGAAGATGTTCTCGGCGAGGTACTCATCCGGGTCCTCGGGGTCGGCGCCCTCGGCGCGTTCGGCCTCGAGCCTGGCGTG
>CAZGCT010000049.1:0-1997 GCA_964524325.1 uncultured Hyphomicrobiales bacterium
ATTGGCATAAAAACGATGTCTTGGCGTGATGTACTGTGGGGAGTGATAGGTTTCGTGGTTGGTGCATTCTCGTTTATTCTTACTACCCCTCTTGTTACTGCGCTGGGCTTGGGCACGACATCGAGTGGCATTGCACAATTAGCGTCAACTCCAATTGCTCTGCGAATAGCCATTGTCATCACAGCAGGCGTTACCGAAGAGATACTCTTTCGTGGTTATCCTATTGAGCGTCTAAACAATCTGATAGGGCATCTCGGCTTAAGCGCATTGATAGCCTATGTGGTATTCGTCTTGCTTCACATTCCATTCTGGGGACTTGGCGGCACAATCCAGATTGGGGTATGGAGCATAATTGTCACCATTCTGTATATCAAGCGCCGAAATCTACCCGCTTGTATGCTGATGCATATCTTGAACGATGCTTATGCTTTTATTCTCTTGCCGATGTTATTTGCTCAATATTTGCCGTAACAGATGAAACACAGCCGCCCAACAAGCGCATCCAGCCGACCCGCTTCGCTCGCGCTTCGCGCTCGCTTCGCGGGCGGCTGATGCGCAAGCCGTTGGGCAACCGCTTTGTTCCTACGATTGAGTGAGTTACGATTGAATGAGTATAGTAAGGAAGCAAGGTCGCGTTATGAATGCTCACGAAATCCTTGATAAGTTAACCCCCAAGAGAAAAAGATGTCTTGAAACTTGTAATGCTTGGCAAGACAAATAAAGACATTGCACAAGAGTTAGGGTTGTGTGTTCGAACTGTAGAGCATCACATCACACAAATTCTTCTGCGATTGAATCTTGCAAATCGAACCGAAATAGCGATATGGGGTCATGATTACTTTCAAGAGTAAGTGGTTCACTTTTGTCTGAATTGCGGGAATCCACAGTAGCATCAGAAATCAAAAAGGGGTAGTATATTTATGCGTCAGTAAAATTTTCGTTTGCATTCTCACGCTTGCCACGTTGGGTAATAGAAAGGATAGCATATGCGATTACCAAAACGCCTTTCCGTTATCGTGGTTGCCATTACGCTCTTGTTTTCGCTGATGGGGTTTGCGGCGCGGGAAAACACTTCTGCTTCTCCCCTGGCTGTAGCTACAGCTACGAGAACGCGCACACCGACACGAACACCAACTCGTACACCTACAAGGACGCCAACCCGAACTCCCACCCGAACACCTACAAGAACGCCAACGCGTACGCCGACTCCAACACCAACAGGTTACTTTGTCTATTCGCCGTTTGCAGGGACGCTCAAGGGGCAAGATTGCTATTGTGGAAATTGTCCAACCATTACCCCTGCCGCTCCCTGTAACAGTGGAGGATTCTGTACTGAGTGCGGACTACAAACAGGAAGAGGATGTGTGCACTATAGAGGAACAGATTTGTGTTGCCCGGTGGATATTTTTGGGTCTGCCAGCACGGCAGTGAGAATCTATGTCAGCTCGAACATTTTGAGTATTCGTACGATTCGAACTAACCTTTCCTGTCTAGTGGATCCTCCTGCCGGTTTTGAATGGGTCGAGGATGGCGTAAAAGTCGAACTCTACACCGCTGAAAGTTGCAGGCGGCACTAAAGTTGGTACGGTTTTTTATGGGCATCTGATGAATCGAATAGCCGATGGCGTATACAACACTCCCAATGGAAGGATAATCGGATATCTGGGGAATGAAGACTGTAACTGTAGTTGCTATGATGGTATTCACGTTCATATGGAACGCTCTTCGGGCAACAACGGTTATACTTACCACCGTAATTGCAACATGGCAGTAACCACGTCTACAGAAATATACAGATGGACACTCGGTGCTCTTCTTGCCTATCAAGAGCAACCTTGTTTCCCATAAATCGCATCACCTTGAAGGAGGTGTGAAATGAAAAACTGGTTCGTCTTACTCATTGTGCTAGTATCGCTGGCAGGTTGCAAAGTAGCCACATCGCGGCTGCTGGCAGTACATAACCCGGTACAGAAAGAGATACCATCGGAAAAGAGAAC
>CAZGCT010000050.1:0-1990 GCA_964524325.1 uncultured Hyphomicrobiales bacterium
GAAGATATTATGCCTGGATTTAAGAACAGGCTTTTTGGTGACAATGAAATAATTATTTCAACTGAATGGGAAAATCCTGAAAAAGGTTTGACTTACAACGAAATAATTGAGTTGAAAATTCCAAGATACCTTAAGAATGACTATCTGAGTGGTTTCTTTAATGCATTATATCCTAATCAAGAAATGTCAGATTGGTTGAACAGAAAAGTTGAAATTGGTATTGGCTGGATTGATGACCCTGAGTTGAATGAAGGAAGAATATTCTGGTTATTTGTTGGTTATATTATCGATTATTCTTATGACCCTAATTTTTTAATTTTCAAAGTTAATTTTGACTTGAAAAATATTGAAGTTCCAACTGAAAAATTTACTAAATATGAATTTCCTAACATTCCTGAGGAGAATGAAAACAAAGTTAAACCGATTGTATTCGGGCAATTAGACTATTCATTCCTTTACTTTGACGATGGGCAAACTAATTCAGTAATTTTCAACATCAATCAATTAGCTCCTGCAGTATTAGTTGATAAGACTAATGCTACTTTTTTTGTCTCACAGCACAAAACTTATGTAACTCCTGACTTAAAACAACTAAACTTATCAGATACTTATAATCAGTTTAATCATTTAGTCTATTATGACAATGCAAATGATTGTTGTGTTGCTTTCATTAATGATTTAATAAGTGGTGGAGCTATTGTTAATAACACTAATAATTATACAATACAATTACTCAATCAATATGATGTCAATGAATTAAGAGTATATTTCAAATTTAAACCTAAATCACTTGGCAAATATTCAACTCAAGATGCGATTAAATTACTTGAACGAACAGCTGGAGTTGAAACTTATGCATTTGCTCAATATGCAGAGATGAGTTTTGACTTGTTAGACTTTTTAAAAGAAAAATATGGTTATTATGGAATTAATAATTTAAAATTAATCCTACATACTCCAACAACTAATCAGCAATTGCGATTTGCTTATTTTAATAAAAACACTAATTCATTAGAAAATATGTCAATTATAACAACATCAAATCCTAAAACATTTATTACAATAATGCCTGATAGACTGAATAAAGAAAATGAATTATATATTCAATCATATTCGCAACCTTTGTATTTAAGGAATGTGTATTTAATTGGGTATAATATTGTTCAAACTAATCAAAGTTTATTATTTGATTAATTATGAGAGACAGAAACAACAGATTAATAACGACTAAGTTAAGAGATATTCCTGAACGAGGAAGTTTCAGTATAAAGAAAGAAATTCAAGAATTCGTAAAACTTGATAAAGATAAATTCTTTGCAACAGCTACTGCAGTTAAGTATGGTGATTTAAGTTACTTCAATCGTGAAACATTCCCATTCAGTTTAAGTGATTACTTGAGCAATCCAATCTATATTATTGAGTTTTTATTAAGGAGATATACTAATTACGGTTCGATGATAGATACTAAAAATTTTGATGCAATTGCTCCAACCGTGGAATTGAATTATAATTTTTCACTGAACGAAGAAATTAGTCTTATAACATTAATTAATGAATTATTGAGACCATTCTTTGGTACTATTTATATACTGACAAATAAAATTAGAATTAATACTTTATTGGATAAAAATGTTATTGATACTATTACAACAGATGAAGTTCTTAAGATGAATGGTCAATTATTAGTTAAGTGTTCATTTGATTACAACTTACACTCGAACTTTGAATTTAATCTCGGCTATCAAACAACTTCGAAAGAATATGCTTATAAGTTTATAATTAGTCCTGAGTATTACAACATTAACTTTCCTGACATTCAAGAGCCGAACACAATTTGTCAAGAATTAAAGTCTAATTATAACATAAATTCCAAACTTGTATTTAACTATAATTATGGTAATGAAATCTGGTGGATTAAAAAAGTCTTTGATTATTATACTAACATTAAGATGATTGTTGATTTAAAAATGCCAATTAAGACAGGAATTGT
>CAZGCT010000051.1:0-1828 GCA_964524325.1 uncultured Hyphomicrobiales bacterium
AACAATGGTATTACAGTAAATGGGACTGCTCAATTTAACGACAATGTTGTTTTGGGTGCAACTTCTTCTGACAATGTAACATTCAATGGAACTTTGGTTAGCACAATACTTCCAGCGAGTGGTGTGGACCTCGGATCTTCGGCCAACCGATTTGACGACTTGTTTGTAACCAATGTTGATGTAAGTGGAGTAGTAAGGAACACTGGAAGTGGTGGAACACCAGTATACTTTGATGACAACGTTGTTCCAGTTGCTGATAATACGTATAACCTTGGCTCCAATACCTTGCGTTGGAATAGCCTCTATGTTTCTGGATCGTCCATTCATATTGGAAGTTCAACTGAGGAAGCCCTTATTGGGTATAGTGATGTTAACGACCAAGTAACAATCGACCGCGGCTTGAGTGTTGGTTCCAATACAACTCCGTACAATCTTTCGGTCGCTAATGATGGGAGTGTCCCCGTCATTGATGCAACTGGCTATATCGTTGCTACTGATTACATCCAATCAACTGATGGTAATAACAATGCAACTATTGATGGTCCTGGCGGATATATCTCATTGTATGATGCAACCAACAATTATGGTCTACTGATGGATATGAACATTACTCCAGGATTTGTTTTCTATAATTATACTGCAAGTTTATCTGGGAGGATACAACCACCCAATTTTACAGTCAATCGAACTTGGACTTTCCCAGATGCTACCGGTACTGTTGCTTTGTTGGAACCTAACCAAACATGGGGTGGTACTCAGACATTTAATAATATTATTGTTGAAAACAACACCACCCTTGGCAATGCCAGCGGTGACGCATTAACAGTCAACGCTACTTCTACTTTTAATGCCCAGGTTAATGTTGCAGGTACAAACGATGTAATTTTTGGAACTGGAACATTCAACAACTCTAACCCTGGTTCTTCCGATTTGTATGTAACTGGCAATTTTGAAGTCGATGGGAATATCTATCTTGGAGATGGTACACCAAACACCGAAACTATGACAGTAAATGCTTCGACCACTTTCAATCAAATTGCAGCTGGTACCCCGGCAATAGTAGTCAATGGTATTGCAGGGTCAACACTTCCAACTGTTCAAATTATTCAAAATAGTACAGCAAGTGGAGCTGGGGCTCTTAGATTGACTGCAGGTGCCGATTTGAACGATCATTTATTGCAGGTTCAATCTCCACCAGCATATACCCAAGCTGGAGCAGCAGTCTTCACAGGTTACACAAGTGTGGGCAGCCGTGCTTTGGTTGCGATTAGTAACGATGGCACTTCCGAGGCCTTGAACGTTAGCAACATTAATCTTAATGGTCCTGCTGCAATATTTGAGGGGAGATATGACACCCCAAATGAGGCGCTTGTTAGGATTACAAATGATGGCCGGGCATATCCACTTCTTGTAGAAAACACTTCAGGCGCCGGTGCCCCGCTCCCAACTGCTCGCTTTGTCGGTGCTCAGAATAGCCAAGCTCCTGTAGTCGAGATAGAAAATAATTCAAGCTTGGGGAATTTGGGTGCGGCTGCTTTGCGAATTACAACTACCGATGACATAGATGATCATTTGTTGCAAGTCAGAATAACCAATAATACCTTCAATGATGCTGGGGCTGCAGTATTTTCTGGCTACACAAATGTTGGCAGCACCAGATCTTTAGTTGCTATTGAAAACGAAGGCAATTCCCCAGCACTATCAGTAACAAATACCAATGCTGTTAGCTCTGGTGGTACTTCCAATGGCCTTGCCTTAAACATTTCCGATGGCTCCTTGAAATTCTCGTATAATACACAAACTGCTACTGGCGCAACATTAGCAATTT
>CAZGCT010000052.1:0-1806 GCA_964524325.1 uncultured Hyphomicrobiales bacterium
ATGTCCAAAAAGCTATTGAGAAAAAGGCGATAGTGCATTTTTGGTTTCATCCTTCGATTAGTGATGAAGAAATTAAAAATATTTTTTATCCTTTTTTAGATCATATTTACTGTAAAAGAGAAAAAGGACTACTTGATATAATAATTATGGACAAACTAACAAAGATATTCTCTAAGTCTATACTAAAAAAAAGGAGGGTTAAGTATGTCAAAGTTTTCTTCTAAATATGAAAACATTTTTTATTTCATTTCGCTTTTTATTGTGCATTTTGTAGCTATCTATATTTTATATATGGATCATACAAGATATATAGGAAGGTTACTTATTGATGATGCATTATACTATCCCATTGTAAGTAGGAACATTGCAATTGGTAATGGTTCTACTTTTGATGGTTTAACAATTACAAATGGATATCACCCTTTATGGTGTTTTATAAATATTCCTTTCATGTTTTTGAGCGATGAAAATATTACAAGATTGATGATATTTAAAGCTCTTGTAACTATTACTGTACTATTAATGATTTGGGTTTGGGATAATACCTTAAAATTTTTAGGTTTCCCCAAGATAAGCAGAGCTGTATTTTTGTTGTTCATGGGAGGGATGTATTTCTGGAGCATAAAAGTATATTACTCTGGTCTTGAGATACCTTTAGTTACTATGTTTATAGGTTTAAGCATAATATTACTGAAAAAAGCATTAGAATCAAACAACCCTAAATTTTTTATACTCTTTGGAGCTGTCTCTGCGTTAATGTTTTTATCTCGCCTAGATTCAATCTTTGTATTGTTTTCATTTGTACTTTATTTGCTTTGGAAAAAGATCTCCTTCAAAAATATTGTTTATTTTTCCATACCTTTTTTAATTTTTGTTTTTCCATATCTAACATATAACTACTTAGTCTTTAACAATATTGTTCCTGTTAGTGGTAGAAAAAAAACTATTGAATCTATCTTGCCTGCAATTCAATATAATTTTAATAAATTTATTGAATTTATAAATCATGAAATATGGAGAATTTCAAAAGTTATTAACATTTATATTTTTTTCTTAATAATTTTTATCATTGTGGTAATCTTTTTGTATAATTTTATAATTAAGTTCGATACAATCAAACCTATAATAAAAAAATATAATTTATTTTTGATTATTCTATTTGGTACAGCCTTTCATTTATTATATAACATTTTATTTATGTCAGAAATAACAGTTAATTGGTATCAATATTTAGTTTATTTAACATTATTTATTTCTTTTGGCATCTTATTTGAACTAATAAATGAAAAATTTAGAATTATTATTGCTAGTGTATTTATACTACTATGTTTATATCAACTAAATATCGTACAAAAAAAAGATAGTCTTCCAATTGCAATTAAAACTATTGAAGCAGCACATTTTGCAAAATATAACTTTGACAAGGATAAAATATTTTTAATGCACGACCCAGGTGTTTTTGCTTTTATAAGTGAGAAAAAGACTATAGCAGGGAATGGTTTAATAGGTAATAATAGAACATTAGAACTACTAAAAGAACGAAATTATAAGACTTTAGTAGATGAATTTAAGATCGATTATGTAGCAGAAATATTCTATCCTAAAAAATTAAGGGGAATAGAGTTAAATTTTTTATATAAAACAAAAGAATTTTTATATGGAAGAGACACAGCATTTGTGGGAATTTTAAGTTCAAAGGAGTTCTTAAGGTTGTTTGATCAATAGAAAATCAAAAATTTTACATTAGAGTTCTATGTGCGGAATTTTAGGAGTATTTAATTATTCGAGTGGTAAACCAGTAGATCG
>CAZGCT010000053.1:0-1795 GCA_964524325.1 uncultured Hyphomicrobiales bacterium
CTCATTCAGACGGCCGCACCGCCTGGGGAGGACGCCACAGCTGCTGTGGGGAACACTGATGGAGGTCTGGTAATCCGGCAGCGTGGCGGTGATGCGGTCGCCGTCCTGGGCGGCGCGCAGGATGTCGCACCAGCCAGAGTTGCCTGCGTAGGGGCCGCCCTCCTGGAAAGGTTCTCGATGCAGGCCCAGCTCTTGCAGCAAAAATGCGCCACTATTCCCCAACCTTCGAAAACACAGGATTGTGCACAGTTAAATCATCGGGATCCACGGGGCCAGAGACCATTTGCAAGAGCACAAACTTGCCAAGACAGTCGCGCGGATAAAGAAAGACGAATCCATCTTCCGGATAATTGACGGTAAGTCTCGCCCGCCGTTCAGAAAACAAGGGATAGATCTTATCATATCGAAGAAGGTCAGGCATTTGTAGGCTCAACAGCAATGGTCCATCAGCCCACTCAACGCCGTTTGCGTAGTAGCGCAGCCCGGTCATAGCCAGTTTGGGTCCATCGCCTTCATCGACAATCAGCTTCCATTCATGAGCTTGACCCACATACACATGCTCTGGCCCGTCGAACACCTGTATGTAAGCGCCATTGCTTAGCAAAATGAGCGTCTCGGTTCCGGTGATTTTCGTGGACTCTGAGTCCAGGTTGACGTAGTTATGATATTTTAGCTGCCATACACCTAAAAGTTCCTGTTCCTTGACATCTTGAGGAATCCGGCAGGGCATGTTGTAGCGAATGTCATCCAGGCATCCCGTGAACGAAAACGCCAGTGCGACTACCGACAACAACTGCAAAACTTTCCATCGCTTCAACGGTTTCATCTCTTCGGAATTCTCTCACGCCAGATGTATACCTGATCCAAATTGCCGCCAGGTCCAACCCTCGGCCGGTCTTCATCTTGTTTAAATGAAAAGCCCCACACGCGCGTCGCTGATGCCCATCCGGTGCGGTTGTGCACTCAAAACTCCACCTGCGCATCAGTCGCCTCTTCGGAGAGGGTGATGATCTCGACTTGATAACCGCCCAAAAACGAAGTGGACCAGTCTCCGTTGCTGAGCACATCGCCCAGTTCTCGCACTGCATCGCGCAAACCAAACTCATACCTATATGCCGTACCGCCTTCCAGACGTAAGTCTTGACGCCCATTATTCAGATAAAGTTGACGCGCCGCCTCAACGCCTTCGTCGTGCATAAGCGCCTGGGTGACCTTAAATTCTGGACCGAACGTGCGAGGATTCTCTCCGATTTCCCAATACCAGTCTGCAGTCAATTCCAACGCCGGTTCTGGCTTTTCAACAGAGCTGGCGTTGGGGTGTCGGATCTTCTGGAAAGTTCCCATAGCGACGGGCGTCAAATAAGCTGGCGCCATGGGGTTGTCCAGCCCTGCTTCTTGACTTAAAAAATGGAGCCAGAAGAAAGGCAAGGGACCGGGAATAAAACAAGCGGAGCAAGGCGTGTGCCCGCTGGGGTCGGTGTACTTGAGCGGATTAAAGCGCACATACGCATAGCGATGATAGTCCAGCGCATTGCCCGGCTCGGGCACGATGCTGTCCGGCGAGAGGAAATGCCCCAGCGCCGGGTCATACCAGCGGGCGTTGTAGAAATACAGCCCCAGCGCCGCCTCCTCCCGCTGCCCCGTGAAGCGAACGCTGGTCGGCGTCGTCCCCGACGCAAAGCGGGTGACGCCGAAGGGACGATAGCGCAGCTCGCCCGTCCTGGTCGTCCCGCTCACGGCGTAGGCCGTCCCGCCCAGAGGTGGTTGCTCCGTCGGAAGAGGGCGCCACAGTTCT
>CAZGCT010000054.1:0-1779 GCA_964524325.1 uncultured Hyphomicrobiales bacterium
CGATCCAGATCACCACGTTGGGCCGGCTGTTACAGCCCGGGCGGCTCTGGCTGGGGCAGGAAAGCGCGGTGCAGTGGCTGACGCGCCCCTGGCCGGATTTCGCCTTGCAGATGACCGTGCGCGAGGGCCTACCGGAGGGGGCGAAGGTGCTTCTACTCTGGGAGGGGCGGGGGGATTATTGCGCCCCGCGTTGCCTGGCAGATGCCGACCATACCCGTGGGGTGCGACTGGCCGAAGCGGCAGATGGCGATGTGGCGGCACTGGCGCATGCCCTGACCGCGCAGGGGGTGACGCACGTCCTGCTAGATCGCGAGAGCGCGCTGTTCAGCGTCTATCACGATCCGAGCGGGCGGCAGCGGCAGGCGCTGGCGTTCTGGGAGCGAGAGTTCCTGCCGCGCTGCGCCGCGGTGGTGCAGGTGGGGGAATGGGCGCGCCTCTACCGCCTGACGGCCTGCGCGGGGGAGTAGGCAGATAGGGGCGGATTTTTCGCAAATCCCCCCGTTTTTTAAGCAAAATGCGATTTGCGAAGCGGGGAGAGGGCGGGGTGAGGCGAAGGGGTTAAAACAGCCTTCTAGACGCACGCAGAGGCTTGATTTTTGTTTAAAGTGGGCTATAATAGGGTCAAAATCAGGGGGTTGCAGTCGCCTCGATCCGTTAGTGGATACTGAAACTTGCGTGAATTGGTCTATATTGATCCTGATCATCACGTGTTGCAGTCGCCTCGATCCGTTAGTGGATACTGAAACTTTTCTAATCTTGCACCACGTTCGTGTATAATAACTTGTTGCAGTCGCCTCGATCCGTTAGTGGATACTGAAACACCATTTCGGGAGGTGCGTCATGGTATCGGAGATTATGTTGCAGTCGCCTCGATCCGTTAGTGGATACTGAAACACCCGTTTCAGTTCAATCATGGCGACCTCCGAAAGGTTGTTGCAGTCGCCTCGATCCGTTAGTGGATACTGAAACCGCATAAGCAATGACCAATGACTCGAAGCCGCTGATGTTGCAGTCGCCTCGATCCGTTAGTGGATACTGAAACAGATTGAACAGAGACGAGCGAGCGTCTTGGAAGAGGGTTGCAGTCGCCTCGATCCGTTAGTGGATACTGAAACATGAAGTAAACCTTGCTGATTTGAGCGGATAGTAAGCGGTTGCAGTCGCCTCGATCCGTTAGTGGATACTGAAACACAACGGCGCGCTGCGGGTGCAAACACCATACAATGGTTGCAGTCGCCTCGATCCGTTAGTGGATACTGAAACAAGAGTTTGTAGTAAGGTATTGACTTCCGCTAGCATCGTTGCAGTCGCCTCGATCCGTTAGTGGATACTGAAACCTCAGTAAACGCGAGAACAAACTCTTCCATACTGGTCGTTGCAGTCGCCTCGATCCGTTAGTGGATACTGAAACGTTGGATTATGGAACGATTGCGGCGGTCTTTTTTGGGTTGCAGTCGCCTCGATCCGTTAGTGGATACTGAAACTTTGTTTCGGTCCTGATTTCATCCCCGTCCAGGGTGGTTGCAGTCGCCTCGATCCGTTAGTGGATACTGAAACAAACCTGATCACGATCTATCGTATCTTTGTACCCCCGTTGCAGTCGCCTCGATCCGTTAGTGGATACTGAAACAAGGATCATCCGTCACGGTAAATACAACTGGAGAAGGTTGCAGTCGCCTCGATCCGTTAGTGGATACTGAAACCACCGCCGACACGCGCGCCGAGATCGAAGCTCTGCAGCGTTGCAGTCGCCTCGATCCGTTAGTGGATACTGAAACA
>CAZGCT010000055.1:0-1751 GCA_964524325.1 uncultured Hyphomicrobiales bacterium
TGGTGAAGAAATACTACAGCGCCGGCGGCCAGCGCATCGCCCTGCGCGACGGCGGCACGCTCTACTGGCTGCTGACGGATCACCTGGGCGGGACGGCCTACACCGTGAGCGGGACGACCAGGACGGGCGAGCTGCGCTATCGGCCCTTCGGCGTCACCCGCTTTGCGTCGGGGACGACGCCGACGAGTTATCGCTTCACAGGGCAGCGGGAGGAGGCGGCGCTGGGGCTGTATTTCTACAACGCCCGCTGGTATGACCCGGCGCTGGGTCACTTCCTCTCGCCGGATACAATCGTGCCGGAGGCGGACAATGCGCTGGACTATCATCGCTATGCGTACGTGCGCTTCAATCCGCTGAAATACGAGGATGAATCCGGCCACTGCGCCACCCTCCCCAACGGCGAAGCGGACTGGGAGAACGACGCAGCGTGCTGGCAGCTTGCCTACGCCATCTACGGCTATGGGTTGGGCGACGGCCCGCTCGCCCGTCGCTTCGCCGCCGACTGGAAAGTCTCGCCGCAGGCGTGGCTGGTCAACGTGGCGTCGCAACCCTTCGCCGACGCCGACTACCTGCGACCCTTCGCCGAGCAGTATCACAACGAATGGGCGAGTCGGGCTGGGCTGCCCGTCCATCCCGTGCAGTGGCATCCGCCGCCGGATTACCGCTCGTTAAACGAGCCAGAAATTATTGGTTTTCTCCTCGGCGAGCGGACGGTCTGTGAAACATGGGACTGTGGCGCCATCTCGCTTGACCTAGCGATGTTAGGTGTTCAGTTTTCACGCGATACTGCGTTAATGTCAATTCCTATTACAACGTTCGGGGGTGCATTTAGCTTCACTACGGGGCAAGCTGCCCAGTATGGGTTGACTGTCACTGGCCTTAGCTATGTCTCTTTTGAAGTTGCTAACGGGAAAGCAAGCACCGCTGATCTGACCATAAATGTAGCCACCTCTCTGGCTGGCTTTATTCCTGTAGCAGGGGAGTTTGCAACAGGAGTGCAACTATTATGGGATTTATTCGATCCATTTCATCCGTGGTGATGTAGAGATGTTTTATTTTGTGAACATCGTGGTGACACTTACGAGTCTTGGAAGTGCTGTATTCATCTACAATAGATATGTAGTTGATCCATGCTATCCAGGATGTATTGCATTTCCTTTACAATTTATGCTGACTACTACTGGTATGTTTTCTGGTAGTGCAATACCACTAGGGGATTGGGATATACTATTTGAATGGAGGTTGTTTGCATCAGTAATGATTGGGATAGGAAGCTGTCTCGGAATGTTGCGTTCCAGACAAATTGCGCGTCGAAAATAGCTCAATAAATCACTGCGGAAAGGCCTTAACGAAGCTTCCAGGGCTCTAAAAAATAGAACAACGTATTACCCTGCGCGACGGCGGGACGCTCTACTGGCTGCTGACGGACCACCTGGGCGGGACGGCCTACACCGTGAGCGGGACGACCAGGACGGGCGAGCTGCGCTATCGGCCCTTCGGCGCAACCCGCTTTGCGTCGGGGACGACGCCGACGAGTTATCGCTTCACCGGCCAACGGGAGGAGGCGGCGCTGGGGCTGTACTTCTACAACGCCCGCTGGTATGACCCGGCGCTGGGGCATTTCCTCTCGCCGGATGCGCTTGTTCCGGAGGCGGGCAATGCGCTCGACTACCATCGCTATGCGTATGTGCGGTTTAATCCGCTCAAGTACACCGACCCCAGCGGGCATTGGCTGGAGACCGCCTGGGATA
>CAZGCT010000056.1:0-1611 GCA_964524325.1 uncultured Hyphomicrobiales bacterium
GGAGAAGATGCTTCAGGAGCGGTATGCCCCCCGTACACAGACTCTTACACATAAATCTTGACACGACCTCAGCTGAGGGCAGGCTATGACCCATCCTGCCCCTCGGACCGCCTACGGAGGACGGCTCCCTTCACTAGAAACCGCTTTACATACCAGCGCTTGAGCCGTAGGAGGGGGTGCCGGCTTCCCCACCACAGCCTGTCGTATCTGTACTGCATAGTGTATGCGTCAAACTGCGAGAAAAAGGGTACCGGCTTAACGGGGCCACGACGCAGAAAGATCTTGACCACCTCCGCAGCTGCCATACCGCTCGCGATCTGGCAGGCAAGGCCGAAGGAGGGGACGTATCCCTTTTGGAAGTCTGCGCTCTTAGGGTCCATGTACCTGAGATGGGTCCCAGCGGGGCCGGTCGCGACCGCAAAGGCAATCCGCTGGTTTTCCAAGCCCAGCCGATCCCGGAGGTCGTGGTACTCCACGAAGCTCATCCCGTTAGGCGAGAAAGCCACCAGGACACCACTGAACTCGAGCGGGTCTGTAGAGACCATATACAATCCCTTCTTGCGTGCGCGAGAGTAGAGCACACGGCGAGCATCGAGGGCGAAGTAATCCAGGGCATCCTGTACCACATCAGCACCAGCCAGGGGTCGCGTCAAGATTTTCGTGTAAGCGTCTGTGTACGGGGGGCATACCGCTCACGTAGCATCCGGTGAAGAACCTCCTGCACCCCACCAAAGCCCTTCAGCCTCCACTCCGCCCACCTCCTCTCTGCCGCTCCCCCTCCGGGTACAAAAGCTTAAACACCAACTGGCAGGCCCCGGTGTAGGAGGAGGAGGGCGTGGTTTCCGGTTTCTCCCTGGAGGAGTTTTGGAACGTAACCCTTAAGGCTGACGCACCTGGGCGTCCGGGCCGTCCTGACCCGGGAGGATAAGAGCCCCGGAGGGGCTGGGTTGGCTAGGGTGGCCCTTGCCTGAAGAGATGGCCTTTGGCTACCTGGATGGGCTTTTCCTGAAGGTTTTCAGGACAGGGCTGGGGATGGAACAGGAGGCGGTGTACATCGCCCTCAGGGTTACTCCCTCGGGGGAGAGGCATATTCAGGGCTGCAAGGTAGCCTCCGGCTGACCTGGCTCCTTCCCACGCAGAGCGCGGCTTCTTGGAAAGAGGTTTTGCGGGAGCTATGGCTAAGGGATCTGCGGCGGGTTTTTCTTTAGAAGATAGCCCCTTCGGGGCTGACCATCGCCGATGGCTTGCCTGGCATAGAAGAGGCCATCCGGCGGGTCTATCCCCTGGCCCAGCGGCAGCGGTGTCGGGTGCACACAGTTCGCTCCAGCCTGGCCCAGGTGCGCTCCCGGGACAGGGACCTTCTGGTGCAGGACTTGCGGGGAGTGCAGGGAGCGGGGAGGACAGGAAGCCCTCGGGGCTCTGGAGAGGTTCCAGGAGGCTTGGGGGATGAGTACCCTTCACTGGTGACGCCTTGGCGGGACGGGGCAGGGGCGCTGCTACGGTTTTACGAGTACCCCCAGCCCCTCTGGCCCTAGTTGCAAGGTACGGACTAGGCCGGTCGTGTAAGGATTTATGTGTAAGGGTCCGTGTTTAATAGGGGGGCACACCTTA
>CAZGCT010000057.1:0-1600 GCA_964524325.1 uncultured Hyphomicrobiales bacterium
ACTTCAGCACGCCGAATTCGCCTGGATACGATGTGTGGGATGCGCTGGTGAAGGCGGGCATTGACCCGTGGGAGGTGAACAAGCAGTTTCTCGATGATGCTATTGCCAGAGGGGATAAGTTCTTTGTAGAGGCGGATCTGAAAGGATACAGAAAATGGCTAGAGGAATCAAAAGGAGTATGGCGCCTGGGTGATCCATATCTCTATCGCGAATTAGAATATTTGCAAAGCCTGGGATACCGCTTTGAAGGACAATGGTTGGTGAAATAAAACATGAAATAAGTGATAGAGTAGGAGGTAACGGATGACAAATCAAGAGAGACTCCTGGACTGCCAAGCACTGTTTCAGGTTGAGACGTGTCGGAAGTTTTGCCAAGAAGTGCGAGACCGATACTCCTTCCTGTTCAAAGATAAAGGAGGTGTTGTTGTAGACTGGTTCGAGTCTCCTCGTCATGAATGTGAATTGATCGTACGCATCCGAAATGGGGTGTTGTTTAAGTTCGAGGGATCGGTGTTGTTTCTGAAGCTACCTTTCAAGGGGCGAGAGGGGAGTACCGAGTGGGAGACTCCTACTTCGATCATCAATTACATAAACAAACGTGCTCCCGAAATCTCGCTAGAAGAAGGAGAGTTGACTCCAGAACTAGAAAGGGCCAAATTAGAAAAGATTATCATGTTTTACGAAAGCGATGACTTTGAACGTTTTGAGAAAGAATATGATGCATGGCGCGTTTGGTACGATAAAGAGTTGAGTCAAGCGATTGAGAGATGGCGAGCTACGCAGAGGAGTAAGCCATGACAACTAGTGCTTGAGGTTGATAAGTTCACCTGACTAACTCTTCACCTGCCCTACGGCGACGTACGTCACACCCGGCGGAACAGCGCGACGCTGGCCCTGCAGACGGGGTATCGCTACACGGGCCAGCGCATGGAAGCCGGCGTGGGTGCGCCCAGCTCCGTGGGCGGCCTGGACCGGGGTTTGTACGACTACAACGCCCGCTGGTATGACCCGGCGCTGGGGTGCTTCATCCAGCCCGACGCCCTTGTCCCTGACCCCGCTGACGCCAGGATGTTCGACCGCTACGCCTACGTCAACAACAACCCGCTCAAATATCGTGATCCAAGTGGGCATTGCGCCGTCTCGGTAGCAATTGGTCCTCCTGGCCTCTCTGTGGACGGCCTTTGTTGGAGTTCTGGAACCGGCGCCGCCCTCGCCGCTGGAGGCGCAGCAACGGTTGCACTTCTCGCCAGTGGAGTGTATGCTGCACAATGGGCGATGGAAGACCCACTGCCGTCGGTCCCGCCGCTTCATCCGACGCTGGCGCCTAATGACGGCAATATCAGCATCGCCATCCCGATCCCGGGTTCAACGACGGTCACCTCTGGCGTGCCGCTAATCCCTACAGTGGAGACCTCGGTTCCCAGCATTGCACCAGTGGAGGTGACCGGGCTCAATATCGTCTCAGCCAAGACCGGCCCCAAACCCTGGCAGGAAGGAGCGCACAACCAGACCATTGAGCGCAGAATCCGAGAACTCCAACGTGAGCTAGAGCCTGTTATGCACTTTGGGTCATGAAAGTAATAAAGCGTTGCGCCATCAG
>CAZGCT010000058.1:0-1551 GCA_964524325.1 uncultured Hyphomicrobiales bacterium
CGGCAAAGTGTATTGCTATCATTTGTCCTCCTGTGTTTACGGTGTTTACAAGTTGGTGACGTCCTCCCCTCAATGAATTGAGGGGCATCCTCAAGCGGATGCACACAGAGGTTTACCCTCGTGCTTCGGTTCAGCGACGCCGTGCCATCCCAAGTGGTATGACACGACCGCGGGCCGCGCCACACGGCCACTACTCCCCTTCACGGGAGATACCTTATACGCCCTCTCGTAGATGTTCAAAGCACCGTTTACATCCGCCTGCGCCCTCCAACCGCAGGAGCAGGCATACAAGCCCCTGTGCCTCCGGTTAGAAGACATGACTCTGCCGCAGGCGTGGCAGGTAATAGACGTCCTCTCCTCGCTTATATCGTCACGCACTATGATCCCCACCAGCGCACCCTTATACCTCAGCATGTTGATCACCTTCCGGTACGGCCACGCATGCAACCTCTGGTTCAGCCGCTCCCCATAATCAATATTATCACGCACCCCGTTGAGGTCCCCAATGACTATCTCCTTTACACCCCGCCGCATGCACTCCCCAATAAGATGGGATGTAGATATGTGCAGTAAATGCTCCACTTGTCTCCTTTCCCGGTGTGCCATCTCCTTCCACCTCCGGGAGTTCTGCTTAAGGCTGGACCGTACCTTTTGCCAGTACCGCCTTATGGCTTTGATCTGCCTGCCAGAGTAGAGCATTGCCGTGCCATCATCAAATGCACAAGCCATGAGAACCGTCTCCCCAAGGTCCACCGCTGCTCTCCCCGTCCCGTTGTTCTCACAAGCCTTAACCTCCACCACCAGACGGGCCTCTATTCGCCCGCAAACCTTGTCGTAGATGATGGAAAGTTCACGCACCCGCTCATATTTAACATCAGGACGGTGTGATACACGAAACGAGACCTGTTTTATGCCATCTTCCCGACTGGTGCCCAGACTTAGTGTGATTTTATCCCCTTCCACTTTGAAGCCGCTCTGCACGTACTTAAGCGGTGAAAGATAGCCCTTCCGGCGGAAGCCGGGAGCCTTGTGCTGCGTAAGACCCTTTTTCTTGAGGGCAAAGAAAGACTTATACGCTTCCCGTACTTCGTCCCGGGTGAGTTGCACTGATATCGAGTAGTACCCTTTGGCTCTAGGCAGCTCCTTTAAAATGCGGTTGAGGTTCTTCCGAGAAATATTTACCTTCCCGGTCTCTTGGTACTCTTTCCGCAGATGCCACAAAAGCCCGTTGTAGACCTTGGTGGCACAAAACATGGCATCCTTCAGAACAGCTTCAGTCTGCGGATCCGCATGGATTTGGGCTTTGAGTGTGATTAAAGGCACTTATTCACCTCCTCCCTCTGTTTTTTGTGCTTCGATGTACCGACTGATAGTATCAGTGACGTCCTCCCCTCAATAAATTGAGAGGCATCCTCAAGCGGATGCACACAGAGGGAGTCCGTGTATCCCCTCAATAAATTGAGGGGGATTACTGCCCCTCGCACTCCCCCATTTCTCTAAGCGCTGCAAAATCCGGCCCTTCTTTCCAGACCCTTATCTTTGGAGGATCTC
>CAZGCT010000059.1:0-1495 GCA_964524325.1 uncultured Hyphomicrobiales bacterium
GTCGAAAGCCGCAGCGACAAGCGCCCAATGTTGTCCGATTTACGCGAAAGCGGCTGCCTTGCCGGCGACGCCCTTGTCTACCTTCCTCTAAAAGGACAGTATGTCCCAATTCGAGATCTGGCGGCGACAACTGAGGAAATTATAGTCGCTTGTCTGGATCAGGAACATTGGAAATTGACTTGGGGGCCCTGTGTGCGCGCTTTTTATACAGGCGTTAAACCTGTATTTGAACTTCGCACTCGCTCGGGGCGATCAGTCCGCGCAACGGCCAATCATCAGTTCCTCACAATTGATGGGTGGAAGCGATTAGATGAGTTGCAAATTGGCGAGCATATTGCGACTCCTCGCGTTCTTCCAGGGCCGGAGCAAGCAACGATGAGCGATTTTGAACTGGCGTTGCTCGCGCATCTCATCGGCGATGGCTGTACGTTGCCTCGCCATACGATTCAATACACCACCCGTGACCCGCAACTGGCTGAGTTGGTGGTGCGTCTTGCTGCGCAAGTTTTTGGAGAAAAAATCGCACCGCGTATCGTTGAAGAGCGTGGATGGCTTCAGGTCTATTTGCGTTCCACGAAGCCCCTAACGCATGGCAAGCGCAATCCAGTTGCGGCATGGCTAGATACATTGGGCGTTTTTGGACTCCGAAGCTGGGAAAAGAAAATTCCAGACTGCGTCTTTGCTCAGCCCTCTGGCAGCATCGGATTATTCCTGCGCCATCTCTGGGCTACAGATGGCTGCATGAAGATGGTGGCCGGGAAACGTCCTCGGCCTGCCATTTACTATGCAACGAGCAGCGAACAACTGGCGCTCGGCGTGCAGTCACTCTTGCTCAGGCTTGGCATCAATGCGCTTGTCCGGCAAGTTCCCCAGAAAAATAAAGGCCGAGATCAATTTCATGTCATTGTGAGCGGTCGCGAAGACATTTTTCGTTTCAGCTATTCCGTTGGCGCTGTGGGTGCACAACGCACTGAAGCTTTAGAGGAGATTCTCGCGTGGCTTGAACATCGAACTTCAAACACGAACCGCAACGTAATCCCCAGTTCAGTATGGAGATTGCATGTTGCGCCTGCCATGCAGCGAATTGGAATGACGACTCGACAAATGCAGACCTTATTGACAAGCCAATACTGCGGCACATCGTTGTATAAAAACGGTCTGAGCCGACAACGTGCAGCAGCTGTGGCGAGCGTTGTACGCTCCACCGAGCTAGACCGTCTGGCGCATAGCGACGTCTATTGGGATCCTATCGTTGCAATTGCGCCCGCCGGAGAGGAGCCGGTGTATGATCTCACGGTGCCTTGCCATCACAATTTTGTCGCCGGCAACATCATTGTCCATAACAGCATAGAGCAAGATGCAGATGTGGTCATGTTCATCTACCGTGAGGACTATTATATTGAGGACACCGATCGTCAGAATATCGCAGACGTGATTGTTGCCAAACATCGCCACGGTTCGACGGGCACCGTCAGCCTCTACTTCCGCAAAGAGT
>CAZGCT010000060.1:0-1471 GCA_964524325.1 uncultured Hyphomicrobiales bacterium
AATAAGTATTTTCTATCACTTTTTCTTACTTTTATCTTTTTAACTTTTAATCCTAAAAGATAATTAAATGTCTCTGGTATATCTACAATCATTTCTTGTGGTTCACCGACTTCTTCAAGATTGACTTTGAGTTTATAAGAGAAAGGATTTTTAAGATGTTCTATGTTTAATAAACTTGGGTTTTCCCTTGTTTCATAATCTAAAAAGTATTTAAGAAGGTAATCATCCTTAAATAAAGATAGTGCCTGTTTGTTTTCTTTAAGTTCAATATTGTCTAATGTATCTTCGTATTGTTCTAGATATTGATATTTGAGAAAATGGCTTACACCCTCGCCACCATTGGGCTTGCCGTCCTTCCAATTCTCGCAGAACACTACCTTCTTGATCCGGGGCAGCATAACCGTCTCAAACCAATCCCCCATCTCTACCAGGATATACTTGCAACTCCCCCCGTCCTTCCGGTTGAGGTTGATAACGGCTTGAGCCGTGGTACCTGAGCCAGCGAAAAAGTCGAGGATTAGCGCATTGTCGCCGCTTTGACTAGCAAATATCTCAATTAACCTTGCCGGCTTTGGATAATTTTGAAAAGACGATCCCGGTAAAACATCGTGAAGGTCCCGAGAGCCAGCATCCGTCGTTATATCTGTGATTAAATCCTTAAGAATCGTGGCTTGAAAGTCTCGCACTTTCGTGAAGATTTTCACACGCTCTCCAGAGATCACGAACTCTAGGTTGTGGCGCTCTTGCCTGATTCGATCCTTACCCCATCGCCATGCGTGGTAACGATGAGCACCGTCCTTATTTTCTTTAGGGGGAATCTTTAGAAAACCATCGAATTCCACGTCTTCGTTAACTTCCGAAAACATAATTTCTTTTGTCTCTGGGTTCCAATGAATGTTAAAGACCAAGTTAGGTCGGGTTTCTTCATTAAACTTTGAATTAGTGTTATACAGTTCGTTCTTTAAGACAAAAGTTCCAGTATCGTCACGACCAACTTCATAGTCGAACCCTTTATAGGCGTTAGGCATGATACTTTTCGCTTGCGATATTGGTATAGTAAAGGGGGTTGCTCTAGTTCCATAAGCAAGAATATACTCATGTGTCCCTGCAGCTCCCCTTCCGGATATTTGCCTCCCCTTTAAGTTGTTGACCCACACAAAAGTGTTTAGATACGCCTCTGCACCAAAAATAAGATCTGCTGCGCTCTTAAGTCTATCGCACTCATTAGCATCGATGCTCACGAAAATTGCTCCGTCCTCGCTCATTAACTTACTCGCCAGTGTCAGGCGATTCTCCATCATCGAGAGCCAGCAGGAGTGCTGGTAGCGGTCCCTGTAAATAAATTCATCACTTCCGGTGTTGTATGGCGGATCAATATAAATCGTCTGCACTTTCTCTTTGTATTTTTCCAAAAGCAAATTCAATGCCTGCCAGTTTTCGCTTTTGATAAGTAAGCCATCTAATAAATCAT
>CAZGCT010000061.1:0-1376 GCA_964524325.1 uncultured Hyphomicrobiales bacterium
GTAGCACCCGCTCTTCAGGGCGGGTGAGGATTGAAACTCCATCGCTGAAAGCAACTCTCCTCGCGCGAGCGGATAAGTAGCACCCGCTCTTCAGGGCGGGTGAGGATTGAAACGCGGCCCACACGAGCTGTTGAATTTCTCTGAGCATCTGTAGCACCCGCTCTTCAGGGCGGGTGAGGATTGAAACAATCCGTACTCATGCTTGATAATTGGTACTTCTGCCAGGTAGCACCCGCTCTTCAGGGCGGGTGAGGATTGAAACAGTGTCGGTAAAGACACCGACGTTGCTTGATGAGTCGCGTAGCACCCGCTCTTCAGGGCGGGTGAGGATTGAAACTTTTGACTGAGGCGGTATTCGTGCCTCAGCACAGGTAGCACCCGCTCTTCAGGGCGGGTGAGGATTGAAACCCTGTTCATCGTCATACCTCCTGCCCTTGCTGGGCACTCAAAGTAGCACCCGCTCTTCAGGGCGGGTGAGGATTGAAACTATGCTGAGGCTGTCGTCAGCCTCGAGCACAATCTTTGCTCCAGGTAGCACCCGCTCTTCAGGGCGGGTGAGGATTGAAACGCAGGTACAGGTATTTAAGTTAGCAGTTAGCAGGTACAGGTAGCACCCGCTCTTCAGGGCGGGTGAGGATTGAAACGTTAACGAGAACGCCTGGTGGGACGACCTGCTCACTGTAGCACCCGCTCTTCAGGGCGGGTGAGGATTGAAACAGCGAACTCACCTACGCTCTGAACCGAGCGAGCCGAGACGTAGCACCCGCTCTTCAGGGCGGGTGAGGATTGAAACGGTCGACTGCTGTCCGAAGCGACTCGACCAAGCACCGCGTAGCACCCGCTCTTCAGGGCGGGTGAGGATTGAAACTCGCGCTTGCTGACGCGCTGGCTGTTGCGCTGGGTAGCACGTAGCACCCGCTCTTCAGGGCGGGTGAGGATTGAAACAGCGAAACAATAAAGCACCTCAGAGCGTTTACAGAGTAGCACCCGCTCTTCAGGGCGGGTGAGGATTGAAACATCCCCAGGTGAACTCCACACGCTCTCATGACATCACGTAGCACCCGCTCTTCAGGGCGGGTGAGGATTGAAACCCTGTTTGCCGATATGTTAATCGGATCCTCTTGTTAGTAGCACCCGCTCTTCAGGGCGGGTGAGGATTGAAACGTCACCAGCGGGGGGATCTGAATAATCAGTTCCCTCCGAGGTAGCACCCGCTCTTCAGGGCGGGTGAGGATTGAAACGCCAATTGCCAATTAGCAGTTGCCAAGCAGTTTGCCAAGTAGCACCCGCTCTTCAGGGCGGGTGAGGATTGAAGAGGCAAATCGCTCGTAGCGTCGGCGTCCTCGCCGACGCTATGAACGGTAGCAGGGATGCCG
>CAZGCT010000062.1:0-1345 GCA_964524325.1 uncultured Hyphomicrobiales bacterium
CGCATTAGTTCACATAAAATGTTACTGGAGTAAGATGGTTAGCTCAAAAGATAATGTTACCGGAGCTAACCATGGTCGAAATCGAGCCAATGACAATCAACGAACGCCGTAAATACTTGTACAAGATGTGGGAACGCTACCGTCACGCCAGCCGCAAGGAAAAGGGACGTCTATTGGACGAGATGCAAGCGGTTACGGGTCTGCATCGAAAGTCCCTGATCCGCATCCTGACCGGACGGCTGTCGCGCCAGAAACGCCGTCGCGAACGTGGACGGACGTATGGGGCCGAGGTCGAGGATGTGGTGCGGGTGGTCGCGCGCAGCCTGGATTACCCATGTGCCGAACGGCTCAAGCCCGCCCTGGTGCCGCTGGCCCGGCATCTGGAGCGGCAAGGGGAGGTGCAGGTGACACCGCAGACACTGGAGCGCCTGGGGCAGGTGAGCGTTTCGACCTTGAAACGCATGCTCAAACGTCTGGGGCGGAGCGAGGCCAAACTGGCGTACCGCAAACCACCCCGCCGCCCACGCCCTTCCCTGCGCCACGCCTACCCGATGCGGCGGATCGCGTGGGATGTGGCCGCGGCGGGGCATTTTGAAGTGGATTTGGTCGTGCACAGCGACGAGGATACGCGGGGTGACGTCATTCACACCCTCCAAATGGTGGATGTCAAGACCGGCTGGAGCGAACTTGAAGCGGTCTATGGGCGCAGTTACCTGGCGATGCGGGACGGTTTTGAGGCCATCCTGCGGCGGCTGCCGTTCCCCATCCGTGAACTGCACCCGGACAATGGCAGTGAGTTCTTCAACGCCCATTTGCTGCGCTTCTGGCAGAGCCGCATCCCCGCCCTGGTCATCTCGCGTTCCCGCCCCTATCACAAAAACGACAACCGCTTTGTGGAGGAAAACAATCACAGTCTGGTGCGGGCCTATGTCGGTCACGGGCGTCTCGATCGCCTCGAGCAGCTGTTCCTCCTGCGCCAGTTGTATGCGGCGCTGTGGCTGTATCACAACTTCTTCCAGCCGGTCATGCGCACCCAACACAAAATCCGGCAGGATGAGCAGCATTACCGGCGGGTCTTTGACACCCCCAAAACCCCCTTTGAACGCTTATGTGAGGTCGAAACCCTGCCCCCTGCTGTCCTGGCCCAACTGCAGGCCTTGCGCGATCAGACCAATCCCCTCCACCTACGCCAGCAGATCGCTGATCTGATTGACCAACTCTGGGCCGTACCTTCGCACCGCCCGGCTCAACCCGTGGATATCTACCAAACCCTCAGAAAGGAGCCTGACCCTTCGGTAACCTTTTCTTTTGAACTAATCACCCCTCCTCGGTAACATTATCTTTT
>CAZGCT010000063.1:0-1342 GCA_964524325.1 uncultured Hyphomicrobiales bacterium
GCATTCCGAATTGGAATGCGAGTCTCAATTCCGCTACGGTTCGATTACATCTAAATTGGCATCATCGATTATGAAACTATGTAATTTTAGTCTCAATTCCGCTACGGTTCGATTACATCATTTCAATTATAGTTATCAGATATCTTCAGTAATCAATAAGTCTCAATTCCGCTACGGTTCGATTACATCTTGAGGATGGTAATCAAGAGGTATTCGTACCTGTACCTGTCTCAATTCCGCTACGGTTCGATTACATCCTGATATATCTTATATTCATACAAAGCAAACAAGGAGACGAGTCTCAATTCCGCTACGGTTCGATTACATCCAGTGCTTCTTTACGGAGAGCCTGGAACAGGAAAAACGCAGTCTCAATTCCGCTACGGTTCGATTACATCTCACTCAATAACTTAAGTAACCACACATCAACACACATAGTCTCAATTCCGCTACGGTTCGATTACATCCCCGTATCTTTCGAAGAATTCAAAAAACATATAAATGGTCTCAATTCCGCTACGGTTCGATTACATCAATTAAACCCCCAACTTACAATTGTTGCCACCTCTAATGTCTCAATTCCGCTACGGTTCGATTACATCGATATTATTTTGAGTAGACTAAATTTAAGTAAATTAAAGTCTCAATTCCGCTACGGTTCGATTACATAGACCATGAAAACGAAATAACATTATCAATAAAACAAGTCTCTCAGCCATAGGCTGATCCGCCTTTGGCGGAAATTCCGCTACGGTTCGATTACATCCACTAAAAAAATAAAGCGAGTTAATGGTTTGGATGAGAGTCTCAATTCCGCTACGGTTCGATTACATCGATTCAATGACCTCTAAAAAGATTTACTTTAGTCACTATGGTCTCAATTCCGCTACGGTTCGATTACATCAAAAGAGATTTGAAATCGTTTCAATGCTTTCAAAAGAAGGTCTCAATTCCGCTACGGTTCGATTACATCAAAAATAAACGGAGATCAAAAAATGTTTATGAATTCAGTCTCAATTCCGCTACGGTTCGATTACATCTATTTTTGAGGTCCTTCTAACAAAAAGAAGGACCCAAATGCCTCAATTCCGCTACGGTTCGATTACATCCATGAGAAAAGTCGTTTTAGATAAATTTAACAAAAAGTCTGCCTCAATTCCGCTACGGTTCGATTACATCACTGCAAACGCAAAGCAGATGTCATATTCGAAAGTCAGCCTCAATTCCGCTACGGTTCGATTACATCAATACAGCAAAAAAGATGTTAATAATATTGAAGAAAGCCTCAATTCCGCTACGGTTCGATTACATCAAATTTAACAATAGAAGAAGGAAAGAAATT
>CAZGCT010000064.1:0-1283 GCA_964524325.1 uncultured Hyphomicrobiales bacterium
CTCCCTCGCTCGCTTCGCTCACTCGGTCGCAGCGGCTGAGCGGCAGATCGTTGGGCGGCCAATCAACAATGGAGGCCTTATGCGAAAGAGAATATCAAAGATCTTTAAACCAATGACTCGCGAGCAATTGCGCAAAAATGACATCGTGTTTCTGCTTGTTGTTATTGTCGGTCTTTTCTTTCTAGGGAGAGATTTTTATTTATCTGCGAGCAAAGATATACCCCATCTAGGGTGGCTGGGATATATTACAGGACCCATCTTTGCACATAAATTCTCAGAAATTCTTCTGTTGATTTTGTGGCTCCCTATTGCTTGGATATCTAACTACGAAAATTCGGGCTTGTATCCAAACTCAATGTCGCCTGCGAAATACTATCGTTTGCTTCGTTACTTGCTTCTCATTGCTCCTATTCAAATCATTTTGGCGACATATTCCTGGACGATCGTCAATTTTGGAACCAGTTCATTGACAACCGATTATTCTCCCTTGATTTTTGGAGAGGACGGATGGGTATGGCGATACTACCTTGCCATCGTGATTATTGCAGGAGCCATTTTTATTCCCTTTGCAAGTCACAAGGCAATACACCTGGCTCTAGCTATTGGAAAATCTGATACTGTTACCACTACCATTGCCCACAGAAAGGATTGACAAGTAAAAGCGCGTCACCAAATTTCTGCACACCGCCTAACAAGTGCTTCCACCTGACGCTACCCCATTGCGCTGCGCGGCGCAGGTGAAGCGCAGGCCGTTGGGGCGCCCAATCAGGCGGCGCAACCTAACGGAGGGTGCTGATATTGACCCGTTTTGATGGAAAGAAAGTTAAGCACCAACCGCCTTCGGCGCACCGAGGGCGCCCAAGCGTCGCCGTTCAAATTCCACCGGACTCAGGTAGCCAAGAGCCGAATGACGACGGCGCAGATTGTAAAAGCCTTCGATGTAGAGAAGGATGTTGCAACGCGCAGCGGCGTGCGATGCAAAGGGCTGCTCCTCGACGAGTTCGGTTTTGAGCGTGGCCCAGAAGCTCTCCATCAAAGCATTGTCGTAACAGGCGCCGCTTGCTGACCTGCGCCTGGGCGACCTGCAAGCGAGCCTGGTGGTCGTGGCCGGCATGCTGGCTGCCACGGTCAGCATGGTGCAGCAGCCCCGGCGGCGGCTGGCGCGTGACCAACGCTGCGTCTTCGGCCACCGGCAGCTTGTGCTTAGAAGTCATTTCAAAAATACCTAATGATAGTAAAATGGAGGCATGAGCAGACATGACCTCAGTGACGAACAATGGGCG
>CAZGCT010000065.1:0-1245 GCA_964524325.1 uncultured Hyphomicrobiales bacterium
ACTGAATATGACTCTGAACTCGAAGAGCAATCTATCTTCGAGATTTTTCCTTCAGCCGAAACCCCCCGAGAAGTTACCTACAATCCGCAAATTCCAATTGAAACATTCGATTTTATTATTACCGACGAATGTCATCGATCCATTTATCACCAGTGGCGACAGGTGCTTGAATACTTTGATGCCTTTATCATTGGGCTTACGGCAACCCCTTCAAAACAAACACTCGGATTCTTCAATCAAAACCTTGTAACCGAATACAGCCACGAAAGAGCCGTTGCCGACGGCGTTAATGTGGGATACGAAGTTTATAGAATTAAAACCGAAATTACAGAGAAAGGCAGTAAGGTTGAAGCAGGCTTTTACATAGATAAAAGAGATAAGCTCACCAGAAAAACACGATGGGAACAACTTGATGAAAACCTAACTTATGAACCTAATCAATTAGATAGAGCTGTAGTTGCACCCGACCAAATAAGGACCATTATAAAAACTTTTAAAGAGAGACTTCCCGAAATATTCCCAAACCGAACAGAAGTCCCCAAAACACTCATTTTCGCAAAAGATGATTCCCACGCAGAAGATATCGTTCACATCGTAAGGGAAGAATTTGGCAAAGGTAACGATTTCTGCAAAAAAATAACCTACCGAACTACCGGCGAAAAACCAGAAGATTTAATTTCAAGCTTTCGTAATTCCTACAATCCTCGTATTGCTGTTACAGTGGATATGATCTCTACAGGAACAGACATAAAACCCCTTGAGTGCCTTATATTTATGCGGGATATTAAATCCCGTGTGTATTTCGAACAGATGAAAGGGCGGGGTACAAGAACCATTTCACCTACTGACCTAAAAGCTGTAACCCCCGATGCCAATCATAAAACGCATTTTGTCATCATTGATGCAGTTGGTGTTTGCGAAAGCGACAAAACCGATTCCAGACCGTTAGAGAGAAAACGCTCAGTTCCTTTTGATAAGTTGCTTGAACAGGTGGCTCTTGGTATCCGTGATGAAGATACTTTACTTTCTCTTGCTGGAAGACTTGCTCGGTTAAACAACGAAATTGATAACAATGACAAAAAAGAGATTGAAGCCCAATCAAAGGGGCTTTCACTTAAAACAATTACCAATCAAATTCTTGAGGCCCTTGATCCAGACAATCAGATCGAGAAAGCAAAAGAGATGTTTAATACCGAAAATCCCACAGATGAGCAGATTAAAAGGGCATCTGAAAGCCTTGTAAAT
>CAZGCT010000066.1:0-1244 GCA_964524325.1 uncultured Hyphomicrobiales bacterium
CCTCGCCCAGCGGGTGGTGGCCTGGGCCCGGGGGCGGGGCATCCTAGCGGTGGCCCGAGGAAGCGCCGTGGGGAGCCTCCTGGCCCACCTCCTGGACCTGACCCCCGTGGACCCGGTGGCCGAGGGCCTCCTCTTCGAGCGCTTCCTCCACGGGGGAATGAAGGCCCTCCCCGACATCGACCTGGACCTCTCCAGCCGCAGGCGCCAGGAGGTCATCCGCCACCTGGAGGAGGCCTACGGGGCCCAGGAGGCCATGGCCGCCGCCTACGTGACCTACCGCCTGCCCCTGGCGGTGCAGGATCTGGGGCGGGCCCTGGGCCTTCCCGCAGAGCTCAGGAACCGCCTCACCCGCACCCTGGGGCGGGACTTCCGCCACCTTCCCCCCCACAAGGCAAAAGAGGCCGAGCCCCTCTTCCGGGAGGTGCTCGGGGAGGCCCCGGTGAAGGGGCTTCTTCTAAGGCTCCTCGCCCTCATGGAGAAGGGGCACGTGCGCCACCTCACGCCCCACGTGGGCGGGGTGGTGGTGGCCCCAGGACCCCTAACCCGCTACGCCCCGGTGGTGCGGAGTTCCGGGGGCATCCAGATGCTCACCCTGGACAAGGACGACCTCGAGGCCCTGGGCCTGGTCAAGCTGGACCTCTTGGGCCTCCGGATGCTCTCCGCCCTGGAGCGGGCCCGGGAGGAGGTCTTCCGCACCGAGGGGGTCTGGCTGGACCTGGAGCGCCTGCCCCAGGAGGAGGCCGTGTACCGCCCCCTGTGGCGGGGGGAGACCCTGGGGGTCTTCCAGCTGGAAAGCCCCGCCCAGACGGCCATGAGCCGCAAGCTCCGGCCCAAGACCCTGGAGGACCTGGCCCACCAGATCGCCCTGGTGCGCCCCGGGCCCATCCAGTCGGGCACGGTGCGCCCCTACCTGAAAAGGAGGCTGGGGCGGGAGGAGGCCAGGCCCCTGCACCCGGTCCTGGACCGCATCCTGGCCAAGACCCGGGGGGTCCTCCTCTTCCAGGAGCAGCTCCTCTCCCTCCTCCACCACGGAGCGGGGATGGGCTGGGCCGAGGCGGAGGCCTTCCGCAAGGCGGTGAGCAAGGCCAGGGACGAGGAGGACCTGCAGCCCCTGAGGGCGCGCTTTTTGGCAGGGCTTCGGGCCACCCTGGGCCTGGAGGGGGAGGAGGCAGAGGGGGTGTGGCGCATGGTGGAGGGCTTCCGCGGCTACGGCTTCACGGAAAGCCACGCCCAGGCCTTCGCCC
>CAZGCT010000067.1:0-1228 GCA_964524325.1 uncultured Hyphomicrobiales bacterium
GCACAAAAAATGGAAAAAAAGGATAATAAACTCCCTAAAGGCTGGGTGTGGACAAGGTTGGGGGAGGTATTAAATATGACTAAAGGGAAAAAACCATCTAGATTAGGAGAAAAAACAGATACATTCACAATTCCTTACATAAATATTGAGGCATTTGAGAAAAAAATCCTAACACAATACACAGATGATAAAAATGTCCCCATATGTAATAAAGATGATGTTTTAATAGTTTGGGATGGTGCAAGATGTGGTTTAGTTGGAAGAGGAGTTTCTGGTGCAATTGGTTCAACTTTGGCCAAATTGTCTTGTCCTGAAATAAATAACTCATATTTATTTTATTTTTTGAAATCTAAATACGATGAAATAAATAAAAGACCCAAAGGTGTTGGAATTCCTCATGTTGATCCTAATATTTTTTATAATATTTATTTCCCCCTCCCCCCTCTTCCCGAGCAGCATCGCATTGTAGCCAAGATTGAGGAGTTGTTTACCAAGTTAGATGCTGGAGTGGAAGCCTTAAAAAAGGTTAAGGCTCAAATCAAGCGCTACCGTCAGGCCGTGCTCAAATACGCCTTTGAAGGTAAACTCACAGCCGAATGGCGCGTAAGGGCATATCACGATATGTCCATTGAACCAGCATCCATCCTACTGGAAAAGATAAAAGAACAACGCAAAAAAGAAGCCAAAGGAAAACTCAAAGAACTACCACCAATAGATACATCTAACCTGCCCGAACTGCCAGAGGGTTGGGTGTGGACAAGATTGGGGGAGATAAGTATTACATATTCAGGAGGCACTCCTTTAAGGAAAAAACCAGAATTTTACAGAGGCAATATACCTTGGCTTAAATCAGGAGAATTAAATTATAATATCATTTATGACGCAGAAGAAAAAATAACCGCAGAAGCTTTGGAAGTATCTAGCGCAAAATTAGTTCCAAAAGGTTCTTTATTAATTGCTTTATATGGTGCAACAGCTGGTAAACTTGGTATTCTTGGAATTGATGCAGCAATTAATCAAGCTATATGTGCAATATTGATAAGAGATGATATCAAAAAATATATTTATTGGTACTTGTTTAATTACAGAAATAATTTATTGTCAATTAGAAAAGGTGGAGCACAACCAAACTTAAGCCAAAGTATAATAGACAATATTCCTATCCCCCTCCCTCCTCTTCCCGAGCAGCACAAAATAGTAGAAGAGATTGAGCGACGGTTTTCTCTTG
>CAZGCT010000068.1:0-1195 GCA_964524325.1 uncultured Hyphomicrobiales bacterium
TTTAAATTGTCATCCCCTATACTCACATTAAACCTCAACAAATCCATCACATCCTTTTTCCAATGCTCAGTTTGTAGTTCAAAATCAAGGGCTAACCCGCCCGCCGTCCTCCTGTGTGCGACTTTTGCAGGCGGGAGCTTTCAACATTTTTTATTTCGATTTTTCAGATGTCTCAGATACTTAAAAATTAAAATTTATTCCCAATCCTATGGTTAGACCGCTACAGTCAAATTTAATAGTTTTTCCTGCTTGATATCTTAATTCATCTCCTTTTTTCACTCCAGCATCAGGAACATCCTTTGTTGCTTCCATCTTTGGAATGTTTGCTAATCTATAACCAAGGTTTAAGCCGAGCAAGATATCTTTTCCAATTTTATACTGTGGGTAAGCTAAAATATCAGCCATAAATCCTGAGCCAGAAATTGGTATTTCATAATTTGATACTTGTCCAGCCTCTATATTTTCAATTCTTAATTTAAATTTTCCATATCCCAAACCTACACCACTAAATATCTTTACACCTAAAACTAAACCATCAGATATATCTTTGTTATAAGATACACCAAGCATTAATGGTAATATAGATAAATTCATATCCTGCTCTGTAATTGCATACTTCTGTATATCTTGTCTGTATAACTTCGCCTCAAATTTTGCGGGCGTAACAATCATATATGCTATTCTTGGACCAATTAATATTTCAGGCGAGATTTAATACATACCATCAATACCAAAAATAATTCCACTTTTAAATTTTGTAATTGATTTAGTCCAACCAGACGCCATCGCATCAAGCTCTTTTTCAATATTGTCAAAGTTTTTATTTACATCGCTCATTCCGACCGTTGTAAAACCACCCCATAGGTTTAAGCTTAAATTTTGACTGTATGCGACTGTTGTCACACATATTACAATCAATATTGTTAAAAGAATTCTAAACATGACTTTTTCTCCTTTTTTTAATTTTTCCCTTCACTTTTTTTACATCCCCAAAAGAATTAAGGATGAGCAACTAAATAAATTTTTTTATACTCGCTTCATTCCGTAGTTGCTTTTCGAAATGATTTGAGTTTTTTAATTTATCTCTACATCACCTCCTTTTTCCATTTCATATTATCATCAAGTGTATTGATGTTGAAGTTCAACAAATCCATCACATCCTGTTTCCACTGCTCAGACGATGAGTGAATAACTC
>CAZGCT010000069.1:0-1189 GCA_964524325.1 uncultured Hyphomicrobiales bacterium
AATTCCGCTACGGTTCGATTACATCATGTATAATTCCTTCCAACTTATTCAAGCCATCTTAAAGTCTCAATTCCGCTACGGTTCGATTACATCTATAGATCTTGATAACTATAAATTTCAAAACATTGAAGGGTCTCAATTCCGCTACGGTTCGATTACATCTTTTAGTCAGTCGATAAACTTAAAACCCTTCTTCTTGCGTCTCAATTCCGCTACGGTTCGATTACATCTCTACGGTCCACCCGGGACCGGTAAGACGCAAAGCGTTGTCTCAATTCCGCTACGGTTCGATTACATCATTATCTCGTGGTCCGAATAGCGGACCAAAGCGGAAAGTCTCAATTCCGCTACGGTTCGATTACATCTTTTAAAAGATTTTATTTGCAGTTGTTTGTCACAAGAAGGTCTCAATTCCGCTACGGTTCGATTACATCACAAAACAGCCCCGATAACAATACTTCACAAAACAGCCCGTCTCAATTCCGCTACGGTTCGATTACATCTTTAAACGCATTAGCCTTAGAATACGAAAAGGAAGCACGTCTCAATTCCGCTACGGTTCGATTACATCAAATTAGAAAATATATAAAAGTTGACAATTTACTATGAGTCTTAATTCCGCTACGGTTCGATTACATCAAGTTTAAGTGAACAATATAAATCCGCAATTTACATAGGGTCTCAATTCCGCTACGGTTCGATTACATCGTTTATTATTAGAGCTCTTACCCCAACTCAGGAAGAGTGTCTCAATTCCGCTACGGTTCGATTACATCCTTGTCCTGTATGAGCATCTGTCTGATATTTATTATCCGTCTCAATTCCGCTACGGTTCGATTACATCTTACATTAAGGAAGTTATCAAGCTTATGGTTGATTATAGTCTCAATTCCGCTACGGTTCGATTACATCTGAAATAAAAGAAATCATCCTCCAGTATTTGGAGGATGTAAGTCTCAATTCCGCTACGGTTCGATTACATCTGATTCTATTAAAACTAATCCGAATTTAAACTAATCGGGTCTCAATTCCGCTACGGTTCGATTACATCAGGGAGCTTTTCACTCATTTATTATTAGCCCACCTATCGTCTCAATTCCGCTACGGTTCGATTACATCTCATTTGCCCTAATAAAACTATTCTTTCTACTTCAAGGTCTCAATTCCGCTACGGTTCGATTACATCTTA
>CAZGCT010000070.1:0-1188 GCA_964524325.1 uncultured Hyphomicrobiales bacterium
GATATGTCCATCGCCAAAGGAGATAAAACCTTGTAAGTGATGAAAGTTCGCCAGCGATGCCATTATGAAGTATTTGATGAACAGCATAATCGGTTACTATCTCTCTTACAAATTCGAGGAGTCTATCTGCACGAACGATGTTGCCTTCGAAATCCATAACCTTTTCGTATTTACCAAAGATTTCGATAGCAGAGCCAATTCCAGCCAAAAAAAAGTCAGCACCAGATATACCTTCCTGCCAGAGTCGCTCAAGCTTTTGGTATATATGCTTTTTTATTTCATCTCTTACCTCGTTATACCAGCCTATTTCCTCTCTTTTTATTTTGCGGGTTACCAAATAAATGGAAGAGGCAAGAGCAGCAGAGTCCTTTGCTCTAAGCCTTGCTTTCATTTCCGTATCAATGGGCCACGTAGCTGTAACTACAAGTCCTGAATCCAATAGCGAGTTTATCAATGTTTCCCAACCTGAGGTTGTCTTATGTGCATAGACAATTATTGCAATTCCATCTTGTTTTAATACCCGATAAATTTCCTGAAAAGATTTTTTAAGATTTTCTTCAAAAAACGATTTTGCTTCTTCCCAACTTTTTTCATGGGTATAGGCAACAATCTCTTTTGATTTTGGTGTTAATGGGGTTGAAAAAAGTTCAGGATACAAATCTCCAATAGTTCTTTTAAGCCATACATAGAAGAAATCAGAAAGATATGAGTAAGGCACATTGTCATAATAGGGTGGGTCTGTAAACACAGCATCAAAAAAGTTGTCAGGATAAGGCAAAGATGTGGCAGAGGATTGGGTGATGGTGGCAGGATTAGAATTGGATCGAGAACAGAATTCAGTTACTTTGGAATAGTATTCCCAACCATTTTCAAAACTTCCAGAAGACGTGCTAAATGGGTTAACTTCAGCATAATCCCAGAGCATTGGTAGAGCTTGTCTTGAGTATAGTTGCTTAATTGCTTCAGAAGTATTCTCCCATCTGGCAAGTGAGTTAGTGAACGCAGCTGTCATATCTATACTTATTCCCAAATAACTCACCACTGCCTTTGCATATTCTTTATTACCATTAATTTCATTGTTGGTAGGACAAGCGTCCTCGCTTGTCGGATATGGACAAGCGTCCTCGCTTGTCGGATATGGACAAGCATTGACAACCGAGACGGTTGTCCCACCGGTTGTCCCACCGG
>CAZGCT010000071.1:0-1168 GCA_964524325.1 uncultured Hyphomicrobiales bacterium
ACCGTCTGTAGCCATCGGTTTCAATCCTCACCCGCCCTGAAGAGCGGGTGCTACGTCGCCCACTCCTCAGCCCCAGCCCCGCTCCTCGCCCCTGCCGTTTCAATCCTCACCCGCCCTGAAGAGCGGGTGCTACGTTCAAAAAGTGGCGTCGATGGCGCGGGGAGTCGAACGTTTCAATCCTCACCCGCCCTGAAGAGCGGGTGCTACTTACAAGCAGGTTAATAACCTGCACTATACCGTAGTTTCAATCCTCACCCGCCCTGAAGAGCGGGTGCTACACGCTAAAAGTGCCCAACCAGGGCATGAGGAGGACGTTTCAATCCTCACCCGCCCTGAAGAGCGGGTGCTACGCAACGTGGGCGATCGTCGCAGTAGCAGTCTTGGGTTTCAATCCTCACCCGCCCTGAAGAGCGGGTGCTACAGATGTGTGGCCGATCGTGATAACAGCCGTTGTAGCGTTTCAATCCTCACCCGCCCTGAAGAGCGGGTGCTACTTACAGCGTCGACTCTGCCCCCCACCGTTTCCAAAGTTTCAATCCTCACCCGCCCTGAAGAGCGGGTGCTACGCCCATATGATTGTATGCTTCTGGACATCATCATGTTTCAATCCTCACCCGCCCTGAAGAGCGGGTGCTACAACACCTGCTGAGGCGCGCCTGAGTAGACGCGCCTGTTTCAATCCTCACCCGCCCTGAAGAGCGGGTGCTACGCGATTTGGGCTATTGTTCTTGTAGCAGTTGTCGGTTTCAATCCTCACCCGCCCTGAAGAGCGGGTGCTACTTTCGACTTTACAGGTTAATACTCACCTGGCGGTGTTTCAATCCTCACCCGCCCTGAAGAGCGGGTGCTACAGGACGTCCTCGCGACAGTCAACAACAACGATATGGTCAAGTTTCAATCCTCACCCGCCCTGAAGAGCGGGTGCTACCGCCCTCTGAGGTGAAGTGGGATCTCTGGAGACCCGAGTTTCAATCCTCACCCGCCCTGAAGAGCGGGTGCTACATGCCCGCAACTGGCGGGCAGGAGGATTGAACGATGGAGTTTCAATCCTCACCCGCCCTGAAGAGCGGGTGCTACTGGTACCTCATAGCCACGTGGAGATACTACCGATGTTTCAATCCTCACCCGCCCTGAAGAGCGGGTGCTACGACGCCCTAAGTTCAAACGA
>CAZGCT010000072.1:0-1156 GCA_964524325.1 uncultured Hyphomicrobiales bacterium
AGGAGATTAAACAGGTTGTAAAGAACAAAGCTAAAAGCATTGACGAATTAAAATTTACACACAGCCTTATTAATGATTTCTTTAAGAAACACGGAGTCGAAAACTGGAGAAATAACATAGATGAATGTATAGACCTTCTTGTTGATGAAGAAATTAGAAATGAATTCATTATGCTTGTAAGGAATTTTAATAAAGCAATGGATGCAGTGCTTCCAGATCCAGAGGCTCTAAAATATGTCACTGATTTAAAGATTCTAAACTTCATAAAAGAATCAGCAAGAAACAGATACAGAGATGATAAATTAAGCATAAAGGATGCAAGCAGAAAAATACGGGAGATTGTTGAAGAATATCTCATATCTAAGGGCATTGATCCTAAGATACCACCAACACCTCTTCTTGATGACAAATTTATTTGCAATTTAGAGAAAAAAACAAGCAAAGCAAAAGCAGAAGAACTTAAATATGCTATTAAAGAGCATATTGAAAAACATTATGAAGAAGACCCTGAGTTTTATGAAAGATTCTCTGATAAGTTAAAACAGGTTCTTGAAGAGTATAGAGAGAACTGGGAACTTCTCGCCAAAGAGCTTGAAAATATTAGAGAGGATCTGAAAAAAGGAAGAGAAGTAGAAGAAACCTTTGGATTTGATCCTAAAAAGGAGATGCCATTTTTTGGTTTGTTAAAACAGGCAATATTTGGGAAAAAATCTATTCAAGAATTGAATGAAGAAAACATTAACTTTTTAGTTGGTTTAACCAGAGATATAATAGAAATTGTAAAGAGAGAAATTCAAGCAGTGGATTTCTGGGAGAGTTATTCAAAACAGAAAAGATTAAAATCCTATATAATTACACATTTCCTGAATTTTCATCTTCCTCCTCAAAGATATAAGAAAGATAAAGTTGTAGTTGCTGGAGCTCCTACTCCCTATGACACTGGCATAAGAGAATTATTGTTTAGTAAAAGAAACGAGATAGCACAAAGGTTGATGGAACTTTCTTATCATATTTATGGGAAGTGATTTATGGATATAAAGATTGAAAAAATAATAAGAACAAAAAGAAAGACTATAGCTCTTCAGATTACTGATGATGCTACCCTTATTGTAAAAGCACCTTTTAAGGCGACTGATGAGTCAATAATGCGTGTTGT
>CAZGCT010000073.1:0-1144 GCA_964524325.1 uncultured Hyphomicrobiales bacterium
GGCGGGGATGACGAGAGCGGGGGGGTATCCCTCTCCCAACGCTTTGGCGACATGTTCCGCGATGCGCGCAAGTACAAAGCGCGCCTGCACGTGATCACGCAAGCCCCCAGTCTGATCCCGCAGGACATCATCTCGTCCTGCAACAACCTGGTGGTGGGCTTTCTGAAGAACCCCAAAGACAAGGACATTGTGCTCTCCGCCATTGCCCGCAGCGAAAAGGGGTTTGTGGACGAGCCCTGGCGGCGGTTTCTGGCGGACTTGCAGATCGGCATGTTCCTGGGTCGTTTCCCGTATGCCCACAGCCGTGAACTGCAACAGCCGTTCCTGTTTCGCCCGCTGGCGGTGGTGGCGCCAGAACCGACAGACGAGGAAATTGCGCAGAAGTTGGGGAGGATTACGTTATGAGACGTGTTCGCGATGAATACAAAACGTTGCCGTTGAGGGACATCGAACACATCGAACGCTCGAGTGCTCTCAGGGTGTCTGAGGCCATTTGGTTGGGGGTTGTGGGATTCTTCCTGGTGGCGACCGTTGTTGTGGTGATTCTGGCATTCGTGTCGGGAGGTGGCCGATGAGGCGCTGGAGCGTGTTTGTGATTCTGGCTTTAGTGGGGATTGGTTTGATCATTGCCAGCGAACTGCTGGCGGACGAACCACCGGTGGAGCGGGAGACAGTGATCCGTCTGGCGACCCACACCCCGACGGTGACGCGCACGGCGGGCTGGTGGACGGAGGTGGCCACCTGGACGCCGACGGCCACAGGCGCAGCCGCGGTTACCCTGGAGGAGACCGAAGCGGGGAATGCGACCCCGACGCCGCAGCTGGACATTCCCCCGGCAAAAACGCTGGAGAAGCCCACAAGGAGGCCGTGATGACCGAGGCAGAACTGGAGCAGATTCTCAATCGCTTGCGCGAGCGGCGCTTGTTTGACGAGATTTTTGTGCTGGTCATAGAGCGTGAGAACGGAGACCTGAAATTGCTGGATTACGGCATGAAAGATGTCGGCGAACTGGCGTCCTGGATTGCCGTGCAGAAGCAAAAACAACAGACGAAAGGAGAAAAAGCATGAAGAAGTTTTTACCGATTGTTCTGGCAATTGTCGTCTTTGGTGTGGCGCTGGCGCTGAACCAGCCCGAACCGCAGGT
>CAZGCT010000074.1:0-1128 GCA_964524325.1 uncultured Hyphomicrobiales bacterium
GCTGCGGGCGGAGCAACTGCACCAGGCCGGCAAACTCAAAGGCGTGGAGGTGATGATTGAAGGCGGCCGGGTGGACTTCGTCCTCATCACCGATGAGCTGGTCGAGTTCAAGTACTGGACCCAGAGTTACACGGAGAAAAGTATCATAGACTTGGCGGATCAGCTCAAGGGGTATCAACGTTCCGGTCGTCCGCTGATTCTGGAGCTGGCGCGCACCAGGACCGACCCCATCACCGAGGCGTATATCGAGCAGTTGCTGACAAAGCTTCAGGCGGCGGGTGTCCAGATCACCCGCGAGCAGATTCGCCTGATAGATCTGCCGTAGGAGGTGTGCGGTGCGCTACATTCAGCCTAGGCTCGAGGCGTATCAGGTCAGGGTCTCCCGGCGGGTGGAGGATATCTTGCCGTGGATGGAGGCGGTAGCCGCCCGCGGCGCCGAGTTCTGGACGGCGGACGAGAAACGCCCAGTGCCCCGGGAAGAGTGGGTAAGCAACGTTCAGTCGCAGTTGCAGAAGGAATGGCGTCCTCTGTTTGAGTGGAATGTCTCCCTCAGCCTGCGCTTTGAGGACCTGCCAGGGGTGTTTCTGGGGCTCGACTTCTCTCAATTTGACGATGAGAGAAATCTGCTTTACCTCGGCACGCTGCTGGACTTTCAGTTCTTTCAAAAGGATGAGCGGCACCTGGTGGAGCCGACGGCCCAGCGCATCCTGGAGTTGGGCCGCCTGCTCTACCCACTGACCCAGTCGTGGCTCGGGTTGATCGATGTTAGCAATCCGATACTTCCTCGAGACATCCTCAAGCGTCGGCTCAAGCACCTGGGCTGGGTGAACTTCTTCGGCCCGCCGTATGTGGAGAAATACGGCCGGGATTTCCTGCTGGGCCTGCCTGGCTACCGGACGGAGCTCTTACCTGACGGTGGGGTCTTCCACCAGCTTTCTCCTACTTTCGTTGCTGCCGATGAGGCCGAGGCCCGTCACCTACAGCTACAGCAAGAAGTCATCGCCTACTGCCGCCGTTACGGCTACCGGGTCACCTGCTTTGCTCCCTACGTCATCCCTGGTCTCACCCGGCTGGCCCCGCCCGAAGAACCCCTGGACGACGCCCAGCTCATCCTCTACCTCGACAACG
>CAZGCT010000075.1:0-1127 GCA_964524325.1 uncultured Hyphomicrobiales bacterium
CTATCTGCCGCTGGTATTGAGATGCTATCCGGCGATTCTGCCGGCCACCCCGGTGCTGAACTCCATCAGCAACCCCACCCGCAGCCCCAATTACACGGTCAGTTGGCAGCCGGCCTCCGGGGCCGAGACGTACACCCTGCAAGAAGCCACCAACCCGAACTTCACCGGTGCGGTGACCGTCTACTCTGGTGCGGGCACCTCGTGGACAGCGACGAACAAGCCGGTGGGCACGTACTACTATCGCGTGCGGGCGACCAACTGCGCCGGCAACAGTGGCTGGAGCACCGTGCGATCAACGATTGTCTCACCTCCGGGCTGGGTGACGATTGCCAGCCAGAACTTTGAGGGGGCTTTTCCTGGGGATTGGATAGTCTGGGATGACAACGGGAGTAATTACGGAGAGTATTACTGGGGCAAGCGGAATTGTCGTCCGTATGCTGGCAGCTACAGCGGCTGGGGTGTAGGAGGTGGGGCGCAAGGGGCGGTGTTGAGTTGCGGGAGTAACTATCCTCACAATGCCAGGAGCTGGATGGCATATGGTCCTTTCGATTTGAGAGATGCGATGGCCGGTGACATGCGGTTTAGGGTATGGCTTTCCACCGAGCCAGGTGATAGGGTGTTTTGGGGTGTTTCGGTGAATGGTACAGACTTCTATGGGTACGGTTGGTCTACTCAAACTGGAGGGTGGGTGGAGCAAGCGATTGACTTCACCAGTGTTCCAACGTTGAGCAATGTGTTGGGGAGAGATAGGGTATGGGTAGCATTGGTGTTTATCAGTGATGGGTCTGGGAACCGGGCAGAGGGGGTCTATGTAGACAACGTGGAAGTGCGCGTATGCTACCGGGAGTGTCCCAGTGGAGGCGGTGTACAAGCGCTGGGAAGCGGACGGCGCGAGGAGAGACTGGCGGCGACACATAGCGCCGGTATGGCACCGCCCGCATTGGGCCCTCAGCCCTTTGTGTCTCCGTTGTCTGCGTCGGAGCCGTTCCGTTCGCCATTGCCTGTACCAGGGCAATGACAGTTAGGTTTGTAGTTGTAGGGGCCGCCCAACATGCGGCTCAAGCCGACAGCCGCTTCGCGGCTCGCTGCGCTCGCCGCTCGCGTCTGCGGCTTAGCCGCAACTCGTT
>CAZGCT010000076.1:0-1126 GCA_964524325.1 uncultured Hyphomicrobiales bacterium
TATGGACAATTCATTTGATACGTAGGGGCAATTCATGAATTGC
The DNA here is from genome assembly GCA_964524325.1 of uncultured Hyphomicrobiales bacterium. GTDB lineage: Bacteria > Bacteroidota > Ignavibacteria > Kapaibacteriales > UBA2268 > Naka2016. Next base: position 44 of record CAZGCT010000076.1, read on the forward strand.
CCCTACAATTGGGTGATTTGGGATTTATCCGTGGGGGTGGTAATATTCGTCAAATTCCCATTTTAATGGATTATTTATTATGTATTCTCTGATTTTGTACATTTCCCTTTCGTTTCGGATGATGTGTTCATAATAATTCCTCTGCCATAGGGGGAAACCCATCGTCTTTCGTATTTGGTTAACCTCTTTGGCTGAATTCATTTTGAATCTACCTATGATTTTGGGAATTGTCATTTGCCTGCGTTCTGATTGTAGGGGCAATTCATGAATTGCCCCTACATTATTGGGTAATTCGTGATTTGCCCGTACGTTATTGGGTGGGGGGTTGGGGTGATGGTTTTTGTCGATGGTGTCGTTTATTACTATGATGCCGTGGATATGGTTGGGCATAATGACGTATCTATCCAATTCTGTTCCAGGAAAATTCTCAGGGATTGCTGTCCAGCATCGTTCCACCGTTTTACCATATTCGTTTAACCTAATTTTCCCATCGAAAATTTCGCCAAATATGCATTTGTGGTGGTGGGTACATATTGTGATGAAATATGCACCGGGTTGCGAATAATCATAATGTTTCAATCGAATCGAACGGCGGTGGTATTTGTTTTTTTCGAAATCCAATTGAATGTAAATAATATTTAATTAAAGGGAACGGAGAATTTGTTTATTTATTTTGTTGGGGTAATTGCATTGGATTGTAGGGGCAATTCATTTGATTTGTATGGACAATTCATTTGATACGTAGGGGCAATTCATGAATTGCCCCTACAATTGGATAATTTGGGTATTACTTACAATTGAATTTTGTTGGTTTGTTTTGCTGTTCCTCCTGGATTATTGAATTATTTTTTTTCATATATTTTTTTCCGTATGGACAATTCATTTGATACGTAGGGGCAATTCATGAATTGCCCCTACAATTGGGTGATTTGGGTATTACTTACAATTGAATTTTGTTGGTTTGTTTTGCTGTTCCTCCTGGATTATTGAATTATTTTTTTTCATATATTTTTTTCCGTATGGACAATTCATTTGATACGTAGGGGCAATTCATGAATTGCCCCTACAATTGGGTGATTTGGG
>CAZGCT010000077.1:0-1112 GCA_964524325.1 uncultured Hyphomicrobiales bacterium
TTTCTACCAAGTTTATGTGCTACCGCTGTTGTTGTGCCAGAACCCAGGAAGAAGTCCATAACTAAATCGCCTTCGTTAGAGGTAGATTCTATGACACGCTTAAGGAGGATTTCGGAGTTTTCGGTGGGGAAGTCTTGAGTTTTTGAATATCCTGGAATGTCTAACCAGTTGTTGTCAGCAAATTCTTCTTCTGATTGTAGATATTCAGGCATACCTATAATTTTGTTTCCTTTCATATCTTCATAAATTATATTATCATTAATTCTTAACTCTTTCCTTTTTATCAATTCTTCAATTGTAGATTGAACAAATGTCCAATGTCGTCCTTTAGGAGGATAGTAAATTTTCCCAAAAATTTTTCTTTCTGGTGGAAATCGTTCTCCCGGCGAATGCATTAGTATCCATTGTGGTTCCTTTTTTTGTCCGCAGTACCTACAAATTCTCTCTCGTTTTAACCTTTGAAAAATAAATTTTTCAAAAGATTTACTAAAACAATATAAAGAATCAAAAGCAGTCGGCAATCTATCTGCAGTACTACCCATTTGAGTAGATCTTTTTACTGTAATCTCATTCCTAAAATTCTCCTCTCCAAAAACCTCATTCATCAAAGGTCTTACGAGCCAATTGCCATTATAATCGCATCTTACAAATATACTTCCTCTATCATTCATTAAATCTCTTGCCAGCCATAATCTATTTTCCAAACAACTTACCCAGGTGGAGTCTTTGTATTTCACATTGTATAGGTAATCTGCATCTTGTTCTTTGTTAAACGGCGGGTCAATATAAATTGTCTGGACTTTTTCTTTATACTTTCCCAAAAGTAAATTCAATGCCTGCCAGTTTTCGCTTTTGATAAGTAAGCCATCTAATAAATCATCTAAATCTCTCTTTTCCGTAAGTTTCTCAAGAAGTTTTTCTTTAAATTCTTGACTAAAATATTTTGTATCAATTGGTAGTTTTTTATTCTTTAATAACTCTTTGCTTGTTGTCTTAAATAATCCATTTTTCTCTTTTGGTATCTCAAATCCTAATTCTTCCCATTCTTTTTTCTGTTCTTTATTTTTCCAAATCTCATCATAAAACTCCTCTGGCACTCTATCTGTGGTAAT
>CAZGCT010000078.1:0-1065 GCA_964524325.1 uncultured Hyphomicrobiales bacterium
TTGCTAGTAGCATAAAGGAACTACAAGACCTTTTAAAAACTAACACCCCTGACTTGGTAATGGGTATGATTCATAAGTATCAGGAGAGAGAACTGAAAACTGAATTTCCTGTGCTTAATACATCCTCAAACATTCTTATTATGATCGATGAAGCCCATAGAACCCAGTATAAATATTTGGGAGCTAATTTAAGAAAAGCCTTACCTAATGCTATAAAAGTTGCCTTTACTGGAACACCAATTGAGAAAACTGAAATGACCTTTGGCGAGTACATTGACAAATACAGTATAAGACAGTCGGTTAATGATGGCGTAACTGTTGATATCGTCTATGAAGGCAGGGTGCATAGCGCAGAACTTTCTGATGAAGAAGCTGCGAATGCAAAGTTTGAGGATGTTTTCTCAATGATAGATGCTGATGAAAAAACAAGAATCATGGGAAAATATATGTGGAGGGCGTACCTTGAAGATGAGAATGTTATAAAAGATAAGGCAAAGGATATGATTGACCACTATGTTACCCATGTCTTCCCTAATGGATTTAAGGCGCAAGTGGTAAGCGTATCAAGACTTGCTGCAATCAGATACAAAAAAGCACTGGAAGATGCAATAAAGGAAAAGATAGAGCATTTGAGAAAGAATAATATTAATAGCACTGACATTAGCCAGATTGAGAGATTAAAGGTTGGTGTGGTCATATCAGGTGTAGCTAACGACCCACCTGAATACCATCCTCACACTGACGAAAACGAGCATGAGAGAATAATAAAAAGTTTCAAACTTCCATTTGATAAAACTGACGAGGGTGGCATCTCTGGTGATGTAGGTATTTTAGTCGTTCAGAGCATGCTTATTACAGGTTTTGATGCACCTATTGAACAGGTTATGTATTTGGATAACGTAATAAAAGGACATAATCTATTACAGGCAATAGCAAGAGTAAACAGAACTTATAAAAACAAAAGCTGCGGGTTTGTTGTGGATTATGTGGGTGTATTAAAGCATTTAAAGGAGTCTCTTGCTATTTATGCTGATGAAGATATAGAGGAGATTAAACAGGTTGTAA
>CAZGCT010000079.1:0-1053 GCA_964524325.1 uncultured Hyphomicrobiales bacterium
CATACAACACTGGAAGTGATGAATTTCTATATAGAGACAGGTATCAACATTCAAGTTGGCTTTCAATGATGGAAAATAGGTTGAGTTTATCAAAAGATTTAATGAGCTATGATAGTGTTATTTTTACAAATATCGGTGACACATTAAGAACAAATATAAGGATAAATTCTACATCTCGCTTGCAAATACTTTTCAATAGTTTGTTTGGTGAAAATAACATCATAGCAACTTTTGTTAGAAAAACTGGAATTGCTCCAAGACAAGATATAAAACATATAGCTAATGCTCATGATTTTGTTCTTTGTTATTCAAAAGAAATTGACAAGGCAAAAATAAATAGAAAACAAGCCGATATATCAAGATTAAAATATAAAGATTCATATTTTGAAGAAAGAGGATACTTTGATTTAAACCAATTAGATAGAGGAAGCATAACATATTCAAAAACCTTGGATTACCCTATTATTATAGAGAAGAATCAAATAGTTGAATTTTTTGATGGGGAAAAATTTGTAAAAGCACCGGCGTCAGAAAAAATCGAAATATGGCCAGGAGGGGATTCATCAGATAAAAGATGGATTTTTAGATGGGGAAAAGAAAAAGTAGATTGGGGTATTAAGAATGATTTTATTGTTTTTCGTAAAATCAATAACAAATGGAAAGTTTTTTACAAAGAATACGAACTGGTGGATAATAAAGGAGAACAAAGAGAACGGACAAATCCTTATGATACATTAATTTTAGAGTATTATAATGAGATTGGAACTTCTGAAATTGATAATCTATTTGGTAAGAGGTTATTTGAATATCCCAAACCGACAGATTTAATAAAATATTTGATAGGTATAGGAACAAATAAAGAAAGTTTAATACTTGACTTCTTTGCCGGCTCAGGCACAACCGCACATGCTGTTATGAAATTAAACAAAGAAGATGGTGGAAAAAGAAAATTTTTACTTGTTGAAATAGGAGAATATTTTGGCACTGTAATAATACCGAGAATTAAAAAAGTTTGTTATTCATTTAACTGGAAAGATGGTAAACCACAAGATA
>CAZGCT010000080.1:0-1036 GCA_964524325.1 uncultured Hyphomicrobiales bacterium
CGTTGTCGAGGTAGAGGATGAGCTGGGCGTCGTCCAGGGGTTCTTCGGGCGGGGCGAGTTGGGTGAGGCCGGGGATGACGTAGGGGGCGAAGCAGGTGACCTTGCGGCCGTGCTGGCGGCAGTAGGCGATGACCGCTTGCCGCAGACGCCTGGCCTCCGCTTCGTCGGCGGCGACGAAGGCGGGGGAGAGCCGGTGGAAGACGCCGCCGTCGGGCAAGAGTTCCGTCCGGTAGCCGGGCAAGCCCAGCAGGAAGTCGCGGCCGTAGCGCTCCACATACGGCGGGCCGAAGAAGTTGACCCAGCCGATGTGCTTGAGCCGACGTTTTGGGATATCTTTATGGAGAAGCGGATTGTCAGCATCAACCACCCCCCACCACGGCTGGGTCAGGGGGTAGAGCAGGCGGCTCAACTCCAGGATGCGCTGCGTCGTTGGCTCCACCAGGTGGCGCTCATCTTTTCCAAACTGAAAGCTCAGCAGGGTGCCGATCTCAAACTTGTTTCCTCCGTCATTGAACTGAGTGATGCTAAAGTGCAGGAAGACCCCCGGCAGGTCCTCAAAGCGCAGGCTGAGGGAGACGCGCCACTCCGCCAGCGGACGTCGGTCTTCCTGCATCCACGCCTGCACGATGTCTGCCCACTCTTCCCTGGGCGCCGGGCGCTTCTCGTCCCTCGTCCAAAACTCGGCGCCGCAGGCAGCCACCGCCTCCATCCACGGCAGCACGTCCTCCACTCGCCGGGAGACTTTGACCTGGTAAAACTCAAGACCAGGTTGGATGTAGCGCACGACACACCTCCTACGGCAAGTCGATCAGCCGAATCTGCTCGCGGGTGATCTGGACGTCCGCCGCCTGAAGCTCTTTCAGCAACTTGTCAATATACGCCTCGGTGATAGGGTTGGTCTTGGTGCGCGCCAGCTCCAGGATCAGCGGACGACCGGAACCCTGATAATCCAGGAGTTGGCGCGCAAGTGTGTCGATGTGTCCCTCCGTGTAACTTTGGGTCCAGTATTTGAACTCGACCAGCTCGTCGGTGATGA
>CAZGCT010000081.1:0-1030 GCA_964524325.1 uncultured Hyphomicrobiales bacterium
GGCTTTTTCTCGTAGGGTTTCAATCCTCACCCGCCCTGAAGAGCGGGTGCTACTTTGTGAGGTAGATGCCCAGGGGTTCTTCTTTTCGGTTTCAATCCTCACCCGCCCTGAAGAGCGGGTGCTACGTTCGAGTCGCCCACTCCCCCCAAGCCCCACCAGCCCCTGCCGTTTCAATCCTCACCCGCCCTGAAGAGCGGGTGCTACAGTAGCGTCCATATTTCAGCGGCTTTTTCTCGTAGGGTTTCAATCCTCACCCGCCCTGAAGAGCGGGTGCTACTTTGTGAGGTAGATGCCCAGGGGTTCTTCTTTTCGGTTTCAATCCTCACCCGCCCTGAAGAGCGGGTGCTACAGCCGAACTGGTGGGTACCTATCACACGACAAGTCGGCGTTTCAATCCTCACCCGCCCTGAAGAGCGGGTGCTACACTCCCCGCGCGATACCTCCCCTCCCCCCCCTGCTGTTTCAATCCTCACCCGCCCTGAAGAGCGGGTGCTACACAAAGCAAATACAAATGAGCAAAAGCAAAAGCAAATGTTTCAATCCTCACCCGCCCTGAAGAGCGGGTGCTACTCGGCGGGCAAGCAAGCACGCGAGCAAGCAGGCGTTTCAATCCTCACCCGCCCTGAAGAGCGGGTGCTACGCACTGACGGCTGTCGACGGTACCGCCCGCTTGAGTTTCAATCCTCACCCGCCCTGAAGAGCGGGTGCTACTTTGTGTCGTCGACCGTTTGCTTGAGAAAATTATTTGGTTTCAATCCTCACCCGCCCTGAAGAGCGGGTGCTACACTCAAACATGAGTACGGATTGAGTCGGAAGCACGTTTGGGTTTCAATCCTCACCCGCCCTGAAGAGCGGGTGCTACGTGCCCGATATGGGCAGGAGGAAAACGATGAGCACGTTGTTTCAATCCTCACCCGCCCTGAAGAGCGGGTGCTACATTAACATATCGGCAAGCATGTAATATGGAGTACAGCATGTTTCAATCCTCACCCGCCCTGAAGAGCGGGTGCTACATTAACATATCGGCAAG